>NZ_JBIUSY010000009.1:0-491228 GCF_044741565.1 Streptomyces sp. NPDC088147 | reverse complement strand
GCGGCCCTGTTCATGTCCGTGGTCGTCGTATCGGCCGTCGTCGCCGGGGTCGACGTCGGCACGGCGCGGGCCCTGTCCCCCTCCGAGGCCGCGCCCCCCCCCCCCCCCCCAAAACACCCCCCCCCCCCCCCCCCCCCCCCCCCCCCCCCCCCCCCCCGCGCCGCGGGGGGGCCCCCCCCCCCCCCCCCCGCCCCCCCCCCCCCCACCGCCGTTCCCCCCCCCCCCCGGGCCCGGCGCGGCCACCGCGGTCCCCCCCCCGGCCGCGACACCGCCGCCCCCCCGGCCGCGACACCGCCGCCCCCCCGGCCTTGTATGACACCGCGTGCTCCCGACCGGTCCTCCGTTCCGGTCCGGACCGCGGTGTCGCGGTGCGGTCAGCCGTTCGCCAGGGCCTGGACTCGGTCCAGGGCGCCGTTGAAACGGTTGTGGTCGCCGACGATGGGGCCCGTCGAGGTGTACTGCCAGATCGTCTGGAAGCCCCAGCCCGCCGGCAGCTCGCCGATCGTGGTGTCGTAGCGGGCGATCCAGAGCGGGTTCGTGGAGCCGAAGCCGGTGTAGTTGCCGGTGCACGCCTTCCACCAGCTCGTGGCCGTGTAGATCACCGCGTCGCGGCTGGTGCGTGCCTTGTAGGTGGTCAGGAAGTCGCGGATCCAGGCGATCATCTGGTCCTGGGTCTTGCCGTAGCACTGCGCGCCGTACGGGTTCCACTCGATGTCCAGCACGCCGGGCAGGGTCTTGCCGTCGCGGGACCAGCTGCCGCCGCCGTCCACGAAGTAGTTGGCCTGGTTGGCGCCGCTGGAGTCGTTCGGCGTACCGAAGTGGTACGCGCCGCGGATCATGCCGATGTTGTAGGAGCCGTTGTACTGCTGCGTGAAGGAGGGGTTCTTGTAGTAGTTCCCCTCGGTGGCCTTGACGTAGGCCCACTTCACGCCGCTGTTCCACAGGGACGCCCAGTCGACGTTTCCCTGATGGCCGGAGACGTCCACGCCTTCCGTCTGGACGACGCGGTCCGCGCGGGGCAGACCGCCCTGGCCGTCGTGCTCGATGACGCCCATGCCCATGTGGGCCGAGCCGCGTTCGGGGATGCCGGCCGGTGGGTCGGCCGGGGTGGTGGCGCCCGCCGCACCCGGGAGGGTGAGCAGGAGCGCGAGACTTGCGAGGAGAGCGCCGGTCGCGGTGGCGAACGAACGACCGGTCGTTCCGGATCTGTGCACGGGCATTGCGTGCCTCCGAAGACCTCGGTGGGGGGATCTCATGACGGGTCTGACACGTCGACATGCAGTGCAATGGACATGCCAGTATTGACGCTACGCACGTAGACCCTTACGACGGAAGAGCGCCACGCGGCTTCCGTTGGTATAAACCTGCGAAATACTGGCGGAGCTGCGGCAACGGCCGTCGGCGAAAGAAACTTTCAGGAGCGGAAAAGCGCGCGATGGGTGCTGACGTGCACAGAAATGGTACGGCGAAAGATCCCGCCCTCGACGGAAGCAGTGGTGTGGACCACGAATTCCTGGCACTGGAACGGGAACTGGCGGTCTTTTTGCGCCGCGCTCGCGCCAGCTCCGGAGAAATGGCGCGCGAGGTCCACCCCGAGCTGGAGCCCGCCGCGTACGGACTGCTCGTACGGCTGGAGGAGAACAGCTGTCAGCGGGCCACCGAACTCGCCGCCTATTTCGGGGTGGGCAAGGCGACGATAAGCCGTCAGCTGCGCGCCCTGGAGGAACTGGGACTGGTGACGCGCGAGCCCGATCCGGCCGACGGGCGCGCCTCGCTCGTCCGGATCACCGACGAGGGCCGTACCCGCTTCCGGCGTGTGCGCGACGCGCGCCGTGAGCGGTATGTGCGGAAGCTCGCCGACTGGGACCGCGGCGAGGTCGCCGAACTGGCCCGGCTGCTCCACCAGCTGAACGCCCGCGCCGAGAGCTGACCGGGGACGGCGGAGGAGGGGACGGGGAGGAGAAGGCGGCGGAGGAGAGGACGGGGGAGGAGAGGGCGGCGGAGGAGGGGCAGGAGGGGCGAGGGGGGCAGAAGGGGTGCGCGCAGGTGCCCCGCGGGGCGGGCCCCGCGTCCGCGCCCCTACAGCTCCACGTACGTCACCGTCGCGTCATCGCTCGCCTTCCCCCGCCGGAACGCCACTCCGTCCGGGTCCGCCGACTCCGAGGCCCTCACCCGGTCGATCAGCTCCTGCGCGCCGTTCTTGCGCACCAGCGCCAGACAGTCCGCCCAGCCGCCCTCCCGGAAGACCTCCACCCAGCGGGTCGCGCCGTCCGTCAGCGCCAGCAGGGCGCGCACCTCGGCCGCCGGCGTACGGCCCGTCACCGCCCTCGCCGCGACCGCCGGGTCCGCCGCCGCCGTGAAGAAGCCGCCCTCCGTGTTGCGCAGCGCGTCCGCCGTGGTCACCGAGCGCAGCGCCTCGCGCGGGACCCGGTCCAGACGGTCGTCCAGCACCGCGCGCACCTCGCCGTCCGGCGACTCCATCAGCAGCGCCGAGTCGGAGAGCACCAGATGTTCGACGGTGTCCGAACCCCAGCGCGCGAGGACGACGGTCGCCTGAGGAGTGCGTACGTGAGAAAGGTCACAGGTTTCACGATGGGCATCCGCCGTACGCGCGATGGACGCCGCGAGGATCTCTGCCAGTGGCATATCCCGTCGTGAACCGGACAGTTCGGCGAGCGCGCCGCCCAGTCTGGCGGTGAACCAGGGCACGCCGTGTACACATCCGTCGTCCCCGGCCGGGGGCGTCACTCCGTCCAGGACGACCAGCGCACCCCCCTCGCCCCCGGCGGGCAGGACCACGGAAGTCCAGTCCTCATTGGGCCGTACGGCGGTGCCGGGCCTGGTGGCGAGTTCGATACGCATGCGCACCAGTGTGCATGACTCTCCCGGCTATCCGCATGAACTCTTCACGCTGTCTGCACGCCGTGCCGATCGGTCCGTTCCGCCAGGTCAACCGCTCTCATTCGGTCAGAATGAGTCCCGGACGAAGCCGGACGAGGACAGGGAGGGGGCCGCATTGAGGGGACAGGGGAAGCTGCGGGCGCGCATCCTGCCAAAGCGCGCGCGGAAGGTCCACCCGGCACGCCATGTTCACGAGGGCCCCCGAGTGGGAAGAGTTGTTCGTCAACTCCTTCTTGATGTTCACTCGTTCAGGTGGCGGAGCGGCCGATGCGCGCCTTCCTCCCAAGGGCGCTGGAATGGTCGACAGCCGTGCCAGGGGTGGGGGTTCTCATGCAGTGACCGGTCGTCACCTCTGCTTCATGGGCGGACGAATCAAGAATGCGAGCACCGGTGCAGAAGAAGCGGCCTCGGGGTAACGGTGTCGGGCGGGACGAGGCCACCTCGGACACCACGGCCGGGACCAGTTCGACCACTTCGGTCACTTCCTCCTCTCCGGCCACGAAGGCCGGCGCGAAGGCCGGAAAGAAGAAGTCCGGAAAGAAGAAAGCCGGAAACTCTCAGGCCGCGAACGCCACGGCCGGTGAGATGACGGCCCGGAACGCCATGGCTCACCACGCCACAGCACAGAACGCCACGCCCGGGAATTCCATGAACGATGCCGCCAAGGCTCAGGAAGGACGCCGAGTGCGGGTACGCAACCGGCTGGTGGCCGGTGTCGCGGTCCTGGGGGTCACCGTCATCGCGGCAGGCACCCCCGCCGTACTCACCGCCTCCACCGAGCTGAACGATGCCCAGAACCTGGTCGTCCTCGCCGAATTGAACCGGCAGGCCGTGATCCTCAGCCACTCCCTCGCGGACGAGCGCGACGAGGTCATCGTCTATATCGCCGCGGGCCGCGACGAGCAGCCCGGTGGGAGCGGCGGCAAGGGCGACAAGGGCAAGCACACGATCTCGGACACCCGCAGTGCCCGGGTCGACCGGCAGATCGACGAGATGCGGGCCACCGCGTCCGCCTCTCCCGGCCTGCTCCGCGACCTCTCCACCGTCCCCTCCATCCGCCGCACCGCCCTCACCGGCGAGGGCTCCGCGCTGGAGGCGTACCGCGCGTACTCCGAGGTCATCGCCAAGCTCCAGGCCCTCGCCGACGAACTGGCCGAGCGGACTCCGGCCGAGGCCGCCGACGGCACCCGCGCCCCCGGCGCGCTCTCCCGCGCCGTCGAGCAGGCCTCCGCCACCCGCGGACTGCTGCTGGCCGCCCTCGCCGTGCCCGGCCCGACCGACACCGCGCCGCAGTACGACCCGATCACGGGCCTCCCCGTCGAGTCCGGGACCGGCTCGGACAGCGAGAAGAGCGACCAGCTCCGCGACGACCTCAGCGCCGACGCGCAGAAGGCACACGTACGGGAACTGGGCGCGCTCGCCGACTTCGACCAGAGCGCGGACACCCAGGCGCGCGAGTCCCTCACCGGCACCGTCACCGGGCCCGAGATCAAGACCGCCGAGGGGTATCTGACCCGGCTCACCGACCGGCCCGAACTCTCCGACTCCGACCGCGAGGCCGACCAGGAGAAGGTCGAATCCGCGCTCACCGCCAGGATCGACCAGATGCGCGGCGTCGAGTCGGGCCTCGGCACCAGCCAGGTGGAGCGGCTCGAAAAGCTGCGCGACGACGCCGTCACCGGCCTCGAACTGCGGATCGCGCTGCTCGGCGGCTGTCTGCTGATCGCCGTCGGGGTCTCCACCGCCGTCGCCCGGACGCTCACCCGCCCGCTCGCGGTCGTACGGATCGGCGCGGCCCGCCTCTCGGCGGCGCCGGAGACCGAGGAACCGGTCCGGTTCACCGGCCGCAACGACGAGTTCGCGCAGGTCGTACGGTCCCTCAACAGCCTGCACAGCAAGCTCCTCGACCTCTCCACCCGCGCCGGGGAGCTGGACAGGGAGCGGCTCGGCCTGATCGGCGCGCGCGAGAAGATCGTCGCCCAGCGCGCCGAACTCCAGGAGCGCACCGCCGAACTCGCCGCCCAGCTCCAGCGGTTGCGTCACACCGTGCACCACACCTTCGTCAACCTCTCGCTGCGCAACCTCGGACTCGTGGAGCGCCAGCTCGGTGTCATCGAGGGCCTGGAGGAGTGCGAGCAGGACCCCGAGCAGCTCGCGACCCTGTTCAAGCTCGACCACATGGCCACCGTCATGCGGCGGCACAGCGAGAACCTGCTCGTGCTCGCCGGCCACGAGCACGGCCACGGCTCGACCGGGCCCGTACCGCTCGTGGACGTACTGCGCGCGGCCGTCAGCGAGATCGAACGGTACGAGCGGGTCACCATCCAGTCCCTGCCGCCGCACGCGCAGGTGGCCGGGTTCGCCGCGGACGACCTCAGCCATCTCGTGGCCGAGTTGCTGGAGAACGCCACCTCCTTCTCGCCGCCTGAGGCCGAGGTCCAGCTCTCCGGCTGGCTGCTGGAGACCGGCGAGGTGATGCTCTCCGTACAGGACCAGGGCATCGGCATGTCCGCGGACCGGCTCACCGCGCTCAACGCGCGGCTCGCCGACCCGGACGTCCGCGCGGGGGGCGACAGCGCTCCGCGCGAGCCGTACGTGAGCGAGCCGGAGGGCGAGGGGCTCGGCCTGCGCGTCGCCGGGCTGCTCGCGGCGCGCCACGGCGTACGGGTCGAGCTGCGCGAGCACGAGCAGGGCGGCGTGGCCGCGGTCGTCGTCCTGCCGCAGGCGCTGCTGCCGGCGTCCCCGGCCGCCTCGCCGCAGCACCGGGCGGGAGCCGGGGCCGGGTCCCCGGCGCTCCATCTGCCGGGCTCGACCGCGGAGGCCAACTCCAACACGCTCCGGGGCCGTTCGGAGCTGAAGGGCCCGACGGCGGATGCCGGGAGTCCCGCGGATGCCGGAAAGCCCGCGGACGCGGGAACGTCCGCGGACCCCGGGAAGCCCGTGGAACCCGCGGGTCCCGCCGAAGCCGCGGCTCCGGAAGTCGACCCGATGGTGCTGGCCGCCGAGGCGGCGATCCGCAGGGCCGAGGCCGAGGACACCCTTGAGGTGAGCGCGCCGGAGCGCGAACGTACGGCCGACAGCACCAGCGACAGCGGCACCGACAGCGACAGCAGCACCGACTCCGGCGTCGGCACCGGAGTCGTCGCCGCGTACGGGGCGACCACCCCGGACGCGGCCGTCGGTCCGTATGCCATCGGCCCCGACTCCCACGAGCGTGTCCATGACGGCGAGCCGCTGACCACCGGCCCCGACCAGGACACGTTCACGATGCGGCTGCCCCGGCAGCCGCGATCCGCCGAGGCCGAGCCGGACGCGCCGGACGACGAGGACGGACCGGAGAGCATCACCGACAAGGGGCTGCCCAAGCGCACCCCCAAGATCGTCAGACCTGCCGCCGCGCCCACCGCGCGTACCGGCAGTGTGGACGCGGAAGCACTGCGCCGCAGGCTCGGCGGCTTCCACCGGGGGGCGAAGGAAGGCCGGCGCGATGTCGAGGCCGAACTGACCGAGCAGTCGGAGCAGTCGGAGCGGTCTGACCGGGCCGAGCACGCGGAGCCCAGAGCCTCCGCGGCACGGACCGAGGAACATACCGGACAGTCGGGGGAGACAGTCGAGGAGGCACGCAGTTGACTGCGACCGGCACATTCGGACTGAGCAGCGAAGCACGTAATCTGCACTGGCTGTTGAGCAACCTCGTCGAGGAGGTGCCAGGGGTGCACTCGGTCGCCGTCGTCTCGTCCGACGGACTCCTGTTGCTCTCCTCCGACCCGGGGCTGAACACCGAGGCGGCCACTCCCGTGCGCAGAAAGGGCCCTCGCGGCTCCAGCGCCGATCTGGCCACCATCGTCTCGGGCATCGGCAGCCTCACCATCGGAGCGGCGAAGCTGATGGAGGGCGGCGGGGTCAAACAGACCATGGTCGCCATGGAGGAGGGCAGCGTCTTCGTCATGGCGATCAGCGACGGCTCGCTGCTCGGGGTGCACGCCACCCCCGACTGCGACATGAGCGTGGTGGCCTACCACATGGCGCTCTTCGTCGGCCGCGCCGGACACGTACTGACGCCCGAACTCCGCGACGAGTTGCGCAAGTCGATGGAGAGCACGAAGTGACCCCGTCCGCCGAACCCGCGCGCAGGCTGCCGGTGCGCGGCTCCGACCGCAGGCCCGCCCGGGTGCGTCCGTACTCGCTCACGGGCGGACGTACCCGGTTCGGCCATGTCCTGCTGGTCGAGACCTTCGTCGCCGCCCTCGAAGCGGCCGAGGAACGCAGGGAGCTGACGGACGGTTCGGGCGCGTCGCGCGTCATGCCGGAGATGCTCGCCATCGTCGAGCTGTGCCGGCGGATGCGTACCGTCGCCGAGGTGTCGGCGCTGCTCAAGATACCGCTGGGGGTGGTGAGGGTGCTGCTGAGCGACCTCGCCGACCAGGGAAAGATCCGTGTGTACGGGACCGGGCACGACACCGGACAGCCCGACCACGCACTGCTGGAAAGGGTGTTGAGTGGACTCCGCCGCCTCTGACGTCATCGCCGCGTTCGGCGTCGCCGGTTCGGTCGGCTCGGCCGGTTCCGCCGGTTCGACGCGGACCGCCGTCGAAGCCGCACGCGAACCCGAACGTGAAGAGGATCTCAAACCCTGGCAGCTGGACCGTACGCGTGCCCCGATCGCCACCAAGATCGTGGTCGCGGGCGGCTTCGGGGTCGGCAAGACGACCTTCGTCGGGTCGGTCTCGGAGATCCCGCCGCTCCAGACCGAGGCGCTGATGACCCAGGCCAGCGCCGAGATCGACGATCTCAGCGCGACGCCCGACAAGCTCACCACGACCGTGGCGATGGACTACGGGCGTATCACCCTCGACGACGACCTCGTCCTGTACCTCTTCGGTACCCCGGGCCAGAAGCGCTTCTGGTTCATGTGGGACGACCTGGTGCGCGGTGCGATCGGCGCCGTCGTACTGGCCGATACCCGACGGCTGCCCGACTGCTTCCCGGCGCTCGACTACTTCGAGAGCTGCGGACTGCCGTATGTCGTGGCGGTCAACCACTTCGAGGGAACACCGGCGTTCCAGCCGGCGGATGTGCGTGATGCCTTGACGATTCCGCCGAGCGTGCCTGTACTGATCATGGACGCACGCAAACGGAATACGGCCGTCGAGTCGCTGCTCGCGCTGGTGCGGCATGCGCTCGAAACCTCTCCGGAGTAGCCGAGTAGCCTGAGCCGACGTCAGTTATCAGCCACGTCAGCCCACGTCGGTCGTCGGTACGCGCGCGCCGCGTCACCGCGCCGCACGTCGTCTTTCGGCGCTGTCTGTCGCACATGTCGCGTACGTGGCGTACGTCCCCGTAATTCCCCATGCCACCCCCGTCATCCACACTGCACCAGCCGCCACGTACGCCACACCAGGCGCCACACGTAGCATCACGTACGCAAACGGAGAACCCGCCATGCGGAAGATACTCATCGTCGGAGCAGGCCAGTCCGGGCTCCAGCTCGCCCTCGGGCTCCAGTCGCAGGGGTACGAGATCACCCTGATGTCCAACCGCACGGCGGACGAGATCCGGTCCGGCCGGGTCATGTCCACGCAGTGCATGTTCCACACCGCGCTCCAGCACGAACGCGATCTCAAGCTGGGCTTCTGGGAGTCCCAGGCGCCGAGGATCGAGGGCCTCGGCGTCTCGGTCGCCGCCCCCGACTCCTCCCGGGCCGTGGACTGGGTCGGCACGCTGGACGGCTACGCCCAGTCCGTCGACCAGCGGGTCAAGATGGCCGGCTGGATGGAGACCTTCGCGCAGCGCGGCGGCCAGCTGGTGATCCATGGGGCGGCAGTCTCCGACCTGGACTTCTTCTCCCGTACGTACGACCTGGTGCTGGTCTCGGCGGGCAAGGGCGAACTGGTCTCGATGTTCGGCCGCGACGCCTCGCGCTCCCCGTACGACGCGCCGCAGCGCGCGCTCGCCGTCTCCTACGTCCACGGTCTCGGCCCGCGCCCCGAGCACCCGGAGTACGACGCGGTCCGCTGCAATCTGGTGCCGGGTGTCGGCGAGCTGTTCGTGATGCCCACCCTCACCACCTCCGGACGCGCGGACATCCTTTTCTGGGAGGGCATACCCGGCGGCCCGCTCGATGCCTTCCAGGGCATCAAGGACCCCGCCGAGCATCTCTCGCTGACCCTGAAGCTGATGGAACGCTTCACGCCCTGGGAGTACGCGCGCGCCACGAAGGCCGAGCTGACGGACGCCAACGCGACGCTGTCCGGGCGGTACGCGCCGACCGTACGCAAGCCGGTCGGGCGGCTGCCGGGCGGCGGTCTCGTGCTCGGTGTCGCCGATGTCGTCGTCGCCAACGACCCGATCACCGGACAGGGCTCCAACTCGGCCTCCAAGTGCGCCGCTTCGTATCTGGACTCGATCGTGAGCCATGGCGACCGGCCGTTCGACGAGGCGTGGATGCGGTCGGCGTTCGACCGTTACTGGGACACCGCGCGGCATGTCACCAAGTGGACGAACGCGATGCTGGGCGTGCCGCCGGAGCATGTCCTGAACCTGATCGGCGCGGCGGGGCAGTTGCCGCGGGTCGCCGACCGGTTCGCGAACGGCTTCAACGACCCGGCGGACTTCGAGAACTTCTTCTACGAGCCGGAGAAGACGAACGCGTTTCTGGCGGAGGCGGCGGAGGCGGCGGGCTCGGCCTGACGCCGGGCCCGCCGCCCGACTCGGCTCGGTTCAGGCCTCCGGTGCGGCCTCCTCGCCGTAACCGGAGTCCGAGCCGTCCAGCGCGCCCGGGGGCAGTGCGGGCGGCTCGTACACCCCCGGGGCCAGCGCCCCGGCCTCCGGGTCCGGACGCACCGCGCCCAGCAGGGGATTCGCCGCGATGGGGGAGACCTTGACGTTGGTGCCGGGGCGCGGTGCCTGGATCACCATCCCGTCGCCCAGATAGATCGCCACATGCGTGGCCCCCGGGAAGTAGACCACCAGATCGCCGGGGCGCAGCTCGCGCAGCGAGACCTTGGGGAGTTCGCTCCACTGCTCCTGGCTGGTGCGCGGGATGGCGAGACCCGCGCGCGCCCAGGCCCGCGAGGTCAGCCCGGAACAGTCGAACGAGTCGGGCCCCTCGGCGCCCCACTCGTACGGTTTGCCGATCTGCGCGACGGCGTACTCCAGGGCCGCCTGGCCCGCCCGGGAAGGCGCCATACGGACCGACGTGCCGGCCGGACCGCCCGCGCCCTGCGGACCGCCCGCGCCCTGGGGTGTGCCGTCGCCGAGGGCGCCGGAGGCGAGCAGTTCGCGCTGGGCCTTGTCCGTACCGGCCCGTTCGAGAGCGTTGAGCGCCGTGATCTGAGCACGACTGAGGGAGGCGAGCAGCTTCTCGACCTCCTGGAGCCGGGATCTGACCATGTCGCGCTGTCGCTTCTGCTTCGTGGCGAGCGCCTGCTGCCGGGCGAGGGCCTCGCGGGACTCCCGGGCGAGGGCCTGGGCGCGCTGCTCGCCGCCCGTCAGCCGGTGCAGCGTCTCGGCCCTGCCGCGTGCCGCGCGCGCCAGCAGATACGTCTCGTCCAGGGCGCTCTGCGGGTCGCGGGCGAGCAACAGCCGCAGATAGCCGGAGAGACCGGACTGCCCCTGGTACTGCTCACGGGCCAGCCGCCCGGCGTTGACGCGGCTGAGGGCCAGCGCGGAGCGGGTCCGCGCGAGTTCGGCGTCCACCCTCCTGGTCTCCGCGCGCTGCCGGGTCAGCTCGGCGGCGGTGGCGTTGTACTCCTCGGTGGCCTTCTCGGCCTCGCGGTAGAGCTGTTGGAGCCGGGTGAGCATCTCCGCGACGGTACGGGGCGGGGCGTCGTCGGTGACGCCGGGTCCGCCGAGGCCGCCGGGTCCGCCGAGGCCGCCGGGTCCGCCGAGGCCGCCCGGCCCGGCGGAAGCCGACGGGGAGGGGGCGGCCGACGGAACAGCCGAGGGGACGGCCGCCGGGACGGGTGGGGGAGACGGCGACGCCGACGCCGACGCGATCGGCACCGCCGCGAAGACCGTCGCGGCGGCCAGCGCCGCCGTACAGACGGATTGCGACACTCTGCCTGACACGTCATCACCTCCGGTTGCGGGACGGGCAGTCCAGCACTAGGCGATGATGAGGTGATATGGCATGTGAAGAGCGCATTAATGGGCGGAGTGGCGCAACAGCATCATCCTTGTGAGGGACGGTCGCCCTGGTCCGTAGCGCCGCCCCGGTCCGTAGCGTCGCCGGGCTCCGTGCCGTTGTCCCGGTCCGTACGGCCGCCGGGCTTCGACCAGGGCCACTTCAGCGTGTGCCGCTCGCGGCCCTCGGCCACGTACTCGTACTTCCAGCCGCGCTGGATCCCGAGCCGCTTGGTGTAGCCGGCCGGGGCGCGACGGTAGGCGAAGACGGTGGGCGGCCCGCCGTCCGCGTCCGGCACCGGGACCTCGTACCACTTGGGCGGCTGCCCGGTCGGTCCCGTCAGTACGGGCAGTACGCGCCCGTCCAGCGGGCCGCCGACAAAGGGAGTGTCTTCGCTTCTCACGCCCCCAGTCTTATCCACGGGCCCCGTCCCGTCCGCGCGGGGCGCGCGCCCCTGTGAGGCGCGCCCCTATGTGAGATGCGCCCCTACGTGAGGTGCGCCGCCGCGTTGACCAGGGGCAGCACCCGGCGGGCCAGCGCTCCCACCGGTCCGTCCGGGTGTTCGTACGCCACGAGCGCGCCGACGGCCGTCGCCGTGTCCTCGTCGGTGGCGGCCGTGACCACCAGCAGCGCGATCAGATGGTCGACCAGCCAGTCGCGCAGCTCGTCGGCGGCCGGGCGCTTCTCCTCGTCCAGCCATATGAGCGAGGCGGATTCGACGGCCGCGATCCAGGTGCGCACCAGCATCCGCAGCCGCGCGCCGGGCGCCGCAGTGCCGTCGCCCATGCCGTCGCCCGTTCCGCCGCCCGTTCCGAGGTGCAGCAGGATCTGTTCGGCCGCGGCCCGCCGTACCTCGTCGACGATCGCGCTCGTCCGGGACGTCTCGCAGACGCTGCCGCCCCGGAGCAGCGCGCTGAACCCGGTGTCGTGCTGGTCGACGAAGGCGAGATAGCGGTCGAGGACGCGCCCCAGCCGCTCGGTCGGCGGCCCCACCGGGGGCTCGGTGAAGCACCGTTCCAGTTCGTCGGCGGCGGAGCGCAGCGCTTCCTCGTACAACTGCTGCTTGCCGCCGCTGAAGTAGCGGTAGACGAGCGGCCTGGACACCCCGGCCGCCACGGCGACGTCGTCGAGAGAGACCTCCTCCGGCGCCCGGTGCGCGAACAGGCCGAGGGCCGCGTCGAGGAGTTGCGTACGGCGCTCCTCGACGCTGAGCCTTCGGTACGCGGGCGTTGCGGGCGCGGTCATGTCCGCAGCGTAACCGCCGGGCGGCCGGGCCGGATGGGGAATGGCGCGGCAGCGGGCGCGACCGTGGGGAAGCGGCGAGGGAGGCGGCAAGGGAGGCCGGCGGAAGGCGTCGGGGCGGCGGTCAGGCGAGGAGGCCCGAGGACTTCCAGAGCCTGCGCCCCGCCCCGCGCAGCACACCGATGTCGTCCAGGAAGTCGGTGAGCCGCCTGGCACCCGACTGCATCACCTCCCGGCGGTGACCGCTCTCGCGCACCTGCGCGACGGCCTGCCGGCGGTCGAGGCCGACGTTCTCGTACACCTGCGGATTGATGAAGCAGACCGAGAAGACGCGGGCGGCCTCACCACAGCTGAGCCGGGTGAACTCCCGCTCCCAGCGCGGCGCGGTCACCATCTGGCGGCGCAGCTCCTCGCGGGCGTACCGGACATGGCGCGCCTCCTCGATGACATGGATACGGGTCACCCCGCGCACGAGGGTCTGGACCCGCTCGTCCGGGAAGGTCAGCCGCTGCATCCAGTCGAGGATCTCCTCACCGAGGAGCGTGGCGGCGAACGAACCCGGGGTGGTGGAGACGGTCTTCAGGATGCGCGCGAGATTGTGGTAGTAGCGCGGCACGGGATACGCCGGGCCGCCGCCCGTGTTGATGAGCCGCGCGAACATCATCGAGTGTCGGCACTCGTCCGCGATCTCGGTGAGGGCGTAGCGGACGTGGTTGCTGGTCACCGGCTTGTCGTAGATGTGACGGACCAGCAGCTGCATCAGGATGATCTCGAACCAGATACCGAGCGAGGCGAGCGACGCGGCCTCGTGCCTGGCCAGCTCCCTCCGCCGCTCCTCGGACATCGTCCGCCAGAGCGGGGTGTCGTAGAGGGAGACCAGTTCCGGCGGCCAGAACCACTTGCCGTCCTCGACCGGTGCGTCCCAGTCGATGTCCTTGTCGGGGTCGAAGGAGTGCTTGGCGGAGGATTCGAGCAGCCGCTCGGCGACCTGTTCGCGGTCCCGGAGCGGGCCGAGTGCGTCGCGGAGCAGCTGTACGTCGCGTTCGGTCACTGTCGTCATGGCTGAGCGCACCTCATGGCTGGAGTACGGGCTGTGTGTGACGCGCCGGGGCACCGGGCCGGGTCGCCGAGCCGGTGCACGGTCGCCGGGGCCGGGGCACGGTCGCCGGGCCGGGTCGCGGGGGCGGGGCGCCGGGCCAGGGCGCCACGTCGGTTCGCCGGCCGGGTCATCGAGCGGTGTTACCGGCGGTCACCCCTTATGAGACCGCTCGTCAACAAGGGCGTCAATCCCTTGCGCGCGACTTGTTGACATCACGTCTACCAACGGATGGGTCCCTCGGCGGCCGACCGCGGCATGCTCATGGCGGATATACGCCCGAATCCCCCGCGTAACACCGCGCTGCACGGCACGATGGCGCGTATGACCGCCCCACACCCCGGTGCCGACCGCGCAGCCGCCCGCCGCAGCCTCGAAGGACTCGCTCTGGGCGACGCCTTCGGCGAACGCTGGTTCCCTCTCTTCCGCGAACGTCAGCGCGCGTACGCGGAGATCAGGGCCAGGATCACCCCGCCGGAGCTGGAGTGGCACTGGACGGACGACACCGCGATGGCCCTCGCCGTCCAACGCGTCCTCGACGAACGCGGCGCCATCGACCAGGACCGGCTCGCGCTCTGCTTCGCCCTCACGTACGACGCCGATCCGGCCCGGGGCTACGGGCACGGTATGCACATGCTGCTGCCGGCCCTGCTGGCGGAGCCCGCGAACTGGCGCACCCTGGCCCCCGGCCTGTTCGAGGGCGGCAGCCTGGGCAACGGCGCGGCGATGCGGGTGGCGCCGCTCGGCGCCTGGTTCGCGGCCGACCTGGACCGCGTGGCCGAACAGGCCGTGCTGTCGGCCGAGGTGACCCACGCGCACCCGCAGGGCATAGCGGGCGCGGTGGCGGTCGCGACGGCGGCGGCGCTGTCGGTACGGTCCGAGCTTTCCGTGGCGGCGGTGGCGGAGGCCACGCCCGAGGGCCCGGTACGGGACGGCCTGGCGCGGGCGGCGGAGCTGTCCTTCACCACCGAGCCCTGGAAGGCGGCGGATCTGCTCGGCAACGGCCAGCGGATCCGCGCCGACGACACCGTGCCGTTCGCGGTATGGACGGCGGCCCGGCACCGCGACGATCTGGCCGCCGCGCTCTGGTCGACGGCGGAGGGCTTCGGCGACGTCGACACGACCTGTGCGATCACGGCGGGCATCGTCGCCGCCCGCACCGGAACGGGCTCGGTCCCTACGGCGTGGCGCGAGCGCCGGGAGGCGCTGACGACATAGGCGGCTGACGAGCAGGGGCAGGCGCGGGGGCGGGAGCGGGGGCGGAGCCAGAGAGAGGAGGGGGCGGGGCAGGGGCGGGGGCGGGGAAGGCAGGCGCCGCGAGGGCGATGTCGGCGAGCGAGACGTCCGCCCCGCGCGCCGCCACCAGTTGCAGCCCCACCGGACATCCGTCCGCCGTGAAACCGGCCGGAATGCTCGCCGCGGGATGCCCGCTCAGATTGAACGCCCAGGTCAGAGCGGTGGAGTACAGCTCGCCCGGACCTTCGTGCCCATGCGGCCTGTTGGGGGTGACCGGGGTGAGCAGCAGCGGCGTACGGGCGAAGAGCGCGTCGAGCCGCCGGTCGTTCTCCGCCCGCACCCCCGCCGCCTTCTCCGGGCCGCCGCCTCCCCGTATCGCCGTCCAGGCCTCGCGCGGATCCAGCAGCGTGAACGGCCGCCGCGCCGGCACGAGGCGTACGACCCCCGCCGCCACCAGCCGGTCCACCGCCGCGCGTACCACCGCCGCCACTTCCGGGTCCGGCCGCGCGTACCCCAGGTCGGGGGAGAAGACGGCGGGCACCGGGAAGGCGGGCGGCGGCGCCTCGTCACCGCCCACCACACACCGCAGATACGCCCGCGCCTCCGCCGCCGAACGGGCCAGCACCCCCGCCGAGGCCAGGCCGGTACGGTCCGGGGACGGCAGCAGTCCGTTGGTCGTCTTGAGCCCGAACACCCCGCACCAGGCCGCCGGGATCCGGACGGAACCCGCGCCGTCGCTGCCGGTCGCCAGCGGCACCATGCCCGCCGCGACCGCCACCGCCGACCCGGCGGAGGACCCGCCGGGGGTGCGGTCCGCGCGGTACGGGTTGACCGTACGGCCGTGCCTGCCCTGCCCCCAGGTCTGCCAGTACGTGCCGGGCCCCGGCACCGCCGTCGACCCCACCGGCACCGCACCCGCCGCGATCAGCCGCCCCGCCGCGTACGACCGGAGGCCGGACGGTCCCTTCACCGCGAACGGCAGCCCCGCGAGCGGCAGTCGGCGGTCCACCGTCCGCGCCCGTTCCCTGGCTTCCGCGTCCCATACCTCGATGAAGGCGCACAGAGAGGGATCGAGCCGTTCGATCCGCGCCAGCGCCTCCGCGACCCCGTCCACCACAGACATCCCCCAGCCATTCCCCGGCGATTTCCCCGGCCATTCCCCCGGCCGTTCCCTCACCGGACGGCGCTGCTTTCGCAACAGGCCCTAGTCTCGCAGCGCCTCCCGCATCACCGCCCGCGCGATCGGCGCCGCGTCGCCGCCGCCGCTGATGTCCGACCGCTTCGCCTCCGCGGACTCCACGACCACCGCCACCGCGACCGCCGGTCTGCTCGAATTGCCCGCCTGCGCCCAGGCGATGAACCAGGCGTACGGCGTACCGGCGTTGTCCACCCCGTGCTGCGCCGTCCCCGTCTTCCCGCCGACCGTCGCCCCGTCGATCGCCGCGTTCGCCCCCGTCCCGTCCTCCACGACCCCGATCATCATCCGCCGCAGCGACTGCGCCGTGGCGGGTTCCATCGCACGCCGGTAGGAGCGCTCGCCGGTACGGGAGACGATGTCGCCGTCCGCGTCCGTGGTCCGGTCCACCAGGAAGGGGTACTTCAGCTCTCCGCCGTTCGCGACCGCCGACGCGACCATCGCCATCTGGAGCGGAGTGGCCCGCGTGTCGAACTGCCCGATCGACGACAGCGCCAGCTGATCGTCGCTCATGCGGGTGTCGAAGCGGGACGCGGCGACCCCCGAAGGGATCGTGATGCCGGTGTCGTTGAAGCCGAACTTCTCCGCCGTCCCCACCATCGCGGACAGCCCGGTCTTCACCCCGAGCCCGGCCAGCACCGTGTTGCAGGACCATCTGATCGCGTAGTCCAGTGACTCTTTGTCGCACCCGTCGGCCTCGTTGGGCAGTTCGGTCCGTGTGCCCGGCAGGACATACGGCTCGGGGATGTCCGTGGGGGCGTCGACATCGGTGACGGTCCCGGAGTCCAGCGTCGCCGCCGCCGTCACGATCTTGAAGGCGGAACCGGGCGGATACGTCTGCCGGATGGCCCGGTTGAGCAGCGGCTGCGCGTCCGCGCCGGTCAGCCGCGCCCAGGCGTCGTCGACGGCCCCGCCGGTGCCCGACAGCTGCCCGGGGTCGTACGACGGACTGCTGACCAGCGCCAGGATCCTGCCGCTGAACGGCTCGATGGCCGCGACCGCGCCACGTCTGCCGGCCAGTCCGTCGTACGCGGCCCGCTGCATGGACGCCTTGATCGTGGTGGCGACGTGCCCGCCGGGGCGCCGGCCGCGGGTGATCTCGTTCCAGAAGGGGAACGGGGCGAGCATCGGGTCCGTACCGGAGAGGATGCCGTCCTCGGCGTTCTCCAGCAGTGTCGTGCCGTATGTCTGGGAGGCGTAGCCGGTGACGGGCGCGTACAGCGGGCCCCGCGTATAGGTGCGTTCGTAACGCAGCTGCTGTCCGCTGTCCCGGGAGCCGGTGACCGCTCGGCCGCCGATGAGGATGGTGCCGCGCGGCTGCGAGTAACGGGCCACGGTGTCCCGGCGGTTGGCGGGGTTGTGATCGAGGGAGTGCGCCTCGATGACCTGGATTCTGGCCGCGTTGACCAGCAGGGCGAGCAGGAGGAGGAGACAGAAGGCGGCGGTCCGTCGGATATAGCGAGTCACCGTTGCTCTCCTTGTCGGTAGTACTCTCCCTGTCGGTGTGGCTCTTCCTGTCGCTTGTGCCGGGTCACCACTGGTTCCTCCAGGCGTTCCCGTTCTCCTCGGCCGGCGCGATGACACCCGGCTCCGCGTTCTCCGGGCGCGGGCTGCGGGCCGAGTCGCTCAGCCGGATGAGCAGCGCGACCATCACCCAGTTGGTGACGACGGACGAGCCGCCCTGGGCGAGGAAGGGCATCGCCATGCCGGTCAGCGGGATGAGCCCCGTCACCCCGCCCGCGATGACGAAGACCTGGAGGGCGAGGATCGCGGAGAGGCCGACGGCGAGCAGCCGGCCGAAGGGGTCGAGCACGGCGAGGGCGGTGCGGTAGCCGCGGGCGACCAGCAGGGCGTACAGCAGGAAGAGAGCGGTCAGGCCGACCAGGCCCAGTTCCTCGCCCGCCGTGGCCAGGATGAAGTCGGACTTGGCGGCGAAACCGATCAGGATGGACCGGCCGAGCCCGAGTCCGGTGCCGAGCATCCCTCCCGCGGCGAAGGCGAAGAGCGACTGCGCGAGCTGGCCGGGCCCGCGGCCGGCGGCGATGGAGGCGTACGGGTCGAGCCAGTCCTGTACCCGGCTGTGGACATGCGGCTCCAGCGAACCGACGGCGAACGCCCCGAGCGCGGCGAGCAGCAGCCCGACGGCGATCCAGCCGGTGCGCCCGGTCGCGACGTAGAGCAGGATCACGAAGAGCCCGAAGAAGAGCAGCGATGTCCCCAGATCCCGTTCGATGACGAGGACGAAGACGCTGAGCAGCCAGATCGCCACGATCGGGCCGAGCACCCGGCCGGTGGGCAGTTGGAGCCGCCAGACCTTGCGGCCGGTGTAGGCGAGGGCGTTGCGGTTGGCGGCGAGATACGCGGCGAAGAAGACCGCCAGCAGGATCTTGGCGAACTCGCCGGGCTGGAAGGACAGTCCGTCGATCCGGATCCAGATCTTGGCCCCGTTCACGGCGGGGAAGAAGATCGGCACGATCATCAGCACCAGCGCGGTGGCGACCGACAGATAGGCGTACCGCTGAAGCACCCGGTGGTCGACCAGGAACACGACGACGACGATGAACAGCGTGACACCGAGCGTGGACCAGACCAGCTGGGTGGGCGCGGCCTTGTCGCCCGGGGTCTCCAGGTCGAGGCGGTAGATCAGTACCAGACCGAGGCCGTTGAGCAGCACCGCGATGGGCAGCAGCAGGGGATCCGCGTACGGTGCGCGCAGCCGGACGGCGATATGCGCGAGGAGGGCGAGCATGCCCAGACCGGCGCCGTATCCGGCCGCGTCGGGCGGTACGGCGTGGTTCCTGCCGAGGCCGACGGCGATGTAGCCGAAGACGGAGATGAGGACGGCGCAGACGAGGAGGGAGAGTTCGACTCCCCGGCGCTTGGGGCGGCGAATCGCGGGTGGGGGAGCGTCCGCCGTCGTTGCGGTCATGCGTCGAAACGTAGCAAGGTGACGTGCCTTATGTCCGTTTATGTAGGGACGTAAGGCATGCCGGACTCCTCAGGCGGGCTCCCTGCCCGTTCTCGTTCTCCCTCTAGCTCAGCGCTGGTAGGGATTCTGCTGCTGCGGCTGCCCGTACGGCTGGCCGCCGCCCTGCCCGTACCCCTGTCCGCCCGCCTGGCCGGTGCCCTGGGCCATGAGCTGGTCGGCCTGCTCCTTGGTCACCTGCCGCTCCGCGCCGCAGAACGTGCACTGGGTCGCGAATTTGGTGGAGAACGGGAACAGCGGCACGAAGAACAGCGTGAATTTGCTGACGCGCTTGCGGAGCGTGTGCGCCGACGGGTTGCCGCACTGGCCGCAGACCAGCGTCAGTATCGCCAGTTGGTAGAGGTAGCCCTTGGTGCCGAAGATGATCATGAGTGGGTTTCCTTAGGGAGGATCGGCGCGTGCCGAGGGGGCGCGTACTCGCGTACTGAGGGGGCGCGTGCTCGCGTGCTCGCGTACTCGCGTACTCGCGTACTGAGAAGAGTCTGCCGCACGGGGGTGAATTCTGGCCCGCGCTACGGGACGGAATGGTCGGAGAGGCCCGCCGGGGCCGGAGGGTCGCGACCGTGAGGCTGCCGCGGCCGAAGGCTCTTGCCCCCGTGGCCCAGGTGCTGTTCCCATGGTCGTGGGGGTGGTGGGGCATGAGCCGATTACGCGTCACGCCGACGCGCGGGCAGGGCCGGGACCGGCTGTACGTCAGCCTCAGGGACGGTACGACCGTCGCCTGGTACGACAAGGACACCGGCCGGGTGAGTGTGCTCTCCGGGGCGGGGCGCGACGAGGTGCTGTCCGCTCTGGCGCCGTATCTCACCGGCGAGGTGACCGTAGGGCCACCGCGAGTGCCGACGCCGGCGGATCTCGACCGGCTCTCGCTCCACCCCGATGACGACCTGGCTCCGAACCGTCCGGGCGAGGCGCTCCACGCGGAATTGGCGGAGCTGGACGCGCCGTGGACCGGAGGCGCTGCCCGGTCCTCAGGGTCCTCGGGGTTCTCAGGGTCTTCCTCGTCCCCCTCCTTCCTCTCCTCTCCCTCGTCTCCCTTGTGGCGCCGATGGCATCAGGACCCCCGGCAGGCGGAACTGCTGGCCCAGGAGACCGTCGGTGACCGGCTCGACGGGCTGGAGGGCGCGGGCTGGCGGGTGCTGCACTCGATACCGCTCCCCGGCGCCGCCCGCATCGACCATCTGGCGATCGGCCCGGCCGGTGTCCTGGCCGTACGGACGCTCCCGGCCCGGAAGCGCCGGGTCGGTGTCGACGACCCGCTGGTCCGCGTGGGGCGCGCCGCGCCCGCGCCCCATCTCCGCTGGGCCCGCCGCGCCGCGGAACGCGCCTCGCGCGCCCTGGCGGCCGACGTACGCCCCGTACTGGCCGTGGTCGAGCCCGGACGCCTGGACGCCCTGCCGGCGCCGGCGGACGTACGGATCCTGCGCGACACCGAGCTGGCGTCCCTGGCGTCGCTCGGGGGCGTACTGAAACCGGCGGACATCGAGTCCCTGTACGCGACGGCGCGGGACCGCCACAGCTGGCTGCGCGTCTAGGGCGTGTCTCCGAAGCAGCGCCGTCCGCCCGCCCGGCTCAGGGCAGCGGCGCGGCGCTGGCGGGGTCGGTTAGCGGGCCGAGGAGGTCTCCGTACCGCTCCAGCCGCCCCTCGATGTCCCCCAGCCGGAAGACCAGCTGCCCGGCGTCCGTACAGCCCGCGACCTCCCCCCAGGTCAGGGGGGTGGAGACGGTCGGCTCCGCTCTGGCGCGCAGCGTGTAGGGCGCCGCGGTGGTCTTCGCGGCGGCGTTCTGGCTGTGGTCGACGAAGACCTTCCCGGGCCGCAGCGAGCGCCGCATCCGGTGCACCACCAGCTCCGGCATCGCCGCCTCCGCCTCGACGGCCAGCCCCTTCGCGTACGCCGAGACCTCGGCGGACGGGGCGCGCTCCAGCGGTACGAGGAGGTGCAGGCCCTTCGACCCCGAGGTCTTCACGTATGCCTCCAGCCCGTCCGTACCCAGCCGCTCGCGCAGCCAGAGTGCCACCGTGCAGCACTCCACGGCGGTGGCGGGCGCCCCGGGGTCCAGGTCGAGGATGAGCCTGTCGGCGTGCTCGGGTGCGTCCGCGCGCCACTGGTGCGTATGGAACTCCACGACCAGGTTCGCCGCCCACATCAGCGATGCCAGGTCCTCGACCACCACCTGCCGGCCGGTGTCGGCCGTCCGTCTGGGCACCTCGGCGATCCGTACCCAGTCGGGCGTACCGGGCGGTGGGTTCTTGGTGAAGAAGAGCTGCCCGTCGGGCCCGTCCGGATAGCGGAGGAAGGAGACGGGGCGGTCGGCGAGATGGGCCAGCAGAGGGGCCGCCGCACGGGCGTAGTAGTGCAGGACCTCGCCCTTGGTGGTGCCGGTGGCGGTGTACAGGACCTTGTCCAGGTTGCTGAGCGCCAGGCGTCGCCCCTCCACCTCTGTGATCGGCGTCATACGATGAGAATCCCATATATTTCGTGAATCTCAGATGAAAGGGATGGAACGTGCGATCCATATGGAACGGCGCGATATCCTTCGGGCTGGTCAGCATCCCGATCAAACTCGTCAACGCCACCGAGAACCACTCGATCTCCTTCCGGCAGATCCACAAGGCGGACGGCGGCCGTATCCGCTACCGGAAAGTCTGCGAACTGGACGGCGAGGAGGTGTCGACGCCGGAGATCGGCAAGGCGTACGAGGACGGGGACGGGTCCATGATCCCGATCACCGACGACGATCTGGCCGCGCTGCCGCTGCCGACGGCGAAGACGATCGAGATCGTCGCGTTCGTACCGGCGGACTCGATCGATCCGCTCCAGATGGACACGGCGTACTACCTCTCCGCCGCCGGCGTGCCCGCGGCCAAGCCGTACACCCTGCTGCGTGAGGCGCTGAAGCGCAGCCAGAAGGTGGCCGTCGCCAAGTTCGCCCTGCGGGGGCGGGAGCGGCTCGGGATGCTGCGGGTGGTCGACGACGTGATCGCGATGCACGGCCTGCTCTGGCCGGACGAGATCCGCGCCCCGGAGGGCGTCGCGCCGGAGACGGACGTCACCGTACGGGAGGCCGAACTCGACCTGGCCGACGCCCTGATGGACACACTCGGCTCCGTCGACCTGGACTCGCTGCACGACGACTACCGGGAGGCGGTCGAGGAAATGATCGCGGCCAAGGCGGAGGGCGGGCCGGTACCGGAACGCGAGCCGGCGGCGGGCGGGGGAGGGAAGGTCCTCGACCTGATGGCGGCGCTGGAGAACAGCGTGCGGGCGGCGAAGGAGGGCCGGGCCGAGGGCGACGAGGTGGCGGAGGTGACGCAACTTCCGGCGAAGAAGACGGCGAAGAGGGCGCCGGCGAAGAAGACGGCGGCGGCGAAGAAGACCGCGTCCGAGCCGGCGTCGGGCACCACCGCGAAAACCGCGGCGAAGACGACGTCCAAGACGGCGAAGACCTCGAAGACGGCGGCCAAGTCGGCGAAGAAGACGGCCTCGAAGGCCGCCTCGAAGACGGCCTCGAAGACGGCCTCCGGAGCCCGGAAGCGCGCCTCGGCCTGAGCGGTGTCCCCTGAGCGGTGTCCCCGGGCCAGGCGGTGACCCCGGGCCGGGCGGTGTCCCCGACGGCGCCCTCACCCCGGATGGCACACTGCGGGAGTGGACCGAACGCTGCGTATCGTGCTGGCCGAGGACAGCGTGCTGCTCCGAGAAGGCCTGATCGCCCTGCTGGACCGCTTCGGCCACCAGGTCGCCGCGGCGGTGGGCGACGCGCCCGCCCTGCTGACGGCGGTGGCGGAGCACGCCCCGGACATCGTGGTCACCGACGTACGGATGCCCCCGGACTTCCAGGACGAGGGCCTCCACGCGGCCGTCCGCCTCCGCGAGCGCCAGCCGTCCCTTCCCGTGCTCGTCCTCAGCCAGTACGTCCAGCGCACCTACGCGGCCGAACTCCTCGACACGGGCGACGGCTCCGGTGTCGGCTACCTCCTCAAGGACCGCGTGGGCCAGGTGGAGGACTTCGAGGCCGCCCTCCAGTCCGTGGCCTCCGGCGGCACGGTCGTCGACCCGGAAGTGGTCCGCCACCTGCTCCGCCGCCGCAGAGACCCCCTGGAACGCCTGACCCCCCGCGAACGCGAGGTCCTGGCCCTGGTCGCCGAGGGCAAGTCCAACGCGGCGACAGCCCGCCAACTCGTCGTCTCCGAGGCGGCCGTGGGCAAACACATCGGCAGCATCCTCGCCAAACTGGACCTCCCCCCGGCGGACGACACCCACCGCCGCGTCTTGGCGGTCCTCACCTACCTCCGCGCCTGACCCCGTCTCCCGGCCCCGCCGCTGCCCCACACCTGCCTCTGCCCCCGCCCCGCCCCTGCCCCCCTGCCCCCGCCCCACCCGACCTGGAAATACCTGTTCACGGCCACCCCGCCGAAGCTGGTAGGGTTTCCTTCGTCGCCAAGCACCACAGCGAAGCGCCCCCGTAGCTCAGGGGATAGAGCAACGGCCTCCGGAGCCGTGTGCGCAGGTTCGAATCCTGCCGGGGGCACACTGTGCAAGTGTGTCCAAGACCCCGTCACCAGCGGAAACGCTGAGGCCGGGGTCTTCGCGTATGCGCAGCCGTATGCGCCGAACGCAGGCGTTTGCCAGTGATCACGCTGTCATGGCGTTGGGATCGGCCCCGGGCGGGGTGGGGCGGCGGGTACATCGACCACGTCGCGCCCGGCAGCATCCCGACGGCCGCGACATGGCCGTCCCTGGCCGGATACGTCTGGCCGGGACCGTCTGGGCGCGGTTCGTCTTCGGCCGCGCCGTCAAGCGATGAGTGCCGCTGCCCACAAGCCACTTCGCTCCGATGGAACGACAGGTCACGCCGGATCGTGACAGATTCACCGCGCGTGACAGTTCACCTCACCCGGCCGCATCGCGCAGTTCAGCGCGCGTCGCTCTCCACGGAGGACACCATGCAGCACGAACCGTCAACCCGACCCGAGGCCATGAAGACCGCCGAGGCAAGCGCACCCGAGGGGCTTCCCACGGGGCGCTCCGCCAGCTGCCCCTTCGACCCCCCGGCCGGACTGGCGCGACTGCGCGAGGCGAGGCCCCTCGGGACGATGACGTACCCCGACGGGCACGTCGGCCGGCTCGCCACCGGCTACTCCACGGTTCGCGAGATCATGGCCGACCCCCGCTTCAGCTCGCGGTACGAGCTGATCCACTACCCATTCCCCGGTGGGCCCGAGGGGCCGCTGCCGCCCGCCCCCGTCGGGGACATGATCGGCATGGACGCGCCCGAGCACACCCGCCTCCGGCGGCTGCTCATGGGCAGGTTCACGGTCCGCCGGATGCGTCAACTCGCCGAGCGGGTCGAGCAGATCACCATGGAGCACCTGGACGCACTGGAGCGTCAGGGGCCCGGTACGGACCTGGTCGTGGCGTTCGCGCAGCCCATTCCCGCGCTGGTGATCTGCGAGCTCCTCGGTGTGCCCTACGCCGACCACGAGCGCTTCCAGAACTACGCCCACACGCTGACGAACATGGATGTGAGTCCCGAGGAACGGCACGCCGCGATGGCCGGGCTCCAGGAGTACATGGCGGGGCTGGTCGCGGCCAAGCGTGCCGAACCCTCCGACGACCTGCTCGGCGACCTCTCCAGGGACTCGGACCTCACCGACGAGGAACTGGTGGGCGTGGGCGGCTTCCTGCTCGCCGCCGGACTCGACACCACGGCCAACATGATCGCCCACGGGACGTTCGCCCTGCTGAGCAATCCGGCCCAGGCCGAGGCCCTGCGCTCGGAGCCGGACCTCGCCGCCCAGGCGGTCGAGGAGCTGATGCGCTATCTGACCATCGCCCACACCACCGTGAGGTCCGCGCTGGAGGACGTCGAGCTGAACGGCCAGGTCATCAAGGCGGGGGAGAGCGTCACCATCTCGCTGGAGGCCGCCAACCGGGACCCCGAGCGGTTCGCCGAGCCGGACGTCCTCGACCTGCGTCGCAAGGCCACGGGACATCTGGGCTTCGGGCACGGCGTCCACCAGTGCCTGGGTCAGCAGCTGGCCCGCGTCGAGATGGCGGTGGCCCTGCCCGCCCTGTTCACCCGGTTCCCCACGCTGCGGCTGGACGTTCCCGCCGAGGAGGTGCCGCTGCGGACCAACATGAACATCTACGGCGTGCACCGGCTGCCGGTCGCCTGGGACGCGGACTGACCCCTTCACCCCCTTGACGCGCTTGACCTGCTTGACCCGCTTGACGTCCGTGTCGATCGTCTCCGTCGGCGGAGGGCCTCTCACGCGCGTGCGTGATTTCCGGCGTTCCGCCGGGCAGGCTGCCGTGGCCGCCTTCCGGGTGAGGGGAGAACGTTTCGGCGGCTGCCGTTCGAGCGGCGGACCGCTTGATGCGGAAACGGCTGGGCCATGCTGACGGCGCTTTGAACCGAACGAGAAAGGGATCACCTATGCGCCGTATCACCACCGCACTCCTCGGAGCCGTCGCGCTGCTCGGTGTCGCGACCATCACCGCCCCGGCGGCCACGGCCCACAGCGCCACCACTGCTCACAGCACGGCCACTGCCCACAGCACCGCCGGGGTCGCCAAGGGCGGCATCAGCGATGACGGCCTCGGAGAGCTGGGCGACATCATCGGCGACCTCCTCGGCAGCTGACCCGGCCCGGACGACCAGCCCTCCCCACTCGCACGCCCGCACACCCGCACGCCCGCCTGCCCGTACTCGTCTGCCGGCGAGTCGCGGGCGGCGGGCGTTTTTGCTGGTCAGGCGGGTGGCACTGATCTGCCACGGGAGTGCCACTCCACTGCCACAGCCACCGTCCAGCATGAAGTCATCGGCACAACGGCGACATGGACGGCAGGAGGGCAAGTGAACAGTGATGGCTGGTACTTCATCGCGCTTCCGGACTGTGCGGGAGGCGAGCGGGTGGCCCGGCGGGTTGGTTCGGATGCTCAGCTGATCTGCCGTCACGCGTCGGGCCGGCCGCTGCTGCTGGCTCGCGGGCCGGCGCGGCAGCGGGTGGTGGTGGAGGGAGGGGCCGTACAGGTCGCCGTCATCGGGGGATCCTCCGCCACGGAGGAGGGGCTGCGGGGGCAGCTCGGGCGGCCGGGGGGTGTCCGGCTGCTGGAGGAGCTCGGGCACTCCCTGGCCGGCAGCTTCCATCTGGTGGCCGCCGATGGCGAGCGGCTCCGGGTGCAGGGGTCCGCGAGCGGGCTGCGGCGCGTGTTCCACACGGTGATCGACGGGGTGCGTGTGGTGTCCGACCGGGCGGATGTCCTGGCCGGGCTCGGCGGGTTCGCCCTCGATGACACCGCGTTGGCGATCAGGCTCTTGCGGGTGCTTCCGCATCCACTGGCCGAGGAGCCGATGTGGCGGGAGGTCGAGGCCGTACCGCCCGGGTCGGCGTTGCTCGTCGAGGACGGTGGGCGGCGGGTACGTACGGTCGTCTGGTGGCGAAGGCCCGCGCCCGAGCTGTCCAGGCGGGAGGGCGCCGAGCGGTTGCGGGGGGCGCTCGAAGCCGCTGTGGACGTCAGGACCGGCGTCGGCGGGACGGTGCACTGTGATCTGTCCGGCGGTCTGGACTCGACGCCGCTGTGCCGTCTCGCGGCGAGGGGGCCGGCCGAGATCGTCGCGACGACGATGTACAACGACGACCCGGGCGGCCTGGAGGATCTGATCTGGGCGCGTCGCGCCCTGCCGAGCATGCCGAACGTCCGGCATGACGTGGGCCGTCTCGATGACATGCCGCAGTTCTTCGAAGGCATGGGCGATGTCGTGGAGCGGCTGGACGAGCCGTCGCAGGCCTATCTGACCGCGCCCCGCATCCGCTACAGCGTCGAGGCGGCGAAGGCGCGGGGGGCCACGACGTACGTCAACGGTCTGGGTGGCGACCATCTGCTGCACGGGCTGCCGGTGTGGGACCACGCGCTGTTCCGCCGCCGCCCGTTGACGGCCCTGCGGCGCGTCAGAACCACCAGGATGCTCGACGACCGTCCGCTGATTCCCGTACTGCGCGAACTGCTGGACTCCGAGAGCTATCGCGCATGGCTACGGCGGACCGTACGGGAGGCCCGGCGCGTCCGCGAGGTGAAATCGGATCTGCGGATGGAGTGGGACCAGCCCGTCGCCCTGCCGCGCTGGCTGAGCCGGGACGCCGCCGCGGCGCTGCTGGCCAGACTGGGGGAGCTGGCCGCGTCGGCCGAACCGCTCGGCGCCGACCGGGCGCTCCACGCCGAGCTGGCCATGGTGCGGGACGGCAGCAGGATCATCCGTGGCACGCAGCAGTACGCGGCCACTCTCGGAATGCCCTTCGAGGCCCCGTTCTTCGACGACCGCGTGGTGGAGGCGTGTTTCGCCGTACGCCACGAGGAACGCGACTCCCCCATGGAATTCAAGCCGCTGATCAAAGCGGCGATGCGCGGACTGCTGCCCGATGAATTCCTGCGGCGCGGCTCGAAGATGGGCGGAAGTGTCCAGGCGGCACGCGGGCTGCGGGACCACTGGCCCACCCTTCTCGAACTCTGCGAGCAGTCGCCGCTGACCACACGCGGCGTCATCGACTTCGACGCACTCGCCACCGGTGAGTCGCCACAGCACATGGGGACGCGGGACGCGTTCCTCGACGCCACCGTCAATTGCGCGGTGTTCGCCAGGAATCAGCCGGCGGGCGACCGCCGCCATGACAGGGAGGAGCCGGTTCATGGGCCTGCGGCTGCATGACCATGTCTCCACGACCGAGACCGAATACGGACTGGTCGTACTCGACGAACGCACCGGCCGTTACTGGCAGCTCAGCTCCTCCGCGGGGCTCGTGCTCTCCACCCTCGCGCAGGGCGCCTCGGTCGACGAGGCGGTCACCGCGCTCACCGACCGGTACGACGTCGACGAGGCGCGAGCGCGGAGGGACATCGACACCCTTCTGGTCTCGCTGCGTTCCGCCGGGCTGGTGAAGCGATGAGCATCCCCGTACTGCCGGCCGACGCGGTGACGGTGTCCTTCCGGCAGCGGCTGGTCACCCGTGCGGTGGTCGGTGTGGCCCGGGTCCTCGCCCGTCGGCAGCCCCGGCACATCAGGGCCGTACTCCTACGGGTACGACGGGGAGCGCGCCCGGCGACGGTGGCCGAGGCCGGACGCGCACGCGACACCGTCCTCACCGTCAGCCCGCGCTGCTGCGGTGCCCGCGCCTGTCTCGTGCGGTCGATCGCCACGGCCCTGCTGTGCCGTACCCGCTCGGTCTGGCCGACCTGGTGCGTGGGCGTGCTCAAAGCGCCCCCCTTCGCCGCGCACGCCTGGGTGGAGGCGGAGGGCCGCATGGTCGACGAGGCCACGGAAGCCGGTTACTACACCCGGCTCATCACCATCGAGGCTTCTGGCGAACTGCCCGCGCCAGGAAAGGAATACGGACCGCGGAGAGGAGGTGACAACGATGGAGAAGGAGAGCTACGAGGCTCCCGTCGTGATGGAGCTCGGCTCGTTCGGCGAGGAGACCGGGGTTTTCGGTATCCGTAACGGGGACGAGATCACCTGGTTCTTCGACACCTGGCAGTAATCGCCTCCGGCGTGTCCGGAAAACGGGGAGGGGAGGTGACCACCATGGACAAGGAAATGTACGAGGCTCCCGCGCTCATCGAGCTCGGGGAATTCACCGAGGAGACGGGCTTCTTCCGTAACGGAGCGAACGAGGCCTACTTCTTCTTCCAGAACCAGAACGACTGATCTCCAGTCGTCGGGTCAACGGATCACCAGGTGCGGCGAGCGGTCGCGCGAGCGTCCTCGCCGCACCTGGTGGCGACAGAGAGACGGGTTGGGGGGACAGATGCGCGAGAGTGACCGACTGCTGGCCGGAACGGTGAGCCGGGACAAGGGACTGTTCGCCGCGGTGGCGGCGCTGCACCTGTTCCAGAGCGTCGCCGGTCTGCTGCTGCCGCTCGCACTGTCCGGCGCGATCGACGCGGTTCTCGGGCAGACCGGCAACAGCGTCCCGTTCCTGCTGGTGTGCTCCCTGCTGGTGACGATGACGGTCGCCGAGATCGCCGTTCAGATCACCGAGGCCAGGATGCGGGCCACGGCCACCGCACGGCTCAGGCATGACACCTTCTCCCGGATCTTCCGCCTCGGCCTGTCCGCCCGGAGCAGGTTCACGCCCGGGGACCTGCTGAGCCGGTCACTGGAGAGCACCGCCGAGGCCGGTGGGGCGGGGCCGAACCTCCTCAACGCGGCCTTCGCCGCGCTGACCGCCTTCGGCGGGCTGGTCGCGCTGTTCCTCATCGACTGGCGGCTGGTCCTCGTCTTCGTCCTCGGCGTTCCCGCCGTCTGGCTGCTCGCCCGGATGCTCATCCGCAGGACCACCACGCTCACCGGCGAATACCAGCGAGCACACGGGGAGTTGTCCGACCGCTTCGTCGACGCCGTAGGCGGAGCCCGCACCATCCGCGCGTCGGCCACCCTCGACCGGGAGGTGGAGCGCGTGCTCCGCCCGCTGCCCCGGCTGCGAGCCGCCGGAACCGGCTTCTGGGAGGCACAGCGCCGAGCGGGCTGGTACCTGTCGCTGCTCGCGCCCGGCCTGCACATCGGCGTGCTGGCGACGGCGGGATACGGGGTGGTGGCCGGGCGGCTGACTCCCGGCCAGATGCTGGCGGCACAGCTCTACTTGACGTATGCGATGCGGCTCCTGTCGCAGGTCGGCATCTTCGCCGAACTGGGCAGGGCGCGAGGTTCGGCCGAGCGGCTTCAGGAGGTGTTCGCCGCGCCCCTGCCCCGCCAGGGGGACCGGCCCCTGCCGCCGGGGGAGGGGGCCCTCACGCTGCGCGACATCACCGTAAGGGCCGACGACCGGCGCGTACTCGACCGGCTGACGCTCGACATCCCCGCCGGCTCCACCATGGCGGTGGTCGGCGCCTCGGGGTCGGGCAAGACGACGCTGGCGCTCGTCGCCGGGGCGGCGCTGCCACCGGACGGGGGAGAAGTACGACTGGACGGCGCCGACCTCGCCGAGACCGACCGGGGCGAGGTGCGCGACGCCATCGCGTACGCCTTCGAGCGCCCCCATCCACTGGGCGACACCGTGGCCGATCTGATCGGGTACGGCGACCGGCCGGTGACCGCGACCGCCGTACGGGAAGCGGCGCGTGCGGCCCACGCCGACGGCTTCATCAGCCGGCTTCCCCGTGCCTATCGGACACCCGTCGCCGAACTCCGGCTGTCGGGAGGCGAATTGCAGCGGCTCGGGCTGGCGCGCGCGGTCTGCCGGCGGGCCAGGGTCGTGATCTTCGATGACGCGATGTCCAGCGTGGACACGGCGACCGAGAACGAGATCGGCCGGGCCATGGACGAGTCGCTGCGCGGCACCACCCGCATCGTGGTGGCCCATCGGATCACCACCGCCGCCGGCGCCGATCTGGTCGCCTGGCTGGAGCGGGGCCGCGTGCGCGCGGTCGGCCCGCACCGGACGCTGCTGGCAGACCCCGCCTATCGGGCCGTCTTCGGCGCAGGCCGGGACCGACCAGCTCCGGACGGAGACGGCACAGATCGAGACGGCACGGACAGAGGCGGCACGGACAGAGGCGGCAGGAACAGACATGGCCCGGACCGCGACGATCCGGACCGCGAGGGACCGTACGGAGACCGGCCGGACCGCGAGCGGCCGGACGCGGCAGGGCTCGACGTGGCAGGACCGGACCGCGCGGGCGGCAGGGCACGCGACCCGGTAGACGGCCCGGCTCACGGCCCGGCACAGAGCCCGACGCAGGGCCCGGCTCGTGCCAACGGCCGAGAGCGTTCGGGGGCGGCGTGATGGCGTCGGAGACCATGCGGCTCGTACGACCCGTTCTGCGTGCCCATCGCCGCGATCTCGGCGCGCTCGCCGCCTGGTCGCTTGTCGAGACCCTGCCGGTGCTGCTCTCCGGGACCCTGGTGGCGGCGGCCCTCGACCACGGCTTCCTGGACGGCCGCGTCCCGCACGGGCTGCTGCTCCTGCTCGCGTATGGCGTCACCATGGTGATCGGGACGCTCGGGACCAGACAGGCCATGCCGCACACGGCGGCCATGGTGGAATCACTGCGCGACGCGCTCATCGGCCAGGTGGTCCGAGCCGGACTGCACCGCGCCGTCTATCCGGAGAGCGGCGCCGGACACTCCGGCGGACCGATCACCGATGTCTCGACCGTCGCCCGGCTCACCCGGCAGGTGGAGACGGTCCGTCAGATCTCCGGCGGGCTGCTGCTCTCCCTGCGCGGGGTCGTGCTGGCCATGGTGGCGGCCATGATCGGTCTGTGCGCGCTGGATCCGCTGCTCGCGCTGATCACGGGCGGGGCGGTGCTCACGGCGGCCGCGCTGACGGCTCTGCTCTCCCGGGTGCTCAGGCGACGCCATGTCGCCCTGCTCCGGGCGCAGGAGGAGCTGGCGCGGCGGGCCGGTCCTCACCTGACCGGGATCCGGGACGTCGTGACGTGCGGTGCCTGGAAGACGGCGGGGCGGACGGTGGGCACGGGGGTGGATGCCGAAGCCGCGGCGGCCGTGGCCAGTGCCCGCGCGGGCGCCGGGCGCATCGCCGTGGTCGCGGTGGGCACCCGGCTGCCGTTCGCGATCATCCTGCTCTCCTCGCCGTGGCTCGTCTCCTCGGCCGTACTGACACCCGGCGCGCTGGTCGGCGCCATGGTCTATTTGCTCCAGGGAATCGAGCCGGCGCTGCGTGCCATGGTGCAGACGGTGTCGAACATGGGGCTCCAGCTCTCCGTCACCCTGCACAGGCTCACCGATTTCATCGACGTCCCGCCCCGCCCGCCGTCCGGGACCGCCTCGCTCACAGGGGCGGGCGCGGAAGCCGGCGTCGGCAAGGGCACCGACATCGCGCTGCGCGATGTCCTCTTCGCCTATGGGCCGCACACCGAACCGCTCTTCTCCCGTCTCAGCCTCGATATCCCCTACGGCTCGCATCTGGCGATCGTCGGGCCGAGCGGTATCGGCAAGTCCACCCTGGCCTGTCTGGCCGGCGGCCTGGAGCGGGCGCGGCGCGGGGTGGTGACGGTCGGCGGGATACCGGTGCCGGAGCTGGCCGAGGACGAACTGCGCCGACAGGTCGCCGTCGTACCGCAGGAGTCGTACGTCTTCGCCGGCACACTCCGTGAGAACCTCGCCCTCCTGCGCCCCGATGTGCCGGAGAGCGAGCTGGACGCGGCGGCCGTGGCGCTGGGCCTGGGGGAGACCGTGCGCAGGCTGGGCGGTTACGACGCGGTGATCGGCTCACCCGGCGTGCTCTCCCAGGGGGAGCGTCAACTGATCACGCTGGCCCGGGTGTACGTCAGTGAGGCGCGCGTCGTGATCCTGGACGAGGCGACCTGTCATCTGGACCGGACGGGAGAGGAACGGGTCGAGGACGCGTTCATAGCGCGGCCCGGCACGCTGATCGTGGTGGCCCACCGCATCACCTCGGCCCTGCGCGCCGAGCGGATCGCCGTCGTCGGGCAGGACTCACTGACCGTGGGGAGCCATGACGAACTCCTGCGGAAGTCGGCCGAGTACGCCGAGCTGATCGGGTACTGGTCGTCCGCCGGAGAGGGTGCGGAGCCTGCGGGGGAGAGCACGGAGCCCGCCGGAGAGGGTGCGGAGGCCGTCACCTCCCGCCCGTACCCGCTCGTCCGAGGCGAGCGGCCGTACCTGAAGCCCTGAAGCGAGCGCCCGCACCCGGAGCTTCGGCACGGGCGCGGCGGCGCCCACGCGTGCGGTGGCCCCGTTGACGCGGGTTCTCGTGGGTGAAGCGGTCCCGTGTGAGGCGTCGCTCAGGTGACGGGACGTGAGAGGCCATCCGGGGTGGCTATCCCGAGGGGCCACATCCATGCGGATATGGCCACTATGCGCCATGTGGGTCGAATGACCGTCACACCCTCCGGATCGCAAACGGTAAATTTCGTTGTGTCCTGGATGGCGGTGCCGCTGACCCCGGCCCGGCCGTCAGGCAGACGACGTGCGGCCGGCGGCACACGCCGGGTGCACACACAAGGGGGAATACCGAGTGCACAGGATCGATGTGCGCCTGCTCGGCGCATTTGAAGTGACCCACGGGGCCGCACGACTCACCGTATCGGCCGGGCGGCAGCAGACGCTGCTGGCCGCACTGGCACTGCACCACGGGCAGATCGTGCCGGTGGACGACATCGCCGAATGCCTCTGGGGGATCGACCCCCCGGCATCGGCGCGGACAACCATCCGCAGCTATATCAAACGCCTGCGCCGTGTGCTGGACGAGGCTCGCGGCACCGAAGAGTCCGTCATCGAAGCGCAGCGGGGTGGATACCGGCTGAGCCGTGAGCTGGTCTCCGTGGACACCACCGAGTTCCGCGAACGGACCGAACGCGCCGCGGCGGTGGCCGTCACGGCGGGCCCGGACGCCGAGGCCGCGGCGCTCGACAGCGCCCTCGCCCTCTGGCGCGGCCCGGCCCTCTCCGGGATCCATGGCCCGTCGCTGCACCGCGACGTTCTCCCCTCCCTGGAGGAGGCGAGGCTCCGGGCCGTACACCGCAGGATCGCCATCGGACTGGAGCTGGAGGACCCGGGCGACCATATTCCGCTGCTGCGGCGGACGCTGGCCCTGGACCCGCTCCAGGAACGGTTCTGGGCTCAGCTGATGCTCGCGCTCTACCGGACAGGGCGGTCGGCCGAGGCGCTGCGCGAGTACGAGCGGTGCCGTCGCCTGCTGGGCGATCGGCTCGGCGTCGACCCCGGCCCCGAACTGCGCGAACTGCACCAGCAGATGCTGGTCGCGAGCCCTGGTCTCACCGCGTCGACGGGCCGGGCCCGTGCCAGGACCCGTGTCCCGGTCGGAATGCGGGCGGGCGGGCCGAGCCGGTACGTGCCACGCCAGCTTCCGGCGGGCGACGTCCCGTTCACCGGCCGGACGGACGAGCTCGCCATGATCGACGGGCAGTTGCCCGATCTGCGGCGCGACGTACCGGGCTGCGCGGGCAACGTACTGCTGCTGGACGGCCCCGCCGGAGTGGGCAAGACGGCCCTCGCGATCCACTGGGCCAACGGGCGGCAGGAGCGCTATCCCGGGGGCCAGATCTATCTGGATCTCGAAGGGTTCAGCACCCGTGATCCGCTGAGCCCGGCGGATGCCCTGCGCGCCCTGCTGATCGGCCTCGGGGTGGCCGACGACGAGGTGCCCGGCAGCGTCGGTGAGCGCAGTGCGCTGTTGCGCAGTGAACTGGCCGGCCGCCGCACGCTGCTGCTCCTGGACAATGTGATGTGCCCCGAGCAGATCAGACCACTGCTGCCGGGACCGGCGGGCACCGCGCTGGTCACGAGCCGCAATCAGCTGCGGGGCCTGGTCGTCAGGAACGGCGCCCGGCGTCTGACGCTCGCGCCGTTCGACCACGAGCGGTCGGCCGATCTGCTGAACCGGCTGCTGGGCGGCCGGCGCCTGGCGGAACGCGCCGCGCTGGACGAACTCGCCGCGCTCTGCGGCGGTCTGCCGCTCGCCCTGCGCATCCTCGCCGAGCGGGCCGCGCGCCAGCCGGAGGTGAGCCTGCGGCGGTTGGTGACGGACATCCGCGGCGAGCAGCCGCTCAACGCGTTCCGGCTGAGCGAGGACGGCACCGACCTGGACACCGTGCTCTCCTGGTCGCTCAAGGGGCTGACCGAAGCGGCGGCCCGGCTGTACGGAGTGCTCGCGGCGGGCGCGAGCGCGTGGACCCTCGCGGGCATGGCCCCGGGCGCGGAGGAGGAGAAGGGGATCGGACCGGCGGACGCGGCGGCGCTGCTGGGCGTCTCCCGGGAGGAAGCGGTGTGCCTGCTCGATGAACTCGTACAGGTTCATCTGGTGGAGCGGCACGGATCGGATCGGTTCGGGCTGCCGGCGGCCTGTCTGACCCGCGTCCCGCGCGTGCTTGCCGGCGCGTTGCCCGTACCGGCCCTGCCCGTCTCCGTTCCGGGTTCTGTCTCCGTACCCGGTCCTGCCCCCGTACCTGTCCCTGTTCCCGTCCCCGTGCCCTGACGGCGCTGTGCGCGGCCGTACGGACGGTCCCGCGCGCACCCCTGCCCACCCCCATGAGGCAGGTGTGCGCGCGGCCAACGCGACCGCTCCCCCACCTCGCGGAAGCGTCGGCACAGTGACCAAAGAAACGCTATCGCTGGAGCTCTTCGGCATGTGACGGTCAATCGACCGACAAACCGACGAGGCACGGCGACAGGTGGGGCACCGAGTGGCACATGAGCCGGACGATTCTCAGGCCCCGCCCGAACCCGCCGAAAGAACCGGGCCCGCCGGGTCCGCCGGGCGCGCGGGGCCCGCGGAGCGGGAGTTCGTGCGGTTCGCGTACCGCTACGCGTACCGGATCCGGGTGGTGGTGGTCTGCTCCTGCGCGGTTCTGGCCGTACCGGCGATGCCCGCCGACCGCATGGCCATCGCCTCGGTCATCTCCTGTGTCGTGCTCGGCTGGAGCGTTCTGCACTACCGGCTGGGGATGGCGGGGACCCGCCCCGGGCCGCTGCTCGCCGCCGACATGGCGGTGCTGACCGGCCTCTGCCTCACCCAGGAACTGACGATTCCGGACAGCCAGTCCATGTACGGCAGCACCTGGCTGCTGGTGGTGGTCAGCATCGTGGCGGTCGGGTACCAGATGATGTACCCGGCGGGGCTCGCGCTGGCGATGGCGCTGCTGCTCTCCGTCGTGGATCTGGCCGGTGCCATGCTCGACCGCCCCGACGGCTGGGACTACGCGGTGCCCAATGTCAGCTGGCTGCTGGTGCAGAGCCTGCTCGCCCAGGGGCTCTACCGGCTGGTGCTGCGCGCGAGCAGAGCCGCCGACGCCGTCGGTACGCGGGCGGCCGCCGCCCGGCGCCGGCACGAAGTAGCCCAGGCGCAGCACTCGGCGGAGCGCGAGCATCTGGCGACCCTGCACGACACCGCGTGCGCGACGATGCTGATGGTCTCCGCCCACGGTCAGTCCCTCCGGCCGGAAATACTGCGCACCCAGGCGGCCAAGGACCTGCGGCGCCTGGCGTCGGAGCGGGCGACGTCCGGTGAGACGGATGTGGCACAGGAGCTGTTCGCGGAGACCGGCGACCACCGGCTCGTCGTACGCGCCGAGTTCGACGGCTCGCTCGGTCTGATCTGGCGGCCGGCCGTCGAGGCGCTGCGCGGCAGCCTCGGCGAGGCGCTGCGCAACGTCGCGCGCCACGCGGGCGTCAACTCCGCGACCGTGACCGCGAGCCGGGAGGGTGACACCGTCACGGTCGTCATCCGCGACGACGGCGCCGGATTCGATGTGACGCGGGTGCCGCCGCACTGCCAGGGCCTGGCCCGCTCGGTCGTCGAGCGCATGGCCGCCGTCGGGGGCAGGGCGACGGTCGACTCGCGGCCGGGCCACGGCACCGCCGTACGGCTGGAGTGGCCGCATGTGTGACGACCGTCAGCCTTCCGGTCCGCCCGTGCCTGATCCACCGGCGCCCGGTGCGCACCCGCCGGGGACGGATTCGCGACCGTCCGACGTGCATCCGCCCGACTGGCGACCGTCCGACGTGCAGCCGCCCGGCTCGCGCCCGTCCGACGTGCAGCCACCCGACTGGCGACCCTCCGATGTACAGCCGCCCGGCTCGCGCCCGCCCGGCTCGCGCCCGCCCCATTCGAGGCCGCTCGACTCACGACCGCTCGATTCACCACCGCCGGACGCACGACCGCCGGACTCGCTACCGCTCGACTCGGGATCGTCCTACGCGGGGCCGTCCGACTCGGGACCGTCCGACCCCCTCGACGGCGAACGGCCGCCGTCCGATCCGCTGACGGACCGTATCGCCGCCGGCATGCTCGGCGCGCTGCGGCTGGCAGGGCTCGGCATCCTCTCCGCGGTTCACTTCGGACTCGCGCTCCCCGCCCTGCTGTCCAACCTCGACGGTTACCGGCACCCCTGGGTGCAGCTCACCGCGTTCGGCCTGCTGACGCTCATCATCGTGGTCGACGCGCTCCTCGGAATGGCCGGCCGGCGCCGCCCCCGCCGCTGGGTCGCGGCCGGGCTGCTGTGCTCGCTCGCGGCGGCCGTCGTCGCCACCAGCCAGCTCCCCGGCGATCACTTCCTCGCCACCCCGCACTGGACGTTTCTGGAGATCGGCTGGTTCGGCGTCCTGCTGCTGTTCGACGCGGGTCTGAACGCGACGCTGCTCTTCGTCGCGCTCCATGTCGTCGTCACGCTCGGACAGTTGCTGCTCGCCGGGATCCCGTCCCGGCAGGCCGCGGCAGGCATGGCCGTCAGCGCCCTCGCCATCTGCGCGTTCCAGATCGCCGCCGCGGTGATGGCCAGGCTGCTGCGGGGGTGCGCGACCGCGGCCGGTGCCACGGCACGGGAGCAGGAGCGGGTACGCACCGAGGCGGCGGTCTCCGCCCAGGTCCACGCCGACCAGCGGTCGCGCTACCGCGATCTCGGCCGCTCGGTACTGCCGCTGCTGACCGGGCTGGCCGACGGAACGCTCGACCCCGGGGACGAGCGGGTACGCCGCCGGTGCGCCTTCGAGGCCGCCCGGATGCGACGTCTCTTCGCGGAACGGGACCACGCGTCGGACCCGCTGCTCCATGAACTACGCGCGGGTATCGGGGTGGCCGAACGCCACGGAGTGGATGTGCAGCTCGCCGTACGGGGCGCGTCCGCTCCGGTGCCCCGGCATCTGCGCCGCGCGCTGACCGAGCCCGTACTCGCCGCGCTCGCGACCGCCGAGCGCAGCGCGCGGGCGACCGTCGTGCGCGGCGGCGGGCAGGTACGGGTCAGTGTGGTGACGGACGCGCCCGAGACGGACATCCCGGAACCGACCGAGCGCGGTATCCGCCTACGTACGGTGCACAGCGAGGGCCGGCTCCTCGTCGAGGCGTCGTACACGCTGCTCGCGCCGTCACCGTCCGGCGCCGCCCGCCCGCGCGACCACGACACCCCCGAGACCGCCTGGAACGCTCAGAGTTCGTCCAGCGAGGTCAGCCCGTCCTGAATGGCCCTCGCGACCAGATTCGCCTTGGTCGTCGCGGGCCGCCCCGCGTTCGCGTACTTGATCCGTACCCGCTCCAGATACGTGTTCACCGTACGGACGGAGATCCCGAGGCTCTCCCCGACCATCGCCTTGGACTCCGACTGGAACCACTCCAGCAGCACCTCCACCTCACGCGGGGTCAGCGCGGGGCGGCCCTTTCTGGCGTCGCTGCCGAAAGCACCGGCGAGAGCGGGCGGAGTGTAGGGCCGGCAGTCGGCGGCGGCCAGGGTGGCCGCCATGAGGTGCCGCTCGCCCTCGGCCTTCGTCAGATAGGTGAACGCGCCCAGATCCAGACAGGTCAGCGCCGTTTCCTGGCTTTCCTGCATGGTGTAGACGATCACCTGGCGCTCCTGCGCGACCAGGTGTTTCAGCTCGGGGTACGCGGGCACCCCGTGGGACAGCTGGAGATCGAGCACCACCACATCCGCCGCCCGGCCGGGCCCGGTTGTCGCGACGGAGAGATCCGGGCCCTTGGCCGTGACGGTGATCGGCCGTTCCGACGCGGCGTACCAGGATTCGATCCCCGCGAGCACCACGGGATGGTCGTCGATCAGCGCCACGCTCACGGACTCGTTTTCCGGCATACCCGTCATCCTCCCCCCAACCGGCGACGCGCCGCCATACCCCGCTGCACCGCCATACCCCGCTGCGCCGCCATACCCCACCGTGCCCGCTACGCCCCGCTCCCCGCCGGGTGGACGGGCGGACGGGCGGACGGGCAACGCGGGCCCGCTGCCCGCCCGCGGGCTTCGTCGTCCTGCTCCCGCGCCGCCCGTGGCGCACCCCTCCCCGGGCGTCGGAGGATCCCTCCCCGGCCTCAGCGCACCGGAGCCCCTGGGCCCAGGGGGATCCCGAGCAGCCACCAGACGAAGAACAGCGCCGTCCAGGCGACCAGCATCGCCATCGCCACCGGGAGCGTGCAGGAGACGAGCGTGCCGATGCCCGCGCTCTTCTTGCGGGTCTGGAGGAAACCGACCGTCAGCATGAACGTGGTGCTCATCGGCGTGATCGAGTTCGTACAGGAGTCGGCTATCCGATAGAGCGCCATCGTCGTCGCCGGATTGATGTCCAGCAGCATCAGCATCGGCACCAGGACCGGCGCGACCAGGGCCCACAGCGCCTGGCCGCTGGTGATGAGCAGGTTCATGCACGCGACGGCGACGATGAGGACCGCGAAGAGGACGAGGGTCGGCGCGCCCAGGCCGCGGATGGCGTCCGCGCCCGTCACCGCGACCCAGGTCCCGATGTTCGTCCACTTGAAGAGCGCCACGAACTGCGAGACCGCGAAGAAGATCACCAGCAGCGGCGCGATGGAGCGCAGCCCGTCCGCCATGAAGGCCGGCACGTCGTGGTCGGAGACGATCGCGCGGGTGAGCCTGCCGTACAGCACCCCGATGACGAGGAAGAACACCGCGAGGAAGATCGCGATGTTGTCGAAGAGCGGGGATTCGATGATCCCGCCGTCCTCGGCCCGCAGCGGCGAGCCGCCGGGGACCGTGGCGAGGGCGACCAGGGCCCAGTAGCCCAGCGCGGCCCAGCCCGTCACCCGCAGCGCGCGGGTCTCGCGGGGGCCGGGTGCCGGGCGGGCGGTGTCGTCCGTCGCGGCCTCGGGGCCGTGCCGCAGCGTTCCGGGCTCGTGAGGCCGCGCCTCGGGAGTGTCGGGCAGCGCCTCGGGCTCGTCGGGCAGCAGGGTGTGCTCGCGCCGGGCCAGTACCCGTTCGACCACGAAGGTGATGACCAAGGCGAGGACGAGCGCCGACACGGTCGTGAAGTACATGTTGTCCGTCGGACGCACGACCGCGTGCGGCGAGACCGTCTGCGCCGCCTCGGTCGCCATCGCCGCGAACGCCGCGTCGCCCGGCGCGATCAGCGGATTGGCGTCACCGGCCGCGTTGATGGAGACGAAGGCCACGATCATGCCGAGGAGCGGCGAGCGGCCCACCGTTCGGAAGGCGATCGCGCCGAGCGGTATCAGGATGATGTACGCCGAGTCGGAGAGGAACTTCGACAGCGCGCCCGCGAGCGCCACGGCCAGCACCACGTACTTGCCGGGCACCCGGGCCAGGGACTTGCGCGCCAGCGTCTCGAAGAAGCCCGCGCGCTCGGCGACGGCGACGCCCAGCATGACGATCGTGACGGTCCCGAGCGGACCGAAGGTCACGAAGTTCTCCTCGATCATCGAGAGGAACTCGCGGGACCCCGGCACGGAGAGCACCGTCCGCACGGCGACCCGCTCGCCGGTCCCGGGGTCCGTGACCTGGAGCCCGCCCGACGCCATCGCCCAGCTCGCCACCGCCGTGACCGCGAAGAGGATCCAGAAGAGCCAGAAGGGGTGCGGCAACCGGTTTCCGGTGCGCTCGATCACGCCCAGGAATCTGATGAGTCTCGGCGGTACGGGGTCGACGGCTGTGGTGTCCACGGCTGCCATGGGTCCCTCCTTCTGCGGTGCGACTGCTGTGGACGGACGCCTCGTCGACGGGGCGGCCGAGCCGGTGACGGTCTGTGGTGCGGTGACCTTACGAGCAGCCGGGAGAAGTCTGACCAGGGTTACCTGGGGCGCGGTAATCGGGGCCCGGCGGGGCCGCCGGGGCCGCAGTCTCGGCGTATACCGCCGCGCCTCACGCGGCGGCGCCCGGTCACGCGGCGCCCTTCGGCGCCCGTGGCTCACCTCGCACCACGGGAGTCCTCTTGTCCGCTGCCGCCCCCACGCCGCAGTCCCCGCAGTCCCCACACCCAGCGCGGTCCCCGCTGCCCCCACAGCCCGCGCAGCCTGCGCTGTCCCCACAGCCCGCGCCGTCCGTGCGGGGGCTCGCTTCGGAGATCGCCGCGCTGCGCCCGCGCATGGAGCGCGTCAGCCGCGCGATCCACGCCAGACCGGAGCTGAAGTTCGAAGAGGTGCACGCCCAGGAGGTACTGACCGGCTGGCTGGCCGAGACCGGCTTCACGGTGACGGCCGGGGCCGGCGGGATCGGTACGGCGTTCGTGGCGGTCCACGAGGGGAGCGCGCCCGGACCGTACGTCGCCGTGCTCGCCGAGTACGACGCCCTGCCCGGCATCGGCCACGGCTGCGGCCACAACCTGATCGCGGCGGGCGGCGCGGCGGCCGCGATCGCCGCCGTACGCGCGCTGCCCGGCCACCCCGGGACCATCGCCGTGATCGGCACCCCGGGCGAGGAGATGGGCGGCGCGGGGAAGATCAAGCTGGCCGACGCGGGGGTCTTCGACGGCGTGGACGCGGCCGTGATGTTCCACCCGGCGGACCGCTCCCTGACCACCCGGCACGGTCTGGCGGCGGCGCATCTGCGGGTCGCTTTCAGCGGCGTCGGCGCGCACGCCGCCAAGTCCCCGTGGGAGGGCAGGAGCGCGCTGGCGGGCGCGCAGCTCTTCCTCAACGCGCTCGACGCCATGCGGCAGTTCATGCCGCCCACCGCGCGGATCCACGGGATCATCACCGACGGCGGCCAGGCCCCGAATGTGGTCCCGGCCCATGCCGCGGTGGATCTGTATGTGCGGGACCGTACGGCGGAGTCCGCCGAGGCGCTGGTCGCCCGGGTCCGCAAGGCGGCGCAGGGGGCGGCCCTGGCCACCGAGACCGAGGCCGAGGTGTCCGAGACGGGCCCGATGTACGCCGACCGCCGGAACAACACCGTGCTCGCCGAACGTTTCGGCGAGACGGTACGGGCGCTCGGCCTGGACATCGTGCCGGGAGATCCGGCCACCCCCGCGGGCTCCTCGGACATCGGCAACCTCTCACAGCTGCTGCCGGTCATCCATCCGTACGTCCAGATCGCCGAGACGGGCACGCCGAGCCACTCGGAGGCGATGCGCGAGGCCGCGGCGACGGCGCACGCGCACGACCGTACGGCGATCGCGGCGACGGGACTTGCCCGGGTGGTGTGCGACCTCGTCGGCGACCCGGCGTTCCTGGCGGCGGCGCGGGCGGAGTTCGCGGGCGCGTCCGGGGGAGCGTGCGAGGGGCCCGTCCGTACGTAAACTCCCCGTATGTCGGTCGTCATCGTCCTGGAGGGGGCCGGACCCGGCTCCTTCACGGTGGCGGTGTCCCCGCTCGCGGAACTCTCCGCCTGTCTGCACGCGCTGACCGAGACCGCCCACCACCCGGAGCTGCGGGACTGGGGGCGCGCGGTCACCGCGAACGCGTCGGCGGAACTGCGGGCCGGGCTGCGCCGGTTCTCGCCGCTCTGGTCGGCGCTGCGCTGGCGCGGTTTCTATCCCGGGCTCGACGGTACGAGACCCGCGGGCCCCGGCTCCGGCTCCGGCTCCGGCCCCACCTCAGGCCCTGCCCCCGGCCCCGGCGCTGGTCAGGGCTCCGGCGTGGGTCAGGGCTCCGCCCTGGAGGAGCAGCTCCGTACCGTCGCGCGCCTGCCGATCGACCGGTTCGCCGAACTGACCGCCTTCGCCTGTGTCAACGGTTACACCCGCTTCGACTTCTCCCGGCTGCTGCGCTCCGCCGCTCAGCGGGCGGCGCTCGAACACGCCGCCACCGCGCTGTCCGCCGGACGGCGGGAGCTCGCCGCGCAGCTGCTGCGCGACCCCGAGACCTGCCGCGCCGACCTGCTCGCCTTCCTCGACCGCTGCCGGTCGGAGTTCTTCGCGGAAGTGTGGGCCGGGGCCGAGCCCGAACTCACCCGCTCCGCGCTCGCGGTACGCGGACGCCTGGCATCGGGCGCGGGACGGGCCGTCGGCGGCGGCAGCGGAAACAGCCGCCTCCTGAGCGCCGCCCACGCCACTAACCCCACCCACACCACCCACGCCACTCGCACCACCGAAGACCTGGCCGAGGCCCTCGCCTCGCTCAGCCCCGACTCCTCCCGCCTCGGCGCCCCGCCGCGCGTCGTCTTCGACAAGCTGCACCACTCGGTGATCACCCCGGCCCGCACCCCGGTCGTCCTCGTACCCACCCGCTACAACGCGCCGCATCTGGTGGTCAAGAACGAGCCCGGCCTGCCGCCCGTACTGCACTACCCCGTGGACGCCCCCGAGGTCGGCGTCACGCTCGCCCGCAGCCGGATGCTCGCGCTGACCGACCCGCACCGGGTCCGGCTGTGCCGATTGATCGCCAGGGAGCCGATGACCACCCTGGACCTGGCGGCGAGACTCTCCATGACCCAGCCCCAGGTCTCCCGCCATCTGCGGGCGCTGCGCGATCTCGGCCTGGTCAGAGCGGAGCGCAGCGGCCGGTTCGTGCATTACCGTCTCGATCTCGCGGCGGTCGAGCGCATCGGCCAGGACGTCGTGAGAGCGCTCCAGCACTGAGACCGAGGAGGCAGCCAGATGGACGGTACGGACGGTACGGACGCCACGGACCGTACGAACCGCCGGCCGATGGATCTCACGGCGTACGAGGAACGGACCAGGAGCGGCCCCTGCTTCGTCTGCGCGTTCCTCGCCGGGGACCCCGCGTTCCGGCACGAAACGGTGTACGAGGACGAGGACCATGTCGCCTTCCTCGACCGCTACCCCACCCTGCCGGGGAAGCTCCTGGTCGCGCCGAAGGCCCACGTCGAACAGGTCGTCGGCGACTTGGACGAGACCGCGTACATCCGGCTGATGCTGTTCGTACGGACGGTCGCGCTGGCGATGGAGGACGTCCTGGCGCCCGAGCGCACGTATCTGCTCTCACTGGGGAGCGGGCAGGGCAACGCGCATCTGCACTGGCACATCGCCGGGCTGCCGCCGGGGGTGCCGTACGAGCGGCAGCAGTACCACGCGCTCATGGCCGAGAACGGCGTACTGACCGCGTCCCCCGAGCAGAACGCGGCCCTGGCCGAGCGGTTGCGCCACGCGGTGCGGGAAAGGCTGGGGCATGGACCTCGATGACCTCCGGCGCCGCGCCCCGCGCACGAACCGGCCGGTCGCTCAGCGGGCCCGGCCGTCCGCCCCCGCCCCCATTACCGCTTCCGCCCCGGCTACACCGCGTCGTTCGGACGGGACATCCGGAGCGCCAGCTCCCGCAGCAGATCCTCCGAGGTGATGTCCGTACGGCCGCTGTCGTGGACCTCGGCCAGTTGCGCGAAGACATACGTGAACGCGCCGATCAGCTGCATCATCGGCGGCAGCGCCGCCGCGGTCACCGCGTGCGCCGCTTCGAGCGGGGTGGACTCCGGTGAGACCGTGAAGGAGGGGAAGACCTCGGCGAGCAGCGATCCGATCTGCCCCTCGCCCGAGCCCCGCTCGGGCGAGGAGCCCTCCGCGCCGGTGCCCCCGCCCGCCTGCCCGCCCGCCTGCCCGTCCGTCTCCCCGCCCGCGTCCCGGTTGGCGGTCCGGATCCACTCCGCGGACTGCGTGAGAATGCCGATGGCCCTGAGAACGACTTCGCTCTGCTCCATACCCCGAGCCTATGGGGGCGCACCGCGGTCCGTGGCCGGTCCACGGCTCTTCATGGCGCGGTCAAGACGAGGTCAAGGCGCGGGCGCCCGCTCGGGCGCCGTGCTCGCGTCGCCCGCGCGAGGTGGAAGTGGGCAAAACCCGGACGCGACACCGGGTTCGGACCTACCCTCAAGTGGTGTCGGGCGAGTCCGGCCGGGTGCTTGTTGTCGATGACAACAGGGTCATCAGGCAGTTGATCAGGGTCAATCTCGAACTAGAGGGGTTCGAGGTCGTGACCGCGGCCGATGGTGCCGAGTGCCTGGAAGTGGTCCACGATGTGATGCCCGACGCCATCACCCTCGATGTGGTGATGCCCCGCCTCGACGGTGTCCGTACCGCCCAGCGGCTGCGTGCCGACCCCCGCACCAGCGATCTGCCGGTCGCGATCATCAGTGCCTGTACGCAGTACGAGGTGGAGTCCGGCATAGCCGCCGGAGTGGACGCCTTCCTCGCCAAGCCCTTCGAGCCGGCCGAGCTGGTCCGGCTCGTACGGCGGCTGACGCACCGAGAGGGCCCGCCGCCCCTGGACGGCAGACACGGCGCCGGGCGGGCCGGAAGCGCCCGCGGCTGACCGCATCGCGAAACCGGTTCGCGAAGAGGCCCCCCTCCTCCCCTACGCTTGTCCCGTGACCCCCGCCGAGCTCTCCCGAACCGTACGGCGCGCCGTGTGCCGCGCGGTCGAGGACGACGCCCTTCCCGGGCCCGTGCCCGAACGGGTCACGGTCGAACGGCCCCGGCCCGGCGGCCGGGGGGACTACGCCAGCAACATCGCGCTGAAGCTCGCGGGCCCGGCCGGGCGCCCGCCCCGGGAGATCGCCGAGATCGTACGCGCGCACATCCTGCGCTCCGTGACCAGCTCCCTGACCGCCTCCGCGACCGCCTCCGAGGCCGGTTCCCCGACCACCTCCCCGACCGACGCGGCGCCCGGCACCAGCACCAGCCCCGGCATCGACCGCATCGAGATCACCGGCCCCGGCTTCCTGAACTTCACCCTGGCCCGCGACACCCGCACCGAACTGGTCCGTACGATCCTGCGCGAGGGACCGCGCTACGGGCACGGCGACGCGCTCGCCGGTACGACCGTGGCCCTCGCCGCCTCCGACGAGCCGCGGGCCGCCCTCTGGACCGACACGGTCGTGGGGCTGCTCCGCAGCCAGGGCGCGCGGGCGGAGGTCGTGCCCGAAACGGACGGAGCCGACGGAGCGGGCGGAGCGTACGAGAGGCCGCGTCCGCTTCCCGCCCCCGCGGGCGACGATCTCTTCGCCCGGCTGGGCCCCGACGCGGCCCGCTGGGGGCTGCTGCGGCCCGCCGCCCACGACCGCCCGTACACCGGCGCCGAGTTGCTCGTACAGCGCGAGAGCAACCCCCTCTTCCGGGTGCGGTACGCGTACGCCCGTACGCGCGCCCTCGCACGCAACGCGGCGGAACTCGGCATCCCCCCCGACCCGGCCCCCGCCCAGGCCCTCGCCGGCACCCCCGACGGCACCCCCGGGGCCACCGGCCACGACAGTGCCACCGCGCTCCTCCTCACCGCCCTCGGCGACCACCCCGCCGTCCTCGAAGCCGCCGCCCGGCTGCGCGCGCCCGACCGGCTCGCCCGCCATCTCGAACACACCGCGGACGCGTTCCTGCGCTTCCAGGAGAGCTGCCGCCCGCTGCCCCTCGGTGACGAGAAACCCTCGGCCGCCCACCGCTCCCGGCTCGCGCTCGCCGACGCCGCCGGGGCCGTGCTGGCCGGCGGCCTGTCCCTGCTCGGCATCGATGCCCCCGCGTACCTCTGAAGAGATCCAAGAGAGCCAAGAACATGAGCCGTTCCGCACACCCCGCAGGCCCCCGTCACGCGGATGTCCTCCCCGAGGGGCACTACACCGCGCCCGCCGCCGACCTCAACGTCCTCGACGAGAAGGTCTGGTCGCGAACCGTCCGCAGGAACGAGGACGGGGTGGCGACCGTCGCGGGGATCGAAGTGACGCGGCTCGCCGAGGAGTTCGGCACCCCCGCGTACTTCCTCGACGAGGCGGACTTCCGTGCCCGCTGCCGCGCCTGGGCCGACGCCTTCGGCAAGGACGCCGACGTGTTCTACGCGGGCAAGGCGTTCCTCTCCCGGGCCGTCGTCCGCTGGCTCGACGAAGAGGGCCTCAACCTCGATGTCTGCTCCGGCGGTGAACTCGCCACCGCGCTCGCGGCCGGTATGCCCGCCGAGCGGATCGCCTTCCACGGCAACAACAAGTCCGTCCAGGAGATCGAGCGTGCCGTCTCCGTCGGCGTCGGCCGTATCGTCCTCGACTCCTTCCAGGAGATCGTGCAGGTCGCCCATGTCGCGCAGCGCCTCGGCAGGCGCCAGCCCGTCCAGATCCGGGTCACGGTCGGCGTCGAGGCGCATACGCACGAGTTCATCGCCACCGCGCACGAGGACCAGAAGTTCGGGGTCGCCCTCGCCGGCGGCCAGGCCGCCGAGGCCGTCAGGCGGGCCCTCAAGCTCGACGGGCTCGAACTGATCGGCATCCACTCCCACATCGGCTCGCAGATCTTCGACATGGCCGGCTTCGAGGTCTCCGCCCGCCGCGTCGTCCAGCTGCTCGCCGAGGTACGCGACGAGCACGGCGTGGAGCTGCCCGAGATCGATCTCGGCGGCGGCCTCGGAATCGCGTACACCTCCGAGGACGATCCGCGCGAGCCGCACGACATCGCGAAGGCCCTCAACGACATCGTCACCCGTGAGTGTGAGTCCGCCGGGCTGCGCACCCCGCGGATCTCCGTCGAACCGGGGCGCGCGATCGTGGGTCCCACGGCCTTCACCCTGTACGAGGTCGGCACCATCAAGCCGCTCGAAGGGCTTCGTACGTATGTCAGTGTGGACGGTGGCATGTCCGACAACATCCGTACGGCCCTGTACGACGCCGAGTACAGCGTGGCGCTCGTCTCCCGCCGCTCCGACGCCGAGGCGATGCTGACACGCGTCGTCGGCAAGCACTGCGAGAGCGGCGACATCGTCGTACGGGACGCGTTCCTGCCCGCCGACCTGGCGCCCGGCGACCTGATCGCCGTGCCCGCCACCGGCGCGTACTGCCGCTCGATGGCGAGCAATTACAACCACGCGCTGCGACCGCCCGTGGTCGCCGTCAGGGACGGCGAGGCCCGGGTGATCGTCCGGCGTGAGACGGAGGAAGATCTTCTGCGTCTCGATGTCGGTCACTGAAATACATGTCTCGCAATCTGGACGAGGCACAGAAACTCCCGTCCGGTGAGTGAGACTGGTTCGGATTCCTGCTCTAAACAGCTGTGATGGATGAAAGGCGTAAGTCGGATGATGCGTACGCGTCCGCTGAAGGTGGCGCTGCTGGGCTGTGGTGTGGTCGGCTCAGAGGTGGCGCGCATCATGACGACGCACGCCGACGACCTCGAAGCGCGGATCGGCGCCCCGGTCGAGCTGACCGGGGTGGCCGTCCGGCGCCCCTCCAAGGTGCGTGAGGGCATCGACCCCGCACTGATCACCACCGACGCGACCGCGCTGGTCAAGCGCGGCGACATAGATGTGGTGGTCGAGGTCATCGGCGGGATCGAGCCCGCCCGTACGCTCATCACCACCGCGTTCGAGCACGGCGCCTCCGTCGTCTCCGCCAACAAGGCGCTGCTGGCCGAGGACGGCGCGACGCTCTACGCGGCGGCCGAGCGCCACGGCCGGGACCTGTACTTCGAGGCGGCCGTCGCCGGGGCCATCCCGCTGATCAGGCCGCTGCGCGAGTCCCTCGCCGGGGACAAGGTGAACCGGGTCCTCGGCATCGTCAACGGCACCACCAACTTCATCCTCGACCGGATGGACACCGCCGGCTCCGGCTACTCCGAGGCGCTCGACGAGGCCACCGCCCTCGGCTACGCGGAAGCCGATCCGACCGCGGACGTCGAGGGCTTCGACGCCGCCGCCAAGGCCGCGATCCTCGCCGGGATCGCCTTCCACACCCGGGTACGCCTCGACGACGTACACCGCGAGGGCATCACGGAGGTCACCTCCGCCGATCTCGCCTCGGCGAAACGCATGGGCTGCACCGTCAAACTCCTCGCCATCTGCGAGCGCGCCGCCGACGGCCGGTCCGTCACCGCGCGGGTCCACCCGGCGATGATCCCGCTCAGCCATCCGCTCGCCTCCGTGCGCGAGGCGTACAACGCGGTCTTCGTCGAGGCCGAGGCGGCCGGACAGCTGATGTTCTACGGCCCCGGCGCGGGCGGCTCCCCGACGGCCTCCGCCGTGCTCGGCGACCTCGTCGCCGTCTGCCGCAACAAGCTCAACGAGGCCACGGGCCCCGGCGAGTCGGCGTACACGCAACTGCCCGTGAGCTCCATGGGCGAGGTCGTGACGCGCTACCACATCAGCCTCGACGTGGCCGACAAACCGGGCGTACTCGCCCAGGTCGCGACGGTCTTCGCCGAGCACGGCGTATCGATCGACACCGTACGTCAGAAAGGCCGACAGGACGGCGGCGGCGAGGCCGCCCTCGTCGTCGTCACCCACCGCGCGCCGGACGCCGCCCTCTCAGGGACCGTCGAAGCGCTGCGGAAGCTCGACACCGTGCGCGGTGTCGCCAGCATCATGCGTGTTGAAGGGGAGTAAGGGACCCATGACCAGCATCGGCACCCGCCAGGGCACCCACCAGTGGCGCGGCATCATCGAGGAGTACCGGGACCGCCTCCCGGTGACGGAGAAGACGCAGGTCGTCACCCTTCGTGAGGGTGGTACGCCGCTCGTCCCCGCGCAGGTGCTGTCCGAGCGCACGGGGTGTGAGGTTCATCTCAAGGTCGAGGGCGCGAACCCCACCGGGTCCTTCAAGGACCGTGGCATGACCATGGCCATCACCCGGGCCAAGGAGGAGGGCGCCCAGGCGGTCATCTGCGCCTCCACCGGCAACACCTCGGCCTCGGCCGCCGCCTACGCGGTACGCGCCGGAATGGTCTGCGCCGTGCTCGTGCCCCAGGGGAAGATCGCCCTGGGCAAGATGGGCCAGGCGCTGGTCCACGGCGCGCGCATCCTCCAGGTCGAGGGCAACTTCGACGACTGTCTGACGCTGGCGCGCTCGCTGTCCGACAACTTCCCGGTGGCGCTGGTCAATTCGGTCAATCCGGTCCGTATCGAGGGCCAGAAGACCGCCGCCTTCGAAATCGTGGACGCGCTGGGCGACGCCCCCGACATCCATGTGCTGCCCGTCGGGAACGCCGGCAACATCACGGCGTACTGGAAGGGGTACACCCAGTACGCCGCCGACGGCCCCGCCGCGAACACCCCGCGTATGTGGGGCTACCAGGCGTCCGGCTCCGCGCCGATCGTGCGCGGCGAGATCGTCAAGGACCCGCACACCGTCGCCACCGCGATCCGGATCGGCAACCCCGCGTCCTGGCAGTACGCGCTGGCGGCCCGTGACGAGTCCGGCGGCTTCATCGACGAGGTGACGGACCGGCAGATCCTGGCCGCCTACCGGCTGTTGGCCTCCCAGGAGGGCGTCTTCGTCGAGCCCGCCTCGGCCGCCTCGGTGGCCGGTCTGCTCAAGGCCGCGGAGGAGGGCAAGGTCGATCCCGGCCAGCGCATCGTCTGCACCGTCACCGGAAACGGTCTCAAGGACCCGGACTGGGCGGTCGCGGGAGCACCGCAGCCGGTCACCGTGCCGGTGGACGCCGTCGCGGCGGCGCAGCGCCTGGGCCTGGCATAACGGACTGGCATAGGCGCCCGGCACGGTAACGGTCCGGGGAGCCGGCCATGGCGTCGGCGCACAGGAGCCATGCGACACGCATCGTGCGCCTCCTGTGCGCCCTATGTCGCCATGGAACCTTCCTTCGATAGGCTGTACCCAACCCGCCCCGCCGCATATGCCGCGGTGTTGCCCCTGTGGCCCTCGGGTGTTCCGTATGTCCTCGAACGTCTCGCAGCCGCCTCTGTCTCGCAGCCGAATCCCGCAGTCCCGCAAGTCACCACCTCTGTAGTCCTGTCGTCCCGCAGCCACAAGGAGAGTCGTCAGAGCGATGGCCGGTCCCGCGTTCCGCGCCGCCGCCGTACGGGTGCGCACCCCCGCCACCAGCGCCAATCTCGGTCCGGGCTTCGACGCCTTCGGCCTGTCGCTGGGGCTCTACGACGACGTGGTCGTCCGCGTCGCCGACTCCGGCCTGCACGTCGACATCGCGGGTGAGGGCGCCGAGACGCTTCCCCGTGACGAAACTCATCTGCTCGTACGGTCCCTGCGTACGGCCTTCGAACTGCTCGGCGGGCAGCCGCGCGGCCTGGAGGTCGTCTGCGCCAACCGCATCCCGCACGGCCGCGGCCTGGGCTCCTCGTCCGCCGCGATCTGCGCCGGGATCGTGGCGGCCCGCGCGGTGACCATAGGCGGCGACGCCCGGCTCGACGACGCGGCACTGCTCGAACTGGCCACCGAGATCGAGGGCCACCCCGACAATGTCGCCGCCTGCCTGCTCGGCGGATTCACGGTGGCCTGGATGGACGGCGGAGCGGCGCGCGCCATCAGGATGAAGCCCGCCGATTCCATCGTTCCGGTGGTTTTCGTGCCCAGCAGCCCGGTTCTCACCGAGACCGCGCGCGGCCTGCTGCCGCGCACCGTCCCCCATGTGGACGCGGCGGTCAACGCCGGCCGCGCGGCCCTGCTCGTCGAGGCGCTGACCAGGCGCCCCGAGCTGCTGCTGCCGGCCACCGAGGACCGGCTCCACCAGGACTACCGGACACCGGCGATGCCGCAGAGCGTCGCGCTTGTCAACCGACTGCGCGCGGACGGCGTCCCGGCGGTCATCTCCGGCGCGGGCCCCACGGTCCTCGCGCTGGTCGAGGACGGTGCGGCCGACAAGGTCGCACGGCTGGCGGGCGAGGGGTGGGCGGCCAATCGGCTCTCCCTCGACGCCGCGGGGACGAGCGTTCTGCCGCTCGGCTCGTAGCCACAGGAGATTGCCGGTGAGTGAGAGGGGGAATGTTTGTTGGAGCCGGTAGTGTTAACCTCAAGTCTGCTACCGACGTCTTTGCGGCGCGGTGCTTCGTGTCCCGCTTCGGGACCACCCTTCTTCCGGGAGCCTCCCCAACTGCCTGAGCAGCCTGCCTGAGCAGTTTTGAGCACGCACCGGAACCGGCACGACACCCCCCGTTTTTCCCAGCGGTGGGCCGAGCAGGGGGACCTCGGGCCGGACCCATTGCACGTACGCACGTTTGCAGATCTCTCCGCCATACCCGGCGGGACCACCGCCCCGGCACGGTCCACAAGACAGGACCGCAGTCGGACAGCACAACCGGTCGCCGAGCCAGAAGGCCGACGTCCGCTCCAGGGAAGGACCCTTCGTGAGCGACACCACCGATCTGATGGGCGTGACTGCCGACAGCACTGTCGACACGACCGCGCCCGCCGAAGGTGCTGCCACTGGCACCACCGCACGGCGCCGCCGCTCCGGCACCGGCCTCGAGGGCATGGTCCTGGCCGAGCTGCAGCAGGTCGCGTCAGGCCTCGGCATCAGGGGCACCGCGCGGATGCGCAAGAGCCAGCTGATCGAGGTCATCAAGGAGGCGCAGGCCGGGGGCTCGTCCGCCGCCAAGAGCGCCGACTCCGGCAGCGCAGACGCCGAGACCAAGCCGAAGCGGCGCGCGACCTCCAAGGCCCGTACGGGCGAGGCCGCCGAGGAGAAGTCCGGCAAGGCAGAGAAGACCGTGGCCCAGCAGCAGATCGACATCCCCGGTCAGCCCGCCAGTGACGACCAGCCCACGGGCGAGCGCCGCCGTCGCAGGGCCACCGCGCAGGCGGGAAGCCCCGAGACCGCCACGGACGCCAGGGCCGAGGCCCCGGCCGACGTGAAGGTCGAGGCCCAGCCCGACGCCAAGGCCGAGGCGGCCGTCTCCGCGTCCGCCGGCGGCTCGGCGCAGGCCGAGACCGACGGCCGGCGCGGCGAGCGCCAGGACCGCGGCCAGCGCGGCGACCGTGACCGCGGCGAGCGCGGCGACCGCCGTGACCGCCAGCGCGACCGCCGGGGCAAGGGCGACGACCAGCAGGGCGGCCAGGGCGGTCAGCAGCAGGGCGGTGGCCGCCAGCAGCGCGACAACCGCGGCGGCGGCCAGGGCCAGAGCCAGGGCGGCGGCCAGAACACCGGCCCGCAGGACGACTTCGACGACGAGGCGGGCGGCCGTCGCGGCCGTCGCGGGCGCTACCGCGACCGCCGGGGCCGCCGTGGCCGCGACGAGTTCGGGCCCGGCGAGCCGCAGGTCGCCGACGACGATGTGCTGATCCCCGTCGCGGGCATCCTCGACATCCTCGACAACTACGCGTTCATCAGGACCTCCGGCTACCTGCCCGGTCCGAACGACGTGTACGTCTCGCTCGCCCAGGTCCGCAAGAACGGCCTGCGCAAGGGTGACCATGTCACCGGCGCGGTGCGCCAGCCCAAGGAAGGCGAGCGCCGCGAGAAGTTCAACGCGCTGGTCCGCCTCGACTCCGTCAACGGCATGGCGCCCGAAACCGGCCGCGGCCGACCGGAGTTCCAGAAGCTGACGCCGCTCTACCCGCAGGACCGGCTCCGGCTGGAGACCGACCCGGGTGTGCTGACGACGCGGATCATCGACCTGGTCGCCCCCATCGGCAAGGGCCAGCGCGGTCTGATCGTGGCCCCGCCGAAGACCGGTAAGACCATGATCCTCCAGGCCATCGCCAACGCGATCACGGTCAACAGCCCCGAGTGCCATCTGATGGTCGTCCTCGTCGACGAGCGGCCCGAAGAGGTCACCGACATGCAGCGGTCGGTCAAGGGCGAGGTCATCTCCTCGACCTTCGACCGCCCGGCCGAGGACCACACCACGGTCGCCGAGCTGGCCATCGAGCGCGCCAAGCGTCTCGTCGAGCTGGGTCACGACGTGGTCGTCCTGCTGGACTCCATCACCCGTCTGGGCCGTGCGTACAACCTCGCGGCTCCCGCCTCCGGACGCATCCTGTCCGGTGGTGTCGACTCGACCGCGCTCTACCCGCCGAAGCGCTTCTTCGGCGCGGCGCGCAACATCGAGGACGGCGGTTCGCTGACCATCCTGGCCACCGCGCTGGTCGAGACCGGCTCGCGCATGGACGAGGTGATCTTCGAGGAGTTCAAGGGCACCGGCAACATGGAGCTCAAGCTCGACCGGAAGCTCTCCGACAAGCGCATCTTCCCGGCGGTGGACGTGGACGCGTCCAGCACCCGTAAGGAAGAGATCCTGCTCGGCAGCGACGAGCTCGCCGTCGTCTGGAAGCTGCGCCGGGTGCTGCACGCCCTCGACCAGCAGCAGGCGATCGAGCTGCTGCTGGACAAGATGAAGCAGACGAAGTCGAACGCGGAGTTCCTGCTCCAGATCCAGAAGACGACGCCGGGCCCCGGAAACGGCAACGGCAACGACTGACGGGCACCGACCGACGGGAACCGACCGACCTGGCCGGAACAGATCCGACCAGGTCGGATGGACACGGAAACCGCCCTCTCGCTCCGGCGAGGGGGCGGTTTTCCGTCTCCGGGCCCCGGCTTTCGCCGGTGACGGCCGCCGGAGACCTTCGCCACAGCCCCTGGACCGGCCCTGGCCCGCCCGTGAGCGGCCCCGTACGCCGAAGACGCAGGTGACCACGGGTGCCGCCACCCGGTCGGCGCAGCGCCCCGGCAGGCGCCGCCGCCCGTTCCACCGGGCCGGCCACAGCATGCTGTGCAACCCTTCTTGGTGCTTCACTGTCTGTACAAGTGGCGACGAAACGTCCCACATCGCACGGCGGGAGGTCACGGAACCGGCACGACGGACAGAGGGAGACCATGACCGACCGGAGCGACAGCCGAATACGTGGCGGCGGCAAGCGCCGCAAGACCTCGGGCAAGCGCCGGCGCACGACCGCCATCGTGGCGTGGTCGGCGGCGGGGCTGGTCCTCCTCGGCGGATCCGGGCTCGGTTACGTCTACTACAAGCTCAACGGCAACCTCCTGGGCGTCGACATCAACGCCCAGCTCGGCCGCGACCGCCCGGCCGACGCCGACAACGGCTCCCAGGACATCCTCGTCCTCGGCTCGGACTCCCGGTCCGGCGCGAACGCCGCGTACGGCACCGACGGCGGCGGCGCCCGCTCCGACACCGCGATGATCGTCCACGTCTACAAGGGCCACAAGACGGCCAGCGTCGTCTCCATACCGCGGGACACCCTGATCGACCGCCCCGAGTGCACCGACTCCAAGGGCGCCGCCGTGCCCGCCGCGCCGATGGCCATGTTCAACACGGCGTACGAGGTCGGCGGCCCCGCCTGCGCCGTGAAGACCGTCGAGAAGATGTCCGGCATCCGCATGGACCACTACATCGAGGTCGACTTCACCGGCTTCAAGAAGCTCGTCGACCAGCTCGGCGGCGTGAAGATCACCACCACGCAGGCCATCGACGACCCCAAGAGCCATCTGAAGCTGGCGCCCGGCACCCACACCCTCGACGGTGAGCAGTCCCTCGGTCTCGTACGGACCCGCCACAGCGTCGGCGACGGCAGCGACCTGGGGCGCATAGAGCTCCAGCAGGCGTTCATCAAGGCGCTGATCGAGCAGGTCAAGAGCATCGGCGTGTTCAGCAACCCGAAGAAGCTCTACGACCTCGCCGACACCGCCACCCGCGCGATCACCCCCGACACCCAGCTCGATTCGGTCGACGAACTGATCGGATTCGCCGACGGGCTCAAGGACCTCGGGGCCAAGGACGTCAAGATGATCACGCTCCCGGTCCAGTACGACCCCGCCGACCCGAACCGCGTACTGCCCCTCCAGGCCCCCTCCCGGTTGGTCTGGACGGCGCTCAGGCAGGACAAGCCCATCCCCGCCTCCGCGACCAAGGACTCCGCGGGCGACCAGGGCGACGCGAACGGCGTGGTCAGGAACGGCTGACCGGCCCCGCGCCACCCGGCCGGCACCGGCTTTCCACGGGTGTGCGGCGGAATCCGGAATACTTTCCGCCGCACCCCGGTTTTGGGAGATACGGCCGGTCCTGGCAGACTGGTACGTCGGTCCCGGTTCACGCACGCGCACTCCGCACGTGCGACCCGGCGCCATCCCCGCCTCCGCGCGGGGATGTTCCCTAGGAGAACCCCTTGAAGCGCGACATCCACCCCGCGTACGTCGAGACCCAGGTCAGCTGCACCTGCGGTGCGTCGTTCACCACCCGGAGCACCATCGAGTCCGGCACCATCCGTGCCGACCTCTGCTCCGAGTGCCACCCGTTCTACACGGGCAAGCAGAAGATCCTCGACACCGGTGGCCGCGTGGCCCGCTTCGAGGCCCGCTTCGGCAAGGCCGCCGCCTCCGCCAAGAAGTAGCGAGCACCCCGCGCCGGTCCTCGGCGCCCCGCATCCGGGGCGCCGAGACCGGCGCTTTGGCGTCCCGAAGCACCTTACGTACGAAACCAGGAGCCCCCGATGTTCGAGGCGGTCGAGGAACTGATCGGCGAGCACGCCGATCTGGAGAAGAAGCTCGCCGACCCGTCGGTCCACGCGGACCAGGGACACGCGCGCAAGCTCAACAAGCGTTACGCCGAACTCACCCCGATCATCGGCACCTACCGCTCCTGGAAGCAGACCGGCGAGGACATCGTGACCGCCCGCGAGTTCGTGGCCGACGATCCCGATTTCGCCGCCGAGGTCAAGGAACTGGAGAAGCAGCGCGACGAGCTGACCGAGAAGCTCCGCCTGCTGCTCGTACCGCGCGACCCCAGCGACGACAAGGACGTCATCCTCGAGGTCAAGGCCGGCGCGGGCGGCGACGAGTCCGCGCTCTTCGCCGGCGACCTGCTGCGCATGTACCTGCGGTACGCGGAGCGCGTCGGCTGGAAGACCGAGATCATCGACGCCACCGAATCCGAGCTGGGCGGCTACAAGGACGTCCAGGTCGCGGTGAAGACCAAGGGCGGCAACGGCGCCACCGAGCCGGGACAGGGCGTCTGGGCGCGGCTGAAGTACGAGGGCGGGGTGCACCGCGTCCAGCGCGTGCCGTCCACCGAGTCGCAGGGCCGTATCCACACCTCCGCCGCCGGTGTGCTCGTCACGCCCGAGGCCGAGGAGGTCGACGTCGAGATCCACGCGAACGATCTGCGGATCGACGTCTACCGCTCCTCGGGACCCGGCGGCCAGTCCGTCAACACCACCGACTCCGCCGTACGCATCACCCATCTGCCGACCGGAGTCGTCGCCTCCTGCCAGAACGAGAAGAGCCAGCTCCAGAACAAGGAGCAGGCACTGCGTATCCTTCGCTCGCGGCTTCTCGCGGCCGCGCAGGAGGAGGCGGAGAAGAACGCGGCGGACGCCCGGCGCAGCCAGGTGCGGACGGTCGACAGGTCCGAGAAGATCCGGACGTACAACTTCCCGGAAAACCGGATCTCCGACCACCGCGTCGGGTTCAAGGCGTACAACTTGGACCAGGTGCTCGACGGAGACCTGGACGCGGTCATCCAGGCCTGTGTCGACGCCGACTCCGCAGCGAAGCTCGCCGCCGCCCAGTAACCACTCTCGCAGTCCGGAGGAACCAGCGTGCAGCCACTTCCCGGTGGGCACAGCGACCCTCAGCGGCTCCGTCGCGGGCCCGCCGGCCGCGGCAGCCTGCTGCTCGCCGAGGTGGCGCAGGCCACCCAGCGGCTGGCGGACGCGGGCGTCCCCTCGCCGCGCTTCGACGCGGAGGAACTCGCCGCGTACGTGCACGGCGTCAAGCGGGGGGAGCTGCACCACGTCAAGGACCCGGACTTCGACGCACGCTACTGGGAGGCCGTGGCCCGCCGTGAGGCCCGCGAGCCCCTCCAGCACATCACCGGACGCGCCTTCTTCCGCTATCTGGAACTCCAGGTGGGCCCCGGCGTGTTCGTGCCGCGCCCGGAGACCGAGTCGGTCGTCGGCTGGGCGATAGACGCCGTACGCGCCATGGACGTCGTCGAGCCGCTGATCGTCGACCTGTGCTCGGGCTCCGGCGCCATCGCGCTCGCCATGGCGCAGGAGGTGCCGCGCTCGCGCGTACACGCCGTGGAACTGTCCGAGCAGGCCCTCACCTGGACGCGGAAGAACGCGGAGGGGTCCAGGGTCACCGTCCACCGGGGAGACGCTCTGAGCGCCCTTCCCGAGTTCGACGGCCAGGTCGACCTGGTCATCTCCAACCCGCCGTACATCCCGCTGACCGAGTGGGAGTACGTCGCCCCCGAGGCCCGTGACCACGATCCGGAGATGGCCCTCTTCTCCGGCGAGGACGGCCTCGACACGATCCGCGGCATCGAACGCACCGCGCACCGGCTGCTGCGGCCCGGCGGCCTGGTCGTCGTCGAACACGCGGACACCCAGGGCGGTCAGGTGCCGTGGATCTTCAGCGAGGAATCCGGCTGGGCGGACGCCGCCGACCACCCCGATCTGAACAAGCGACCGCGCTTCGCGACAGCCCGTAAGGCCATGCCGTGACAGCGCCGGCCACACCGGGCGCCGCACGGACAGCCGCCGCGAGCGCCGCACGGACAGCCACACCGGGCGCCGCACGGGCGGCCGTCCCGGCGGCGAACCGGGCATCACACCACCGGGCATCACACCAGAGGAGGGCCGGCTAAATGGCACGGCGATACGACTGCAACGACGCGACCGACCGTACGACGGGTCTGCGCGAGGCCGCGTCGGCCGTCCGCCGTGGTGAACTGGTCGTGCTGCCCACCGACACCGTCTACGGGATCGGCGCGGACGCCTTCAGCTCCGAGGCCGTCGTCGATCTGCTGGAGGCCAAGGGGCGCGGCCGCAATATGCCCACCCCTGTCCTGATCGGCTCCCCGAACACCCTGCACGGCCTCGTCACCGACTTCTCCGAGCAGGCCTGGGAACTGGTCGACGCGTTCTGGCCCGGCGCCCTCACCCTCGTCGCCAAGCACCAGCCGTCCCTCCAGTGGGACCTCGGCGACACCCGCGGCACCGTCGCCATCCGGATGCCGCTCCACCCCGTCGCCATCGAACTGCTCACCGAGGTCGGCCCGATGGCCGTCTCCAGCGCCAACCTCACGGGACACCCGGCTCCCGAGGACTGCGACGCCGCACAGGAGATGCTCGGCGACGCCGTCTCCGTCTATCTCGACGGCGGCCCGACACCCGGCAACGTCCCCTCCTCGATCGTCGACGTCACCGGCAAGGTCCCGGTGCTGCTGCGGGCCGGCGCCCTCGACGCGGAGGAGCTCCGCAAGGTGGTACCCGACCTTGAGGTGGCCAATTGACCGCCCCTGAGGGGCGTGGCATAGCGGAGACCGCATTCACCGGCAACACCTTCCGCATCCTCCACGTCAGCACCGGCAACGTCTGCCGCTCGCCCATCACCGAGCGGCTGAACAGGCATGCCCTGACCGTCCGCCTCGGCGAGCGGCTCACCGGCGGCCTGATCGTGGAGAGCGCGGGCACCTGGGGGCACGAGGGCGCCGCCATGGAGGCCAACGCCGAAGCCGTACTGGCCGACTTCGGCGCGGACGCCTCCGGTTTCGTCGGCCGCGAACTGCTCGACGAACACGTCATCCGCGCCGACCTGGTCCTCACCGCGACCCGCGACCACCGCGCCCAGGTGATCTCCATGGGGCACTCCGCGGGACTGCGCACCTTCACGCTCAAGGAGTTCACCCGGCTGGTGCGCGCCATAGACCCGGCGACGCTGCCGGACCCCCTCGACGAGGGGGTCGTCGAACGCGCCCGCGCGCTGGTCCGCGCGGCGGCGGCGCTCCGCGGCTGGCTGCTGGCGCCCACGGCGGAGGCGGACGAGGTCTACGACCCGTACGGCGCGCCCATCACGTTCTTCCGCTCGATCGGCGAGGAGATCCACCAGGCGCTGGACCCGGTCGTGACGGCACTGACGGGAGTCCCGGCGCGGCCGCCTCTTCTTTGAGGGCTCGGTTCGCCTCCGGGGCGCTTTGAGCCAACGTCGACGGTCGACCGTGCTCGATTCGCTCGTTCCTCACGAACCTCCGCGCGCTCTCCCTTACGACGTCGGCGCGCCCCTTCGGCTCACTCGCCGGCGGTCGTGCGTAGCCGGAACGTATGGGCACCCGGGACACTCGGGGCACCGCGCGTCACCCGTCCGTGGGCACCGGGAACGGATCGGTACCCGGGACACCGCGCGTCACCCGTCCGTGGGCACCGGGAACGGACCGGTACCCGGGACACCGCGCGTCACCCGTCTGTGGGCGGCCGGAACGGATCGGTACCCGGGGCACCCGCGTCACCCGTCGCGCATCAGAGGGTCCGCCCGCCTACATTGGAAGGCACGCACCCCCTCCGAGGTCCGGAGCCCGCCATGGCCGTCGTCACCGCCCCCCGAACGACAGCGCCGGACGTCCTGCGGCGGCAGGACCCCGAGATGGCCGAGGTGATCCTCGGGGAGGCGCGACGGCAGGCGGACAGCCTTCAGCTCATCGCCGCGGAGAACTTCACCTCACCCGCCGTCCTCGCCGCCCTCGGCTCCCCGCTCGCCAACAAGTACGCCGAGGGCTATCCCGGCGCCCGCCACCACGGCGGCTGTGAGCTGGTCGACGCCGCCGAGCGGATCGCCGTCGCGCGGGCCAAGGCGCTCTTCGGGGCCGAGCACGCCAACGTACAGCCGCACTCCGGCTCCTCCGCCGTCCTCGCCACGTACGCCGCCCTGCTGCGGCCGGGAGACACCGTGCTGGCCATGGGGCTGCCGTACGGCGGCCATCTCACCCATGGCGCGCCCGTGAACTTCTCCGGACGCTGGTTCGACTTCGTCGGGTACGGCGTCGACGCGGAGAGCGGGATCATCGACTACGCGCAGGTGCACCAGCTGGCGCGGACGCACCGGCCCAAGGCCATCGTCTGCGGGTCGATCTCCTATCCCCGCCATATCGACTACGCCACGTTCCGTGAGATCGCCGACGACGTCGGCGCGTATCTGATCGCGGACGCCGCCCATCCGATCGGGCTGGTCGCCGGGGGAGCGGCGCCCAATCCCGTGCCGTACGCCGATGTCGTGTGCGCGACGACGCACAAGGTGCTGCGCGGGCCGCGCGGCGGAATGATCCTGTGCGGTGAGGAGTACGCGGAGCGCGTCGACCGGGCGGTGTTCCCGTTCACGCAGGGCGGCGCGCAGATGCACACCATCGCCGCCAAGGGGGTCGCCTTCGGAGAGGCGTCGGCGCCCGCGTTCACGGCGTACGCGCACCGGGTCGTCGCCAACGCACGTGCGCTGGCCGAGGCGTTGGCCACGGAGGGTCTCCTCATCACCACGGGCGGTACCGACACGCATCTGATCACCGCCGACCCGTCGCCCCTGGGAGTGGACGGCAGAGCGGCCCGCGGTCGGCTGGCCGCCGCCGGTGTGGTGCTGGACACCTGCGCGCTGCCCCACGCGGACGGGCGGGGCATCCGGCTGGGCACCGCCGCCGTGACCACGCAGGGCATGGGAGAGGCGGAAATGCGCCGGATCGCGGCCCTCTTCGCCGCGGCGCTGGGTGAGGATGTTGCGAAGACGCGGGGGATCCGCGGTGAAGTGCGGAGTCTGACCGGGCGTTTTCCGCCGTATGCAACCCTTTCCTGAATGAAACATCCGGGGGCGGGAAGCCGTGCAACCATCTCGTCCCGTGCGTTGTCCTCGCTCATAAGGCGACTCGGTTTCCATCGGCGGATCCGGAGCGGGCTAGTGTGTGGGGCTGAGATGGCCAGCGATTCCTGTGGGGCAGCCCGTGCGTGATTACCTGCTGACGCTCTGTGTGACGGCTGCGGTGACCTATCTGCTGACCGGCCCGGTGCGGAAGTTCGCCATCGCGACCGGAGCGATGCCGGAGATCCGCGCCCGCGACGTGCACCGCGAACCGACGCCGAGGCTCGGCGGCATCGCCATGTTCTTCGGCCTCTGCGCCGGACTGCTCGTCGCCGACAACCTGCAGAACCTCAACGGGGTCTTCGAACTCTCCAACGAACCGCGTGCACTGCTCTCCGGTGCCGCGCTGATCTGGCTGATCGGTGTCCTCGACGACAAGTTCGAGATCGACGCCCTGATCAAGCTGGGCGCCCAGATGATCGCCGCGGGTGTGATGGTCATGCAGGGTCTGACGATCCTGTGGATCCCGGTGCCCGGAATCGGCATGGTCTCGCTGACCTCCTGGCAGGGCACGCTGCTCACCGTCGCGCTGGTGGTGATCACCATCAACGCGGTCAACTTCGTGGACGGTCTCGACGGGCTCGCGGCCGGCATGGTCTGCATCGCCGCCACCGCCTTCTTCCTCTACACCTACCGGCTCTGGTACGGGTACGGCATCGAGGCCGCCGCCCCCGCCACCCTCTTCGCCGTCATCCTGATGGGCATGTGCGTGGGCTTCCTGCCGCACAACATGCATCCGGCGCGCATCTTCATGGGCGACTCCGGATCGATGCTGATCGGTCTGGTGCTCTCGGCGGGCGCGATCTCCGTGACGGGCCAGGTCGATCTGGACGTCCTGAAGGTCTTCGAGGGCTCGGGGCGCGCGGCCACGCACGCGGCCCTGCCGGTCTTCATCCCGCTGCTGCTGCCGCTGACGATCATCGCGATCCCGTTCGCTGACCTGGTGCTGGCCGTCGTACGCCGTGCCTGGAACGGCCAGTCGCCGTTCGCCGCCGACCGGGGCCATCTCCATCACCGGCTGCTGGAGATCGGCCACTCGCACAGCAGGTCCGTCCTGATCATGTACTTCTGGTCGGCGCTGATCGCGTTCGGAGTGGTCCTGTACTCGGTGCACTCGGCGTCGATGTGGATCCTGCCGGTCGTCGTCGTCCTGAGCGCCGTGGGCCTGGTGCTTCTGCTGCTGCCGCGGTTCACGCCGCGGGCCCCGCTCTGGGCGCAGGCCTTCGTACCGCCGCGCTACCGCCGCCGCAAGCGGGCGGCGGCCGGGCCGGACGGATCGCATGAGGAGATCGTTCCCGAGCCGGTCCCCGAGCCGGTGGGGGCGCAGGGGATGGCGGGGGAGCGTACGCGTGTTCCCGCCGGCGTCAACGGGGCGACTGCCCTCGGCGCTCGTTCGCGTTTTTCCGACAGAAGTAAGGCCGATTCCAGTCGCTGAGCCTGGTGCCATTACACTCGTCGGGGCCTAATACCAGACACAACGCCTGCTGTCCCGCGCACACGCGCGGGGTAACTCTCATGTGTGACAGTCAGCACACCGTCATGGTAAAGACCTCATCAAATAGTTTGTGATACTGTTCACGAGACCCGGCGACAGAGCCGAAGGACCGTAGTGCGACGGTCCGTTGGCCCGAGAAACCCTCTCTCGGACCGGGCCTACGCTCGTCCATGACGACACCATCTGCCCCACCCATTCAGCGGAGCTGCCGCCATGCCGTCCAACGACGTCCGGAACCTCCTTCACACCGCCGTGCCCACTGCTGCCGTCGGCGTTGTCGCCGCTGTGGTCAGCGGTGTGGTCGCGGGAGGCAAGGGAGCTCTGGGAGCCGCCGTCGGCACACTGGTGGTCATCTTCTTCATGGGGATGGGGCTCTGGGTTCTCCAGCGCACGGCGAAGTCGTTGCCGCAGTTGTTCCAGGCGATGGGCCTGATGCTCTACACAGCCCAGCTGTTGCTGGTTCTGATCTTCGTGGCCGCCTTCAAGGACACCACGTTGTTCCATCCGAAGGCGTTCGCTCTCACGCTCGTTGTGACGACCCTCGTCTGGGTCGCCGCGCAGGCTCGCGCACACATGAAGGCCAAGATCCTCTACGTCGACCCCGAGTCCTCGTCGGCCGGTAAGGCCGAGAAGACGGGATCGTCGGCGTGAGAGGTAGGGCCGGGATAAGTGCCCGTTCGGGATCCTGCTATCGTCCGGTGCCAACTGCGGCATTGCGGGCGCGGGCATCCGAGCTGACGCCTGTTCTCACGCGAGGCTCAACGCCCGACCGCCGTCCCCACATCCGTAACACCAGTCCAGTGCCGAACCGCGGCTGCGCGCCGCGCCGACACAACGAGGTTGCCGTACCTATGCGCCATGCTGAAGGAGCCCGCGGTGAGTGCTGACCCGACGCAGGTGCTCGCCTTCGAGACCGACTGCCACATCTTCGCTGACTGTGGCTTCCCGGCACCCGGCCTGCACTCGTTCCTGTTCAAGCCGATCTTCGGCAACGCGGACAGCAACTTGTACTTCAACAAGACGATGCTGCTGGCCCTTCTCGGCTCCATCATCATCGTGGGCTTTTTCTGGGCCGCTTTCCGTAAGCCGAAGGTTGTCCCGGGCAAGCTTCAGATGGTGGCCGAGGCCGGCTACGACTTCGTACGCCGCGGCGTCGTCTACGAGATCATCGGCAAGAAGGAAGGCGAGAAGTACGTACCTCTGGTCGTCTCGCTGTTCTTCTTCGTCTGGGTGATGAACATCTGGTCGATCGTCCCACTCGCGCAGTTCCCGGTGACGTCGATCATCGCCTACCCGGCGGGTCTCGCTCTGATCGTCTACGTGCTCTGGGTGTCGCTCACGTTCAAGAGGCACGGCTTCGTCGGCGCCTTCAAGAACTTCAGCGGCTATGACAAATCGCTCGGCCCGGTCCTCCCGCTCTCGATGGCTATCGAGCTGTTCTCGACCCTGCTGGTCCGGCCGTTCACCCACGCGGTGCGACTCTTCGCGAACATGTTCGCGGGCCACACGCTGCTGCTGCTCTTCACGATCGCGAGCTGGTACCTGCTCAACGGCATCGGCATCGCCTACGCGAGCGTCTCGTTCGTGATGGTCCTCGTGATGACGGTCTTCGAGCTCTTCATCCAGGCCGTCCAGGCGTATGTGTTCGTGCTCTTGACGTGCAACTTCATCCAGGGCGCGCTGGCCGAGAACCACTGAGTCCCCGCCCCCCAGACCCCCAAGACGTCCGGTGGCCAACCCCCACCGGTCCGTGAAAGAGAAGGAAGAACTGGCATGTCCCAGACCCTTGCTGCTGTCACCGGCTCCCTCAGCTCCGTCGGTTATGGCCTTTCCGCCATCGGTCCCGGTGTCGGCGTCGGCATCATCTTCGGTAACGGAACCCAGGCGCTCGCCCGTCAGCCCGAGGCGGCCGGTCTGATCCGTACCAACCAGATCCTCGGCTTCGCCTTCTGTGAGGCGCTGGCCCTTATCGGCCTGGTCATGCCGTTCGTCTACCCGTAAGACGAACCGCGACAGCCAGCTTTACCTAGACGAAAGGCACTGATGTGAACCCTCTGGTTCAGCTCGCGGCGGAGGAGGAAGCGCAGAACCCGCTGATTCCCCCGGTCCCCGAGCTCGTCATCGGCCTGATCGCTTTCGTCATCGTCTTCGGCTTCCTTGCCAAGAAGCTCCTTCCGAACATCAACAAGGTTCTGGAAGAGCGTCGCGAGGCCATCGAGGGCGGTATCGAGAAGGCCGACGCCGCCAAGACCGAGGCGGAGAGCGTCCTTGAGCAGTACAAGGCGCAGCTCGCCGAGGCTCGGCACGAGGCCGCCAGGCTCCGCCAGGAGGCGACCGAGCAGGGCACCGCGATCATCCAGGAGATGAGGGCGGAGGGTCAGCGGCAGCGTGAGGAGATCGTCGCCGCCGGTCACGCCCAGATCGAGGCCGACCGCAAGGCCGCGGCCAGCGCGCTGCGTCAGGACGTGGGCAAGCTCGCCACCGAACTGGCCGGCAAGCTGGTCGGGGAGTCCCTCGAGGACCACGCCCGGCAGAGCCGCACCATCGACCGCTTCCTCGACGAGCTCGAGGACGGCGCTTCGAAGGCAGAGGCCACGCGATGAACGGAGCGAGCCGCGAGGCGCTGGCCGCCGCGCGTGAGCGTCTCGACGCGCTGACCGACAGCACGTCGGTCGACGCGGCGAAGCTCGCCGAGGAGCTGGCCGCCGTGACCGCGCTGCTCGACCGTGAGGTCTCGCTGCGTCGGGTCCTGACCGACCCGGCGCAGGCCGGTGAGGCCAAGGCCGAGCTGGCCGGACGGCTGCTGAGCGGCCAGGTGGGCGGTCCTGCCGCCGATCTGGTCTCCGGCATGGTCCGTTCCCGCTGGTCGCAGCCGCGTGACCTGGTCGACTCGGTGGAGGAGCTCTCGGCGACCGCCGAGCTGACCGCCGCGCAGCAGACCGGTTCGCTGGACGACGTGGAGGACGAGCTGTTCCGGTTCGGCCGGATCGTCGAGTCCAGTCCCGCACTGCGCTCCGCGCTGACCGACAGGTCGGCGACGGCCACCGCCAAGACCGGGCTCCTCGCCGGTCTGCTGGGCGGCCGGGCCAACCCGGCCACCGAGCGTCTGGTTGTGCGTCTCGTGACCCGGCCCCGGGGACGTAGCCTGGAAGCGGGTCTCCAGACCCTGTCCCGGCTCGCCGCGGCGCGCCGGGACCGGATGGTCGCCGTCGTCACCTCGGCCGTTCCGCTCAGCGACGGACAGAAGCAGCGTCTCGGCGCCGCTCTGGCCAGGCTGTACGGCCACTCGATGCATCTGAACCTGGACGTGGACCCCGAGGTCCTCGGCGGGATCTCGGTGCGCGTCGGCGACGAGGTCATCAACGGCACCGTCGCGGACCGTCTCGAAGAGGCGGAACGGCGGCTCGCGGGCTGACCACGAGCGGCGGAGCCGCCCGCGGACGCGGACACAGCGGACGCGGGCAGACGCAGGCAACAGAACAGAGCAACACCAGCGGCCCGGTTGGGCCGTGCAGAGATTGCAGAAGATTCCTGGGGGTCGCCCCCAGACCCGCAGACCCCCAAAGAAACTTCGGGCCCAACAAGGAGAGCAGGGAACCCAGATGGCGGAGCTCACGATCCGGCCGGAGGAGATCCGGGACGCGCTGGAGAACTTTGTCCAGTCGTACAAGCCGGACGCGGCCTCGCGCGAGGAGGTCGGTACGGTCAGCGTGGCCGGTGACGGCATCGCGAAGGTCGAGGGTCTGCCCTCGGCCATGGCGAACGAACTGCTGAAGTTCGAGGACGGCACCCTCGGCCTCGCCCTCAACCTCGAGGAACGCGAGATCGGTTCGATCATCCTCGGCGAGTTCAGCGGTATCGAGGAGGGTCAGTCGGTCACCCGTACCGGCGAGGTCCTCTCCGTCGCCGTCGGCGAGGGCTACCTGGGTCGCGTCGTCGACCCGCTCGGCAACCCGATCGACGGCCTCGGCGAGATCGAGACCGAAGGCCGCCGCGCCCTGGAGCTGCAGGCCCCGGGCGTCATGGTCCGCAAGTCGGTCCACGAGCCGATGCAGACCGGCTACAAGGCTGTCGACGCCATGGTGCCGATCGGCCGTGGCCAGCGTCAGCTGATCATCGGCGACCGGCAGACCGGCAAGACCGCTCTGGCCGTCGACACGATCATCAACCAGCGCGACAACTGGCGCTCGGGCGACACCAACAAGCAGGTCCGCTGCATCTACGTCGCCATCGGCCAGAAGGGCTCCACCATCGCGGGCGTCCGCGGTGCGCTGGAGGAGGCGGGCGCCCTCGAGTACACGACGATCGTCGCCGCCCCCGCGTCCGACCCGGCCGGCTTCAAGTACCTGGCGCCGTACACCGGCTCGGCCATCGGCCAGCACTGGATGTACCAGGGCAAGCACGTCCTGATCATCTTCGACGACCTCTCGAAGCAGGCCGACGCCTACCGCGCCGTGTCCCTGCTGCTGCGCCGTCCGCCGGGCCGTGAGGCCTACCCGGGCGACGTCTTCTACCTGCACTCGCGTCTGCTGGAGCGCTGCGCCAAGCTCTCCGACGACATGGGCGCCGGTTCGATGACGGGTCTCCCGATCGTCGAGACGAAGGCCAACGACGTGTCGGCGTTCATTCCGACCAACGTCATCTCCATCACCGACGGCCAGTGCTTCCTGGAGTCCGACCTGTTCAACGCCGGCCAGCGGCCCGCGCTGAACGTCGGTATCTCGGTCTCCCGAGTCGGTGGCTCCGCCCAGCACAGGGCCATGCGGCAGGTCTCCGGCCGACTGCGTGTGGACCTCGCCCAGTACCGTGAGCTGGAGGCGTTCGCGTCCTTCGGTTCCGACCTGGACGCGGCCTCCAAGGCGTCCCTGGAGCGCGGTAAGCGCATGGTCGAGCTGCTGAAGCAGCCGCAGTACGCGCCGTTCCCGGTGGAGGAGCAGGTCGTCTCCGTCTGGGCCGGCACCAACGGCAAGATGGACGACGTACCGGTCGCCGACATCCGCCGCTTCGAGAGCGAGCTGCTGGAGTACCTGCGCCGTGAGCGCAAGGACCTGCTGACCAGCATCGCCGAGGGCGGCAAGATGTCCGACGACACGATCCAGTCGATCGCGGACGCCATCACCGCCTTCAAGCGGCAGTTCGAGACCTCGGACGGCAAGCTCCTCGGCGACGACGCGCCGGCCGTCAACGTCTCCAAGTGACGACGGAAGGGACCTGACTCATGGGAGCCCAGCTCCGGGTCTACAAGCGTCGCATCAAATCCGTCACCGCGACCAAGAAGATCACCAAGGCGATGGAGATGATCGCCGCCTCGCGCATCGTCAAGGCGCAGCGCCAGGTGGCGGCCTCCACCCCGTACGCGACCGAGCTGACCCGCGCGGTCACCGCGGTCGCGACGGGGTCGACGACCAAGCACCCCCTGACCACCGAGGCGGAGACGCCGACCCGCGCCGCGGTCCTGCTCGTCACGAGCGACCGCGGTCTGGCCGGCGGCTACTCCTCGAACGCCATCAAGGCGGCGGAGCGGCTCACCGAGCGGCTCCGCGGTGAGGGCAAGGAGGTCGACACGTACATCGTCGGCCGCAAGGGTGTCGCCTACTACGGCTTCCGTGAGCGCAAGGTCACGGACTCGTGGAGCGGCTTCACCGACAGCCCGACGTACGCGGACGCCAAGCAGGTCGCGGCGCCGCTGATCGCGGCCGTCCAGCAGGACACGGCCGAGGGCGGCGTGGACGAGCTCCACATCGTCTTCACCGAGTTCGTGTCGATGCTGACGCAGACGCCGGTGCAGCACCGGCTGCTGCCGCTCAGCCTGGACAAGGCGGCCGAGGAGTCGGGCACGAAGGGCGAGATCCTTCCGCTCTTCGACTTCGAGCCGTCGGCGGAGGACGTCCTCGACGCCCTGCTGCCGCGCTACGTCGAGAGCCGTATCTACAACGCGCTGCTCCAGGCCGCCGCTTCCAAGCACGCTGCCACCCGCCGCGCGATGAAGTCGGCGACCGACAACGCCGGGGACCTCATCAAGAGCCTCTCCCGGCTTGCCAACGCGGCCCGCCAGGCCGAAATCACCCAGGAAATCAGCGAGATCGTCGGTGGCGCGAGCGCCCTGGCCGACGCGACCGCGGGGAGTGAAAATTAATGACGACCACTGTTGAGACGGCCGCAGCCACGGGCCGCGTTGCCCGGGTCATCGGCCCGGTCGTCGACGTGGAGTTCCCCGTCGACGCGATGCCGGACATCTACAACGCGCTGCACGTCGAGGTCGCCGACCCGGCCGAGGAGGGCAAGCTCAAGACGCTGACCCTCGAAGTCGCCCAGCACCTGGGTGACGGTGTGGTCCGCGCGGTCTCGATGCAGCCCACCGACGGTCTGGTGCGCCAGGCCCCGGTGACCGACACGGGCAACGGCATCACCGTCCCGGTCGGCGATGTGACCAAGGGCAAGGTGTTCAACACCCTCGGTCAGATCCTGAACGAGCCCGAGGCCGAGTCCCAGATCACGGAGCGCTGGCCGATCCACCGCAAGGCCCCGGCCTTCGACCAGCTCGAGTCCAAGACCGAGATGTTCGAGACCGGCCTGAAGGTCGTCGACCTGCTGACCCCGTACGTCAAGGGCGGCAAGATCGGTCTGTTCGGTGGTGCGGGCGTCGGCAAGACCGTCCTCATCCAGGAAATGATCATGCGTGTGGCCAAGCTGCACGACGGTGTTTCCGTGTTCGCCGGTGTCGGTGAGCGCACCCGTGAGGGCAACGACCTCATCGACGAGATGACCGACTCCGGCGTGCTGGACAAGACCGCGCTGGTCTTCGGCCAGATGGACGAGCCGCCGGGCACGCGTCTGCGGGTGGCGCTCTCCGCGCTGACCATGGCGGAGTACTTCCGCGATGTGCAGAAGCAGGACGTGCTGCTCTTCATCGACAACATCTTCCGCTTCACCCAGGCCGGTTCCGAGGTCTCCACGCTGCTCGGCCGTATGCCGTCCGCGGTGGGTTACCAGCCGACCCTGGCGGACGAGATGGGTGTGCTCCAGGAGCGCATCACCTCGACCCGCGGTCACTCGATCACCTCGATGCAGGCGATCTACGTCCCCGCGGACGACCTGACCGACCCGGCGCCCGCCACGACCTTCGCGCACCTCGACGCGACGACCGTGCTGTCGCGTCCGATCTCGGAGAAGGGCATCTACCCGGCGGTGGACCCGCTGGACTCGACGTCCCGCATCCTGGACCCGCGCTACATCTCGCAGGCCCACTACGACGCGGCCAGCCGCGTCAAGGGAATCCTGCAGAAGTACAAGGACCTCCAGGACATCATCGCGATCCTCGGTATCGACGAGCTGGGCGAGGAGGACAAGCTCGTTGTCCACCGTGCCCGTCGCGTCGAGCGCTTCCTGTCGCAGAACACCCACGCCGCCAAGCAGTTCACCGGCCTGGACGGTTCCGACGTGCCGCTCGACGAGTCGATCGCCGCGTTCAACGCGATCTGTGACGGGGAGTACGACCACTTCCCCGAGCAGGCGTTCTTCATGTGCGGTGGCATCGAGGACCTGAAGGCCAAGGCCAAGGAACTCGGCGTCTCCTGACCCGTCGGCGCATGGAGGGGGGCGGGTACCTCCCGCCCCCCTCCGTCGCTCTTATCGACACCCCATAGAATTGAAGCCAACACCCGGCGATACGGCCGGGTGGTGACCCGAGGAGCCACCCTTGGCTGCTGAGCTGCATGTCGAGCTGGTCGCCGCTGACCGCAGTATCTGGTCCGGCGAGGCCACCCTGGTCGTCGCGCGCACCGCGTCCGGCGACATCGGCGTCATGCCCGGTCACCAGCCGCTGCTCGGTGTGCTGGAGTCGGGCCCGGTGACCATTCGTACGAGTGAGGGCGAAACGGTCGTGGCCGCTGTGCACGGCGGTTTCCTCTCGTTCGCCGACAACAAGCTTTCGCTGCTGGCGGAGATCGCCGAGCTGGCGGATGAGATCGACACCCAGCGCGCCGAGCGCGCGCTGGAACGCGCGAAGTCGGGTGACGACGACGCCGCCGAACGGCGCGCCGACGTCCGACTGCGTGCGGTGGCGGTGCGCTGAGCGCTGCCACCACTGATTTATCCTCAGCCGCGGCTCGTTCCGGATCCCTCCGGACCGGGTCGCGGCTGAGGCGATGCGGCTGCGGTTCCTGTTCCGGTACTGAATGAGGCGAGGAGGTCGGTGTTTGATGGTCCTCGCTCTGCTCATTTGCGGACTGGTCGTCGTACTGGTTGCGGTGGGGCTCTTCGTCTTCGGTCTGCGCCGGCGGCTGATCCAGCGCTCCGGCGGGACGTTCGACTGCAGTCTGCGCTGGAACGTACCGGCGGAGCCCGATCTCTCCGGCAAGGGCTGGGTGTACGGCGTCGCCCGCTACAACGGGGACCGCATCAACTGGTTCCGGGTCTTCTCCTATGCCCCGCGCCCGCGCCGTACGCTGGAACGCTCCGCTATCGAGGTGCTGTCGCGCCGCGCGCCCGAGGGCGAGGAGGAGCTGGCACTGCTCTCCGACGCGGTCATCCTGGGCTGCGCGCACCGCGATGTCCGGCTGGAGCTGGCGATGAGTGATGACGCCCTCACCGGCTTCCTCGCCTGGCTGGAGGCGGCTCCCCCGGGGCAGCGGGTGAACGTGGCCTGAGCCCCGGCGGCCTGGCGGGACCTCAGCGGACGTGAAGACCTCCGCACGTGAAGACCTCGGTGCACGTGAAAAAGGGGGCGGCGCTCGGGCGCCGCCCCCTTCAGTGTGCCGTTCGGGTCACTGTGCCGTTCTGGCTATCCGAGACCGCTGTTGATCGCGGTCACCAGCTCGCCGTTGGCGGTGTCACCCGTGAAGTCCCAGAAGAAGGCGCCTCCCAGGCTCTGCTGATTCGCCCAGGCCATCTTGGACGTGATGGTGGCCGGGGTGTCGTAACTCCACCAGTTGCTGCCGCACTTGGCGTACGAGGTGCCCGCGATGGTGCCGGTGGGCGGGCAGGTGTTCTTGAGGACCTTGTAGTCCTCGATGCCGGGCTCGTACGTACCGGGAGCGGCGCCGGTCGCGGTGCCGCCCGGGGTCGCCTGGGTCACGCCGGTCCAGCCGCGCCCGTAGAAGCCGATACCGAGCAGCAGCTTGTTGGCCGGTACGCCCTGCGCCTTGAACTTGGCTATCGCCTCGGCGGAGTTGAAGCCCGCCTGCGGGATGCCCGGGTACGAGGTGAGCGGGGAGTGCGGAGCCGTCGGGCCCTGCGCGGCGAAGGCGCCGAAGAAGTCGTACGTCATGACGTTGAACCAGTCCATGTACTGGGCCGCGCCCGCGTAGTCGACCTTGTCGATCTTGCCGCCGGCCGAGGCGTCCGCCGTGGTGGCCGCCGTGACCAGGTTGTTGGCGCCGAACTTGGCGCGCATGGCCTGCATCATGTTCTTGAACGACGCCGGGCCGCTGGTGTCACAGGTCAGACCGCAGGCGTTGGGGTACTCCCAGTCCAGGTCGATGCCGTCGAAGACATCGGCCCAGCGCGGGTCCTCCACCAGGTCGTAGCAGGACTGCGCGAAGGCGGCCGGGTTCTGCACGGCCTGGCCGAAGCCGCCGGACCAGGTCCAGCCGCCGAACGACCAGAGGACCTTGATGTGCGGGTACTTGGCCTTGAGCTTGCGCAGCTGATTGAAGCTGCCGCGCAGCGGCTGGTCCCAGGTGTCGGCGACGCCGTCGACGGACTGGTCGGCGGTGTACGCCTTCTCGTAGTCGGCGTAGGAGTCACCGACCGTGCACTTGCCGCCGGTCACATTGCCGAAGGCGTAGTTGATGTGGGTGATCTTGGCGGCGGAACCGGAGGTGTCCAGGTTCTTGACGTGGTAGTTCCGGCCGTAGACGCCCCACTCGGTGAAGTACCCGAGCTTGACCTTGCTGCCGGGACCCGGGCCGGGGCCCGTGTCGCCACCGGTGGTGCGGACCGCGCGGGCGCCGCTGACCGGGCCCGTCTGGTCGGCCGTGTCACGGGCCTGGACGGTGTACGAGTAGTCGGTGCCCGCGGTCAGACCGGTGTTGGTGTACGTCGTACCGGTGACCGTGGCGACCTTCGCGCCGTCCCGCAGGACGTCGTAGTTCTTGATGCCCTTGTCGTCGGTGGCCGCGGTCCAGCTCAGCTTGACCGAGGTGTTGGTGATCTCGCTCGCGGCCGGGGTGCCGGGCGCCGAGGGCGGGTTGTCGCCCGGGACGCTCGGGCCGCCGTCGCACGAGCCGCCATTGAGCTTGCAGCCGGTCGGGGCGCCCGTACCGGTGCCGTTGAAGCCGAAGGTGACGGTCGCCCCGGGGGCGAGCGTGCCGTTCCAGGTCTTGTTCTTGGCGGTCCAGTGGTTGGCCGCTCCGGTGATGTCGGCGTCCCAGCCGGAGGTGACCGCCGTACCGGCGGGGAAGTCCCACTCGACGGTCCAGGAGCTGAGGCTGGTGGTTCCGGTGTTCTTCACCGTCCACTTGCCCTCGAAGCCCGAGCCCCAGTCGGAGGCTTTGGTGTACGTGGCGGTGGCCGAGGTGGCGGCCTGCGCGGGGGTGGCCAGCCCGACGAGCGCGGCGAGAGGCAGCAGCAGCGCGGTGAGACCCGCGACGGCTCTGGATCTGAACCGGGCTCTCGGGAGGGCGGATTGGGAGTTCAAGCGTGCTCCTCAGATGAGTACAGGACAAAACGGGGTGGTCCGTGCACTGCTCACCCTGCGACGGCTCACCGCAGTGTGTGCGGTGAGAGTAGGAAGGTCTGGACCACTCGTCAATAGGTCCAGACCAAAGGTGGGAGTCGCCGGTCAGATTCCCAGCTCCTGCGCGAGGACGGCTGCCTGCACCCGGCTGCGCAGTCCCAACTTGGCCAGCAGCCTGCTCACATGGGTTTTCACGGTCGCCTCGGCCATCGTGAGACGCCCCGCGATCTCGGCGTTCGACAGCCCCTCACCGAGGCACGAAAGCACTTCGCGCTCGCGACGCGTGAGCGGGTTCAGGATCTCCGGACCGGGCGCATCGGCGGCGCGTACGGGGGTCGGCGCAGCGAATTCGGCGATGAGCCTGCGGGTGACCGCCGGGGCGATCAGGCCCTCGCCGCGCGCCACCGTACGGACCGCCGCCAGCAGCTCACCTGCCTCCGCGTTCTTCAGCAGAAAGCCCGAGGCCCCGGCCCGCAGCGCCCCGAAGACATACTCGTCCAGATCGAAGGTGGTCAGCACCAGCACATCGGCCAGCCGCTCCGCGACCACCTTCGCGGTCGCCGACACCCCGTCGAGCCGTGGCATCTGCACATCCATCAGCACCAGATCGGGCCGCAGCTCCCGGGCCAGCGCGACCGCCTCCTCGCCGTCCGACGCCTCCCCGACGACCTCGATGTCCGGCGCGCTGCGCAGAATGAGCACCAGCCCCGCGCGTACCGCCGACTGGTCCTCCGCGACCAGCACTCGGATCGTCATGCTCTCTCCCGCCCTTCCACGACCGGCAGTTCGGCCCTCACCAGCCAGATCTTCCCCCCGTCGGCGCCCGTGACGGGACCCGCCTCGAACTCTCCGTCCAGCAGCTCGACCCGTTCGCGCATCCCGATCAGACCGGCGCCCGACCCCGGTGCGCGCGGCCCCGGCCGGTCACCGAACGGGCTGCGGATCCGTACCGTCAGCGCGCGCTCCGATCCGTCCAGCTCGACGGTGGTCGTCCCGGGGACCGCGTGCTTGAGGGCGTTGGTCAGCGACTCCTGGATGATGCGGTACGCGGCCAGATCGATGGGCGCGGGCAGCGCGACGTCCTCGCCGCGCCGGTCGTCCAGAGTGAACCGCAGCCCGCTGGAGGCACCGTTCGTACGGGCCTGCTCCAGCAGTGTGTCCACCGCCCGCAGTGTCGGCGCCGCGGAGACCGTGCCGGTGTCGCCGCGCTCCCGCAGCAGCCCGATCAGCCGGCGCATCTCGGCCAGCCCCTCGACGCTGTTCTCCCGGATGACACCGAGCGCGTCCCGGGTCGTGCGCTCGTCGTCCAGCGAGAGTGCGGCCGTCGAGTGGATGGCGATCGCCGAGAGATGGTTGGCGACCATGTCATGCAGCTCCCGGGCCATCCGCGCGCGCTCCGCCGCCACCGCCTGGGTCCGGTCCATCTCGGCCAGCAGCGCCGTCTGTTCGGCCCGCAGCCTGGCCGACTCGGCGGCGTCCCGGTGGTTGCGTACGAGAACACCGGTACTGGCCGGGAAGAAGCCGACCAGCGCGGTGACCACTCCGAGCAGCAGCGCCTCGGGCGTACGCAGCCAGGTCACGGACCCGATCGTCACCGCGACCGTGATCAGCCCGGCGGTCCAGGGGATACGGCGGGCGGAGGCCGGTGTCCCGTAGAGCACGGCCGCGTAGATCACATCCGTGAACATCACCACCGTCGCCAGACTGCCCCGCGTGAACTGATCGGCCACCAGCGCGAGCGTGCCGACGACCAGCGCGGTCTGCGGCGCCGACCTGCGCAGCAGCTCCACTCCCGCCATGACGGCCAGCGGCAGCAGCACCCAGGCCCCGGGCAGCAGGCGGCCCCCCTGGGTGTGCAGCCCCACGGCCCACAGGGCGATGCCGCCGGCCAGACCGGCGAGGGCGATCAGCACATCGACGCGGTGCGGCCCGCGGGAGGGGGAGGACCCGGGCCGGCGCGGGGGGACGGACGCGGCAGACCGGGGAGAGGCGATCATCCCTCCATCCAACACGGCCCGTCGGGCACCGTCCTCCCCATCCCGGGCGAGCGCCGGGTACATCGAAGGATGCAGTCGCGGTTCGTCACTGACGACGACGTGTCGTGTCCCCGCCGACGGGAGGCTGGAACCGACAGAAAGGAGAGGCGCCGTGATCGTCACACTGATCGTCGCCTGCGAGGTCGGTTTCTGGGTGCTGCTGGCCGCCGGGCTGACCCTGCGCTACCTGGCCAGGATGCCGAGGCTCGGCGCGGCGGTCCTGCTGATGGAACCGCTGCTGGAGGTCGTGCTGCTGGTGGTCACGACCATCGACCTCAGGAACGGCGCGGAGCCGGACTGGAAGCACGGTCTGGCCGCGATGTACATCGGCTTCACCATCGGCTACGGCCACTACACGATCAAGCGGATCGACGGCTGGGTCGCCCACCGCTTCGCCGGCGGCCCCCCGCCGGTCGCGCCGCCGAAGTACGGCATGGCCCGCGCCCGGCACGAGGGCCGGCTGTGGCTCCGTACGGTCGTGGCCGCCGCCGTCGCGGCCGTCCTGCTCCAGATCGCCATCTGGTACGTGGGCGACGCGGGCAGTACGGACTCGCTGGTGGCGTGGCAGCTCAACGCCGCGCGCGTCGCCGGCATCCACGGCGTGATCGCCCTGACGTACACGCTCTGGCCGAAGAAGCCCCCGGCGGACGCGGAGGAACCCACCCGCGTGGAACGCCATCCGTCCGCCGACGCGCGGGGCTGACCTCAGCGCTCCCCGCCGGGGACCCAGAGCACGTCTCCGACCTCCTTGTTGGCCACGCGGGCCAGGATGAACAGGAGGTCGGAGAGCCGGTTCAGATACGTGGCCGTGAGCGCGTTCATGGTCGCGCCGTGCACGTCGAGCGCCGCCCAGGTGGAGCGCTCGGCGCGCCGGACGACCGTGCACGCCTGGTGCAGCAGCGCCGCGCCAGGGGTGCCGCCGGGGAGGATGAAGCTGCGCAGCTTCTCCAGCTCCGCCAAGTGCTCGTCGCAGTCCGCCTCCAGCTTGTCGATGTACTGCTGCTCGACGCGCAGCGGCGGGAACTCCGGCTTCTCCACCACCGGGGCGGAGAGATCCGCGCCCACGTCGAACAGGTCGTTCTGGACCCGGACGAGGATCTTCACGAGCTCGGGGGACAGCCGCCCCAGGGCGATCGCCGTCCCGATGGCGGCGTTGGCCTCGTTGGCGTCGGCGTACGCGGCGATCCTCAGGTCGGTCTTGGCGGTACGGCTCATGTCGCCGAGCGCCGTCGTGCCGTCGTCGCCGGTGCGGGTGTAGATGCGTGTCAGATTGACCATATGGCCAGAGTAGTTACGCCCCGGCCTTCCGGAAGACCCGCGTACCGACGGTGACGGACACGGCGGTGAGCGCGACCGCCATCAGGACCCCGTGGAGCATGGCCGTACCGGCGTAGTCGCCCACGTAGCCGGCCCGGACCGCGTCCACCAGATAGCGGAACGGGACGAAGTGCGACAGCACGTCCAGCCAGCCCGGCGCGAGCGCCATCGGCAGCATCAGGCCGGAGAGCAGCATCGAGGGCATGCTCACGGCGTTGATGGCGGGCCCGAACTCCTGCGGCGAGCCGACCTTCAGGGCGAGGGCGTACGAGAGCGAGGCCAGCGCGACCGCCAGCACGGCCACGAACACGAAGCCGACGAGGACGCCGGCGAGCGGCGCGCGCAACCCCATCAGCAGCGCGGCCAGTACCAGCAGCACCGCCTGGAGGACGAGCAGCGCGGCGTCCCGCAGCACCCGCCCCAGCAGCAGCGCCAGGCGGCTGACGGGCGTGACCCGCATCCGCTCCACCACCCCGAGCTGCTTCTCGACGATGACCGAGAAACCGGCGAAGAGCGCGCCGAACAGAGCGAGCTGGAGCAGCAGGCCGGGGACGAGGACCTGCCAGGAGTCACCCGCGCCGCCGAGCGGCAGCCCGGTCAGCAGTGGACCGAAGAAGAGCAGATAGAGCAGCGGCATCAGCACGCCGAAGAGGATCTGGAAGCGGGAGCGCAGGGTCTGGCGGGCGTAGCGCCCGAAGACCAGCGCGGTGTCGGACAGCAGCGCGGTCATCACGTACCTCCTGAGGCCGGACGGTGGTGGGCGGAGCGGGGGACGGCGGTCATACGGCCACGGGCGCGGTGTCCCCCGGGGTGATCCCGCGCCCCGTGATCGCGAGGAAGGTGTCCTGGAGGGTGGCGTCGGGGGAGCCCGCGTACGTGTGTTTGAGCGCGCTCGGGGTGCCCTCGGCGGCCACCACACCCCGGTCGACCACGATCAGCCGGTCGGACAGCTCGTCCGCCTCGTCCAGATAGTGCGTGGTCAGGAAGACGGTCGTGCCGTACCGCTCGCGAACGGAGCGGATCAGATCCCACAGGTCGGCGCGGCTGCCCGGATCGAGTCCGGTGGTCGGCTCGTCGAGGAAGAGCACCTCGGGGCGGTGGATGAGCCCCAGCGCGATGTCGAGCCGGCGCCGCTGGCCGCCGGAGAGCGCGCCGCACGGGCGGTCGAGCAGCTCCACGAGGCCGAGATCGCGGGCCAGTTCCCCGGCCCGGTCGACGGCGGCCGGCTTGCCGAGGCGGTAGAGCCGCCCCTGGGTGACCAGTTCCTCGCGTACGGAGATCTGCGGGTCGACGCCGCCGGCCTGGGCGACGTACCCGATCTTCCGCCGGACGGCGTCCGGTTCGCGCTCCAGGTCGAAGCCCGCGACGGTCGCCGCGCCCCCGGTCGGCGGCAGCAGGGTGGTGAGCATCCGCAGGGTGGTGGTCTTGCCGGCGCCGTTGGGTCCGAGGAAGCCGATGATCTCGCCGGTCCTGACGGTCAGATCGATACCGCGAACGGCCTCGACGGGTCCGTTCCTGGTCGGGAAGGTCCGGGCGAGCCCGGCCGTACTGATGATGGGCATGGCCCCAGAAAAACAGAATCTCTTAAAGTTTGCAATGACTCCAAGTTTTCATCGGTTGCGGCGAAGCCTAGGATGGGGGCATGTCCGAGGGCCTCAGGGAACGGAAGAAGCGGCAGACCAGGCAGCACATCTCGGATGTGGCCACGGGTCTCTTCCTGGAACGCGGCTTCGACGCGGTGACGATCGCGGAGGTGGCCGAGGCGGCGGACGTCTCCGTCAACACCGTCTACAACTACTTCGAGGCGAAGGAAGACCTCTTCCTCGACCGCAGCACGTCCATCGTGGACCGGCTCTCCCGCTACGTACGGGGCCGGCGCGGGGGCGAGTCCGCCTCGGACGCCGTCTTCCGCGAGCTGCGCGAACTGGTCGAGGCCGTGTCACCCGTCGTCGGGCTCTCGGAGGGGTACGCGCGCTTCATGGAGGTCGTACACGGCTCGCACGTCCTCGGCTCGCGGCTCGGACTCCTCCAGCACGAAGTCCTCGTCGATCTCGACAGGACGCTGCGGGAGGAGACCGGCGCCGACGAGGACGACACGCTCCCCACACTGGTGGCCGGGCAGCTCTCCTGGGTGCACGGGACGCTCATGGGGCGGATCGCCCAGCGGATGATGGAGGGCGGGAAGCCGGGCCCGGTGTCGCGCGAAGCGCTCGCTCTGCTGGACGACATGGAAGCGGTGCTGGGGGGGAAGGTGCTCAAGTACGCGGTGCGCGACGCCTGATGGTCCCCATCGGTGTGATGTCCGTCATGTGAGACGTGACGCGCATCTCTTCGCCGTCACTTGGCCGTCCGCGACCGCTAACCTCCGGCAGAGAGCTCGCATGTAAACAGGTGTTAAGGCTGAACAGAAGCCGAACAGGAATCGTGGGGTGCGTCGTGGCAAAGAAGCTCGCCGTCATCGGGGCCGGACTCATGGGGTCCGGTATCGCGCAGGTCTCGGCGCAGGCGGGCTGGGACGTCGTCCTGCGGGATGTCACCGACGCGGCGCTGGCCCGGGGCATCGACGGGATCAGGGCCTCGTACGGCAAGTTCGTCGCCAAGGGCAAGCTCGAGGAGGCCGACGCCGACGCGGCGCTCGCCCGGATCACCACGACCACCGACCTGGACGCCGTCGCCGACGCGGACGTCGTCGTCGAGGCCGTCTTCGAGAAGCTCGACGTCAAGCACGAGATCTTCCGTACGCTCGACAAGCTCGTACGGGACGACGCCGTCCTCGCCTCCAACACCTCGGCGATCCCGATCACCAAGATCGCCGCCGTGACCGGGCGTCCGGAGAGCGTCGTCGGTACGCACTTCTTCTCGCCGGTGCCGATGATGCGCCTGTGCGAGCTGGTGCGCGGCTACAAGACGAGCGACGAAACCCTCGCCGCCGCGCGGGAGTTCGCCGAATCGGTGGGCAAGACGTGCATCGTCGTCAACCGCGATGTGGCGGGCTTCGTGACCACGCGGCTGATCTCCGCCCTCGTCGTCGAGGCCGCCAAGCTCTACGAGTCGGGCGTCGCGTCGGCCGAGGACATCGACACCGCCTGCAAGCTGGGGTTCGGGCACGCCATGGGCCCGCTCGCCACCGCCGACCTGACGGGCGTCGACATCCTGCTGCACGCGGCCGGCAACATCTACACCGAGTCGCAGGACGAGAAGTTCGCACCGCCGGAGCTGATGCGCCGGATGGTGGACGCGGGTGACATCGGACGCAAGAGCGGGCAGGGGTTCTACAAGCACTGAGCCGCGTCACACCGGTACCCGCACCGCACCCCTCAGGGTGAATTCGATATCGGTTCGCTTACAGACGGCAACTTCTTGGGCCGCGTGGCAGTCAGTTGTTGGAAGACCGGAACAGACTACGGAGCACGGAAAGCACTCTCGGGGAGCGCATATGCACATCAGGGGCGACCACGCCGAGCTGGTCGTCGGGGGCCGCCTCGACGTACGCAGCGCGGCGGACGCCCGTACGGTCCTGCACTCGGCGGTCGACGACGGAGTCGGCGATCTGGTGCTCGACCTGACCGCACTGGACTCCTGGGACGCCACGGGACTCGGCGTCATCATGGGAGCCCACCGACGCGCGGGGCGGTGCGGCCGTAGGCTTGTGCTGCGCGGTGTCCCGCCGCAGATGCAGCGACTGCTGGTGGCGACCCGATTGCACCGCATTCTCGCCATCGAGGGTGGAATCGCCGCAGAATCGCTCCCTCGGGTCTGACCGTCCCACATCGCACAATTCTCATGAGATCGTGATGTCTTGGACGGCGTGGTACCCCGGCTGGACGCGGATACCCTGCGGAGGTCTAGGGTTCGGCCGTCTGCCGATTGACTGACCCGTAGGCGCAGACACCGGCACCAGAAGCGACAGATGGGCGTGTGAGGCCGGGGGGCATCGCACGCCACGATCTGGGGAGCTTTTCACCATGGACCCGATAGACCGGGGACCGGAAGAGTACGGTCACGACGAACGCGCGGGCGAGAGCGCGGATTCGGCACGTCCGCCGGGCACCGAGATCGTGCCCGCGGCCGTGCCCGCGATCCCTTCCCACACCGGCCCCGCGCACATCACCCCTGCCCAGGTCACCCCGGCCCTCGCGCATCTCAAGGGCGCCGGTCCCGTGACCACCCCACCGCCCGTCCGCACCGTCCAGCTCATCTCCGGCGAGTACCTGCTGACGGTCAACCCCGTCGACGGCAGCGAGATCGAGCTCTGCCCGCCCGGCAGACAGCCCGACGCCCCCACGCGGCGCACCGCCGCCGAACGCGCCGATCTCCAGCGCGCGGGCCGGCCCTCCGTACCGCCGGGACCCGCCGCACCGCCCCTTCCGCTGCTGGAGCGTGGCGCGGAACGGGAGCGGCTGGCGGGGCTGCTGGGGCGCGGCAGGTCCGTACGTCTCACCGGCGCCCCCGGCTCGGGACGTACCGCACTGCTCGAAGCCGTCGCCGCGGACTGCGCGGATCTCGCGCCCGACGGGGTCGTACGCCTCTCCGGCCACCGGCGCACCACCACCGAGCTGTTGTACGAGCTGTACGCGGCCGTTCACCACTCCGCGCGCTGCCGCCCCGACCGCGCGGGACTGCTCGAACTCGTCCATGGCATCGGTGCGGTCGTCGTCCTGGACGATCTGGAACTGGGCGGGGACGCGCTGGACGAACTCCTCGCCGCGACGCCCGAATGCGCCTATCTGCTCGCCGCGACCCCCGACACCGACCCGGCGTCCGCGGACGCGGGCCTGGAAGAGGTCGCGCTCGGCGGCCTCGGCCGCGGCTCCTCGCTGGAACTGCTGGAGCGCGTCGTCGAACGCCCCCTCACCGACGAGGAGGCGAACTGGGCGGGCGACCTCTGGTTCGAGTCCGAGGGCCTTCCCGTGCGCTTCGTCCAGGCGGGCGCGCTGCTGCGACAGCGCGACCAACTGCGCGGCAGCTCCGAGGCCTCCGACGAGTTCGAGCCCTTTGTCCGGCCCTTCGAGCGGGTCTCCGACGACGCGCCTGCGCTCACCGCCGGGACCCCCGACGGCTACGACATTCCGCTGCCCACCCTCGGCGAGGGCGCCGCGCCCGCGGTCCTGCTCGCCTCCCGGCTGACCGAGGCCGCCCGCGCCACCCTGCGCTTCGCCGTCGCGCTCGGCGGTGAGGTCCCGCACCAGGCGCATCTGCCGGCCCTGGTGGGCGACACCCACGCGGACGCCGCGCTCGGCGAACTGATGAGCTGCGGCCTCCTCACCCCGGTCGGCGCGCGCTACCGGCTCGCGCCGGGCGTCGTCACGCAGTTGGAGGCGAAGGGGTACGCGGACGACGCCGTGGCCCACGCGCACACCGCCGCCCAGCACTACGCCTGGTGGGCGGCGCACCCGTCGGTCACCCCCGAACGCGTCGCCGCCGAGGCGGACGCCATCCTCGCGGCGATGGGTCCGCTGGTCCCGGGACAGGAGGCGGGACACCCGAGCGCGGCCGTCCTGCTGGCCCGCAGCGCCGCGCCCGCCTTCCTGGCGGGGCTCCACTGGGGCGCCTGGGAACGCGTCCTGCGGTCCGGCTCCGAGGCCGCCAGGATCGCCGGAGAGGTCGCGGAAGAGGCCTACTTCCACCACGAGTTGGGCGTCCTCGCGCTCTGCGTCGGCAACCTGGACCGGGCCCGCGCGGAGCTGGAGGCGTCGATCGGCATGCGCGGGGCCGTCGCCGACAAGGTCGGCACGGTCGCGGGACGCAGGGCGCTGGCACTGGTCACGGACCGCGAGTCCGGCCGGCCGGGCACGTCCGTGCCGCTGGCGTTGCCACCGGGTGTGGGGCCGGGGTCCGGCCCCGAGGTCTCCTCGGCCCCGGCATCGGGCCCGGTCCCGGCCTCGTTCTCGGACGAGAACGTGACGCTGGTCAGCCGGCAGGAGCCCCCGGCGCCCGGCCCCGGACACAGGACCGTTCCGGTGCCCGTACCGCACCGCCGCCGCCCGGCACTCGGCGCCCGCCGCAACCTGGTCGCGGCGGGAGCGGGCGCGGTGCTCGCGGCCGTCCTGGGCACGGTGGTGACGCTCGGCGCGACCTCGGGCAGCGACAACGCCCCTACGGACGAGGTCCGTACGGGACAGTCCCCGGACGCGGACAACGGCGAGGGCGACCTGCCGGCCGACCAGCCCGTCGACGACGCGCCCCCGAACCCGGACGTCCAACTCCCCGCGCCGAGCACCTCGGGAAGCGCCGTCCCCTCGGACAGCGCGAGCCCGTCCGACTCGGCGTCACCGTCGGGCACACCGTCGGACAGCGCGTCGTCCCCCGACGACACCCCGTCGAAGCCGGGCAGCCCGTCCACACCGCCGTCGAAGCCCCCGACCTCATCGAGCAAGCCACCGACCAGCCCGTCGTCCCCGCCGTCGACCCCGTCGACCCCGCCGCCGAGCGACGACCCGACGGAGGACCCCACGGACACCGCGCCACCACCGTCATCCCCACAGACGACGGTGAGCGGCCCCAACCCATCGCTATCGGAAACGTCCACGGAGCCGACGGTCGCGTAGCGGGTCGCGTTTTGGCTGGGGCCGGTGGTCGGGGTGCGGGTTGTCGCCGGGGTGCGCTCCGGGCCTCGCGCCCGGGACGGCATGCTGTGCTTTCCCCGGGGGACACCCCCGGACCCCCGTACGGCGCGCAGCTGCCCTGACGACGGTTCGGGCGTTCGCGCACGCCACACATCACGCTCTACCTCCCGGACACGCCCCCTGCGCGCGCCCCTTCACTGCCCGCCACCGACGACCCGGCCGTGCGCGGGGGCGACGGCACCGTCCCGCGCCGGCCCGCGGGTCACCCGCCAGAATCGGTGTGCCGTGAGTTGGTAGTACTCGTGGCCGGGGTTGTCGGCGGCGTGGTTCAGCGCCCACGCCTCGGTAATCCGCCGGACGTCGTCCACCGGGTCGGAGGTGTCGTGGCAGTCCTCGCACTCCACCATGAAGCGGGCCGCGGGCTTATCGGAGCTGCTGTCCGATCGCAGTACCAGGGACCCGAGACAGTGGATCACCTTGGGCGGCCGAGGTTCTTCAAGCCGGGGTGTCACAGGTTGCCCAATCCTTCCAAGACGCGCTGCATCAGTGCGGTCTCGACCCTCTCTTTGGCCGGCCCGTCCGGCACGCGCAGGCTGCCCGGCACACGATGCGGTAGAGGCGCGGATTCGGTGAACGGCTCTGGTTGAGGTGAAAGTGTCAGCTCAGCCCAGACGATCTTTCCTCCGGCTGGCGCCCCACAGGTGCCCCAGCGCTTGGCGAATCCCTCTACGAGACACAGGCCGCGGCCGATCTCGGCGTTCGCACTGGGCTCTTTCAGCACGGGGAGAGCCGGGCTGTCGTCCCAGACCTCGACAAGCACGCTGTCGTCAATGATCTGAAGCTGCACCCCGATGATGTGCTTCGCCTCGGTGGCCTGAACAGCGTTCGTGACCAACTCGGAGGTCACGAGTAGGGCTTCGTCGAGGATGTGGGGCGCTCTCCACCATCCCAGCATCACTTTGGTGAACGCCCGCGCGCAGCCCACTGCTGTGGGCAGCGCAACGAGTGTCAGCCGGTCCCAGGCCCGGAGCTGATCACTGGCTGGGCCGCGGTGTTCATCAAGCGTATGCACCTCGGTTGAGAAGCTGAATTCCAGCCGGTCCAACAACGCCCTCCGGAGCGCACCGTTCTCGCTGAGGTGCCCGAGGGACGGCAGGATCACGGTGCCCGCACCAGTGCATCTGAGTACTTCGACCATCTCGTTGAAGGCGTCGAGTGAGCCGCTGACGAATTCGTGGTAGATGCAGCCGAGGTGGAGATCGTTGGCCTCGGCATAGCGCCGCAGGCTTCGCTCCACCTCGTATGCTTCCTGGCCGGTTACATCAGAGAAGACGCGCATATAGCCGTAGGCGAACTTCTTGTCGTCGTTCACTGCTGTGCCCCCTGGATGATCCAGATCCGCGCGCCGATTTCCTGCTCGATGTGTTCTTGCATCGCTCTTTGCAGACCGGGAAGCCGGGCGAAGTGCCAAAGAGACGGCACGATTACGTCGCGGATGCGGCTCGTTCTGAGTGCGTCCGTCAAGCTGTCGAAGGCAGGTTCGTTGGAGCGAAGCTGCTCGATGAAGACTCGCTCCAACGCGAAGCCCTCACGTTCGGCGTGCGCCGCCATCTCGCTTTGCAAGGTGTCGTCTTCGGGGCCGTATTCATCGGACGCGGCCAACCTCATATATCCATACATTCCAAGTCGCATCCATTCCTCCTGGTGGGGCGTGAGGACTCGACCGGCGATGGGTATCCACTGCGCCGTCGGTCGGCCCGATGGTGAGGAAACCGGTTTGACCTGGGGAAATCCACAGCACGATTGCCGCGCGAATGTCGCATCCACGCCGCATCCGACCGACTGGCCTGCGGAGACGTCACTCGATTGGCTAGGCTGTTTCCCGCCCCGCGTCAGTCGGAGGGATGGGCGATGGCCGCGAAGCGGATACGGCTCGTTCAGCGTCGTAAATCGGCAGGCTTCACACAGGAGTCCCTTGCTGAATACCTGGGTGTCGAGCGTTCGACAGTGGGTCGCTGGGAGAGTGCTGAAACAGAGCCGCAGGCCTGGTTACGGCCGAAGATCGCTCGTGCGTTCCAAGTCAGCCGTGACGAACTACAAGCTGCTCTGGATGACGTGACGATCATTCAAGCGCAATCAAGCGAACGTGTGAACTATGCGCTTGAAAACTCGGCTTCGGCCGACCTGCTGGTTGTCGCCTATCTGCACGAGCGCCTGCGACAGGTGGACGAATCCTACGATCAAGCGTCGTCCACCAGCTTGCTGGGCCCCGCCGGTGTCATTCACGGGCAAGTGAGGTTCCTCCGTGAGAACGCCGCCAATCCGCGCGTGCGTAGGGCTCTGTATGAGGTGGAAGCAGACTCGGCGACGCTCATGGGGCAACTGGTCTGGGACGTCAGCCAACGACGCGACCACCGAGCATCGCTCGGCTACTTCGAGGAAGCGGTGAGCGCCGCGCGCCATGTGCGTGATCCCTCGATCGAGTCGTACGCCACGCTGCGCATGAGCTTCGTGGCCCTCTACGGCGAGAAGAAACCAGCACGGGGCGTGCTGCTTGCGCGGCAGGCTGCCGAAGTCGCCGAGCCGGCCAGTCCGTCCCTGACCGGGCTGAGCCTGTTGCACGTTGCCGAGGGGTACGCCATGACCGGCGCGCTCAAGGAGTGCGAGGACGCGCTGAAAAGGGCGGAGGCCCAGTTCGACCGCGTGAACGACGACGATGTGTCGGCCGAGTACTACACGATCAATGAGTTCAACCGTCTCGCTGGATCGTGCTACCTGTTCCTCGACCGACCGGAACTGGCCGAGCCGATCCTCCGTACGACCACCCGTGCGCTGGTCTCCAAGAAGAAGAGTCAGGCCATCGCGCTCGGGAACCTGACGCTCGCACTCCTCCGTCAAGGAAAGCTGGACGAGGCGGCGGGCACCATGCACCGGACGATCGATGCCGTGGAACTGACGCATGGCGGTGGAGGTCTCAACCTGGCGTTCTCGGCCGGTCGGGAGCTTCGGCAGTGGAAGCGAGAGCCGTGGGCGCAGGACATCAACGATCGTCTTCTCGCCCTGATGGCAGCGATGTGAGGACAGGTGGAGCGCGTGCGGAAGATCGACCAGGACAAGCAGGCCGTACGGGAGATGGTGTGGCGTCGTCTCATAGCCGGAGGCGGCGCCCCCGGGGACTCGTACGGCAAGATTCCCGGCTTCTACGGAGCTGAAGCGACGGCGGAAGGGCTCGCCGGGCTGGATGTCTGGCAGCGAGCCGCCACCGTCAAGGCCAACCCCGACTATGCGCAGCTGCCGGTACGTGTCCGCGCGCTGAAGGATGGCAAGCGGGTCTATATGGCCGTGCCGAGGATGGCGACGCTCCAGCCGTTCTACCTGCTCGATTCCGAGTCCCTCGGAATCCCGGCCGAGGAAGCCGCCGGGAAGCAGGGTGCGTCACAGGTCGCTCGTCGCGTCGGTGTTGACGAAATGCGGCCGATCGATGTGGTGGTGTGCGGCAGCGTCGCGGTCAACCGGTCGGGCGCGCGTATCGGGAAGGGGGCGGGGTACTCCGACCTTGAGGTGGCACTTTTGATCGAGGCGGGCCTGGTGACGGATCGAACGGTGATCGTCGCCCCGGTGCACGGGCTTCAGGTGATCGAGGAGGACATCCCGGAGACGGAGCACGACTTCAGCGTCGACTTCATCGTCACGCCCGACGAGGTGATCTCCTGCACCAACCGCCGTCGGCCGCGCGGTCTCGTATGGGGCGACCTGACGCCCGAGAAGATCGCGGCGATCCCGGTACTGGCAGAGCGGCAGCGCACCCAGTAGTACGGCACCCGAGCGCCGACAGACCGATGGCCGGAGGCCCCGGCCCCCGGCCCAGCCACGACAACCGCACACCCCGCCGGAGGCGCACCGCACCGCACCCCGCCCCGGAGGCAGAGGCGACCCGTCAGAACAGACGCAGCTTGTCGTCCTCGATGCCCCTCATGCCGTTGTAGTCCAGCACCACACATCCGATGCCCCGGTCCGTCGCCAGCACCCGCGCCTGCGGTTTGATCTCCTGCGCCGCGAACACCCCCCGTACCGGCGCCAGATGCGGGTCCCGGTTCAGCAGGTCCAGGTAGCGCGTCAGCTGTTCCACGCCGTCGATCTCGCCGCGGCGCTTGATCTCGACCGCCACCGTCACGCCGTCCGCGTCACGGCACAGGATGTCCACCGGGCCGATCGCCGTCGGGTACTCGCGGCGGATCAGGGTGTAGCCCTCGCCGAGCGTCTCGATCCGGTCGGCGAGCAGCTCCTGGAGGTGTGCTTCCACGCCGTCTTTGATGAGGCCGGGATCAACGCCCAGTTCGTGCGAGGAATCATGGAGGACCTCCTCCATGGTGATGATCAATTTCTCGCCCGCCTTGTTCACCACGGTCCACACACCGGCGTCCGCGTCGGCGCCTTCCTTCAGTGTGCAGGGCGGTGACATCCAGTTGAGGGGTTTGTACGCCCGGTCATCGGCGTGGATCGAGACACTGCCGTCGGCCTTGACCAGGATGAGACGGGGTGCGGAGGGCAGGTGGGCGGTGAGCCGGCCCGCGTAGTCGACGGAGCAGCGGGCAATGACGAGACGCATGGTCGGCAACGCTACTCGACTGCCGCCGCCGCGCGCGATTCGCCCCGGAAGCCCCCTTCGTTATTGGCCGGTTGTGTTCCCATTCTGCTGGTGTGGTCCGGACAGCGCGCCTAACGTGGATGCAGGAGGTCGCCGGTCGTGCACGCTGCGTCGTCGTCCCCTCCTTCCCTGCCCGTAAGACCCCGCCTCCCGGGGTCGCGAGAGGAGAACCCATGTCGCTCGACGTCTCACCGGCGCTGTTGGATCAGGCCGAGCGAGGCGAGGTCGACGAAGCGGCTTTCGTCGACTGCGTCCGGACCTCCCTGCCTTACGCATGGGAGATGATCAGTTCTCTGGTGGCACAGCTGAAGGTGGACGGTGGACAGTTCGCCGACAACCAGACGCCCCCGCCGGACGAGCAAGCACGTGGTCAGCTGTTGCGCGCGCTCGCGAGTGATGCCATTCGCGGCGCGCTGCAGCGTCACTTCGGGGTGCGTCTCGCATTCCAGAACTGCCACCGCGTCGCGGTGTTCCCGCTGGACTCCTCGGTCGACGAGCGGCTGACCCGATTCACCTCGGTGCGGGCTCAGTTGCTCAACCAGTCACCCGAACTCCGGGACTGCTGACGCCTCTTGCTGCCGCTCCGCACCGTGTCCGACGGTGTCGGAGCGGCAGCGTCCCTCAGGCGAGTCGGGGCAGTACGTCCGCGCCCAGCCGCCGTACGTTCTCCTCCGTCGTCGCCAGATCGCCCGAGCCCTCCATGAGCAGGGCGAAGCGGGTGATGCCGGTGCGCTCCGCGGTGGCCGCCAGCCGGTCCGCGGCCAGCTCGGGCGGGCCCACCGGATGGAGGTCGCAGAGCAGTTCGGTGTACTCCACCGGGTCGCGCATCGCCCGGATTCTGTCGTCGACCGTGACATGGGCGCCGAGGCCCTGGCGCAGCCAGCCGGGCATGGCCTTGACGAGTGTCTCGCTCGCCTCCGCGCGGCTGTCGGCGATCTGCGCCACCCCGGCCGATACATGCGCGGCGCCGGCGATCTCGTCCGCGGGACGACCCGCCGCGCGGGCGTGCGTACGCCACAGGGCGACCATCTCCGCCTTCTCCTCGTCGCCGCAGTGCATGCCGAGGAGCATCGGCAGGCCGTGCGCGGCGGCCAGTTCGACGCTCCTGGGCGAGGTGCAGGCCATGAGCGTCTCGGGGCCCGTGCTCGGTTCGATCAGTTCGTCGGGGCGCGGTACGACGGCGACCTCGCGGAAGCGGAAGCGTTCCCCCGACGCCCCCACGCGCGGCTCACGCAGCCAGCGCAACAGCAGGGCGAGGGACTCCGGGAAGTCCTCCTCGTAGGCCCGCAGGCCGGTGCCGAAGACCTCCAGATCGACCCAGGGCCCGCCGCGCCCCACGCCGAGCGTGAACCGGCCGCCGGAGACGAGATGCAGCAGCGCCGCCTGCTCGCCGAGCGCCACCGGATGTACGTTCGGCAACACGCTGACCGCCGTACCCACCCGGATGTGGCGGGTCCGGCCGAGCAGCACCCCGGCCAGGGTCACCGCCGACGGACAGACGCCGTACGGCACGAAATGGTGCTCGGCGAGCCAGACCGAGTCGAGCCCGGATTCCTCCGCCAGCTCCGTGGTCCGCACCGCACGGTGCAGTGCCTCCCCTTGTCCCTGGCCCGGGAACTGGGCGGCCAGTACAAAAGCTCCAACACGCATCGCCTTCTGCCTCCTTGCGGCCGACGCGACTCCCCCTACGGGCAACAACGCCTGACACGTGCCAAAGGCACGGTCCGGTCTGGAAATTCTTGCGATTGTCCGGTCAGTGCCTTCCGCGCGCGTGGCGGACTCACGCCGCGAGGTACGTGTACCCCATGTCGTGGGCCGTAGGCTGGAACGGAACCGTGCTGTCTGCCCCGTGAGGTGTCCTGTGTCCCCGCGCCGCAACCGCCCCCGAGGCGGCGAGAACCCGACCGAGCGAGCAGGCGAGGCGGGCGACCGGTACGGAGGCTTCCAACGGTCGGAGCTCTGGCAGGGCGAGAGCTGGTCGGTGCGCCATGTCGCCGGGGCGAGTGCCGCGGGCAAGCGCTACCGCTGCCCCGGCTGCGACCAGGAGATCCCCGCCGCGGTGCCGCATGTGGTGGCCTGGCCCGAGTACGGCGGGGTCGACGACCGGCGGCACTGGCACCAGGCGTGCTGGAACGCGAAGGACCGCCGCACCACGCGGGTGCAGCGGTCCCGTAACGCGCCGAAGTACTGAGCGGCGCCCCGAAGCGGGGACGCGGGACGGCTCAGACGTCGCGCTTGTCCAGCGAGAAGAACGCCGCGAGCATCGCGACCGCCGTCACGCCCAGCAGGATCCACAGCGGCTCCCAGCCCGAGGGCCCGGTGACGCGAGCACTGCTCTCGTAGAACGCCGACAGCTGGTTCGGGACCGAGTAGTCGAACAGCGCCTCGCGCACCGCTGTGAGCGAATCCGAGAACATGAACATCGCCAGCACCAGCGGCACCAGCAGCACCCCGATCATGACGGTGATCGCCCCGGCGGAGTGCCGGATCAGCGTGCCGACCGCCAGCGAGAGCAGCCCGAGTGTCGCCAGGTAGAGGCTGACCCCGGCCGTGGCCCGCAGCCAGTCCGCACCGGCGGGCGACTCCGCGCCCAGGATCGAGAGCTGGAGCGCCGACACCGTCATCGTGATCACCAGTGAGATCACGAAGACCAGCAGGAAGAAGACCAGCGACTTCGCCGCCAGCACCCTGCCCCGGCTCGGGCAGGCCGTGAGGGTCGTACGGATCATGCCCGTGCCGTACTCCGACGTGATCGTCAGCACGCCCAGCGTGATCACGCACATCGAGCCGAGCAGCACGCCGAAGAAGCCGAGGGAGAGCACTTCCTGGCCACCCGGGACCTCCGGCTCGCCCGAGACGGAGGAGACCACCAGGGCTGTGAGCAGTCCGACGCCCAGCATCAGCACGATCATCACGCCGAGAGTCCACATCGTGGACCGCACGGAACGGAGCTTGGTCCACTCGGAGGCCAGGGCGTCGCCGAGATGGGCCCGGCGGGCCGGGATCGGCGAGGTGTAACCGGAGAGACCGTTGCCCTGCCACTGCGGGGCCTGCTGCGGCGCCTGGGACTGCGGAGGCTGCTGATACGGGGTCGTCATCGGGCGTCCTCGTTGGTGTCGCGCTTCGTCATGTCTGCGGCGGGAGCCGTCGCGGGAGCGGCCGGCGGCGCGGCCGCCGGTGCCGGTGCGGCTGCCGGTGCCGGGGCCGCCGGTGTCGGGGCGGCCGGTGCCGGTGCGGCCGTCGGGGCCGCCGCCGGGGGAGCGCCCGCGTACGGGTTGGCCCCGGGCGGCGGCGGGGCGTACCAGCCCTGCTGCGGCACCTCCGGGACGACGGGAGCCACGGGGCCCTGCGGCGGCCCGTAGCCGGGCTGGTGGGGCGGCTCGAAGCCGGCCAGCGCGTCGGCCGTCGAACGGTAGTCCACGGCGTTCTGGGTCATCCGCATGTACGCCTCCTCCAGCGAGGCCTGGTGCGGCGAGAGCTCCCAGAGCCGGACCTCCGCCTCGTACGCCAGATCGCTGATCCGGGACAGCGGCAGCCCCGTGACCCGCAGCGCCCCGTCCGGCTCGGAGAGCACCTGACCGCCCGCCTCGGCGAGCGCCGTGGTCAGCTTCTCGCGCCGCTGCGGATCGGTCTCCGGGGTACGCACCCGCGCGAAGTCCGCCGAGTTGGCCGAGATGAAATCCTTGATCGTCATATCGGCGAGCAGCTGACCGCGCCCGATCACGATCAGATGGTCGGCGGTCACCGCCATCTCGCTCATCAGATGGGACGAGACGAAGACGGTACGGCCCTCGGAGGCCAGCTGCTTCATCAGGTTCCGGACCCAGAGGATCCCCTCGGGGTCGAGACCGTTCACCGGCTCGTCGAACAGCAGCACCTGGGGATCGCCGAGCAGCGCCGCCGCGATACCGAGCCGCTGGCCCATACCGAGCGAGAAGCCCTTGGAGCGCTTCTTGGCCACGTCCTGGAGGCCGACGACCCCGAGCACCTCGTCGACCCGTGAGGCCGGGATCCCGGAGAGCTGGGCCAGCGACAGCAGGTGATTGCGCGCGCTGCGCCCGCCGTGCACCGCCTTGGCGTCGAGCAGCGCGCCCACCTGGCGCGGTGCGTTCGGCAGCTGCCGGAAGGGATGCCCGCCGACCCGTACCTGCCCGGCGGTCGGCCGGTCCAGCCCGAGGATCATCCGCATCGTGGTCGATTTGCCGGAACCGTTGGGGCCCAGGAACCCGGTGACGTATCCGGGCCGCACCTGGAAGGAAAGGTTGTACACGGCCGTCTTGGCGCCGTAGCGCTTCGTCAGGCCGACTGCCTCGATCATTCTCCAGCCCCATCGACAGGTCAGGTCGTCGGGGCAGTGGCCGTTCCTGACCTAAAGCCCCCGTAAGAGTTACGAGGATATCCGTGCCTTGACGGTTCCAGCCAAGTCGTTACGGCGGGGAGTCGCCGGGTGAATTCCTCGTGCGAGGTGCCGCGAAATGCCGCGAACCGCTGTGAAACGCCGCGGGGAGCCGATCCCCTCGCCATGAGCCTACGCGTCCCGCTTCCGCATGACCGCGTAGCCGCCCGCCAGAGCGGCCAGCACCCACAGGGCCATGATCCCGAGACCGCCCCATGGCCCGTAGGGGGCCGGACTGGAGCTCACCGCGTTGGGGACGACCTGGGTGATCTGGCGGCCGGCCTGGTCGGGGAAGTACCGGGCGACTTCCTTGGCGCCGGGAACGGCCGCCAGGATCTGCGAGACCAGGAAGAAGAACGGCATCAGGATGCCGAGCGAGAGGACGGAGCTCCGCAGCATCGCCGCGACCCCCATCGAGAAGAGCGCGATCAGCGTCATGTACAGCCCGCTGCCGATCACCGCGCGCAGCACGTTCGGCTCGCCGATGGTCGTACCGTGCGCGCCGAGCAGCGCCTGGCCCACGAAGAACGCCAGGAACCCGGTCAGCACCGCGACCGCCAGTGCCAGCACCCCGGCCACCAGGATCTTGCAGAAGAGGAACGTGCCGCGGCGCGGTACGGCGGCCAGCGAGGTGCGGATCATGCCCGAGGTGTACTCGGAGCCGACCACCAGCACCCCGAAGACCACCATCGCCAGCTGACCGAGAACCATCCCCGAGAAGCTGGTGTACGTCGGGTCGAAAGTGGCCCGCTCCTCCAGGGAGAGATCACCGAACTGGGAGTTCAGCACGGCGGACAGCGCGGCTCCCAGGGCGACGGTCACCACCAGGGCGCTGATCAGCGTCCAGGTGGTGGAGGAGACCGTACGGATCTTGGTCCACTCGGACCGGAGGACCGCCGGAACCGATGCCATGTCAGGCCCCCTCGCCCCGCCGGTCCTCGCCGTGCGGGCCTGTGCCTCGCGGGCCTGTGGCTCGCGGGTCCGCGCTCCGCCGGTCCTCGCCCCACCGCGGGCCCGCGTGGGCGTGGTACTCCACCGACTCCGCCGTCATCCGCATGAACGCCTCTTCGAGCGAGGCGCGCCGCGAACTCAGCTCGTGCAGCACGATCCCGTGCCGCGCGGCCAGCTCCCCCAGCTCCTCGGTGGACGCCCCGTCGACCTCCAGTACGTCGCCCTCCGCCTCGACGACGGTGAACCCCCCGTCGCGCAGGATGTCTTCGAGCCGCGCGCGCTCCGGCGAACGCAGTCGCGTGTAGCCGCGGGAGTTCTCCCGGATGAAGTCGGCCATCGAGGTGTTCGCGAGCAGCCGGCCCTGGCCGATCACGATCAAATGGTCGGCGGTCAGCGCCATTTCGCTCATCAGATGACTGGAAACGAAGACCGTGCGTCCCTCGCGGGCCAGAGCCTTCATCAGATTGCGTACCCAGTGGATGCCTTCGGGGTCCAGACCATTCACCGGTTCGTCGAACATCAGGATCTCGGGATCGCCCAGAAGCGCCGAGGCGATCCCGAGCCGCTGCCCCATTCCGAGGGAGAAACCTTTCGGCTTCTTCTTCGCCACGGCGCTCAGTCCGACCATGTCCAGCACCTCGGTCACCCGGCTCGCCGGGATGCGATTGCTCTGCGCCAGACAGAGAAGATTGTTGTACGCGGTGCGCCCGCCGTGCATGGCCCCGGCCTCCAGCAGCGCCCCGATGTGCTTGAGCGGCTCGGCCAGCTCGCGGTAGCGCCTGCCATCGATCCGTACCGAACCGCCGGTCGGATTGTCCAGATCGAGCATCATCCGCATCGTGGTCGACTTGCCCGCGCCGTTGGGGCCCAGAAAGCCCGTCACCACCCCCGGTCTCACCCGGAAGGAGAGCCGATCGACCGCCACCGTGCGGCCGAAGCGTTTGGTGAGCCCGTGGACCTCGATCATGCGGACCAACCTAGGACGGCACAAAGCCCCCCGCCACCGGAGTGGCGAGGGGCTGGGCGTGCGTACTGATCACGATCGTCGTCCGGCCGGAAGAACCTTCCCGGCCGGACGGCCGCCGTGGGTCAGCGGGACTGCTGGGCCGGGACGCCGCGCGAGATCGGCTCGTCGTCGGCCGGGGTGCCGGCGGCGGCCACCGCGGCACCGGTCAGCGTGGCCAGCATCTCGCGGACGTTGGTCAGCTGGGCGTTGATCGAGTCGCGGCGGTTGGTGAGCGCCGCCAGCTCGCGCTCCGACTCGCTGCGGATCCGGTCGGCCTTGGCGTTCGCGTCCGCCACGATGTCCTCGGACTGACGCTGGGCCGTCTCGACGGTCTGACGGGCCCGGCGCTCCGCGTCCGTACGCAGCTTCTCGGCCTCCAGACGCAGCTGCTCGGCGCGGTGCTCGATCTCGGCCAGACGCTTCTCGGCCTTCGCCTGACGCGACGCCAGATCGCGCTCCGACTGCTCACGCCGCTTGGCGAGGTTCGTCTCGAAGTCCGCGGCGGCCTGGGCGGCCTTGGCGCGGGTCTCCTCGAAGAGCGCGTCGGCCTCCTCACGCTTGGACTGCGCGTCCTTCTGCGCCTCCGAGCGCAGCGTGGCGGCGTCACCCTTCGCCTTCTCGACGATACGGACGCCCTCGTCCTCGGCCTTGGCCTTGCGCTCCGAGGCGAACGACTCGGCGTCGTTGCGCACCTGCTGCGCCGCCGACTCGGCCAGCTCGCGGTGCTGCTCGGCCGCGCGGCGGGCCTCCTCGCGCAGGTCCTTCGCCTCCTCCTCGGCGAGGCGGAGGATCTTCTCGACGCGGGCGCCGAGGCCGGCGTACGACGGCTCCGCGTCGCTGACCTGGGCCTGGGCGTTCTGCGTTTCGAGGTGCAGCTCCTCGATGCGCTTTTCCAGAGAGGTGATGCGGGCCAGAGCACTGTCACGGTCGGCGACGAGTTTGGTAATGCGGTCGTCCACCTGACCGCGGTCGTAACCACGCCGCACGAGCTCGAAGCCGAATGGGGAGGAAGTGTCGCTCATGGGGTTCCTGTCGAATGAGACCGGTGAGGTGATAGAGGGAATCCTAGGGGCCGAAGCGGCGTGTCATCGAGCCGATGCAGGTTTGATATGGAGAATGTCCAGCCTTTTGAGTGGCCAGTGCCTCTCCCGGCCATGTCGGCCGCGTCGCGGCACTAGCTATCGGAAGATTTTCCACTCGAACGGGTGGTACCCGCCGCCGCACCCGCCTTCACGGGGTTGTCCTTCGCGGGCACGGCAGGTGCCTCGAACGACTCCAACGCTTCGAGTACGTCCTGAACGCGGGAGATCTCGGCCTGGATGTCCTCCCGTCTGCGGACCAGCACGTCGAGTTCGCGTTTGCCCTCGTCGACGGTCTGCTTGGCCTGTTGGGCGGCGTCCGCACGCAACTTCTCGGCTTCCCTGATGAGTTCGGCCTTCTTCAGCTCGGCTTCCTTGAGCAGCCCCTCGGCCTTCTTCACGGCGGCGATACGGACCTTGCTCGCCTCCGAACCGGCCTCGGCCACCAGCTCCTTGGCCTTCGCCTCGGCCTCCGCGCGCTGCTCGTTGGCCGCCTTCATCAGGTTGTCGACGCGCTCGCCCGCGGTTCTCAGCTGCTCGGACGTCTCGCGCCTGGCCCGCTCGTGCAGTTGCTCGATCTCGGCCTCGACGCGCACGCGCAGCTCCTCGGCCCGTTCCCGGACCGCCGTCGCGTCCCTGCGCGCGCCGACGAGCAGCTCGTCCGCGTCCGTACGGGCCCTCTCCACCAGGGAGTTGCCCTCGACGGTGGCGTCCGCGGTGATACGGCCCGCCTCCGTGCGGGCGGCCCCCACCATCCTATCGGCCTGCGTCTCGGCCTCGGTGGCGGCCCGAAGCGCCTCTTCCTGGGCCTTGTTGATGAGCTGGTCGGCCTGTTCGGCGGCGTCCGAGCGGCGCTTGGCCGCGTCCTTGCGCGCCTCGTCCAGGAGCCAGTCCGTCTCCTCCTGGGCCTCGCTCCTGAGCCGTTCCGCGTCGGCCTCGGTCTCCCGCTTGAACTGCTCGGCGTCGATCCGCAGCCGCTCGGCGGCCTGCTGTGCGGCGCCCACCGTCTCGGCGGCCTCCGCGCGCATCCGCTCGGCCTCGCTCGTGGCCTCCCCGATGAGCCGGTCGGCCTGGCCGGCGGCGTCGCCGCGGATCCGGTTGGCGTCCTCGCGGGCCTCGGCACGGGCACGGGCCGCGTCCTGCTCCGCCGAGGCGAGCGAGTCCGACGCCTCGGTCCGTACCCGCTGCGCGTACTCGGCGGTGTCGGAACGCAGCCGCTCCGCCTCCGCGATCGCCTCGCCGACCGTGCGCTCGGCGAGCGCCTGCGCGGCGTCCGCCTCCTCCTGGGCCCGCAGCCGGATCCGGTTGGAGTCCTCGGCGGCGCGCTCCCGCTCGGCGTACGCGTCGGCGCGCAGCCGGTCGGCCTCCTCCTGCGCCTCCGTCCTCGTCCGCTCCGCCGCGTGCTCGGCGGCGGCCCGCAGTCCGGTGATCTCCTGCTCGGCCTGTTCCTGGAGACCGGCGACGGAGTCCCGTACCTGCTGGGCGGTCTGCTCGGCGGCGGCCACCAGTTCCGTGGCGCGGTAGTCCGCCTCCGAGACCAGCCGCTGCGCCTCGGTCTGGGCCTCCTCGACCCGGTTACGGGCCGACGCGAGCAGCTCCTCGCTCTGCTCGCGGGCCCGCTCGCGCTCCTGCTCCGCCTCCGCGCGGGCGGCCGTCAGCGTCTCCTCGGCCTCGCGGCGGCGGCGGGTCGCCTCCTCCTGCGCGGCGGCCAGCGCCTCGGCGGCCTCGGTGCCGACCCGCTCGGCGGCGGCGGCGGCCTCGGTCCTGATCCGGTCGGCGCTCTCCTGTGCCTCGGTCTTGAGCCGCTCGGCCTCCGTGGCGGCCTCGGAGCGCAGCCGCACGGCCGCGGTCTCCGCCTCGGCGCGCGACTGCGAGGCGTCGGCCGCGGCCTCGTCACGCAGCCGCTCCGCCTCCTGCTCGGCCTGCGCCTGGAGCGTACGGATCCGCTCCGCCGCCTCGGCGCGCAGCCGGTCGGTCTCCTCGCCGGCCTCCCGCCGGATCCGCTCGCTCTCGGCGCGCGCGTCGGTGAGCGCCTCCTCGGCGGAGGACAGCCGCTGCTCCGCCTCCGTGTGCAGCCGCGTCAGCTCGCCGGCCGCCTCGGCCTTACGGGACTCGACGCCCCGCTCGGTCTCCTCGCGCAGCTCGGCCGCGGCCTGCTCGGCGGCGGCCGTGGTGGCCGCGGCCTGCTCCTCGCCCTCCGCGCGCAGCCGGTCGGCCTCGGCGCGGGTGCGCTCCAGGGTCTCCTCGGCCTGCCGGCGCAGCGTCGTGGCGCGCTCGATGGCTTCGGTGCGTACCCGCTCGCTCTCGGCGGTGGCGCCCGAGCGCACCTCGTCGGCGTCCGCCTTGGCCTTCGTCAGCAGTTCCTCGGCGGACTTGGCCGCCTCTTCGATCTTCTGGACGGCCTCGCGGCGCGCCTCGCCGCGGATCCGCTCGCCCTCCGCGACCGCCTCGGCCCGCAGCTGCTCGGCCTCGCCGCGCAGCCTGCGCGCCTCCTCCTGGAGCTCGACCGTCTTGGCGCGGTACTCCTTGGTGTCGTCCTTGGCCGCGCCCTTGAGCTGGTCGGCCTGTTCCGCGGCCTCGCCGCGCAGCCGGTCCGCCTCGGCCTCGGCCTCGCGGCGGATCCGCTCGGCCTCCTCGCTCGCGGACCTGGTGGTGGCCTTCGCGTCGTCGGACGCCTTGGTCAGCACCTCTTCCGCGGTACGGGCCGCCTTGGCCAGCTGGGCCGCGGTGTCCTCGGCGGCGACCGTACGGGCCTTCTCCGCGGCCTCCGCGACCAGTTTCTCGGCCTCCGCGCGGGCGTCGGCGAGCGCCTGCTCGGCCTCGGCCTTGGTCGCCTCGGCCTCCTGCGTCGCCTCGCCGACCAGCCGCGCGATCTCCGACTTGGCGGTACGCGTGCGCTGCTCGTTCTGCGACTCGGCGGCGGCCAGCCGCTTGACCGCGGCCTCCTTGGCCTCCGCGGCGACCTTCTCCGCCTCGGCGCGGGCCTCGCGCAGCCGCTCCTGCGCCTCCTGCATCCGCTGCTCGGCCGCGCGGCCCAGCTCGGCGGCCTGCTGGCGGGCCTGGTCGGCCTCGGCGGTGGTGGACGTACGGAGCTGCTCGGCGTGGCTGGTGGCCTCCTGCGCCTGCGAGGAGGCGGCGTTCAGCAGCCGCTCGGCGTCCCTGCGGGCGCGCAGCAGGATCGCTTCGGCTTCCGAGCGGGCCGTCTCGGACTCCGCGCCCAGCCGCCGCCGCGCCTCCTCGGTGACCCGGGCGGCCTCCGCGCGGGCCGCGGCCAGGGACTGCTCCGCCTCGGCGCGGGACTCGTCGAGCAGCCGTCGGGCCTGGGATTCGGTACGGGCACGCAGCTGCTCGGCCCAGGCGACGTTCTCGTTGACATGCGACTCGACGGTCTGCCGGCGCTCCGCCAGCTCCTGGTCGAGCCGCTGCCTGCGCTGGACGGCCTCGGCGTGCAGCTCGGCCTGGAGCCTGGCCTGGTGCTCGGCGTGCTCCTGGAGGATGCGCTGCGTCTGGGCGCGCGCGTCCCGCAGCTCGCGCTCGGCGTCCGCGCGCATCTGCTCCGCCTGCATCTGGGCGTTCCGCAGGTGCTGTTCGGCCTGATAGCCGAGGTCCCCGCTGTCGTACGACGAGGGACGGGTCGCCAGCGTACGGCGTGCCTCGTGGAGCTTGGCGCGCAAGACCTCGACCTGGTAACCGAGGTCCTCGGCGTGCTGGACGGCCTTCTCCCGCGCGGTCTTCAGCCGGTCCATCTCGGCTTCGAACCGCGAGAGGTGGTCGTCGTCAGCTCGGTGGCTCTCCTGGCGTTCGTAGCCCCGCACTGCGCGGTCCCATCCGTCCCCTGGTCGCAACTGCCCAATTGAGCACCGTTCGCGGCGAACGGCCCCCCGGGGAATGGTGACAGATCTTCGGCAGGGGCGCGGCCCCGGCCCGGCCCCGGCCCGGAGCGCCCCACTCTACCGGGCCGGGAATCCTTAAGGTCAGTGCTCCGGGCGGGAGGTGACCAGTTCTGTGAGTACGCCGTGGCAGTCCTTGGGGTGGAGGAACGTGATGCGGGAGCCCATGGACCCGGTGCGCGGCTCGTCGTACAGAACGCGTACGCCCTTGTCACGGACCGACTGGGCGTCACCGTCGACGTCCGCCGTACCGAACGCGATGTGGTGAACGCCCTCGCCGTTCTTCGCCAGCCATTTCCCGACGGCCGAATCCTCCCGGATGGATTCGAGGAGCTGAAGGTACGAAGCCCCGCCGTCGGACGTCTCGTTGATCTTGAGCATGGCCTCCCGGACGCCCTGCTCCTCGTTGACCTCGGTGTGGAAGACCTCGAAGCCGTAGGTCGCCCGGTAGAACTCGACGGTCTTGTCGAGGTCGAAGCAGGCGATTCCGATGTGGTCGATTCGCGTCAGCATGGAGACAGTGCAGCGCCACCACGGTGATTACGCAACGTGCGCGCGATCACACGCGCTGCCTGGTGACCCGTGGGAGAACCGCTCAGTACATTGAAAGTAAACCCTCGTTCACTCCTCAAGCTGTACGCAAAGGGGATCGCGTCTCATGTCGGATACGAACACCACCAGATCTGTGATCGTCGCGGGCGCCCGCACCCCCATGGGGCGGCTCCTGGGCTCGCTGAAGTCCTTCTCCGGTGCGGAGCTGGGCGGCTTCGCGATCAAGGCGGCGCTGGACCGGGCCGGGATCACCGGCGAGCAGGTGCAGTACGTGATCATGGGCCAGGTGCTCCAGGCCGGGGCAGGGCAGATCCCGGCACGCCAGGCCGCGGTCAAGGGCGGAATCCCGATGAGCGTCCCCGCGCTCACCGTCAACAAGGTCTGTCTCTCCGGACTCGACGCGATCGCGCTGGCCGACCAGCTGATCCGCGCCGGCGAGTTCGAGGTGGTGGTCGCGGGCGGCCAGGAGTCGATGACCAACGCCCCGCACCTGCTGCCGAAGTCCCGGGAGGGCTACAAGTACGGCGCCATGGAGATGCTCGACTCGATGGCGTACGACGGACTGACCGACTCGTTCGAGGACATCGCCATGGGCGCCTCGACGGAGAAGCACAACACCCGGCTGGGCATCGCGCGCGCCCCGCAGGACGAGTTCGGCGCGCTCTCCCACCAGCGGGCCGCGGCGGCGCAGAAGAACGGCGTCTTCGAGGCCGAGATCACGCCCGTCGAGATCCCGCAGCGCAAGGGCGACCCCGTGCTCTTCGCACAGGACGAGGGCATCCGCGCCGAGACGACCGTGGAGTCCCTGGCCAGGCTGCGGCCCGCGTTCTCCAAGGACGGCACGATCACGGCCGGCACGTCCTCGCAGATCTCCGACGGCGCCGCCGCGGTCGTGGTGATGAGCAAGGCCAAGGCCCTGGAGCTGGGTCTCGACTGGATCGCGGAGATCGGCGCGCACGGCAATGTGGCGGGCCCGGACAACTCGCTCCAGTCCCAGCCGTCGAACGCGATCCAGCACGCCCTGAAGAAGGAGGGCATCGGCGTCGACGACCTCGACCTCATCGAGATCAACGAGGCGTTCGCGGCCGTCGCGGTGCAGTCAATGAAGGACCTCGGGGTTTCCCCGGAAAAGGTGAATGTGAACGGCGGCGCGATCGCCCTCGGGCACCCGATCGGCATGTCCGGCGCCCGGCTCGTCCTCCATCTCGCGCTGGAGCTGAAGCGGCGCGGCGGCGGGACCGGCGTGGCGGCGCTGTGCGGTGGCGGCGGCCAGGGCGACGCGCTGATCGTGCGGGTGGCCGGGTAGGACCCCGGACGCGGACGGGGACCCGGGCGGGCGGCGACCGGGCGGGGCCCAGCCGGTGCGGGTACGGAGCGGTGCGAGTACGGGTACGGACCGAAGGAACGGAGCTGTGATGCAGGACGTCCCCGAGCTGGTGGCTCAGGCGCGAGAGGGCCGGCCGCGGGCCGTGGCCCGGCTGATCTCACTGGTCGAGGGGGCGTCTCCGCAGCTGCGCGAGGTGATGGCCGCGCTGGCACCGCTCGCGGGCAACGCGTATGTCATCGGGGTGACCGGATCGCCCGGTGTCGGCAAGTCGACATCGACCTCCGCGCTGGTCTCCGCGTACCGGAAGGCGGGCAAGCGGGTCGCGGTGCTGGCCGTCGACCCCTCGTCCCCCTTCTCCGGCGGAGCGCTGCTCGGCGACCGCGTCCGGATGTCCGAGCACGCCTCCGACCCCGGTGTCTATATCCGCTCCATGGCCACGCGCGGCCATCTCGGCGGACTGGCCTGGGCCGCGCCGCAGGCGATCAGGGTGCTGGACGCGGCGGGGTGCGACGTGATCCTGGTGGAGACCGTCGGGGTCGGCCAGTCGGAGGTCGAGATCGCCTCGCAGGCCGACACCTCGGTGGTGCTGCTCGCGCCGGGCATGGGCGACGGCATCCAGGCGGCGAAGGCCGGGATCCTGGAGATCGGCGACGTGTACGTGGTCAACAAGGCGGACCGTGACGGCGCCGACGCGACGGCCCGCGAGCTCCACCACATGCTGGGCCTCGGCGAATCGCGGGGCCCCGGCGACTGGCGGCCGCCCATCGTCAAGACCGTCGCCGCGCGGGGCGAGGGCATCGACGAGGTGGTGGAGGCCCTGGAGAAGCACCGCGCCTGGCTGGAGGAGCACGACGCCCTCGCGCTCCGCCGCGCCCGCCGCGCGGCCCGCGAGGTGGAGACCATCGCGGTCACCACGCTCCGCGAGCGCATCGGCGATCTGCACGGCGACCGGCGGCTCGGCGCGCTGGCGGAGCGGATCGTGGCGGGGGAGCTGGATCCGTACACGGCGGCCGACGAGCTGGTGGCGGGGCTGACGGACGGGGCCTGACGCGCCGGGCCCGACCGGACGGCCCGACGCACCGAACCGCCCGGCCGCGGTGGCCGGGCGGCGGCGCGGGTGGCCGTGCCGGTGGGGCGGCTCGGCCGTCCGGGCGGACGATTCAGTCGTCGTCACGGTCGTCGCCGTGGTCATCGCGGTCGTCATGGCGGTCGCGGCCGTCGTCGTCACCGTGGTCGTCACGGCTGTCGTCGTCGCGGTCCGCGGTGACCTTGCCGGTCGTGGCGTGCACGTTCAGCTCGTGCGTACGGCCGTCCTCGCCCCGTACGTCGATCTCCCAGCGGCCGTCGTGGTCGTCGTCGATCTCGGCGGAGGTCACCGTCCCGGGCACGGACGCGAGGGCGGCGGCCATCGCGCGCCGGACGTCCACGGAGGCGGCGCGCAGCGCGGCGCGGTCGTCGCCGTGGTCGTCGTCCCGATCGTCGTCCCCGTCGTCGTCGCGGTCGACCCGTACCGTGCCGGTGGCCGCGTCGACGCGCAGTTCGTGCCGGCGGTTGTCCTTGCCGAACAGGTCGATCTCCCAGTGGCGGTCACCGTCGTCGTCCCGCTCGACGGAGGCCACGGCGCCCGGGTGCTCCTTCAGGGCCGCGGCGGCGGCCTCGCCCGCGGTCAGCCCCGTACCGCTCCCGCCGGCCGGCTGCCGCTCCACCTGCGCACGGTCGTCCTTCCCGCCGTTCCGGGAGTCGTCCCTGCCGTCGTCCTTCCCGTCGTCCTGGGAGTCGTCGAGGACGTCGTTCCCGGAGTCGTCCGACACCACCCCGAGCTGCGCGACCGGCGCGGGCAGCGACGCCGTACCCGTGGTTCCCCGGCTGTCGTCGCCTCCCATGGCGACCGCCGTGTAGGTGCCGCCGCCGATCAGTGCCGCCGCGGTGATGGCTGCGATGACGAGATTGCGCTTCATGAGGGGTCCTCCCCGAGTCGGTCCGTGTGGAACGACTTCAATGTGGCGGAGGGAAGCTGAAGCCAGCCTGAAGCCACCTGAAGTGATCTTCAGGTTCCGTTTGGGAAGCTGGGGCCATGCGTTTGTTGATCGTGGAGGACGAGAAGCGGCTCGCGGTGTCGCTCGCCAAGGGGCTGCGGGCCGAGGGCTTCGCCGTCGACGTCGTCCACGACGGCCTCGAAGGGCTGCACCGGGCGGGCGAGGGCGTGTACGACCTGGTCGTGCTCGACATCATGCTGCCCGGCATGAACGGCTACCGCGTCTGCGCCGCCCTGCGCGCGGCCGGTCATGACGTACCGATCCTGATGCTCACCGCGAAGGACGGCGAGTACGACGAGGCGGAGGGGCTGGACACCGGCGCCGACGACTATCTGACCAAGCCGTTCTCGTACGTCGTGCTCGTCGCCCGGGTCAAGGCCCTGCTGCGCCGCCGCGGCTCGTCCGGTGCCTCGCCCGTGCTGCGGATCGGCAGCCTCACCGTCGACACCGCCGCCCGCCGCGTCTTCCGGGACGGGACCGAAGTGGCGCTCACCGCCAAGGAGTTCGCGGTGCTCGAACAGCTGGCGGTCAGGGCCGGCGAGGTGGTCGGCAAACCGGAGATCCTGGAGCACGTCTGGGACTTCGCCTACGACGGCGACCCCAACATCATCGAGGTCTACATCAGCGCCCTGCGGCGCAAGCTCGGCGCCGCGGCCATCCAGACGGTGCGCGGCGCCGGGTACCGGCTGGTCGCGTCATGAGCCCGCGCGGGCGCCGGTTCGCGTCCTCCGTACGCGCCAGGGCCTCGCTCGGCGCGACGGCCGTCGTGGCGGTCGCGCTGGTGGCCGCCGGGATCGCGGTCGTCCTCTCGCTCCGCTCGAACCTGACCGACCAGGCCGGCCGGAGCGCCGACACGGCGGCGCGCGAAGTCGCCCTGGACATCGCCTCCCTGGTACCGGACCAGACGTCGTACGCGGGGCTCGACCTGCCGGACGACTCCGGACACCCCGTACAGGTGTCCGACGAGCGCGGCCGGCTGCTCAGGGCGAGCGAGGACCTCCAGCGGATCAGCGGTACGGGGGTGTCCGCGGTGACCCCCGCGAAGAGCCCCGCGGCGAGCCCCGCCCCGGGCGGCACCACCGCCCCGGGCGATGACGAGGACAGTGCCGACGACGACAGCGGTGCGGACGACAACGGGAGTGACGACCACGGGAGTGACGACCACGGGGGCGACGACAAGGGCGGGGACGACGACGCGAGCGGGGACGACGATCCCGCGGTCGGTGAGATCAGCGACGGCACCTCCTACAGCGACGGCAGCGCGACGGTCGACGGCACGACCGGTGACTACCGCTTCGCCGCGGTCGAGGTGACCGACCGCGCGGGCCGGACGGTCGTCGTCCACGCCGGCGCCTCGCTCGCGGACCGGCAGGCCGCGGTCAGCACGACCACCGTCACCATGCTGCTGGGGCTCCCCGTCCTGCTGCTGGTGGTCGGGGGAGTGACCTGGCTGGTGACCCGGCGGGCGTTCCGGCCCGTGGAGGGCATCCGGCGCGAGATGGCGGCCATCACCGCCTCGACGGATCTCTCCCGGCGGGTGCCCGAGCCGGCCACGGACGACGAGGTCGCCAGGCTGGCCCGTACGACCAACGAGACGCTCACCGCGCTGGAGGCCGCCGTCGAGCGCCAGCGCCGCTTCGTCGCGGACGCCTCGCACGAACTGCGCAGCCCCATCGCCTCGCTCCGCACCCAGCTCGAAGTGGGCGACGCCCACCCGGAGTTGCTGGACGTGCCGGGCGCGGTCGCGGACACCGTACGGCTCCAGCAACTCGCCGCGGATCTGCTGCTGCTGGCCCGGCTGGACGCGGGGGAGCGGCCGGGGCGGGCCCGGTTCGACCTGAGCGCGATGGTCCGTGAGGAGGTCTCGCAGCGGACCACGGACCGTGTCCCGGTCACGCTCGATGTCCGGACGGGGCTCGAAGCGGCCGGGTCACGCGGCCAGTTGGCCCGGGTGCTGGGGAATCTGCTCGACAACGCCCAGCGCCACGCGCACGCGTCGGTCACCGCGTCCGTGTACCGGTCGGGCGGTCAGGTGGTGCTCGCGGTCGCCGACGACGGCTCCGGGGTGCCGGAGGCGGAGCGCGAGCGGATCTTCGAGCGGTTCGTACGGCTCGACGACGCGCGCAGCCGTGACGACGGTGGCGCCGGTCTCGGTCTGGCCATCGCGCGCGATGTGGCCGCGCGCCATGACGGCACGCTCACGGTCGGCCGGGCCCCCGAGGGCGGCGCCCTGTTCGAGCTGCGCCTGCCCAGGCCGGACGGCGCGAGCCCCGGCAGCACCGGCTGCACCGACAGCCCAAGCGGCACCGACAGCCCAGGCACCACCAGCAGCCCCGACGCCGGTCACGCCGCCTGAGCCGGGGCGGCCCGCCGGCCGGGCAGCCCGCCCCGCCCCGACCGGCTCAGCTCTTGCCGCGCCGTCCGCGCAACTGCTCGGCCACCGGCGTCAGCGACGCCCGCAGCTCCGCCAGCGCCTCGGGCGTCAGCAGATCGATGAAGTGCTTCCGTACGGACGCGACATGGTGCGGCGCGACCTTCTGCATGGTCTCCATCCCCTGGTCCGTGAGGACCGCGTAGAGCCCGCGCCGGTCCGACTCGCAGTTCTCCCGGCGGACCAGCCCCGCGGCCTCCATCCTGGTGATCTGATGGGAGAGCCGGCTCTTGGACTGGAGCGTGGTGGCCGCGAGGTCACTCATCCGCATACGCCGGTCCGACGACTCCGAGAGGTTCACCAGGATCTCGTAGTCGTTCATGGTCAGGCCGAATGGCTGGAGGTCCTTCTCCAGCTGGTGCGTCAGCAGTTTGTTGACATCCAGATGGGTGCGCCAGGCGCACTGCTCCGCGTCGGTCAGCCAGCGGGTGGCGGTCTCGGTCTCCATGTATGGATTCTACCTAAGAAGTTGAAATCTGTACGAAGCGTCCGGATGTGACACCGCGCACCCGATCACCGGCCGGGGGCGCAGGCGTTCGACGTCACACTCCGCAGACTACCGCTCACAGACCGAAGCGACGCTGGAGATCGCCGAGCTGCCCCGGCATCCGGGGCGTGGACCCCTGCGATCCCTGATGTCCGGAGTGTCCCGGGGAGGCGCCGCCGCCCGGCACCCCGGGCTCCGGCGCGATCGCGCCCAACGGCTGCTCCGCCATCAGCAGTTCCGTCGACTGCAACAGCACCGTCCCGGCCCCGACGAACTCGAACTGGTGCTCCTCGCCCGACGTACCGCCGATCCCCGTCAACGACCTGAGCCCGCCCAGCACTCCGGACATATAGCCATGATCGTAGTGGTGACAGGGGGACGGGCAGTCCGCCCAGCCCACCAGCGCCTGCGGGTCCACCCGCAGCGGCGGCTCCATGAAGACCACGGGCCCGTTGGACGCCGCCACGAACTTCCCCGTACCGATCAGCGTCAGAAAGCCCGGCACGATCGACTGCTTCAGCGCCAGCGTCGGCTGGTACGCCAGCAGATTCCCGGACCGGATCGTCAGATTGCCGTCCTCCAGATCGAACGAGTTGACGTCGAAGGCGCGGTCGGCGAGCAGCATCTTGCCGCTGCCCTCCGCCACCACCCAGTCACTGGCGTGCAGCGGTGAGTGGAAGCTCGTCCGCACCAGCCGCTCGAACCGGCCGTGGCCGATGCCGTCGAAGTTGATCTGCCCGTAGTAGGCGATCATCTTCCCCTTCTGCAGGAACCACTGGCTCCCCTTCAACTCCACACAGAAGGTGTACGCGTTGACGTTGTCGTCGCTCGGCAGCGTCATCGGGTCATGGATCACGGGCGTGCTCACAGCTTCTCCTCCGACGCCTGGACGTACACCGCGCCACTGCCGCTCAGCTCCAGCTGGAACGCCTCGCCGGAGCCGCGCCCGACCATGTCGCGCCAGCCGAGCGCCGTGGACAGCTTGTTCCGTACGTCGCCGTGGTGCGCGACATACGCCTGCGGGTCCACATGGATCTCCCGGCCCGGCGTGATGGGCACCTCGATCACCCCGCCGTGCGCCATCACCGCGACCGCGCCATGGCCCTTGAGGGTGGTGGTGAACAGGCCCTGTCCTGTCACCTGTCCGCGCACCATGCCCATGACGCCGCCCTGCGAGCCCATGAACATCGTGCCCTGCTGGAGGGTCCCGTCGAAGGCGAGCAGCCGGTCCGCCTCGACGTACAGGGTGTCGCCCGCCAGATTGATGACCTGGATGTGATGGCCGCCGTGGCCGAACATGACCGTGCCGCTCCCCTCGACGGTCATCAGCGGGGTCGCCTCATTGGCCACCCGCCGCCCGATCATGGACATCAGACCGCCCTGGCCGCCCTGGATGTTGGGGGTGAAGCCGACATCGCCGCGGTACGCGAGCATCGCGCCGCGCTGGCTGAACATCTTCTGGCCGGGCAGGATCGTCGCCTCGACCATCTTCGAGTTGATCTCGCGGAACGGCATCAGACATCGCCCCCGATCGTGTTCCGCTCGCTGGGCTGGACGTAGACGAGCCCGTCGCCCTCGAAGCGGATCTGGAACGCCTCGCCCGATCCCTCTCCCATGAACGTACGGAAGTTGACGCCGGACTGGAACTTCTGCTGGAGATTGCCCTGATGGGCGATGTACGCGCCGGGGTCGACATGGAGCGGGTACTGCGGCGTCACCCGCAGGATCACCGCCTCGCCGTCCGACATGATGGCGGCCTGGCCCATGCCCTCGACGGTGGTGGTGAACAGGCCGCTCCCGGTCGCCCCGCCCCGCAGACCGGTGAACGACGTGCCGGTGCGCAGCCCCGCGTCCGCGCAGAGCAGATTGCTCGCCTCGACGAAGAGCTTGTCGCCGTGCAGCGAGACGAGGCTGATCTCGCTCGCGCGGTCGGCGAAATAGCAGGTGCCCTCGCCCTTCACCTCCATCACGGTCATCTGTTCGCCGGTGAGCCGGCGGGTCACCATCCCGCGCAGACCCTCACCGCCGCCGGACATCTTCTTGAACGCCATCCGGCCGTCGTACGCGACCATCGAGCCGTTCTTCGCCTTGACGGCGTCGCCGGTCATGTCGACGGCGAGCACCTTGCTGCCTTGCAGTCGGAACTGAGCCACGGATCGAAGGTAACGGGCGGCACCGACAGGGAACAGGGCCCATGGTCCGCGACCGCCCCCGACCCGGACCCTGATAACGGTCGGGCAAAGCCGTGCTGCCACAATGAGACCGCGCTTGTGCACACATTCACAAGATCACGTCTGCCCCCGACGCCGAAGGTGCCTCCCCGTGGACATCAAGACCGCCTCCTCCCTCCATCGCCTCCGTCTGGTCTCCGCCCCGGAGGCCGTGTCGTTCCTGCTGCTCCTCGTCTGCTCGGTGCTCAAGCGCACGACGGACTTCAACGCGGTCCCCGTCATGGGCGCCGTCCACGGTCTGCTCTTCGTGCTGTACGTGGTCTTCTGGCTGGACGCCTGGAACCGCACCAAGTGGTCCTTCGGCACCGCGGCCCTCTACTTCGTGCTCTCGGTCCTGCCGGCCGGCGGCTTCTTCGCCGAGCGCAAGCTCAAGCGCGCCGCCGACGACGCGGTCATCGCCTCCCGCGCGCGCCGCGAGGGTACGGTGAGCGCATGATCGTCGCCTTCTCGGTGAGCCCGCTGGGCGTGGGGGAGGACGTCGGGGAGTACGTCGCCGACGCCGTCCGTGTCGTCCGCGAGTCGGGGCTGCCCAACCGTACGGACGCCATGTTCACCTCCATCGAGGGCGAGTGGGACGAGGTGATGGACGTCGTGAAGCGGGCCGTCGCCGCGGTCGAGGCCCGTGCCGGGCGCGTCTCGCTCGTCCTCAAGGCCGACATCCGGCCGGGGGTCACGGACGGTCTCACCTCGAAGGTCGAGACCGTGGAGCGCCACCTCGCCGGCTGAGCGCCACCTCGCCGGCTGAGCGCCACCTCGCCGGCTGAGCCCCGCCCCTCCCGCGAACCGCGTCGACGCGTACCTCTCGGCGTCAACCCGTGGCGCCCCGCGTCAACCCGTACGCAGTAACCTCCGCGCACAGCACCGCCCGCACGGACGCCTCCAGTCGACACGCCGATCAATGTCCCCTTTTGTGGGGATATCAATCTGGTGCGACAGCTGGAGGCATCCGTGCGGCCGGAGGGTTCCGAGTACGACTACGACTATGACGTCCACAGCTGCCTGGCCGGTCCGCTCACGGAACCGGACCGGGCCGTGGCCTACCGGGTGCGCTACCGGAGTCTGCTCGCGCGGGAACCCCACCGAATAAGAGCCGTCCTGCTGATGGCCCTGGCGCCGCTGCTCTCCGGCGCGCTGCTGGTCTATCTGGTCTGGCCCACCCATCGCACCGAGCGCGAGGGCGGCGACCGCCTGCTGGTGGTCCTCGATCATGTGATGCTCGGCTCGATCGGGCTCATCGCCCTCTTCATGCTCGTCAACGTCACGTCGGTCGCCCACGCCACGATGGTCGCCAGGGACCCCATACCCGTCCCCGCCGAACCCGGCACCCGCGTCGCGTTCCTCACCACGTACGTCCCGGGCAAGGAGCCGCTCGCCATGGTGCGGGCCACGCTCGAAGGAGCCGTACGGCTGCGCCACAGCGGCCCGCTCGACATCTGGCTGCTGGACGAGGGCGACGACACCGCCGCCAGGGCGCTCTGCGAGGAGCTGGGGGTCCGCCACTTCACCCGGCACGGCATACCGGAGTGGAACCGCCGGAAGGGCGTGCACAAGGCGCGCACCAAGCACGGCAACTACAACGCCTGGCTGGCCGCGCACGGCGAGGAGTACGACTTCTTCGCCTCCGTCGACACCGACCACGTACCGCTCCCGAACTTCCTGGAGCGGATGATGGGCTACTTCCGCGACCCGGACACCGCCTTCGTCGTCGGCCCGCAGGTGTACGGCAACTACAGCTCACCGGTCACCAAGGCCGCCGAGTCCCAGCAGTTCCTCTTCCACGCGCTGATCCAGCGGGCCGGCAACCGCTATCACGCCCCGATGTTCGTCGGTACGAACAATGTCGTCCGGGTCAGGGCGGTCCTCCAGATAGGCGGGCTGTACGACTCGATCACCGAGGACATGGCCACCGGGTTCGAGCTGCACCGCACCAGGAACCCCGTCACCGGCCGGTTCTGGCGCTCCGTCTACACCCCCGACGTCCTGGCCGTGGGCGAGGGCCCCGCCTCCTGGACCGACTTCTTCACGCAGCAGCTGCGCTGGTCGCGGGGGACGTACGAGACGCTGCTCACGCAGTACTGGAAGGCGCCGTTCCGGGTGCCGCCCGGACGGCTGCTCAGCTACACGCTGATGCTCGTCTACTACCCGATGACCGCCGTCAACTGGTTCCTCGGCATTCTCAGCTGCGTTCTCTTCCTCTGGTACGGCGCCTCGGGCACCCAGGTCTCGTCCTCGGTCCTGCTGATGCTCTACAGCGATGCCGCCGCGCTCCAGATAGGGCTCTACCTCTGGAACCGGCGGCACAACGTCTCGCCCCACGAGCCGCGCGGCTCGGGCGGTCTCGCCGGAATGGCGATGTCCGCGCTCTCCGCGCCGGTCTATCTCAGGTCGCTGGCCTCGGCGCTCCTCCGTACCCGCGGCCGGTTCGTGGTCACCCCCAAGGGCGGCCGGGCGAGTCCCGACCGGCTGATGACCTTCCGGCTCCATCTCTTCTGGGCCGTGGTGCTGACCGGCTCGCTCGTCGCGTCGGTGGTCCTCGGCCACACGCACGCGGCGATGCGCACCTGGGCGGTCCTGGCGCTGGCGATCGCGCTCGCCCCGGTCGGCGTCTGGTGCTGGACGCTGTGGGCCGGGCGCGCCGGCGACACCGTACCGGCGTCCGTCCGTACGTCCGTGGAAGCCGTCGAGAACCCGGACGCGGACCTGGACGCGGACCTGGACCTGGACCTGGTCCCGGACCTGGATCCGGACCTGGAGCCCGCGTCGGCCTACGCCGCGTCGGCCGTGACGTCTGTGCCATCCGTGACGCCTGCGACGATGACAGGAGGGAACTGACCCATGCCCCAGCGGTACCGGCCGCGCAACAGGCCGTCGGAGAAGTTCAAGAGGACACTGCTCGGCGGCGGAGCACTGGTGGTGCTGGCCGCCCTCAACGCCCCCGCGGCCTTCTCGTTCGCCGAGGAGAAGTACCACGCGTACAAGATCGCGCAGCCGGGCTACAAGCGGCAGTACGGCTCCTGGGAGGTCCTCGACGTCCCGAAGGAATACCGTACGAACGCGATCCACGCGGCCCTGCTGCACACCGGCAAGGTGCTGATCATCGCCGGCTCCGGCAACAACCAGAAGAAGTTCGACGAGGGGTCGTTCGACACGATCCTCTGGAACCCGGCCGACAACTCCTTCAAGAAGATCCCCACCCCGGAGGACTTCTTCTGCTCCGGCCACTCCCAACTCCCCGACGGGCGGCTGCTGGTGGCGGGCGGCACGGCGCGCTACGAGGTCCTCGACGGCGAGGTGGAGCGGGCCGGCGGCCGGATGCGCGTCAAGAACGAGAACCCGGACCGGGCCCACACCTTCAAGAAGGGCACCCGCTTCCGCTCCCCCTCGGGCGTCGAGTTCATCAGCAAGTTCGATGTCACCGTGCCCCGGGCGAAGAAGGAGCTGAAGGTCGGGTACGGCAAGGGCGGCCGGATGCTGCCGTGGCGTACGAAGGTGACGGCCGGCGAGGCGCGGGTGTTCGTGGAGGCGGCCGAGAAGGGGCCGCGGGGACTGACCACCCAGGCCGCGCAGTACGAGATCGTCGGGCTCAAGGGCAAGGACGCGGACAACCTCTACGGCCTGGCGCAGAAACTCACCACGGAGAAGCAGGACTTCCAGGGCATCAGATCCGCGTACGAATTCGACCCCACGGCCGAGAAGTACGTGCCCGTGAACCCGATGAAGGAGGCCCGCTGGTACCCCACGCTGGTGACCCTGGACGACGGGAGGGTGCTCGCGGTCTCCGGCCTCGACGACGTGGGCGCCGTACTCACCGGGGACAACGAGCTGTACGACCCGAGGACCAAGGAGTGGTCCAAGGGCCCCACCCGCTACTTCCCGACCTATCCCGCGCTCTTCCTCACCAAGGGCGGCAAGCTCTTCTACTCGGGCTCCAACGCGGGGTACGGGCCCGCCGACAAGGGCCGGCGGCCGGGGATCTGGGACCTCACGAAGAACACCTTCACCGAGGTCGGCGGGCTCACCGATGCCGACCAGACGGAGACCTCGGCCTCCCTGATGCTGCCGCCGGCGCAGGACCAGCGGGTGATGCTGCTCGGCGGCGGAGGCGTCGGTGAGTCCTCCAAGGCCACCGCGCGCACGGCGATCGTCGACCTCACCCGGGACAGCCCGGCCTTCCAGGAGGGGCCCAGACTGCCCAAGGGCACGCGCTATCTGAGCAGTGTGCTGCTCCCGGACGACACGGTGTTCACCACCGGCGGCTCCTCCGACTACCGCGGGCGCAGCGCCAGCGACATCCTCAAGGCGCAGTTCTACGAGCCGAGGACCAACACCTTCCGGCCGGCCGCCGACCCGACCGTGGGGCGCGACTACCACTCGGAGGCGCTGCTGCTGCCCGACGGGCGTGTGGTCACGTTCGGATCCGACCCGCTCTTCCGCGACGCCGACAACACCAAGCTCGGGACCTTCGAGCAGCGTGTGGAGATCTACACGCCGCCCTACCTCCAGGGCGACGGAGCCGGTGAGAACAGACCGGCGCTGGGGGAGGGGCCGCGGGCGGTCGACGGGAACGGCCGGGCCACCTTCCGCGCCGCCCGTCCCGACCGGATCGCGAAGGCGCGGCTGATGCGGCCGAGCGCCGTGACGCACACGACGGATGTCGAGCAGCGCTCGGTCGAGCTGGCGCTGACGAGGACGAAGGACACGGTGACGGTGGAGGTGCCGAAGGACCGGGCGCTGGTACCGCCCGGCTGGTACATGCTCTTCGTCACCGACTCCGCCGGTGTCCCGTCCGAGGCGAAGTGGGTCCGGGTCGACTGAGCCCGGGGACCTGGCCCTGGGGCCTGTCCCTGGCCGGACAGTCCCTCAAGCGGTGGTGTCCCCGCTTCTGCGGGCGAGGCCCAGCGCGTAGTCGGGCCACCAGGTACCGGCCGCGGGGCCGCCGCGGCACGGGCCGTCCGAGTCGCCGGGGCGCTTGATCCAGAGATAGGCGTCCAGCAGCTCGTTGCCGGTGTTGGTGGTGGGCGCCGAACCGAGTGCCCTGCCCGGCGGGTTGCACCACGCCTCGTCCCTGTCGCCGCGCAGCGGACCCGCGCCGTTCCTGCTGGTGTCGATGGTGAAGTGGATATCGCCCAGCAGTCCGGAGAGCCGCGTGCCGTACGCCTTGACCGCGTCGGTCGTCTGGAAGTTGGACACATTGAGCGAGAAGCCGTCGGCCGTGGCGATCCCGGCCCGCCGGAGCGGCTCGGTGAGCTTGGCGGGGTCGGCGATCCAGTCCGGGTTGCCGGCGTCCAGATAGACCCGGGTACGCGGCTGCCGCTTGAGCCTGCCGATGGCGTGGGCGAGCAGCTCGTACCGCTCGTCGTGGTACTCCGCCGGGGTGCAGCCGTCCGTCAGATGCGGGACGGCGTCCGGCTCCAGGATCACGACGGCCTCGGCGTCGCCGAGGGCCGTGGCGAAGGAGTCGATCCAGCCGCGGTACGACTCGGCGTCGTGCGCGCCGCCCGCGGAGTAGAGCCCGCAGTCGCGGTGGGGGATGTTGTACGCGACGAAGACGGCCGTGCGCTTGGCGGCCTTCGCGCCGCGCACGGCCCGCTGGATCCCGGGCTCGGGGTTGTCACCGGCCGGCCAGTCGGCCACCGCGCGCTCGGAGATCCGCCGCAGCGCCTTCGCGTCGTCCTTACGCCCCTGCTGCTCCCACTCCCTGACCTGGCGGGCCGCGTCGCTCTCCGGATCGACCCAGAACGGCGAGGACGCGGTGGGGACTTCGCCCCGGAGCGCGGAGGGTCCGGTCCGGCCGGCGCGCTCGGCCCGCTCCGTCCGCTCGACGGAGTCCTGACGGGATTCGGGGGAGCAGCCGGCCGCCGTCAGCGCGAGCGCCGCCGCGAGGGCGGCCGAGGCGAGCGGGCACGGGCGGCGGTGTCGTGCGCGCGTGCGGTGCGGTGCGTACGGACGGTGTGGTCTGCGGCCGGACATCCAGCCCCCTCGGAAGACGACTGGGCAACGGGCGACGACGAGAAGGGTAATACCGGCATATCGTTACATAATGTTCAGTCGGTCGCGCTCTGCGACACCGACAGCGCGATACCGAGCGGCGTCCGCTCGTACAGCACCTGATGTCCGTACCGACGCGACGTCAGCAGCCCCGCCCCGCGCAGCGCCGAGAGGTGCGCCGACACGGAGGACGGGGCCAGGCCCAGCAGTCGCGCGAGCGCCGTCGTCCCGGCCGGTTCGTCCAGCGCGCACAGGACGTCCGCCCGCGCCCGGCCCAGCAGCCGGGCCAGCGCCTCGGGCGTACGGTCCGACGGCCGTGTCCACAGGCCGCCGATGCCGCGCGCCGGATAGATCACGGCCGGCTGCCACGGCGGCAGGTAACCGCTGACGACGTTCGGCCAGCAGAACACACTCGGCATCAGGATCAGCCCGTCGCCGCCGAGGACCCGCGTATGGCTGCCGTGCGTCCCCGTGATCGTCAGCGTGGAGCCGTCGGTCCAGCCGAGCTGCGGACTCAGCTCCCCCAGCAGCCCGTGCAGCCCCTTCTCCGCCAACCGCCGCGAGTGGTACGCCACATCGGCCTCCAGCAGGGTGCGCAGCCGGGGCCAGTCGGGCTCGACCAGCTCGTGCCACACCCGCTCCAGCAGCCCGGCGAGCTTCCGCAGGGCCGCTGCCGGATCCGCCGCCATCGCCCGGCCCTCGGGGCTCGCCGCGGCGCCCGGGGTGTCCGCGAGCGCCAGGGTGATGTCCGTCCTGACCAGCTCCGGGTCGGTGGCGCGTACGGCCGCGATCTCCTCCTCGAAGGTGGGGAGCGGGACCGACGGCGGACGGCTGAGGAAGTCCGGGTTGTGCCCGCGCTCGGGCATCAGGAGATGCAGCGGCGCGAGGTCGATCGCCGCCGCCGCGGTCCGGATCCCGCGCAGCCACGGCAGGTGGTAGCCGTGCCGCTCGGGGCGCGCGAGGGTACGGACCGCCTCCTGCGTCTCCCAGAGCGGAGACACGGCGAACCGGCAGCGGAGCAGATCGCTCTCGTCGAAGTGAAGCTGGAACGGCATGGCGCGTACGGCCCCCTGTGCCGAAGATTCGGACTCACCCGAATGTCTGTCCCGGGATCGGCTGTCCCGTCAGTCTGCCTCCATGCCCAAGAACGCTTCCCGGGGGTACGGCGCCGTCTTCGCCGTCCGCGAGTTCCGGTTCGTCTTCGCCGCGCACCTCCTCTCGCTGCTCGGGGTGGTCGTCAGCGAGATCGCGCTGACCTTCCTCGTCTACGACCTCACCGGATCCCCGCTGCTCAGCGCCCTCACCTTCGCCCTCGGCCTGCTTCCGTACCTCGTCGGCGGGACCCTCCTCGCCGGGGTCGCCGACCGCTACCCCGCCCGGCGGGTGCTGGTGGTCTGCGATCTGCTGTGCGCCGCGTGCGTCGGGGTGATGGTGCTGCCCGGCACACCGATCGCCGGGCTGCTGGCCCTGCGCTGCGTCGTCGCCGCGATCGCGCCCGTCTTCACCGGGACGAGGATGGCCGCGCTGACCGACATCCTCGGCGAGGGCGATCTGTACGTACTCGGCCGCTCCCTGCTGCGGATCGTCTCGCAGAGCGCGCAGCTCGCCGGGTTCGGGGTGGGCGGGGTGCTGCTCGCCGTCGTGCCCGCGCGGGGCGCGATCTGCATCACCGTCGGTACGTTCCTCTGCTCGGCCGCGCTGCTGCGCTTCGGGACCCGCGACCGGCCCGCCCGCGCCACCCGTCGGGAGGGCGGGCAGGAGACCGCGCGGGGCGGCGCGCTGCTGAGGGATTCGCTCGGCGGGGCCCGGCTGCTGCTCGGCGACCGGCGCACGCGGGCGCTGCTGCTGCTCTTCTGGGTGCCCGCGATGTTCGTCGTCGCGCCCGAGGCCCTGGCGGCACCGTACGCGGACTCCCTCGGCCTCGGCCCCGCCGCGCTGGGACTGCTGATGTGCGCGATGCCCGTGGGACACATCGTGGCGGAGCTGTACGTCGGTACGGCTCTCTCCCCGAGCGCCCGCTCCCGTCTCGTCCTGCCGGTCGCCGGCTTCGGCCTGCTGCCGCTGCTGGTGTACGGGGCCGAGCCCGGCCTCGGCTGGGCGCTGACCGCGCTCGTCCTGGCCGGGGCGGGGGCCGCGTACGTCATCGGACTCGACCAGTGGTTCGTCGCGGCGGTCCCCGAGGAACTGCGCGGCCGGGCCATGACATTGCTCACGGCCGGTCTGATGACGATCCAGGGACTCGGCATGGCCGCCGCGGGGCTGGCCGCGGAGTTCCTGCCCGTGCATGAGGTCGTCGCGGGGGCGGGCGTTATCGGCACGCTCTGCTGCCTTGTCCTGGTACGGGAGGTCCACCGCTCCGCGCCGCACGGCCCGGAGGGGCGGGCGAAGGATCAGATCGTACGACCGAAATCCGAGACAGGGCCGTCCGCCTGGTGACCTCTGGGTAGGGTCGGAGCCGTGCCGAAACCGCTCAGCCTTCCCTTCGATCCCATCGCCCGCGCCGACGAACTGTGGCAGCAGCGCTGGGGGCCCATGCCGTCCATGGCGGCCATCACCTCGATCATGCGCGCGCAGCAGATCCTGCTGGCCGGCGTGGACGCGGTGGTCAAGCCGTACGGGCTGACGTTCGCCAGATACGAGGCGCTGGTGCTGCTCACCTTCTCCAAGGAGGGCGAGCTGCCGATGTCCAAGATCGGCGAGCGGCTGATGGTCCACCCGACATCGGTCACCAACACCGTGGACCGGCTGGTGAGATCCGGCCTGGTCGACAAGCGGCCCAATCCGAACGACGGCCGCGGCACGCTCGCGTCCATCACGGACAAGGGCCGCGAGGTGGTGGAGTCGGCCACCCGCGATCTGGCGGAGATGGACTTCGGGCTCGGGGCGTACGACGCCGAGGAGTGTGTGGAGATCTTCGCGATGCTCCGCCCGCTGCGGGTGGCGGCCAGGGACTTCGACGACGCGGGCTGAGCCGGGAGCCGGGAGCCGGGAGCCGGGAGCCGGGAGCCGGGAGCCGGGAGCCGGGAACTGCGGGGCGAGGTCTGAGGGCCGGGGGCCCCGCAGGCGCCGGAAGGGCCCGGGATACGCTCGATGCCATGAAACAGAGCGTGCTGTCCCGCTACCGGGTGATGGCGTACGTCACCGCCGTATGGCTGCTGGTCTTCACGGTGGCGATCATCCTGAAGTACGGATTCGACACCGGCGACACGATGCTGATCTCCCAGATCCACGGTGTGCTGTTCATCGTGTACGTCGTCTTCGCCTTCGACCTGGGCACCAAGGCGAAGTGGCCCTTCGGCAAGCTCCTCTGGGTGCTGGCCGCGGGCTGTATCCCCGTCGCGTCGTTCTTCGTCGAGCCGAAGATCACCCGCGAGGCCCGGCCGCTGGTCACGGACCGCGAGCCCGCCACGGCCAAGGCCTGACGGGCCCGCTCGGGCCCCGTTCCGCCCCGCCCGCACGAGCCGCGGGCGGTTTGGCATCGACATTTACTTGGACGTCCTAGTAAATTTGACGGCATGGACGTCATGGAGGAGGGCCGCCGGCGCTGGCAGGCCCGCTACGACAAGGCTCGTAAGCGCGACGCGGATTTCGGCACGCTCTCCGGTGACCCGGTGGAGCCGGTCTACGGGCCCCGGCCCGGCGACACCTACGAGGGCTTCGAACGGATCGGCTGGCCGGGGGAGTACCCCTTCACCCGGGGACTGCACCCCACCGGCTACCGGGGCCGGACCTGGACCATCCGCCAGTTCGCCGGATTCGGCAACGCCCGGCAGACCAATGAGCGCTACAAGAAGATCCTGGCCAACGGCGGTGGCGGGCTCTCCGTCGCCTTCGACATGCCGACGCTCATGGGCCGCGACTCCGACGACCCGCGCTCGCTCGGCGAGGTCGGCCACTGCGGGGTCGCCATCGACTCCGCCGCCGACATGGAGGTCCTCTTCGACGGCATCCCGCTCGGCGAGGTCACCACCTCGATGACCATCAGCGGTCCCGCGGTCCCGGTCTTCTGCATGTATCTGGTCGCGGCGGAGCGCCAGGGCGTCGATCCGGCCATCCTCAACGGCACGCTCCAGACCGACATCTTCAAGGAGTACATCGCGCAGAAGGAGTGGCTCTTCCAGCCCGAGCCGCATCTGCGTCTGATCGGCGATCTGATGGAGCACTGCGCCGCCTCCATCCCCGCGTACAAGCCGCTGTCGGTCTCCGGCTACCACATCCGCGAGGCCGGGGCGACGGCCGCGCAGGAGCTGGCGTACACCCTCGCGGACGGCTTCGGCTATGTGGAGCTGGGGCTGAGCCGGGGGCTGGACGTGGACGCCTTCGCGTCCGGTCTCTCCTTCTTCTTCGACGCCCATGTCGACTTCTTCGAGGAGATCGCCAAGTTCCGCGCGGCCCGCAGGATCTGGGCGCGCTGGATGAAGGAGGTGTACGGAGCGCGGACCGACAAGGCGCAGTGGCTGCGCTTCCACACCCAGACGGCGGGCGTCTCGCTCACCGCGCAGCAGCCGTACAACAACGTCGTACGGACGGCGGTGGAGGCGCTGGCGGCCGTCCTCGGCGGCACGAACTCCCTGCACACGAACGCGCTGGACGAGACCCTCGCCCTGCCGAGCGAGCAGGCCGCCGAGATCGCGCTCCGTACCCAGCAGGTGCTGATGGAGGAGACGGGCGTCGCCAATGTGGCCGATCCGCTCGGCGGCTCCTGGTACATCGAGCAGCTGACCGACCGGATGGAGGCCGACGCCGAGAAGATCTTCGAGCAGATCAAGGAGCGCGGCCTGCGGTCCCACCCGGACGGGCAGCACCCGATCGGCCCCGTCACCTCCGGCATTCTGCGCGGTATCGAGGACGGCTGGTTCACCGGCGAGATCGCCGAGTCCGCGTTCCGGTACCAGCGGGCGCTGGAGAAGGGCGACAAGCGGGTCGTCGGCGTCAATGTCCACCACGGCTCGGTCACCGGCGATCTGGAGATCCTGCGGGTCAGCCACGAGGTCGAGCGCGACCAGGTCCAGGTCCTGGCGGAGCGCAAGGGCGCCCGGGACGACGCCCGGGTCCGTACGGCCCTGGAGGCCATGCTGAGCGCCGCCCGTGACGGTTCGAACATGATCGGGCCGATGCTGGAGGCGGTACGGGCCGAGGCGACGCTCGGCGAGATCTGCGGGGTACTGCGCGACGAGTGGGGGACGTACACGGAGCCGCCCGGCTTCTAGAACCAGAGGGGGTACGCGGGCAGGCGGCCGCCCCCGGCCCAGGCAGAGGGGGGCGGCCGTCCGTCGTTTCCTTCGGGTGCCCTCCTGCTCGCTGCTCGTCGCTCGCCGCTCGCAGATACCTCTGAGTGAGAGCTAAAATGGAGCGGTGGCCACGGAAGAGTTCCCCGACTCGCTCGCCGTCGTCCTCGCGGGCGTCCAGCGGTTGATGCGGCGGCGGCTGCGTGAGGGCTTTCCCGTACCGCCGCTGCGCGGCGCGCAGATCGAGCTGTTGCGGCTGGTCTCGGCCCGTCCGGGGATCCGGGTGTCGGACGCCGCCAAGGAGCTGTATCTCGCCGGCAATTCGGTCTCCACCCTGGTCAATCAGCTCAGCCGGGCCGGATATCTCCTCCGTGAGACCGACCCCGACGACCGGCGTTCCGCGCGGCTGCTGCCCACCCCGGCGGTCGAGGCGCGGCTGGGCGAATGGGACGTCCGCCGCCGCGCGCTCATGCGCGAGCAGGTGGAGCATCTGTCGGACGAGGACCGCGAGGCGCTGGCGGCGGCCCTCCCGGCGCTGCGCAGGCTCGCCGCGAACCTGCGTGAGGAGGGGGGAGCGGCGGCGGAGGGAACGGGGGGACAGGGAGCAGCGGGGGGACAGGGAGTGGAGGGGGGACAGGGAGTGGAGGGAACATGACCGGCACACCGTTCACCGGCGACGCGGGCCCGGACGGCGCGCGGCCCGCTGGGGCCGCTCCTCCGGCGGCCGGCCGCCCGGACCCCGCCGGGCCCGACGCCGTCAGCTGCCGCGGACTGGACTACGCCTTCGGTGAGACCAAGGCCGTCCAGGACCTCGACCTCTCGGTCGCCGCCGGCGAGGTCTTCGGGCTGCTCGGTCCGAACGGCGCGGGCAAGACCACCGCGATCCGCTGCATCACCACCCTGCTGCCCGTCCCGGCGGGCATGGTGCGGGTGTTCGGCCACGACGCGGCGAAGGAGAAGATGGCGGTACGCCGCCTGCTGGGCTACGTCCCCCAGCAGCTGTCCGCCGACGCCTCGCTGACGGGACGCGAGAACGTGACGCTGTTCGCCCGCGTCTTCGACGTCCCGCGCCGCGAGCGGTCCGCACGTGTCGCGCAGGCGCTGGCGGCCGTCGATCTGACCGGCGCGGCCGACCGGATGGCCAAGACGTACTCCGGCGGCATGATCCGCCGGCTCGAACTCGCCCAGGCGCTGGTCAGCGCGCCGAGACTGCTCATGCTCGACGAGCCGACGATCGGCCTCGACCCGATCGCCCGTACCAGCGTCTGGGAGCACATCAACGCCGTACGGCACGCCACGGGCATGACCGTGCTGGTGACCACGCACTACATGGACGAGGCCGATCAGTACTGCGACCGCGTCGCGCTGATGCACCGCGGGCGGATTCACGCGCTCGGCACCCCGGGCGAGCTGCGGGCCGAGCTGCGCGAGCGCCGGGCGGCGGCGGGCACCCCGGGCGGCGCTTCCGGCAACGCGCCGAGCGGTGCTTCAGGCGGCTCCGGCGGTGCTTCCGGCGGTGCTTCCGGTCACGCTTCGGGCGAGAAGGGCGCGCTGCCGACGCTGGAGGACGTCTTCAGGGACGTGGCGGGCAGCGGCCTCGACGAGGAGGGAGGCGACTTCCGTGATGTCAGGAGCACCCGCCGCACCGCGACCCGCGTCGGCTGAGGGGACCGGCCCCGGCCGGCTGGACCTGCTGCTCGTACCGCCCCGTGCCCGTACCGGCTGGCGCGTGCTGCCCGCCAGGGTCGTCGCGATGTGCGTGGTCGAGTTGCAGAAGCTGCGCCACGACCGGACCGAGCTGTACACCCGGGCCGTTCAGCCCGCCCTGTGGCTGCTGATCTTCGGTGAGACCTTCACCCGGATCAAGGCCATCCCCACCGGCGGCATCCCGTACATCGACTTTCTCGCGCCCGGCATCATCGCCCAGTCCGCGATGTTCATCGCGATCTTCTACGGCATCATGATCATCTGGGAGCGGGACGCCGGCATCCTGACCAAACTGCTGGTCACCCCGACCCCGAGAGCCGCGCTCATCAGCGGCAAGGCGTTCGCCTCCGGGGTGAAGGCGCTGATCCAGGCGGTGGTGGTGATCGTCATCGCCGCGGCCCTGGGCGTCGGTCTGACCTGGAACCCGCTGCGGCTGCTCGGGGTGGCCGTCGTGGTGGTCCTCGGCTCGGCGTTCTTCTCCTGTCTGTCGATGACGATCGCGGGGATCGTGCTGACGCGCGACCGGCTGATGGGCATCGGCCAGGCCATCACCATGCCGCTCTTCTTCGCCTCGAACGCGCTCTATCCGGTGGCGATCATGCCCGGCTGGCTCCAGGTGGTCAGCAAGATCAACCCGCTGAGTTACCAAGTCGACGCGCTGCGCGGGCTGTTGCTCGGTACGCCGTCCCATCTGCTGCTCGACTTCGGCGTCCTGGTGCTGGCGGCGGCCGTGGGTATCGCGGCGGCCTCGTCGCTGCTGGGGCGGCTGGCGCGATGACGCGGCACGGGCGCGCCGGACCCCGGCTCGCTCAGCCGTGCGCGCCGGACCCCGGCTCGCTCAGCCGTGCGCGGCGGCCAGTCCGTCGAGCAGCAGGGTCGTGAACGTACGCGCCCACTCCTGGTCGACCGGCTCCGCGCTGACCAGGGCCCGGTGGACCACCGCGCCGGCGATCACGTCGAAGATCAGGTCCGCGGTACGGGACGCCTTCGCGGCGTCCGGCTCGCGGGGGAGTTCACCACGGGCCTGGGCGCGCTCGCGGCCCAGCAGCACCAGCCGTTTCTGGCGGTCGACGATCGAGGCGCGGATACGGGTCCGCAGCGCCTCGTCCCGGGTGGACTCCGCGATCACCGCCATGAGTGCCGTCTTGGTCTCGGGCCGTTCCAGCAGCGCCGCGAACTGGAGCACCACGCCCTCGACATCGGCCGCCAGGCTGCCGCGGTCCGGCAGCTCCAGCTCGTCGAAGAGGACGGCGACCGCGTCCACGACCAGCTCGCTCTTGGCCGTCCACCGCCGGTAGAGGGTGGTCTTGGCGACGCCCGCCCGGGTCGCCACGTCGCCCATCGTCAGCTTGGACCAGCCCAGCTCACCCAGCGCGGCCCGGGTCGCTTCCAGGATGGCGGAGTCGGCATCGGCGCTGCGGGGGCGCCCCTTTCGACTGGACATGACGGCGACCATACCGGCCGGTAAGGCGTGCGCTGTGAGTCAGTTCACCGGAGGGATCTTCCCCGTCGCACCGTCCGGCAGTTACGCTACGAGGCGTAGCGAAAGCGGGGAGCGGCCGTCCCGTCACGCGGTGGTGCGCGTACCGCTTTTCAGAAGTGCGCGCGGAGGGGGGAGGATGTACTCATGCAGCCTAGGAACATGTCCATGAGCGGCGTCGTCGACCTCGCCGCGGTGAAGGCGGCCGGTGAGGCCAAGGCGAAGGCGGAGCAGGCCCGCGCCGAGGCGGCCCGTCAGGGCGGCACCGGTGCCGTACCCCCCTCCAGCCTCGTGATCGACGTCGATGAGGCGGGCTTCGAGCGCGATGTCCTCCAGCGGTCCACCGAGGTCCCGGTCGTCATCGACTTCTGGGCCGAGTGGTGCGAGCCGTGCAAGCAGCTCAGCCCGGTGCTCGAACGACTGGCGCGCGAGTACAACGGCCGGTTCGTCCTCGCCAAGATCGACGTCGACGCCAATCAGATGCTGATGCAGCAGTTCGGGATCCAGGGCATCCCCGCGGTCTTCGCGGTGGTGGCGGGACAGGCGCTGCCGCTCTTCCAGGGCGCGGCCCCGGAGACCCAGATCCGACAGACCCTCGACCAGTTGATCCAGGTCGGCGAGGAGCGCTTCGGGCTGACCGGGATCGCGGTCGACCCCGGCGCGGAGACGGACGCGGCGGACGGCGCCGAGCAGGAGGTCGTCGAACCGGTGGGACCGTACGACGCCCTGCTGGAAGCGGCCGTACGCGCGCTGGACGCCAATGACTTCGCCGCCGCCTCGCAGGCGTACCGCGATGTGCTGGCCGACGACCCCGGCAACTCGGAGGCCAGGCTCGGCCTCGCGCAGGCCGAACTGCTCGCACGCGTACAGGACATGGACCAGGCGCGGGTACGCAAGGACGCGGCGGACAAGCCGGGCGATGTGGCGGCGCAGATCGCGGCGGCCGACCTCGATCTGGTCGGCGGACATGTGGAGGACGCCTTCGGCCGGCTGGTCGAGGCCGTGCGCCGGACGGCCGGGGACGACCGGGAGGCGGCGCGGGTGCGGCTGCTGGAGCTGTTCGAAGTGATCGGCGGGGACGACCCCAGGGTGACGGCGGCGCGTTCCGCTCTGGCGAGGGTCCTTTTCTGATGCGCTGAGGTAGTTGAGGTATTCGCCGTTTTCCCGGTCGCCAACTCCTTGGCGCGCTCGCGGATTCGGTGAAGCGACGATGACAGTGGCCGCGCTTTACCAAAACTTGGTAAAAGCGGCTGCTGTTACTCGCAGTAAATCGCCCCCCTTGTTCTGTCCCGCTATGCGTGACAATCGCCGCTTCTGCCGCACCGTGGGGCCACACCCTGTGTGGCTGCCCGATGCCGGCGGGTCGCCCGCTGGTTATCGGGCCGTTACTAGCCAGTAACGAACCCCCTTGTGTCCCGGGCGCGAATGCACCACGATCGGCGACGCTCGGTCCAATTCCGCACCAGCACGGCAGCCAGCCGCGCGCCGTCGGGTCTGGGTCCCCACCGAGCGGACCGGCGGCAGCGTCCGCCGGCCCGGACAGGGGGGTTCCTGCCTACCCGGCAGGGCCTGTCCAGAGGTTGCGCGAAGGCGTGGCCAGTGGTTGTCGCTCGGGGGTGATCGCCGGTGGTTCCGGACGCGGTTGGCGCCTCGGGCACGGGCGCTCTCCTTCCCGAGGACGTAGCACTTCTCCCATCCCAGGACGGGGTCTCACCCGATCCGGAGATGTACGTCCGAGAAGGAGGAAATTCATGGAGTCCCAAGTACGTGGCGGGACCAGATGGAAGCGGTTCGCGGTCGTCATGGTGCCGAGCGTGGCCGCGACGGCAGCGATAGGTGTCGCCCTCTCGCAGGGGGCGCTGGCCGCGTCGTTCAGCGTGTCGGGGCAGAGCTTCAAGGTGAGGGCCGAGAAGCTGGTCGGCTACAACTTCGTGCAGTACGGGGGCGTTGCCAAGGGGGTCGACTCCAAGGGCAACGAAGCAGTCCACCCCGTGGCTGTCTCCGGGTTCAAGACCGCCGACATCACGAACATGTGCCAGTCCGTGGTGACGCCGCTGCCGTGGGGCAGCAGCGTGACGCTGGTGCTGAAGGCCGGCAACAAGGGCACGGACATCAAGGCGGAGAACCTCTACCTCGACGTCGAATCGCTCGACGCCGACGCGGAGTTCAAGAACATCGACATCGGTGTCGCGGCCGGCTCCACCAAGACCCCCGGCATCCAGCCGGGGACGCAGGCGGACCCGAACGGCTTCGCCCAGCAGGCCGACGAGGCCGTTCTGAGGGACGTGAAGCAGACCGCGTGGGCGACCACCGCGGGCACGTTCAAGCTGCCTGACCTCAATCTGAGGCTCAACATCGGCAACCCCAAGAAATACGAGTGCTACTAGGCACCGCCGGCGGGTGGGCCGGGCGGTCCCCGGACTGTTCGGCCCGCTCGTCCCCCCGTCTCTGATCGCACCACCGCATACCGCTTTCCAGGGAGCTGTTTTCCATGAGCGCCGAGTCCACAGGTTCCCGCGGATTCACGTACTGGCGGCTTCGGTTCCGCGCCTGGCGAGGCGCCCGGCCGTTCTGGGCGGGCCTGTTCACTCTTCTCGGCGGACTGCCGATCGCCTATTTCCCCTACGCCCAACTCCATTTCGGAAACCTGACACTGGCCATGTCCACCACGGCCGGAGCGGGTTCGCTGATCATCGGCGTACTGCTGGTGACCCTGGGCCTGACGATGTGGTTCCAGGCCATCGTCCGGGTCTTCGCCGGTGTCGCCGCCATTCTGCTGGCGCTGGTGTCGATCCCGGTCTCCAACATCGGCGGCTTCCTGCTGGGCTTCCTGCTCGCCATGGTCGGCGGCGCGCTCTCGATCTCCTGGGCCCCTGACAAGTGGGTCAGGCCGGCGCCCGCCGAGCTCGACACCCCCCACGGGGCACCGGAGCCCGACGGCGACGGCGACCCCTTCTTCCCCGGTCCGCGCGACGGGGAGGACCCGAACGTGACGGATACGACTGCCCATGCCAACGGCGGGAGGAACAGTGCGGGGTGACGACACGCAACGAGTCGCGGCCGGAGGCGATGATTCCCGGGTGAGAAGAGGGCCGCGTCACGCGGCCCCGAGAAAGTCGCTCCTGACCAAGCTTCAGATACCCGCGGGCAAGGCGATGGCGCTGGCGGCGATGCCGACGGCCGTCTTCGTGGGCATGGGGCTCACGCCCCGGCTCGCACTGGCCGACGACGGCAAGGACATCCCGTTCGCGCCGGGCCCGTGCGTGACCCGCTCGGACGAGCCGTCCGCGTCGGCGTCCGAGTCGCCCACGTCCACGCCGTCCGCGTCGGAATCGGAGTCGGAGTCGGGGTCCGAGTCGCCGGAGTCGCCGAAACCGAGCGAGTCACCGTCGGCGACACCGGACCCGACGGCGAGCGGGAGTTCGGCACCGGATTCCGGGGATTCAGGTTCCTCGGACACCGGGGCTTCGGACTCCAAGGAGCCCGCCGACGCGCCGTCCGGACCGGCGCCGGCACCGACCTCCACGAAGTCCAGGAACCCGCTGGACCCGCTGGGGCTGGGAGACGCGCTGGGAGACCTCCTCGGCGTACCGGACAAGGACGAGCCGAGCGGCCCGGAACCGAGCGGCTCCACCACGGGGAAGCCGGACGCCGATCCGTCCACGAAGCCGACGTCCGGGCCGGGGAGTTCCGAGCCGGGCGGTTCCGCGGACGGCAAGGGCACGGACGGCAAGGGCACGGACGGCGAGGGCACGGACGACACGGCCGCCGACGGAACCAAGGACGCCATCAGGGAGGCGGCGGGCAAGGTCGGCGCCGAGGTCGAGGAGCTGGACGAGGACGCCAAGGGTCTCGACGCCCGTAAGGACGACGACATCCCCGCGGGCGCGGACGGCAAGGAGCCCTTCCCCTGCCCGACGGCCGACCCCGAGGCCCTCGCCGCGGCGAAGGAGGAGCAGGGCCTCCCGCTCCTGCCCGACGACCCGTGGACGCTGCACAGTTCACTGCTGACCCTGCGGGGCCTGGACTACAAGGGCATCGTCGAGGTGCGGACGGGCAGCGGCAAGGTCAAGAAGGCGCTGAAGTTCACCTCCACCTCGGTGGACATCAAGGACCTGCACCAGACCGTCGTCTACCCCCTGGGCAGGACGGGCCATGTGCAGGCGCGCGAAGGCTCCACGTCCACGATCCGCGACGGCGAGGTGACGATGTACACGGAACGGCTGAAGGGCAACCTCTTCGGCCTCATCCCGATCACCTTCAGCCCGGAGACCCCGCCCCCGCTGAACATCCCGTTCGCCTTCTTCACCGACGTCGAGGTCACCCAGGCGGGCCAGTTCGGCGGCACGCTCACGGTCCCCGGCCTCCAGAACTACCTCACGAACTGACACGGATCCCCGTGAGCCGCGGGAAAGACCGTGGCCCCCGCCAACGAGTTGGCGGGGGCCACGGCCACGTGGTCATCGCGGCGGGCGGAGGACGCCTCAGTCGCGGGCGCCGACGCCCAGGTGGTGGACGCGGACCATGTTCGTGGTGCCGGGGACGCCGGGAGGGGAGCCCGCCGTGATGATCATGGCGTCGCCCTCGTTGTAGCGCTGGAGCTTCAGCAGCTCCTCGTCGACCAGATCGACCATCTCGTCCGTGCTGCTCACCCAGGGCACGATGAAGGACTCCACGCCCCAGCTCAGGGCGAGCTGGTTGCGCGTCGACTCGTCCGTCGTGAAGGCCAGGATCGGCTGGGCCGCGCGGTAGCGGGAGAGGCGGCGGGCCGTGTCGCCGGACTGGGTGAAGGCGACCAGCGCCTTGCCGCCCAGGAAGTCCGCGATCTCGCAGGCGGCGCGGGCCACCGAACCGCCCTGGGTGCGCGGCTTCTTGCCCGGGACCAGCGGCTGGAGGCCCTTGGAGAGCAGCTCCTCCTCGGCCGCGACCACGATCTTCGACATCGTCTTGACCGTCTCGACCGGGTACGCGCCCACCGAGGACTCGGCGGAGAGCATGACCGCGTCCGCGCCGTCCAGGATCGCGTTCGCGACATCGGACGCCTCGGCGCGGGTGGGGCGGGAGTTGGTGATCATCGACTCCATCATCTGGGTCGCCACGATCACCGGCTTGGCGTTGCGGCGGCACAGCTCGATCAGCCGCTTCTGCACCATCGGGACCTTTTCGAGCGGGTACTCGACGGCCAGGTCGCCACGCGCCACCATGACGCTGTCGAAGGCCGCGACCACGGCCTCCATGTTGGCGACCGCCTGCGGCTTCTCGACCTTGGCGATGATGGGGACCCGGCGGCCCTCCTCGTCCATGATCTTGTGGACGTCCAGCACGTCGTGCGCGTCACGGACGAACGAGAGCGCGACCATGTCGCAGCCCATCCGCAGACCGAAACGCAGGTCCTCGATGTCCTTCTCGGACAGGGCGGGGACATTGACCGCCGCGCCCGGCAGGTTGATCCCCTTGTGGTCGGAGATCACCCCGCCCTCGATGACGATGGACTTGACCTGGGGGCCGTCGACCTCGACCACCCGCAGCTCGACGTTGCCGTCGTTGATCAGGATCTGGTCGCCCTTGGAGACATCCCCGGGCAGGCCCTTGTAGGTGGTGCCGCAGATGGACTTGTCGCCGGCGACATCCTCGGTGGTGATGGTGAACTCATCACCGCGCACCAGCTCGACCGGGCCCTCGGCGAAGGTCTCCAGACGGATCTTGGGGCCCTGGAGGTCGACGAGGACACCCACGGCGCGGCCGGTGTCCTTGGCCGCCTTCCGCACGCGGTTGTACCGCTCCTGGTGCTCCGGGTGGCTCCCGTGGCTCATGTTGAGTCGGGCCACATTCATACCGGCCTCGATGAGCGACTTCAGCTGCTCGTACGAGTCGACGGCGGGGCCCAGTGTGCAGACGATTTTGGAACGGCGCATGAGGCGGATCCTATCGGTTTGTTTCGATGCGGAATATTCCGTCTGGTGGAAAGTACAAATGGGCGGGTGGCCGCTCAGGCGTCGACCGTTCGATCCTCGCCGACCAGTGCGAAGGTCTGCCGCGCGATCTCCAGCTCCTCGTCCGTCGGGACCACGGCCACCACGGTCCCCGCCGAGTCCGGCGAGATGATCCGCGGCTCGTCGGAACGTACGGCATTGCGCTCCGCGTCCACCGCCAGGCCCAGACTCTCCAGACCTGCGACGGCAGCTTCCCGTACCGGCGCGGCGTTCTCACCCACACCCGCCGTGAAGGCCACCGCGTCCACCCGCCCGAGCACCGCGGTGTAGGCGCCGATGTACTTCTTCAACCGGTGGATATAGATGTCGAACGCGAGCGCGGCCCGCTCGTCTCCCGCGTCGACCCGGCGGCGGATTTCCCGCATGTCGTTGTCCCCGCAGAGGCCGACCAGACCACTCTTCTTGTTCAGAAGTTCATCGATCTCGTCAACGGACATTCCGGCGACACGCTTCAGATGGAATGTGACCGCGGGATCGATGTCCCCGGAACGCGTCCCCATCACCAACCCCTCCAGCGGCGTCAGCCCCATCGAGGTGTCCACGCACCGCCCGCCCTCGACGGCGGACGCCGACGCGCCGTTGCCGAGGTGCAGGACGATCACATTCACCTCGGACGGATCCCTGCCGAGCAACTCGGCGGTCTTCCACGAGACATACGCGTGCGAGGTGCCGTGGAAGCCGTAGCGGCGGATACGGTGCGCGTCGGCCGTCGCGGTGTCGATCGCGTACCGCGCGGCGTACTCCGGCATCGTCGTGTGGAACGCGGTGTCGAAGACCGCGACCTGCGGCAGATCGGGACGCAGCCGCCGCGCGATACGGATACCGGTGAGATTCGCCGGATTGTGCAACGGCGCCACCGGCACCAGCCGCTCGATCTCCTTCAGCACGTCGTCGTCGATGACCGTCGGCTCGCTGAACCTCAGCCCGCCGTGGACGACCCGGTGGCCGATGGCCGCCAGCCCGGGGGAGTCGATCCCCAGCCCGTCGTGGGCCAGTTCCTCCGTGACGGCCTCCAGCGCCGCCGCGTGGTCGGCGATCCTCCCCGTACGCTCACGCTTCCCGCCGAGCCCGTCGGCCAGCGGGGTGTGCACGAGCCGTGAGGTCTCCTCACCGATGCGCTCCACCAGGCCGGCCGCGAGCCGGGAGCCGTCCCGCATCTCCAGCAGCTGGTACTTCACCGATGAGGAACCGGAGTTGAGGACGAGGACACGGGTGGCGGGGGAGTGCGCGGTCACGGGCTGTCGGCCTTCTGTCGTAGTCATGGAGTCGTGGTCATGGAGTCGTGGTCCTGCGTGGAATCGTGGTCCTGCGTGGGGTCGTCGCGGGAGCGGCGGGGCTCACACGTTCTCGCCCTGCGCCTGGATCGCCGTGATCGCCACCGTATTCACAATGTCCTGCACGAGCGCCCCGCGCGAAAGGTCGTTGACCGGCTTGCGCAGCCCCTGGAGCACGGGGCCCACGGCCACGGCGCCCGCCGAGCGCTGCACGGCCTTGTAGGTGTTGTTGCCGGTGTTCAGGTCCGGGAAGATCAGCACCGTCGCCCGGCCCGCCACCTCCGACTCGGGCAGTTTGGTCGCCGCGACGGACGGCTCGACCGCCGCGTCGTACTGGATCGGCCCCTCGATCCGCAGATCCGGCCGCGCCCCGCGCACCAGCTCGGTGGCCTCGCGCACCTTGTCGACATCCGCGCCTGAGCCCGACGTACCCGTGGAGTACGAGAGCATCGCGATCCGCGGCTCGACCCCGAAGCGGGCGGCGGTGGCGGCGGACTGGACGGCGATGTCCGAGAGCTGTGCCGCGTCCGGATCCGGGTTCACCGCGCAGTCGCCGTACACCAGCACCTTGTCGGCGAGGCACATGAAGAAGACCGACGAGACGATGGAGGCGTCCGTCCTGGTCTTGATGATCTCGAAGGCCGGGCGGATGGTGGCGGCCGTGGAGTGCACGGACCCGGAGACCATGCCGTCGGCCAGTCCCTCGCCCACCATCAGCGTCCCGAAGTAGTTGACGTCCGCCACCACGTCGTACGCCAGCTCCACCGACACGCCCTTGTGGGCCCGCAGTTCCGCGTACCGCTCGGCGAAGCGCTGCCGCAGCTCCGAGGTGGCCGGATCGATCAGTTGCGTCGCCGAGAGATCGATACCGAGGTCGGCCGCCTTCTTCCGGATGACATCCGTGTCGCCGAGGAGCGTCAGCTCGCACACATCGCGGCGCAGCAGCACATCGGCGGCGCGCAGCACCCGTTCCTCGGCGCCCTCGGGCAGTACGACACGACGGCGGTGCGCGCGCGCCTGCTCCAGCAGTTCGTGCTCGAACATCATCGGCGTCACCCGGCCGCTGCGGGCCACCGACATCCGGGCCAGCAGCGCGGAGGTGTCCACATGACGCTCGAACAGGCCCAGCGCGGTCTCCGCCTTGCGTGGCGTCGCCGCGTTCAACTTCCCTTCCAGACCGAAGAGTTCGGCGGCGGTGGGGAAGGAGCGGCCGGGCACCGAGACCACCGGCGTACCGGGTGCGAGCCGCGCGGCCAGGGTCAGTATGGAGTCCCCGGGACGCTCGTCGAGGGTGAGCAGCACCCCCGCTATGGGCGGTGTGCCCGCGGAGTGGGCGGCGAGCGCCCCCACGACCAGATCGGCGCGGTCGCCCGGCGTGACCACCATGCAGCCCGGGGTCAGCGCGCCCAGGAAGTTCGGCAGCATCGCCCCGCCGAAGACGAAGTCCAGCGCGTCCCTGGCCAGACCCGAATCGTCCCCGAGCAGCACCGTGCCCCCCAGGGCCGTGGTGATCTGCGCGACCGTCGGGGCCGCCAGCGCCGGCTCGTCGGGCAGGACGTAGCAGGGGACCGGCAGCTGGGGCGCCAGCCCCTCGGCGATCGCCTCACGGTCCTCGGCGGCCACCCGGTTGACGACCATGGTCAGCACATCGCAGCCCAGCACCTGGTACGCGCGATGGGCGTTGCGCGCCTCGGCCCGTACGGACTCGGCGGTCTGCCCCTTGCCGCCCACCACGGGTATCACGGACGCCCCGAACTCGTTGGCGAGCCGGGCGTTGAGCGACAGCTCGTCGGGCAGCTGCGTCGCCGCGAAGTCCGTACCGAGCACGAGCACGATCTCGTACTCCCGCGCCACCTGGTGGAACCGCTCCACCAGCCGCGAGACCAACTCGTCGGTGCCCCGCTCGGCCTGGAGCGCGGACGCCTCGTGATAGTCGAGCCCGTACACCGTCGCCGGATCCTGTGACAGCCGGTAGCGGGCCCGCAGCAGATCGAAGAGCCGGTCGGGGCCGTCATGGACCAGCGGACGGAAGACCCCCACCCGGTCCACCTGCCGGGTCAGCAGCTCCATGACTCCCAGCTCCACGACCTGGCGGCCGTCCCCGCGGTCGATCCCGGTCACGTACACGCTGCGCGTCACGTGTGCTCTCCCGTCCCTGCTCATGGGACGTCCCGCTCCGACGGGGCGGCCCCGCGGCCGTAGGGAGATCCCGGCTCCTGTGAACTGCAATTCCCGTTAGGGTGGCAATGCCCTCTTGACAATACCTCCGGGGGTGGTTAGGCCGCCCGGGGAGTACGAGATGCCGCCCGGCGCCCGAAAACCGCAGGTCGGACCGGTCCCGCCGGTCGAACGGACCCCCTTGACCGGGTATCCGGGCATCGCCCGGCGAAACCGCCGGAGCCACGATCGCCGCCCGAGCGGTCGGCACGTGACCCCGATCACCCGTGGGAGGATCGGACCGCTCAAGCCCGGGGCTCTCCTTTCCCGGACAAACCCAGCACTGGCGAGCACTAGCGAGCAGGAGACACAGCACGATGCGTATCGGAGTTCTCACCGCAGGCGGCGACTGTCCGGGCCTCAACGCAGTGATCCGTTCGGTCGTGCACCGGGCCATGACCGGGCACGGAGACGAGGTCATCGGCTTCGAGGACGGCTTCAAGGGGCTGCTCGACGGCCACTTCCGGCCACTCGACCTGAACGCCGTCAGCGGCATCCTGGCCCGTGGCGGTACGATCCTCGGCTCGGCCCGGCTGGAGCGCGGCCGGCTCCGCGAAGCGGCGGAGAACTGCGCCGAGTTGGCCCGCCGGTACGGCATCGACGCGCTCATCCCGATCGGCGGCGAAGGCACGCTCACCGCCGCCCGGCTGCTCTCCGACGCCGGGATGCCCGTCGTCGGTGTCCCCAAGACCATCGACAACGACATCTACTCCACGGACCGCACCTTCGGCTTCGACACCGCGGTGACGGTCGCGACGGAGGCGATCGACCGGCTCAAGACCACCGCCGAGTCCCACCAGCGGGTCATGGTCGTCGAGGTCATGGGCCGGCACGCGGGCTGGATCGCGCTGGAGTCCGGGATGGCGGGCGGCGCGCACGGGATCTGCCTGCCGGAGCGGCCCTTCGAGGTCGACAGCCTGGTCAAGATGGTCGAGGCGAGGTTCTCGCGGGGCAAGAAGTTCGCGGTCATCTGCGTCGCGGAGGGCGCGCATCCGGCGCAGGACTCCATGGAGTACGGCAAGGGCGAGATCGACCAGTTCGGCCACGAGCGCTTCCGGGGCATCGGCAACGTACTGGCGGCGGAGCTGGAGCGCCGCCTCGGCAAGGAGGCCCGGCCGGTGATCCTGGGCCATGTGCAGCGCGGGGGTACGCCGACGGCGTACGACCGGGTGCTGGCGACGCGGTTCGGCTGGCACGCGGTGGAGGCGGCCCACCGGGGGGAGTTCGGGCGGATGACGGCGCTGCGGGGGACGGCGGTGGAGATGGTGCCGCTGGCGGAGGCGGTGACACAGCTCAAGACGGTGCCGGAGAACAGGATGTTCGAGGCGGAGTCTGTTTTCTAGGGGCTCGGTTCGCCTCCGGGGCGCCTTGTGCCGGTGCCGACGGTCGACCGTGCTCGATTCGTTCGTTCCTCACGAACCTCCGCGCGCTCTCCCTCTCGGCACCGACGCGCCCCTTCGGCTCACTCGCCCCCGGCACGACCGAGCCCGGAACGGTGGGCACCCCGCGCCCCCGCCGGACGGCGGACCGTCACCCCTTCACCGCGCCTCCCAGCGCGAACCCGCCCCCCAGACGCCGGGAGATCAGCACGTACAGGATCAGCACCGGCGCCGAGTACAGGATCGAGAACGCCGCCAGCTGTCCGTAGATCACCGATCCGTAGTTGCCGAAGAACGTGAAGATCGAGACGGACGCGGGCAGTTGGTCCGGTGTGAGCAGCAGCATGAACGGTACGAAGAAGTTCCCCCACAGCTGGATGAAGGTGTAGATCGTCACCACGGTCACCCCCGGCCCCATCAGCGGCAGCACCACCCGCATCAGCGTCTGGAAGTTCGACGCCCCGTCCGTCCAGGCCGCCTCTTCGAGGACCGTCGGCACCCCGTCCATGAAGTTCTTCATCAGCCAGATGGAGAACGGCAGCTGGGACGTGGCGAGAAAGAGGGACGTGCCGTACGTGGTGTCGATGAGGTCGACCTGGACGAACAGCCCGTACACCGGCACCATGATCGCCGTGATCGGGAGGCAGGTCGTGAACAGGATCGTCAGCAGATACGGCCGGTTGAAGCGCGAGCGGTAGCGGGAGAGCGGGTACGCCGCCAGTGCCGCGCAGACCACGGTCAGGATCGTCGCGCTGCCGCACAGCACCAGGCTGTTGAGCATCGGCGTGAAGGTGATCTCGTCGGTGAGGACCGCGCTGAAGTTGTCGCCGGTGAGCGACGAGGGGACCCGTACGCGCAGATCCGCGTCGGCGTCCACCGAGGCGAGCGTCAGCCAGAGCAGCGGCAGCGCGAACGCGGCGGCGGTCAGGAGCAGGGCGGCGTCCGCCGAGAGGCGGGTGCGGGCGCGTCGGCTCAGCACGTCAGACCTCCACCCTCATCAGGCGCAGATAGACGAGGGAGAAGAGCGAGCCGACCAGCAGGAGGAGCAGCGCGACCGCCGTTCCGTAGCCGATCAGGCTCTTCTGGAACGCCTGGTCGTACATGAAGACCGGGAGGGTCTGGCTGCGGTTGCCGGGGCCGCCGCGCGTCATCGCCCAGATGAGGCCGAAGACGGAGAGGGTGGAGAGCGTGTTGAGCATCAGGTTCGTGCCGATGGAGCGGCGGATCATCGGCAGGGTGATGTGCCAGAGCCTGCGCACCCCGCTCGCGCCGTCGACCTGTGCCGCCTCGGTGACGTCCTTGGGGATCTCGGAGAGCGCGGCGGAGTAGATCAGCATCGAGAACGCGGTGCCGCGCCAGACGTTGGCGAAGGACACCGCCAGGATCGGCAGGGTGTACAGCCAGTTCTGGGAGGGGAGCTGGAGCCAGTCCAGGATCGCGTTGAGTGTGCCCTCGCGGCGGAAGAAGGCGTAGAGCAGGAACGCCGCGACGATCTCCGGCAGCACCCACGCGGCGATGACGAGGGCGCCGGTGAGCGTACGGACCGGGCGGGACGCGGCCCGCATCAGCCCGGCGAGGGCGAGTCCCAGGGTGTTCTGGCCGACGATGGAGGAGACGAAGGTGAACACCAGCGTCAGCCAGACCGCGTTGCGGAAGTTCTCGTCGCTGAAGGCCCGGCGGAAGTTCGCCAGGCCCACGAAGTCCGAGGAGGACGAGCCGGTCAGCTGGGCGTTGGTGAAGGCGATCCAGACGCAGTAGGCGATGGGGCCGGCCAGGAAGAGCACCAGCAGGAGCGTGGCGGGCGCCAGGGGCACCCAGCGCCACAGCCGCCCCTGGCCGCGGCCCGCGTGCGCGGTGCTCACCTGCTGACCACCGCGCCGTCGGTGAGGGTCTTCAGCTGGTCGTCGTACTCCTTCGCCGCCTGTTCCGGCGTGCCGTCACCCGTCGTCACCGTCTCCATCGCCTCGCCGATCGCCGTGGAGACCTGCGGATAGACGGGCAGCGCGGGGCGGTAGTGCGTGAACTCGACCAGCCCGGTGAAGAATTCGATGCCCGGCATGGACGAGAGGTAGCGCGGGTCGGCCGCCACGTCCTTCCGTACGGCGATCTGCGCGCCGACGATGTCCCACTCGGCCGCGTTCTCCCTGGTCTGCTGTGTTGTGACGAACTCCCAGGCGAGATCGGGGTTCTGGGCCTTCGACGGGATCGCCCACGCCCAGCCGCCCGACATCGACACCTTGCCCGGCGCCTGGCCGTGCTGTGTCGGCATCGGTGTCTGCGCGAGATCCTTCGACCAGTCCGGCCACTCCTTGGGGCCCTTGTTGATCCAGTTCTGGCCCATCCAGGATCCGTCCAGCGAGATCGCCAGCTTCCCTTCCGGGAACCACTCCGTGGCGACGCGCGTGCCGAGGTTGGGGTCGAGGGCGTCGGAGACATCCGGGCCGAGTTTCTCGCCGAACACCGTCTGTACGAAGCCCAGCGCGTCCCGGAAGCCCTGGCCGCCCGCCACCCACTTCTTCGCGGAGGCGTCGTAGAGCGGGTCGGCGCCCGTGCCGTACAGGAGCATCTCGAAGCCCTGCATCACCGCGGCCTCGCCGAGGCCCTTGCCGGTGTAGACGTTGAGCGGGATGACCCCGGGGACCTTCCGCTTGACCGTACGGGCCGCGTCCAGGATCTCCGCCCAGTTCCTGGGCTGCCAGTCGGCGGGCAGGCCCGCCTCGGCGAAGATCTCCTTGTTGAACCAGAGGCCACGGGTGTCGGTGCCGTCGGGGACCCCGTATGTCCTGCCGTCCTCGGCCTTGGCCGCCGACTTCGCCGAGTCGACGAACTGGTCCCAGTCGGCCCACTCCGCCAGATAGTCGTCCAGCGGGCGCAGATAGCCGGCCTTGATGTCGGAGTTGATGCGGAAGGTGTCCTCGTAGACCAGATCGGGGGCGGTCTTCGGGGAGCGCATCATCTGCTGCGCCTTGGTGGCGTAGTCGTTGTCCGGGGCCTGGATCGGGATCAGCTCGACCTTCTTGCCCGGATGCTCCTTCTCGAACTGCCGCTTCACGGACTCCAGATAGGTGTCCTTGAAGCGGATCTTGTTGTCCGTGGAGCGGTTGTAGGCGACCTTGATGGTGTCGGGATCGCTTCCTGAACCGCCGCCGCACGCCGTGAGCGAACCGGCGGCGAGCACGGCGACGAGGATGAGCGGGGCGGTGGGGCGCACGGGCACGACCTCCTCTGAGCCACAGTGGGCTGCCCGGCGACCGTAGGACTGGGCCATTACCAAGGTCAATCCCCGTGCAGGGTCGATTAGTTGGCGCCCCGGCGTAACGGTGACGGGGGTGGCTTCCGGTACGGCTCGCGCGGAGGGCGGGTCGGTCAGTGGGTCGCGGGGAGCCAGCGGTACTGGAGTTCCGGGCGCCCGACCTGCCCGTACTGGGGACTGCGCTGCGCCCGCCCGTTGGTGACCAGATGTTCCAGATAGCGGCGCGCGGTGATCCGGGAGATCCCGACCTTGGTCCCGGCCTCGGTGGCGGTGAGTCCGTCGGCCGACGCGCGCAGCGTACGGGTCACCGCTTCCAGCGTGGGGGCGCTCAGCCCCTTCGGCAGCGAGGAGGGCTGCGGCGCCCGGAGCGCGCCGAGCGCGCGGTCCACCTCCTCCTGGCCGCTCGCCTCGCCGGCCGCCGCCCGGAACTCCGCGTACCGTACGAGCCGGTCGCGGAGGGTGGCGAAGGTGAAGGGCTTCAGTACGTACTGGACGACCCCGAGCGACACGCCTTCCCGTACCACCGCGAGGTCGCGCGCCGAGGTGACCGCGATGACATCCGCGTGGTGCCCGCCGGCCCGCAGGCTGCGCAGGAGCTGGAGGCCGTGCCCGTCCGGGAGGTACAGGTCGAGGAGGATCAGATCGATGTCCGTACGCTCCAGCAGCCGGCCGGCCTCCACCCGGGAGTGGGCGACGCCCGCGACGGTGAAGCCGGGCACCCGGCCGACGTACAGCTGATGGGCGTCCGCCGCGACCGGATCGTCCTCGACCACGAGGACACGGATCGCCGTCTCTCCGGGGCCCGTGGGCCCGGCTGGTCCGGCCGGTCCCGAGGGGCCGGCCGAGCCTGGGTGGCCGGTGGGGCCTGTGTGGCCCGGATGGCCGGCCGGAACCGTCGGGTCCGTGGGGCCGGGGCTCACCGCGCCGCCTCGATCCCGTCGTCGGCGGTCCCGGCGGCGACGACCGGCCGCCGCCCGGCCAGCGGCAGCCGTACGGTGAACTCCGCGCCGCCCTCCGGGCCCTCCGCGAGCTTCACCGTCCCGTTCGCGCGGTGCACCGCCTGCCGTACGAGCGCCAGGCCGAGACCGCGCCCGGGGCCCCGGGTCGACCAGCCGCGCCGGAACACCTCGTCCATGTCGCCGGGAGCGACCCCGGCCCCGGTGTCCCGCACGCCCAGGAGCAGCTCGTCGTCCTCCACCAGGGCCGTCACGATGATCCGCGCGCCCTCGCCGCCCTGCGCCGCGTCCATCGCGTTGTCGATCAGATTGCCCAGGATGGTCACCAGATCGCGCGCCGGGAGCGTCGACGGGAGAACGCCGTCGTCGATCCGGCTGTCCTCGGCCAGCTCCAGCTCCACACCGCGTTCATTGGCCTGCGCCGCCTTCCCCAGCAGCAGGGCCGCGAGGACCGGCTCGCCGACCGCGCCCACCACCCGGTCCGTGAGCGCCTGTGCCAGCTCCAGCTCCGCCGTGGCGAACTCCACCGCCTGCTCCACCCGTCCCAGTTCGATCAGCGAAACCACCGTGTGCAGCCGGTTGGCCGCCTCGTGCGCCTGTGACCTCAGGGCCTGGGTGAAGCCCCGCTCCGAGTCCAACTCGCCGGACAGCGCCTGGAGTTCGGTGTGGTCGCGCAAGGTGACGACCGTACCGCGCTGCTCCCCGCCGACCACCGGGCGCGTGTTCACGACCACGATCCGGTCGGCGGTCATATGCGCCTCGTCCACTCTCGGCTCCGAGGCCAGCAGCGCGCCGGTGAGCGGTGCGGGCAGCCCCAGCTCGGCGATGGGACGGCCCACCGCGGAGTCGTCCAGACCGAGCAGCTCGCGCCCGCCGTCGTTCATCAGCGCGATCCTGCGCCCGCCGTCGAGCATCAGCAGCCCTTCGCTCACGGCGTGCAGCGCCGCCTCGTGGTAGTCGTGCATCCGGCTCAGCTCCGCCGCGTTCATCCCGTGGGTGTGCCGGCGCAGCCGCGCGTTGATCACATACGTACCCAGTCCGCCGATCGCCAAGGCCGCGCCCGCGGCCATGGCCAGCACTCTGACCTGCTGGGTGATCTCGTCGGAGATCCGGTCCACGGTGATCCCGACGCTGACCAGACCGGTGATCCGGTCGCCGTCCCGCACCGGGGTGACCGCGCGGACCGACGGGCCGAGCGTGCCGGTGTACGTCTCGGTGAAGGTCTCGCCGCGCAGGGCCGGCGCTCTGCCGCCCAGGAAGGGCATCCCTATCTGCGCCGGATCGGGGTGCGTCCAGCGGATCCCCTCCGGGTTCATGATCGTGATGAAGTCGAGGCCGGTGTCGCGACGCACACGCTCCGCGTACGGCTGGAGTGCGGCGCTCGGATCCGGGGTACGGATCGCCTCGCGTACCGATGGTGAGTCGGCGAGCGCGTGCGCCGTGGCCAGAACCTGCTTGCGTGCGGTCTCGTCCGTATGGGCGCGACCGGTGACGTACGCGAAGACCGCGCACCCCGCGACGACGGCCGCGACCAGCACGACCTGCATCGCGAAGAGCTGGGCGGCGAGACTGCGGGGGCGCGGCAGATGCATGAAACAAGAATGCCTGGCCGGATTCATATGAACGAAATGAACGTAAGGGTGACCGGCGTCACACGGTGGTGGATAGTCACCGGGACCCCTCGGGACAGGGACGGGGGATTCGCAGGAGACGAGTCAAGGAGGACCCGTGGCCGCAAGGCGGGACCGTACCCACTATCTGTACATCGCGGTGATCGTCGCCGTGGCGCTCGGCATTCTGGTGGGCTTCGCGGCTCCTGGTGTGGCCGTCGAGCTGAAGCCGATCGGTACCGGCTTCGTGAACCTCATCAAGATGATGATCTCGCCCGTGATCTTCTGCACGATCGTGCTGGGAGTCGGGTCGGTCAGGAAGGCCGCCAAGGTCGGCGCGGTCGGCGGGCTCGCCCTCGGCTACTTCATGCTGATGTCGACCGTCGCCCTGGCCATCGGCCTGGTCGTCGGGAACATCCTGGAGCCCGGTTCCGGCCTCCACCTCACCGAGGCCACCCGTGAGGCGGGCGCGGCCCAGGCGAGCGGCGCGAGCGAGTCCACCGCGGACTTCCTGCTCGGCATCATCCCGACGACGATCGTCTCCGCCTTCACCGAGGGCTCGGTCCTCCAGACGCTGATGGTCGCGCTGCTGGCGGGCTTCGCGCTCCAGGCCATGGGCTCCTCCGGCGAACCGGTGCTGCGTGGTATCGGACACATCCAGCGCCTGGTCTTCCGCATGCTCGCGATGATCATGTGGGCCGCGCCGGTGGGTGCCTTCGGCGCCATCGCGGCGGTGGTCGGCGAGACCGGCCTCGACGCCCTGAAGTCGCTCGCGATCATCATGATCGGCTTCTACATCACCTGCGCGCTCTTCGTCTTCCTCGTCCTCGGCGCGCTGCTGCGGCTGATCGCGGGCGTGAACATCTTCTCGCTGCTGAAGTACCTGGGCCGCGAGTTCCTGCTCATCCTCTCGACCTCCTCCTCCGAGTCGGCGCTGCCGCGGCTCATCGCGAAGATGGAGCACCTGGGTGTCAGCAAGCCCGTCGTCGGCATCACCGTCCCGACCGGTTACTCCTTCAACCTGGACGGCACGGCCATCTATCTGACGATGGCCTCGCTCTTCATCGCCGAGGGCATGGGCGACCCGCTCTCGATCGGTGAGCAGGTGTCGCTGCTCCTCTTCATGATCATCGCCTCCAAGGGCGCGGCGGGTGTCACCGGCGCGGGTCTGGCGACCCTGGCCGGTGGCCTCCAGTCGCACCGGCCCGAGCTGGTCGACGGTGTCGGTCTGATCGTCGGCATCGACCGCTTCATGAGTGAGGCGCGCGCCATGACGAACTTCGCGGGCAACGCGGTCGCCACGGTCCTGATCGGTACGTGGACCAAGGAGATCGACAAGGGCCGCGTCGACGAGGTGCTGGCCGGACACATCCCGTTCGACGAGAAGACCCTGGTGGACGACCACGGTGGTCCGGCGGACGCGCCGGACGACGTCGCGAAGGACGTGCCCGAGTCCCGCGCCGCCACCCAGACGGACAAGGCCGGGGTCTGATCCCCGCACTCGCACCATGATCCCGGCCGGGGTCACACCCCCCCCACAGCCCCGGCCCCTGAAGACCGGCCGTACGGAGGCGCTTCCGTGCGGCCGGTCAGTTTTGTGTGGGCGGGTGCCTTCCGTACCGCTGCCGTCCGTACCGATGTGATCGGGCACCGGTACGGACGGCAGCGGTACGGACGACTGTCCGGGACCGTGCGGGGTTGTGCGTGCGGGACTGCGGGGGCTTGTGCGACGTGCGGGGCTGCGAGGGCTCTCCGGGGGCGGGAGGGCCGTCTACCAGGCCACCGGCAGCTCGTGCGGGAAGCGCCGGATCGTCTCCGTGTCCCAGCGCAGCTCCTCGGCCGGGACCGCGAGCCGCAGCCCCGGGAAGCGGTCCACCAGACGCCCGATGGCGGCCTCCAGCTCCGCCATGGCCAGGGGAGCGGCGATGCAGCGGTGGCCGCCCCAGCCGAACGTCATGTGCGGAGTGGGCGGACGGTGCGGGTCGATGACATCGGGGTCGGCGAACCGCTCCGGATCGCGGTTCGCCGTCAGATACGAGACATGGACGAAGTCACCGGCCCGGATCCGCACCCCGCCCATCTCCACGTCCTCGGTCGCGACACGCGGAATGCCCACCCCCTTGCGGAACGGGATGTACCGGAGAAGCTCGTCCAGCACCGGCGTGAGCGACTCGCGCCGGCTCCGCACCAGGTCCATCAGCTCCGGGCGGGTGAGCAGGAGGTACGCGATATTGCTGATCTGGCAGGTCGCCGTGTCATGGCCGCTCAGCATGAGCGTCAGCGACATGACCGCCAGGTCCTTGTCGTCCAGGACGTCGTCGCCGTCCTTGGCGGCGGCCAGCGCGCTGATCAGATCGTCCCCGGGGGTGCGCCGCCGCTCCGCCACCAGCCCGCCGAAGTACTCACGCAGCCGCGCCTTGGCGTCCGCGGCGGCCTGACGCGAGTCCGGGGCCGTGGACAGCAGCTGGTGGGCGTACTCCTGCATCCGCGGCCTGTCCGGCGGCGCGATGCCCAGCAGCTCGCAGACGGTGTGCTGGGGGAGCTTGTTCGACAGATGGGCGGCGAGGTCGGCCGGCGGGCCTTCCCGTTCCATCTCGTCGAGGAGCTGGTCGACGATCCCCTCGACGGCGGGCCGCATCCGGTCCACATGCCGCGGCGTGAACGCCTGCGAGGCCAGCCGCCGCAGCCGGCTGCTGATGGGCGGGTCCATCACATTGATCGACTCGGGGGAGACGATCGGTTCCGGGGTCATCCTGGGGTAGTCGTGGCTCATGATGCCCGCGCGGCTGAACCGGGGGTCGGTCGTCACCTGTCGCACCCCGTCGAAATTCGTGACCAGCCACGCGTCCGCCTCGCCGTAGGGCAGCCGGATCCGGGTGACGGGCCCCTGGGACATGAGGTCCCCGAGCGAGGGGTCGAAGTCCAGACCGGTGCTGAAGTCGAACGGACAGGTGGTCGTTTCCCCGATTTCGGTCATCGCGTACTCCCGGACGTGCGCGGACGTGGTGGGCGAGAGATAAGTACCTCGCCCATTTCGGGGATATGCCTACCGCCCGGCAAATGGGTACGGACCGCGCGGGAGCGTGCGCGGGGGTGTCCAGGGGTGTACGGGAGCGTCCGCACGAGGAAGCCTCCGTCGGCGGACCGGGTGGCAGGATGAGCGCAACCATCGGGAAAGGGGCCAGACATGGCTGTCATCCACCGCACCACCATGACACCCGGCAAGCTCGAACTCCTCGCCTCGTGGCTGCCCGCCCAGCCCTGGAACCTCGGCGGCGGGCATGAGCCCCGGCTCGCCAAGGCCGGCGGCTTCCGGCTCGACGACCCGCAGGGCGAGGTGGGGATCGAGTTCATGGCGGTCACCGACGAGTCCGGAGACCGGCCGATCACCTATCAGGTGCCCCTCGGCTACCGCGGAGCACCGCTCCCCGGCGCCGATCACGCGCTCATCGGCACGTCGGAGCACGGCGTGCTGGGGCGGCGGTGGATCTACGACGGGGCCCACGACCCGGTGCTCGTCGCCCAGTTGTTCGCTCTCGTACTCGGCGAGGCCGAACCGCAGGCCCAGAGCGTGGACAACACCCCGGACCCGTCCGTCACCGCCCACTTCGCCGGGGCCGGCCACACGGCCCCGATCAGCTCCGTGGACGTGACCGACGGGCCGCACGGTACGGATCTGCGCCTGATGACCGCCGCCGCGCCCGGGGCGCCGAGTGGACCGGCCAGGCAGCTGACCATCCGGGTGAACCGCGTACTGCGGCCGGAGCCGGCCGAGTCGACCACCCACGCCGCAGGGGTCCGTGGCCATGTCACCGCCGACTGGCTTCTGCCGAACGGCGCCAAGGCGCGCGGCCCGTACGCCGTCGTGCGTGACGGCGCGCCTGAATGACCATGACCAGCCATATGGCCCGGCGGAGCGGCGCCCGGCGGGGGGAGGTCCGGGCATGAGTTTCCGGCTGGCGGCGTACGCCGTGTGCGTCGAGAACGGGCGCGTGCTGCTCGCCCATCACGTCTCGGGAACCTGGACTCTTCCAGGTGGCAGGGTCGAGCACGGGGAGGATCCGTTCGACGCGGTGATCCGGGAGGTCGCCGAGGAGACCGGCTGCGACGCGGTGGCCGAACGCCTGCTGGGCGTGGACTCACGGGTGATCCCCGCCGCCGAACGCACCGTCCCCGGCGGACCGGAGCACCAGAATGTCGGCGTCTTCTACCAGGTCCGCGTCACCGGCGGTCGACTCCGGCCCGAGCCGAACGGTGAAACCGCCGCGTCCGTCTGGACTCCGGTCCCCGACGTCGCCGGTCTGCGCAGATCGTCGCTGGTCGACATCGGCCTCGCTCTGGCGCGGACCCTTCCGGCGACCGGCCACGTCGCTCCCGTCCCGGTCGGCGGCCTGATCCAGCACTGAGGCCGCCGCCGATTCGGGGACGGCCTCCATGGGCTCATCGACGGCGTCCATGGGCCCATCGTCCATGGGCCCATCGTCCATGGGCCCATCGTCCAGGGGACCGTCAGAGAGGCACGCTCTCGTCGGAGGTGCCGGCCGTGCGGGCCCGGACACCCCGCCGTCCTGCCAGCCGGCACCCGCGGCAGTTCGTGTGCCCCTCGCGCGCGGAGCGGTCCCGCACCATGAGTCCCCGCCGGCCGACGCTTCGCGGGTGGGGCGGCTTGCCCCAGCCCGCGAGGTGCAGGCCCCACGTGGCCGGCGCCGCCGCCACCAGGGCTATCAGCCCCCACCAGATTCCCGGGCGCCAGCCGATGACGCCCACACCGATGGCCAGGGACCCGGCCATGGCGACGGCGGACCCGACCCATCCCGCGAGGGTGTGCCCCTCGTCGTGGTGTCCACTCACGTACCTGCCTCCCAGCGCTGCGGGGATATGATGTCTTAGCAAGTGAGGAATTTATCTTACGTACTAAGGAATATCAATGGAGGGCAAGCCGCGCCCCACCGCCTCCGCCGCGGACGCGATCGGCGCGCTGGACGATCTCGTCGCGACGAACCTCGTCGGCCGTCAGGAGTTCGCCCGGAACCTGGGGCTGAGCGTCAAGGACCTCGTCTGCTTCGCGCACGTCATGGAGGCCGAGGGTGCCCTGGTCACCGCCGGTGACCTGGCCGCGCGCGCACAGGTCACGACGGGTGCGGTGACCGGCATTCTCAACCGCCTGGAGCGCGGCGGCTTCGTGGTCCGCCGACCGGACCCCGCCGACCGGCGCCGGGTGCGCGTCACCGCGGTCCCGGACGCCGCCGAGCGGGTGCGCGCCGTCTACGGGCCGTACTACACGCTGCTCGCCGAACTCTGCGCGGACTACTCGCCGGACGAGATCGCCGTACTCACCGACTGGCTCACCCGCGCCGGCGCGCTGGCGCGCACGTACCTGGAGGAGTCCTGTTAGGGCGGGACTTCGAAGACGCGGGGCGCGTCCGCGCCGCGTGAGGCTTCGTCCGGGGCGCGCCCATCGGCGCTGACGGACCCGATCGGGTGGTTGTTGTGCGTTCTCCCGCGCGGCATGGCGCTGTCTGCGATCCAGGGCCGGTACGGATATGGCGGCCCGTACCGGCCTTCTCGCGCCGCGCCGGCTCAGGCGAACGGGATCCGGATCACCGACTGGTTGCCGATGCCCAGCGTGCTCGCGCCGGTGCCGATGGCGTTCCAGACCTCGATCCGTACCTTCCCGTTGACCAGGTCGCCGTGCGATCCGGTGGCCGATCTCAGGCCCCTGGCCTGGGTGTAGTGCTCATAGCCGGGGACGGGGTCGGTCGCGAAGTACGCGTAGGTCTCCGTACGGTCCCAGGTGCCGTCCCCCGTGCGGTCGTAACTCACCCTGACCTGCTGGCCGTTGCCGACCGACGTGCCCGCGTCGACGAACAGGTCGAACTGTGTGGCACCGCCGTTGTACGCACGGGTGATCCCGCTGGAGGTGAAGACCTGCGGGGTGTGCGGTGTGCCGTCGTAGTTGGCGCCGCCCGCCGTGGCGAGGGCGGCCGACGCGGCCGAACCGGCGGAGTCGCCGAGTCCGGCGCCCGTCCGCGCGTACAGCGTCGAGGAGCCCGAGGGCGGCGGATCGGTCGGCGGGTCCGTCGGCGGGTCCGTCGGGGGTGTGCCGCCACGGGTCCATACCGCCACGTAGTCGACGAGCATGGGGCGGCCCGGAACCGTCGCGGCGGTCGGGGTCCGGCCGCCGAGCGCGTCGGGGAACGCGCCGCCGATGGCCACGTTGAGGAGGATGAAGTACCCGGCGTGGTCGGTCATGTTGGCCCAGGTACCGGCGTCCATCTGGTTCTGCCGCACGGTGTGGAAGAGCTGGTCGTCCACGTACCAGCGCAGTTCGTTGGGGGTGACCGCGCGGTCCCACTCGAAGCGGTAGGTGTGGAACGCGGACTGGCAACTGGCGCCGGGGCAGGCGCGGTTGGCGCCGAGTCCGGTGGTCTCGTTGCACGGACCGCCCGGGTTCACACCGCAGTGCAGCACGCCCCAGACGGAGTTGATCCCGTTGACGTTCTCCATGATGTCGAACTCACCGATGCCCGGCCAGTTCCAGTAGTTGCCCCGGTACGGCGAGCCGAGGGCCCAGAAGGCGGGCCAGTAGCCGAGCGCGGCGTCGCCCGTCACGTTCGGCATCTGGATACGGCCCTCGATACGGAGGGTGCCGCCCGCCGGAGCCTTGAAGTCGGCGCGGCGGGTCTCGACCCGGGCCGAGGTCCAGTTGCCCGCGCCGTCCCTGAGCGGGGTGATCCGGAGGTTTCCGTTGCCGTCGAGGCTCAGATTGTCCGGGCTCGCGGTGTAGTTCTGGATCTCGCCCGTGCCCCAGTTGCCCGGCCCGCCGGGGTAGCCGTGGCCGGTGTCGGTCTGCCAGTTGGCGGCGGAGGGCGGAGTGCGGTCCGCGCCGTTGAAGTCGTCGCCCCACTGGAGGTTCCAGCCGGGCGCGGGCGGTATCGCGCCCTGGGCCGTACCGGCGCCGGTCACGCCGACGAACCCGGCCAGTGCGACGGCCATGGCGAGGAACGCGGCGATGAGGGGCGTACGGGGCGTACGGGGCGTGCGGGACGTACGGGGTGTACGGGGCGCGAAACGGGGAGGGGTGGTGCGGGGAGCGGATCTGATGCGACTGGTTCTCAAGGAACACCTCCGGTGCGGATGGTGCCGAGGAGCGGGACGGGAGAGCGGGGACGGAGCCTGGAGCTGGAGCCTGAGAGCGCTCTCAGTACGTCTTGTAACGGCGCCGGGGCACACCGTCAATGCCTCTCTCGTGGCCTTGTCCCCGCGCCTTGACTGCCTCGCCCCGGCTCCCTTGCCTTGACCTGGGCGTCAAGGATTACGGTCGAAGACATGCGAATCGGCGAGCTGGCGGAGCGGGCGGGGACGACCACGCGGACTCTGCGTTACTACGAGTCACGCGGGCTGCTGCCCGCCCGGCGCGCGGTGAACGGCTACCGCACGTACGACGAGAGCGATCTGCGGCTTCTCCGGCAGATCAGGACCCTTCAGGACTTCGGGTTCGATCTGGAGGAGACGCGGCCGTTCGTGGAGTGCCTGCGCGCCGGGCATCCGGCCGGGGACTCCTGTCCCGCCTCGCTCGCCGTCTACCGCCGCAAGCTCGGCGAGCTGGACGGGCTGATCGGTGAGCTCCAGTCGGTACGTGCCCAGGTCGGGGCGCAGCTCGCGCAGGCCGAGGCGGCGCGGGCCGGGCTGGCGGCCCAGGCGGAGGTGCCGGGCGGCCCCGAGCCGCGGTGCGAACTGACACCACACACGAGCGCGCGTGAATTCGGCCGTACCCATCGAGGAGAGACAGAGAAATGATCGTGATAGACGGTGTCGACGCCGTGACGGACACGGACTTCGACGAAGAGGTGCTCAAGGCCGGACTCCCCGTGCTCGTGGAGTTCACGGCCGACTGGTGCGGCCCCTGCCGGCAGCTCGCGCCGGTGCTGAGCGCCGTGGCGGGGGAGCAGGCGGGCCGGCTCAAGGTCGTCCAGCTCGATGTGGACAGCAACCCCGAGGTCACGGCCCGGTACGGGGTCCTCGCGATGCCGACGCTGATGGTGTTCCGCGCGGGCGAACCGGTGAAGTCCATGGTCGGAGCCCGCCCGAAGCGCAAGCTTCTCCAGGAGCTGGAAGAGGTGGTCTGACGCTTCGAGGGGAGCGGGGGAATCCCGTACGGGTCCCACCCCGGCCCCTCCCCAAAGGCGCCGAAGGCGCCACCGCGCCCACGCGGGCTCAGCCGATGGGCGCCGGCATCCGCACCACGTCGTAGGCCAGCTCGATCACGTCACCGGTGGCCGGGTCGCCCAGCTCGACCCGCCAGCGGTCGGCGAACTGGTCCACGCCCTCGGCCATCGGGATCGTGCCGGAGATCAGCACCGTACCGGGCAGCAGATCACCGCGCTCCCGCAGCACCTCGGCCCAGTAGCCCGGGGTGAGCAGCTCCGCCAGCGTGCCGTCCTGGATGACGGTCTCCTTCCCGAAGCCACCCGAGCCCCCGGCGCCGCCCGAGCCATCAGAGCCCGCGCCGTCCCCAGACCCCGCGCCGTCCCCAGACCCCGAGCCGTCAGAGCCCGCGCCGTCCCCAGAGCCCCCGGAGGCGGCGTGGCTCACCCATGCCCGCAGGGTCAGCGTGTCCAGCCGCTCCTGTACGTCGGCCAGCCGCCAGGCGCGCCGAGCGAGGACGTCCGGGCCCGCGTTCTTGCTCCACGCCACACCGTGCACCTCCAGCTCACGGTCGGTGTGGTCACAGGCGGCCGTCAGCAGCAGCTCCCCGTCGCCGTCCACCACCAGAGCCCATTCCGCTTCGCCCGAGGTGCGCCCGTGCTGGACGCTGACCCGGTCGGTGTGCTGGGCCAGATACGGGGAGACCGGGTAGAGCGCGGGCGTCACGGACGGCGCCGGCACCCCCAGCTCGGCCAGCTCCGCCACATGCGCGGCGACATCGTCCTGGCTGCGTCCGGCGTAGCCGGCGTTGAGCACCTGGACGACATCGACGCGCCTGGTGGTGCCGTCGGGCAGTTCGAAGGTCAGCAGCGCCATGGGGTTCTCCACATCGATCGCGGTATCGGCGAGGTTAACTTTGCGCGGAAGGCTTGCGCATACGACCTGTATACAAGAAGTATGCCGGAAGGTCGATAGCGCACCTCAGCAAGGACGGACATCGTGAAGAACAGCACGAACATGGACACGGGCAGGGGTAAGGGAATGGAAACGCAATCGTTCGGCGGGTCCGCGGTCCGCCGCGCCTTCTTCGCCAGCCTCACCGGGACCGCCCTGGAGTGGTACGACTTCGCCATCTACTCCGTGGCCGCCGCGCTGGTCTTCGGCGATGTCTTCTTCCCCTCCGAGGACCCCGCCACCGGCACTCTCCTCGCCTTCTCCACCTACGCCGTCGGCTATGTCTCCCGGCCCCTGGGCGGCTTCGTCTTCGGCCGTCTCGGCGACAAGATCGGCCGCAAGAAGGTCCTCATCGCGACCCTCGTACTGATCGGGGCCGCGACCCTCCTGATCGGTCTGCTGCCCTCCTACGCCACGATCGGTGTGGCCGCGCCCATCGCCCTCGTCATCCTCCGCTTCGCCCAGGGCGTCGGTGTCGGCGGCGAGTGGGGCGGGGCCGTACTGCTCTCCAGCGAGTTCGGCGATCCGCGCCGGCGCGGCTTCTTCGCCTCGGCCGCGCAGATCGGCCCGCCCGCGGGCAACCTGATGGCCAACGGTGTACTCGCCGCCCTCGGCGCCCTGCTGACGGAAGCCCAGTTCACCTCCTGGGGCTGGCGTGTGGCCTTCCTGCTCTCCGGCGTCCTGGTCGTCTTCGGGCTGTGGATCCGCGCGAAGCTGGAGGAGACCCCGGTCTTCAAGGCGATGGAGGCCGAGCAGAAGCGCCCCGAGGCGCCGATCCGCGAGGTCTTCACCACGCATCCCCGCGCGCTGACGGCCGCGATCCTCAGCCGCGTCGCCCCGGACGTGCTGTACGCGCTGTTCACCGTCTTCGTCCTGACCTACGCGACCGGCGAACTGGGCATGTCGCGCGGGTCCGCGCTGGCCGCCGTCCTGATCGGCTCCTCGTTCCAGGTCTTCCTGATCCCGCTGGCCGGCGCCCTCTCCGACCGGATCAACCGGCGTCTGCTGTACGGCGTCTCCGCCGTGGCCGCCGGCGTATGGCCGTTCCTGTTCTTCCCGATGACCAGCGGCGGCAACTGGCCGCTGCTCGCGCTCGGGGTCGTGGTGGCGCTGGCCATCCACTCGCTGATGTACGGGCCGCAGGCCGCCTTCATCGCCGAGCAGTTCTCCGCGCGCCTGCGCTACACCGGCTCCTCGCTCGCGTACACGCTGGCCGGGGTCATCGGCGGAGCCGTCGCGCCGCTGCTGTTCACCGCGCTGCTCGACGCGTACGACTCATGGATCCCGCTGGCCCTCTACGTCGCGCTGACCGCGGTGGTCACGATCGTCGGCCTGTGTCTGGGGCGGGACGGGAACCCCGCCGACGACGAGGACCTGAACGGTACGGAACAGCCCGCCCGCGCGGGGGCGTAGCCCGTACACCGGCACGCACGCACACCCCCCACCCCGGCCCGGCACCCGCCGCCCCCACTCACCGCACCGCACCGGACCCGCGCCAGCACCCGCCACCCTCTGACCCCGCACCCGCACCCGCACGCCGGACCCGCCGCCCCCTGACCCCGCACCCGCACCCGCACCCGCACGCCGGACCCGCCGCCCCCTGACCCCGCACCCGCATCCGCGCCCGAGAAGGGAACCACCTCATGCGCATCGCGCTGAGCCAGCTCACCACCGGCCCCGACCCCGAGCGGAATCTCGCGCTCCTCCGCTCCGAGGCCCACCGCGCCGCCGACGAGGGCGCCCGCGTCATCGTGTTCCCCGAGGCCGCGATGGCCTGCTTCGGCACCCCCCTGGCGCCGCTGGCGGAACCGCTCGACGGACCCTGGGCCACGGCGGTGCGCCGGCTCGCCGAGGAGACCGGACTCGTCGTGGTCGCGGGCATGTTCACCCCGGCCCCGGACGGCAAGGTGGCCAACACCCTGCTCGCCACGGGTCCGGGCGTCGAGGCGTCCTACGACAAGATCCACCTCTACGACGCCTTCGGCTTCGCCGAGTCCGACACCGTCGCGGCCGGCTCCGAGGTCGTCACCATCGAGGTGGACGGGGTCGGGATCGGCCTCGCCACCTGCTACGACGTCCGTTTCCCCGAACTGTTCCGGGCGCACGCCGACGCCGGAGCGGTGCTCTCCGTGCTCCCCGCCTCCTGGGGCGCCGGCCCCGGCAAGCGCGAGCAGTGGGAACTGCTCACGCGCGCACGGGCGTTGGACGCCACGCTCTGGCTCGCCGCCGTGGGCCAGGCCGATCCGGCGGCGTCCGGTACGGGACCGGCGGACGGCGCCGTGACGTCGCCCGCCCCCACCGGGATCGGCCACAGCGCGCTCATCGGCCCCGACGGGACCGTACGCCGGAGCCTCGGAGCCGGCCCGGGGACGCTGCTCGCGGACGTGGATCCGGACGAGGTGGCCGCGGTGCGCCGTGCCATACCGGTGCTGGCCAACCGCAGACTGAACAAGACGAGTTGACGGAAGCGGAAGCGCGTCCGAACCCAACTCGTTTTCGGACGCCTTCCCTTCGGCATGCTTCACTTCGGCGTCCTCTGCCGTCACACTTCACTCAGCGTGTAACTCCCGTCTCCTCCACCCCCCTCGGTATTGGCTGACCCTTCATCGCTCCGACATCCGGCGATGCGCGACGCGTCAACGAGGGCGGGGGAAGGTGATCCGGGCATGTCAACCGGACCGCGTACCCCACGTCGCGGCCGATCAGGAGGACGCAGTGAAGAAAAGCTCGCGCATCCGCAAGGTCTCGCTCATCTTCGGCAGCGCCATCGCGCTGGTCATCGCCGTGCCGGGCAGCGCGCTCGCCGATCCCCCCGGGGCCCTGCCCGGCAACGCGGACGGGATGGAGCAGACGTTCCAGCCGGCCTTCGACTACGACACGGACGGCTGCTACCCCACCCCCGCCATCGGCCCCGACGGGACCATAGCCCCCGGCCTCAACACGACAGGGGCCGTCAACGGTTCGTGCCGCGACTCCTGGGACCTCGACAACACCAACGGATACGCGCGGTCCAAGTGCAACAACGGCTGGTGCGCGATCATGTACGGCCTCTACTTCGAGAAGGACCAGGCCGTGGCCGGCAGCGGGCTCGGCGGGCACCGTCACGACTGGGAGCATGTCGTGGTGTGGGTGCAGAACAACGAGGTGCAGTACGTCTCCACCTCCGCCCACGGCAACTTCAACATCCACACCCGTGACCAGATCCGCTGGGACGGCACGCACGCCAAGGTCGTCTACCACAAGGACGGCATCGGCACGCACGCCTTCCGCGCCGCGAACTCCAACGACGAGCCGCCGGAGAACCACTACGGCACCTGGCGGTTCCCCACGCTGGTCGGCTGGAACGGCTACCCGGCCGGTCTCCGCGACAAGCTGAGCCAGGCCAACTTCGGCAGCGCCGTCTTCGGCCTCAAGGACGGCAACTTCAACGGCCACCTGCAGAAGGCCAAGCCGGTCGGCATCCCGTTCGACCCCAACGCCTGACGGACAACGCCGGACGTACCTAACCGGCGAGCAGGACCTTGAGCGTCGTCTCCAGGTGACCGTCGATCGCGCTGTGCGCGGCCGGCCGGTCACCGGAGGCGATCGCCGCCAGAATCGCGCGGTGCTCGGTCAGTACGGACTCCTGCCGCCCCTGCTGGTTGTAGAGCGCCACCACGCCGGCCCGGATCTGCCGGCTGCGCAGCCCGTCGTAGTGCCGGTTGAGCAGCGAGTTGCCCGCGGCGGCCACGATCGTCGCGTGGAAGAGATGGTCCACCGCGATGAACTCCTTGGCGTGCTCGGGCCCGCTCAGGGTCCGCTGCCGCTCCAGGAGCCCGGTCAGATCGGCCACCAGCGCGTCCCGGTCCCCGGGGACGACCTGCTCCGCGGCGTACCGCTCGACGATGCCGCGCAGCTCCATCAGTTCGGTGATCTCCCGCCCCGACAGCGGAACGATCTGCGCCCCGCGCTTGGGGACCAGCCGTACGAGATCCTCGGCGGCGAGCAGCAGCAGCGCCTCACGGATGGGGGTACGGGAGACCCCGATGCGGTTCGCCAGCTCCTGTTCGGAGAGGAACTCGCCCTGCCTGTCCGGGTCGGTGAGTACGTTCTCCTTGAGGAACGCGTACGCCTTCTCCCTGCCCGACGTCATGACTTCCCCCACAGCGAAGGTTGCATACAACGAGTATACAGATTCCCCCGGCCGCGTGGTGCGCGCGAAAGGGGGTGCGGGGCACACGAAAAGCACACAAAAAAACCCCGGAACCGAATTGACGGCCGGGGTGCTGCTCTGCGTATATTGATTGTTTCCACGTCTTGAAATTAATGACATGGACCAGGTCACTGGAAAGCAGCGTATCGGACAGGGGCTGAATTGTCAACCGAGGAATTGCAGAACGAGCAGCAATTCGTCTCCCTCCTCTATGAGCGCCTCGATGCCTTGAGGGAGCAGGCCGAGACCGCCATGGAGGCGTCGATCGGCCAGGTCAACACGGTGCGGCAGGCCCGCGTCGAGCGCGATATCAGTGTCGCGGAACACTCGGTCCGCTTGTCCGCGCTGAATGCGGTCGAGTCCGGTCTCTGTTTCGGCCGGATCGATCTCGGCGAGGGGACGAACCATCACATCGGACGCATCGGAATGCGAAGGGACGACCCGGAACACACCCCGCTGCTGATCGACTGGCGGGCCCCCGTGGCACGCCCCTTTTATCTCGCCACCGGCCATTCCCCGATGGGGCTGCGCAGACGACGCCATCTCACCACCCAGGGACGCCGCGTCACCGCGCTCCATGACGAGATCATGGACCTCACCGACACCACCCGCACCGGCTACGAGGACCCGGACGGTGACGCCGTCCTGCTCTCCGCGCTGAACTCCGCGCGTACCGGGCGGATGAGCGACATCGTGCAGACCATCCAGGCCGAGCAGGACCGCATCATCCGCGCCCCGCACCGCGGTGTGCTGGTGGTCGAGGGCGGTCCCGGCACCGGCAAGACCGCCGTGGCGCTGCACCGGGCGGCGTATCTGCTCTACGCGTACCGCGAGCAACTGGCCCGCCGCGCCGTGCTGATCGTCGGCCCGAACCCCGCCTTCCTCGGCTATATCGGCGAGGTGCTGCCCTCGCTCGGTGAGACCGGCGTGCTGCTGTCGGCCGTGGGGGAGCTGTTCCCGGGCGTACGGGCCACCGGTCAGGACACCCCCGAGGCGGCCGAGGTCAAGGGCCGGGCCGACATGGCCCGCGTACTGGCCGAGGAACTGCGCGGCCGGCAGTCGCTGCCCCGTCCAGTCATGGAGATCGAGCACGCCGAGTACGGCACGCTCGTGCTCGACCGCGACACGGTGTACGAGGCACGGCAGCGCGCCCGGGACACCGGACTGCCGCACAACCGCGCCCGGCCGACGTTCGCCTTCCGGATCATCGACGCGCTCACCTCCCAGCTCGCCGGCCGGATCGGCGCCGACCCGCTCGGCGGTGCCAACCTCCTCGACCCGGCGGACATCGCCCAGCTCGGCAAGGAGATCGCCACCAGTCCCGAGGTGCAGGCGGCCATCGACACGCTGTGGCCGACGCTCACCCCGGAGCAGCTCGTCTCCGACTTCCTGGCGGATCCGGGCGCCCTGCTCGGCTCACGCGACGCCGCCGCCGTACGCCGCTCCGGGGCCCGGACCGGCACCGACGCCAGGATCGACTGGACCCCCGCCGACGTACCGCTGCTGGACGAGGCGGCCGAACTGCTCGGCGAGGACGACAGCGCGGCCCGCGCCGCCGCCGCGCTGGAGCGCCAGGAGCGGATCGCCTACGCGCAGGGCGTGCTCGAACTGTCCTACGGCTCCCGTACCCAGGAGTTCGAGGACAGGGACGACGACGAATCGGAGGTCCTCGCCGCGCACGACATCATCGACGCCGAGCGGTTCGCGGAGCGGCACGAGGAGGCCGACACCCGCAGCGCCGCCGAACGGGCCGCCGCCGACCGCACCTGGGCCTTCGGCCATATCGTCGTGGACGAGGCACAGGAACTGTCCGCGATGGCCTGGCGGTTGCTGATGCGCCGCTGCCCGAGCCGGTCCATGACCCTGGTCGGCGACCCCGCGCAGACCGGGGACGCGGCCGGCTGCGACTCCTGGCAGCAGATCCTGGAGCCGTACGTGGGGCAGCGCTGGGAGCTGACCAAGCTGGGCGTCAACTACCGTACGCCCGCCGAGATCATGGAGGTCGCGGCCGAGGTACGGCGTCTGACGGACCCGCTCTTCGAGCCGCCGAGGTCCGTGCGCGCGACGGGCGAGGGACCGCTCGTACGCTCCGCGAGGCCGGGGGATCTGGCCCGTACGGCGGCCGGACTGGTGGCCGACCACCCGGGCGAGGGGCGTCTCGCGGTGATCGCCCCGGCCGCGCTGCTGCCCGGCCTCGCGGCCGAACTGCCCGACGCCTCCTGGGGCATCGCGCCCGATCTGACCCGGCCCGTCGTCCTGCTCGACGCCCGGCAGGCGAAGGGGCTCGAGTTCGACACCGTGATCGTCGTCGACCCGGAGAGGATCATGGACGGCTCGCCGCGCGGGACCAACGATCTGTATGTGGCGCTGACCCGGGCGACCCAGCGGCTCGGAATCGTCCGCGACGCGGAGGTCCCGTCCCGGCTGAAGACGGCGACATCGTAGGCCCCCGCTCATGACGCGGGCGGCCCGCGCGCACTGGTGCGCGGGCCGCCCCGTGCGGTCCCTGTTCACCGGAGTCCCGCTCCGGTCACCGCGGCGATGGCCAGATGAAGAGGCCGCTCCTAAAGTGACCCGGATGAGCACTCGCCCCTATCGCTCCTCCGTACGGGACCAGGCCGCCGAGCTGACCCGGACGGCGATCCTCGACGCCGCCGAGCGGCTGTTCGCGGAGCACGGCTACGCGCGGATCACCGTCGCACGTGTCGCCGAGGCGGCGGACGTGGCCGTCAACACCGTGTACGCGGCCTTCGGCACCAAGGCCGGACTGGTCGTCGCCCTGATGGAACGGGGCGCGGCCGAGCCGGCCATCGCCCGCGCGCTCGACCGCGTGAGCACGGCGGCCGACGGCACCGAGGCCGTCCGATGGGCCGTCAGGGGAACGGGCGAGACGGTCCGCCGCCATGTGCGCACGATGACGGTCCTGTACGACAACGAGACGGCCGATCCGCTGATCGCCGAGGCGGCCCGGCGCGCGGACGACCTGGCACGCGCCCGGCTCGCCGAGATCTCCGGCCGGCTGGCGGAGCTGGACGCGCTCCGGGACGGAATCGGCTGTGCCGAGGCCGCCGACATCCTCTGGTACTACCTGAGTCCGTGCTCCTGGCGGCGGCTGCGCCGGATGGGGTGGAGCCGGCAGCGCGCCGAGGAGTGGCTGGCGGGCCAGCTGGCCACCACACTGCTGCGACGATGACACCGCAGCGACCATGACACCGCAGCGACCATGACACCGCTCCGGCCGTGACCGGCGGGCTGTCCGGATTCCGCTCCTGTGAATTCGGTGGAGCAATACCCTGATCAATATGCGGATACTCTTCTCAAGCACCCCTGCCCATGGCCATCTGCTCCCGCAACTCCCCCTCGCCCGCGCGTTCCGTGAGCGAGGTGACGACGTGGTGTTCCTGACCGCGGGCGGCCTCGCCCCCGTACTGGCCCGGGAAGGCTTCGACGTACTGCCGGCGGGACCGACCATGGACGTGATGGTGGCGGACTTCGCGCGCAGGACGGGCCTGACGCCGGGGGGCGAGCCGGATCCGGAAATGGTCGCCGAGCTCTTCGCCGGAGTACGGGTCGACCTCACCGTGGACGAGGCGCTGGCCGCCGCCCGGGACTGGCGGCCCGAGCTGATCGTCACCGAACTCGCCGACTGCGTGGGCCCGTTGGTCGCCGCCGCCCTCGACGTGCCGGTGGCGAACCTCGCGTACGGCCCCGCCCTGCCGGACGACTTCGCCACGGCCATGGACGCGAACGTCGCGAGCCGCTACGCCGCACGCGGTGTGACTCCCCGACCCGCCGCCCACTACCTGGACACCTGCCCGCCCGCGATGCAGCAGGACGGCTGGCGGCCTCCGGCGGGACGGCTGGCACTGCGCCCGGAGCCCCACGGGCAGACACCGGCCGGACAGAGTCCGTCGGACCGGGCCGGGACGGCGGCGCCGGCCGATCCGCAGCGGCGGCCCCGCGTGCTGGTGACCTTCGGCACCGTCTTCTCCGCGCCCGAGGTGCTCAGCCCGATCCTGCGTGAACTGTCCAAGGAGGACATGGAGCTGAGGGTCACCCTGGGCCTCACCGCGTCCGCCGAGGACTTCGACGTCGACCACGACCGGGTGACCTTCGTCGGCTTCACCCCGCTGAGCGAGCTGCTGCGCGACACGGACCTGGTGGTGGCCCACGGAGGCGCCGGCACCACGCTCGGCACGCTCGCCGCGGGCATCCCCATGGTGATCGCCCCCCAGGGCGCCGACCAGTTCATCCAGGCCGACCGCGTGGCCGCCGCGGGCGCGGGACTCGGTCTCCCGGGAGATACGGCCACTCCCGAGGGGGTCGCCAAGGCCGCCTCCGCCGTCCTGGCGGACCAGGGCTTCCGGGCCGCCGCGCGTACGGTCGCCGACCAGATCGCCGCGATGCCGTCCCCCGCCGAGGTGGCCGCGGCACTGGCGGCGGAGCCGGTGCCGGCGGCCTGAGCCGGGGCTTCCGGCCGGAACGTGACGAGGTGGCGCCGCCCGACGTCCCGGGCGGCGCCACCTCGTCATCCGTCGGAACGGCCCGGAGCCGCCCGGGAGAGCCGGGTGTCAGACCGGCCGCAGCCAGACCGTCGCCAGCGGCGGCAGCGTCAGCTGGAGGGACACCGGCCGGCCGTGCGCCGCCACCGCCTCGGGCTTCAGCGGGTCCGCGTTGAGCACATCGCCGCCGCCGTAACGCGCCGCGTCCGTGTTGAGGACCTCCGTCCAGGCGGCGAACTCCTCGGGCACGCCGAGCCGGTACTGATGGCGCACCACCGGTGAGAAGTGCGAGACCGCCAGCAGTGGCGAACCGTCCGCGTCGAACCGCAGGAACGCGAAGACGTTGTCCTCGCCCGCGTCACCGTCCACCCACGCGAAGCCCTCGGGCACGGTGTCCCGCTGCCAGAGCGCGGGCGTCGCGCCGTACACCGCGTTGAGATCGCGGACCAGATCGCGCACCCCCCGGTGGTCGGCCTCCGCCTCGTACGACGGATCGAGCAGCCACCAGTCCGGCCCATGGCCCTCCGACCACTCCGCTCCCTGGGCGAACTCCTGCCCCATGAAGAGCAGTTGCTTGCCGGGGTGGGCCCACATGAAGCCGAGATACGCCCGCTCGTTGGCGCGCTGCTGCCACCAGTCACCCGGCATCTTGGAGACCAGCGCGCGCTTGCCGTGCACCACCTCGTCGTGCGAGATCGGCAGCACGTAGTTCTCGCTGTACGCGTACACCATGGAGAAGGTCATCTCGCCGTGGTGGTACTTGCGGTGGACGGGCTCCTTGGAGACGTAGTCCAGGGAGTCGTGCATCCAGCCCATGTTCCACTTCAGGCCGAAACCGAGCCCGCCGAAGCCGTCGGGGCCGACATGGTGGGTGGCGCGCGTGACCCCGTTCCAGGCGGTGGACTCCTCGGCGATGGTCACCGCGCCGGGACAGCGCCGGTAGACGGTGGCGTTCATCTCCTGGAGGAAGGCGACGGCGTCCGGATTCTCCCGGCCGCCGTGCTCGTTCGGGGTCCACTGCCCTTCCTCGCGCGAGTAGTCGAGGTAGAGCATCGAGGCGACGGCGTCGACCCGGAGTCCGTCGACATGGAACTCCTCGCACCAGTACACGGCGTTGGAGACCAGGAAGTTACGGACCTCCTTGCGGCCGTAGTCGAACTCCAGCGTGCCCCAGTCGGGGTGTTCGGCCCGCTGCGGATCGCTGTGCTCGTACAGCGGACGGCCGTCGAACTGGGCCAGTGCCCATTCGTCCTTCGGGAAGTGCGCGGGCACCCAGTCGACCAGCACCCCGATCCCCGCGCGGTGCAGGGAGTCCACGAGATACCGGAAGTCGTCCGGGGTGCCCATCCGGGACGTCGGCGCGTAGAAGCCGGTGACCTGATAGCCCCAGGAGCCGCCGAAGGGGTGCTCGGCGATCGGCATCAGCTCGACATGGGTGAAGCCGAGGTCCTTGACGTACGCGGGCAGCTGCGAGGCGAGCTGACGATACGTCAGACCGGGGCGCCAGGAAGGCAGATGGACCTCGTACACCGAGAACGGCGCCTCGTGCACGGGACGGTCGGCGCGGTGCGCGAGCCACTCCTCGTCCTGCCAGACATGGTGGGACTCGGTGACGATGGACGCGGTCGCGGGCGGTACTTCCGCGCGCCGTGCCATCGGGTCGGCGCGCAGGGTGTGCGAACCGTCGGGGCGTGTGATGTCGAACTTGTAGAGCGCGCCCTCGCCGACCCCCGGCACGAACAGCTCCCACACCCCGGTGGAGCCGAGCGAGCGCATCGGGAGGCTCGTCCCGTCCCAGTAGTTGAAGTCGCCGGCGATCCGGACGCCCCGGGCGTTGGGTGCCCAGACGGTGAAGCGGGTGCCGGCGACGCCCTGGTGCGTCATGACCCGGGCGCCGAGGGCTTTCCACAGCTCCTCGTGCCTGCCCTCGCCGATCAGATGCAGATCCACGTCCCCCAGCGCGGGCAGGAAGCCGTACGGATCGCGCACCTCCAGCTCGTCCAGCTCCTGCGTGGCGTCGCTGTAGCGGACCCGGAGTGTGTACGAGGGAACCGCGCGCAGTGGCAGCACACCGGAGAAGAAGCCGTCGCCGTCGTCGTTCAGCGTGGCTCTGACCTCGGGCCCCTCGGTGACGACGGTGACGGCGCGCGCGTACGGGCGCAGCGTCCGGAAGACGACGCCGTTCGACACGGGATGCGCCCCCAGCAGCCCGTGCGGATCGTGGTGCGAGCCGGAGAGCAGCCGCTCCCGGTCACCGTCGCCCAGCGGTCGCGCGGCCCGTGCCCGACGGCCGCCACCCGGCTCCACCCGCGGCCGGGGCGCTGTGCGGGCCCCCGGCTTCTTGGCAGCGGGGGAAGCGGTGGTGGCGCCGGCCGGGGCGGGGGAGGCGGCCGGCGCGGGCGCGGTCTGTGATGCCTTGCGGCGCGCGGGCTGCTTCTTCCCCTTCTTCCCGGCGGACTTGCCCGCGCCCGCACCCGCACCGGCGCGCGCCGCGGCCTCGGCGGCGGGCGCCGGGACGGGGAGCGAGGCGGTGGGAAGCTCGGGCGGGGACGAGCTGTCGGACGAACGGTCGGACGGCGTGCGGGGGGTCACGGGGGCTGCCTCCTCGGCTGGGCTTCGCTGCTGGACGGTCGATACGGGTGGAGAGAGCGGGACCATGGGGGACAGAGCGGGAACGGGGCGGGGACGGGGGAGCGGAGAGTCGGGGGAGGCTGCCGGGCTCCGGCCCGGACGCGTCAGGCGCCCTCGGCCAGCCGGCGGATCGCCGCCATCGGGACCGGCAGCCAGTCGGGGCGGTGCCTCGCCTCGTACAGGACCTCGTAGATCGCCTTGTCCGTCTCGTACGCGCGCAGCAACTCGGGCTCCGCGCGCGGATCGGTGCCGGCGGCCGTCGCGTACCCCTCGCAGTACGCGTCCCGGCAGCGCGTCGCCCAGTCCGGGCGCCACGGCTCGTGGGAGCGGGCCGCGTAGTCGAAGGAGCGCAGCATGCCCGCCACATCGCGGACCGGGGGCTGCGGGCGGCGGCGTTCGGCGAGCGGTCTCGCGGGCTCACCCTCGAAGTCGATGACCGACCAGCGGCCGTCCGGCGTCCGCAGGGTCTGGCCCAGATGCAGATCGCCGTGGACGCGCTGCGCGGGCCGGCCGCGCCCCGCCTCGTCGAGTCCGGCGAGCGCGTCGAAGGCGGTCCGCAGTCCGGCGGCGTACGGCATGAGCGAGGGCACCGCGCGCGCCGCCGACTCCAGGCGCTCGGCCATCCCGTCGGCCATCTGCGCGGTCTGCCTGCGGCCCAGCGTCACGGTCGGCAGCGCGGCGGCGAGCGCGGTGTGCACCTCGGCGGTGGCCCGCCCCAGCGCGCGGGCCTCCGCGGTGAACTCCCGGCCGTGGGCGAGCGAGGAGAGCGCCAGCTGCCAGCCGTCCTGGGAACCGCGCAGATAGGGCTGGAGGACGCCGAGTGTGAGCGCGTCACCGCTGCCGGAAGGGTCGGCGGCCTCGAACCAGCCGACCGGCGCGGGCACCCGCTCGCATCCCTCCGCGGCCAGGGCCAGCGGCAGTTCCAGATCGGGGTGCGGGCCGGGGAAGACCCGGCGCAGGATCTTGAGGATGTAGGCGTCCCCGTAGACCAGGGAGGAGTTGGACTGCTCGGCGTCGAGCAGCCGGCCGCTCAGCCCGGCCGGGACGGTGCTCGCCCGGTCGAACCGCAGCGGCCCCAGCGCGCCGGGGGAGCGCAATCGTTCCAGCAGCAGTTCGGCCAGGTGGGGATCGTGCAGGCCCTCGTAGACGGTACGGCCGGCCAGCGGCCCCTGGGTGGCGTGGCCGATCAGCGCGGACGCGAGGCGCGGCGGCAGCGCCTTCCGTACCCCGAGCAGCAGCTGATAGCAGTCACCGGCGGGCGACGAGACGCCGGAGGGCGTGGACGACGGCGAGGAGGGGATCGACAGCGGCGGCCCGGACGGGCCGCGCTGCTCGACCCGTACGAGCAGATGCAGCAGACCCGGACCGCTCGCGTCCACCGGCAGCAGTTCGGTGACCGTCACCGGCACGAAGCCGGTGACCGGACGGCCCTTGCCCGCGAACCAGCGCTGGCGGGGCAGCCAGTCATGGAGCAGCGGGGCGAGCGAGCCGACCAGCGTTCTCGCGTCGGCGGGCGACAGGGCGGGCGACACGGGCGGTGCGACGGGCGGTGCGACAGGCGAAGCAGTTGCGGGGCGCGGCGTAATCCGGGTGGATGCAGCCTTCGACATGGCATCGCGTCCTTTCCCCGGGCACACCACAGGATGCGCAGAGTGTCCCGGATTGCGGCAATGGCTGTCCGGCTGTGCGGGACGTGTCGGGTGAGGATGATCCGTACGGATCGATTCCGTACGAACTCAATACGAATTTGATCGAATCGATCGAACTAGATGTGGAGGAGCGTGCCCCGTGCGGGGCGGTGGAAACCGCCCGGCACGGGACCGCGGTCAACACCGCGTGAACGAGTGAGCGGTGGTGTTACACCGCGGTGTCCTTGCGCAGCCGGAACCAGTAGAAGCCGTGGCCGGCCAGGGTGAGCAGATAGGGCCACTCCCCGATCGCGGGGAACCGCACCCCGCCGATCAGCTCGACCGGATGGCGCCCGCTGAACTCCTTCAGATCCAGTTCGGTGGGCTGCGCGAAGCGCGAGAAGTTGTGCACGCAGAGCACCAGATCGTCGCCCTCGCCCTGCTGGGAGGGTGCCTCACGGAGAAAGGCGAGCACGGCCGGGTTCGACGACGGCAGCTCGGTGTACGAGCCGAGGCCGAAGGCCGGGTTTTGCTTCCTGATCTCGATCATCCGCCGCGTCCAGTGCAGCAGCGAGGACGGCGACGCCATCGCCGCCTCCACATTGGTGACCTGGTAGCCATAGACCGGGTCCATGATCGTCGGCAGATAGAGCCGGCCGGGATCGCTCGACGAGAAGCCCGCGTTCCGGTCGGGCGTCCACTGCATCGGGGTCCGTACGGCGTCCCGGTCACCCAGCCAGATGTTGTCGCCCATCCCGATCTCGTCCCCGTAGTAGAGGATCGGGGATCCCGGCAGCGACAGCAGCAGGGCGGTGAACAGCTCGATCTGGTTGCGGTCGTTGTCCAGCAGCGGGGCGAGCCGGCGCCGGATGCCGATGTTGGCGCGCATCCGCGGATCCTTGGCGTACTCCGCGTACATGTAGTCGCGCTCTTCGTCCGTGACCATTTCGAGGGTCAGCTCGTCGTGGTTGCGCAGGAAGATGCCCCACTGGCAGCTGGTCGGGATCGCCGGGGTCTTGGCCAGGATTTCCGAGACCGGGTAGCGGGACTCGCGCCGCACGGCCATGAAGATCCGCGGCATCACCGGGAAGTGGAACGCCATATGGCATTCGTCGCCGCCCGCCGCGTAGTCGCCGAAGTAGTCGACGACATCCTCCGGCCACTGGTTCGCCTCGGCGAGGATCACCGTGTCCGGGTAGTTGGCGTCGATCTCCTTCCGTACCCGCTTGAGGAACTCGTGGGTGGCCGGGAGGTTCTCGCAGTTGGTGTTCTCCTGCTGGTACAGGTACGGCACGGCGTCCAGCCGGAAGCCGTCGATGCCCAGGTCCAGCCAGAAGCGCAGCGCCGAGATGATCTCCTCCTGCACCGCCGGGTTCTCGTAGTTGAGATCCGGCTGGTGCGAGAAGAAGCGGTGCCAGTAGTACTGCTTGCGCACCGGGTCGAAGGTCCAGTTCGACGTCTCCGTGTCGACGAAGATGATCCGGGCGTCCTGGTACTGCTTGTCGTCGTCGGCCCAGACGTAGTAGTCGCCGTACGGTCCGTCAGGGTCCTTGCGGGACTCCTGGAACCAGTCGTGCTGATCACTCGTGTGGTTCATGACGAAGTCGATGATCACGCGCATACCGCGCTGGTGCGCGGCGTCGACGAACTCCACGAAGTCCGCGAGATCCCCGAATTCGGGGAGCACCGCCGTGTAGTCCGAGACGTCGTAGCCGCCGTCGCGCAGCGGTGACTTGAAGAACGGCGGCAGCCAGAGGCAGTCCACTCCGAGCCACTGGAGATAGTCCAGCTTGGCCGTGATGCCCTTGAGGTCGCCGATGCCGTCGCCGTTGCTGTCCTGGAACGAACGCACCAGGACCTCGTAGAAGACGGCACGCTTGAACCAGTCGGGATCGCGGTCCTTGGCCGGGGTGTCCTCGAACGTGTCGTGGACGGGCTCATTGACGATCATGATGTGGGTGACCCTCCGATCGGCGGGGACGGTCGCAGAACCACGACGTGCGCGGGCGTGACGCCCGGCTCTAGGCGCACGTAGGTGGAGCTGCCCCAGTGATAGGTCTCGCCGGTGAGCTCGTCGCGCACCGGGGCGGTCTCGTGCCGGTCGAGGCCGAGCCGCTCCATGTCCAACGAGACCGTCGCCTCCTGGGTGTGGTGAGGGTCGAGGTTGACGACCACCAGAACGATGTTCGTGCCCGACCGTTTGCTGTACGCGATGACCGCGTCGTTGTCGACGTGGTGGAAGTGGATGTCGCGCAGCTGCTGGAGGGCGGGGTGCCGCCGTCTGATCCGGTTGAGCGTGGTGATCAGCGGGGCGATGGTCCGGCCCTCGCGTTCGGCCGCTTCCCAGTCCCGGGGCCGCAGCTGGTATTTCTCCGAGTCAAGGTACTCCTCGCTGCCGGGCTTCGCGGGGGTGTTCTCGCAGAGTTCGTAGCCCGCGTAGACGCCCCAGGCGGGCGCCATCGTGGCGGCCAGCACCGCCCGTACCTCGAAGGCCGGCCGTCCGCCCTCCTGAAGATAGGCGTGCAGGATGTCGGGCGTGTTGACGAAGAGATTCGGCCGCATGTACGCCGCGGACTCACCCGACAGCTCCGTCAGATAGTCGGTGAGCTCCTGCTTCGTGTTCCGCCAGGTGAAGTACGTGTACGACTGCTGGAAGCCGATCGCGCCGAGCGTGCGCATCATCGCGGGCCGGGTGAACGCCTCGGCCAGGAAGATGACATCGGGGTCGGTGCGGTTGATGTTCGCGATGACCTTCTCCCAGAAGACCACCGGCTTCGTGTGCGGATTGTCGACGCGGAAGACGCGTACACCGTGGGTCATCCAGTAGCGCAGGATCCGGCTGGTCTCCCGGACCAGACCGCGCAGATCGCTGTCGAAGGCGATCGGATAGATGTCCTGGTACTTCTTCGGCGGGTTCTCCGCGTAGGCGATGGAGCCGTCGGCGCGGTGGTGGAACCACTCGGGGTGCTTCGTGACCCAGGGGTGGTCGGGGGAGCACTGGAGCGCGAAGTCGAGGGCGACCTCCATCCGCAGGGCGCGGGCCGTCTCCACGAAGTGGTCGAAGTCCTCGATCGTGCCCAGGCCGGGGTGGATCGCGTCATGGCCGCCGTCGGCCGAGCCGATCGCCCAGGGCACACCGACATCCCCGGCCCCGGGGGTGAGGGAGTTGTTGGGGCCCTTGCGGTGCGTGGTGCCGATGGGGTGGACCGGCGGGAGATACACGATGTCGAACCCCATCGCGGCGACGGCGGGCAGCCGTTCGGCGGCCGTCCTGAACGTGCCGCTCACCGGCGGCTCGCCGTTCTTGACGACCGCGCCCTCCGAGCGCGGGAACAGCTCGTACCACGAACCGAACAGTGCCCGCCTGCGCTCCACCAGCAGGGGAGCGGGGCGCGAGGAGCTGACCAGATCGCGCAGCGGATGGCGGGCGAGGACGGCGTCGACCTCGGGGGCGAGCGCGGCGTCGAGCCGGGCCCGCGCGGGCAGTGTCCCGTCGCGCAGGGTGTCCGCGGCGGCGAGCACGGCCTCCCGGCCGTCACGTTTCGGCACGCCGTCGGCGGCCCGCTCGTACAGCGCGGCGCCCTCCGCGAGGACGAGGGCGATGTCGTGCTCGTCGGCGGCTGCCGGGATCTTGATGCTCGCGGCGTGGCGCCAGGTGGCGACCGGATCGCTCCACGCCTCGACGGTGTAGGTCCAGCGGCCTTCCTCGGTGGGCGTGACCTCCGCGCCCCAGCGGTCTGTGCCGGGGGCGAGTTCACGCATCGGGGTCCAGGGGCCGGGGCGGCCACTGGGGTCCATGAGGACGACGTTCGCCGCGACGGCGTCATGGCCCTCGCGGAAGACGGTCGCGGTGACCTGGAAGGACTCACCGCTCACCGCCTTCGCGGGGCGTCTGCCGCAGTCGACGAGCGGGTGTACGTCCAGGACGGGAATGCGACCAATCAGCGGTTTCACTGGATCACCTGAGGGCTGTGCGGGCGTGACAGGCAGGGCGGGTGGTGCTGACCGATCGGGGTGACCGGGTCGGGTGGGTGGGACCGGTGGATCGGTTGGGGCCGGTGGTGCGAGTGGATCTGGTGGTGCGAGTGGATCTGAGGGTGCGAGCGGATCGGGTGGTGTGGGTTCAGAGGATCTGCTTCCCTCGAAAGATCTGCTGTCTTTGCGAGGTTTTGATGTTCTTTGTAGCTGCTCGGTAGACGACTGGGAGGCTGCGGGCATGGCCGCTCCTGTCCGCGTTCACTCGAATAGCGCTGGAATCGTCCTCAATTGTGTGGGGACGCGCTCGTGTGCGGTGCGATGAGCATGCGTACGTGCCGGCTGTACCGGTGGAGCCTTCCCACTCTTTTCGGGTGGGCAATCCGGCGGATTGTTAAGTCCTGGGGCGTACAAGAACCGCCGGGGCGCACGGTTACTAACGGCAAGGTTCAGGCCACGAATTGGGGGCAGGGCGCGGACACCCCCGGGTGAGTGCGCGTGTGCGCCGTGGTTGCGGAGGGTGAGGTGGGGCTACCGTCAAAGGGACGGCGGGTCGCACAACGTGGTGCGTCCCCTGTGGCTCGTATGTCCCCTGCGAAGGTGGAACACGTGAAGGCAATCCGTCGGTTCACCGTCCGCCCCGTCCTGCCCGAACCACTCCAACCGCTCAGCGACCTCGCCCGCAATCTGCGCTGGTCCTGGCATACCGAGACCCGTGAACTCTTCGAATCCGCCGACCCCGCCGGCTGGCGGGCCACCGGCCGCGATCCCGTACGGCTGCTCGGGGCGGTGTCCGCCGCGCGCCTCGCCGAGCTGGCCGGGGACCGCCCCTTCCTGGACCGGCTGACCGCCGCCGCGGCCGATCTCGACACCTATCTGCACGGCGATCGCTGGTACCAGGAGCGGGTGGGCCAGGGCGCCGAGCTGCCCGCGGCCGTTGGCTATTTCTCGCCGGAGTTCGGGGTCACCGCGGCCCTGCCGCAGTACTCCGGCGGCCTCGGCATCCTCGCCGGTGACCATCTCAAGGCGGCCAGCGATCTCGGCGTACCGCTGATCGGCGTCGGGCTGCTCTACCGGCACGGCTACTTCCGCCAGTCGCTCTCCCGGGACGGCTGGCAGCAGGAGCACTATCCGCTCCTCGACCCCAACGAACTCCCGCTGACACTGCTGCGCGAGCCGGACGGCACCCCCGCCCACGTCGCCCTCACCCTGCCGGGACGGCGCTCGCTGCGCGCCTGCGTCTGGCAGGCACAGGTCGGGCGGGTCCCGCTGCTGATGCTCGACTCGGACGTCGAGGAGAACGGGCCGGGCGAACGCGAGGTCACCGACCGGCTGTACGGCGGCGGCAGCGAACACCGCCTCCTCCAGGAGATGCTGCTCGGCATCGGCGGGGTCCGGGCGGTCCGTACGTACTGCCGGCTCACCGGCCACCCCGCGCCCGAGGTGTTCCACACCAACGAGGGCCATGCCGGATTCCTCGGCCTGGAGCGCATCGGCGAGCTGGTGGCGACCGGCCTCGGATTCGAGGCGTCCCTGGAGGCCGTCCGGGCCGGCACGGTCTTCACCACCCACACCCCGGTGCCCGCCGGGATCGACCGCTTCGACCGCGATCTGGTGGCCCGCCACTTCGGGGACGACGGGGAACTGCCCGGTGTGCCCGCCGAGCGCGTCCTCGGACTCGGCATGGAGACCTACCCGGGCGGCGAGCCGAACCTCTTCAACATGGCCGCGATGGGCCTGCGGCTCGCCCAGCGCGCCAACGGCGTCTCCACCCTGCACGGCGCCGTCAGCCGCCGGATGTTCGCCGGGCTCTGGCCCGGCTTCGACCCCTCGGAGGTGCCCATCACCTCCGTCACCAACGGGGTGCACGCACCGACCTGGGTGGCTCCCGAGATGGCCCGCCTCGGCGACGCCGAGCGTGTCCCGGACGCCGATGTCTGGGCCGTACGGCGCGCCCTGCGCGAGCAGTTGGTGACCGAGGTGCGCACACGCCTGCACGCCTCCTGGCGCCAGCGCGGTGCCGAGGCCGCCGAGCTGGGCTGGATCGACGGCGTCCTCGACCCGGACGTCCTCACCATCGGCTTCGCCCGCCGGGTCCCCTCCTACAAGCGCCTCACGCTCATGCTGCGCGACCGCGAGCGGCTGACGGACCTGCTGCTCCACCCCGAGCGGCCGGTCCAGATCGTCGTCGCGGGCAAGGCCCATCCGGCGGACGACGGCGGCAAGCGGCTGGTGCGCGAGCTGGTGCGGTTCGCCGACGATCCGCGGGTGCGCCACCGCATCGTCTTCCTGCCCGACTACGGGATGGGCATGGCCCAGAAGCTCTATCCCGGCTGTGACGTCTGGCTGAACAATCCGCTGCGGCCCCTGGAGGCGTGCGGCACCAGCGGAATGAAGGCCGCGCTCAACGGCTGTCTCAATCTGTCCGTCCTGGACGGCTGGTGGGACGAGTGGTTCGAACCGGACTTCGGCTGGGCCATCCCCACCGCCGACGGCTCGGCCGCCGACGAGAACCGCCGGGACGAACTGGAGGCGAACGCCCTCTACGAACTGATCGAGGACCGCGTCGCCCCCCGCTTCTACGACCGCGGCGGGAGCGGACTGCCGGACCGCTGGATCGAGATGGTCCGGCGCACGCTGGTGTCCCTCGGGCCCAAGGTGCTCGCGGGACGGATGGTGCGTGAGTATGTGGAGCGGCTCTACGCCCCGGCCGCCGCCGCCCATCGCGCGCTGGACGCCGACACCGCCTCGGAGCTGGCGGCCTGGAAGTACCGCACACGCACGCTCTGGCCGTATGTGTCGGTCGACCATGTCGAGGCGGTCGCGGCGACCGGCGCCGGCGGCGGTGCGGGCGGCGGCGCCGAGCTGGGCTCCACGCTCTCGCTGCGGGTGGGCGTCGGCCTCGGGGAACTGCGCCCGGAGGATGTGGACGTGCAGGCGGTCGCGGGGAGGGTGGGCTCCGACGACACGATCGTGGACGCCCAGACCTTCCCGCTCAAGCCGGCCGGCGGGCCCGACCTGGACGGCCGGTGGGTGTACGAGGGCCCGCTCGCCCTGGACCGTACGGGCCCGTACGGCTATACGGTCCGGGTGCTGCCCGCCCATCCACTGCTCGCGACCAGCGCGGATCTGGGACTGGTCACGCTGCCGACGGAGGCGACGGGGGAGGGCGCGGGCGTGCTGATGCGGTGAGGCGTGCGGACGCGCGCCGGGGCCGGACATCTTCGGGTGTCCGGCCCCTTGCCGTGCGGGCCCGGCGGGTGTCGCGCCGCCGGTGCCCTGCGGGTCCGGCGGGTGTCCCACCGCCGTGCGGTGTCCAATGGTCCAGACCTTGACGTGTCCATGGGATGGTTCTACGTTCCTCACTCAACAACGGGTTCACAGCTCAAGCCCGCATTCATGTGGGTGAATCGAGTTGAGGAACGTCCAGCGACCGGAAGGCACCCCCACATGCGCCCCGGATCCATCCCGAGAGTCCTCGGACTCGCCACCGCTCTCGCCGGCGTACTCAGCGCCGCCTTCATGGCACCCGCCTCCGCCGAGAAGGCGCCGGACGCCGCACCGGCCAAGCCCGCCACCGCCGCGGTCGCCGCCGCGCCCGCCAACTTCACCCACCCCGGGGTGAACCTCAACACCGCCCAACTCGACTTCATCCGCGGCAAGGTGCAGGCCGGGGCACAGCCCTGGAAGAGCGCCTACGACCAGATGATGGCCAGCAAGTACGCCAGCCTCTCGCGCACGGCCAAGCCCCGCGCGGTCGTCGAGTGCGGCTCGTACTCCAACCCCAACAACGGCTGCACCGACGAGCGCGAGGACGCGATCGCCGCGTACACCGACGCCCTCGCCTGGTACATCACGCGCGACGACCGCTACGCGCAGAAGGCGATCCAGCTCATGGACGCCTGGTCCAACTCCATCAAGGACCACACCAACAGCAACGCCCCGCTCCAGACCGGCTGGGCCGGATCCTCCTGGCCCAAGGCCGCCGAGATCATCAAGCATGTGTACGGGAACTGGCCGAACGCCGGCCGGTTCAGCACGATGCTGCGCACGGTCTATCTGCCCGAGATCATCAACGGCTCCAACTCCAACGGCAACTGGGAGCTGACCATGATGGAGGCGGCGGTCAGCATCTCCGTCTTCCTCGACGACGGGGCGAGCTACGACAAGGCGATCAGCAAGTACCTCGTCCGGGTGCCCGCCTACATCTATCTCTCCTCCGACGGCGCGCTGCCCAAGACCGTCCCGAGCCAGAACCTCAACACCCGGGACAAGATCGTCAGTTACTGGCAGGGCCAGGGGACCTTCATCACCGGGCTGACCCAGGAGACCTGCCGCGACTTCGTGCACACCGGCTACGGCATCTCGTCCGTCGGCCATGTCTACGAGACCGCGCGCCTCCAGGGCCAGGACCTGTTCCCGCAGGTCGGCGAGCGGCTGCGGCAGGCGCTGGGCTTCCAGGCCAAGTACGAGCTCCAGGCCGAGCCCGTACCGTCCTCGCTCTGCGGCGGCAGTGTGGTGCGCGGCCTCGGGCCGATCACCGAGGTCGGCTACAACGCGCTCAACACCCGGCTGGGCTACGCGATGACCAACACCCAGCGGCTCACGGAGCAGCAGCGGCCGTCGGGGACGAACAATCTGTTCGTGGCCTGGGAGACGCTGACGAACGCGAGCAACCCCAACTAGGTCCTGCGCTGGGGCCCGCTCGGTGGGCGGTTCTCCTCGTTGTCGACATCGACGACGACCGCCTTGTCCGACAGCCGGCCGTCCGTGAAGCACAGCCGGTACAGCGGAGTCGCGTTCCACTTCTCGGTCCGGTAGTACTCGCAGGTGCCGGCCCCGGCGGGCTCGGGGCCGACACCTTCGGGCCGGCCGTCCACCGTGTAGCCGGGCAGCAGCGTCCGCGTCTGGGCGCGGGTGTCGCCGATCCTCAGCCGGTCGAACTGCTCGCGGTCCAGGACGGAACGCGACGTGGCGTAGAAGTCGAAGGCCACCATCAGCACACCGAGGACGGCGACCGCCGCCACCGGGGCCACGATCGCCTGCCGCAGTCCTCGCCGTACCCGCCGTCTGGCCCGGTCCAACTCCCGCGCGGAGGTGGGCGCCTCGGGCCCGGCGGCGGGTACCGGTGTGTGGCGGGCCGCCAGCGGCAGCCGCGCGCTCACCTCGAAACCGCCGTCGGCGGCGGGGCCGTGGGTGAGTGTTCCGCCGACGAGCCGTACCCGCTCGTCCAGGCCCACCAGACCCGTACCGCCGGAGGCCGGGACCGGCGCTCCCCGCTCGGGGCGCGCGTTGACCACGGCGACCGCGACCGACTCCTCGTCCCGTACGAGCCGTACCGCGACCCGCGTGCCCGGCGCGTGCTTGGCGGCGTTGGTCAGCGCCTCCTGCGTCACCCGGTACACCGCGCGGTCCGTCATCGGCGCGAGCGGCGACCGGGGCCCCGACTCGGTCAGTGTCACCTCCACTCCCGAGTCCGCGGCCCGCTCGACGAGCGCGGCCACCGACTCACCGGCGGGCGAGGTCGGCGCCGCCTCCCCGTCGGCCCGCAGGACGCCGATGATGTCCCGCAGCCGGGCGGTGGCGTCGGCGGCGGCCTGGCGCACCTCCCCCGCGGCCCTCTGCTGGCGGTCATCGAGCACGGGATCGACCTCCAGCGCGGCGGCCCGTACCGCGATCAGCGCCAGATCGTGCCCCAGCGAGTCATGCATGTCCCCGGCGATCCGTGACCGCTCGCGCAGCCGCTCCCGGTCCGCGACCGCCCGCTGCTCGCGCTCCATCCGGTCGGCGAGCTGCCAGCCCGCGCCGACCAGCTCGGCGTACTGCCGTACATACCGGCCCACCAGCCAGGGCACGACGACCGCGAAGAGCAGGGTGCTCAGGAAGGTGAACCAGCTCCACAGACCGTCGTCGGCGACGGACGACAGCAGCAGACCGGCCGCGGCGATCGCCGCGAAGGTGTGCGGCGCGTGCCGGGCCCGCTCCGCACGGCGGCCCGACAGATAGCCGAAGACGACCAGCGCCATGGTGTACGAGACGGTGAACAGCTCCGCGTTCACGGTGGCGCTCAGTGCCACCGCGATACCGAGCGAGACCAGCGGCCAGGCGCGGCAGAGCAGGACGGCGACGCCCAGGAGCCCCACTCCGAGGACGACCGACCAGGGGGAGTGACCGCCGTCCGGATAGCCCTTGAGCAGGACGAAGCCGCTCAGCATCGCCCAGAGGGCCAGGTCGGCGACCCACTGCCGGGTCCGTTCTCTTCGCAGTCTCCTCCGCATGGATCCAGCCTGCCGGAGGCGGGCAGGCGGAGTCCCTGGCCGAAAGTAGGGGGCGGAGGGGCGAGGGCGGAGGAGTACGAGGGGCTTGGGGGTCGAGGGGCTTGGGGGTACGAGGGCCTGAGGTACGAGGCGGGGAGCGCGTGCGCGGTCAGCCGGACTCGGTGGCCCGCGCGTCGTCGACGAGACCGGCTTCGTACGCCAGGATCGCCAGCTGTACGCGGTTCTTGAGCCCGAGCCTGCCGAGGACGGCGCTGACATGGGCCTTGACCGTGCCCTCGACGACATACAGCCGCTGGGCGATCTCCGCGTTCGACAGCCCGGACCCGACCAGGGCCACCACCTCGCGCTCGCGCGCGGTCAGCGGCTCCAGGGTGGCGCGCGCCTCGGCGGCCCGGGAGAGCCGTCCGGTGCCGAGCTGCGTGATCACGCGCCGGGCCACGACGGGGGACAGGAACGCGGCCCCGTCGGCGACCGCCCGCAGGCCCGCGATCAGCTCGCGCGGGTCGCCGGACTTGAGCAGGAAACCGCTGACCCCGGACCCGAGCGCCTGCGTGATGTAGGCGTCCTCGGAGAAGGTGGTGAGCATGACGAGCGCGGTGTCGGGCGCCGTACGCCGCAGCTCCTCGGCGGCGCGCAGTCCGTCGAGCCGCGGCATGCGGATGTCGAGCACCGCCACATCGGGCCGGTGCCTCAGCGTCAGCTCCACCGCCTCGTGCCCGTCGGCGGCCTCGGCGACGACCTCGATTCCGGGGGCCGCGTCCAGGATGGCCCGTACTCCGGCCCGGATCATCGCCTCGTCGTCGGCGAGGAGGACGCGTATCGGCGGGCGCGCGCCGTGGGGATCGGTCATGGGGCCCAGATTAGGACCCGGGCGGACGGCCCACGGATCCGGCGGGCCGACGCGGGGGGAGGCGGAGACGCGGGTATTCGCCGGGATGCGGGCGGCGGGGGGCCACGGATAATGGACGGGGAGGGCGCCGGGGGCAGAAGCCGTGGGCGCCGACCGGGGACACCGGGGGCAGCCGCGCGGGGCCGCGGGCGCGCCGTCGCACGCCGGCGCCACCGCACTCTCGGACGGGAAGTGCACGCCATGACGAAGGCCGGCGGAATCTCGGGTGACAGGCGGCCGTTGTCGCCGCGGGAGCGGGCGGACCGGGGCAGGGCGGCCCGCAAGAAGGCGCCGAGGTCCGGCCACGCCGGGTTCGGTCCCGCCGAGGGACGTCCGGACCCGGTGGACGTGATCGAGGAACAGTCGGCCGCGCGCGTACCGGACCTCATCCCGCTCCGCTACGGACGGATGACGGAGTCGCCGTTCCGCTTCTACCGGGGCGCTGCCGCGATCATGGCCGGCGATCTGGCCACCACCCCCACCTCCGGCATCAGGGCGCAGCTGTGCGGAGACGCGCATCTGGTGAACTTCCGGCTGCTCGGCTCGCCCGAGCGGCGGCTGGTGTTCGACATCAACGACTTCGACGAGACCCTGCCGGGCCCCTGGGAATGGGATGTCAAACGGCTGGCCGCGAGCCTGGTGATCGCGGGACGCGAGAACGGCTACTCGGCCAAGCAGCGGGCGGAGATCGTCCGGGCCGCCGTACGCGCGTACCGCGAGCGGATGCGGCACTACGCGGGGATGGGCCATCTCGCGGTGTGGTACGACAGCGCCGACACGGAACAGCTCCAGCGGCTGGCGGCCAGGCGGCTCAGCGCGAAGGGCCGGGGGCGCGTGTCGAGAACCGTGGCGAAGGCGCGTACCAAGGACAGCCTCCAGGCGTTCGCGAAACTCACCCGGCTCGTCGGCGGCGAACGCCGGTTCGTCGCCGACCCGCCGTTGGTCGTGCCGATCGACGACCTGCTGGCGGGCGCCGAGCGGGACCGGATCTCCCGTGAGCTGCACGCACTCGTCGAACGGTACGGACGCAGCCTGTCCACGGAACGCGCGCATCTGCTCAGGCAGTACCGGGTCGCCGACATCGCGCGCAAGGTCGTGGGCGTGGGCAGCGTCGGTACCCGCTGCTGGATCCTGCTGCTGCTGGGCAGGGACGACGAGGACCCCCTGATCCTCCAGGCCAAGGAGGCCGACCACTCGGTGCTCGCCGCACATGTCGGGGAGAGCGAGTACGACAACCAGGGACAGCGCGTGGTCGCGGGGCAGCGGCTGATGCAGGCCGTCGGCGATGTCTTCCTGGGCTGGGACCGGGTGCTGGGGACCGACGGCCGCCAACGGGACTTCTACGTACGCCAGTTGCGCGACTGGAAGGCCATCATGGTGCCGCAGATCATGGTGCCGAGGGGGATGCGGGTATTCGGCGAACTCTGCGGAGAAACCCTGTCCCGCGCCCACGCCAGGTCGGGCGACCGCATCGCCATCGCCGCCTATCTGGGCAGGGGCGAGGTGTTCGACGCCGCCCTGGCGGAGTTCGCGGAGAGCTACGCCGACCAGAACGAGCGCGACCACCGTGCGCTGGTGGACGCGGTGCGGCGGGGAAGGGTGCGGGCGGAGGCGGGGTGAGGCCGCGGTCCCCGCCCGCCACCGGCCGTGGACGGCCGGTGGCGCGGGGGAGCGGGCTTCGGCCGCGGGTCGGGTGGTCGCGGGTCAGCTGTTCGGCTGGGTGAAGCGGATGCTGTTGCCGAACGGGTCGCGCAGGCCGCAGTCGGTTCCGTACGGGCGCTCCGTGGGTTCGTCGGTGAACTCGACGCCCAGCGCCAGCAGCTTCTCGTACGTCTTGCGGCAGTCGTCCGTGCTGAAGAAGAGCGAGCCGCCCGTCGCGCCCTTGGCCACCAGCTCGCGGACCTGCTGTGCCGTCTCCTCGGACATCGAGGGCGGGCCCGGCTTCTCCAGCAGGATCTGGCGGTCCGGGTGGCCGGGGACGTTCACGGTCAGCCAGCGCATGAAGCCCAGGTCGACATCGGCGTTGACCTCCAGGCCGAGCTTGCCGACGTAGAAGTCGAGGGCCTCGTCCTGGTCGAGTACGTAGATCTGTGAGTGTGTGATCGCGTTGAACATGTGCATCACGCTACCGAGCGAGTCCGGCGAAAACTTATCCAAAACTGCTCAGTCCCGACGCGGGGCGCGAGGCGCCGGATGGCCGGGCGCGGGGCGCCGGACAAGGGGCGCGCGGCAGCGCGAGTGGTCCGTGTGCGGGCGGTCAGGTGTGCGGGCGCGTCCACGCCTTCGTGAAGCACGTCGGTACGTTCGCGGCCGTCGCTTCCTTGCGGTACGCCCTCGGCGACCGGCCGACGATGTCGCGGAACGTACGGCTGAAGGTTCCCGGACTGCCGAAGCCGACCTGGTAGCAGATGTCGGTCACACCGCGGTCGGTCTCCCGCAGCAGGTACATCGCGCGCTCGACACGGCGGCGCTGGAGGTAGCGGTGCGGTGTCTCGCCGAACGTGGCCCGGAAGGTGCGTGTGAAGTGTGCCTCCGACACATGCGCGATCCGGGCCAGGGCCGGGACGTCCAGCGGCTGCGCGTAGGCGCGGTCCATCGCGTCCCGTGCCCGCAGCATGTGGCGGTTGGTCTCCTCCGCGGCGCGGCTCACTCTGCCATCACACCACGGACCCCCGTCGGCCGGTCACTCACGATCGGCCGGTCGCTCACGCGCTCCCGTCCGGCCCCGCCAGCGACGCCACGTCCGTGTTCGCCCCGCACAGCACCACGCAGATCCGTTCGCCCTCGACGGGCCGGTACCCGTACCCCTCACCCTCCACGGTCAGCGCGGCGAGAGCCGTCGCCGCGGCGTGTTCGACCGCGAGGCGGTAGTCCGCCCACAGCGCGCGGCGCGCGCGGATGATCTCCGCGTCCGGCACCAGCACCGAGCGCACGCCGTCGTGCCGCGCGGCGCGCAGCGCGAGCGTGGTGGCGCGGGAGGCGCCCAGGGAGTCCGAGGCCACGGAGTCGACCGGGGTGTCGACCACCCGGCCCGCTCCGAGCGCGGCGTTCAGGGCGCGGCAGTTCTCCGGCTCGACCGCCACCGTCCGGATGCCGTGGTGCCGCGCGGCGGTGGCCACCCCGGCGAAGAGCCCGCCGCCGCCCACCGAGACCACCACGGTGTCCAGCTCCGGGATCCGCTGGTGGATCTCCTCCAGCAGGGTGCCCGCGCCCGCGGCGATCAGCGGGTTGTCGTACGCGTGCGAGGCGAGCGCACCGGTCGTCGCGGCGAAGTCCTGGCAGGCGGCCAGCGCCTCGGCGTACGACGCGCCGGTCAGCCGTACATCGGCACCGTACGAGCGGAGCCGCGCGACCTTCACCCGCGGCGCGGTCTCCGGCAGGAACACCGTGGCGGTCACGTCCTGCTGCCGGGCGGCCCACGCGCAGGCGAGTCCGGCGTTGCCGCCCGAGGCGATGGTCACGCCCGCGTCGGGGAGGGTGCCCTCCTCGCGGTGCGCGCGCACGAAGTTCTGGGCACCGCGCGCCTTGAAGCTGCCGGTGTGCTGAAGGTGCTCCAGGGCCAGCCACACCTGGGCGGCGCCGGGATCGGCGGGCGCGACCGCCACCGGGCGCACATGTCCCGTGATGCGGTCGGTGGCCTGCTTGATGTCGTCGTGGCTGAGTTCTCGCACCGGCTGCTCCTCGTATCGATACGGTGTACCGTACGCTGGCTCGCATGCCCCGGCAATCCGCGTCCCTCGACTCCGCCACCCCCGGCCGCATCGCCGCGACAGCGCTCGCGCTGGTCGACGAGGAAGGGCCGGAAGCCCTGAGTTTCCGTACGCTGGCCGCCCGCCTCGGTGTCGCCCACGCCACCGTCCAGCGCCGCTGCACGGATCTCGCCGGGCTGCTCGACCTCTGCGCCGACCACCTCGCGGCCGATCTGCCGGACATCCCGCCCGGCACCGACTGGGCCCGTGCCACCGAGGCGCGCTTCCGCCGGCTCTACGCGTCGCTGACCGCCCATCCGGGACTGCTCGCCCTGCGCGGCGGCCGGCCGTGGCTCGGGCCTCAGCTGCTGGGGCGGCTGGTGGAGCCACAGCTCGCCGACAGCATCCGGGCCGGCATGACACCCGAGGAGGCGGTCACCGCGTACCGCCGCATGTATCTGCTCACCCTCGGCAGCGCGACCTTCGTCGATCACCGCGATCCCCAGTCCTCGCTGGCGGTGACCCGTAGCGCGCTGGCGGCGCTGGACCCGGACGAGTTCCCCGTGCTGACCGGGCATCTCGCCGCCATCCTGCCCGCCGTCGTGGACCACGAGGTCTTCTACGGCGCGCTGCGCCAGCTCGTCCGCGCCGCCGACCCGGCTCGTCACGACCGGCGGCGGAACGAGCCACGCGCGGACGTGTGACCGGCTCCCCTGCACCGCGAACGCGTCCTCCCCACCTGCCCCACAGCGGCCCCGGACCGCTTCCGTAGGATCGGGCCGTGACAACGAGTACGGACAAGGCCACGGATACGGACACCCGTTGGGCGCCACCGACCGAGACCGAGCGGCTGCTGTACGAGGCGACCGCGCGCGACGACGGGGACGCCGTACTCGACGTGCTCTCCCGTTCCCCGCTCTACGTGCTCGTCGCCCGGCTGCACGCCGACACCCCCGGCTACACCGCGCCGCTCCCGTCACAGCCCGACCCCGCGACAGGCCGCACCCTCGTCCCCGTCCTGACCCCCGGCATGCTGCCGCCCTGGCATCCGGAGTGGGTGTTCCGCCGCACCACCCTCGCCCAACTCGCCGCGTCCTGGCCGGACAACAAGTGGTGGCTCGGGGTCAACCCGGGCACGCCCTGCGCGACGAGCGTCAAGGCCCGGCCGGCCCACCGCAGGGCGTGGCTGAAGGCCGTCGCCGCGTCCGGCGGCCCCCGGCAGAACCGGCTGGTCACACACAGCGGCGGTCCGCTGCACGGGCCGGTCGCGCACGGACTGGCCCTCGGCGCCCATCTCGCCGTCAACAACGGCATCGCCTGGAACCAGCTCGGCGCCGCGTATCTCGACTACGAGACGGACATCGCCCGGCTGTACCGCCCCTGGCACATCGGCAACCGCGCCGCGTACCGGCAGACGCTCGACGCGCTGATGGCCACCCGGCTCATCGGCCGCACCCACGAGTTCGTCCTCCGCACCCGGCTCGGTCTCGTCGGACGGCTGAAGCGGGAGCCCTCGCGGCGGGAGTGGTCCGAGAGCGTCACCGCCGCGCTGAACCGGCGCGGCGCGTCCCAGGCCGAGCTGATGGAGGCCGGTGAGTCCCTGCGGCGCGTCGTCCGGTACGAGGACCGCTTCCGCGCCGACGGCATCCTCGCGCCCGGCGGACGGATCGACACCCTGGCCGCCTTCGACCACGGGCGCGCGGTCAACGTCGTCCGGCTGGCGCTGGGCGCGCGCTACTGCGATCCGCACGAGGCCGAGACGGCCGTTCTGCGGATCGGTGAACTGGCGCGGCGGGCCTACGGATCCTGGGAGGAATTCTCCCTCGGCTACGCGCTGACCCGGCTGATCCACTTCGACGGGGACGACGACTCCGACGTCAGGTACCAGGAGTCGCTCACGCACCACCGCATCCTCGTCCAGGACCCCACCAGTCCCTACCGGAACATCCCCTGGTCATGAGCCCACCTCTCCCTCATCACCCCGGCAGCCCGGCGTACGGCGCCCCGTGGACAGCGCCCTCCGAGACCGAACGCCTGCTGTACGAGGCCGGGGCGCGCGGCGACACCGAGGCACAGCTACGGGTACTGGCCGGCGCGGAGCTGTACATCGGCGCGCCGAGGGCCGAGGTCGACGCGGAGCCCGACCGGGTGCGCTGGCGCCCGCACCGCGACGAGGCGGGACGCAGCTGCAAGCCCGTCCTCACCCGCGGGATGCTGCCGCCGTGGCACCCCGAGTGGGTGTTCCACGGCGTCTCCCTCCAGTGGATCGCCGAGTTCGAGTGGCGGGACCCGCAGCAGCTGCTCGCGGTCAACGCCGGTACCCCGGCGCAGCTTCTGCTGCCCGCCATGCCCCAGCACCGCGCGCTGTGGCTCCGCTACTACGCGGAGAACGACCGCCCGTCCGACGACCGGCTGACCGCCCTCTGGCACGGCCCGCTGCACGGACCGCTCGCCTACGGCCTGGCGTGCGGCGCGCATCTGGCGGTCGGGAACGGTGTGCCGTGGAACGAGGTCGGCACCGCCTACCACGACTACGCCACCGAACGCGCACAGCTCCGCGACTCCTGGGGCATCACCGAACGCACCGGCTGGCAGGGGCAGTTGAACGCACTGCTGGACGCGCGCAACAGCCCGCCCGAGCCCGATTTCACCCTCCGGGTGCGCGAGCAGCTGCGGGCCGGTCTCGGCGGGCCGCCGTCCGCCGACCTGTGGCGCGAGACGGCCGCCGGGCACGCCCAGGACCTCGGGGCCGGCCATGACACGGTCCGGGGCATCGAGGAACTGGTGCGGCGCATCCTCCGGTACGAGGCCCGGTTCCGCGCCGACGGGCTGCTGCCCCCGGACGGCAGGGTGACCACCACGGTCGCCTATGACTACGGGCGTGCGGTGAATCTGGCCCGCTGGGGGCTGTCGGCACGCTTCTGCGATCCGTACGAGGCCCAGCAGGCGATCGTGCACGCCGGAGCGCTGAGCAAGCCGGCCTACCGCTCGTGGGAGGACTTCTCCGCGGCGTACGCGCTCGGCAGGGTGCTGCGTTTCGACGGCGAGGAGTACGGCTCGTTCTACGAGCAGAACGTCGTCGCCCACCGTCTGCTGACGGAGAACGAGGGCAGCCCGTGGCGGAACATTCCCTGGCGCTGAGCGGCGGGGCCCGGCGCTCGGCGGCCGGGCGCGGGACGGCGTGGCGCGGGACGGCGTGGCGCGGGACGGCGGGCGGCGATGCGGACAGGGAACCGCCCGGGGTGTCGTCACACCCCGGGCGGTTCCGCCGTTCGGTCGTGCGGCCGTACGGTCGTACGACCGAACGGCTCGGATCAGCTCGTCGGGAAGGTGAGCTTGAAGCTGTTGATACGGCCCGTGTCCTGCGCCGCGACATCCTGGACCTTCAGCTGCCAGGTGCCGTTGGCCACCTCGGACGACGCGTTCACGGAGAAGGTCTCCGTGACGTTGTCGGCGGAGTCGCTGCCGCTGGAGTTCTTCAGCCGGTACGCGGTGCCGTCCGGGGCGACCAGGTCGATGACCAGGTCACCGCGCCAGGTGTGCGTGATGTCCACGCCGACCAGCAGGTTGGACGGGGCGTTGCCCGTGACTCCGGTGACGTTGACCGACGAGGTCACCGCCGCGCCGTTGTCCGGGATGGCGACCGCTCCGGCGTTCTCGAAGACCGTGCCGCCCCCGCCGCCGCCACCGGGGCGGGTGCCGACCGAGATACCGGCCCAGGCGTTCGCCACGGCCGTGTACTCGGGGCTGGTGGTGCCGTACAGCTCACCGGCGACCGCGAGCGTGCCGGTGCGGGCCGCCGCGTAGTTGGTCGTGGAGGTGAACTTCGTGGTGAGCGCCTTGAACCAGATCTGCTCGGCCTTCGCCCGGCCGATGCCGGTCACCGGCAGACCGTCCGAGGTCGGGGAGTCGTACGAGACACCGTTGACGACCTTGGCGCCGCTGCCCTCGGAGAGCAGGTAGAACCAGTGGTTCGCCGGGCCCGAGGAGTAGTGGACGTCGACGTTGCCGATACCGGAGTACCAGTAGTCCTTGGACGCGCCGTCCTTGCTCGGCTTGTCCATGTAACGCAGCGGGGTGCCGTTGCCGTTGATGTCGATCTTCTCGCCGACGAGGTAGTCACCCGGGTCCTGCGGGCTGTTGGCGTAGAACTCGACCGCCGCGGCGAAGATGTCCGAGGTGGCCTCGTTCAGACCGCCGGACTCGCCGCTGTAGACCAGACCGGCGGTGGCGGCGGTGACGCCGTGGGACATCTCGTGCGCGGCCACGTCGATGGAGGTCAGCGGCTTGGCGTTGCCCGATCCGTCGCCGTACGTCATGCAGAAGCAGCTGTCCTGCCAGAACGCGTTGACGTAGTTGTTGCCGTAGTGGACGCGGGAGTACGCGCCGACGCCGTCACCGCGGATGCCGGTGCGGCCGTGCACGTTCTTGAAGTAGTCCCAGGTCTCCCCGGCGCCGTAGGCGGCGTCGGCGCCCGCGGTCTCCGCGTTGGACGCGGCGCCGTTGCCCCAGACGTCGTCGGGACCGGAGAAGAGCGTGCCGGTGCCGGACGAGCCGCGGTTCAGGTTGTACGTCTTGTGGCTGCCGCGGCCGGTGTCGGTCAGGTTGTACGTCGAGCCCGACTGGACGGAGCCGAGGGTGACCTGACCGCTGTACTGGGTGTTGCCGACACCGTTGTTGACGGCCTGCCACTCGTACAGCTTCTTGCCGGTGGCGGCGTCGGTGACGACATGCAGCTCGTTCGGGGTGCCGTCGTGCTGGAGTCCGCCGACGACGGTCTCGTAGGCGAGGGTCGGCGAACCCTGCGCCATCCAGACCACCTTGCGCGGCGCGCGCTCGGCCTCGGTCTTCTTCGAACCGTCGGCGGCGGCGGCGCTCAGCGCCTGCTTCTCGGCGACGGCCGGCGCGATGTCGGCCGCGGTGGCGACGTTCTTGAGCGCGGACGCGGACGCCTTGCTGACGGACTGGGTCGCGCCCGCCTTCGTCGCCGCGACGATGAGGTCACCGCCGAGGACCGGAAGGCCCTGGTACGTGCGCTCGTACCGGGTGTGCGTGGTGCCGTCGACGTCCTGGACGACATCGCGGACGACGAGCTTCTCCTGTGCCCCGAGGCCGAGTTCCTCGGCGGTGGCCGCCTTGGTCGCGTCGGCCTCGCGTATCAGCGCGGCGCGCTGGGCGGGGGAGAGGGTGCGCGGCAGCGCTCCGGGGTCGGCCTTGCCCGCGACGGGCGCGGCGGGCGCGCTGTCGGGCTGGGCGGAGGCGGTGCCGGCCTGGACGCCGACGGTGAGGAGAGCTGCTGCGGCGATCAGAGCGCCGGTCGCGGTGGCGCGGCGGCTGAGCGTGGGTCTCACGCGAACTCCTTCTGCGAGGGGGGTACCGGGCAGCTCGATGGGCCGTCCGGACAGTGCACGCGGAGCAGAGTGGTGCTGAGAACGGGGGAAGAGTGGCAGGTGTGACGGCTCGCTGTCAGGAGCGCGTCAACAAGTTGGCCGGAATTCGTCCGCTGCCCGAAAGGTCCTGTTCGTTAAGCGGACGTTTCGTGGATCATTGCGGCGGTGTTGCGGGAGGTTCGCACCGGCCGGACCGGGCTGGATCCGGACAGGGTGAGGACAGGGTGCGGCGCTGGGGTGGCCGACTCGCGGCGTTGTGGATTGTGAACGGGGTGTGGTGCGTGGGGCCGCTGTGCCCTGGCCCGGCCGCGGGGGATTGTGGCTCGTTTCGTACCACCGCTTGTACGTGACGGACCCGGCCCGCGGCGCGCGGCGTGTGATGGGCGGCGTGTGGTGCGCGGCGTGCGGCGTGTGGCGTGTGGTGAGCGGCGCGTGGTGCGCGGTCTCCCGTGTGCCGCCCGGACCGCTCCGGCTCAGGCGGGCCGGTACGAGGTGATCAGCCGGGCCAGATGCGTCCCCGCCGTGCGCAGCGGCTCGTCGCTCCTGGACACCTGGGCCGCCAGTTCGGCGCCCTCCAGCGTGCTGATCACCGTATGGCCCAGGCTCCGCGCGTCCTCGTCGGGGATCCCCGCGCGGCGGAGCGCGTCGGTCACGAGCCCGCGCCAGTGCGCGAAGGCCAGCGCGGCGGCCCGCTGGATGTCGGGTGCGCGGCCGGCCGTACCGAGGGCGGTGGCCGTGACCGGGCAGCCGTCGATCCAGTCGGAGGTGCGCAGGCCCGTCGCGAGACTGTCGGCGCAGGCGATGACCGCCTTGGCCGGGTCCTCCTCGCTGTCCAGCACCTCGCGCAGGATCGTGGCGAACTCGCGGTCGCCGTGGTCGATCGCGGCGACGGCCAACTCCTGCTTCCCGCCGGGGAAGAAGTGGTAGACGGAGCCCAGTGTGGCGTTGGCCTCCTGGGCGATCTGCTTGATCCCGGCCCCGTCGTACCCCTGCCGCTGCATCAGCCGTGAGGCCGCCCTGACGACCCGTTCGCGGGTGCTGAGTGCGGCCTGCGGGTCCCGGTCCGAGTGGTGCCGCGCGGTGGTCTTCACCGGGTCAGGGTATCGGATAGAGCGTTCGTTCCAGAAGCGTGCTACGTTCTGCATCGATCGCTGGATAGAGCGTTCGTTCTAGTGACGCGTTCTCGTGACGCGCTGTGACGCATTCTCGTGACGCGTTCTCATGACGCGTTCACGCGACGCGTTGCGAAGATGCCGTTCCGGAGGGGAAGTCCCATGAGCAAGCAGACAGTCACGCCGGGCACGTCGGCCGCACCGGCCACACCGGTCACGCCGACCGCCTCGGCCACGCCCGTCACCGTCATCGGGCTGGGGCCGATGGGCCAGGCCATGGTCGGCGCGTTCCTGGACGGCGGCCATCAGGTCACCGTGTGGAACCGGACCGCGAGCAGAGCCGACGAACTGGTGGCGCGGGGAGCGGTCCGCGCGGCCACGGTCGACGAGGCGCTGGCCGCCCATGAGCTGGTGATCCTCAGCCTGACGGATTACGACGCGATGTACGCCCTCCTCGGGCCCGCCACCGGCGCGCTCGCCGGCCGGGTCCTCGTCAACCTCAGCTCCGACACCCCCAAGAGGGCCCAGGAGGCCGCCGCCTGGGCGGCCGGGCACGGCGCCCGTCATCTCAGCGGCGGGGTGCAGGTGCCGCCCTCGGGCATCGGGAAGCCGGAGTCGGCCACCTTCTACAGCGGCCCCAAGGACGTCTTCGAGGAGCACGCGGCCACCCTCGGCGTTCTCACCGGCACGAACTACCTCGGCGAGGACCCGGCCCTGGCGCCGCTGTACTACCAGCTCCAGATGGACATCTTCTGGACCGCCATGACGAGTTCCCTGCACGCCCTCGCCGTCGCCCGCGCGCACGGCATCTCCGCCGGGGACTTCCTGCCGTACGCCGTCCCCACGCTCGCGTCGCTGCCCGGCTTCCTCGCGTTCTACGCGCCGAGGATCGACCGCGGTGCGTACCCGGGCGATGTGGACCGGCTCGCCATGGGGGCGGCGAGTGTCGACCACGTCCTCCACACCACCCGGGACGCGGGGGTCGACACGACGCTTCCGGCGGCGGTCCTCGACCTGTTCCGGCGCGGGGTGACGGCTGGTCACGCCGCCGACAGCTTCACCAGCCTGATCGAGGTCCTCGCGGACGGACCGGTCACCACGGGGGTGTGACCGGGAGTCAGGCCGTGGGCCGAGCGACCCTGACTCCCGCGGACAGGGGGGATGGGGCGGGAGTCAGGGTCGGGCTCGGCCCATGGTCGGAGGCGCTGTCGGGCCGCCTCGCCTAGCGTCGTCGGCATGAAGCGACTTCACCGTACGGCGACCGCCGCGGCACTCGCGCTCCCGATCGTCGCGGCCGGTACCGCCTCGGCGTTTCCGGCGTCCGTGCCCGTCACCGCGCCCGCCACGCCCGGTTCCCCGGCCAGAGCCGAGGCGCCCCAACTGCCCCGGCCCACCGGCCCGTACGCGGTCGGCCGCCACACGCTGCACCTCACCGACCACTCCCGCCCCGACCCCTGGGTGCCGTTGGCGGGCGCCCGGGAACTGATGGTCACCCTGTACTACCCCGCGCACGCCGGTACGGGCACGCCTGCCCGGTACGCCACCACGGAGGAAATCCGGCTGCTCATCGAGTTCCAGAATCTGGAGGACGCCGCTCCGCCGGAGACGGTGAGCGCGACCGGCGTCCACAGCCGTGTCAACGCCCGCCCCGCAGAACGCGGTCTTCATCCCCTAGTGGTGCTCTCCCCGGGCTTCACCGTCGCCCGCTACACCCTCACCAGCCTCGCGGAGGACCTGGCGAGCCGCGGGTACGTGGTCGCCACGGTGGACCACGCCTACGAGGCCGCCGGCGCCGCCTTCCCGGGCGGCCGGACGCTGACCTGCGCCGCCTGCGACGTGCTCGACGAGTCCGAGGACCACGGCGTCGCCACCGCGGTCCGCGCCCGGGACGTGTCCTTCCTCCTGGACCGGCTGACCGGCAGCCGGCCGGCCTGGCGGTACGCCCATCTGATCGACAAGAAGAAGATCGGCATGGCCGGACACTCGCTCGGGGGCGCGAGCGCGGGCTCCGCCATGGCGGGTGACAGCCGCGTCCGGGCGGGCGTCAACATGGACGGGTCCTTCCAAGGCTCCGTACCCGACCAGGGGCTCGACGGCCGCCCCTTCATGATGCTGGGCAGCGACCGGACCCACCGGCCCGGCGGCGGGGACGAGAGCTGGGACACCACCTGGGACCGCCTGGACGGCTGGAAGCGCTGGCTGACCGTCGCGGGCGCGGACCACTTCACCTTCACCGACGCCCCGTTCCTCGCCGGGAAGCTCGGCCTCCCCGAGCCGGAGGTGCCCGCCACGCGCTCGATCGATCTCACCCGCGCCTATGTCGGCGCCTTCTTCGACCAGCATCTGCGGGGCATTCCACGGCCCCTGCTGGACGGCCCGACGGCGGCCCACCCGGAGGTGCGGTTCAACAACCCCTGACCGGCGCGGGGAGAGCCGAGCCGGAGCGCGTCAGCGGGGGGTGAGCACCATCCGGAAGCGGGCCGCGCCGGAGAGCATCCTCTCGTAGGCCTCGGCCGTCCGGTCCAGCGGAAGGACCTCGGTCATCGGGCGGATGCCGTGCAGGACACTGAACTCCATGGTGTCCTGCACGTCCCGCGCCGTGCCCGCCGGATGGCCGCGGATGATCCGGCCGCGCATCAGCAGCGGGCCCGCGGCGACGCTCAACGGCTCGGGGGCCGCGCCGATGAGGACCAGCTCGCCCCGGTGGGACAACCCGTCGAGGGTCGCCGTCATGGCGTCGGCGTTGGCCGCGGTGGCCAGCACGACCTTGGCGCCGCCGAGCGCCTGGAGCGCGTCCGCGACGGTGGTGTCCGCCGTGCTGTCGATGTAGTGGTGCGCGCCGAGCTGCCCGGCGAAGTCCGCCTTGGCGGCTCCGCGGGCGATCGCCACGGTCTCGAAGCCCATCGCCGCCGCGTACTGCACCCCCAGATGGCCCAGGCCGCCGATACCCAGGACGGCGACCAGGTCACCCGCCCGCGCGGAGCTGCGCCGCAGCCCGTTGTACGTGGTCACCCCGGCACAGGCCATGGGCCCCGCGTCCGTCGCCGCCAGCGCGTCGGGGATCCGGGCCAGGGCGTCGGCCGGGGCGATGACCGACTCGGCGAAACCGCCCTCGTACGTCCACCCGGGGACCTTCAGGTTCTCGCACACCATGAAGTCGCCCTGGCGGCACGGCACGCAGTGGTGGCAGCTGCCGCCGAACCACCCCACCGCCACCCGGTCGCCCACCCGCCAGGCGTCTTCCGTCCCCTCGCCCAGCTCCTCGACACGCCCGGCGATCTCATGCCCGGGGACCACCGGGAACCGTACGCCGGGCAGTTGGGCGTCCACGAAAGCGCTGTCGCTGTGACAGACCCCGCAGGCATCCACCACCACCCGGACCTGCCCCGGGCCCGGCCGCGCGACCTCGCGCTCGACGATCTCGAACGGCCCGCCGGCGGCGGCGACCTGCGCGACTCGATAGCTGCTCATCTGGATCTCTCCGGGGAGGACGGAGGGGTACGGACACGACGCCCCCGGACCAGCAGACCAGCTCGGCCCCGGCCACGCGCGCTGGGTGAAGCAGCCGAGTTCACCCGGCGCGCGTCCCCGTCAGGCCAGGCTGTCGCGCCAGGCGCGGTGGAGGCCCGCGAAGCGGCCCGTGCCGGCGATCAGGTCCTTCGGGGTGCCGTCCTCGACGACGCGGCCGTGTTCCATCACCAGCACCCGGTCCGCGATCTCGACCGTCGACAGCCGGTGCGCGATGACCACCGCCGTACGGCCGCGCAGGACCGTGTCCATCGCGCGCTGGACCGCGCGTTCGCCCGGGATGTCCAGGGAGCTGGTCGCCTCGTCCAGGATCAGGACCGCCGGATTCGCCAGCAGCGCGCGGGCGAAGGCGACCAACTGGCGCTGGCCCGCGGAGATCCGGCCGCCGCGCTTGCGCACGTCCGTGTCGTAGCCGTCGGGCAGGCCGCGGATGAACTCGTCGGCGCCGATGGCCCTCGCCGCGCGTTCGATGTCCTCGCGGGAGGCGTCCGGGCGGCCCAGGGCGATGTTCTCGGCGACCGTGCCGGAGAACAGGAACGCCTCCTGGGTCACCATCACCACCCCGCGCCGGAGCTCGGGGGTGTCCAGCTCCCGCAGGTCGACGCCGTCGAGGAGGATCCGGCCCTCCGTCGGGTCGTAGAACCGCGCCAGCAGCTTCGCCAGCGTGGACTTGCCGGCGCCCGTCGAGCCCACGACCGCGACCGTCTGCCCGGCCGGGATCGTCAGGTCGAAGCGGGGCAGGACCTCGCCGCCCGTACGGTACGTGAAGCTCACCCCGTCGAAGACGGCCTCACGGCCCGGGAACTCGCCGGTGAGCGCGGGCAGCGTCCGGGGGTTCGACGCCTCGGGCACCGAGGGCGTCTGGGCCAGCAGACCCGCGATCTTCTCCATCGAGGCCGCCGCCGACTGGTACGAGTTGAGGAACATCCCCAGCCGGTCGATCGGGTCGTACAGCCTGCGCAGATACAGCACGGCCGCGGCCAGCACACCGAGCGCGAGCGTGCCGTCCGCCACCCGGTAGGCGCCCCACAGGACGATCGCGGCGACGGCGGTGTTGGCGACGAACCGGGAGCCGACCACATAGCGGGCCATCTCCAGCAGCGCGTCGCCGTTGCTGCGTTCATGGCGGTGGTTGAGCGTGTGGAAGTCCGCGTCATTGGCGCGCTCGCGCCGGAACGCCTGCACCGGCCTGATGCCGTTCATCGTCTCCGCGAACTTCACGATCACGGCCGCGATCGCCGTGGAGCGCCGGCCGAAGACCACCCCCGCCCGCCGCTGGTAGATCCGCACCAGCAGATACAGCGGTACGAAGGAGACCACGGCCAGCGACCCGATGCCCACGTCCAGGTAGAGCAGCATCGCCGAGATGTAGACGAAGGCCAGCACCACGCCGATGAGTTCCTGGAGGCCCTCGCCGAGCAGCTCGCGCAGGGACTCCACATCGGTGGTCGACCGGGAGATCAGCCGCCCGGAGGTGTAGCGCTCGTGGAAGTCCAGGCTCAGCGCCTGGGCATGGCGGAAGATCCGGCCGCGCAGATCGAGCAGTACGTCCTGGTTGACCCGGGCGGCGACCCGGATGAAGGCGTACTGGAACGCCCCCGAGCCCACCGCGCAGATCAGGTATCCCGCCCCGACGGCGTACAGCGGCCCGTTGTCGCCGTCGCGGAAGGCGGGCACACCGCGGTCGATGGCGTACGCGACGATCAGCGGGCCCGCCTGGGAGGCGGCCTGCTGGAGCAGCAGGAGCAGCGCGGCCAGCGCGACCCGCCCGCGCCGGACCGTCAGCAGGGACCGCAGCAGAGCGCCGGTCGCGCCCGGGGGCGCGGGCAGGGCGTCCTGGCCGAACGGGTCGTCGGGCGCCGCGGCGAGGGCCTCGGTGGCGCCGGGCTCGGTGGGTGACGCGGGGGAGTCCTTGCCGCCGGGCCCGGACGGGCCGTTCGCGTCCCGGCCGTTCGCGTCCGGGCGCGGCGCGTCCTGGCCCGTGGTGGTCGACGTCGTCATCGGATGCTCTCCTCAACAGCCCCTGAAGCGGCCCCGGCCCCGGACTCCGCCGCGGTCCCGGCTCCGTACTCCGCGGCGGCCCCGGCCCGGGGATCCCGCTCCGCCCCGGACATCAGCCACGCGTACTCCTCGCTGCTCCGCAGCAGCTCCTGATGGGTGCCGACGGCGGCGATCCGGCCGCCCGAGATCAGCGCCACCCGGTCGGCGAGCAGCACCGTCGACGGCCGGTGCGCCACCACCAGCGCCGTGGTCTCCTTGAGTACCTGCCGCAGCGCGGCCTCCACCAGCGCTTCCGTATGCACGTCCAGCGCGGACAGCGGATCGTCGAGCACCAGGAAGCGCGGCCGGCCGACCACCGCCCGTGCCAGCGCGAGCCGTTGGCGCTGTCCGCCGGAGAGGCTGAGTCCCTGCTCGCCGACCTCCGTCCCGGTGCCGCGCGGCAGATGCTCGACGAAGCCCGCCTGGGCCACGTCGAGCGCCCGCCGCAGCGCGTCCTCGCCGGCGTCCTCCGCGCCCATCAGTACGTTCTCCCCGACCGTCGCCGAGAACAGCGTCGGCTCCTCGAACGCCACCGACACCAGCTCCCGCAGCCGCTCGCGCGGCATCAGCGCGATGTCCTCGCCGTCCAGCGTGATCCGCCCGGCGGTCACTTCGTGCAGTCGCGGTACGAGGGCGGTCAGCGTGGTCTTGCCCGAACCGGTGGCCCCGACGACGGCCATGGTCTCGCCGGGCCTGATGTGCAGATCGATCCGCTCCAGGACGGGCGTGGAGCCCGCCTCCGCGTCCGGGTACCGGAACGTCACCCCCTCGAAGCGCAGCCCGCCGCCCGCTTCCTGACCCGAGGTCTCCCCGGACGCGTTCCCCGACGCGTCCTCCGCTTCCTCCGGTACGTCCATCACCTCGAAGAACCGCTCGGTGGCCGTCGCCGACTCCTGGCTCATCGCCAGCAGGAACCCGATCGACTCCACCGGCCATCGCAGCGCCAGCGCCGTCGACAGGAACGCGACCAGCGTGCCCGTCGAGAGTCCGCCGTCCGCGACCTGGACCGTGCCGAGCACCAGCGCGGCGGCGATGGCCAGTTCGGGAATGGCCATGATCAGGGCCCAGATGCCCGCCAGCAGCCGCGCCTTCTCCAGCTCCGTCTCGCGCAGCCGCCGCGTGAGCGCGCGGAACGCGAGGGACTGGCTGCGGTGGCGGCCGAACCCCTTGATGATCCGGATGCCGAGCACGCCCTCCTCGACCACCGTGGTCAGATCGCCCACCTGGTCCTGCGCCCGGCGCGCGACCAGCGCGAACCGCGACTCGAAGAACGAGCAGGCGATCACCAGCGGGACCACCGGGATCATCAGCACCAGCCCCAGCGACCAGTCCTGCATCAGCAGAATCAGGAAACCCACCAGGATCGTTGTGGCGTTCACCAGCAGAAACGTCAGCGGGAACGCCAGGAACATCCGCAACAGCATCAGGTCCGTCGTCCCGCGCGAGAGCAGCTGACCCGACGGCCACCGGTCATGGAAGGCCACCGGCAGCCGTTGCAGATGGCGGTAGAGATCCGCCCGCATCGCCGCCTCCACACCGGCCAGTGGCCGCGCCACCAGCCAGCGGCGGAAACCGAACAGCACCGCCTCGACGATCCCCAGCCCCAGCAGCATCAGCGCCCCGAGCCAGATGCCCCCGGTGTCCCGGTCCGCGACGGGACCGTCCACCATCCACTTCAGTACGAGGGGGAACACCAGCCCGAGACAGGACGCGACGATCGCGACGAAAGCCGCACTGGCCAGCCGTGCGCGCACCGGTCGCACGTACGGCCACAGCCGCAGCAGGGAGCGAACGGAGGACCGGTCCTTGGTGTCTGCATGTGTTTCGGACATCAGGAGCGAGCCTACGGTTCACCACTGACATCGCTCATGTGATTTTCCCGTCACCCCGGCCGTCGCCGCCACCCGGGGGCGGAGCCGTCACCCTCACCCCCGCATCCTCACTCTGACCCCCGCACCCTCACTCTGACCCCCGCACCCTCACCCCTTCACCCGGAACACCAGCACCGCCCGTGCCGGGACCGTGACCTTCGCCCCTCCCTCGTACACCGTGCCCGGCGCCTCCGTCTGCTCCTCCCGCGCGGTGTCGACCACCAGTTCGTACGCCTGCCCCCACGGCGGCCCCGGCAGCGTGAACTCCACTGGCCGGCCATCCGCGTGCAGGACCGTCAGGAAGCTGTCGTCCGTGATCTTCTCGCCACGCGCGTCCCGGCCGGGGATGTCCCGCCCGGACAGGAAGAGCCCGAGCGTCCGGGCGGGCGCGTACCAGTCCTCCTCCGTCATCTCCGAGCCCTGCCGGGTGAACCACGCCAGGTCGCGCAGCCCGTCCGGGGCCTGCGGCCGGCCGGAGAAGAAGGCGCGGCGGCGCAGTACGGGATGGGCGTGGCGCAGGGCGAGCAGCCGGGCGGTCAGCGCGTGCAGCCCCTGCCCGTCGGGGTCCGCGAGCAGGGACCAGTCCAGCCAGCTGACCTCGCTGTCCTGGCAGTACGCGTTGTTGTTGCCGCCCTGCGTACGGCCCATCTCGTCGCCCGCGACCAGCATCGGCACGCCCGTCGACACCAGCAGGGTGGTGAGCAGATTGCGCGACTGCCGCCGCCGCAGGGCGTTGACCGCGGCGTTGTCCGTCTCTCCCTCCACCCCGCAGTTCCAGGCGCGGTTGCCGTTCGTCCCGTCCCTGTTGCCCTCGCCGTTGGCCTCGTTGTGCTTCCGCTCGTACGACACCAGATCGCGCAGCGTGAAGCCGTCGTGCGCGGTGACGAAGTTGATGGAGGCGTACGGCCGCCGGCCGCCCCACGCGTACAGATCGCTCGACCCCGACAGCCGGTAGCCGAGATCCCGCACATCGGGCAGCGCGCCGCGCCAGAAGTCCCGTACGGCGTCGCGGTAGCGGTCGTTCCACTCCGTCCACAGCGGGGGGAACGACCCGACCTGGTAGCCGCCGTTGCCCACATCCCACGGCTCGGCGATCAGCTTCACCCGGCGCAGGACCGGGTCCTGGGCGATCACCGCGAGGAACGGCGAGAGCATGTCGACGTCGTGCATGGAGCGGGCCAGCGCCGCCGCGAGGTCGAAGCGGAAGCCGTCGACACCCATCTCCGTGACCCAGTAGCGCAGCGAGTCGGTGATCAGCCGCAGTACCTGGGGCTGGACCACATGGAGGGTGTTCCCGCAGCCGGTGTAGTCGGTGTATCTGCGCGCGTCGGAGGGCAGCCGGTAGTAGCCGCGGTTGTCGATACCGCGCAGGGACAGCGTCGGCCCCTGTTCCCCGCCCTCCGCCGTGTGGTTGTAGACCACGTCGAGGATGACCTCTATCCCCGCGGCGTGCAGCGCGCGCACCATCCCCTTGAACTCCGCGACCTGCTGCCCCCGGGTGCCGCTCGCCGCGTAGCCCGCGTGCGGCGCGAAGTAGCCGATGGAGTTGTAGCCCCAGTAGTTGCGCAGCCCGCGCCGCAGCAGATGGTCCTCATGGGCGAACTGGTGTACGGGCAGCAGCTCGACCGCCGTCACCCCGAGCCGCCGCAGATGGCCGATGGCCGCCGGGTGCGCGAGTCCCGCGTACGTACCGCGCAGGTTCTCCGGGATCCCCGGGTGGAGCTTGGTGAAGCCCCGCACATGCAGCTCGTAGATGACCGAATCGGCCCACGGCGTCTTGGGCCGGCGGTCGTCGGCCCACTCGTCGTCGGGCGCGCTGTCGTGGACGACGACCCCCTTGGGGACGTGCGGAGCGGAGTCGCGGCCGTCCCGCACGGTGTCGGCCACCTCCCGCTGCGGCCAGTCGCGCACATGGCCGTAGACCTCCGGAGGCAGCCCGAAATCTCCGTCCACCGCACGGGCGTACGGGTCGAGCAGCAGCTTCGCCGGATTCCAGCGGGCGCCCGTCCAGGGGTCCCAGCGGCCGTGGACCCGGTACCCGTAGCGCTGTCCCGGCCGGATGTCGGGCACGAAGCCGTGCCAGATCTCATGGGTCAGCTCGGTCAGCGACAACCGGGTCTCGGCGCCGCTGTCGTCGAACAGACAGACCTCGACCGCCTCGGCGCCGCCCGCCCAGAGGGCGAAGTTGGTGCCCGCCACGCCGTCGGGGCCCACTCGGTAGCGCGCTCCCAGCGGGGTCGGCGTGCCCGGCCAGACCACGGGCCTCGGGGCGCCGGGCTCGCGGCGGTGACCGTTGCCGTCCCGGATCTCCCTCCTCTGCTCCCGCCCCTTCTCCGCGACCTTCTCGGCGACCTTCTCGGCGACCTTCTCGGCGACCTTCTCCGTGTCCCTCCCCTCGCTCTCCTCCTTCCGCTTCTCCTGCACTGCCTTCTGCTCGGCTGCGCTCGCCACTGACCGGCCTCCCGCGGCTCGTCGGCCTCGCGGATCGGGCGCACGACGTCCCGGCCGTGGCTCCCCTCGCGTGGTCCTCCCACCTGTTCTGCCCGCAAGAGGCCCCGCCCTCACGTTTCCCCCGGAGGGGCGTGGTCGTTGGGCGGGACGTGAGACACGTACTGAAGCGGACAGAGCCCAAGCGGGCGGGGACCGGCGCGGTCGCCGTCCTGACATGGGCAGGACTGATGACCGGCCTGCTGGCCGGCCTGGCGGGATGCGCGGGCACCGAATCGTTCACGGAGGGCAAGTCGCGCGCTCCCGGGGACACGATCCGGATCACCCCCGAGGACGGTACGAAGGGCATCGGCCGGTCCGATCCGATCGCGGTGCGGGTGCCGGACGGCCGGCTGGAGCGCGTCAAGGTCGTACAGGTGGAGGACGCGCAACCCACCGAGCTGCGCGGCCGGATCTCCGCGGACGGCCGCTCCTGGACGCCGGAGAGCGGCGCGCGGGTCGCGCTGGCCGCCAAATACAGCGTCGACGCGGTGGCCGTGGACGGCGCGGGCCGCCGCTCGGCACGCCACACCACCTTCATGACGGCGGTCCCCACCGACCGGTTCATCGGCTACTTCTCCCCGGAGAACCGCGCCACCGTCGGCACCGGCATGATCATCTCCTTCCGCTTCAACCGCACGATCCAGAACCGGGCGGCCGTCGAACGCGCCATCACCGTGACGGCGGATCCGCCGGTGGAGATCGCCGGGCACTGGTTCGGCCACGACCGTCTCGACTTCCGGCCCCGCGAATACTGGGAGCCGGGCACGGAAGTGACGATCGATCTGGCCCTGCGCGACGTCCAGGCGGCACCGGGGGTCTTCGGCATCCAGGAGAAGAGGGTCGGCTTCACCGTCGGCCGCTCCCAGGTCTCGCTGGTCGACGCCGAGGAGCACACCATGGAGGTACGGCGCGACGGGGAGCTGATCTCGACCGTCCCGATCACCGCCGGCGCGGCCAAGACCACCACGTACAACGGGAAGATGGTGGTCACCGAGTTGTACGACGTCACCCGCATGAACGGCAGGACGGTCGGCTTCGGCGGTGAGTACGACATCAAGGACGTGCCGCACGCGGTACGGCTCACCACGTCCGGGACGTTCCTGCACGGCAACTACTGGGCGCCCGCGACCACGTTCGGCTCCCAGAACGTCAGCCACGGCTGTGTCGGACTGCGGGACGTGAAGGGCGGCGGCCCCGACACCCCGGCCGGCTGGTTCTTCGACCGGACCCTGATCGGCGATGTCGTCGAGGTGGTCAACTCCCACGACCGTACGGTCGCACCCGACAACGGTCTGGGCGGCTGGAACCTGGACTGGAAGCGCTGGAAGGCGGGTTCGGCGGTCTCGGGCTCCCGCGCCGACTGACGCCGCCGGCCACCCGCCAGGGCTCCCCCGGAGCCCCTCGGCACCCGGCCGTCCCCTCGTACGGCCCGTATGACCTGCACCGTCCCGGCCTGTTGGGACCGAATGGTGACAGACGCGAGATCACCGTAAGGCTTCCGGTGTGATTATCTGTCGCGAGCGCGTGCACTCGACGCGCGGGAGTGCGGGCCGTGGCGGGGCCAGGCCGTGCGAGGGGAGACGACCATAGTGAATGGGCTGCCGATATCGGGGACATCGGCCGGGTCGGGCCGGGCGCCGCGGGGCGAGGGACCGGAACGGCGCACGGGACGACGGGGACACGGGGGAACGGGGCCGCTGGCCCTGATGCTCGGGGGGCTGCTCCTGGTGGTCACGGCGTGCGGCGGAGGCGGTGCTTCCGGCACGGGTGACAGTGGCAAGAACGGCGAGGGCGCGGGGAAGGTGGAGAACGCGGCCTCGGCGGCCGTCGTGACGATCGCTCCGGAGGACAGGGCGAAGGCGGTCGCGACCACGGGCGCCCTCAAGGTCTCGGCCGGCAAGGGCAAACTGACCACGGTCACCGTCCAGGACGACAAGGGCAAGCCGGTCGAGGGCAAGCTGGCCGCGGACGGCGCGAGCTGGGAGCCGCTCCAGCATCTCGCCGGCGCCACCAAGTACAAGGTGCACGCGATCGCCAAGGACGCCGACGGCCGCGAGTCCGCCAAGGACACCACCTTCACCACGCTCGTACCCAAGAACACCTTCATCGGCCACTACACGCCCGAGGACCGTTCCACGGTCGGTGTCGGAATGCCGGTCTCGATCAACTTCACCCGGGGCATCACCGAGCCCGAGGCGGTGGAGCAGGCGATCACGGTCACGGCGGAGCCGTCCGTACCGATCGAGGGCCACTGGTTCGGCAACGACCGCCTCGACTTCCGCCCCGAGAAGTACTGGGCGGCGGGCACGAAGGTGACCGTGAAGCTCAACCTGGACGGCGTCGAGGGCCGGCCGGGCGTGTACGGCGAGCAGGCGAAGTCCTTCACGTTCACGATCGGCCGCAGCCAGGTCTCCACCGTGGACGCGAGCGCCAAGACGATGAAGGTCGTACGGGACGGCAAGCAGATCAAGAACATCCCGATCACCGCGGGCGCCCCGTCGACCACCACGTACAACGGTCAGATGGTCATCAGCGAGAAGTACGAGGTGACCAGGATGAACGGCGCGACGGTGGGCTTCGGCGGTGAGTACGACATCAAGGACGTGCCGCACGCGATGCGGCTGTCCACCTCGGGCACCTTCGTCCACGGCAACTACTGGGCGTCCCCGGGCACGTTCGGCTCCGCGAACGTCAGCCATGGCTGTGTGGGGCTGCGGGACATCCGCGGCGGCGGGAACAACGGCACTCCGTCGGCGTGGTTCTACAACTCCTCGCTCATCGGTGACGTGGTGATCGTGAAGAACTCGAAGGACAAGCAGATCGCCCCGGACAACGGCCTGAACGGCTGGAACATGTCCTGGTCGGAGTGGACCGCGTAGGACCTCCGCCGAGGCCCTCGCAGGGGATACGGGCCCGGTGCGCCGCGACTGAGCGCACCGGGCCCGTCCGCGTCTCCCCGCCGGTACTCCGGGCCCGTACGCGTACCGGCGCCGGAATCCGCACCTGTGCCCGTACCCGTACCCGTGCCCGTACTCGTACCGGAACCCCTGCCCGTACCGGTGCCGGTGTCGCCGTCGGTTAGCGCCGGTTAACCTGCCCGTATGGCATTCGTGAACCTTGAGGTCTCCGGCGGCGTCGGCACGATCCGGCTCGACCGCCCCCCGATGAACGCACTCGACTCCTCCATCCAGGACCGGCTGCGCGAGCTGGCCGACGAAGCGGGCCGGCGCGACGACGTACGGTCCGTGATCCTGTACGGCGGCGAGAAGGTCTTCGCGGCCGGCGCCGACATCAAGGAGATGCGGGGGTGGGACCACGCGGCGATGGTCGCGCGCTCCCGGGCGCTCCAGGAGTCGTTCACCGCCGTCGCCCGTATCCCCAAGCCCGTCGTCGCGGCGGTCACCGGCTACGCGCTGGGCGGCGGCTGCGAACTGGCCCTCTGCGCCGATTTCCGGATCGCCGGGGCCAACGCCAAGCTCGGCCAGCCCGAGATCCTGCTCGGCCTGATCCCGGGCGCCGGCGGTACGCAGCGGCTCGCGCGGCTGATCGGCCCTTCCCGGGCCAAGGACCTCATCTTCACGGGCCGTCAGGTGAAGGCCGACGAGGCGCTGACGCTCGGTCTGGTCGACCGGGTGGTCCCGCCGGAAGAGGTGTACGAGCAGGCGCACGCCTGGGCCGCGCGGCTCGCCCAGGGACCCGCGCTCGCGCTGCGGGCCGCCAAGGAATCGGTCGACGCGGGTCTGGAGACGGATCTGGAGACCGGTCTGACGATCGAACGGAACTGGTTCGCGGGCCTGTTCGCCACGGAGGACCGCGAGCGCGGCATGCGGTCGTTCGTGGAGGACGGCCCCGGGAAGGCCAAGTTCCTCTGAAAGCCGCCCTGTTGGCGGTGGGAACAGGGCGGCGTCAACCCGGCGCCCGGCTTAGCTCAACCTTAAGGGAACCTTAAGATATTTGCCGTGATCGCTCTTGGTGATCATCCAATTGCGGGTCGTCATTGCAGGTCAGGGTGGTTGTGCAAGCCCAAGTTCTGCCCTTGGCATATGCCGTTCGCGCCCCCTGGAATGACTCATTCCGGGGGGTCGATTCACCCGGAACGGCCCCCGGGAGGGGTCTGGGCGGCCATGATGGGGGACATGGCGGGCCTGGAGGGTGTGGAGCAACCGCGGCAGCGCGGCGACGCGGCCGCAGCGCGGTGGATACCGTCCGTCGACGACGAACAGGCGCACAAGGCGCTGGAATTGTTCGGCAATCCGACGGAGGCGGAAGTCCGCCTGCCCTCCCGCCCGGAATCCGCCCTCGCCGCCCGCCGGATCACCCACTGCGTGGTGCTGGAACAGTGGGCGCTCTCACCGCAGACCGCCGAGTACGCCGTACTGCTCGTCTCGGAACTCGTCGGCAACGCCGTGCGGCACACCGGCGCCCGGGTCTTCGGGTTACGGATGCTGCGCCGCCGGGGCTGGATCAGGATCGAGGTGCGGGACCCCTCGCGCGGACTGCCCTGTCTGATGCCGGTGCAGGAGATGGACACCAGCGGGCGCGGCCTCTTCCTGGTGGACCGGCTCTCCGACCGGTGGGGGGTGGATCTGCTGCCACGCGGCAAGAACACCTGGTTCGAGATGCGGGTCTCCGACCGCCAGCTGCCCTGACGGGGGCGACCCGGACGATGCCCCGGCGATGACCTGACGGGGCGACCCCTGATGATCGCCCTGACGGGGCGGCCCTGGCGATCGCTCTCATGGGGCGCCCCCCGAGGATGGCCCTGAAGGTGACGACCCGTAAGGTCACTCAACCGGTCAATCGTCACCTTTCGCCCTCCTTCCCCCTTAAATGGGGGCGTGATTCCGATCGACCGGCGCAGTGCACTGCGCGCAGGAGCCGGTGCGGCCGTGGCGGGCGTCCTCGCCACCGGCTGTACGGACAGCGCCCCCGCCACCCCCACCGGTTCCGTGTCCGGTCCGCCGCGCGGATCCGCCGCCGGATCAGCGGCCGGAACGTCCGCGGGACCCAGCCCGGGGAACGGTCGGCCCGCCGTCCGTACGGCACCCGCGCCGCGCCGGTTCCCCGGGCAGCCCGCCGAGATCGCGCACGGCCCACGCGACCGCGCGCGGGTCGCCCTCACCTTCCACGGGCAGGGCGACCCCGCCACCGCCACCGCGGTGCTGGCGGAGGCGGAACGCGCCGGAGCCCGGATCACCGTCCTCGCCGTGGGCGGCTGGCTCGACGAACACCCGGCCCTCGCCCGCCGGATCCTGGACGGCGGCCACGATCTCGGCAACCACACGCTGCGCCACATCGACATCTCCGACCTGGACGAGGCCGCGGCGTACGCGGAGATCACCGGCTGCGCCCAGCGGCTGCGCAAGCTCACCGGCTCGATCGGCAGCTGGTTCCGCCCCTCCCGTACGCAGTACGCCACCCCGCTCGTCCAGCGGCTGGCGCGGAAGGCCGGCTACCCGCACGTCCTCTCGTACGACGTCGACTCGCTCGACTTCACCTCGCCCGGCGCCGCGGCCGTCACCCGCACCGTCACCGGACAGATCCGCAACGGCTCCGTGGTGAGCCTGCACTTCGGTTACGCGGACACCGTCGCCGCGCTGCCCGCCCTCCTCGACGCACTGGAACGCCGCGGCCTGCGCGCGGTGACGACCACGGAGCTGCTGACCTGATGCTTCCCCCCACACCACGGACCACCGAGCGGCCCGCTCCCAGCACCCCGCGGGCCGCCGGCCGGATCGCCCGGCGCACCGCCGCCCTGCTGGGAACCGCCGCCCTCGCCCTGCTCGCGAGCTGTGCGAGCCAGGACACCGGGCGGCCCGCGCCGAAGGCGACCAAGGCCGCCGCCCGGCCCGTCGTACCCGAGCGGAGCGTGCCGGCCGGACTGCCGGGCATGCCGCCCGTACTCGACCCCAAGGACATCTACGCCGCCGACCGGCCGGGCATGCTCTCGCCCATCGTGAAGGGCTTCCCGTCCCGGGTGTATGTGCCCAACACCCACTCCGACACGGTCTCGGTGATCGACCCCGCGACCTACAAGGTCATCGAGACCATCGACGTCGGCAGACAGCCACAGCATGTCGTGCCCTCCTGGGACCTCAAGACCCTCTGGGTCAACAACAACCGCGGCCATACGCTCACCCCCATCGACCCCGCCACCGGCAAGGCGGGCGAACCGGTCGACGTACACGATCCGTACAACCTCTACTTCACGCCCAACGGCAAGTACGCGATCGTCATGGCCTCGCTCGACCGCCAGCTGGTCTTCCGCGATCCGCACACCATGAAGGTGAAGAAGACCGAGCCGGTGACCTGCGCGGGCGTCAACCACGCCGACTTCTCGGCGGACGGCCGGTACTTCATCGTGTCGTGCGAGTTCTCCGGTGAACTCCTCAAGGTCGACACGGAGCACATGAAGGTCGTCTCCCAGCAGAAGCTGCCCTTCCAGGGCGCCATGCCGCAGGACGTGAAGATCTCGCCGGACGGCAAGACGTTCTACATCGCCGACATGATGGCCCACGGCGTGTGGGTGCTGAACGGGGAGAAGTTCACCACCCCGAAGCTGCTGCCGACGGGCGAGGGCTGTCACGGCCTGTACGTCAGCCGGGATTCGAAGGAGATGTACATCTCCAACCGCGGTGAGGGCACCATCTCCGTCTTCGACTTCGCGAAGAACAAGCTGGCGAAGAAGTGGTATCTGCCGGACGGCGGCAGTCCCGACATGGGCGGGGTCTCGTCGGACGGCAAGGTCCTGTGGCTGGCGGGGCGTTACGACTCCGAGGTGTACGCGATCGACACGCGCAGCGGCAAGGAGATCGCCCGGATCCCGGTCGGCGGCGGTCCGCACGGACTCGCGGTCTATCCGCAGCCCGGCCGTTACTCGCTCGGGCACACGGGGGTCTTCCGCTGACACCGACCGGGCGCGGAGGCGGCGGAGCCGACGCGGAGTTGATGTCAGGCCGACGTCAACTCGTCGTGGGGCGGGCAAGGTTACGGACGACACGCCCCCGGACGGGTGACGGTCCACGGCCCGCCGCCGTACAGCGGGGAGGGTGCATCCCATGATCACCTCTCGCTCGCGGCGGCGGGCCGCCGCCGTCGCCCTGTCCGTCACCGCCGTCCTGATTCCGGCCTCCGCCACCGAGGCCGCGTCCACGCGGTCCCCGGCCGGGTCCGCCCCGGTCATGTCCGCCCCCGCGCACGCCGCCTCCTTCAAGGCCGCCGAAACCTGCCCCCGCGTCGAGGACCCGATGTTCGCGGCGGCGGACCACACGGTCGAGGTGAACCGGATCACCCCGACGCCCGCCTGGCGCACCGACTGCCGGCAGCTCTACCGCGCCGACAGCCGGAAGCCGGAGGTCATCTTCGAGCAGGGCTTCCAGCCCAAGGCGCCGCTGGACGGGCAGTACGACGTGGAGAAGTACGTCCTGGTCAACCAGCCCTCGCCCTATGTCTCCACCAGCTATGACCACGACCTGTACAAGCAGTGGTACAAGAGCGGATTCAACTACTACATCGACGCCCCCGGCGGCATCGACGTCAACAAGACGATCGGTGACACGCACAAGTGGGCCGATCAGGTGGAGGTCGCCTTCCCCGGTGGGATCTCCCGGGAGCGGATCGTCGGCGTCTGCCCGGTCGACAAGGTGAAGAAGACCGAGATCATGTCGGGGTGCCTGGACAATCCGCACTACCAGCCGTGGCGCGGCTGACGGACGTACGCGTTTTCTCCGCCGGGACCGGACGCCCGCACACCGCGGGCGTCCGGTCCCGGCGGCGTTTCCCGGCGGCGTTTCTCCGGGGCGTTCCCGGGCTGCCGCCGTTCGGGTGAACGCGTACGGATAATCTGACTCCGTCAGCAGGCATCACGAAGGGGCGGAACAGTGGCGGACATTGACGAGGCGCGCAAGGCGTTCGAGCGGTTCGACGCGAACGGCGACGGACTCATCACGGCGGCGGAGTACAAGAGCGTGATGGCGCAGCTCGGCGACTTCCATGTGACCGAGACGGTCGCGCAGGCCGTGATCAACGCGCACGACGGCAACGGGGACGGGCTGTTGACGTTCGACGAGTTCCTGGCCTCGCGCAAGGGCTGAGTCCCGGGGCGGTGGTGCGGGTCGGAGCGCCCGGTACGGCCCGGACCATCAGCCGCTCGCCCCGCTCGCGTTGCCGGAAGACGCGCCGGGCAGAGAAGATCAAACGGTGATATATCCGGGTTCGTCCGCCGAGGAAGCCACCGGCTCGGCCGGCCGCAGGGCCGCCCTGATAGCCGGTGGTGTCCTGTTCGCCGTGCTGGTCATACCGCTCGGCCTGGCCATGGTCTCGCGCGGGACCGGTGAGCTGCGCATACCCGGCGCGGGAGGCATCACCGCGCTGCGGTTCGCCGTCTTCGCCGGGCTCGCGCTGCACCTCGGTGAGCTGGCCGGAGCCAGGCTCGCCCGTACCGGCCCCGCGCCCCGCGGCTGGGCCCTCGCCGCCGCGCTGACCGGCGCGGCCGCCTCGGCGGGGCAGATCATCCTGCTCGCGTCCGTGAGCGGCCTCGACATCACCACCGTGTACGGCACCGTCGAGGGCCGTCTGCTGCTCTTCATGGCCAACGGCTTTCTGCTGGCGGCCGGTTGTGTCGCCGTGAACCGACCCCTGGCGGCCCTCGCGCCGCTGGCCGTGGTCGTCGGCGCGGAGGCCCTGCGGGCGCACCCGGAGCCGTACACCCCGATGCTGGGCACCGCCCTCACCACCGTCCATCTGACCGCGGCCTCGCTGTGGACCGGTGGCCTGCTGTACGTACTGCGCACGATGTGGCTGCGCCGGGAGGACCCGGCGGAGGCCCGCCAGGTGCTCGCCCGTTACGCCCGGCTCGCCGGCTGGCTCTTCGCCGCGCTCGCCGCCACCGGAACGCTCTCCACCCTGCGCAGACTCCCCGCCGACGTCGTGTTCAGCACGGCGTACGGCCGTGTGCTGATCGCCAAACTGCTGCTGGTCGCGGTCGTGAGCGGCCTCGCCCTGACCGCCAGAAACCGGCTGCGCCGCGGCGCGGACGCCGGGCCCCCCGCGCGGGCGGAGCTGGCCGTACTGGCAGCGATCGTCCTGCTGTCGGCGATCCTGACGGTGGTCCCCGACCCGCACTGGCTCAGCACCCGGTGACGCGTCACGCGACGGTCTCCAGGGCTGTCCGGCCTACCCGTCCCCACCCGTACGCGGCCCGACCCCGGCCCGCCCGCGCCCGCGTCAGGGGGCGGGGGCGAAGTAGGGGCCGCTGGTGTCGAAGTCGGACTTGTGCGCGAGGACGAACTGTTCGACGGACAGGGGTGCGTGACCGCCGATCCGCTCGACGTTGTCGTTCGTGCCGGCGAACACACCGTTCCGGTAGTCGACGGCGACGTTGCTCAAGTGCTGGACGAGGTGCGTGGGCAGCCCGCGCCGCGTCATGGCCGAGGCGAACTCCTCCACACCGATCGGTTCGTAGCGCACCGGGATGCCGAGCGTCGTGGAGATGGTCCGGGCGATCTCGTGGTGGTTCAGTTCGACCGGGCCGTGCAGGGTGTAGAGCGCGCGGTCGTGCGGCTCGGGGTCGACCAGCAGGGCGGCGATCACCCGGGACTGGTCGGCCGCGGTGATCGGGGCGTGGCGGCCGTCGCCGAACGGCAGCCGCAGGTGGCCCTCGCCGTCCCGCCTCTCCCACCACAGCGTGAGCCACTCGGCGAAGAAGGTCGGCCGGATGTGCACGGTCAGCAGGCCGGTCCGGTCCAGCAGGCGCTCGCACACCCAGTGCTGCCGGGCGGCGTCGCTGGCGGCGTCGCGGCGGGCGGAGATCTGCGACATGTTGACCACGGAGCGGACCCCCGCCTCGGTCGCCGCCTGGGCGAAGTAGGCGGTCGCCTCGATCAGGCCGGGGAGGATCGGATGGCACAGGTACGCGCCGGTGACGCCCCGCACGGCCGCGGCCATGCCGTCGAGGTCGTGCAGGTCCGCCAGGGCGATCTCGGCTCCGGCCTCGGCCAGCGCGCGGGAGCGCTCGTCCTCACGGTGCACCAGGGCGCGGACGCGGTGACCACGCTCCAGCAGCAGATGGACGGTCCCGGCCCCGGTTCTGCCGGTCGCGCCGGTGATCAGGAAAAGCCTGTCGTCGGTGGTCATCCGCATACCTTCCGTAGAACTCCGTGTGCTGTCGGAGGGAGACCGGAGTGAGGAACGGCGCGTCGCCCGGCCGTCGTGCGCGCACCGGGTCGCCGTGCGCACGGCGAAAGGGCCGGGGCCCCGGTCATCCGTGCGCTCCGGTGTCCCGTACGCCCCTGCCGGAGGTGCCGCGGATGCCCCGGACGAAATCCGCCAGCGCGGCACCGACCGGATCCGGGCTGTCCTCCTGGACGAAGTGCGCGCCCGGCACCGTCACCTCGGTCTGGTGGGGCCAGGTGCGGCAGAACGCGCGCGGGCCCCGGATCAGGATCGCGCCCGGGTCCGCGTCGACGAACAGCTTGGGCACCGCGGAGGTGCTGAGCCAGCGGCCGTAGTCGTCGACGATCCGCACCACCTCGGCGGGTTCGCCGTCGATCGGCAGCTGGCGCGGCCAGCTGAGCGTGGGGCGGCGGCTCTCGCCCGGTACGAGGTAGGGAGCACGGTAGACCGCCGTCTCCGCCTCGCTCAGCTCCCGCAGGATCCCCGTCGGCAGCACCTGCTCGACGAACATGTTGTCGGTGAGGACCATCGACTCGCCGGCCGGGGAACGGAGATCCTGAAAGGTCCGCCGGGAACCGTCGCGCCAGTCGTCCCAGCTCATCGGAGCCACGATCGCTTCCATATAGGCGATTCCGGCGACCCGGTCCTGGTGCTGGTACGCCCAGTCGAAACCGAGCGCCGAGCCCCAGTCGTGCAGGACGAACACGACGTTGTCACCGAGGCCGAGGTGTTCCCACAGCGCGAACAGGTACTCCCGGTGCTCCAGGTAGGAGTAGCGGTCCGGGCCGGACGGTGCCAGCCGGCCGGAGTCGCCCATCCCGACGAGATCGCAGGCGATCAGCCGGCCCAGACCCTCCAGATGGGGCATCACGTTGCGCCACAGATAGGACGAGGTCGGATTGCCGTGCTGGAAGACGACCGGATCGCCCTCACCCTCGTCGAGGTAGGCCATCCGCACACCGTTGATCTCGGCGAACTTCTTCTCCGCGTAGGGCCGCTCGTTCATCGTCCTCTCCCACCGGTCGAGGTCACCGCCGGCGGCCGGTACCGGATCGACCGGTCCGGTACCTCGGGTCGTTTCACCATCCCGCCCCTTCTCCGTGCCGTGCCGCCGCTGACGGTTCGGGCAGTTCGGGCAGTTCGGATAGTTCGGTCAATGAACCGTGCTACCGTAACACGGGTCAGTTCAGTGAGCGAACTATCGAGGCGGAGGTGTGACCCGGTATGACCCTTCCCAGCACCTACGCGGACCGCAACTGCTCGCTGGCACGCACGCTGGAGGTCGTCGGAGAGCGGTGGACCCTGCTCATCGTCCGTAACGCGTTCTTCGGGGTCCGCCGGTTCGGAGACCTGGCCGGCCAGCTCGGGATCCCGCGCGCCGTCCTGGCCGGCCGGCTGAAGCTCCTGGTACGGGAGGGTGTGCTCACCCGGGACGACGACGGGGCCGGCACCGTCGAGTACCGGCTGACCGCCAAGGGCATAGCGCTCTGGCCCATCCTGCGCGCCATGATGGCCTGGGGCGACGCCCACTACTCGCCGGCCGGGGCGAAGCGCGACCTGCGCCATGACCGGGACGGCGGTCTGCTCGACCCCGAGGGGCGCTGCGAGGAGTGCGGTGCGGCCCCGCCGGTCCCGGAGATCCGGATCGAGCCGGGCCCCGGGTTCGACGCGGCGCACTCCGGTCCCGATCCCGTATCCGCCGTGCTCAGCGCGCCGCGACGGCTTCTCGAACCGCTCGCGACCTCGCGTACGCGCCAGGCCGGCTGACCGGCCCGCGATACCGGCGCCGGTCGTCAGCCGCGACCGGCACCCCCCTCTGTCAGCCTGTCAGCACTCGATGATGTTCACCGCGAGCCCGCCGCGCGCGGTCTCCTTGTACTTGACGGACATGTCCGCGCCCGTCTCCTTCATGGTCTTGATGACCTTGTCCAGGGAGACCTTGTGGCTGCCGTCGCCGCGCAGCGCCATCTTCGCCGCCGTGACCGCCTTCACCGCGGCCATGCCGTTCCGTTCGATGCACGGGATCTGGACCAGGCCGCCGACCGGGTCGCAGGTCAGGCCGAGGTTGTGTTCCATGCCGATCTCGGCCGCGTTCTCGACCTGTTCGGCGCTGCCGCCCAGGACCTCCGCGAGGGCGCCCGCGGCCATGGAGCAGGCCGAGCCGACCTCGCCCTGGCAGCCGACCTCGGCGCCGGAGATGGAGGCGTTCTCCTTGAAGAGCATGCCGATGGCGCCCGCGGCGAGCAGGAAGCGGACGACGTTCTCGTCCTTCTCCTCCGCCGTGGCGCCGCCGGCCGCGAAGTTCATGTAGTAGTGCAGTACGGCCGGGATGATGCCCGCGGCGCCGTTGGTGGGGGCGGTGACGACGCGCCCGCCCGCGGCGTTCTCCTCGTTCACCGCCATCGCGTAGAGCGTGATCCACTCCATGGCGTGCGTCTGCGGATCGCCCTCGGCGCGCAGCTGGCGCGCCGAATGGGCGGCGCGGCGGCGGACCTTGAGGCCGCCCGGCAGGATGCCCTCGCGGGCCATCCCGCGTGAGACACACGCCTGCATGACCCGCCAGATCTCCAGCAGCCCGGTGCGGATCTCGTCCTCCGTGCGCCAGGCCTTCTCGTTCTCCAGCATCAGCGCGGAGATCGACAGACCGGTCTCGGCCGACAGCCGCAGCAGCTCGTCGCCGGTGCGGAAGGGGTACTTCAGCACGGTGTCGTCGAGCTTGATCCGGTCCTCGCCCACCGCGTCCTCGTCCACGACGAAGCCGCCGCCCACGGAGTAGTAGGTCTTCTCCAGGAGTACGGCGCCTGCCGCGTCGTACGCGAGGACGGTCATGCCGTTGGCGTGGTACGGCAGGGTCTTGCGGCGGTGCAGGACCAGGTCCTCACCGGCGTCGAAGGCGATCTCGTGCATGCCGAGCACATGGAGCCGGCCGCTGCTGCGGATACGTTCCGCCTGATCGTCCGCGCTCTCCACGTCGACGGTGCGCGGCGAGTTGCCCTCCAGGCCGAGGAGCACGGCCTTGGGCGTGCCGTGGCCGTGGCCGGTCGCGCCGAGCGATCCGTACAGCTCCGCCCGGATCGAGACCGTATGGGCGATCAGGCCCTCGTTCTTGAGGCGGCGCGCGAACATCCGCGCCGCGCGCATCGGGCCGACCGTATGGGAGCTGGACGGGCCGATTCCGATCGAGAACAGGTCGAAGACCGAGATGGCCACGGGTGACTCCTTGCTGGTTGGTAGACGCCGTTGTCTGCCGGGGTGGTGCGGAGATGACGGTGACACGCGGGGGTACGTGGTGCGGGGAAACGTGGTGCGGGGCACCGCGCCGCACGGTCCAGTGTGCGCGGTGCCCCGTAACTCAGGCCGTACGGATGGCTACAGGCCCGGGTACAGCGGGTGCTTCTCGGCCAGCGCGGTGACCCGGCCGGCCAGCTCCTCGCGGTCGAAGGAGGGCTTCAGGGCCGCCGCGATGATCTCGGCGACCTCGGTGAAGTCCTCGGTGGTGAAGCCGCGGGTGGCCAGGGCGGGCGTGCCGATCCGCAGGCCCGAGGTGACCATCGGGGGGCGCGGGTCGTTCGGGACGGCGTTCCGGTTGACCGTGATGCCGATCTCGTGGAGCCGGTCCTCGGCCTGCTGGCCGTCCAGCTCCGAGTTCCGCAGATCGACGAGAACGAGGTGTACATCCGTGCCGCCGGAGAGTACGGAAACACCGGCCTCGGTGACGTCCGGACGGCCCAGCCGCTCGGCGAGGATCCGGGCGCCGTCCAGCGTGCGCTGCTGGCGCTCCTTGAACTCGTCCGTGGCCGCCACCTTGAAGGAGACCGCCTTGCCCGCGATGACATGCTCCAGCGGGCCGCCCTGCTGGCCCGGGAAGACCGCCGAGTTGATCTTCTTCGCCAGTTCCTTGGTGGAGAGGATCACACCACCGCGCGGGCCGCCGAGGGTCTTGTGCGTGGTGGTCGTGACGACGTGCGCGTGCGGCACCGGGTTGGGGTGCAGGCCCGCGGCGACCAGACCGGCGAAGTGCGCCATGTCGACCATCAGATACGCGCCGACCTCGTCCGCGATCCGGCGGAAGGCCGCGAAGTCCAGCTGGCGGGGGTACGCCGACCAGCCGGCCACGATCAGCTTCGGACGGGACTCCTTGGCCAGCCGCTCGACCTCGGCCATGTCGACCTGGCCGGTCTTGTCGTCGACGTGGTACGCGACGACGTTGTAGAGCTTGCCGGAGAAGTTGATCTTCATCCCGTGGGTCAGGTGCCCGCCGTGGGCGAGGTTCAGACCCATGATCGTGTCGCCGGGGGAGAGCAGCGCGAACATCGCCGCCGCGTTCGCCTGGGCGCCGGAGTGCGGCTGTACGTTGGCGTGCTCGGCGCCGAAGAGCGCCTTCACCCGGTCGATGGCGATCTGCTCGATCACATCGACGTGCTCACAGCCGCCGTAGTAGCGGCGGCCGGGGTAGCCCTCGGCGTACTTGTTGGTCAGTACGGAGCCCTGCGCCTCCATGACCGCGACCGGAGCGAAGTTCTCCGAGGCGATCATTTCGAGCGTGGACTGCTGACGGTGGAGCTCGGCGTCGACGGCGGCGGCGACGTCGGGGTCGAGCTCATGGAGCGAGGCGTTCAGAAGCGACTTCGAAGACATCACGGTCCCTGGGGTCTCAGTTGCCGGAAAACTGTGTGTACTCATCGGCGGTGAGCAGGTCATCGGGCTCCTGCGCGACACGTACCTTGAACAGCCAGCCGCCCTCGAACGGGGCGGAGTTCACCAGTGAGGGATCGTCCACGACGTCCTGGTTCGTCTCGGTGACCTCACCGGTCACCGGGGCGTACAGATCGCTGACCGACTTGGTGGACTCCAGCTCTCCGCAGGTCTCGCCCGCGGTCACCGTGTCACCGACCTCAGGAAGCTGGGCGAACACGACGTCGCCGAGGGCGTTCGCCGCGTACTCCGTGATGCCGACCGTCGACACACCGTCCTCGGCGGCCGTCAGCCACTCGTGCTCCTTGCTGTAGCGCAGCTGCTGGGGGTTGCTCATGACCTGAATTCTCCTGTACGCGAGGGTGTGGTGCGGAACAGCTGTCTTACGGACCGAGACGGCGCCGAAGCGCGTGCTGACGTCGGTATCACTTCTGGCGCTTGTAGAACGGCAGCGCCACGACCTCGTACGGCTCGTGGGAGCCGCGGATGTCGACCCCGACGCCCGCCGTGCCGGGCGCGGCGTGCGCGGCGTCGACGTACGCCATGGCGATCGGCCTGCCCAGGGTCGGGGAGGGCGCGCCCGAGGTGACCTCGCCCACGACGGCGCCCCCGGCGACCACCTGGTACCCGGCGCGCGGGACCCGGCGGCCCTCGGCGATCAGGCCGACGAGCTTGCGGGGCGGGGCGGACGCGGCGCGCTCGGCGGCGTCCTGGAGGGCCTCGCGGCCGACGAAGGCGCCGCCGTTCGAGGTCTTCTCGAACTTCACGACCCGGCCGAGGCCGGCGTCGAACGGGGTCAGGGCGGTGGACAGCTCGTTCCCGTACAGCGGCATGCCGGCCTCCAGACGGAGGGTGTCGCGGCAGGACAGCCCGCAGGGCACCAGCCCGACGCCCTCGCCGGCCTCGGTCAGCGCCTGCCACAGTCGCGTGGCGTACCGGGGCTCGACGAACAGCTCGAAGCCGTCCTCGCCGGTGTAGCCCGTACGCGCGATCAGCGCGGGGACACCGGCGACGGTGCCCGGCAGGCCCGCGTAGTACTTGAGGCCGTCGAGATCGGCGTCCGTCAGCGACTTCAGGATGCCCGGGGACTCGGGCCCCTGGACCGCCAGCAGCGCGTACGCGTCACGGTCGTCGCGTACCGCCGCGTCGAACCCCTCGGCGCGTGCGGTCAGCGCGTCCAGCACGGTCTGGGCGTTGGAGGCGTTGGCGACCACCATGAAGGTGTCCTCGCCGAGGCGGTAGACGATCAGGTCGTCCAGGATCCCGCCGTCCTCCCGGCAGATCATGGTGTAGCGGGCGCGGCCCACGGCGACGGCGCCGATGTTGCCGACGAGCGCGTAGTCGAGGAGATCCCCGGCCGCCGGTCCCGAGACGGTGATCTCACCCATGTGGGAGAGATCGAACAGACCGGCGCGGGTGCGGACGGCGTGGTGCTCGTCGCGCTCGCTCGCGTACCGCAGCGGCATGTCCCAGCCCGCGAAGTCGGTCATGGTCGCGCCCAGTGCGCGGTGCGTGGCGTCGAGGGCGGTGAGACGCGGGACGCCGGGGGCGGAGGTGCCGGGCGTGCTGGTGCTGCTCGGGGGGACATGGCTCATCGGTGTGACTCCCAGGGCATGACGGCGAGGACGATCCTCCCCATCTGTCATCGGAACCTGAGAGGTTCATCACGGCCACACGTGGGAGCGGACATGACTTGCACCTTGGGTGGAGCCGCAGAGCTGCGGCCCGCTTTTCAGATCTGCCTCATCCACGCGGTACGGGGCCTGAGAGATTCAAGGGAGGGACTTGCTCCTTCGGCGCCCGGCGCACACACGGTGACCGGGACTCTCCCGCGCGGATTCAAACGGCCGGTATGCAGTTGGCGGGCACATCATCGCACGCATCGCCGCCGAACGGGGAGCCCGGTCCTCAACTCGCCGGGCCCCGGAAAAAGCTTGTGGCGCATTACCATTTCTTTACACTTCTTGGGCAAGGGTCATGGACCAGGTCGACTGAGCTGACAGGGGGACGGCGATGATGTCGCAGGGGTCCGGTACGTACACGACGACCGCGGGGGTGCCGCCGCAGACGGCCGCGGCCGCACAGCCCGGCGCACCCGGCCTGGACGCGGCGGTCCTGGACGGCGTGGTCCTGGACGGCGCGGCTCGCGTGGCGCGGGTCGTCCGGGATATGCGGGGGCGGGGGCCCGCGGCCGGCCGGGCGCGGGGCCGCGGCACGAAGGGTCTCGTCTTCGCCGAAGGGGATCTGGTGGTCGTCTCCGGGCTGCCGGGCAGCGGCAAATCCACCCTGATCCGGCGGGCCGCCGAGGCCACCGGCATCGACTCCCAGGACACCAGGGACCGCTGGGCGCGCCGGCTGCCGGGCGCCCTGCCCTACGCCGTCTACCGCCCGCTCGTCCGGCTGGCCCACTACGCGGGGCTGCGGCGCGCGCTCGGCGCGGGCGGGAGCGTCGTCGTCCACGACTGCGGTACGCAGACGTGGGTACGGAGCTGGCTGGCCCGTGAGGCCCGGCGGCGTGGCCGCCGGCTCCATCTCGTCCTGCTGGACGTCCCGCCCGAGGTGGCGCGCGAGGGCCAGCGGGAGCGCGGCCGGGGTGTGTCCGGCTACGCGTTCGCCCGGCACCGCCGCGCGGTCCGCCGTCTGCTCGCCGACGCCGAGACCGGCCGCCTTCCCCGGGGCTGCGCCTCGGCGGTCCTCCTGGACCGGGACGCGGCGGGGGCCCTGGAGCGGATCGCCTTCCCGGCCACCCTGGCGGATTGAGCCACGGCGGGCCCACCGCGGACGGTGTGCCGGCCCGTGGGCCGACCGGTGTGCCCGGCCCCGGGCCAACCGGTGGGCCGGGCGGAGCCGTTCGGTGGCGGCGCCGGGGCCCGGCCTCGGTTTAAGGTGCTGCCGCGGGGGCGAGGGTGGCGAAGGAGAGCACGGTGAACACAGCATGGCCGGGCAACGAGCTGGAAGAGGTGCTCGTGGCCTCGCTCGGTGCCGACGCGGCGGGCGGACGGCTGATAGAGGTCCTGGGACGCAGTGAGGTCTGGGTGCCGCTGCCCCAGGGGGGCGGTCCCGACAGCCCCCATCTCGATCTGCCGACGATGGAGATCGAGGGCCTCCCGTATGTGCCGGTGTTCAGCTCCGAGCAGCAGTTCCTCCAGTGCGTCGGCGCCCATATGGCCTTCGCCGTCGCGCCCGCCCGTGACTTCGCCCGGGGCCTGCCCCCGCAGCTCGGCATCGCGGTGAACCCGGGCGGCGTCGTCGGGATGCCGCTGCCGCCGCCGGCCGTCGCCGAGCTGTGCCGGGCGGGGCGTACGCCGCTCGACGGCCCGGCGAGCGGGGGCCGGGTGCGGCTCTTTGAGCCGGACTGGCAGGAAGAACCGGTCGAGTTCCTCTCCGCCGCCGGGGCCGAGTTCGAGGCGTCCGGCGTGGTGCTCTCCGCCCGCCGCGCGCTCGCCAGCGTCGAGGGCGATCCCCCGGCGCTCTTCATCGGGGTCCAGCTCTCCTCCTGGGAGGCGGCGGACCGCAACGCCCCCATGGACGCGCTCGGCCGGGCGCTGGGGCGGGTGGCGGTGGCCTGGCCCGTGAATCTCATCCTGCTGGACGTGGCCCAGGACCCGGTCGGCGACTGGCTGCTGGAGAAGGTGCGGCCGTTCTATCAGCGCGGCTGACCCGTTCTATCAGCGCGGCTGACCCGTGCCCGCCGCATAGTCCGGGACGGAACGGGCAGTCGCGGGTACGAGCCCGCGGCCACGGGCAGGACAGGGACGGAGACCGGGCCCGCCCGCACCGTCACGGCGGGCGCGCCGGTCGTCAAGTCTGTGTCAGGAAGCCCCTCTAAGCTGGTTTGATGGCTGGACCGTCGCATCGTGTGCCCGGCGGGTCGCCCCTCCCGCGGCGGACCGCGGCGGGCGTGCGGGGACGCGCGGACTTCGGGGGGCTGGACGAGTGGTGGATCGAAGAGGGGCGGGACCCAGAGTGAGCGCGTCAGGCACCGCGGCGGCCGGGCAGGTCGAGCACATGCTGCGCCAGGTGACGCCGGGACGTTACGACGCGTACGAGGCGCTGCTCCAGGCGCTCGCCGACGACAGTGTCTGGATGCTGCTCTGGCACGGCCGCGCCGGAACGCCCGACGCCCAGTACGGGAACATGGAGATCGACGGCCTGGGGTACGCCCCGTGCGTCACCTCCGCCCAGGAGCTGGCGGTCAGTGGCTGGAACCGCGCCCACGAAGTGGTCCCGGGACGCGACATCGCCCGCGCCCTCTACCCCGACCGCTGGGGGATCTGGCTCAATCCGCACGCCCCCGCCGGCGGTGTCGGCATCCCCTGGCTCGATCTGCGCCGGATCGCCACCGGTCTCGACCGGATGCCCGCGGGACCGCTCAGGCTCTCCGAGCCCGCCATCGAACTCCCGCAGTTCTACGCCCAGCTCACCCACAACGCGCACCGCACGCCCGCCGTGCGCTCCCTGCGCCGCGCCTGGGTGCAGCCGTCCCTCGGCGCCCCGTATCTGGCGATCGGTCTCGACCTGTACGACACGGGCTCCGGCTCCGTCGACTCCGTGCACACGATGATGCGGCAGTCGATCGCCGCGATCCCGGACGGACTGCCGGTCTCGACCGTCGCGATGTCCGACGAGTACGACCCGGTCACGATGTGGCTGCGCGCCAACACCAGGCCGTTCTACGACCGCGAGGCGCATGCCGGGCCGGCGCCCGCCACGGGATACGGCTACCCGCCGCCCGCCACCCGCACGTACTGACCGACGCCGTACGGGGCTGTTCACTCTGTGGACAGCCCCGTACGCGTGTCAGGCCGGCGCCGGACGCCGGCCAGGATGCGTCCCCCGGGAAGGACTGGACCAATGGGCGACCGCACATCCTTTTGAGCCGCCCGGACGCGCGTAGAACCGTCCATTACCGGGCAGTTGATGGGTGATGGGCGCTCTGCCCGAGAGACGCCGTATGGGGCATCTCGGTCCCCTCGTCCCTAATGGCAGTCGTCCGTACATGGCTACCCGCCGTCCGGATAACGGAACACCTCTAAGAGCATCACGGTTGAGCATCCATTCACCGGCAGGGCTGGCGGGTGATCACGCACGCGATGAAGACTCCCCGCATGCATGGCCTTTTCGGGCCTCTGTGCGAGTGGCCGGACGTGCGTGACGGAGTCACGGCGTCGCTCGCGATGCTGATGGGAACAGGCCGCTACAGCGGCAAGTGGGGGCCGGTGACCGCCGGTTGAGAGGGGTTCTTGCCACGATGACGGCACCACTGCACGAGCCGACCACGGAAGCGGCCCCGAGCGCGACGGAGGAAGTCGCCGTCGCTCAAGGGGTGTCGGTCCAGGGTCGCTCCCTCGGTCGTATTGCCTGGGAGCGCCTGAAGCGGGACAAAATGGCGCTCGCCGGCGGCTCCGTCGTGCTCGTGCTGATCGTGATCGCGCTCCTGGCGCCACTGATCACGAGCCTGTCCGGGCAGTCTCCCGACGAGTACCACGAGGATCTGATCGACCCGCTCTTCTCGACGCCCATCGGTTCCTGGGGCGGTATCAGTTCGGAACACTGGTTCGGAGTCGAGCCGGTCAGTGGCCGCGACATCTTCGCCCGGATCGTCTACGGCGCGCAGGTCTCCCTGCTCGTCGGCTTCCTGTCCGCCGTGGTCGCGGTCGTCTTCGGCACCGTTCTGGGCGTGATCGCGGGCTACTTCGGCGGCTGGCTGGACGCGCTCATCAGCCGTGTGATGGACATGCTTCTGTCCTTCCCGCAGCTGCTCTTCATCATCGCCCTGGTGTCCGTCATGCCGAACGACATGCTCGGTCTGTCCGGGAGCGGTGTCCGGCTGCTGGTGATGATCCTGGTGATCGGTTTCTTCGGCTGGCCGTACGTCGGCCGGGTCGTCCGCGGCCAGACTCTCTCGCTGCGTGAGCGCGAATACGTGGAGGCGGCCAGGAGCCTGGGGGCCGGGCAGGTATACATCCTGTTCAAGGAGTTGCTGCCCAACATCATCGCCCCGATCATCGTGTACTCGACGATGATGATCCCCACCAACATCCTCACCGAGGCGGCCCTCAGCTTCCTGGGTGTCGGCGTCAAGCCGCCCACCGCCTCGTGGGGCCAGATGCTCTCCTCCGCGGTGAGTTACTACGACTCGGATCCCATGTACATGCTGATCCCGGGTCTGGCCATCTTCATCACCGTGCTCTCCTTCAACCTCTTCGGCGACGGCGTTCGTGACGCGCTCGACCCGAAGGGCTCGCGCTGATTTGCGTGCCGGCTGGTTCGCGTTGCAGCTGATTCGCGTTACATCGGGGCCCGCGTTTCCACGGGCCGCTACTCACACCGGAGGATCCGAGATCGTGACTACCAATCGCACCACTGGGCGGCGTAAGCAGGCCCTGGCCGCTGCTGCCGTGGTCGCGGCGTTGCTGACCACAGCGGCGTGTGGCGGCGGCGGTGGAAGCAAGGACGACAAGAGTGGTGCCCCCGGCTTCGACGCGGGCAACAACAAGGTCGCCAACGCCTCCACGAAGAAGGGCGGCACGCTCAAGTTCGCGGGCGCCCAGGACGCCGACTCGTGGGACACCACCCGTGGCTACTACGGCTTCGCGTGGAACTTCATGCGCTACTACAGCCGTCAGCTGGTCACCAGCAAGACGGAGCCGGGCAAGACCGGTTCGGAGCTCACCCCGGACCTCGCCACCGAGCGCGCGAAGGTCTCGGACGACGGCAAGACCTACACGTTCACCCTGCGTGACGGCATCACCTGGGAGGATGGCAAGCCCATCACCTCCGAGGACGTGAAGTACGGCATCGAGCGCCAGTGGGCGCAGGATGTGCTCTCCGGCGGTCCGGTCTACCTGAAGGACATCCTCGACCCGGAGAGCAAGTACAAGGGCCCGTACAAGGACACCTCCAAGGAGGGTCTGAAGGCCATCGAGACGCCGGACGCGAAGACCATCATCTTCAAGCTGCCGACCGCGAACAGTGACTTCGAGGAGATCCTCGCGCTCACGTCGTCCTCGCCGGTGCGCAAGGACAAGGACACCAAGTCCAAGTACGGTCTGCACCCGTTCTCCTCCGGCCCGTACAAGTTCCAGTCGTACTCGCCGAACAAGTCCCTGGTGCTCGTCCGCAACGAGAACTGGAAGCAGTCCTCGGACCCGGTCCGCAAGGCGCTCCCGGACAAGATCACCCTGAACCTGTTCAGCAACGCCGACGACATGGACAACCGTCTGATCGCCGGCGACTACGACCTGGACATCAACCAGACCGGTCTCTCCCCGCAGGGTCGCAACAAGGCCCTGAAGGAGAACAAGGAGAACCTGGACAACCCGGTCTCCGGCTACATCCGTTACGCGGTCTTCCCGCAGAACGTGAAGCCGTTCGACAACATCGAGTGCCGCAAGGCCGTCATCTACGGCGCCGACCACAAGTCCCTCCAGACCGCGCGCGGCGGCCCGCTCGCGGGTGGTGACATCGGCACCAACATGCTGCCGCCGTCGGTCCCGGGCTCCGAGGGCCAGAAGTACGACCCGTACGGCACGGCGAAGAACGGCGGCGCGCCGGACATCACCAAGGCCAAGGAAGCGCTCAAGGCCTGCGGCAAGCCGGACGGATTCAAGACCACCATCGCGGTCCGTAACAACAAGCCGGTCGAGGTGGCCACCGCGCAGTCGCTCCAGGCGTCGCTGAAGAAGATCAACATCGATGTCGAGATCGACCAGTTCGACGGCTCGCAGACCGGCGGCATCATCGGTAACCCGAAGGTCGTCCAGCAGAAGAACTACGGCATCATCATCATGGGCTGGGGTCCGGACTTCCCGTCGGTCCAGGGCTACGGTCTGCCGCTGTGGGGCAGCAAGTACATCCTTGAGAGCGGAAACAACAACTTCGCGATGATCAAGGACAAGGCGATCGACGCCAACTTCGCCAAGTTCGTCACCGAACTGGACCCCGCGAAGAAGGAGCAGCTCGCCACCGCGATCAACCACCAGGTGATGGAGGGCGCTTACTACCTGCCCTTCGTCTTCGAGAAGTTCATCAACTGGCGCTCCAGCCGGCTGACGAACGTCTACACCACGGACGCGTACAGCGGTCAGTACGACTTCACCAGCCTCGGCGTTGTGAAGTAACACCACCCGGCACACCCGCCGTACGGCACGAAAGGCAGGTGAAGGCCGGCGCGGTGTGACCGTGGGCCACCGGGTGAACCCCGGTGGCCCACGGTCCGCCGCAGGCCGAGAGCAGTGCTCGCATACCTCATCAGGCGGCTCATGGCCGTCGCCGCGATGCTAGTGGTCATCATGCTGGTGGTCTTCTGCATCTTCTTCATCATCCCCAAGTGGGCGGGCGTCGACCCGGCCACGATGTACGTGGGCAAGACGTCCGACGCCGCGGCCGTGGAGGCCATCCGGCAGAAGCTCCAGCTGGGCGACCCGATCTTCGTTCAGCTCTGGGAGTTCTTCAAGGGCATCTTCGTCGGTCGTACGTACTCGGCGGGCGGAGACGTCACGCACTGCTCTGCTCCCTGCTTCGGCTACTCCTTCCGCAGCGAGCAGGCCATCTGGCCGGTGCTCACCGACCGGCTGCCGGTGACCCTGGCGCTGGCGATCGGTGCCGCTGTCCTGTGGCTGATATTCGGCCTCGCCGCCGGTGTGCTCTCCGCGCTCAAGCGGGGCACGCTGTGGGACCGCGGCGCGATGCTGGTCGCCCTGGCCGGCGTCTCGCTGCCCATCTACTTCACCGGTCTGCTCTCGCTGGCGATCTTCAGCTACGGCCTCGGCTGGCTCGACGCCCAGTACGTACCCCTGGAGGAGAGCGTCGGCGGCTGGTTCGGCGGCCTGCTCCTGCCCTGGATCACCCTCGCCTTCCTCTACGCGGCGATGTACGCCCGGATCACCCGGGCCACCATGCTGGAAGTGATGGGCGAGGACTACATCCGCACGGCCAGGGCCAAGGGACTCAGTGAGCCCGTCGTCATCGGCAAGCACGCCATGCGCTCCACGATGACGCCGATCCTCACCCTCCTCGGCATGGACCTCGGCGCCCTCATCGGCGGTGCGATCCTCACCGAGACCACGTTCAGTCTTCCCGGTCTCGGCCAGGCCGTACTCAAGGCGATCAACGATCGCGACCTGCCGGTGATCCTCGGCGTCACTCTGATCACGTCGCTCGCGGTGATCGTCGCGAACCTCGTCGTGGACATTCTGTACGCAGTGATCGACCCCCGAGTGAGGCTCGCATGACCGACCTGAGCAAGAGCGGCGCAGCCCTGGGGGAGCCGGTCGCCGCGGACACCCGCCCCTCCGAGGCGTTCCTGGAAGTGCGCGACCTGCGCGTGCACTTCCCCACGGACGACGGCATCGTCAAGTCCGTCGACGGGCTCAGCTTCCAGCTGGAGAAGGGCAAGACCCTCGGCATCGTCGGCGAGTCGGGCTCCGGCAAGTCCGTCACCTCCATGGGCATCATGGGGCTGCACACCACCGGCCAGTACGGGAAGCGCAAGGCGCAGGTCTCCGGCGAGATCTGGCTGAAGGGCCAGGAACTGCTCACCGCCGACCCGGACACGGTGCGCAAGATGCGCGGCCGCGACATGGCGATGATCTTCCAGGACCCGCTGTCGGCGCTGCACCCGTACTACACGATCGGCAAGCAGATCGTGGAGGCCTACCAGGTCCATCACCAGGTGGACAAGAAGGCGGCGCGGCGCCGCGCCGTCGAGATGCTCGACCGCGTCGGCATCCCGCAGCCCGACAAGCGGGTGGACTCGTATCCGCACGAGTTCTCGGGCGGTATGCGCCAGCGCGCGATGATCGCCATGTCGCTGGTCAACAACCCCGACCTGCTGATCGCCGACGAGCCGACCACGGCTCTGGACGTGACGGTCCAGGCGCAGATCCTGGACCTGATCCGCGATCTCCAGAAGGAGTTCGGCTCCGCCGTCATCATCATCACGCACGACCTGGGCGTCGTCGCCGAGCTGGCCGACGACATCCTGGTGATGTACGGCGGCCGCTGCATCGAGCGCGGCCCCGCGGAGAAGGTCTTCTACGAGCCGCGCCACCCGTACACCTGGGGCCTGCTCGGTTCGATGCCGCGCATCGACCGTGAGGAGACCGAGCGTCTCATCCCGGTCAAGGGTTCCCCGCCCTCCCTGATCAACCTCCCGTCCGGCTGCGCCTTCAACCCGCGCTGTCCCTACGCCGACGTGCCCAAGGGCGGCATCACCCGTACCACGCGCCCCGAGTTGACCCAGGCGGCGGCCGGACACTGGGCCGCCTGCCACATGCCGGAGCCGGACCGGAAGCGCATCTGGACCGAAGAGATTGCGCCCCAGCTGTGAGCGAGGACAAAAGCGAGGACAAAGACGTGACGATTCCCGCCCAGAGCGCCGGTGCCGGCCTTCTCAACAAGGACGCCGCCCCGGGGGAGACGCTGCTCAAGGTCTCCGGCCTGCAGAAGCACTTCCCCATCAGGAAGGGCCTGCTGAAGCGGCAGGTCGCCTCGGTCAAGGCCGTGGACGGCATCGACTTCGATGTGCGTTCCGGTGAGACGCTGGGCGTGGTGGGCGAGTCGGGCTGCGGCAAGTCGACGATGGGCCGGCTGATCACCCGGCTGCTCGAACCGACCGCGGGGCAGATCGAGTTCGAGGGCCACGACATCTCGCATCTGGGTGTGCGGGGTATGCGCCCGCTGCGGCGTGACGTCCAGATGATCTTCCAGGACCCGTACTCGTCGCTGAACCCCCGGCACACCATCGGCACGATCGTCAGCGCGCCGTTCAAGCTCCAGGGTGTGACGCCCGAGGGGGGCGTCAAGAAGAAGGTCCAGAACCTGCTGGAACTGGTGGGCCTCAACCCCGAGCACTTCAACCGCTACCCGCACGAGTTCTCCGGCGGCCAGCGGCAGCGCATCGGGATCGCCCGCGCCCTCGCGCTCAACCCGAAGCTCGTGGTCGCCGACGAGCCGGTCTCCGCGCTGGACGTGTCGATCCAGGCGCAGGTGGTCAACCTGCTGGACGACCTCCAGGACGAGCTGGGCCTGACGTACGTGATCATCGCGCACGACCTGTCCGTCATCCGCCATGTCTCGGACCGCATCGCGGTCATGTACCTCGGCAAGATCGTGGAGCTGGCGGACCGCAAGTCGCTGTACTCGGCGCCGATGCACCCGTACACCAAGGCGCTCATGTCGGCGGTGCCGGTGCCGGACCCCAGGCGCCGCGGCGCCAAGAGCGACCGCATTCTGCTCAAGGGCGATGTGCCGTCGCCGATCTCGCCGCCGACCGGCTGCCGGTTCCACACCCGGTGCTGGAAGGCGACGCAGATCTGCACGACGGTGGACCCGCCGATGCAGATGCTGAAGCCCGGCCAGCAGGTGGCCTGCCACCACCCGGAGAACGCGCCCGACCAGCACCCGGAGGACACGGTGTCGGTGGCGGCGCGGGAGACGGTGGAGCTGGCGGCGGGGACATCGGTCGCCGACGCGGCCTCCGGGGCGCCGTCCGAGGCCACGGAGGCCGAGGCCGCGGAAGGCCCGGCCAAGGAGTAGCGGCGGGTCACCCGTCCCAGGGCTCACGACCCAGAGCCCACGGCCCGGGACCCACGCGCGCATGACCGGGACCGCCGGGGCCTTCCTTCGGGAGGTGCCCCGGCGATCCCGCACAATGTCCGAGTGCTCCACGACCTCTTCACGCCCTCCGTCCAGCATGCGCTCGACCTCGCCGGGATCTTCGTCTTCGCGATATCCGGCGCCCTGCTCGCCGTACGCAAGAACTTCGACGTCTTCGGTATGGCGGTACTGGCCGAGATCACCGCGCTGGGCGGGGGGCTGCTCCGTGATCTGATCATCGGGGCCGTCCCGCCGGCCGCCTTCACCGACCTCGGCTACTTCTCCATGCCGCTGGTGGCCACCGCGCTGGTGTTCTTCCTCCACCCCCAGGTGGAACGCATCCAGGGCGCGGTCAACGTCTTCGACGCGGCGGGACTCGGCCTCTTCTGCGTCACCGGCACCACCAAGGCGTACGAGTACGGTCTCGGCCTCACCGCCTCGGCGGCGCTCGGACTCGCCACGGCGGTCGGCGGCGGTGTGCTCCGTGACGTCCTCGCCAACGAGGTGCCCTCGCTGCTGCGCTGGGACCGTGATCTGTACGCCGTCCCCGCCATCGTCGGCGCCACGATGGTGGCGCTCTGTATCCGCTTCGACGCGCTCAACGGGCTGACCAGCGGGTTCGCCGTGCTGACCGCGTTCGTGCTGCGGCTGCTCGCGATGCGGTTCCACTGGCGGGCGCCCCGCGCCTGGAACCGGCGCTCGGCCGCGGCCGAGGAACCCTCACCTTCGTAAGCTACCGCTTAGTACAATCCTGTTGTACGTTGAGTGTCATGGCACAGGCAACCATCGGGGACAGCGACTTCGACCGCGGCACCGCCGTCACCCTCCGCGAACCGGGCGTCTACGACGCACAGCTCTCCCCGGGCTGGACGATCATGAACGCCGCCAACGGCGGCTATCTGCTGGCGCTGATCGGCCGCGCCCTCGGCGACGCGCTGCCGCACTCCGACCCCTTCGCCGTCTCGGCCCACTACCTCACGCCGTCGACGCCCGGCCCCGCCGTGGTGCGTACCGTCACCGTGCGGACGGGCCGGACGCTCTCCACCGGACAGGCGTCCCTCTTCCAGACCGGCGAGGACGGCCGCGAGGTCGAGCGGCTCCGGGTCATCGCCTCCTACGGGGACCTGGACGCGCTGCCCGACGACGTACGGACGGCCGCGAAGCCGCCCGCCATCCCGCCGCTGGAGCGGTGCGTCGGCACGGACGCGGGACCGCCGCCGCCCGGCGACTTCTCGATGCTCGACCGCCTCGCCATGCGGATCGATCCGGCCACGGTCGGCTGGGCGCTGGGCGCGCCGTCGGGACAGGGCGAGATGCGCGCGTGGTTCAGGTTCGCGGACGGCCGCGACGCCGATCCGTACTCCCTGCTCCTCACCGTGGACGCCCTGCCGCCGACCTCCTTCGATCTGGGGCTGAAGGGCTGGACCCCGACCATCGAACTGACCACGCACGTCCGCGCCCGTCCGGCACCGGGCCCCCTCCGGGTGGCGATCACCACCCGCAATCTGGCCGGTGGCTTCCTGGAGGAGGACGCGGAGGTCTGGGACACCGCGGACCGGCTGGTGGCCCAGTCGCGCCAACTGGCCCGCGCGCCCCGGGAGTGACGGGACCCGGCGCGGGCCCGCGCGCCACCGCCGTTATCGAGCCGTATGCCGGGGGTCCGGGCGGACCGGCTGCGTGCCCGGCCGGTCCCGGCTCGTAGAATCGGGACCACCATGGCTTACCTCGACCACGCCGCGACCACTCCGATGCTGCCGGAGGCGATCGAGGCGATGACCGCCCAGTTCGGCCTCGCCGGCAACGCGTCCTCGCTCCACGCCGCCGGGCGCCGGGCCCGCCGTACCGTCGAGGAGGCCCGCGAGGCACTCGCGGAGGCCCTCGGCGCGCGGCCCAGCGAGGTGGTGTTCACCTCGGGCGGTACGGAGGCCGACAACCTCGCCGTGAAGGGCCTGTACTGGTCGCGCCGCGCCGCCGACCCGGCCAGGACCCGGGTGCTCGCCAGCCCCGTCGAGCACCACGCCGTCCTCGACGCGGTGGAGTGGCTGGCGGAGCACGAGGGCGCGACCGTCGAGTATCTGCCGGTCGACGCCTACGGCCGGGTGCTTCCCGGGACGCTGCGCGAGGCCATCGCGCGCAACCCGCTGGATGTCGCCCTCGCCACCGTGATGTGGGCCAACAACGAGATCGGCACCATCCTGCCGGTCCGTGAACTGGCCGAGGTGGCGGCCGAGTTCGACATCCCGCTGCACTCCGACGCGGTCCAGGCCCTCGGCCAGACGGAGCTGGACTTCGGTGCCTCCGGGCTCGCCGCGATGACCGTCTCCGGCCACAAGGTCGGCGGCCCGTACGGCATCGGCGCCCTGCTGCTCGGCCGTCAGCACACCCCCGTACCGGTCCTGCACGGCGGTGGCCAGGAGCGGCATGTGCGCTCCGGGACGCTCGATGTCCCGGCGATCGCCGCCTTCGCCGTCGCCGGGCGGCTCGCCGCCGAGCGGCGCGAGGACTTCGCCCGCGACATCGGCGCCCTGCGGGACGAGCTGATCGCGGCGGTACGCGCGGCCGTCCCCGACGCGGTCCTCGGCGGCGCCCCGGACCACCGGCTGCCCGCCAACGCGCACTTCAGCTTCCCCGGCTGCGAGGGCGACTCGCTGCTCCTGCTGCTGGACGCCCAGGGCATCGAGTGCTCAACGGGCTCCGCCTGTACGGCGGGTGTGGCCCAGCCGAGCCATGTCCTGCTGGCCACCGGCAGCGATCCGGACCTGGCCAGGGGCACGCTGCGGTTCTCCCTCGGCCACACGTCCACGGCGGCGGACGTGGAGGCGGTGGCGAAGGCCATCGGCCCGGCCGTGGACCGCGCCAGGAGCGCGGGCCTCAGCTGAGCCGGGCCGTTTCGGGTGCGTGGGGGCGGTCCGCCGGCTACGGCAGCCGGCGCTCCAGTGCCATGTCGGCGATGTCCTTGAGTTCGTCGCGGCCGAGGCCGTCGGCGGCCTGGACGGCGATACCGAACGACACCGTCATGACATAGCGGGCGAGCCGCCGGGGGTCGGTGTCGCGCGGAAGATCGCCCTCGTCGACGGCCCGCCGGAAGCGCTCCTCAAGGCGTAGACCCGAATCGTTCCGCCACTCGGCCAGCAGGTCGTGCGCGGGCCGGCCCGCATCGCTCGACGCCAGCGCGCCCTGCACGACCAGGCATCCCGCAGGGCCTCCGGGACGCGTCGTGGTCCGAACCGCTCCGCGGAGAATCGCCTCGGCCACGCCTCGCGCGGTCGGCTCCTCCAGGGCGCGCGTCCCGTAGTCGGCCGGACCCTCGGTGTAGCGCTCCAGCGCTTTGCGGAACAGCTCCTCCTTGTTGCCGAAGGCCGCGTACAGGCTTGGCTTCGTGATGCCCATGGCCTTGGTCAGATCGGTGAGGCTGACCCCCTCGTATCCCCGTTCCCAGAACACCCGCATGGCGCGTTCGAGCGCCTCGTCGATATCGAATTCCCGAGGCCGACCCATGACGGCGCTCCGTGAACCAGCCATGTGTGCAGCGTACTCCCGAGTGGCCGATCCGCAGGACTTCTATACCGATCGGAATAGAAATCTTGTACTCTCGGTTCCTGGCCACGACGGCGGTCACCATGGCGCGTTCATGGAAGGGCGTCGTCGCAGGCCGGTCATCGTCCGCATGCACGCCCCGCGGTTCGGGGCAGGGGAGGGGTCGGCGTGTCCGAGAAGGAAGTACGCGAAGTCTTCGAGCGCTACATCGAGGCGCTCAACGCCCATGAGTTCGACCGGATGACCGAGTTCATTCATGACGAGCTGACCGAGAACGGCAGGCCGGTCACGCGGGACGACGTCATCGCGGAGCTGAAGGGGCACGGGGACGCGGTGCCGGACTTCACCTGGCGGGTACGGGACGTGGCCATCGACGGTGACCGCGTCGCGGCCCGGCTGTTCAACAAGGGCACCCCCGCGAAGGAGTGGTTCGGCGTCGCTCCGACCGGCGAAACGATCGAGTACGCCGAGTACTCCTTCCACAGGGTGCGTGACGGACGCTTCTACGAGATGAACTACCTGATCGACGCCGAGGCCGTACGGCGGCAACTCGGCGTCTGACCTCCGGAAGCGACCCTCGCCCGCGGACCCTCGCCCGCGGCTGAAGTCACCGCACCTCCGAGAGCCCGGCCACCGGCCGGGCTCTCGTTGTGTGCCGGCCATGCCGCGGCTCGGATGTCTCCCGCGGCCCCGGAGGGATGCCGCCTACAGGCGGAAGCCGCCGGTGGCGTCGATGAGCTGGCCCGTGATCCACCGGGCGTCGTGGGAGGCGAGAAGGGCGACTACGTCGGCGACGTCGGCGGGTTCGCCGATGCGGCCGAGGGCGTTCTGTGCGGCGATGGTGGCGATGAGTTCGGAGTTGCCGCGCAACCAGGACGCGTTCATGTCGGTGTCGGTGGTGGCGGGGACGACGGTGTTGACGGTGATGCCGCGGGGGCCGAGGTGCTGGGCGAGGGGCAGGGTGAGGGCGTCGAGGGCTCCCTTGGTCATGGTGTAGCCGATGAGATCGGGGAGGGCGACGCGGGAGGTGCCCGAGGAGATGTTCACGATGCGTCCGCCGTCGGCCAGGCGCGGCAGGGCGGCCTGGATGATCAGGAACGGCGCGGTGGTGTTGATCTGCTGCTGGCGGATGAAGTCCTCGGCGCCGAACTCCTCGATGGAACCGTGCAAAGCGATCCCGGCGTTGTTCACCAGCACCCGCACGGGCGCGTCGCGCAGCGGGCCCGCGGCAGCGTCGTAGGCCGTCCAGAACGCGGTGCCGGTATCGGGTGCGGCCAGGTCGGCGGCGAAGGAGAACGCCGTGCCGCCGGCCGCAGTGATCTTCTCGACGACATCGGCCGCGGCGGCCGAGTCCTGGCGGTAGTGAACCGCGACGGTGTACCCGTCGGCGCCGAGACGGCCGGCGATGGCCGCCCCGATGCCACGGCTGGCGCCGGTGACAACGGCGATGCGGCCGGACTCACGGGCGTCGGGCGTTTCGGTGTCGCGCGGGTCGGTGTCAGACATGATGCCCTTCTGTCGCCCCGGATCGGGCGGTGTTGGGTGCTGGTGACGGGCGACGCCCTCCCGCGCTCTCGTCGCGGTGGCTGTCACGGAGGGGAACCTCGACCCCGCGACTTATATTCCGAGCGGTACATAAGTGGCCGCGTCGGCGACGCGGGTCAGGCCGCCGTCGCCATCGCCTCCACCGCCGGTGTGCGCAGTGTCCTGTGCGCCGTACCGAGAGAGGTGACCAGCGTCGCCGCGGCGGCGACCGCCGTGACCCCCAGCCAGATCCCCGGCCCCTGACCCGGCAGGACCTCGTCGGTACGCACCAGGCTGAACGCCACGCTCCCCGCGAGCCCCGCCACCGTGCCGAAGAACACCCCGGTCAGCGTCAGCGCCAGCCCCTCGACGCCGACCATCCCCAGCACCTGGCCCGGGGTCGCCCCCACGAGACGCTGCTGCCCGAACTCGCGGCGGCGGTACGAGGTCGCCGCGTACAGGCTGTTGATCAGCGTGACGCAGGAGAAGACCACGATGATGCCGACGACCACGAGGTTCACGGTCTCCAGGTTCTTGTCCTCGACGGACCGGGTGAGACCGGACGCCGCGATCGCGTCGTTCTCCAGCGCCTGCATGGTGAGCGTGGCCGTCGCGATACCGGTGAAGAGGGTCAGCGGCATCAGCACACCGGACAGCTGCGCCGCGCGGTGCCGCATGGTGTGCACGGTGAGATAGCCGCTCGCCCCGGTGAGCGCGGAGAGAGGCCGCTCCAGCGCGCTCAGCACGGCCCGCAGCAGCACCGGTGCGAAGAGCGCGAGGCCGACGGCGAGCAGGATGGCGCCACAGGCCGGAGCCGCCATCAGCGCGGGCTCCGTCGGCTCGATCGTGAAGGTGACGCCCACCCCCGCCGTACCGGCGACGAGCGCGGCGGCCCCGGCGGCGTTCCGGCCGCGGCCCCGGGGCTCGGCGGCCCCCGCCAGGGCCCTCGTCGCCCGGCGCACCGCGAGGAACGCGGCGCCCGTCGCCGCCACCAGCGTGATGGCCGGGCCGGAACCGAGCGCGATGGGCCCGAAGACGTACGCGACCTCGTCGGCGACCTGGCCGGTGTCCTGGAACACCCCGAGCAGCGCCCGCCCGCCGAGCATCGCGGGACCGATGGCCAGCACCGCCCCGGCCAGGGCGACCACGGCCGATTCGCCCACGATCATGCGCGTGATCTGCGCCGGGGTGGCGCCGGCGCTGCGCAGCAGGGCGATCTCCGTACCGCGCTGCCGTACGTTCACGGTCAGAGTGGACGCGACGGCGAAGAAGACCAGCAGCGCGCCGTACCCACCGACGACGTTCGCCACCAGCCCGAGCGTCGCCGTGCTGGCGGAGTCGATGCCCCGGGCGCCCGCGGTGTCATGCATCGAGTGGAACGCCATGATGATCGTCGCGCCGAGGAAGGCGGACAGCAGGGTGGCGAGAAAGCGCCCGGGGCGCGTCGCGATGGACCGCATGGCCAGCGAGAACATGGCTCACACCCCGGCCGTCAGGTCGTGGTGCTCCGGGCCCGTGCCGTGATGCACCGCGTCGCCCAGATGCGCGAGCCGCTCGGCGACCGCGTCCACGGTGGGCGCGGTCAGCCGGCCGGCCAGCCGGCCGTCCGCGAGGAACAGCACGGCGTCGGCGTACGAGGCGGCGACCGGGTCGTGCGTCACCATCACGACCGTCCCGCCGTTGACGCGTACGGTCCGCTGGAGCAGCCGCAGCACATCCCGCGCGCTGCGGGTGTCCAGCGCGCCGGTCGGCTCGTCCGCGAAGATCACCGCGGGCTCCGTGACCAGCGCGCGGGCGATGGCGACGCGCTGGCGCTGACCGCCGGAGAGCTGGTCGGGCCGGTGCTCCGCCCGGTCGCCGAGGCCGACCTGGGTGAGGATCTCGCGGGCGCGTGCCCGGTCGACGCGGCGCCCGGCCAGCTTCAGCGGCAGGGTGGTGTTCCGCTCCACCGTGAGCGCGGGCAGCAGGTTGTACTGCTGGAAGACGAAACCGATCCGGCGGCGGCGGAACCTGGTCAGCGCGGTCTCGCTGCCCCCGGTCATCTCCTCGCCGTCCACCATGACCAGCCCGCTGTCCGGCCGGTCGAGCCCGGCCGCGCACTGCAACAGGGTCGACTTGCCGGAACCGGAGGGCCCCATGACCGCGGTGAAGCTCCCGGCCGGAAGGCTCAGCGACACATCGTCCAGCGCGGTCACCGCGTTCCCGGCGGACCCGTAGACCTTGCGGACCTTGACCAGACGCAGCGCCTCGGCGCTCCTGGCGCGCTCAGGTGTGCTCGTACGACGGAACATGGTGTTTCCCTCCCCGTTCGGACGCCTCATGCGTCCATCCATGACGCTACGGACGGGGGAGGGCGGGCACACGGGGCGTAGCGCCCGGACGCGGGGGTGGTGCTGGCTACACCCCGCTGTCCGCCGGTCCGCGCGGGGCTCAGGAGTCCTGTACGAACTTCATGTAGCGGTCCCAGTCCCACTTCGTCCCCGGGTCCGTGTGGTCCGTGCCCGGGACCTCCACATGCCCGATGATGTGCTCGCGGTCGACCGGTATCGCGTACCGCCTGCATATGTCGGCGGTCAGCCGCGCCGAGGAGCGGTACATCGCGTCCGTGAACGACGCGGCGTTGTCCACCCAGCCCTCGTGCTCGATGCCGATGGAGCGTTCGTTGTACTCGCGGTTGCCCGCGTGGTACGCCACGTCCAGCTCGCGGATCATCTGGGCCACATGGCCGTCCTTGCGGACCACGTAGTGCGAGGCCGCGCCGTGGCCGGGGTCGCGGAAGACCTTCAGCGCGATCTGGTAGCTGCCCTGGACGACATGGATCACCACCCGGTCGATCGTGTAGTCGTCCGGCCGGTCCGCCCGGCGCCAGTTCGCGGAGGACGCCGCCACCCACTCGGAGCCCGCGTAGTCCAGCTCACCCTCCTTGCGCGGCTTCGCGACGCCGGGAACGCGGTACCACAGGTGCCCCAGCTCCTCCCGCGCCAGCACGCCCCCGCCGAGCACGGCCGCCGCCCCGCCGATCAGCACGGCCCGGCGGCGGACCTTCGCGCCGTCCGCGGGCGCGCGACGGCTGCCGCCCGCGCGACGGCCCCCGCTCCCGCCCGCGCGGCGGTTTCCGCCACCGCCGCCGCCCGTCGTGCCCTGTGTGTTCTCGCCCATGTGATCGTCAACGCATACGCGCGCGACTGTGGTTCCCCCGGGCCGTACCCTGGTTGAGCTATGACTCAGAATTCCCAGCGCCCTCGCCCTCTTCGCGTGCTCGCCGCCATGTCGGGCGGCGTGGACTCCGCCGTCGCCGCCGCCCGTGCCGCCGAGGCGGGCCATGACGTGACCGGCGTGCATCTCGCGCTCTCCGCGAATCCGCAGTCCTTCCGCACCGGCGCGCGCGGCTGCTGCACCATCGAGGACTCCCGCGACGCGCGCCGCGCCGCCGATGTCATCGGCATCCCGTTCTATGTCTGGGATCTCGCCGAGCGCTTCCGCGAGGACGTCGTCGAGGACTTCGTCGCGGAGTACGAGGCCGGCCGCACCCCGAACCCGTGCCTGCGCTGCAACGAGAAGATCAAGTTCGCGGCGCTGCTCGACAAGGCGCTCGCGCTCGGCTTCGACGCCGTGTGCACCGGCCACTACGCGACGGTCGTCATGGGCCCCGACGGCGCCCGGGAACTGCACCGCGCGAGCGACATGGCCAAGGACCAGTCGTACGTACTGGGCGTCCTCGACGAGCGGCAGCTCGCCCACGCGATGTTCCCGCTCGGCGACACGCTCACCACCAAGGACGAGATCCGGGCGGAGGCCGAGCGCCGGGGCCTGGCGGTGGCGAAGAAGCCCGACAGCCACGACATCTGCTTCATCGCCGACGGCGACACCCAGGGCTTCCTGGCGGACCGGCTCGGCCGGGCGGAGGGCGACATCGTCGACGAGTCCGGTACGAAGGTGGGCAGCCACGACGGCGCGTTCGGCTTCACCATCGGCCAGCGCAAGGGCCTGCGCATCGGCCACCCGGCCCCCGACGGCAAGCCGCGCTACGTACTGGACATCTCCCCGGTCGACAACACCGTGACGGTGGGACCGGCCGCCGCGCTGGACGTCACGGCCCTGACCGCCATCAAGCCCCGCTGGTGCGGCACCGCCCCCACCGGCCCCGGCGACTACACCGCCCAGCTGCGCGCCCACGGCGGGGAGACGCCGGTGACGGCGGAGCCGGTCGACGGCACGCTCCACGTCCGCTTCGAGGAGCCCGTGCGCGGGGTGGCGCCGGGCCAGGCGATCGTGCTGTACGACGGCACGCGCGTGGTCGGCTCGGCGACGATCGCGACGACGGAACGCCGTACGGGAGCCCTGGCCGGCTGACCGGCCGGCCGGGGCCACCGCTCAGCCGGCCTGCTCCCCGGGTGTGAGGTCGAACACCCCGTACGCGAAGCCCTGGGCCGTGATCGTGCGGCCGTCCACCGCCACGCCGTCCACCGCCACGCCGTCCACCGTCACGCCGGAGACTTCGAGCGCGCGTGCGCGCGTGGTGTCGACGGCGTCCGCCGCGCAGGCCGCCGGGGTCGCGCGGGGGTTGACGACGACGAGATGGCGCCCGCCCCGGACGTAGACGAACGGGTAGCCGGAGTGGAGCACCTCGACGCCGCCCGCCGGGCCGAGTTCCGGTGTCGCCCGGCGCAGGGCGATCAGACGGCGTACGAGATGGAGCAGCGAGCCCTCGTCGGCCCGCTGGGCGGCGACCGTGGGGCGGTCCGGGCTCGGGTCGAGGGGGAGGTAGAGGCTGTCCGGGTCGGAGACGGCCGAGAAGCCCGCGTTCGGGCTGTCGTCCCACTGCATGGGGGTGCGGGAGCCCGCCCGGTTGTAGCGCGGGCCCAGCACGCTGCCCTCGGTGTCGGGCAGGCCGGGGAGGAAGCGCATGCCGATCTCGTCGCCGTAGTAGATCGCCGGCAGCGTCGGCCAGGTGAGCTGGAAGGCGAAGGCGGCGGGGAGCTGTTCCGCCGTACGCGCGCCGCAGTTGAGGCGCGCGAAGTCGTGGTTCGCGGTGGGCAGGGCGACATGGCCGCCGTCGCCGATGACGGAGACGGCCTCCCGCCAGGCGTCCACGAAGACGTCCGGTGAGCCCTGGCCGCCGGGGTCGAAGAAGCAGTCGACCGGGTCCCAGCCGTCGTTGTCGGTGCCCTGACGGTTGTTCCACAGGGAGCGCAGCGGACGTCCCTCGGCCGGGCCGCCGAACTGGAGGAAGAAGTCCGTGTGGAACCCGGCGGGGACCGAGACGGCCGGGTCGCCCCACTCCGCGAGCAGGACCGCCTCGGGATGGGCGGCGTCGAGCCAGTGGCGCAGCTCGGTCCAGAGCGCGCGGGTCTCCGTCCGGCCGGGGTCGTCCTTGACGAGCGAGGCGGCCATGTCGACGCGGAATCCGGCCAGTCCGAGACCGAGCCAGTGGCCCATGATCTCCCGCAGGGCGGCGCGGTTGGCCAGGGGCCCCGGGGCGTCGGGGGCCTGGCGCCAGGGCTCGGCCGGATCGCTGCGGGCGTACCCGAAGTTGAGCGCGGGCTGCGAGTCGAAGAAGTTCGGCAGATAGGCACCGGGGCGGGTGCCGGGCGAGGCCACGAACCCGGCGGGCGGCGGCGCGTCCGTCCCGGATCCGGTGTGCGCGGTGTGGGGACCGGCCCAGATGTAGCGGTGGTCCGCCGGGTCGTTCGCGGAGGCGGTGAACCACGGGTGCTGGTCCGAGGTGTGTCCGGCGACGAGGTCGAGCAGGACGCGTATGCCGCGCCTGCGGGCCTCGTCCACCAGCCGGGCGAGGTCGTCGTCGGTGCCGTAGCGGGGCGCGACGGAGAGGTAGTCGCTGACGTCGTATCCGGCGTCGCGGAAGGGCGAGGCGAAACAGGGGTTGAGCCAGACCGTGTTCACGCCCAGCCAGGCGAGATGGTCGAGGCGTCCGGTGATGCCGGCGAAGTCACCGATGCCGTCGCCGTCGGAGTCGGCGAACGACTGCGGATAGATCTGGTAGAAGACGGCGTCGGCCAGCCAGGCGGGGGCGGGGCGGAACGGAGTCACGGGTCGGTACGGAGTCACGGGTCGGTACGGAGTCATGCGTCGGCACGGCCTTTCCCTGGGATGGAGGGCTCTGTCCGTTACGGAAGCGTAACCAGGCGGACTCTTGTGAGGGGTGAAGAGCCTGTCCCAGGGTTCTGTATGCGCATACAGACAGCGCATACATGCTGCCATCCGCTCCGCCGAACCGCCACCCGTTCTCTTCCACCGAGGAAGTACGAGCCATGACGCCTGTCCCCGCACCACGCCGCCGCACGGTCCTGGGCGGCGCCGCCCTCGGCACACTCGCCACCGCGGGCCTCTCCGCGCAGGCCGCCCCGGCCGCGTACGCGGCACAGGCGGCGCGGGGCGCGCCCGCCGGTCCGGCCCCGGCCGGCTCCGTCTCGTACCGGGACAAACAGCTCTTCATCGACGGCGAACCCGCGCTCGTCCTCGCCGGTGAGATCCACTACTTCCGGCTGAAGCGGGCGGACTGGCAGTCACGGCTCGACCGGGCGAAGGCCGCCGGCCTCAACACCATCGCCTCGTACATCCCCTGGATGTGGCACGAACTCCCGGACGGCACCATCGATGTCACCGGCCGCACCCGCCCCGAGCGCGACCTCGGCGCCTTCATCGATCTCTGCCACCGCAACGGTTTCCTCTTCATCGCCCGCCCCGGCCCCTTCACCATGGCCGAACTCAAGGGCGAGGGAGTCCCCGACCGGGTGCGCGAGGACCACCCGGAGATCGTCTCCACCGGCTGGTACGACGCCCCCGCCACCACCCCCACCGTCGACTACCTCGCGCCCGCCTTCCTCCAGGAGGTACGCCGCTGGTACGCGGCGGTGATGCCGGTGCTCGCGCAGCGGCTGCACGGCAGAGGCGGCCCCGTCGTCTCCGTACAACTGGACAACGAGATCGGCATGCTGGCCTGGGTCAGCAACTCGCCCGATCTGACGGACCATCTGACGGCCGACTTCGACGGCTGGCTGCGCGAGGAGTACGGGGACGGGCTGGCGGACCGCTACCCGTTCGCCGGCGCGGACCCGGCCGGGCGGCGCAAGGCCATCCGCCACCCCGAGGACGCGTACGGCGCGGCCCTGATGCACGATCTGGGCCGGTTCATGCGAGGACGCTTCGCGCGGTACGTCACCGAGCTGCGCCGGGCCGCCGAGACGCACGGCGTGACGGGCGTCCCGTTCGTCATCAACATCCACGGGACCTCCGACAGCCGCGCCGAGCCGTTCCCCATCGGCATCAGCCAGCTGATGGAGACCTACGCGGGGGTCGGGGGGACGATCTCCGGCGCGGACTTCTATCTGGGCGATCTGACCTTGCGCAATGTCACCGACCTGTATCTGATCAATGCCTTCATGGACGCGGTCAACGACAAGGACCAGCCCGTCACGGCGCTGGAGTTCGACGCGGGGCACGCCGACTACGGGCAGAACATGGACAGTCAGACCAGCCCGTCCGGAGTCGATCTGAAGACCCGGCTCTGTATCGCACAGGGCGCGAAAATGATCAACTACTACCTGTTCGCGGGCGGGTTCAACCCGAAGCTCGACAAGCCGGCGGGCGACGGGAACGACCGCATCGGCATCACGGGCGAACGGCACGGCTTCGCGGCACCGGTCGATCCGGAGGGCCGGCCGGGGGTCAGCTACGCGTCGACGCGGCGCGCGGTACGTGCCGTGGGCGGGCCGGCCGAGGTGCTCGCGCCGATGCGGACGACCTACGACGACGTGGCGCTCGGGTTCGTCCCCGATCACTATCTGACCGAGTACCACCCGCCGGAGCTGGCATCGGTCCAGCGCGTGCTGGACGAAGCGGTGAACACGCGCGGCGCCGGACCCCGGGGCTCGCTGGCCCGCGCGATGCTGCTCGGCGGCTTCCGCTACCGGAGCGTGAACCTCCAGGCGGGTGACCTCGATCCGGCGCGCGTACCGGTGCTCGCGCTGGCGACGGGCGAGCATCTGGGGGCGGAGCTCCAGCGCCGACTGGTCCGCTATCTCGAAGCGGGCGGGAAGCTGCTGCTGTCCGGCAGGCTCCCGGTCAAGGACATGGCCGACCGGCGGTGCACCGTGCTCGCGGAGGCGCTGGGGCTCACGGCCGGCGAGACGATGACGGACGCGAACCGCTTCTGGCTCTCGGTCACCGCCCACGGCTGGGCGGCGCCGCTCCCGGAAGTACGCCTCTCACGCGCCCAGTTGTGCGCGCCCGCGCGCGGAACGACGGTGCTGCGCGAGCTCTCCACCGGCAAGGGCTGCGGCTTCGACATCCCCGTGGGCCGGGGGCGGGCCGTGGTGATCACCACGGACTACCAGTGCGATCTGACCTTCTGGGGCCGCGCCTTCCGCGCGCTGGACGCCGCCCCCGCCTTCCGGCACAGCGCGACCGACCCGGGGGTCTTCCTGCTGACGACGGCGGACGGCGAGCGCGGACGGCTGCTGCACGCCTTCAACGTCTCCTCCGGCTACGACCAGGACTTCACGGTCACCGAACACGGCAAACCCCTCTTCGGCGGGGAGAAGCTGCGTCTGCCGGGGCGTACGGCGGCGATGCTGCCGCTCGGGCTCACGGCGGGCGGGCTCCGGATCGCGTACGCGACGGCGGAACTGACCGGCGTCGCCGACGGCCGGGCGACCTTCCGCGCGCTGGGCGCGCTCGGCGGGGACGGCGGCGGGGAGCCGGTGGCCGGGGAGTCGGTGGTCGCGGTGGAGGGCAGGGCGGCCTGCGACGGCGCGCGCGTGTCGACGGAGGGCGGACGGACCGTCCTGCGTGTACGGCGCGCCGAGTTCACCGTCCGCCGTGCCTGACGCGCCGCGCGGCCCCGGGGAAAGCCCGGGGCCGCGCGGTCGGAGTGGTCGGAGTGGTCGGAGAGGTTGCGGCGGTCGGTGTGGTCGCGGTAGTCGGAGTGGTCGGGGCGACTGTCGCGACCGGATTCGGACGGACCGCCTGCCGGACCGCCTGCCGGACGACCTACCGGCCCGCTTGCAGGACCGTCTACCGGCCCGTCTACCGGCCCGCCTGGAGCGCCGACCATGTCGCGGGACCGGCTATGCCGTCCGCGGTCAGGCCACGGCCGCTCTGGTAGTCGCGGACGGCCTGCGTCGTGTTCGCTCCGAACTGGCCGTCGATGGACACGGTCCGGCCGAGAGCCGCCGTCAACGCGCGCTGAAGACGCTCCACCACGGGACCCGTGCTCCCCTCCCGCACCACGGAGGCGGTCCCCGCGGCGAGCAGGGCCGTCCAGGTGCGGGCGCCGACAACGCCGTCCGCGGGCAGCCCGCGGCCGTTCTGGAAGGCACTGACCGCGCTCGCGGTCCGTGTGCCGAAGACGCCGTCCGCGGTGCCGGCGTCGTGCCCCTGCTGGTTCAGCAGGGTCTGAGCGGCCGTCACCTGGGGACCGGTGGAACCGCTGCGCAGCGTGTTGTACGAGGGGAAGCCCAACTGGACGTTCCCGCCCCCGCCGCCGGTGCTGCCGCCCACCAGCTGCATGAAGTAGTTCCAGTTCCAGTTCGGTCCCGGGTCGGTGTGGTCGTTGCCCGGCACCTCCGCGTGGCCGACGATGTGCGCCCGGTCCTTGGGGATGCCGTAGCGGTCGCACAGGTACTTGGTGAGGGCGGCGGACGACCGGTACATCGAGTCGGTGAACCAGCTCGGGTCGGCGACGAAGCCTTCGTGCTCGATCCCCAGGCTGGAGGAGTTGGCCGAGCGGGCGTGGTACGCGGTGTCGCTGTCGCGGACCATCTGCGTGACGGCGCCGTCCGAGGAGCGGACCACGTAGTGGGAGCTGACCTGCGAGGCCGGGTTCTGGAACCAGCTGATGGTCCCGGCGTACGAACCCTGCGTGACATGCATGACCACGCTGGTGATCGAAGCCGACCGGCCGGCCGCGTAGTTGGCCGCGTTGGCCGGCACCCACGCCGCGGCCGGGTAGTCGGGGGAGAGCGCGGCGCGCCGCCGGTCCGTCTCCGTGGGCGCGTACGCGCCCCGCTCGGGCTCGACGGCGCGCGGCCGTACGGTGACGCTCTCGCCACCCGCGACGTCCGCGTCGATGCCCTGCGCGAGGAGCGTGTAGACGGTGTCGGCGTAGAGCCGCGCGGTGCGGACGTCGGACGCCCCGCCGTACCGGGCGACCACCGGGTACCACTCGTCGATGCTGCCGCGCTCGGCGGTGTCCAGCCCCAGCCCGTCGGCGTAGGCGCGCAGGACGGCCGCGCCGCCGCGGATGTTCGCCGCCGTGTCCGCGCGCAGCTCGGCGCTCGGCTCGCCGGTCAGCTCGGCGGCCTTCTCCAGGCTGCGGTTCGTGGGGTTGCTCACGAGGTGCATCACGCCGTAGCCATTGGCCTGGCTGGGTTCGCCCCGGTGCCCGTCGAGGTGTGTCTCGCCGTATCCGACGGCCACCAACAGATCGCGGGGGACCTCGAATTCGGCCGCGGCCCGGGTGAAGGCCCGGCTCATGCCGTCCCGGTCCGACGGGGCGACGGGCGCGGCGCCGACGGGGTGGGCCGTGACGAGGAGCACCGTGGCGACCAGGCCACCGAGTGCGGACAGCGCCGTTCTCTTCGACGCCGTTCTCTTCGACACCGTCCTCTTCGACGGTGTGATCTGCCACGGCCTGTTCACCGGCGGTCTGTTCCCCGGCGTCGATCGTCGGTACATGCTTCCTCCTGGCCGTTTCGCGGTCTCCGCCTGAGCGGGTCTGTGGGGGGTCTACGCGAGTTGAACGCACCACTCCTATCGAGTGGTCATGCTCACGTCAAGCCCCACGGTCGCGTACGCCACGCAAGTGACTCATCAGCCAGAAAAGGCGCGTACCAGCGAAAAGCCGTACGCGAACCCCGTCGGAAAGCCCGAAATGCCCTGCGCCGCGAGCCCTGCGCCGTCAAGCCCTGCGCCGCGAAGCCCTACGGCGCGGAGCCTTACGGCGGGAAGCCCTATGCCGCGAAGAACTCCTCCAGGACCGGTGCCAGCACATGGGGCGCCACCTCATGCGTCTGGCCCGTCAGTGTGCGGTGCCTGCCCCGGGGCAGGGCCGTGGCCACCGCGCGCGCCGCGTCCCGCAGCGGCGACGGGCTGGCGCCGCCGTCCACGACCATCGCGCGCGTCCTGATCGCCGCCAGCCGGTCGGCCGGGATCAGCCCCGGCCCCAGGACGGCGTTGTCGTACGCCAGGGTGTGCGCCAGCGCCGCCAGATCCGGCCACATCGGCGACCGGCGCATCCGGGCGATCATCTCGGGCACCATTCCCACCAGCGACAGGAACAGCTCCACCGCCTCGCCCCGCCGCTCCCGCGCCAGCAGGTCCGTGAGCCGCTCGCGGTAGGCGGCCGTCACCGGCAGATCGGCCGGATCGGTCGCGTACGGAGGCTCGTACAGGGCGAATTGGGTGATCGGCAGGCCCGCGGCCGTCGCCTCCAGGACCAGGGCCGCGCCCGAGGACACCCCGTACACGGACGCGCTCCCGCCCGCCTCGTCGAGGAGCGCTGCCAGATCCTCGGTCTCCCGCTCCACGGCGTACGGGCCGCTCTCACCGCTGGCGCCGCGCCCGCGCCGGTCGTAGGTGATCACGTCGAAACGCGGCGCGAGCAGCTTTGCCAGCGGGGCGTCGGATTCGGCGGTGTTGAGCGCGCCCCCCACCAGAATCACCGGCGGGCCGTCCCCCGACCGCCGGTACGCGATCGGGGTGCCGTCCCCCGATGTCACCGTGCACACATTGTTCATACCGACTCAGACCGGTGTGCCCGGCGCAACTCATCGCTCGTGAAGGAAGTTTTTTCTCAGGCCGCGACGACCTCCGGGTCGTAGAAGCAGAAGTGGTCCTTGATCTGGGCGACTTCGGCCTTGGGTGTGGGGTACGCCCAGACGAGATCCGGCGCGTCGGGCAGCGACCAGTACGAGGCGTCGCCCTTGAACGGGCAGTGGGTGGAGGTGTCGGAAGGCGTCAGCAGTTCGGTACGCACGTCCTCCGGCGGGAGGTAGTAGCGGACCGGACAGCCGGTCTCGCGCAGCAGGAGCGGAGTGCGGCTCTCCGCGATGATCTGCCCGTCGTGCACGACGCGTACATGCTCCGTGCCCCGCTCGATCGTGATGTGGTGTCCCGTGCTCACGGTGCTCATGATGGTCTGCCCCTTCGCTGGTGCGGGTCGTCGCCCCGCCCAATACCTCTGCTGCTTCTCTGCTCGGTGCCTCCCCATGTTCAGCAACGGGGCACGGCGTGCTCTTCCCGTCGTACCGTTTGCCTCATGAATATCTGTGTCTTCCTCTCCGCCGCTGATCTCCCCGAGCACTACACGCGGCCCGCCCGTGAATTCGCCGAGCTGATCGGCAAGGGCGGCCACACCCTCGTATGGGGCGGTTCCGACAGCGGGCTGATGAAGGTCGTCGCCGACGGTGTGCAGGAGGCGGGCGGGCGGCTGGTCGGGGTCTCGGTCGGCTTCCTGAGCAGCGTCGCCCGGCCGAACGCCGACGAGATGGTGGTCGCCGAGGACCTAGCCGAGCGCAAGGCCCTGCTGCTCGCCAAGTCCGACGCGGTCGTGATCATGGTCGGCGGTACGGGGACGCTCGACGAGGCCACCGAGATCCTGGAGCTCAAGAAGCACGCCCTGCACACCAAGCCCGTGGTGCTGCTCAACACGGCCGGTTTCTACGACGGACTCAAGCAGCAGTTCCGGCGGATGGACGAGGACGGCTTCCTGCCGCTGCCCCTCACCGACCTGGTGTTCTTCGCCGAGGACGGGGTGAGCGCCCTCGCCTACCTGGAGGAGTCCGCGGGCGTTCAGTGATCGGGGCGCGGTGATGCGACCATGACCGCATGGCTACCCATCTGATCACCGGTGCGGGCTCCGGCATCGGCGCCGCTGTCGCGCGCCGGCTGCACGAGCGCGGCGACGACCTGATCCTGTTCGCCCGTGACGCCGGCCGCGCCAGGGAACTCGGATCCGCGTTCCCCGGCGCCCGTACCCTCGTCGGCGACCTCGCCAACCCGGACCGGCTCTCCTGGGCGCTCGCCCAGCAGACGCTTCCCGACCGGCTCGACTCGCTGCTGCACATCGCGGGCGTCGTCGACCTGGGGCCGATCGGCGACCTGACCCCCAAGACCTGGCACGAGCAGCTGAACGTGAACCTCGTCGCCCCCGCCGAGCTGACCCGGCTCCTGCTGCCCCAGCTCCGGATCTCCCACGGCCAGGTGATCTTCGTCAACTCGGGCGCCGGGCTCAGCGCGCACGCCGAGTGGGGCGCGTACGCCGCGTCCAAGCACGGCCTCAAGGCGCTCGCCGACGCGCTGCGCGAGGAGGAGCGGGACAGCGGTCTGCGGGTGACCTCCGTCTATCCGGGCCGTACGGCGAGCCCCATGCAGGTCAAGGTCCACCAGCAGGAGGGCAAGGAGTACGACGCCGGCCGCTGGATCGACCCCGGGTCCGTGGCGACGACGATCCTCACGGCGCTCGACCTGCCGCGCGACGCGCGGATCGACGACGTGACCGTACGGCCGGGCCGGTGAGCGAGCGGATGGACGCGGCGCGGAACGCATCCCGGGGCGACGCGCGGAACGAGCCGGTCCCGGCACCGCGGGCCGAGCCGGCCGGAAGGGTCTGGGGAGCCGCCACGGGGATCGGCTCGATGCCCGGCGGCGACGCGCGGGAGACCGCCAAGGCCGTCACCGGCAGCTTCGAGGACTTCCCGTATCTGGCCGAGCTGCCCGCCCGTGGCCCCGGCGCCGACATGATCGGCCGGACGGCGGGGCTCCTCGTCGAGGTCTACGCGCGTGTGGAGCCCAGCGGCTGGCGGATCGGCGACCGGCCGGGCCGTGACACCAAACGGGCCTGGTCCTGGATGGGCGAGGACCTGGACGCCCTGGAGGAGTTCACCCAGGGGTACGTGGGTCCGCTCAAGGTCCAGGCCGTCGGGCCGTGGACGCTGGCCGCCTCCCTGGAGCTGCGCAACGGCGAGTCGGCGCTGAGCGACCCGGGCGCGTGCCGGGACCTGACCGGCTCGCTGGTGGAGGGGCTGACCGCGCATCTCGCGGAGGTACGGCGCCGGGTGCCCGGCGCCGTACCGGTGCTCCAGATCGACGAGCCGTCCCTCACCGCCGTACTGCGCGGACACGTGAGGACGGCCAGCGGCTACCGCACCCACCGCGCCGTGGACCGCCAGGTCGTGGAGAGCGCGCTGCGCGAGGTGACCGCGCTGAGCGCGGGGACGGCGGTCGTGCACTCCTGCGCGCCCGACGTCCCCTTCGCGCTGCTGCGTCGGGCCGGCGCCGCCGCGGTCTCGTTCGATGCCGGTCTGCTCACCGAACGTGACGAGGAGACCATCGGTGAGGCGGTCGAGGGCGGAACGAAACTCTTCGCCGGAATCGTGCCGGGCACTGACGGCCCATTGTCGGACCCTGCCGGTAGCGTCATGGGTGTCAGGACGCTGTGGCGCAGGCTGGGGCTGAATCCGGGGACTCTCGCGGAGTCCGTGGTGCTCACCCCGTCGTGCGGGCTCGCGGGGGCCTCTCCCGCGTACGCGCGCGCCGCGATGGCGCACTGCGTCAGGGCCGCGAGATCCCTCGTGGACAACCCTGAGTGACGATCCGGATGCCGGGTCATGGTGAACGGGAGGACGAGACGATGGCTGGCGAACAGCGGACGGCGGTGCCCGCGGAGGCACGGGAGCGGCATGCCCAACTCGCCGAGCAGATCGAGGAGCACCGCTTCCGGTACTACGTGAAGGACCAGCCGGTCATCAGCGACGGCGAGTTCGACAGGCTGCTGCGGTCGCTGGAGGCGCTGGAGGAGGAGTATCCGGAGCTGCGCACGCCCGACTCGCCGACCCAGAAGGTCGCGGGGGCGTACGAGACGGACTTCACCGCGGTCCAGCACCGCGAGCGGATGCTCTCCCTGGACAACGCGTTCGACGACACCGAGCTGGCCGCCTGGGCGGACCGGGTCGCCAAGGACGTGGGCACGCCCGACTTCCACTTCCTGTGCGAGCTGAAGGTCGACGGGCTCGCGGTCAACCTCACCTATGAGCACGGCAGGCTGACCCGCGCCGCCACCCGCGGCGACGGCCGTACGGGCGAGGACATTACGCCCAACGTCCGTACGATCGCCGAGATCCCGCACCGGCTGGCGGGCGAGCGCGTCCCGGATCTGGTGGAGGTCCGCGGCGAGGTCTACTTCCCGATGGAGGCGTTCCAGGAGCTGAACGCGCGTCTGGTGGCCGCGGGGGACAAGCCGTTCGCCAACCCGCGCAACGCGGCGGCGGGTTCACTGCGCCAGAAGGACCCCAAGATCACCGCGACCCGCCCGCTGCACATGGTGGTGCACGGCATCGGGGCCCGCGACGGCTTCGACATCGACTGCCTCTCGCACGCGTACGGCCTGCTGCGCGAATGGGGGCTGCCGACCGCCCGGCACAACAAGGTGGTCGGATCGATCGAGGAGGTGCGGGAGTTCATCGCGTACTTCGGCGAGCACCGGCACTCCGTGGAGCACGAGATCGACGGTGTGGTCGTCAAGCTCGACGAGATCCCGCTCCAGGGCCGGCTGGGCTCCACCTCGCGCGCCCCTCGCTGGGCGATCGCGTGGAAGTACGCGCCCGAGGAGGTCAACACCAAGCTGGTGAACATCCGGGTGGGCGTCGGCCGCACCGGACGTGTCACGCCGTACGCGCAGGTGGAGCCGGTCACGGTCGCCGGTTCCGAGGTCGAGTTCGCCACGCTGCACAACCAGGACGTGGTGAAGGCCAAGGGCGTCTGGATCGGTGACACGGTCGTGATCCGCAAGGCCGGCGATGTCATCCCGGAGATCCTCGGCCCGGTCATCGATCTGCGCCCCGAGGACGCGTACGAGTTCGAGATGCCCGCGGTGTGTCCCGAGTGCGGTACGGAGCTGCGGGCCATGAAGGAGGGCGACATCGACCTCCGCTGCCCCAACGCCCGCACATGCCCGGCCCAGTTGCGGGAGCGGCTGTTCTATCTCGGTGGCCGCAAGTGCCTGGACATCGAGAACTTCGGCTATGTGGCCGCCGCCGCCCTGACCAGACCACTGGAGCCGGAGACACCGCCGCTGCTGGACGAGGGCGATCTCTTCGACCTGACGGTCGAACAACTGCTGCCCATCAAGGCGTATGTGCTCGACCAGGACAGCGGGCTGCCCAAGCGCGACCCGAAGACGGGTGACGAGAAGGTCGTCACGGTCTTCGCCAATCAGGAGGGCGAGCCGAAGAAGAACGCCCTGGCGATGCTTCAGCACATCGCGGCGGCCAAGGAGCGTCCGCTGGCCCGGGTCATCGCCGGGCTCTCCGTCCGCCATGTCGGACCGGTCGCCGCCGAGGCGCTGGCCAGGGAGTTCCGCTCGATCGACCGGATCGAGCAGGCCACGGAAGAGGAGCTGGCGGCGGTCGACGGAGTCGGGGCGATCATCGCCACCTCCGTCAAGGAATGGTTCGAGGTCGACTGGCACCGCGAGATTCTGCGCAAGTGGCGGGCCGCCGGGGTACGTATGGAGGAGGAGGGCACCGGCGAGGACGACGCACCAAGGCCGTTGGAGGGCCTGACGGTCGTTGTCACGGGCACGCTGGAGCGCTACACGAGGGATGGCGCGAAAGAGGCGCTTCAAACCCGTGGCGCGAAGGTGACCGGGGCCGTCTCGAAGAAGACCGGCTTCGTGGTGGTCGGGGAGAACCCCGGTTCGAAGTACGACAAAGCGATGCAACTGAAGGTTCCGGTGCTGGACGAGCAGGGGTTCACCATCCTGCTCGAACAGGGTCCGGACGCGGCCAGGGGGGCCGCTGTCAGGCCCGAAGAGCCATCGGCCACCCCCGAGGAGTAGCGCGAAATCCCCCGGAAAGCGGAGTCCCACACCGTCGAATTCGGGCCGCAAAGCTCACCCGTTCGGCGCATACCAGATGGATACGGATGGGCAGGTCGCATTCGGGCAACAGCTGTAGAGCGCTGCCCGTCGGAGCGTTCCGCGGCCTACTGTTGAGAGGTGCGCCTGTCGTGAACGGCTGAGTGGTGTGATTCCGGCCGTGTGTGCATGACAACGTGACATCGCGTGGCATCGGCTTCGCCGGCTGTGAGAGGGACGGGAATGAAACCGACCGAGAGCGCCGCCCCGGTCTCACCCCCGCGCGGATTCGCGCGCATTGCGGGCCTTGCGGCCAGGACGCCCGCTCTTGTGGTGGGACTCGCCGTCGTCGTCCTGGCGACCGGACTCTTCCATACGGTGCGCGACGGCCACGCGCTCTTCCCCGGTGGCACATCGGGATGGGCGCTGGCCGTGCTGACCGGCATCATCGTGGGCCATCTGGTCGCCCTCGGCCGGGACCGCTGGTGGGGCGGCACGGGCTCCGGCGCCGCCCTCACCCTGGCCGTCCTGCTGCTCTACGGCTGGGTGGCCGCCGGACTGGTCTCCGTCGCCGTCGTGGTGCTGGTCGGGGTGGCCCGCAGGCACCGCTGGCGGCTGGGCGTCCTGCACGGCGCGGCGGACATGCTGGGCATCGCCGCCGCCGCGCTCGTCCTCGCCGCCTTCGATGTGGTCCCCACCGTCGAGGAACCCTGGCAGCCGCTCGACTGGGGGTTCGCCAGCGTCGTCGAGATCGTGCTGGCCGCCTCCGCCCACCTCGTGGTCACCCGGCTGCTGCTCTGGTACGCGCTCTCCCCGCAGGGCGGCGGACTGCCGACCGTCGCCCGAACGGCCCTGTACCGGCAAGGTCTGGTCGCGGTCGCCCTGCTCGGCATCGCTCCGCTGATCTGTGTGGTGGCGATGTCCCTGCCCGTCCTGCTGCCGCTCTTCGCGATCCCGCTGATCGCCCTCGACTCCACGCTGTGGATCGCCAGGGCACGGGCCGAGGAGCAGCTGCGCGACCCGCTGACCAAACTGCCCAACAGGCAGTGGCTGCTGGAGCGCACCTGGTCGGCGCTGGAGGAGGCGGAGGGCCTGGGCGCCAGGGCCGGACTGGTCCTGATCGACCTCGACCGGTTCCGCTCGGTCAATGACACGCTCGGTCACCTCGCGGGAGACCGGCTGCTGTTGCAGATAGCCGACCGGCTCCGGCTGGCCCTGCCACGCGGCGCGGAGGCCGCGCGGCTCGGCGGTGACGAGTTCGCGGTGCTGCTGCCGACCTGCGACTCCACGACCAGCGCCCAGCGGGTCGCCCGCCATCTCGTGGCCGAGCTGTCCTCGCCGCTGGACCTCGACGGGCTGACACTCGTCCTGGAGGCGAGCGCCGGGGTCGCCGTCTACCCCGAGCACGCGGTGGACGCCGAAGGGCTGCTGCGGCGCGCGGACGTCGCGATGTACCAGGCGAAGCGGGACCGTACGGGCGTCGAGGTCTACGAGTCCAAGCGGGACTCCAACACCCCCGACCGGCTCGGCCTGCTGGGCGATCTGCGCCGCGCGCTGGACGCGGGCGAGGTGGAGCTGCACTACCAGCCCAAGGTCCGGTTCGACGGCCAGGTCGCCGGGCTGGAGGCGCTGGTGCGCTGGGTGCACCCGGAGCGCGGCCGGGTCCCTCCCGACGATTTCATCGCGATCGCCGAGTCCTCCGGTCTGATGCCTCATCTCACCGAGTACGTACTGGAGATGGCGCTCGCCCAGGTCGCCCGCTGGCGGGCCCAGGGCCTGATGGTGCCGGTGGCGGTCAATGTCTCCCCGCGGGACGTGCACACCCCCGGTTTCGCGGGCGCGGTGGCGGCGAGACTGGCCCGGCACGGCGTACCGGCCGGCTCCCTCCAGCTGGAGATAACGGAACACGTCCTGCTGGAGGACCCCCAGCGGGCGGCCGACACCCTCGCGGGCCTGACCGGTCACGGCGTGAAGATGTCCCTCGACGACTTCGGCACGGGGTACTCCTCGCTGGTGCACCTGCGGCGTCTGCCGGTCAGTGAGCTGAAGATCGACCGCTCTTTCGTGGCCAGGCTCGCCGTCGACACCGAGGACGGGGAGATCGTCCGCTGCACGGTGGACCTCGCGCACTCGCTGGGCCTGCTGGTCGTCGCGGAGGGCGTCGAGGACGACGAGACCTGGGAGCGGCTGCGGGATCTGGGCTGCGACGCGGTACAGGGCTGGCTGGTGGCCGCCGCGATGCCGCCGCACGAGGCGACGGCCTGGCTGCTGGCCAGGGGCGAGCGCGGCTGGCAGCGCCCGGCGGAGCTGGAGGCGGCGCGCGCCCGCGAGCTGGCCGTCGAGCGCGCGCGGGAGCAGTCGGGCCAGGTCGTCCAGTGACGGCCGCCGGGCCGGCCGTCCGCTGACGGGAACGGCTGATGGGAACGGCTGCCGGAAGGGGAGCGGAGGGGGACGGGGGAGCGGTGGGCGGCGGCCCCCGGGACGGGGTTCCCGGGGCCTCCGGGACCGGGTGAGGGCAACCGTTTCGTGGCCAGGGGCCCCGGCCCCATAGGATTGGGCCACAACCCATCGCACTCACCCCTGAGGATCGCTGCATGCCTGGCATTACGCGCGAGGAGGTCGCCCACCTCGCCCGGCTGGCGCGTCTGGAGCTGAAGGCCGAAGAGCTCGACCACTTCGCCGGACAGCTCGACGACATCATCGGCGCGGTCGCCCGCGTATCCGAGGTAGCCGACCAAGACGTACCGCCGACCTCCCACCCGCTGCCGCTGACCAATGTCATGCGCGCGGACGAGGTCCGTCCTTCGCTCACCCCCGAGCAGGCGCTCTCCGGCGCCCCTGCCCAGGAACAGCAGCGTTTCAAGGTGCCGCAGATCCTGGGGGAGGACTAACAGCCATGACGGTCAACAGCAAGATCGAGAACTGCGTCAAGCTCACCGCCGCCGAGATCGCCGCGAAGATCGCCTCCGGCGAACTCACGGCGGTCGAGGTCACCGAGGCCCATCTCGCCAGGATCGAGGCCGTCGACGAGAAGGTCCACGCCTTCCTCCACGTCGACCGCGAGGGCGCGCTGGCCCAGGCCCGCGCCGTGGATGCGAAGCGGGCGGCGGGCGAGAAGCTCGGACCGCTGGCCGGTGTCCCGCTCGCGCTCAAGGACATCTTCACCACCGAGGGCGTGCCGACCACCGTCGGTTCCAAGATCCTCGAAGGCTGGATCCCGCCCTACGACGCGACGCTCACGAAGCGGCTCAAGGCGGCCGACGTCATCATCCTGGGCAAGACCAACATGGACGAGTTCGCCATGGGGTCGTCCACGGAGAACAGCGCGTACGGCCCCACCGGCAACCCCTGGGACCTGACCCGGGTGCCCGGCGGCTCCGGCGGTGGTTCGTCCGCCTCGCTCGCCTCGTACCAGGCGCCGCTCGCCATCGGCACGGACACCGGCGGCTCGATCCGTCAGCCCGCGGCCCTGACCGGCACGGTCGGCGTCAAGCCGACGTACGGCGGGGTCTCCCGCTACGGCATGGTCGCCTTCTCGTCCTCCCTGGACCAGGGCGGCCCCTGTGCCCGTACGGTCCTGGACGCCGCCCTGCTGCACGAGGCGATCGCCGGACACGACCCGCTCGACTCGACCTCCATCGACGCCCCGGTCCCGCCGGTCGTCGAGGCGGCCCGCAACGGCTCGGTCGCCGGGATGCGCGTCGGTGTCGTCAAGCAGTTCCGCGGCGAGGGCTACCAGGCCGGTGTCGTCCAGCGCTTCGACGAGTCCGTGGAACTGCTCAAGGGGCTCGGCGCCGAGATCGTCGAGCTGGACTGCCCGTCCTTCGACCTCGGACTCGCCGCGTACTACCTGATCGCGCCGTCCGAGTGCTCCTCGAACCTCGCCCGCTTCGACGCCATGCGCTACGGCCTGCGGGTCGGCGACGACGGTACGAGGTCCGCCGAGGACGTCACGGCCCTGACCCGCGAGGCCGGCTTCGGCGACGAGGTCAAGCGCCGCATCATGCTCGGTACGTACGCGCTCAGCTCCGGCTACTACGACGCGTACTACGGCTCGGCACAGAAGGTCCGCACCCTCATCACCCGGGACTTCGAGAAGGCGTTCGAGCAGGTCGATGTGATCGTCTCGCCGACGACCCCGACCACCGCCTTCCCGATCGGCGAGCGCGCCGACGACCCGATGGCGATGTACCTCGCGGATCTGTGCACCATCCCGACCAACCTGGCCGGCAACGCGGCCATGTCGCTGCCCTGCGGTCTCGCGCCGGAGGACGGGCTCCCGGTCGGACTCCAGATCATCGCCCCCGCCATGAAGGACGACCGGCTCTACAAGGTCGGTGCCGCGGTCGAGGCCGCCTTCGTGGAAAAGTGGGGACACCCGCTGCTTGAGGAGGCTCCGTCACTATGACCAGTGCAATGAGCAAGGCCAAGGGCTTCAAGAAGTCCAAGGCCGGCACATATCTGTCGATCGGGTCGAGCGCGTTCGGCGCGATCAGCGTCGTCAAGCAGGCCAGGACGGCCCGCAAGGACAACGACACGCTCCGGCTGGTCGACGCGGTCGTCTCCGCCGCCGCCCTCGTCACGGGCGTCGCTCTGCTCCTGCGGGAGCTGAAGCGCCTGGGCGACGACGACGTCCTGCTGGGCTGACCGGCTGCCGGGGGCCCGCTCAGGGCGGGCTCCCCGGCACCCCACCGCGGCGTTCCGCCGCTGTTGCCACCGTTGCCACGGAAGGAGGTGACCCGGTGATCACCCGCATCGAGATCGACGGCTTCAAGTCGTTCGTCGGCTTCGCCCTGGACGTACGGCCCTGCACCGTGCTGATGGGCGTCAACGGCGCGGGCAAGTCGAACCTGCTGGACGCCCTGGACTTCGTCCGGCGGACGGTCACCATGGGGCTTCCGAGGGTCTTCGACGGCGACAACCCCCGGCTCGCGGCGCGGGATCTCTTCCATCACGCCGACGGGCCCGGCGGCGCTTACACGGCATCCGAACTGACGATCAAGATCGGCATGATCGCGCCGAGCGCCCACGGGCCGCTCCCGCTGGTCGTACGGCTCGTGGTGGACCGCGAGGGCGAACCGTCGGGACCTGTGAAGGCCACGGTCCGCCGTGGGCGCAGCGGGGTGTGGGTGAGCAGCCTCGCGCGCACGGACTGGATGGACCGTCTGGAGCTTCCGCAGCCGCTGCGCACGGCTCTTCTCACCGCGCGGAAGTCGTTCGTGGAGAGCATGGGGATCGACTGGGTCTCCCTCAAGGACAAGGTGCCCTCCACCGAGGGGACGGCAGCGCTGCTCTCGCATCTCCTCCGCGAAATCGAGACCTGGGAACGGATCGCACTCGATCCGGCCGCCATGCGCAGGCCCTTCGGCGGCAGCGACGAACTGACGCTCCTGCCGGACGGGAGCAATCTGGCGGCCGTGCTGGGGCGCCTCGGTCCCGGAGAACTGCGCGACATGGAGGCCGACCTGGCCGCGCTGATCCCGGAGGCGTCCGGGATCAGGCCACTGTTCGACGACCGGCGCGGCGAGTACGACTTCGACGTACGGTTCCGGCACACCGGCTGGACGTCCCCGCCGATGCTGTCCGACGGCACGATGCGCGTCCTCGCTCTCCTGGCGGCCTGGTACGACGACCGGCGGGCCGGGCTGCTGGCCGTCGAGGAGATCGAGAACGGCCTGCATCCGACCCGGATCGCCGAGCTGGTCAGGCGGTTGCGCAGAGACGTGGACGACTTCCCCGGCCTCGCCGACCGGACCACCCGGACGTACGGGTTCCGCCAGCTGATCGCGACCACGCACTCTCCCGTCCTGCTCTCCGCCCTGCGCGACGACGCTTCGGGAAGCCTGGTCTTCCTGGAGCAGGCGTCGCACATCGACCCGGCACGCACCGGCGTCTCGACCGTGACCCGGGCCCGTCCCGTCCGTACGCCCGTGGCGGACGAGGAGCCGGGCGACACGGTCACGGCCGAGCAGGTGAAACGTCTGCTGGAGTCCATGGGACAGGTGGTCGCGTGAGCCGCGTACGCCTGCTCAGGTTCGGGCTGCTCGCCGAGGGGCCGAGCGATCTGCCGTTCCTCGAACGGCTGGTCATCCGGCAGCTGGAGGAAACCCTGCACGCCAGGGCGCTCAAGGCCACCGAGGTACTCACTCCCTGCGAAAAGAGCGAGGTCCACAGCACAGCCGAGCCGAAGGTTCTCCTCGAAGCCGCCACGGAACTGGCCGGCCGGTGCGACGTACTCTTCGTGCACCGGGACCACAAGGAGATTCCGGATGCCCAGGGGCTGCTGGAGGCGCTTTCCGCGCTCCCGAAGCAGTCGGCGGCGCCCGTGCTGCTCGGTCCCCGGGTGATGACCGAGTCGTGGGTACTGGCGGACCGGGCCGCGCTGACCCGGGTGCAGCCGGCCGCCGACCTGTCGGCGCATCCGCATCCGCACCCCGCCGATGTGGAACACGGAAACCCGGCGCCCGGCCATCCCGCTCACCCGAAGCGCGTGCTGGCGAACGTACTGAAGAAGGCCCGGCGGTCCGACCCCGGCGATTACTTCGCCCGCCTCGCCGACGAAGTGGATCTCTCCGTACTCGGAAAGCTGCCGTCCTACCAGCGCTGGCTGGCCGACACCGATGAAGCATTGATGAGGAAGAAGTACCTGTGACCGTCACTGAACTCGTGCCGTACGAGGACGCCCTCGCGACGTACGACCCCGTCATGGGCCTGGAGGTCCATGTCGAGCTCGGCACCAGGACCAAGATGTTCTGCGGCTGCTCGACCGAGCTGGGCGCCGAGCCCAACTCGCAGACCTGCCCGACCTGTCTGGGCATGCCGGGCTCGCTCCCGGTCGTCAACGCGATCGGCGTCGAGTCGGCCGTCAAGATCGGCCTCGCGCTCAACTGCGAGATCGCCGAATGGTGCCGCTTCGCCCGGAAGAACTACTTCTATCCGGACATGCCGAAGAACTTCCAGACCTCCCAGTACGACGAGCCGATCGCCTTCAACGGCTATCTGGACGTCCAGCTGGAGGACGGCGAGATCTTCCGCGTCGAGATCGAGCGCGCCCACATGGAGGAGGACACCGGCAAGTCGCTGCACGTCGGCGGCGCCACCGGCCGGATCCACGGCGCGTCACACTCCCTGCTCGACTACAACCGCGCGGGCATCCCGCTCATCGAGATCGTCACCAAGCCCATCGAGGGCGCGGGCGAGCGCGCCCCCGAGGTCGCCAAGGCGTACGTCGCCGAACTGCGCGAGCTGATCAAGGCGCTCGACGTGTCCGAGGCCCGCATGGAGATGGGCCAGATGCGGTGCGACGTGAACCTCTCGCTGCGCCCGCACGGGCGGGAGAAGTTCGGTACGCGCTCCGAGACGAAGAACGTCAACTCGCTGCGCAGTGTGGAGCGCGCGGCCCGCTACGAGATCCAGCGCCACGCCGCGGTGCTGAACTCCGGCGGCACGATCATCCAGGAGACCCGCCACTTCCACGAGGAGGACGGCTCCACCACCTCGGGACGGGTGAAGGAGGAGGCCGAGGACTACCGGTACTTCCCGGAGCCCGACCTCGTGCCCATCGCCCCGCCCCGTGACTGGGTGGAGCAGCTCAGGCAGGCCCTGCCCGAGCTGCCGCGGACGCGGCGCAACCGGCTCCGCGAGGAGTGGGGCGTCTCCGAGCACGACATGCAGTCGATCCTGAACGCGGGCGCGATCGCCTCGATCGTCGCCACGATCGACGCGGGCGCCCCGGCCGACCAGGCCCGTAAGTGGTGGATGGGCGAACTGGCCCGGCACGCCAACGAGTCGGGCCGCGGGCTCGACGAACTGCCCATCACCCCGCGGCAGGTGGCGCGGGTCGCGGAGCTCGTCACGGCCGGCGACCTCAACGACAAGCTGGCCCGCCAGGTGCTGGAGGGCGTGCTCGCGGGCGAGGGCGACCCGGACACCGTCGTGGAGAAGCGCGGCCTCAAGGTCGTCTCCGACGAGGGCGCGCTCGGCGCGGCCGTGGACGAGGCCATCGCGGGCAACGCGGCCATCGCCGACAAGATCCGCGCGGGCAAGGTGGCCGCGGCGGGCGCGCTGGTCGGCGCGGTCATGAAGGCCACGCGCGGCCAGGCGGACGCGGCCCGGGTGCGTGAGCTGATCCTGGAGCGGCTCGCTCCGGCGGAATGACCGGGCGCGGCGGGCGCGGCGCGGAGAAGCCGGACGTCGAGGGCTGACGCCGGTTCGTGTGGGCGCCCCTCGCCGCCCTTGGACGCCAGTGGGGGCGGCGTACCCGTCGGGTGCGCCGCCCCCGCTTGTTCGTCGCGGCATGGTCCGCGAAGTGCCGGCGGCATCCGACGTATCCGCGGCACCCCGAAACACTCGAAGCAGAGGCCGGCTTTTCCCCGTGAACGTCCCGGAACGTGACCGCCCGTGAACTCCGTCGTCGCCGAGATCGTCTCCGTCGGGCTGCTGCTCGCCGTGCTGGCGTTCGCCGTCGTACGGCCGCGCGGACTGCCCGAGGCGGTCGCGGCCGTGCCCGCGGCGCTGCTGGTCATCGCTCTCGGCGCGGTCTCGCCCGGGGACGCCCGCGCGCAGACGTCCACACTGCTGCCCGTCGTCGTCTTCCTCGCGGCGGTGCTGGTGCTGGCTCAGCTCTGCGACGAGGAAGGGCTGTTCACGGCGGCGGGCGATCTGGTGGCGCGGTTCTGCGGCGGCCGGCCGCGGCGGCTGCTCGGCGGGGTCTTCGCCGTCGCCGCCGTCATCACCGCCGTACTGAGCCTGGACGCCACGGTGGTGCTGCTGACCCCGGTCGTCTTCGCGACCGCCGCGCGGGTCGGTGCCCGGCCCCGGCCGCATGTCTACGCCTGTACGCATCTCGCGAACTCCGCGTCCCTGCTGCTGCCGGTCTCCAACCTCACCAATCTGCTGGCGTTCACGGCGAGCGGGCTGTCCTTCACCCGGTTCGCCGCGCTGATGGCGTTGCCGTGGCTGGCCGCGATCGCCGTCGAGTACGCCGTCTTCCGCCGCTTCTTCGCCGCCGATCTGGCCGCGGGGGCGCATCCCCCGGGCACGGACGAGCCGCGCGAGGTACCGGTGTTCACGCTGGTCGTGCTGGGGCTGACCCTGGCCGGGTTCGTGGTCACCTCGTTCGCCGGGATCGAACCGCTGTGGGCGGCCGTCGCCGGTGCGGCCGTACTGGCGGCCCGCGCCCTGCGGCAGCGGCGGACGACCGTCACGGGGCTGGTCCGGGCCGCCAACCCGCTGTTCTGCCTCTTCGTCCTGGCGCTCGGCGTGGTCGTCAAGGCGGTCGTCGACAACGGCCTGGACACCGGGATCAGCCGGCTGCTGCCGGACGGCTCGTCCCTCTCCTCGCTGCTGGCGATCGCGGCGATCGCCGCCGTACTGTCCAACCTGATCAACAACCTGCCGGCGATCCTGGCGCTGCTGCCGGTCGTCGCGCCCGCGGGGCCGGGACCGGTGCTCGCCGCGCTGATCGGTGTCAACCTCGGGCCGAATCTCACGTATGTCGGTTCGCTCGCGACGCTGCTGTGGCGGCGCATCCTGCACGAGCACGACTCGGCGCCCGCGCTGGGCCACTTCACCCGGCTCGGTCTGCTGACCGTGCCCGCCACGCTCGTCGTCTCGACCGTGGCTCTGTGGGGGACGCTGCTACTCATCGGAGGCTGACCGCTGTGACCGTACCGCCGCCCGGTCCACCGAGGACCGACCCCGCGGGGACCGTGCCCGCGCGGACCGTCGTCGTCTGGATCATCGAATCCACCTGGCCCGCCTGTGTCGACGCGGCGCGCGAGCGCGCTCCGCACGACGACGTGGTGCTGCTCCATGTGGGCGACGACGAGATCGCCGCCGCCGCGCACCAGGCGTATACGGGGCTGCTCGGCCGCGGCCACCGGACCGACCGTGACCCCGGCGCCCGGCTCGAAGCCCTCTCCGGTACGGCCGCGGCCGACCTGCTGGAGGCCGCGGCGCACCGGCTCGGCAGGCCCTGCCAACTGCTCGACCACCACGGGCGCGTGGAGCACGAGGTGGTACGCGCGGCGGCCGGCGCGGCGCTGCTGATCTGCGCGCGCGACGGGGAGCGGGACCGGCCGGGGCCGCACAGCCTGGGCCGGGCGACCCGGTTCGTGGTGGACCACGCGGAGTGCCCGGTGCTGCTGGTGTGGCCGTACGGGGAGTAGGGCGCCGGGGCGGACGCCGGTGTGCGGGGCCCGGTCCTGTGTATGGAGCCCGGTCCTGTGTGTGGGCCGGGTCCTGGCGCCGGGGCCCGGTCCGGTCACTTCCGCAGGGTGGGAGTGCCCAGAGCGACCGTGCCCGCGTCGCAGGTCTCCGTGTCCGTCGCGGTGTACGAGATCACCAGCCGCAGCCCGTTCTTGACGCTGAGGGACCGGTTCCGCGGCTTGCCCAGCTCGATCTTCTCCTCGAACAGGGGCGTTCCGTCGAGGGTGATATGGAGCCGGGCGGTGCCCTCGACGCTGTTGTCCTCGATGCCCGCGACGAGATCGAGGGTCGACCAGGCACGGCCGAGGTTGAACTCCATGTACCCACCGCAGTCGTAGTCGGAGACGAAGGCGTCGCTGTGGTTCTCGCTGTTGATCACCGCCTCTTTCACCGAGAACATGTCGTCCCCGTCGACCTGCGGGAAGCCGGTGAGCGACACGGCGTCGGCGCCGGCCACGCTGCCGGGTTCACCGGACTCGTCGGGGCTTTCGCTCGCGGACGGATCCGGGGCCGGCGGGGCGGCCGTCTCGGTCTCCGTCGCCGTGACGGTCTCGGTAACTGACGGCGCCCCGTTGTTCTCGTCGTCGCCCCCCGCCGACATCCACTGAGCGGCGATCACGGTCAGCGCGCCCGCCAGCGCCACCGCGAGCACGGCGACGGCCGGGCGGCGCTTACGGGCCGGGGCGGGGGTGATCACCAGCGGGCCCGGCCGGAGCCCGGGGGCGTCCCGGCGGGGCGGTACGGCGTCCTGCACGGAGTGGACCGGGGGAGGCGAGGGGCTGGGGGCGGGGGCCGGTGGGGTCCTGACGGGCGGTGGGGCCGCCGCGGCGGGTGGGGTCTTCGCGGGCGGCGGAGGCGGCAGCACCGGTGGGGGCGGCACCGCTGGGGGCGGGACCGGGCGAGCGGAGGTCACGGTCGGGGCGGAGGGCGTGGGGGTGCCCGGGGCGACGGGTGTGGCGGAGGCGGCGGCAGAGGCGGAGGCGGCGGAAGGGGCGGCGGAAGGGGCGGCGAAGGCCGAGGCGGAGGACGTGGACACCACCGCGTCACGCACGTCCTTCAGCCACCCCGCCAGGCTCTCCGGACGCTGCTCCGGAGCCGTCGCGCAGACGGCGAGCACGCGCTCCTTGCGCTCCGGAGGCAGCGACGAGAGCTGCGGCAGCGCCCGTATGGCGTGGCGCAGCTGCTCCGGGGTGTTCGGCGGCGCCTGGCCGCTCAGCAGGAAGTACGCGATCGCCCCGAACGCGTACCGGTCCGTCGCGGGGGTACGCCTGCCGTCGAAGACCTCGGGGGCGGCGTACCCGGGCGTGAACCAGACCTCCGCCGTCTCGTGGTCCGCCGTCAGCTTGCTCAGGCCGAAGTCGACGAGGGTGGCCTGACCGTGGACGTTCACCATGACGTTGCCGGGGGACAGGTCGCCGTGCACGACCACGCGCCCGGAGGTCGTGGCCCGGCCGGAGTGCAGCCAGTCCAGTACGTCGGCGAGCTGGGCGAGCGTCCCCATCACGGCACGCCGCTCGGCGGGCGTCGTGAGGGTCCGCTCGAACCGCCAGTCGCGCAGATCGACGCCCTCGACATGGTTCATCACCAGCGCGAGCGCCCGGCCCGACACGGTGGAGGCGCCGCCCGGCGCGTGGATCGGCGCCCCCTCGAAGTGCTCGCGCACCCCGACGACGCCGGGGCGGTTCGCGAAGCGCAGCAGCTCCGCCTGCTCGTTCCACTTCGCGCTCAGCCGGGCGAACTGCCCGGGACCGAGCGCGGACTTGGAGTCGAGCACCTTGACGACCACCGTCTCAGGCGCCCCGTCCAGCTCGATCTCCGCCCGGTAGAGCACGGCTTCGCCGCCGCGCCCGATGGAGCTGAGCAGCCGGTAGCGGTCCGGCGCCGTGTCCGGTCCGATGTGGTGTGCCGCACTGTTCACCTGTCCCCCCGTCAGAGCGCGTTGCCCGGTAACCGGACGTATCCGGCGTTACGGCCGAACGCCAGTGTTTCCGGCCCCGAACTCCCCGGTCAACGAAGAGCCCGCGCCCGCTCGGCTTCCGCCCGGCAATCGCCCAGATCCCGCCCTGGCGGGGCATTTCGCTGCCTCTCGACGTGCCCTGGAGGGCGTCCGTCGGCGTATCCGCGCGTCGGTGGGCGGACAGGGGTCCGCGCTCGCCGTGACCCACCCCGTCGGCACCCACCCCGTCGGCACACGCCCCGGCTCACCGCCCCGGCTCACCGCCCCGGCTCACCGCCCCGGCTCACCGTCCTTGAAGACGCGGTCCAAGTGGTGTTCCAGGACGGTGGCCGCCGACTCGGGACCGCGCTGGCCGACGAGGATGGCGGTGCCGAGTCCCGCGGACATGGCCAGCAGGCCGGCCGCCTCCAGCCGCGGGTCCACGCCGGGGCGGAGCAGCTCGGCCTCCTGCGCCTGACGGAGGAGTCCGGCCACGGTGTCCTCGGCGGCGTCGGGGTCCTTGATGAAGGGCTGGGCGGCGAGCGCGGCGTCGTTGACGGCCAGCAGGGCGTACGAGGTGAGCACGTAGTGGAACGTGCGGCTCACCTCGTCCGTGGGCAGGGCCACCATCAGCAGCGCCTCGATCGTGGCGCGCGGTCCTGGGCGGTCCCCCGTGGCCTTGAGCCGGGCGGTGACCCGTTCCCCGAACTTCCCCGTCAGATGCTGGAGTCCGAAGAGCAGGAGCTTCTCCTTGGTCTCGAAGTAGTACTGCACCAGCCGCAGTGACACACCCGCCTCGGCCGCCACATCGCGCATCCCCACGGTATGCAGCCCATGCCTCCCGGCGACCCGGACGAGCGCCTCGGCGATCTCCGTACGGCGCTCCGCATGATCCACGCGCTTGGGCATCGGCCTTTTCTCCGTTCGTCGTTCCGCTAGGCGCGTCCCTGCCGGGACCCGTTGATGGTACAGCGGTATCATTATGGTGATACGCTCGTACCGTAAAGGATCCGGACCCGGAGGTGCTTGTGCCCGAAACCGCTGCCCGCCCTCAGGCCGACGTCGGCCGTTATGTGAGCGAAGCCAGGCGTGACCGCCACTTCGCGGCCTGCGACGCCGTCTACGCCCTGGGGGCGCCGGCCCGCGCGGAACGGGACGTGGAGACCTCTTTCGGCACCACACACGTCTACCTGTACGGCCCCACCGACCCCGCCGCCCGGTCCCGCACCCCCGTCGTCCTGGTGCATGGGGCCAGCTCCTGCTCCGCCATGTGGTACCCGAACACCCCCGCGCTCAGCGCCGACCGCCCCGTCTACGCCATCGACACCCCGGGCGACCCCGGACGCAGCGTCCAGCGCGAACCCATCCACCAGCCCGAACGGGCCGCCCAGTGGCTGGACGAGACGCTCGCCGGGCTCGGTCTCGACCGCGTCCATCTCGTCGGCTCCTCGTACGGAGGCTGGCTCGCCGTGAACCAGGCGCACCGCGCACCCGGCCGCCTCGCCTCCGCCACCCTGCTCGACCCCGGCGGCCTGGAGAAGGTGGGCCTGCGCTTCTTCGTCTGGATCTTCGTCAGCCTGTTCGCGACCTCCGCTCCCAAGGCCCTCCGTCCACGACTGGCGGCCTGGCTGGAACAGCCGGTCCTCGTCGTGCCGGAGCTGCGCACCATGATCAGGACAGCCGTCCGCGCCTACCGCGTACGGCGCCCGGCTCCCCGCCCGCTGACCGACGATGAACTGTCCACCATCCGCACCCCGCTCTACCTCGTGCTCGGCAAGCGCAGCCTGCTCGTGCACCCGCGGCGGCAGGTGGAGCGTGTGCCCCGGCTGATACCGGGAACCCGGGCCGAGATCATCTCCGGCACGGGCCACGGACCACAGATCGACCATGCGGACGAGGTCAACCGCCGGATGCTGGAGTTCATGGACTCCGTCGACTGACCAGCGCGGCCGATGAACTGACCAGCGCGGCCGATGAGGCGGGTCGCCCGCCCCGGCCCCGTCGGCCCCGTGGCGTCGGCCGCGGCCCGTGCCCCCGGCCGCGCCCGACGCCCTCGTCCCGGACCCGCGCGCTCCCCTTGGACGTTCACTCCTCGGCCGTTGCGGGGTCTTCTCTCGGACACCGGGCTTCATTACCGTCCCCAAGCATGTCTCCGGAGATATCGCGCAGAAGAATGCTCGCCCTCGGCACCGGCGCCCTGGGAGCAGCAGCGGTGGGGTCGGTGCTGCCGCCGACCCTCCAGGCCGCGCTGGCCGCCGAGCCGGCCGCCGGCGGTTTGCGGGCGATCAAGCATGTGGTGATCCTGATGCAGGAGAACCGCTCCTTCGACCACTACTTCGGCACGCTGCGCGGCGTGCGGGGCTTCGGGGACCGCAACGCCGTCGAGCTGCCGTCCGGGAAGCCCGTCTTCGAGCAGCCGGGGCCGCTGGAGACCGTCCTGCCCTTCCCCATCCGGGACGCGGCCGAGGCACAGCAGAAGGACCTCCAGTACATCGGGGACCTGGACCACTCCTGGAACGGCGGCGCCGCGGCCTGGAACAACGGATGGATGGACGGCTGGGTCTCCGCCAAGACCGCCGCCACCATGGCGTACTACGACCGCCACGACCTGCCGCTGCACTACGAGCTGGCGGACACGTTCACCATCTGCGACGCCTACCACTCCTCCGTCCATACGTCGACGAGTCCCAACCGCAACCATCTGTGGAGCGGCTGGACCGGGTACGAGGCCGACGGACGGCGGGCCGTGGGGAACGACGCGTACGACGAGGCCACCCACCCCGGCTATCCGTGGCCGACCTACGCCGAGCGGCTGGAGAAGGCCGGGCGGAGCTGGCAGACGTACACGGAGTGGGAGAACTTCACCGACAACAACATCGAGTTCTTCACCACCTTCAAGGACATCGCCCGCAAGGCGCTCACCACGGCGCGTGCGCTGCCCGGCCGGCCGGGGGCGGCCGGCTTTACGTACATGGAGGCCTTCTACGCCGCCGTGCGCGACACCGAGGACGCCGCCGAGCGCGAGCGGCTGCTCGCCGCGCTGGACGCGGGCGTCGCCGCGCTGACCCCGCGCGAGCGGTCGCTCTTCGAGCGCGGGCTGCGGCGGGTCGAGAGCGGCACCCTGGCCGAGCGGTTCCGGGCCGACGTGGCCGCCGGGACGCTGCCCGAGGTGTCCTATCTGGTGCCGTCGGCCGTCGACTCCGAGCATCCCGGGTCGTCGTCGCCGATCGCCAGCGCCACGCTCGTCTACAAGGTGCTCGACGCGCTGGGCGCGCACCCCGATGTCTGGAAGCACACCGTCGTACTCATCAACTACGACGAGAACGACGGCTTCTTCGACCACGTACCGCCGCCCGTCCCGCCCGCCGAGGGTCCCTCCGGCTCCGCCGAGCGCTGGCAGGGACGGCCGACCGGGCTCGGTGTGCGCGTCCCGCTGCTGGTCGTCTCGCCCTGGACCGTGGGCGGTTATGTCTGCTCGCAGGTCTTCGACCACACCTCCGTGGTCCGCTTCCTGGAGAAGTGGACCGGTGTGGACGAGCCCAACATCACCGCGTGGCGGCGCAATGTCACCGGCGATCTGACCTCCGCCTTCGACTTCCAGCGCGGGCGCAGGCTGCCCGAGGTCGAACAGCCGGGGGAGATCCCGCCGTTCACCGGCCGCTGGCGGCCCGTACCCCCCGACGAGCAGCGAATGCCCGTACAGGAGAAGGGCGTACGCCCGGCCAGGCCGCTGCCGTACCAGACCGACGCGTACGGCCGGGTCGAGGGGAAGGGCGACGGGCGGGTGTTCAAGGTCGCGCTCAGCAACACCGGGCGCGCGAGCGCGCACTTCGCGCTGTATCCGTACGCCGGGGAGTTCGCGATCCCGCAGCACCGCGATGTAAGGGGCACGGCGCAATGGACGGTGCCCCTTACCGGGCTCACCGGTGACGCGTACCGCTTCACGATCACCGGACCCAACGGTTTCCGCCGCGAGTTCGAGGGACCGGTGGCCGGACACGGCGCGGAGGTCTCCTCGACCGTCGACCACCACGACCGCGATCTCCATCTCGACCTGCGCAACAGCGGCGACCGTCCGATCACGTTCACACTGCGGCCCCTGGGATACGTCGACGAGGCCGACCTCGACGGCTGGACCCGGCAGATCACGGTGAAGCCCGGCCGCAGCAGGACCGTCGTGCACTCGGCGGCGGACGCGCACGGCTGGTACGACATCGAGATCACCACCGACATCGAGATCACCACCGACAGTGACAGCGACAGCGGCGACACCGGCGGTGGCGACGGCACAGGGACGGCGTTCCGGCGCCGTCTGATGGGCCACATCGAGAACGGGCGGGTGAGCGTCTCCGGCTGAGGCGCCGGACCCGCGCGCAGTCCCCACGCGTCTCCGGCGTGCGGAGTTCCCGCGCGCCGCACACTGTGAGTAAACCCACCAAACGGACAATCGATCACTATTCGCTGCGACAGTGAATCTCCCACGAGTGACCCGGAGTGACCCAGGGAGCGGATCCGTTGGCAGCCCTCGCACGGTGGTGCATCAGACACCGTCTCCTCGCCGTTCTCCTCTGGCTGCTCGCCCTCGGCGGTGTCTCGACCGCCGCGGGCGTGCTGGGATCCTCGTACTCCAACGACTACGAGGCCCCGGGCACCGAGTCGGGCCGCGCCGCCCAGCTCCTCGACGACGGCTTCCGGGGGCTCGGCGGCGACGACAACACCATCGTCTGGCACGCGGACCGCGCCTCCGGCACCGGTCCCGGCTTCGGCTCCGTCCGTACGCCCGAGGTCCAGCAGCGCATGGGGGAGATGCTCGACAAGGTCGGGAAGCTGCCCGGTGTCTCCTCCGTCGCGGGCCCCTACGCCCCCGACGGCGCCGCGCAGATCAGCGCGGACGGACGGACCGCCTACGCGCGGATCACCTTCGAGCGGCCGACCGACGACCTCCCCCTGTCGCAGGCGGAAGCGGTCGTCGACACCGCGAGGGCCGCCGCCGACGACGGACTGGACGTGCAGCTCGGCGGCAGCGCCGTCGCGCTCACCGAATCCACCTCGGTGCACACCGCCGAGATCGTGGGTGTGGCGGTCGCCGCCGTCGTCCTCTTCCTCGCCTTCGGCTCGCTCGCCGCGAGCCTGCTGCCCCTGGCCACCGCGCTGGTCTCGGTCGGCACGGCGTACGCGGGCATCGCACTGCTCGGCCATGTGATGACGGTCGCCGACTTCGCCCCGATGCTCGGTCTGCTGATCGGCCTCGGAGTCGGTATCGACTACGCGCTGTTCATCGTGACCCGGCACCGTACGGGCCTCAAACGCGGCCTGAGTGTCCACGAGGCGGCGGTCAACGCGGTCGCCACCACCGGCAGAGCCGTCGTCTTCGCGGGGGCCACCGTCTGTATCGCCCTGCTGGGCATGCTGATCCTGGGGCTGAGCTTCCTCAACGGCGTCGCGATCGCCGCCTCGCTCACGGTCGTCCTGACCGTCGCCGCGTCCGTGACCCTGCTGCCCGCCCTGCTCTCGTACATCGGTCCGCGGGCGCTGAACCGGCGCGAACGCGAGCGGCTCGCCGCGCACGGCCCCGAGCCCGACCGGCCCACGACCTTCGCCGCCCGCTGGTCCCTCTTCGTCGAACGCCACCCCAGGCTGCTCGGCGCCGTGGCCGCCGCGGTCATGCTGGTCCTCGCCCTGCCCACCTTCTCGCTGCATCTGGGCACCTCCGACCAGGGCAACAACCCCGCCTCCTCCACCACCCGGCAGGCGTACGACCGGCTCGCGGAAGGGTTCGGCCCCGGCGTCAACGGCCCATTGACGTTGGTGGCACACCTGGAGGGCGCGGACGACCGGCTCGCCATGGACCAGCTGCCCGGCACGCTGCGTACGACGGAAGGCGTCGCGTCCGTCGGCCCGATCACGTTCAACGGCAGCGGCGACACGGCGGCGCTCACCGTCGTACCGGACTCCTCGCCCCAGTCGAAGGACACCAGCGCCCTGGTCGACCGGCTGCGTACGGACGTCCTGCCCGAGGCCGAGGCCGGCACCTCCCTGGACGTGCACGTGGGCGGGCTCACCGCGAGCTACGACGACTTCGCGGAGATCATCATCGGCAAACTGCCGCTCTTCATCGGGGTCGTCATCACCCTCGGCTGTCTGCTTCTGCTGCTCGCCTTCCGGTCCGTGGGCATCCCGGTCAAGGCCGCGCTGATGAACGTGGCCGCCGTCGCCTCGTCCTTCGGGGTCGTCGTCGCGGTCTTCCAGTGGGGGTGGGGGAGTGAGCTGCTGGGGCTCGGCAGCGCGGGCCCGATCGAACCCTTCCTGCCCGTGATCATGGTCTCGGTGCTCTTCGGGCTCTCCATGGACTACCAGGTCTTCCTGGTCGGCCGGATGTACGAGGAGTGGCTGGAGACGGGGGACAACCGCCGGGCGGTCCGTGTCGGCCTCGCCGAGACCGGGCGGGTGATCAACTCCGCGGCGGTCATCATGATCTCGGTCTTCCTCGCGTTCGTCCTGAGCGGTGAGCGGGTCATCGCCATGTTCGGCATCGCGCTGGCGACGGCGGTGGCTCTGGACGCCTTCGTCCTCCGTACGCTGCTGGTCCCGGCCCTGATGCATATGCTCGGCGGCGCCAACTGGTGGCTGCCGCGCCGGCTCGACCGCTGGCTGCCGCGGATCAGTATCGAGGCGCCCGAACAGCGCGCGGACGCGGAGATCCCCGAGCCGCGCGCCGAGCCGCGCGCCGAGCCGCGCGCCGAGCCGCGCGCCGAGCCGCGCGCCGAGCCGCGCGCTGAGCCGGGCGCGACGGAGAACAGCGGGACCGAGGACAGCGTGCTCGCGCGGTGAACCCCCGCACGTCGCCGGGAAACGCTCTCTCGGCCACGAGTTCCGGCGTTCTCAGGAAGTTCTCAGACTGGGCCCCTAGCGTGCGCCGTATGAACCCGACCCCCGAGACCGAGACCGCCGACCAGACCACCGACCCGAAGACGGCCGGGACCGCCGCCTCCGGCGCCGAGCCGACGGCGGAGACCACCACCGGCCCCAAGGCCGACCTCACGAAGGGGTCCGCCGCCGAGCCCGCCGACAAGGACGCCACCCCGGCCGAAGGCCCGGAGGGCGCCGTGGCGGAGGACGCGGAGGACACCGACGACCTGGACGATGACGAGGCCGCCGCGGTGAGCCGCCCGTCCGGTCTCGGCTCCGCCGCCGCCTCCATCGTCGCCGTCTGCCTCGGGATCGTCGCCCTCACCGGCACCTGGACGAGCCGGGTCCTCGCCGAGCGCCAGGGCCTGGTGGGACAGCTCAAGACCGGCCAGTCCAGCACCGCCGAGCAGCAGATCTCCGCGATCTACGCCGACGGCTGGCACCTCACCGCCGCGGTCAACGGCGGCGTGGCCCTGGTGGCGATGCTCGTCGGAGTGATCGTGCTGGCCCTGCCGCAGCGCACCGGCTGGGTGCGCCCCTTCGCGCTGGCCGGGGCGATCCTCGGCTTCCTGGGGCTGCTGGTCTCCTTCGGCATGTACTTCGACCTCTTCGCGGCCCTGCCCACGCCCCCCGCCGCGCCCGCGCCCACCCCCTGAGCCCGCACGCTCCCCGCGATCCGTCCCCCCTCCCGGTCTAAGGTCCGCCCGGCGTCACAGCCGGGGCCTTAGGCCGTACGTATGTCCGCGCCCCTGTTTCTAAGGCACCGGGGGCCGTCAGGATGCGGCACTCTCCCGATGTGGCCGCACCCCCTGGGAGACGAAGGTGGAGGCATCACCAGACGCCAGACATCTTCATCAGGGGGACCCGATGTTCGCGTACGAACTCCAGAAGATCAACGAGGCCGAACTGATCCGCAGGGCCGAGGAGCAGCGGCTCGTACGGGAGGTCCGCGCCGCCCGCCGGGAGGCCAGGCGAGCGGCCAGGGAAGCACGGGAGGGGCGGGTGAACACATGGCACGACCGGTTCACGCGCGCCGCGTGACCTGACACGTGACGTGAGGTGACGCGATGGCACTCCGCCCGATCACCGGTGCCGCGAGCGGCGGCGCCGCGACCGGCGGCGCCGCCAAAACCGGTGCCGCGAAATCCAGTGCCGCGCTGTCAGACCCCTGTGCGATGCTCGGGCCCGTGGAGACCAGGTCAGTCAGCCCCGTGTTCGTCGGCAGATCCGGCGAGCTCACCGCCCTCACCCAAGCGCTCGCCCGCGCCACCGCGGGCGAGCCGCAGGCGTTGCTCATCGGCGGCGAGGCCGGGGTCGGCAAGACGCGGCTCGTCGAGGAGCTGCACGAAGTGGCCTGCGCCCAGAAGGCCGTCGTCGCGGTCGGCGGCTGCGTCGAAATCGGCGCGGACGGACTGCCGTTCGCGCCCTTCTCCACCGCGCTGCGCTCCCTGCGGCGCCAACTGCCCGACGAACTGAAGGCGGCGGCCGAGGGCCAGGAGGACGAACTGGCGCGGATCCTCCCCGAGCTGGGGCAGTCCGACCGCGGCGCGCTAGGGGAGGACGGCACCGCCCGGCTCTTCGAACTCACCGCGCGGCTGCTCGAACGGCTGGCGGCCGACCGTACGGTCGTGCTCGTCCTGGAGGATCTGCACTGGGCGGACGCCTCCACCCGCCATCTCCTCGCCTATCTCTTCCGCGCGCTGCGCCGCGGCCGGCTCGTCGTCCTCGCCACGTACCGCGCCGACGACATCCACCGCCGCCATCCGCTGCGCCCGCTCCTGGCCGAGCTGGACCGGCTGCGTTCCGTCCGCCGTATCGAGCTCTCCCGCTTCAGCCGCGCCGAGGTACGGAGCCAGCTCGCGGGCATCCTCGCGGCCGAACCGGACCCGGCCGTGCTGGACCAGATCTTCGAACGCTCCGACGGCAACGCGTTCTTCGTGGAGGAGCTGGCCTGCTCCATCGGGACGGGGCGCAGCACCGGTCTGAGCGACTCCCTGCGCGATCTGCTGCTCGTCAGGGTCGAGGCGCTGCCCGAGGACGCCCAACGGGTCGCCAGGATCGTCGCGGAGGGCGGCACGACCGTCGAATACCGGCTGCTGGCGGCCGTCGGCCGGCTCGCGGAGGACGAGCTGATCGAGGCGCTGCGGGCCGCCGTCGGCGCCAACATCCTGCTGCCCACGGCGGACGGGGACGGCTACCGCTTCCGGCACTCCCTGGTGCGCGAGGCGGTCAGCGACGATCTGCTCCCGGGCGAGCGCTCCCGGATCAACCGCCGCTACGCCGAGGTGCTGGAGGCCGATCCCTCGCTCGTACGGGCCGATGAGCGCACCACGCGCCTCGCGAGCCACTGGTACCACGCGCATGACGCCGCCAAGGCCCTCCCCGCCGTGCTGAGCGCCGCCGTGGAGGCGCGCAGGCGCTACGCCTACTCCGAGCAACTGAGGCTGCTCGAACGGGCCATGGAGCTGTGGGACGACACCCCCGAGGAAGTGCGTGGCACGCTGCGGCCACCGGACGACGTCGAGGTCTATCCGCCCTGCGGCGGCGATCCGGCCTCCGCGCCGCTGCGCTATCTGGACCTGATGGCGGAGGCGGCGGTCGCCGCACGCTTCGGCGGTGAACGCGAACGCGCCCTGGCGATCTCCAAGAAGGCCCTGCGGGTCCTGGAGGGCGAGGACGGCGGGAAGGATCCGCTGCGCGCCGCCTGGTTCTGGATCCAGCGCTCCCGGCTGGTGCAGGACCTCACACGCGGCGACGGCTGGCAGGAGCTGGCCACCGCCCAGGAGCTGGTGCGCGGCATGCGGCCGTCCGCCGTGCACGCGGAGGTCCTCGCCACGGTCGCGAGCTGGGGCGCCCTGCACCACCCGGGCCCCGACAGCCTGGCCGCCGCCGACCGGGCCGTGGAGTACGCGCGGCTGGTCGGCGCCGAACTGACCGAGCTGCACGCCCGTCTCACCCGCGGCTGGCTCACCGCCGACGCGGGGGGTGTCGAGGAGGGCATCGCCGAGATCTACGAGGCCCGTGACCGGGCCGTCGAGCTGGGCGCCGCCGGGATCCTGGGGCGGGCCAGTGTCAATCTGCCGTCCACGCTGGAGAGCATGGGCCGCTCAGGGGAAGCGGTGACCGCCGCGGAACAGGGCGTCGCCTTCACCCATCAGCGGGGGCTCGCCGACACGGAGGCCTGGGTGCGGCACAATCTCGCGCACTCCCTCTTCTCCCTCGGGCGCTGGTCCGAGGCGGACGCCGTCCTCGATGACACGGTGGCGCTCGCCCAGTCCCACAAGGCACGCGGTCTGGTCGCCGGACGCCGCGCCGAACTGGCCCTGGTACGCGGCGACTTCGACGAGGCCCAGCGCCAGGTGGAGCTGGCCAGGGGCTTCTTCGGCACCCATGACTTCCAGCCGCAGCACCTCATACCGCCGGCCCGGCTCGCGATGTGTATCGCCGCGCGAAGGGGCGCGCTGGCCGATGCCAGGGCCGAGTTCGAGCGGATCACCGAACACGGCTTCCCGCCGGGCACCCGGCAGTACGCACTGCCGCTGCTGTGCACGGCCGCCTCGATCGAGGCGGACGCCCGGGGGCTGCCGGACGCGGAGGCGGGACGCGCGGCGATCCTCGCGGCCATACGCGTCCACGCCAAGCGGATGCCCACGCTCGTGCCCGTCTGGCAGGCGTACGGCCTCCTGCTCGAAGCCGAGCTGGCGCGGGCGGAGGGCAGGATGGCGCCGGAGCTGTGGGCGCGTGCCGTCGCCGCCTTCGAGGCGACGGAGCGGCCCTTCGAACTGGCTCTCGCACGGCAGCGCTGGGCCGCCGCGCTGCTGGACCATCACGCCGACCGCGGCGAGGCCGCGGACCTGCTCGTCCTGGCCCATACGGCGGCGCGCGGTCTCGGCGCGCGCCCGCTGACCGAGGAGATCGAACTGCTCGCAGGCCGGGCCCGGATCAGCCTTGCGCCGACACCCGCCGGGGTCCGTACGGCCGCCGGCTCCGGCCCGGATCCGGACCCGGCCCGCTCACTGGGCCTGACCCCCCGGGAGCAGGACGTCCTGCGGCTGGTCGCCGCCGGTCACAGCAATCGCGCCATCGCCGAGGAGCTGTACATCTCGCCCAAGACGGCGAGTGTCCATGTCTCCAACATCCTGGCCAAGTTGGGGGTGTCCGGCCGTACGGAAGCGGCGGCCCTCACACACCGGCTGCGCCTTTTCCCCGATGCGGCGGCTTAGCGAAACAGGGCCTGTCCGGTGAACTCCGCGGCCCCGCGGAGTTCACCGGACAGGCCCTGGGCTCGTCACTCCCCGTGCGGGGCGGGCGGCCTTATCGTGACCTTTCCCGAGGCGAGATCTATCGGTCCCCGGCCCGGATCGTTGTCATCGACATCGACCCTGGTCAGTTCCAGCCTCTTCCGTTCCTCGTCGGTGTGCTTGCGGCCCGGGGCGAAAAGCTCCTCGATCAGGTTGAACACGGACTGCCCACCCTCTTCGCTACACGTCGCGGCGCGTATCGCTACGCGACTTCCAGCAGGAGGATCCTGTCGTCCCCCGGCTTCGGTGTGCCCCGGCCATCCGTCGAGCTGGTCATCAGCCACACCTTGTTCCCGCCCGCCGAAAGGACCGTGCGCAGGCGGCCGTACTCCGTATTCAACAACGCCTGGGGAGCAGCCGCGGATTCCCGTCCCGCCAGCGGAATCCGCCAGAGCCGCTCGCCGCGCAGCGCGGCGATCCAGATCGAGCCCTCCGCGTACGCGATACCGCTCGGCGACGCCTCGTCCGTCTTCCACTGCGCGACCGGGTCGACGAAGCCGGGCTCACCGGCCTTTCCCTCCGCGTCGGGCCAGCCGTAATTCTTGCCGGGCTCGATGAGATTCAGTTCGTCCCAGGTGTTCTGGCCGAACTCCGAGGCCCACAGCCGCTTCTCGGAATCCCAGGCCAGACCCTGCACATTGCGGTGGCCCAGGGAATAGACGACCGAATCCGCCTCCGGATTTCCGTGTACGGGCTGCCCGTCCGGAGTCATCCGGAGGATCTTTCCGGCCAGCGACTTCCTGTCCTGCGCGAGGCCCGTCTCACCGGTCTCGCCGGTGCCCACGTACAGCATCTTGTCCGGGCCGAACGCGATCCGGCCGCCATTGTGAATACTGCCCTTCGGAATACCCCGGAGCACCGTGTCCGGCGCCCCCAGCTGCTGTCCGGCCGGCTTCTTCTCGTCGTAGAACATCCGCGCGACGCGATTGTCCCCCTCGGTCGTGAAATACGCGTACACCTGATGGTCCGAGGCGTACGCGGGAGAGAGCGCGATGCCCAGCAGTCCGCCCTCGCCCGCAGGGGAGACCCCGGGCACATCGCCGATCACGGTCTTCCGCCCGCTCTCCGCGTCCACCCGGGTGATCGTCCCCTCGTCGCGCGAGGACACCAGCAGATCACCGTCGGGCAGAGCGGCCAGGCCCCATGGCGACGCGAGCCCTGCCGCGACAGTGGACACCACCCTCACCGAGCCCTTGGCGGGCGCGGCCGACGGGCTGGGCGGCGCGTCCCGCGACGTGGCGGCGGCCGGGGTCGTCGGGGTGCTCCGGCCGGGCACGGCGCCCGTGTCGCCGCCCGAGGAGCATCCCGTCAACACGAGAAGGGCGACAGCGGCCCCCACGGCCGTCACTGCTGAACGTTGCACGGTTCGATCCCTTCGAAGGCTGCGATTCCCCTGTGCTGACTCACTGCGCTGATTCCTGCGCCGATTCCATGGGCTGATCCCCCGCGCCGATCGCTCCGCGCCGATCCGTCCGCGCCGATCCGTCCGCGCCGAATCCCCTGTGCTCCACTGTGCTCCACCGATACCGCACCGCGGCTGTTCCTACCCCACGGGCGCGCTCAGTCCCACGACTCCCGCACCGGCGGCAGCTCCGCGATCTCGGCCAGATCCCGCGCCGTCAGCGTCAGCCCCGCCGCCCGCGCGTTCTCCACCGCCCACCGCTCCCGCTTCGTCCCCGGCAGCGGCACCACATGCCGCCCCCGGCTCAGCACCCACGCCAGCGCCACCTGCGCCGGGGTCGCGCCGTGCCGCGCCGCGATCCGGCGCAGCCCCACCACCAGTGGCTGGTTCGCGGCCATCATCTCCGCAGTGAACCGCGGATGCCGCGCCCGTACGTCGTCCGGCTCGAAGCCCTGCCCCGGCGTGAGCGTGCCGGTCAGGAAGCCGTTGCCCAGCGGCATCGCCGCCAGGAACCCGATCCCGCGCGCCTCGCACCACGGCAGCAGCCGCTCCAGCGCCTCCGGCGACCACACCGAGAGTTCCGCCTCCACCGCGCTCACCGGAAAGACCTGCTGCACCCGCTCCAGCTGGCGGATCGTCGACTCGTGCAGATGCGCCCCCGATCTGCGCCGGGACGCGCGCGCCCCCACCGCGCACAGCCCGAGCGCCCGCACCTTCCCCGCGGTCACCAGCTCCGCCATCGCACCCCAGGTCTCCTCGACCGGTATCTCGGGGTCGGCGCGGTGCAGCTGGTAGAGATCGATCACATCGGTCTGGAGCCGCCGCAGCGAGGCGTCACAGGCCCGCCGCACATAGCCGGGGCGGCCGTTGGCGACGATGTGCTGATCACCGACGAGCAGTCCGCACTTGGTCGAGACGAAGACATCCGCCCGCCGCTGCCCGAGCACCCGCCCCAGCAGCAGCTCGTTGGTGAAGGGGCCGTACATGTCGGCCGTGTCGAGCAGACTCGTACCGGCGTCGAGCGCCGCGTGCACCGTACGGAGCGAACGGTCGCCGTGCTGCTGCGAGCCGGTGTAGGCCCAGTGCATCGGCATACAGCCGAGGCCGATCGCGCCCACTTCGAGCGCCGCCGCACCGATTGTCCTGCGCTCCAACGCCGTACCCCTCCTCATGCCGCCCTCAAGCTAACCCCATCGGTCCGGCGCACTTCGCATAGCCTCCTGACCATGACTTCAGACGTATGGCTCCCCTTCCAGGCCGACGCGATAGAGGGACTTCCCGAGGGACCGCGTTATCGGTTCTGGGACGGCGGCGAGGAGTACCCCGCCGACCCCGCCGACTGCGCCTTCTACGCCGTCCCGTACATGAAGGGACCCGAGGTCGCGGTACGGCCGCTCGCCGCCATGACCTCCGTACGCGTGGTCCAGACCCTCTCGGCGGGCATCGACCATGTGACCCCCGCGCTCGGCACGCTGCCCGCCGGCGTACGCCTGTGCAACGCCAAGGGCGTCCACGAGGCCAGCACCGCCGAACTCACCCTGGCGCTGATCCTCGCCTCCCTGCGCGGCATCCCCGGCTTCGTCACCGGCCAGCAGCGGGAGGAGTGGCGCTCCGGCTTCTACCCGGCGCTCGCCGACAAGTCCGTACTGATCGTCGGGTACGGATCGATCGGCGCGGCCATCGAGGACCGGCTCGCGCCCTTCGAGTGCGCGCGGGTGGTGCGCGTCGCCCGCTCCGCCCGCACGACGGAGCGCGGCGCCGTCCACGCGTTCACCGATCTTCCCGAACTGCTCCCCGGCGCCGATGTGGTGATCCTCTCCACCCCGCTCACCGAGGGGACGAGGGGGCTGGCGGGACCGGAGTTCCTGACGCGGATGAAGGACGGCGCACTTCTGGTCAACGTCGCGCGCGGCGCCGTCGTCGACACCAAGGCGCTGCTCGCCGAGACCGGGAGCGGACGGATCACGGCCGCCCTGGACGTCACCGACCCGGAACCGCTGCCCGCCGGCCATCCGCTCTGGCACACCCCGGGCGTCCTCATCAGCCCCCATGTCGGCGGCTCCACTTCGGCGTTCCTGCCGCGTGCCCACCGGCTGCTGGCCGGCCAGCTCACCCGGTTCGCCGCCGGGGAGGAGCTGCGCAACATCGTCCTCACCACCGGCTGACCCCCGGCCGCGGCACCCCGCCCCACGACCCGGAAGGCACCCCCCGGACACGCTCCGCAGCCGACCGGACACCCTCGTGGCCGACAACTCCCCTGATCGTCACGGAGAGTAGAAGAACTATGTCCCTGAGTGACGAGACTGGTGTATCGTCCCGATCTGGGGGCTGCGGCGCGCCTGGGGCGGCGCAGCGGAGTGAACAGAATGCGAGGGGGGCGACGGGCGATGTACGGCCAATGGACGAACGATCCGACGCAGCAGGGACGCCGGCGGCGGCCTCCGGACATCCCGATCGACAGGCAGGTTCCCCCGGCGGTGACAGCGACACCCCCCGGGGTGCTCCGGTGAGCGCCGACGGAGTGCTCCTCGGCAGGCGGACGGTCACGGGCAGCGGCTCGGGGCTGGTCGCACAGCTCCTGCTCGCCCTGATCTGCGGAGGCTACGCGGCCGGCGCGGCGCTGGGCTGGGGCTCGCACGAACTGGCCTTGTTCATGGGTGACTTCGGTCTCAGCCTGGCCGCCGCGATCGCCGCGGTCTCCTGCTTCTTCTACGCGCGCGGCCGTGGCAGCCGCTTCAAGCCCGCCTGGCTGCTGTTCTCGTTCTCCTCCGCCATGGCCTCGGGAGGGAACGCCGTCTGGGGCTGGTACGAGGTCATCCTCGACGAGCCGGTGCCCAGTCCCTCACTCGCCGATCTCTTCTTCCTCTGCTTCGCGCCACCCGCCATCGTGGGGCTGCTCGTGCTCGCCAAACGCCCGGTCAGCAGGGCCGGCTGGCTCTGTCTGGCGCTCGACTCCTGGCTGATCGGCGGCTCACTGCTCACGCTCTCCTGGAGCCTCGCCCTCGCGCGGACGGCGCATTTCCAGGGCGAGAGCGTGACCCAGGCGGCGCTCTCCCTCGCCTATCCGCTGCTCGACATCGTGCTGGTCAGCATGGTGCTCGCGCTGCACTTCCGACGGGCCACGGGGAGCCGGTCCGCCGTCAACACCGCCATCGCCGCGCTCGCCCTGACGGTGCTGTGCGACGCCCTGTTCACGTCCCCGCTGCTGCGGGAGACCTATCGCTCGGGACAGCTCCTGGACGCCGGCTGGTTCGCCGGCTCGCTGCTCCTGGCGTACGCGCCATGGGGGATGCGCCGGGTCCCGGAGAGCCCTCCACCGCCACGGCACCCCCGTACCCCCAGCCGTCCCATCGCCGGCTCGCTCGCCGCGCTCACGCCGTATCTGGCGGCCGCCGTCTGCACGCTGGGCATCCTCTACAACGTGATCGAGGGGAGGCGGGTCGACCGGGTGGTGGTCCTCACCGGCTGCGCGGTCGTGCTCGCGCTGGTCGTACGGCAGGGCATCATGCTCGTCGACAACATCGCGCTCACCCATGAACTGGCCCAGAAGGAGAACCACTTCCGGTCCCTGGTGCAGGGCTCCAGCGATGTGATCATGATCGCCGCGCCCTCCGGCATACTCCGCTACGTCAGCCCCGCCGCCACGGGCGTGTACGGCCGCGAGGCCGAGGATCTCGTCGGCGCGGAGCTGGCCTCGATCATCCACCCCGACGACCTCGGCAGGGTGGTCCACGAAGTACGGCGCTTCCTGGCCGCACCCCCCTCCGAGGAACCCACCACCCGCATCGAGTGCCGGTTCAGATCAGGCGCCGGTGACTGGCTCAACGTGGAATCCACCGTCAACCGCCACCAGGGCGGGCTGATCTTCAACAGCCGGGACGTCACCGAACGGGTGCGCCTCCAGGCGCAGCTCCAGCACAACGCCGAGCACGACCCGCTCACCGACCTGCCCAACCGCGCCCTGTTCACCGAGCGGGTACGACAGGCCCTCTCCGGCCGCCGTACGACCGATCCGGGCACCGCCGTGCTCTTCATCGACCTCGACGGCTTCAAGGGCGTCAACGACCGCCTGGGGCACCAGGTCGGGGACGAACTGCTGATCCTCGCCGCGCACCGGCTCCAGGACTCCGTACGGGCCGGTGACACCGCCGCCCGGCTCGGCGGCGACGAGTTCGCCGCCATCGTCCTCGGCGACGGGAACGACGATCTGACCGCCCGCGAGCACCAGGTGCACGAGATCGCCGACCGGCTCCGCCTCACGCTCTCGCAGCCGTATCGCATCGACGGCAACGATGTCCGGGTCGCCGCCTCCATCGGGATCGCCTTCGCGGAACCGGGCATAACCCCCACCGAGCTCATGCGCAACGCGGACCTCGCCATGTACCGGGCCAAGGCCGCGGGCAAGAACCGCGTCGAGCTCTACGCGCCCCAGATGCAGGCCGACGTCGTCCGCAAGACCGAGCTGGCGACCCGGCTGCGCACCGCCCTGCACGACGGCGAATTCGCCCTGCTGCACCAGCCCGTGGTGCATCTCACCACCGGCCGGGTCTCCGCCGTCGCCGCCCAGGCCCGCTGGCGCTCCGCCCAGGGCATCCTGTTCACCCCCGCGGAGTTCCTGCGCACCGGCGACGACAGCGACCGCACCGCGGAGCTCGGTCGCTGGCTGTTGGAAGAGGCCGTTTCCCATGCCGTGGAACGGGCGAGAATCGGCCATCCTGTGCCCGTCGCCGTACGGCTCCCGGCCCGCAGGCTGCTCGACAAGTCCCTGCCGCTCGGTTCCATCGAGTCCCTGCTCAGCCGCCATGGGCTGCCGTCGGGGGCCCTGATGATAGAGCTCTCCGACAGCGATCCGCGCGCCTCGCTCGACGAGCTGGAACACCGGCTCATCGCGCTGCGCCGGCTGGGCGTACGGATCGCCCTCGACGGCTTCGGCAGCGGCTACGCCGCGATCAGCGCCCTGCGCAGGCTCCCCGTGGACGTACTGAAACTGGACCGCGGTCTGGTGGAGGGCGTCGTGGAGTCCGCGCGGCTGCACAAGATCACGGCGGGACTGCTGCGGATCGCCGGTGATCTGGGCATGCAGTCCGTGGCCGACGGCGTCGACGTCCCCGAGCAGGTCCTCGCGCTGCGCGCCATGGGGTGTACGCACGGCCAGGGGATGGCCTTCTCCGGGCCGCTGGACGAATACCGGCTGCGCCGCGCCCTGCTGGCAGGCACGTACCCGCTGCCGGACGGTGCGGCCCAGCCCGTGCTGACGGGCAGCGCGCTGCCCGGAAGCGGGCTTCCCGTCAGGTCTTCCCGGCCGTCTCCGGGTGACCGAATCCCACACCCTTCGATGCCCCTCGATCCGCTCAAATAGTGAGACTCCCGTCCCACCCACTTGACAGCCATGGCGCGCCGGAGGGATGGTCAGTGCCATGCGCACCCGAATTCTCGTACTTGGAAAGCGCGTCGGCTGAAGCAGAGCACGAACCGCTCCGCACACCCCACCGACGCGCTCCCCTCGCCTGCCTTATGGCACGAGGGGTTTTTTGTTGCACCGGCACACCCCAAACCCTCGCAAAAACCCTCAGCCTCGAGAAGAGAATGCCGATGACCGAGCAGGCCACCGGGGCCCACCATCCGCAGCCGCGGGCCCGTAACGGCGGACCGTCCCCCGCCTCCGTCGAGCACGTCACGGGCGCGCAGTCCCTCATCCGCTCTCTTGAGGAAGTGGGAGCCGACACGGTATTCGGCATCCCCGGCGGCGCCATCCTCCCCGCGTACGACCCGATGATGGACTCCACCCGGGTCCGCCACATCCTCGTCCGCCACGAGCAGGGCGCGGGCCACGCGGCCGAGGGCTACGCCCAGGCCACCGGCAAGGTGGGCGTCTGCATGGCCACCTCGGGCCCCGGCGCCACCAACCTGGTCACCCCGATCGCCGACGCGCACATGGACTCCGTGCCGCTGGTCGCGATCACCGGCCAGGTGGCGAGCAAGGCCATCGGGACGGACGCCTTCCAGGAGGCGGACATCTGCGGCATCACCATGCCGATCACCAAGCACAACTTCCTGGTCACCAGGGCCGAGGACATCCCGCGCACCATCGCGGAGGCCTTCCACATCGCCTCCACCGGGCGCCCGGGACCCGTCCTGGTGGACATCGCGAAGGACGCGCTCCAGGCGGAGACGACCTTCAGCTGGCCGCCCACCCAGGACCTGCCCGGCTACCGCCCGGTGACCAAGCCGCACGCCAAGCAGATCCGCGAGGCCGCCAAGCTGATCACGCAGGCCAGGCGCCCGGTGCTGTACGTCGGAGGCGGCGTCCTCAAGGCCGGCGCCACCGCCGAGCTGAAGGTCCTCGCCGAGCTCACCGGCGCCCCCGTCACCACCACCCTGATGGCGCTGGGCGCGTTCCCCGACAGCCACCCGCTGCACGTGGGGATGCCGGGCATGCACGGATCGGTCACCGCCGTCACCGCGCTCCAGAAGGCCGACCTGATCGTCGCCCTCGGAGCCCGTTTCGACGACCGCGTCACCGGCAAGCTGGACAGCTTCGCGCCGCACGCCAAGGTCGTCCACGCCGATATCGACCCGGCCGAGATCGGCAAGAACCGCACCGCGGACGTGCCGATCGTCGGCGACGCCCGCGAGGTCCTCGCCGATCTGGTCCAGGCCGTCCAGGCCGAGCACACCGACGGCCACGTCGGTGACTACACCGCCTGGTGGCAGGACCTCAACCGCTGGCGCGAGACCTACCCCCTCGGCTACAGCCAGCCCGCGGACGGCACCCTCTCGCCGCAGCAGGTCATCCAGCGCATCGGCGAACTCGCCCCCGAGGACACCATCTACGCGGCGGGCGTCGGCCAGCACCAGATGTGGGCCGCGCACTTCATCGACTACGAGAAGCCCGCCACGTGGCTGAACTCCGGCGGCGCCGGGACCATGGGATACGCCGTGCCGGCCGCCATGGGAGCCAAGGCCGGGCAGCCGGACCGCACCGTCTGGGCCATCGACGGCGACGGCTGCTTCCAGATGACCAACCAGGAACTCACCACCTGCGCGCTCAACAACATCCCGATCAAGGTCGCGGTCATCAACAACGGCGCGCTGGGCATGGTCCGCCAGTGGCAGACCCTCTTCTACAACCAGCGCTACTCCAACACCGTGCTGCACTCCGGCCAGGACGCGGCCGACGGCCCCACCGGCGGCACCCGCGTGCCGGACTTCGTCAAGCTGTCCGAGGCCATGGGCTGTGTCGCGATGCGCTGCGAGTCCCCGGACGAGCTGGACGCGGTGATCGCCAAGGCCAACGCCATCAACGACCGCCCCGTCGTGGTCGACTTCATCGTCCACGAGGACGCCCAGGTCTGGCCGATGGTCGCCGCGGGCACCTCCAACGACGAGGTCATGGCCGCCCTGGGCGTCCGCCCCGACTTCGGCGACGGCGCGGACGACTGAGCCGCGGAACGAGAGCCCGAGAGACCGAGAGAAGAGACCGACACATGACCAGGCACACGCTCTCCGTTCTGGTGGAGAACACCCCCGGCATCCTCGCCCGGATCGCCGCGCTGTTCTCCCGCCGCGGTTTCAACATCGACTCGCTCGCCGTCGGTGTCACCGAGCACCCCGACATCTCCCGCATCACCATCGTGGTCAATGTCGAGGAACTGCCCCTGGAGCAGGTGACGAAGCAGCTCAACAAGCTGGTGAACGTCCTGAAGATCGTCGAACTCGAGCCCGGCGCCGCGATCCAGCGCGAGCTCGTCCTGGTGAAGGTCCGCGCCGACAACGAGACCCGTTCCCAGATCGTCGAGATCGTCCAGCTGTTCCGCGCCAAGACCGTGGACGTCTCACCCGAGGCCGTCACGATCGAGGCCACGGGATCGAGCGACAAGCTCGACGCCATGCTGAAGATGCTGGAGCAGTACGGCATCAAGGAGCTGGTGCAGTCCGGCACGATCGCCATAGGACGTGGCGCGCGGTCCATCACCGACCGCAGCCTGCGCGCACTCGACCGCAGCGCGTAACCTCCCCGTCCCCGCCCGTACGCACACCCCGTCCGGTTCCGCTCGTATGGCGAGACCGGGAGACCGCAGCGACCGTCCCGCCGTACGGTGGGTGGGACGCGAGCTGCGACATTTTCAAAGCCGCCCGCACCCCAAGCAGCGCACACCAAGGAGAAGACCCAGTGGCCGAGCTGTTCTACGACGACGACGCCGACCTGTCCATCATCCAGAACCGCAAGGTCGCGGTCATCGGCTACGGCAGCCAGGGCCACGCCCACGCGCTGTCGCTGCGTGACTCGGGTGTCGACGTCCGGGTCGGTCTGCACGAGGGCTCCAAGTCCAAGGCCAAGGCCGAGGAGCAGGGCCTGCGCGTGGTGACGCCCGCCGAGGCCGCCGCCGAGGCCGACGTCATCATGATCCTGGTGCCGGACCCGATCCAGGGCCAGGTCTACGAGGAGTCCATCAAGGACAACCTGAAGGACGGCGACGCGCTGTTCTTCGGCCACGGCCTCAACATCCGCTACGGCTTCATCAAGCCGCCGGCCAATGTCGATGTCGCGATGGTCGCCCCCAAGGGCCCCGGCCACCTGGTCCGCCGCCAGTACGAGGAGGGCCGCGGCGTGCCGTGCATCGCGGCCGTCGAGCAGGACTTCTCCGGCAGCGCCTTCGCGCTGGCCCTCTCGTACGCGAAGGGCATCGGCGGCACCCGCGCCGGCGTCATCAAGACGACCTTCACCGAGGAGACCGAGACCGACCTGTTCGGTGAGCAGGCCGTGCTCTGCGGCGGCACCGCCGCGCTGGTCAAGGCGGGCTTCGAGACGCTGACCGAGGCCGGCTACCAGCCGGAGATCGCGTACTTCGAGTGCCTCCACGAGCTGAAGCTGATCGTGGACCTGATGTACGAGGGCGGCCTGGAGAAGATGCGCTGGTCGGTCTCCGAGACCGCCGAGTGGGGCGACTACGTCAGCGGCCCGCGCGTCATCACCGACCAGACCAAGGTCGAGATGAAGAAGATCCTGGCCGAGATCCAGGACGGCACCTTCGCCAAGAACTGGATGGAGGAGTACCACGGCGGTCTGAAGAAGTACAACGAGTACAAGAAGGCCGACAGCGACAGCCTGCTCGCCACCACCGGCGCCGAGCTGCGCAAGCTCATGAGCTGGGTCGACAACGAGGACGCGTAACACCGCGCGCGGGCGGCCCCGGCCAGGGATGAGCCGGGGCCGCCCGTACGGAACGCCGACGCGGGACCGCACGTACGGGTGATCCTGCCGCCGGGGCGGAAAACGCCCCGGTGACAGCACTAGACTGCTCAGCACATACGCGTCAGGCCCACAGCGTCGTGCGTCTTCCACGCGGCCAGAACCCTCCACCGCATGCGGCCGTCGGGACGGCCGTCCGCTATGGGACTTGTGAGGACTCACGTGAGCTCGAAACCTGTCGTACTCATCGCCGAAGAGCTTTCGCCCGCCACCGTCGACGCGCTCGGTCCGGACTTCGAGATCCGGCACTGCAACGGCGCCGACCGCGCGGAGCTGCTGCCCGCCATCGTCGGCGTGGACGCGATCCTGGTGCGCTCCGCGACCAAGGTCGACGCGGAGGCCATCGCCGCCGCGGGCAAGCTGAGGGTGGTCGCCCGTGCCGGCGTCGGCCTCGACAACGTGGATGTCTCCGCCGCCACCAAGGCAGGCGTGATGGTCGTGAACGCGCCGACCTCGAACATCGTCACCGCCGCCGAGCTGGCCTGCGGTCTGCTGGTCGCCACCGCGCGCAATATCCCGCAGGCCAACACCGCCCTCAAGAACGGCGAGTGGAAGCGCTCCAAGTACACGGGCGTCGAGCTGAGCGAGAAGACGCTGGGCGTGGTCGGCCTCGGCCGCATCGGCGTGCTGGTGGCCCAGCGCATGTCCGCCTTCGGTATGAAGATCGTCGCGTACGACCCCTATGTGCAGCCGGCCCGCGCCGCGCAGATGGGCGTCAAGCTGCTGACGCTGGACGAGCTGCTGGAAGTCTCCGACTTCATCACCGTGCACCTGCCGAAGACCCCCGAGACGCTCGGTCTGATCGGCGACGAGGCGCTGCACAAGGTCAAGCCGACGGTGCGGATCGTGAACGCCGCGCGCGGCGGGATCGTGGACGAGGAGGCGCTCGCCTCCGCGCTCAAGGAGGGCCGGGTCGCCGGCGCCGGTCTGGACGTGTACTCCAAGGAGCCCTGTACGGACTCCCCGCTCTTCCAGTTCGACCAGGTCGTCTGCACGCCGCACCTCGGCGCGTCCACCGACGAGGCCCAGGAGAAGGCGGGCATCGCGGTCGCCAGGTCCGTACGGCTCGCGCTCGCGGGCGAGTTGGTGCCGGACGCGGTCAACGTCCAGGGCGGGGTCATCGCCGAGGACGTACGCCCGGGGCTGCCGCTCGCCGAGAAGCTCGGCCGGATCTTCACCGCCCTCGCGGGCGAGGTCGCGGTCCGGCTCGATGTCGAGGTGTACGGCGAGATCACCCAGCACGATGTGAAGGTGCTCGAACTGTCCGCGCTCAAGGGCGTGTTCGAGGATGTCGTCGCCGAGACCGTGTCGTATGTCAACGCGCCGCTGTTCGCGCAGGAGCGTGGCGTCGAGGTCCGGCTGACCACGTCGAGCGAGTCCCCGAACCACCGCAATGTGGTGACCGTGCGCGGCACGCTCTCCGGTGGCGAGGAGGTCTCGGTCTCCGGCACGCTGGCCGGGCCCAAGAACCTCCAGAAGATCGTCGCGATCGGTGAGTACGACGTGGAGCTGGCGCTGGCCGAGCACATGATCGTGCTGCGCTACGAGGACCGCCCCGGCGTGGTCGGCACGGTCGGCCGGATCCTCGGCGAGGCCGGGCTCAACATCGCGGGGATGCAGGTCTCGCGGGCGGAGGAGGGCGGCGAGGCGCTCGTCGTGCTCACCGTCGACGACAACGTACCGCCGGCCGTGCTGGCGGAGATCTCGGAGGAGATCGGCGCGGCCTCGGCGCGCTCGGTGGATCTGACCGACTGATCCGACCGCCCGGGTCCTGTCCGCGCCCGGCCCGTGCGTCAGAGCCGGGTCGCCTTCAGGGCCATATGGAGAAGCAGCCGGTCCTCGCCGTCGTCCAGCTCCAGACCGGTCAGCTGCTCGATCCGGGAGAGCCGGTAGTAGAGCGTCTGACGGTGGATGCCGAGAGCCGACGCCGTACGCCCCGCCTGGCCCGCATGGTCGAGGAACACCTCGGCGGTGTGGGCCAGTTCGGTGTGTACGGGGTCGAGCAGCGGCCGGATCACGGGGTCGGGCTCGGTGGGGAGCGCGGTCAGCAGACGGTACGGGCCGATCGACGTCCACCGCGCCACCGGGCCGAAACGGGGCTGGGCCACCGAGGCACGGGCCGCCGAGACCGCCTCCCGCCAGGCCGCGGGCAGCTCGGCCAGACCGCGGCGCGGCGCGCAGGAACCGGCGGCGGCCCCCGGGCCCGCGTCCTCGCACAGCCGGGCGACGGCCGCGAGGACGGGCGCGAGCGCGTCCGGTGAGCGGAGCCGTACGAGCAGAGCGAGCGTGTCCGCCTCACCCGGGCCGCTCCCCGAGCCGTTCCCCCGGCCGTCCCCCGGGCTCACGGTCCCCGAGCGGCTTCCTCGGCCGGTCGTCGCGCCCGTCGACGAGCCGTTCGGGCGCCCGGCCGCCGGGCCGGCCGCCGGGACCGTCGCCGGGCGGCCCCCGGCCACCGCCCCGTACGGCAGTGTGCACAGCGCCGCCGTCCCCGGCACCGCCCGTACCCGTGGTTCCTCACCGCGCCAGGGCGCCACGCAGAGCACCACATGCGGTCCGTCCGCGCTCGGCCCCAGCGCGGCGCGCAGCGCGCCCAGCGCCATGTCCCGCTGCCAGCCCGGCTCCGCCGTCAGCACGGCGCGCAGCTCGCGGGCCAGATCCGCGCCCGCCCGCACCTCGTCGGCGAGCAGATCGCCGATCCGCGAGGTCACCTCCATGGCCGCCGCGAGCCGGGAGGCGCTCGGCCCCGGATCGGAGTCGTCGAGCAGCCAGACATAGCCGAGCACCGTGCCCCGGTGCCGTACGGGCAGACAGATCCGGCCCCGGAAGACGCCCGCGTCCGGGGCGGCGGGGATACGGACCGGTTCCGTCGCGCGGGTGATGCCGAAGCCCTCGAACCAGGCGCGGACCGCCGGGGTGGACTTCCTGGTCAGGATCGAACGCGTCCTGACCGGGTCCATGGCCGTGTCGTCCTCGCTGTCGTGCGCACCGAAGGCGATCAGTCCGAAGTCCCGGTTCTCCAGCGTCGCGGGGACACCGAGCAGCGCCGAGATCTCGTCGACCAGCTCCTGATAATCGTCCTTCACCCGGACATTCTCCCACTGCTTTCAGACATATGTCTGAGATCCGGGCCACGGATGCGTGACAGCTGTCGATGGCTGCGGAACGGACCGGTCCTTAAATTTCACAGTGGTTCTCCTTGCTGTACTGAACTGATCGATTCTGTTTCGCTGATGTTCGGCGGAGGTTCGGTCGTTCGGTGACGGCTCTCTCGATCTCACCGTGGAGGTGCCCCGTGCTGGGTCCCGTGATCCTCGCCGCGTCGCGGAGCGACGGAATGCGCCGTGTCGTCTCGGCCGCCCCGGTCACCAAGCCCGTGGTGAACCGTTTCATCGCCGGTGAGTCGGTCCAGGAGACGGTCCCGGTGATCAAGAACATGGCCGGCCGCGGTCTGGAGATCACCCTCGACGTCCTCGGCGAGGACATCTCCGACCCGACCGAGGCGCTGGCCGCCCGGGACGCGTATCTGGAGCTGATCGAGGCCCTCGCCCCGCTGGAGCTGGGCGCCCGCGCCGAGATGTCGGTCAAGCTCTCCTCCTTCGGGCAGGCCCTGCCCGGCGGACACGACCTCGCGCTGAAGAACGTCACCGCCGTCGTCGAGGCCGCCGCCGAGATCGGCACCACGGTCACCCTCGACATGGAGGACCACACCACCATCGACTCGACGCTCGCCATCCACGGCGAGCTGCGCGAGCGCTTCCCGCAGACCGGCGCGGTCGTCCAGTCGTACCTCTTCCGCACCGAGGAGGACTGCCGGAGGCTCGCCGAGGCCGGCTCGCGCGTGCGGCTCGTCAAGGGCGCCTACAAGGAGCCCGCGTCCGTCGCGTACCAGGACAAGAGAGAGGTCGACCGGGCGTATGTCCGCTGCCTCGGGATCCTGATGAACGGCGGCGGCTACCCGATGGTCGGCTCCCACGACCCGCGCCTGATCGCGATCGCCCAGCACCTCGCCCGCCGCGCCGGACGTAAGCTCGATGAGTACGAGTTCCAGATGCTGTACGGCATCCGGGAGGCCGAGCAGGACCGGCTGGCCGCCGAGGGACACCGGATGCGTGTCTACATCGCGTACGGCACCGACTGGTACGGGTATTTCATGCGCCGCCTCGCCGAGCGCCCCGCCAACCTCGCGTTCTTCCTGCGTTCGCTGGTCAGCCGCGGCTGAACCGCCGCCACCGAAACCGACCGCCCCTGACCTACTGATGAAGGAGATTCGGCACTCATGGACGCTGTGACCCAGGTTCCCGCGCCGGTCAACGAGCCGGTGCACGGCTACGCCCCGGGCTCCCCGGAGCTGGCCCGTCTTGAGGTCAAGCTCAAGGAGCTGGCCGAGAACCCCGTCGATCTGCCGATGACGATCGGCGGCGAGAAGCGGATGGGCGGGGGCGAGCGCGTCGACGTCGTACAGCCGCACAACCACCGGGCCGTGCTCGGTACGTTCGCGGGCGCCACCCAGCAGGACGCGCGCGACGCGATCGACGCCGCCCTCGCCGCCGCCCCCGGCTGGCGCGCCATGTCCTTCGACGACCGCGCCGCGATCATCCTGCGCGCCGCCGAACTGCTCGCGGGACCGTGGCGCGAGACGCTGGCCGCCGCGACCATGCTCGGCCAGTCGAAGACCGCCCAGCAGGCCGAGATCGACACCCCCTGCGAGCTGGTCGACTTCTGGCGCTTCAACGTCAAGTACGCCCGCGACCTGCTCGCCGAGCAGCCGCCGGCCAACTCGCCCGGCGTCTGGAACCGGCTCGACCACCGGCCGCTCGAAGGGTTCGTCTACGCGATCACCCCGTTCAACTTCACGGCGATCGCGGGCAACCTGCCGACCGCGCCCGCGCTCATGGGCAATGTCGTGGTCTGGAAGCCGTCCCCGACGCAGACCCTCGCCGCCGTGCTGCTGATGGAGCTGCTGGAGGAGGCCGGCCTGCCCAAGGGCGTCATCAACCTGGTGACGGGCGACGGCATCGCCGTCTCCGAGGTGGCCCTGAACCACCGCGACCTGGCGGGCATTCACTTCACCGGCTCGACCAGGACCTTCCAGCACCTGTGGAAGACCGTCGGCAACAACATCGAGACGTACCGCTCCTACCCGCGGATCGTCGGCGAGACCGGCGGCAAGGACTTCGTCGTCGCCCACCCGAGCGCCGACCGCGCGGTCCTCAAGACGGCGCTGACCCGGGGCTCCTTCGAGTACCAGGGCCAGAAGTGCTCCGCCTCCTCGCGCGCCTACGTCCCGGCGTCGATCTGGAACGACGGGTTCGAGGAGGAGTTCGCGACCGAGGTCGACGGGATCGCCATGGGCGATGTCACCGACCTCTCGAACTTCATCGGCGCCGTCATCGACGAGCGCGCCTTCGCCAAGAACAAGGCCGCCATCGACCGCGCCGCCGCCGACCCGACGTGCACGATCGTCGCGGGCGGTACGTACGACGACTCCGTCGGCTACTTCGTCAGGCCGACCGTCATCGCCTGCACCGACCCCGAGAACGAGGTCTTCACGACCGAGTACTTCGGCCCGATCCTCGCGGTGCACGTGTACGACGACGCCGACTACGAGACGGTCCTCGCGCAGATGGAGTCCGTCTCGGCGTACGCCCTGACCGGCTCGATCATCGCCGGTGACCGCGCCGCCGCGGCCGACGCGATGGAGAAGCTGCGCTACGCGGCGGGCAACTTCTACATCAACGACAAGTCGACCGGCGCCGTCGTCGGCCAGCAGCCCTTCGGCGGTGGCCGCGCGTCCGGTACGAACGACAAGGCGGGCGCCCCGCAGAACCTGATGCGCTGGACACTGACCCGCGCCATCAAGGAGACGCTGGTCCCGCCGACCGACTACCGCTACCCGCACATGGGCTGACGGCCCCGCGAACTCCGCCCCCGTACCGGCAACCCCCCTTCGCCGGTACGGGGGCGGCTCCATGCCCGGAGCGTCAGACCCTGCGCCAGCGGGCCATCATGAACGAGAAGATCCCGAACAGCGCCAGCCCCACCGCGACCACCGCGAGCAGCCAGGGCCCCGCCGGGGTGTCGGTGAAGGAGCGCAGGGTGTCGTCGACCCCCTTGGCCTTGTCCGGCTCGTACGCGACGGCCGCCTGGACGACGAACACCCCCAGGGCGGTGAAGAGAACGCCCCGCGCGGCCCCGCCCGCGACGCCGGTCACATCGAGGAACCGCCGTGCCCCGCGGGACATCCGGCCGAGCTTCAGATGCTTGTGGTACTTCCGCAGCACCGCGCGGGCACCGACCCAGAGCCCCGCGGCGGCGATGCCCACCCCGGCGGCCCCCACGATCCACTGCCCGCCCGGCAGTTCCAGCGCCTTGGCGGTGACATCCCGCGACTGACGGTCACCGGACCCGCTGCCGCTGCCCTTGTCACCGGCGGCGAAGGCCAGCACGGAGTAGGCGACGAATCCGTAGAAGACCGCCCGTCCCGCCGACAGCAGCCGCTTGTGCGTCTTGTGGCCGTCGGGTCCCGCCGCGCCGAACAGCGCCTCGGAGAGCCGCCAGAGCGCCATGCCCGCCAGCCCGATGCCCAGGGCCCAGAGGAGGACGACACCCCATGGCTGCCCCGCGATCTCCGCCAGCGCGCCGCCGCGGTCGGCCTCCTGGCCGCCACCGCCGAACGCGACCCGGAGCGCGAGCACGCCGATGAGCAGATAGATCACCCCGCGCGCGGCGAAGCCCCAGCGGGCCGCCCCGTCCATGGCCTGGCTGTTCGCCGCCTTTCGCGCCTTGCCTCGTCCGTTGAGTGACGCCGTGTGTACGTTCATGTGGGCCTCCGCTGCTCGACTGCCCCGGCCCTCCGCCGGGAAACAGCGGGCCCCGTGGCGTGCGCCGGGGACGCGCGGCGGCGGCCGGGTCCTGGGAGAGTGGCGCGTATGACCGAAATCCTGCGCACCGCCCACACCTTCGAGCTGTCCCGAGCCGAACTCGCCGAGATCCGCGCCCTGTTGGACGCCGCCTTCGACGGCGGGTTCTCCGACGAGGACTGGGACCACGGGCTCGGCGGTGTGCACGCCCTCGTACGGGACCCGGACGGCACGCTCCTCGCGCACGGCAGTGTGGTCCAGCGCCGGATGCTGCACGACGGCCGCTCCTACCGCGTCGGCTACGTCGAGGCCGTGGGCGTACGGGCCGACCGGCGCAGACGGGGTCTCGGCGACCGGGTGATGGAGGCGCTGGAGCGCGTGATCGACGGCGCGTACGACGCCGGGGCGCTCTCCGCCTCGGAGGACGGGGCGCGGCTCTACCGGGCGCGCGGCTGGCGGCCCTGGCCGCACCGGATCGAGGTGCTGGCGCCCGGGGGAGTGGTCCGGCTGCCGGACGAGGAGGGCTCCACGTATCTGCGTGCGGCGGCGGGACGGCCCCTCCCGGGACCGGCGTCCCCCGGGGACGGCACGGCGCTGGTCTTCGACTGGCGCGACGGCGATGTGATGTAGGGCGCGTCCGGTGGATCTTCGCGGGCCCACGGGGGATTTCCGCAGGTCGGAGTGATCACCGTCTCAGATAGTAGGAAGTCCGAGTAATCGTGGGGACAGAGCGCCGATCCTCGCTTAGCTTGGAATGAGCCGAACGTCTCGCTCGATCCAGCGAATGGCGGTTGTTGGCACGCGCCCGCACACAGGCAACCCCTGTCGCGTATGCCCCCGCCCCTTCCGGCCGCGCCCCTTCAGGCAGCGCTGACGCACCCCGCGGTTCCGCCGCGTGGCTCAGCTATTCCAAGGAGTCGATCATCATGGCCGAGACGACTGTCCGCCGCCGCGTCCGTCACACCTCCCGCACCAGCGAATCCGACCGCAAGAACGCCGCCGCCGCCCTCCAGCGTGCTCTCGACCGCAGGGACAACGGCGGCTCGACCGGCCACTGACCCGCGCCGTTCACTGACTCGCGCCGGCCACTGACCCGCGCCGGTCACTGATCCGCGCCGGCCACCGGCCGGCGCGGGAGTCAGCGCGTGATGGTGAAGTGGTCCACGCGCTCGCCGCTCTCGGCGAGCGCGGAGACCTTCAGCGCCGGGCGGTGCCCCGTCGTCACCTCGACGGCGAGGAACGAGAACCCGGTGTAGCGCACGCGCGACCACTCCACGGTCTCGGTGACCTTGGCGCCGCCCCGCTCCCAGTGGTACGACGGCACGCTCTCGACCTCGGCGACATGGCCCTCGTAGCTGTCCGGCACCGGGAAGTCGTACAGCGCCTTGCCCGCGCCGCCCGCCGTGACGTACACGATGCCGTCGCGTACCGAACTGACAGACTCGCCGACCGGCACCCGGCGTCCGACGACGCCGCCGCGCAGCGCGTCGGTGCGCTCGTACACATGGTTGTGGCCGTTGACGACCAGATCGACGCGGTGCTTGTCGAAGAGCGGCACCCACGCGTCGCGCACCCCGCCGTCCGAGGCATGGGCGTTCGTGGTCGAGAAGGCGCAGTGGTGGAAGAACACCACGATGAAGTCGACGTCCTCGTCCGCGCGCAGCTCGCCGAGCCGCCGGTCCAGCCAGCGCGTCTGGGCGCCGTCGGTGTAACCGGCGTTGGCCCGGATCTCGTGGGAGACATCGTTCGCGTCGAGGGCGACCACGCCGACATTGCCGTACCGGAACGAGTAGACGCCCGGCGACTTCACCGGGTCGAGCCCGCCGCCCGGCAGGGACCAGCGCGCGTTCTGGCCGCCGTACCCGTCGGGGGAGTACCAGGCCTCCATGTCGTGGTTGCCGGTGGTCACCATCCACGGCACCCGCGAGGCCACCGACTCGGTCTGGGCCAGGAACTGGTCCCAGACCCGCGCGTCGTAGGTGTCCGCGGGCAGCCCCTGGCCGCTGCTGTCCGCGTAGCAGATGTCCCCGGCGTGCAGATGGAAGGCCGGGTTCTGGCCCAGGATCACCTGGTCGTTGGCGAGGGCGTCGTAGGAGACGCCCTGGTCGCCGAAGGCGGTGAAGACGAACGACTCGGCGCGCGCCGGGGCGGTACGGAACGTACCGACCGTGCCCAGGTTGCGCGCGTCCGCCGGGTCGAAGCCCTCGTGGCCCACGCCGTAGTAGTAGGTCGTCCCGGGGCGCAGCCGCTCCAGCGGGACATGCAGGTAGTACTGGTCCACCGCGGGCAGCGCGGCCGACAGCGACGGGGTGTGCAGCGAGCGCACCTCCGCCGTGATCCGCTGGCTCAGGTCCCAGGGCTTCAGGCCCACCCGGACGTAGGGGTTCCGCACCGCGAACGGCACCTGCCACGAGACGGACATCGTGGTCCTCGGGTCGGCGCCGAAGGCCAGGTGCCGGCCGAACGGGGCCACCAGCGATCCGTCGACCCGTACGGCGGCCGACGACGGCAGGAAGGCGGGCGCGGTGGCCGTGGTGCCGCCCGCGGTGGCGGCGCTGGAGCCGAGCAGGCCGGCGCCCGCCACCGTCCCGGCGGCGAACGTGCCCGCCCGCAGCAGGCCGCGTCGGCCGATCTTTTCGCGCAGGTACGCGTGCTGCTCCGGCATGGTCATACGGGAGGCGAGAGGGTCGGGAATCCCGACGCGGGGAGTTTCCATGTGCCGACCGTGACACCAATGGGTGGCGGATGCATGTATCGCGGGCGTCCAGTTGACGACCGATTCGCCATCTGTCCACAGAATGGACACGCGATGTCATGCACTGGGACGAGGGGTAGGGTGCCCCCATGTCTCGCAGCCTCAATCTCGCAGTGATCCCCGGTGACGGCATCGGTCAGGAGGTCGTGGCCCAGGGCCTGAAGGTCCTGCGCGCGGTCCTTCCCCAGGATGTGAAGCTGGAGACCAAGGAGTACGACCTCGGCGCGAGCCGCTGGCACCGCACCGGGGAGACCCTCCCGGACGCGGAGCTGGAGGCCCTCAAGGGACATGACGCGATCCTGCTCGGCGCGATCGGCGACCCGACCGTGCCGTCCGGCGTCCTGGAGCGCGGACTGCTGCTCAAGCTGCGCTTCGCCTTCGACCACTACGTGAACCTGCGGCCGTCGAAGCTCTTCCCCAACACGGCCACGCCGCTGGCGGGCCGCCCGGACATCGACTTCGTCGTCGTCCGTGAGGGCACCGAGGGCCCGTACACCGGCAACGGAGGCTCGCTGCGCACGGGCACGCCCGCCGAGGTGGCCACCGAGGTGAGTCTCAATACGGCGTACGGCGTGGAGCGGGTCGTCCGTGACGCGTACGAGCGCGCCAACTCCCGTCCGCGCAAGAAGCTGACGCTGGTCCACAAGAACAACGTCCTCGTCTACGCCGGCCACATGTGGAAGAACATCTTCGACCGCGTGGGCCAGGAGTACCCCGACGTCGCCACCGACTATCTGCATGTCGACGCCGCGACGATCTTCTTCGTCACCCAGCCCGACCGCTTCGACGTGATCGTCACCGACAACCTCTTCGGTGACATCCTCACCGACCTGGCCGCCGCCGTGACCGGCGGTATCGGCCTGGCCGCGTCCGCGAACATCAATCCGGACCGTACGTTCCCGTCCATGTTCGAGCCGGTCCACGGGTCGGCGCCGGACATCGCGGGCCAGGGGAAGGCCGACCCCACGGCCACCATCCTCTCCGTCGCCCTGCTGCTGCGACACCTCGGCTTCGACGCCGAGGCCGTCCGGGTGGAGGAGGCCGTCGCGGCCGATCTCGCCGGGCGTGACGGTACGGCGGCCACCGCGCGTACGACCGACCAGATCGGTGACGCGCTCGCCGTACGAGTAGCGAGCTGACCCGTCGACTCCTCACAGCCGCCGGGTCTTCGGAGCCCGGCGGCTGTTCTTTTGCGGCCTCCGGGTGCCACCATCATCCAAGGGCCGCTTTCACCCCGTTTCATGCATCCGTCCCGACCCGCGCGATAATCGCCGTGGGCCGCGCACGCGGGAATGCTCGGACGTCCTAGTAGTCGTAGCGACGTGAACGCGGTCCGTCACATCAACCGGTGAAGGACGAGTATTCATGACCACGCCCACGATCGAACTCAAGCCCTCCTCGAACCCGCTGTCCGACGCGGAGCGCGAGGCGATCCTGGCCAACCCGGGGTTCGGCCGCCACTTCACCGACAACATGGTGACGATCCGGTGGACGGAGGGACGCGGCTGGCACGACGCGCAGCTCGTCCCGTACGGGCCCCTCTCACTCGACCCGGCGAACATGACCCTGCACTACGCGCAGGAGATCTTCGAGGGGCTCAAGGCCTACCGCCGCCCCGACGGCTCGGTCGCCACCTTCCGGCCCGAGGCCAACGCCGAGCGCTTCCGGGTCTCGGCCCGCCGGCTCGCCATGCCGGAGCTGCCCGTCGAGACCTTCATCGCCGCGTGCGACGCGCTGGTCCAGCAGGACAAGGGGTGGGTGCCCGCGCACGGCGGGGAGGCCTCCCTCTATCTGCGCCCGTTCATGATCGCCACCGAGGTCGGGCTCGGCGTCCGGCCGGCGAACGAGTATCTGTTCCTGGTCATCGCCTCGCCCGCCGGCGCGTACTTCCCCGGCGGGGTGAAGCCGGTCTCGGTCTGGCTCTCGGAGAACTACGTCCGCGCGGTGCCCGGCGGCATCGGCTTCGCCAAGACCGGCGGCAACTACGCGGCGTCCCTGCTCGCCCAGGCCGAGGCGGCGCAGAAGGGCTGCGAGCAGGTGGTCTACCTGGACGCGGTGGAGCACCGCTGGGTCGAGGAACTGGGCGGGATGAATCTGTACTTCGTGTACGGCGACCGCATCGTCACCCCCGAGCTGACCGGCTCCCTGCTGGCGGGCATCACCCGTGACTCGCTGCTGCGGCTGGCGGCCGACCTCGGCTACAGCTCCGAGGAGGGCCGGATCTCCAAGGAGGACTGGCGCCGCGACACCGAGAACGGGACCCTCACCGAGGTCTTCGCCTGCGGTACGGCCGCGGTGATCACCCCGGTCGGTGTGGTCAAGTCCACAGGCGGCGAGTGGACCCAGTCCGGCGGCGAGCCGGGCGAGGTCACGCTGAGGCTGCGCGAGGCCCTGCTGGACATCCAGACGGGCCGGGCGGCCGACCCCCACGGCTGGATGCACGAGCTGGGCTGACGGCCCCTGCCCCGAGAACGGCCGCCGAGGCCCCGGGCGCGGGTCTCGGCGGCTGTCCCATGGCACACCGTCGTCACACACCGCTCATCTGTCCTGACCGCATCGTGAGACGGGCCTTCCCCCGCGCGCCAGACATGCAAAAATCGCTCTGTGCTCTCGTTCGCCACGATTATTGGCAGCAGGCGCGCCGGTCCGCAGTGATCGCCTCGTACCACCATGTACGGCGCGGCCACCGTGCCCCAGACCCGCGCGCAGACCTCTCGCACCCGCGAGAGGTTTTTTCGTTTTCCGGCCCCATCATCGCCGGAGAGAGGCGCGAGCGATGATGGGGGCAAGTGGAGCCAGTCCTTCCACTCGACAGGAGCTACACACCATGACCACTGAGTCCACTGGGCCCACGGTGCACCACGACAGCTTTCATGTCTTCGACACGACGCTGCGCGACGGCGCCCAGCGTGAGGGCATCAACCTGACCGTCGCCGACAAGCTGGCCATCGCCCGGTACCTGGACGACTTCGGCGTGGGCTTCATCGAGGGCGGCTGGCCCGGCGCCAACCCGCGCGACACCGAGTTCTTCGCCCGCGCCCAGCAGGAGATCGACTTCAAGAACGCCCAGCTCGTGGCCTTCGGCTCCACCCGGAGGCCAGGGGCCAGAGCGGCGGAGGACCCACAGGTCAGGGCGCTGGTCGAGTCCGGCGCCCCGGTGGTCACCCTGGTCGCCAAGTCGCATGACCGCCATGTCGAGCTGGCGCTGCGCACCACCCTCGACGAGAACGTCGAGATGGTCCGCGACACCGTCTCCTACCTGCGTGAACAGGGCCGCCGCGTATTCGTGGACTGCGAGCACTTCTTCGACGGCTACCGCGCCAACCCCGAATACGCCAAGTCCGTCGTACGGGCCGCCACCGAAGCGGGCGCCGATGTCGTCGTCCTCTGTGACACCAACGGCGGCATGCTGCCCGCGCAGATCCAGGCCGTCGTCACCACCGTGCTCGCCGACACCGGAGCCCGGCTCGGCATCCACGCCCAGGACGACACCGGCTGCGCCGTCGCCAACACCCTCGCCGCCGTCGACGCCGGCGCCACCCATGTCCAGTGCACGGCCAACGGCTACGGCGAGCGCGTCGGCAACGCCAACCTGTTCCCGGTCGTCGCCGCGCTGGAGCTGAAGTACGGCAAGCGTGTCCTGCCCGAGGGCGCGCTCGCCGAGATGACCCGGATCTCGCACGCCATCGCGGAGATCGTCAATCTCGCGCCCTCCACCCACCAGCCGTATGTCGGCGTCTCCGCCTTCGCGCACAAGGGCGGACTCCACGCCTCCGCGATCAAGGTCGATCCCGACCTCTACCAGCACATCGACCCCGAGCGGGTCGGCAACACCATGCGGATGCTCGTCTCCGACATGGCGGGCCGCGCCTCCATCGAGCTGAAGGGCCGGGAGCTGGGCATCGACCTCGGCGATGACCGCGATCTGGTCGGCCGGGTCGTCCGCCGGGTCAAGGAGCACGAGCTCAAGGGGTACACCTACGAGGCGGCCGACGCGTCCTTCGAACTGCTGCTGCGCGAGGAGGTCGAGGGCCGGCCCCGCAGCTACTTCCGTACGGAGTCCTGGCGCGCGATCGTCGAGGACCGGCCGGACGGTACGCACGCCAACGAGGCCACCGTGAAGCTGTGGGCCAAGGGCGAGCGGATCGTCGCCACCGCCGAGGGAAACGGCCCGGTCAACGCCCTGGACCGGGCCATGCGGGTCGGTCTGGAGCGGATCTATCCGCAGCTCGCCAAGCTGGAGCTGGTGGACTACAAGGTCCGCATCCTGGAAGGCAGGCACGGTACGGAGTCCACCACCCGTGTGCTGATCACCACGGGCGACGGGGTCGGCGACTGGTCCACGGTCGGGGTCGGCGAGAACGTGATCGCGGCGTCCTGGCAGGCGCTGGAGGACGCGTACACGTACGGACTGCTGCGGGCCGGGGTCGAACCGGCGGAGTAGTCACCCGCTCCGCGCGGTCCGCCCCCGGCCCGTCCGGGCTCCCGGACGGCTGGTCTAGCTCTGGAGCCGCCACTTCTGGTTGGCGGCTCCGGTGCAGGTCCAGATCTGGGCGCGGGCGCCGTTGGCCGGGGAGTTGTCCGTCACATCGAGGCACTTGTCCGCCGCGGTGTTGACGATGTCACCGGTCCCGGCGTTGTACGTCCACTGCTGGGCGCCGCTTCCGTTGCAGTCGTACAACTGCACCTTGGCGCCGTTCGCCGTCGAGGCCGAGGTCACGTCCAGGCACTTGCCGAGTGACCTGATCGTCGAGTCCGTGCCGACCGTCCAGCGCTGGGCCGTCGAGCTGTTGCAGTCGTAGAGCTGGACGGCCGTGCCGTTGGCGCTCGCGCCGGCCGCCACGTCCAGGCACTTGCCGCCGAGCCCGGTGAAGGTGCCCGAGGTGCCGGTGCCGCCACCGCCGGACTGGGTGCCGGACCAGGTGAACGTCGCCGAGGTCTTGCCCGGCAGCGAGTAACTGAAGTTCTGCCCGCCCCAGTTGACCCGCAGCTCACGGGCGGCCGACGCGTCGTTGTACGCGATCAGCGCCTTGGAGCCGTCCGGGTTGCGCCAGGCCACATTGGGCACCGCGGAGCTGGCGGTGGAGGCGATGCGCGCCGCGCCCGGCTTCACGAACTTCGTGAGATGACCCATCGTGTAGTACTCGATGGTGTAGTCGACCTGGCCGTGCCGGCCGTCACCGTTGTGGACCGTGATCAGCCCGTCGCAGGTGCCGCAGCCGCCGTTGTGCGGACCGCGGTTCTGGTCCACCGCCAGCGACCACTTGGTCACCGACTTCGCCCAGTTGCGGGTGTAGTCGATGATGTTCAGCATGTCCTCGCGCTGCTGATTGGCGATCCAGGTGCCGCCGGAGTGCTCGGTCTGGAAGGCGTTCAGCTGCGGATACTGGTTGTGGACGTCCGTCTGCTTCTGGACGTTGCCGCCGTAGCCGTGCCAGGCGACGCCGCCGAAGTTGGGGTGGTCGCGGACGGCCGCGTCGTTCACGGTCTCGGCCGCGTACGCGTCGTACGTGTCCCAGTTCCAGTCGTGCGCGAGCACCTTGGAGGACAGACCCGCGCTCTGGAGCTTGGGCAGCAGCTCGCTCTTGGTGAAGTACGCGAGACCCGAGGCGTTCCAGCTCATCGACGGGTAACCGGCGCAGCAGGTCGGCTCGTTCTGCACCGAGACGTAGTCGACCGGGATGCCCTGGTCGCGGTAGCCCTGGAGATACTTCACGAAGTAGTCGGCGTACGTGCCGTAGTTCTCCGCCTTCAGCCAGCCGCCGTTGAGCTGGCCGTTGTCCTTCATCCAGGCCGGCGCCGTCCACGGCGAGGCCATGGTCGTCAGCGCCGGGTTGAGCTGCTTGGCCTGCTTGGTCAGCGGCAGCACATCGGCCAGATCGTGCGCGAGGGAGAACCGCGCGAGACCGGGGTCGGTCTGGCCCGCCGGGATGTCGTTGTAGGTGTAGCCGAAGCGGGCGAGGTCGGAGCCGCCCATGGGGTTGCGGATGAAGGAGAGCCCGATGCCCTCGGTGGGCGAGAAGAGCTTCTTCATCGTGTCGTCACGGGTCGCCTGGGAGAGCGCGCCGCTGCCCTTCATCAGCCAGGCAGCGGTGTCCGTGAAGGACGCGCCGCCGCCCGTGAAGGTCTGATAGCGGGCGCCCTCGTCGACGCTGACGTTCGTACCGCTGCCGCCGTTGCCCGGCTGGAAGGTGACGGGGGTCTGCTGCTGGAGACCGCGGGTGACATGGCGTCCTCCGCTGTCGTCGGTGGTCGTCAGCCAGATGCTGACCTGCTCGCCGGCGGCTTGCGCCGTACCGGCGGAGAGGCCGGTGAGTCCGGCGGTGGCCAGGGCGCCCGCGAGGAGCGTCCTCGTCAGCCGCCGCCCGATGCCAGTCGATCTCGACATAAGTCTGCTGCCCTTCATCGGCAGTGCTGTGGGGGGTGATGCCGTGCGGCGTGAGTGAACTGCCGTTACGAACGTCCGTCAAGAGGCCGGGTATTCACAAACTGAACGCACAACGCCCCCGCGTCATCCCTGACCTGCGGCCGGCCTGGTACGTAACAAAGGTGCGGACCAATCTCGGTGTGAAGTGTTGACGGCGGTCCTGCGCGCCGGTTAACTCACCGCCGAGCACCGGTACCGGTTCCGGGACCGGTACCGGCCTGTGGGGCCGCGACCGGTTCCCCACCTCTTCGGGGAGGCCACGATGCGTGTCACCATCGCCGATGTGGCCCGTGAGGCCGGCGTCAGCAAGACGACCGTGTCGCGGGTGATCAATACCAAAGGTGAAGTCGACCGGGGCACGGCCGCCCGCGTCCGGGCCGTGATCGCCCGGCTCGGCTACGTCCCCAGCTCGGGCGCCGTCGGACTGGCCCGCGGCAGCAGCCATACGATCGGCATGCTGGTGCCCGCGCTCAGCTGGCCCTGGATGAGCGAGGTCCTCCAGGGGGTCGTGGACACCGTCGAGGCGGCCGGCTACGGCCTGCTGCTCTTCACCTGCAACCGCGGCCCCGAATCGGTGGAGCACTTCGTCACCCAGGTCTCCGCCCGAGCCTTCGACGGACTGCTCGTCGTGGAGCCGGAGAACACCCTCGACACCATCGTCGGACTGCACCGCAAGGGGCTGCCCGTCGTACTGATCGACGACCGGGGCAGCCGCCCCGTGGGCTTTCCGTCCGTGGAGACGACCAACCACGAGGGCGGCGCCTCCGCGGCCCGCCATCTGCTGGCCGGCGGGCGCCGCAGACCGCTCGTGATCACCGGGCCCTCGCACTTCGGGTGCGTACGCGACCGGCTCAGGGGCTTCGTCGAGGTCCTGCCCACCGAACTCGTCATGGTGGGGGACTTCACCGAGCTGTCGGGACGGCTCGCGGTGGAGAGACTCCTCAACAACAAGGTCCGTTTCGACTCCGTGTTCGCGCACAACGACATCAGCGCGGCCGGCGCGCTGCGGGCCCTGCGGGCGGCGGGGCGCAAGGTCCCCGACGATGTCGCGGTGGTCGGCTTCGACAACGTTCCGCTGGCCCGGCACACGGAGCCACCGCTGACCACCGTCCGCCAGCCCACCCAGCGGATGGGGGAGACGGCGGCGCGGCTGCTGCTCGGACATCTGGCCGGGACGTCGTCAGGGCCCGGCGGGCCGGTCGTCCTGCCCACCGAGATCATCGTCCGCGAGTCGGCGCCGTAAGCGCTCGCTTCCGTTGGACCCCGTTCCCGTAGGCGCTCGTTCCCGTTGGACCCCGTTCCCGCAGGCGCTCGTTCCCGTTCCGTCATGTCCTCGCCCGTCCGGTCCGGCCGTACTTCGGGTAGCGTCAATATGTATGAGGACGAGGCTGATTTCCCTTCTGTCCGGGCTGCTTCTCGCCTTTCTCGCCACGGTCTTCCTGGTGGCGCCGGGCGCGGGCGCGGCCACCGACGCCCCGGCCGCCACCGGCCCTCAGGCCGTCGGCGAGGCCCTCAAGAAGAGTCCGGTCTATGTGGACCCACGGGCCGCCGGGCAGCTCTCGGCGTCCGAGGCCGGGGCCCTGGCGAAGAAGATCAAGGACGCGGACAAACCGCTCTTCGTGGCGGTCCTGCCGGCGAACGCCCAGTTCCCGGCGTCGGACGTGCTGAGGAACGTACGGACCGAGACCGGCGTGACGGGGCTGTACGCCATCCGTCTGGGCGACGGGTTCAACGCGGGCGCCGACGCCTCGGTGCTGCCGAGCCGGGCCGTCGGCAATCTCACGGACGCGGTCAAGGCGGGCGGCCCGGTCGACGCCGCGACCGAGCTGAACAACTTCGTCGACCAGGCCCTGCCGCAGATCCGTGGCCAGGCCCCGGCCTCCTGGGACACCGGGTCGGGCTCGGGCGGCGCGGGCAGCTCGTCCACCGGGCTGATCGTGCTCGGCTCCGTCGTCGTGCTGGGCGGCGCGGGCGCGTACACCGTGGCGCGCGTCAACCGCCGCAAGCGTGACGAACGCACCCGTGAGGCGCTGGAGAAGCTGCGGGTCGTCGTGGACGAGGACATCACCGCGTTCGGCGAGGAGCTGGACCGGCTGGACTTCCACCCCGGCGAGCCGGGTGCCGACGACGCGATGCGCGCGGACTACGAACGTTCCCTGGACTCCTACGAGAAGGCCAAGTCCCTGATGGGCGCGGCCGAACGGCCCGAGGACGTACGGGGCGTGACCGAGGCGCTGGAGGACGGCCGGTTCGCACTGGCCACACTGGCCGCCCGCAGGACGGGCGCCCCGCTCCCGGAGCGCCGTTCACCCTGCTTCTTCGATCCGCGGCACGGCCCTTCGGTGACGGACGCGGAGTGGGCGCCGCCCGCCGGTGTCCGGCGTACGGTCCCGGTCTGCGCGGCCGACGCCGCCCGGCTGGCGGACGGTGCGGACCCGCAGACCCGTACGGTCGAGACCGAGCACGGCCGCCGCCCCTACTGGGAGGCGGGACCGGCGTACGGACCGTGGGCCGGCGGCTACTTCGGCGGCGGGCTGCTGCCGGGGCTGCTGGTGGGCACGATGCTCGGCTCCGTGATGGCGACCCCCGCCTATGCCGCGGACTTCGGCGGCGGTGACCCGTCCGGCTTCGGCGGCGGAGACTACTCGGGTTCGGACTTCGACCCGGGCGACTTCGGCGGCGGAGGGGACTTCGGCGGGGGCGGCGGGTTCGACGGCGGCGGCGGGTTCTAGATCCCGCGCGGTCCTGTGGATCGCGGACCTGTCGATCTCAGGCCTTCTTGATGGCGGAGATGTCGAAGCTCAGCTTGACCTTGTCGCTGACCATCACACCGCCGGTCTCCAGCGCGGCGTTCCAGGTCAGGCCCCAGTCGGAGCGCAGGATCGTGGCGCTGCCCTCGAAACCGACGCGCTCGTTGCCGTACACGTCGGTGGCCGAGCCGTTGAACTCCAGGTCGATGGTGAGCGGCCGGGTGACGTCCTTGATGGAGAGGTCACCGGTCAGCCGGTAGGTCTCCGCGTCCAGCTGCTCGACGGCGGTGGAGCGGAAGGACATCTTCGGGAACGTCTCGGCGTCGAAGAAGTCGGCGCTGCGCAGATGACCGTCGCGGTCCGCGATCCCGGTGTCGACACTGGCGATCGCGACCTCGATCAGCGCCGAGGAGGCGGTCGGGTCCGTACCGTCCAGGCTCAGCGATCCCTCGTGCTCCGTGAAGGTGCCCCGGACGTTGGTGACCATCGCGTGCCGGACGGTGAAGCTGATCGTGCTGTGCGCCGGGTCGATGGTGTATTCGCCGGTCAGCGCGGCGAGCGCCGGGTCCACCGTGGCGGTCGCGGTGCCCGCGGAGGCCGAGGTCTGAGCGGAGTCGTTCTTGCGGCCGAAGATTCCCATGACTGCTCCTGAGGTAGTGGTGTGCGGTTGTTGTTTAACGTTCAACGACACTCACCATAGACGGGTCTGGTTCAGATTTCAACAATGTCATCCGATCGAGTTCTCCTGAGGGCGCCGCCCTCTGGCGGACGCGCGTAGACATCGGGCACCATCTCCCTGTTCCACCTGCCCCACCGCCCAATTGGCCCCACCGCCCATCGGCACCATCGCCCATCGGCACCAATCGGCTCCATGGTCTTCAGCAGGAGAGGGAATCCCCCCAATGAAAATCCGCTCGGTTCTCAGCGCGCTCGCCCTTGTGCTCGGCGCGCTCTTCGCCCCCGGATTCGGTGTTCTGAGCGCGGCCACGGACGCACAGGCCGCCACCAAGATCACCCACGCCACCGCCACCTCGATGTTCCGGTCGTCGGCGATCACCTGGTCCTCGTCCGGTGGCTGCTCCGACCGCAACACCCCGACCTGTACGTCGTTCGACCAGCTCAACCTGGACTCGGCCAAGGGGGCGCAGACGCTGAAGAGCGCCAGCGGCTGCGGCCTCAACATCACGGGCGGTACGGAGACCGGCCACGCGGGCGGCACGTACTCGCACTGGAACGGCTACAAGCTCGACTTCGGCAAGGCCACCTGCGTCACCAACTACATCAAGAACACCTTCACGTACATCGGGGTGCGCGGTGACGGCGCTCCGCAGTGGCAGTCCGGCGCCGGCAACGTCTACGCCGACGAGGGCAACCACTGGGACGTGACGTTCTACAACTGCGGCGGCTGCTGACGCCGTTGGCGCTCCGTACACAGGACGGTGCCCCGCCCTCCCGGTCCTGGGAGGGCGGGGCACCGTCGTCGTACGGAAGCTCCCGCGCGGGAGTTCTCCCGCGGGTGCCGGGCCGGAAGGCCGGGTCAGGAACCGACCGACACCGTCCAGCGGCGCGGGTTGCCGTCGTGCGCCGCGCCCGAGACATCCGGCTGGCCGTCCGGCTGCACGTCGTCGTACGGGAAGGCGTAACCGATCGGGGTGTTGGCGTGCACCACCCGGGCGAAGTGGTTGGTGACCGGGTCCTTGTAGTAGTCGGCCGCCGTGGCGCCGTTCGGCTGGTCCGCGTGGCTGAGCACCGTCGAGCGGTTGAAGGCGGCCCCGAGCCGGGCGAGCAGGCCCTTCTTGTCGTCCGAGTCGGCGGGGTTGTTGGCGAACGGCCCGCTGTTGCAGGTGAAGATGTCCATCGAGGTCGGCTTGGCGAAGGTGTGGCCCCCGTTGAAGGTGAGCGTGTCACCGCTGACCCGGCCGGTGAACACGCCGCGCCCGCCCTGGAGATCGATCCGCAGATCCGTGGAGCGGTATTTCTCCCAGACCTGGTCGACATAGCTGTCGAAGACATTCGCGAACGGCGTCTGGCCCGCCAGGTTCTGCGGCGAGATGACCCGCAGGACCCGCCCGTCCCCGCCCCGCAGGACCAGCTGGTCCCAGGGGTGGCCGTCCACGCCCGCCTGGGCGGTGAGCCCGTCCGCGATCCGCTCCAGGGCGCCTTCGGGCAGCGGGGCGACCGTATGGGTGGCGTCGCCATCCAGCGTGATGCCGATGGGCAGGGCCGTCACCAGGTCGACATAGCTGATGTTGGAGAACAGCTGGTCCTGGTTGAAGGTGAACTCGCAGAACGACCAGGTGCGGCCGTAGTTGGGGTCGGAGGGGGTCGCGAAGGCCGGCTCGACCAGGGCCGGGCCCGGGTTGAGGAAGAAGTCCAGCTTGTCGTCGCGTACGAAGTAGACGCGGGCGCCGAACATCCGCGGCAGCGTCAGGACGACCGGCGCGCCGCCCGCGGGGTTCAGCGGGATCGCGCAGTCGACCGGCAGCGGGGTCTGCGGCGCCCCGGGCGACTCCGGCCGGTAGACGCTGCCGTCGGGACGCAGCAGTACCCAGCCGTTGGTGGCCTGGTCGTGGCCGGTGACATACGCGTTGACCGCGCCCGGCAGCGACGTGTTCCGAAGGGCCAGCTCGCAGGTCTCCGGGGCGGCCGACGCCTGGGGGCTGAGAGCGCTTCCCCAGGCGGGATAGGTGAGCGCTGTCGCGGCCGCGGCCGTACCGGTGAGGAACAGTCTGCGGGATATCACGAATGTTCTCCTGAAATGTGGGGGAACGCAGGGAGTAACGCGGTATGTGGGGGCCGCGCCTGCGTGGGCAACCACTCTCGCGACGCGTGGGGAACGCGTCAAGAGTTGAGCTTGAGAGCGCTCTCATAATCTTCCGGTCTTCACAACATGGCGGACACGGACGGTGGTTGGGCACATCCGTCCGCGTGGGGGCGCCAGCATCCGACCGCGTCGGAACCGTTGTAAGTGGCCGCACGTGCTGCTACACCAACGGGCAGCCGGTCTACACCACTTCCGACTCCGACCGCGGGGGTTTCCGTGTCGCTGCTGTCCGCCTGGTCCCGTCGTGCCTTTCTGACCGTCACCGGAGCGGGCGCCCTCTCGCTCCCCCTCCCGCTCGCGCTCTCCCGCCCGGCCGCCGCCGGACAGCGGGCCGCCGCAGACGAGTTCGAGGAGCTGCGGAGGCGCTGGGTGGACCTCCAGCTCGGCACCGGCTACGACCCGGCCGTCGAGCCGTACGCCTCCCGGCTCGCGCGGACCGGTGAACTGGCCGCGCGCTTCCGGCGGTCGATGGCCCCGGCCGCCGCCTCCCTCTGGCCGGACCGCCCCTTCGACCCGCCGTCCGGGATCACCCAGAGCTACAGCAGGCTGTGGACGATGGCCCAGGCGTACGCACAGCCGGGCACCGGGCTCACGGGCGACGCGGCGCTCCTCGCCGAGGTCGTCCGCGGCCTCGGCCATCTCTCCGCGACCGTCTACCGTCCCGCGACCACCCCGTACGGCAACTGGTGGGAGTGGCAGATCGGCTCTCCCCGGCTCCTCATGGATCTCGTGGCCGTCCTGTACGAGCACCTCACCGAGGAGCAGCGGGCCGCGGCCTGCGCCGCCGTCGACCACTTCGTCCCCGACGCGCTGCTCGCCGACTACTCGGGCACCAGCACCGGCGCCAACCGGGTCGACCTCTGCCGCTCCGTCGCCCTGCGCGGGGTGCTCGGCCGGGCCCCCGCCAAGCTCGCCCTCGCCCGGGACGCCCTCTCGCCCGTCTTCCCGTATGTCACGAAGGGCGACGGCCTCTACGCCGACGGCTCCTTCGTCCAGCACACCTGGGTCGCCTATTCCGGTACGTACGGGCAGGTCATGCTGGACGGCCTCGGCCGGCTGTTCACCCTGCTCGCCGGCTCCACCTGGGCCGTCACCGACCCCGGCCGGCAGGTCATCCTCGACAGCGTGGAGCGCGCCTACGCCCCGCTGATCTACAACGGGCTGATGATGGACGGCGTCAACGGCCGGGCCATCAGCCGCGGTTATCTCCTGAGCGACGACCAGGGGGTGATGCGGAGTGATCACTTCCATGGCCAGGGGCTGATCGCGGCGATCCCGCTACTCGCGGGCGGCGCCGCTCCGGCCGAGCGGGAGCGCTGGACCGCCCTGGTCAAGGGGTGGATCGAGCGGGACACCGTCTCACCGGTCCTCACCGCCCGCCAGTTCGACGTCGCCGATCTCGCCCGGCTGCACGCCGTCGCCGCCTCGCCCGTACCCGCCGCCCCCGAGCCGGTCGGCCACACGCTCTTCGCCGCGATGGACCGCGCCGTGCACCGGCGGCCCGGCTGGGCCGCCGCGCTCTCCATGGCCTCCGACCGGATCACGCACTACGAGTGCGGCAACGGCGAGAATCCGCGCGGCTGGCACACCGGCGCCGGAATGCTCTACTGGTGGGGCGCGGAGCGGGGCAACGACCAGTACACGGACTGGTTCTGGCCCACGGTCGACCCGTACCGGCTGCCGGGCACGACGGTCTCCACCAAGCGGCTCGCGGACCGGGCCGGCGGCGAGTGGGGCGCCCCCAAACCGGCCGTACGGTGGGTCGGCGGCGTGACCGACGGGGAGTTCGCCGCCGTCGGCCAGCATCTCAAGGGCCTCGGCTCGACCCTCGAAGCCCGGAAGTCGTGGTTCTTCGCGGCCGACGCCGTCATCTGTCTGGGCGCGGGCATCAGCGCCACCGACGGGGTGCCCGCCGAGACGGTCGTGGACAACCGCAACCTCGGTGAGAACGGCGCCGACGCCTTCACGCTCGACGACGGGCCCCGCCCCCGCTGGGCCCATCTGGAGGGCCACGGCGGCTGGGTCTTCCCCGGCGGCGCCGGCGTACACACCCTCGTGGAGGCACGCACGGGCGCCTGGAGCGATATCAACACCACCAGTTCCACCGAACGGCGTACCCGCCGCTATCGGACTCTCTGGCTGGACCACGGCACCGACCCGGTGGACGCCTCGTACGCCTATCTGCTGCTGCCCGGCGCCTCACGGCGTACCGTGGCGGCCCGCGCCGCCGACCGCCACTGGCTCGGGATCCTCGCCAATACGGCGGCCCGGCAGGCGGTGGAGATCCGCTCACTCGGCTGTACCGCCGCGAACTTCTGGGAGCCGGGGACGGCGGGGCCGCTCACCGCGTCCGCTCCCGCGAGCGTGCTCGTCGTGGTCCGCGGCCGTACGGCGGTGCTCCGCGTGAGCGGGCCCACCCGCACGGGGGAGCCGCTGGAGATCGTCTGGGACCGGCCGGTACGCCGGGTGACCGGCCACGACCCGGCCGTCGAGGTGCTCGCGGCGGGCCGTGGCGTACGTCTGAGGGTCACTCCGGGCACAGCGGGCGCGAGTCATCGCTGTGAGTTTGCCGTGGGCTGACATCTAGGGGAATCCCACAAGAGCCGGGGGTAGCTTGCTGTTCAGGAACCCCGCAACGGGCCGGGTTCTGTCCAGGCCCACCAGGAATACCGCCAGGAGACTGTGTGGAGTCGACGGCGCGATTCCTTGGTGCTCTTCGTAGGGTTGGGACATGACCGTAGTGGACGAGACGCCGGGCGAGCCCGTAGATGCCCGGGGCCGTGTGGCCGAATTGCACGCCCTGCGCGAGGAGGCCCGTCGCGGGCCGAGCGACCGGGCGACCGAGGCACAGCGGGCGAAGGGCAAGCTGACCGCTCGGGAGCGTATCGAGCTGCTGCTCGACGAAGGATCGTTCAAGGAGGTCGAACAGCTGCGCAGGCATCGCGCCAGCGGCTTCGGCCTGGAGGCCAGGAAGCCGTACACCGACGGTGTCATCACCGGCTGGGGCACGGTCGAGGGCCGCACGGTCTTCGTGTACGCGCACGACTTCCGGATCTTCGGCGGCGCCCTGGGCGAGGCCCACGCCACGAAGATTCACAAGATCATGGACATGGCCATCGCGGCCGGTGCGCCGCTGGTCTCGCTGAACGACGGGGCGGGGGCCCGGATCCAGGAGGGCGTGTCCGCGCTCGCCGGTTACGGCGGGATCTTCCAGCGCAACACGCGTGCCTCCGGTGTCATCCCGCAGATCAGCGTGATGCTCGGGCCGTGCGCGGGCGGCGCCGCCTACAGCCCGGCCCTCACGGACTTCGTCTTCATGGTCCGCGAGACCTCGCAGATGTTCATCACGGGCCCCGATGTGGTCAAGGCCGTCACGGGTGAGGAGATCACCCAGAACGGTCTGGGCGGCGCCGATGTGCACGCGGAGACCTCGGGCGTCGCGCACTTCGCGTACGACGACGAGGAGACCTGCATCGCCGAGGTGCGCTACCTCCTGTCGATGCTTCCGCAGAACAACCGGGAGAACCCGCCCACGGTCGCCTCCGAGGACCCGGCGGACCGCCGCTCCGACGTGCTGCTCGACCTGGTGCCGGCGGACGGCAACCGCCCGTACGACATGCACAAGGTCATCGAGGAACTCGTCGACGAGGGCGACTTCCTGGAGATCCACGAGCGCTGGGCCCGTAACATCATCTGCGCGCTGGCGCGACTGGACGGGCAGGTCATCGGGATCGTCGCCAACCAGCCGCAGTCGCTGGCGGGCGTCCTGGACATCGAGGCGTCGGAGAAAGCTGCGCGCTTTGTCCAGATGTGCGACGCTTTCAATATCCCCATCGTCACGCTGCTGGATGTGCCCGGCTTCCTGCCGGGTGTCGACCAGGAGCACGGCGGGATCATCCGGCACGGCGCCAAACTCCTGTACGCCTACTGCAACGCCACGGTGCCGAGGATTTCCCTGATCCTGCGCAAGGCGTACGGGGGGGCCTACATCGTGATGGACTCCCAGTCCATCGGGGCCGACCTGACCTATGCCTGGCCGACCAACGAGATCGCGGTGATGGGCGCCGAGGGTGCCGCCAATGTCATCTTCCGCAAGCAGATCGCCGAGGCCGAGGATTCCGAGGCCATGCGTGCCCGCATGGTCAAGGAGTACAAGGCCGAGCTGATGCACCCCTACTACGCGGCGGAGCGCGGACTGGTCGATGACGTCATCGACCCCGCGGAGACCCGTGAGGTGCTCGCGAGCGCGCTCGCGATGCTCCGCACCAAGCACGCCGACCTGCCGTCCCGCAAGCACGGCAACCCCCCGCAGTAATCCCTGCGGCCCGCGCCCTCCCGCCGAGAAGACGGAGACACGACTCCATGAGCGATATCACGAACGAATCCCTGCTGCGCGTCGAGAAGGGCCAGGCCGGCCCCGAGGAGCTGGCCGCCATCACGGCGGTGCTGATGGCCCGCGCCGCCGCGCAGCCCGAGGCCCCCGCCCACCGGGGCCGCTCCACCGCGGGCTGGCGCCGGCTGGAGCGCACGCCCGGCTTCCGCGCCCCGCACAGCTGGCAGGGCTGAGCACCACGCCGTAGCCCACGCCCTGGCACGGCACCGACGAAGGCCCCCGCACTCCTGGCGAGTGCGGGGGCCTTCGTATGACCGTCACGGTTACCGGAGTCGGGCCATGAGGGCGTGTTCGACGAGGGTGATGAGTCCGCTTTTGGCGTCGGCGCGGTGGCGGGCGTCGGTGGTGATGATGGGGGTGTCGGGGCCGATCTGGAGTGCTTCGCGTACTTCGTCGGGGGTGTAGGGCTGGTGTCCGTCGAAGCCGTTGAGGGCGATGACGAAGGGGAGTCCTGAGTTTTCGAAGTAGTCGACGGCGGGGAAGCAGTCGGCGAGGCGGCGGGTGTCGACGAGGACGACGGCGCCGATGGCGCCGCGGACGAGGTCGTCCCACATGAACCAGAAGCGGTCCTGTCCTGGGGTGCCGAAGAGGTACAGGATGAGGTCTTGGTCGAGGGTGATGCGGCCGAAGTCCATGGCCACGGTGGTGGTGGTCTTGTCTCCGGTGTGGGTGAGGTCGTCGATGCCGGCGGATGCGCTGGTCATGACGGCTTCGGTACGCAGCGGGTTGATCTCCGAGACGGCGCCGACGAACGTGGTCTTGCCCACGCCGAAGCCGCCCGCCACCACGATCTTCGCGCTGGTGGTTGAGCGGGCTGCACCGCCGCTAGAGCTTGCGAAGTCCACTGAGCACCCTTTCGAGCAGTGTCACGTCTGGCTGGCCCCCGACGGCCTCGTCGCCGCCGGGCTGATGGATGGCGACAAGTCCCGCCTCCGCCAGGTCGGCTACGAGGATCCGGGCCACGCCGAGGGGGATGGAGAGGAGCGCCGAAATCTCGGCGACCGATTTGATCTCGAAACACAACTGGCAGATCCGCTGATGCTCGGGCAACTGCCCGTGCAACTGGGACGGATCGGCCGTCGTACTGACCAGCGCCTCGATGGCGAGCTGGTACCGCGGCCTCGTCCGGCCGCCGGTCATGGCGTACGGACGCACCAACGGGTTGTGCGTGCCCATGGGTTCTGGCTCGGGCGTGTGCCGCGGCTGCACCGGCTGGATGCGGGGCCGCTGCGGCTGCTCGTACGGCTGTTGCGGTGGGGGATGGGGCTGCTGCCGCGGCGCGCGCTGTGGTGGGCGCGTACCTTCCTGGTCCCCCTGGCCGACCTGACTGCTCGGCGTCGAGGGAAAGTTGAAGCGGTTCCGGGCATGCTCACCCGGGTACCGCGCGCCATCGTCATAAGGATGTCCGCCTGGGGGTGTAGCCACGTTTCCTCCTCCGACTGCCGGTCGCCGGGCCCTATGGTGACGGACCTGTGGAATCCGCGCCACCGAACCCTAATGGTGCGGCGGCGGCAGCGCACTGTCTGTCAGTTGAGCAGACTTCCCTGGAGCTCGGCGCGGAGGTCCGGGGTGAGGACCGTGCCCGCGCGGTCGACCAGGAGGGCCATCTCGTAGCCCACCAGGCCGATATCGGCCTCTGGGTGGGCGAGGACGGCCAGTGACGAACCGTCCGAGATGGACATCAGGAAGAGGAAGCCACGCTCCATCTCGACAACGGTCTGGTTGACCGCGCCCCCTTCGAAGATCCGGGAAGCCCCCGCGGTGAGCGAGGTCAGACCGGACGCCACGGCCGCGAGCTGATCGGCGCGGTCGCGGGGGAAACCTTCGGACATGGCCAGCAGGAGTCCGTCGGCGGAGACCACCACGGTGTGGGACACCCCAGGGGTGTTGTCCACAAAGTTGGTGATCAACCAGTTCAGATTCTGCGCCGCCTGGCTCATCGGGCTCACACTAACGCTCCTGGTTGTAGGTACTGCCCGAGCCGAAGCCCGGTCCGTTCGTGTCCGCTCCCGCGTTGCGTCCCCGCTGGACACCGCGTCGCAGGTTGCTCAACCTGCCACGAATGTCCTCCGGGGCGCGGGAAACCTGGGTACCGCCCTGCGGGGTCTGCTCCGCCGCCCCCTCGACCAGATTGGCCTTGGGCACGCGGCGGGGGAGACCGGACGAGGTGACTCCGCCGGCTTTGGGCTCACGCAGCTTCTCGGCCCGCTGCCAGCGGTCGTCGTTCGTGGAACGCCAGTCCTCGGAGCCGGCCGCCTCGCTCCGGCCGATGCCGTTGCTGCTGCCGTCGCCGCCCCCGCCGAGCAGCGGGGCCTGACCGGTCCGGCCGGCCTGACCGGTCAGGTTGGACTGACCGGTCTGATTGGCCTGACCAGTCTGATTGGTCTGGCCGCTCTGGTTGGTCTGGCCGGTCGCACCAGTCTGGCCGGTCCGACCAGTCTGGCCCGTCTGTCCTTCGTCCTGTCCTGTGGGTTGCCACCCCTGCGGTTGCTGGCTGCTCCCCCGGCGCGGCAGGCCCGCATCCGTCAGCGCGTGGCTCGCGCTCGGGGAAGGGCCCGGACGGTCGAAGCCTACGCGTTCCCGGGCCTTCTCGGGAGCGCCCCCGGCAGATTCCGTTTCGGTCCGCGACTCGGGTGCGTACGTGCCCTGGTAGCCGTTCTGAGCGGGCCACTCTTCCTGGTGGGGCTGGGCGCCGAAGGCGTTCTCGTACGTTCCCTCGGAGCTCTGCGGAGACTGGTAGGACGCCTCCGTATAAGCCTGCTGCCCAGGGAACGCGCCGGGCGCGCGGTACTCCTCGTAACCGCCGCCCTGGTACGCCGTCCCGTTCTCCTCGGGCCGTGCCGCGTAGCCGGGGTCGTACGACGCCTGCTGGGGCGCGTACCGGCCGTCGACCTCCTCGCGGTACTGGCCGTCGACCTGGTCGGCGAAGAGCGGCTGCGAAGCGTCCTGTGCGCCGCCCAGCGCGGCCCGCCGCTCCTCGCGCCGCAGCGTGCGGTTGACGGGATCCAGCGTGCGGGAGCCGTCCGCCTCCGCATCCGGCTGCCGCTCGTAGCGGGAGTCGTCGAAACCGAGTTCGGCGGCGGTCAGCATCGGAGCGGTCGGGAAGACCTGCTCCTCCGGCGGCGCCGCCGGCTGGTCGGGCATGATCTGCGAGACGGTGAAGTCGTCGGTCACGGCCGGTTCGCCGCCACCGCCGCCGTGCGTGATCGGGTCGGGGAGCATGACCAGCGAGGTCGTTCCCGCCTGCTCGCCCGAGGGGCGCAACTGGACGCGGATACCGTGCCGGTCGGCGAGCCGGCCGACCACGAAGAGCCCCATGCGCTGGGAGACGGCGGCGTCCACGGTCGGCGGGTTGGCCAGCTTGTGGTTGATGTCCGCGAAGTCCTCGGCGGTCAGGCCGATGCCCTTGTCGTGGATCTCGATCATCACCCGGCCGTCGGGCAGCCGGGTCGCGGTGACCCGCACCTTGGTCTGCGGCGAGGAGAACGTGGTGGCGTTCTCCAGCAGCTCCGCCAGCAGATGCACGAGGTCGGTCACGGACTGGCCGTGGATCTCGGTCTCGGGTACGCCGGACAGCTCGATGCGCTCGTACGACTCCACCTCGGAGGAGGCGGCGCGCAGCACGTCCACCAGCGGCACCGGCTGGTTCCAGCGGCGGCCCGGCTCCTCGCCCGCGAGGACGAGCAGGTTCTCGCCGTTGCGCCGCATACGGGTCGCCAGATGGTCCAGCTTGAAGAGGTTCTCCAGCTGGTCCGGGTCGCCCTCGTTGTTCTCCAGATCGGAGATCAGGGACAACTGGCCCTCGATCAGCGACTGGTTGCGGCGCGAGAGGTTCGTGAAGATCGCGTTGACGTTGCCGCGGAGCATGGCCTGTTCGGCGGCGAGCCTGACCGCCTCGCGGTGGACCTGGTCGAAGGCGCGGGCGACTTCGCCGATCTCGTCGCGCGAATCGATCGGGATGGGCTGGACCCGGGTGTCGACCCGGCCCGGGTCGGTCCGGGAGAGCTGGTCGACCAGCATCGGCAGCCGCTGCTCGGCGATCCCGAACGCGGCCGTACGCAGCGAGCGCATCGAACGGCTCATCTGCCTGGCCATCATGCCCGCCAGGATGAACGCGGCCAGCAGCGCGATCACCACGATGGCGCCGTTGGTGATCGCGGCGTTCCTGGCGTCGTCCGAGATCTGCGCGGCGTCGGCGACGGCCTTGTCGACGAGATCCCTCTCGATCACCGTGTAGCCGTCGAACGTGGCGGTGGAGGCGGCCATCCACGCCTCGGGCGTGACCCCGCGCGACGCGAGCCGCTCGGGGCTGTCCCCGGTGGCGATGGCCGCGACCATGCCGTCCAGGACCGAACCGTCCTTGCTCGGCGGCGCCTTGAAGTCCTCACCGGCGGCCATGGCCTGCTGCTGCGCGGTGGCGAGCTTCCTCGCCCCGGCCGCCGCCTGCTCCTTCATCACGTCCTGGAGCTTGACGGTGTCCTCGGCGGTGCCGCCGGACACGTACTCGCCGACGGCGATGTCCTCCAGGTACGCGTACGAGGAGAACGCGACCGACTGGCCGGTCCTGACGTCGTCCTTCTGGCTCGGCCTGACCAGCAGATGCATCCCGATGGAGCGCTGGAGCGACTCCGCGGCCTTGGCGAGCTGGATCGCGTAGACGGTACGGCCGTAGCTGGTGATGTTGCCCGTGCCGAGCCCGAGTTCGTTGGCGAACTCCATGAGGGAGTGCTGCACCAGCACATAGCCCTCCTCGGTCGCCACGGGACCGCCGTTGTCGCCGTTCTTGTCCGGCGTCTCGACGCCCGCGGTGTACGCGGTCTTCCGGATGTTCTCCAGCTTGGGCTCTTCGCCGCGGAACAGGCTGAGCCGGCGCTCCAGGCCCTGCTTCGCGGGCATGTCCCGCACGGCCACGTCGAACTTCTTCTTCGCGGCGTCCGTGGCCGCGCGGGCCCGGACGACGCTCTCGGCGTCGCGCTTGTTGGTCAGCAGCGGCTGCGCGGTGAGGTCGCGCTCGTTGAGGAGGGCCTGGCCGTACTCCGAGGCGGCCCGTACGACGAGCGCCGTCTTCTCGGCGTCCTGCGCCTCCTGCCAGGTGTCGACGGACCCCTTGACCTGGAAACCGCCCATGACGAGGCCGACCAGCACGGGAACGAGCAGAATGGCGTTCAGCCGGGTGGGTACACGCCAGTTGCGCGGCGAGAACCGGCTGGAGCTGCCCGTCACCGGTGGTGAGCCGGTCGCGACCGCAGGCGGCACCGCTGCGCGCGGCGGCGGGGTGAAGTTGCCCCGCGCCTGCTGCTCCGCGGAGCTCGTCTTGCTTCGCCTCACTCGACCAACAACCTCTCGGCGTCGGCACCTACGTTTGTGCCGTGTTCTGTTCAGGGCCGTACTACTCGGGAGTTGTCGAATTCCAGCACGGGGAAGGGTCGCATTCCAAACAGCAGGAATCAGCCATTCCGAGTGGTACAAGCCTCACGTAAAACGGGCATAAAGAACGAGCCCCGTCAAAAGGCGGGGCTGATGTGAGCGCAGCGGCACCGGACGAGTGCGTCGGGTGTCCGGAGACCGTGAATTCTCTGTCGAAATGTTATGAACGTGGAGGCGGGCCGTGTCGAAGAACATAGCCCGCCTCTCAACTCTCCTACGCCAACTACCGTAGCGGGCCGTCTACTTGAGTCGGGCCATGAGGGCGTGTTCGACGAGGGTGATGAGTCCGCTTTTGGCGTCGGCGCGGTGGCGGGCGTCGGTGGTGATGATGGGGGTGTCGGGGCCGATCTGGAGTGCTTCGCGTACTTCGTCGGGGGTGTAGGGCTGGTGTCCGTCGAAGCCGTTGAGGGCGATGACGAAGGGGAGTCCTGAGTTTTCGAAGTAGTCGACGGCGGGGAAGCAGTCGGCGAGGCGGCGGGTGTCGACGAGGACGACGGCGCCGATGGCGCCGCGGACGAGGTCGTCCCACATGAACCAGAAGCGGTCCTGTCCTGGGGTGCCGAAGAGGTACAGGATGAGGTCTTGGTCGAGGGTGATGCGGCCGAAGTCCATGGCCACGGTGGTGGTGGTCTTGTCTCCGGTGTGGGTGAGGTCGTCGATGCCGGCGGATGCGCTGGTCATGACGGCTTCGGTACGCAGCGGGTTGATCTCCGAGACGGCGCCGACGAACGTGGTCTTGCCCACGCCGAAGCCGCCCGCCACCACGATCTTCGCGCTGGTGGTCGACCGGGCCGCTCCGCCGCTAGAGCTTGCGAAGTCCACTGAGCACCCTTTCGAGCAGTGTCACATCCGGCGTGCCGCCGGCCTCTCCGTTACCCGGCTGGTGGATCGCGACCATGCCCGCTTCCGCCAGGTCGGCCACGAGAATGCGCGCGACGCCCAGCGGCATCGTCAGCAGCGCCGAGACCTCGGCCACCGACTTGACCTCACGGCACAGGTGGCAGATCCGCTGGTGCTCGGGGAGCAGGGTGGCGAGATGCGCCGGGTCTGCTGTCGTACTCACCAGCGCCTCGATGGCGAGCTGGTACCGCGGCCTCGTCCGGCCGCCGGTCATGGCGTACGGACGTACCAGCGGCTGATCGCCTTCAGGACCGTACGACGCGTCGACCGAGGCGCCGTACGGATCGTGAGAGGCGGGTGGCGGGGTCATGAATCCTCCGGGCGTGACAGCAGGGTGTCTGCGTGCCGTCTGACTTGGCCGGTGGGGGGCCGGTTGGGCGGCCTGACGGTGATGGGGCTTGGGGCGGTCCTCGGGAGCCTCAGTGCAACAGACTTCCCTGGAGCTCGGCGCGCAGGTCCGGGGTGAGGACCGTACCGGCGCGATCGACCAGGAGGGCCATTTCGTACCCCACCAGGCCGATGTCGCACTCGGGGTGCGCGAGCACGGCCAGGGAGGAACCGTCGGAGACGGACATGAGGAAGAGGAAGCCGCGCTCCATCTCCACCACGGTCTGGTTGACCGGGCCGCCTTCGAAGATCCGGGAAGCCCCCGCGGTGAGCGAGGTCAGACCGGACGCCACGGCCGCGAGCTGATCGGCGCGGTCGCGGGGGAAGCCCTCGGACATGGCCAGCAGAAGTCCGTCGGCGGAGACCACGACCGTGTGGGACACCCCAGGGGTGTTGTCCACGAAGTTGGTGATCAACCAGTTCAGATTCTGCGCAGCCTGACTCATCGGACTCAACTAACGCTCCTGCTGGTGAGAGGTGCCGAGGTTGAAGCCGCTGTTCGTCGGGCCGGTGTTGCCCGCCTGACGACCCTGCTGGATACCCCGACGGAGATTGGTCAGCCGGCCGCGTACGTCTGCCGGCGCACGCGAGACCTGCGGACCGGCCTGGTTGTTCTGTTCCTGCGCGGTCCCCGGCACCAGATTGGCGCGCGGGACCCGGCGGGGCAGACCGGAGGTGGTGATGCCGCCGGCCTGGGGCTTTTTGACCCTCTCGGCCTGGCGCACCAGCTCGTCGTTGGGCGACGTACGCCAGGAGGACGTGATGCCGGCGCCGTTGGTCCCGGAGCCGTTCGCCCCCGGGGCGCCGAAACCGGAACCGTTCGTCCCGGACATCTGGAAGCCGGAGCCGTCGGTGCCCTGGCCGCCCGGCCCCGAACCGTTGGCGGGCTCGCGCCGCGGCATCGGTTCGCGCTGCTGCGCGGGCGGTACGGGGGACTGCGCGGCCGGACCGCGGTCCTGTGGCTGCTGGCCGCCGCCCTGCTGCGAACCGTGGAACCAGTTGGTCTCCAGGGTGTCGTACAGCGGGGTACGGCCGTCACCGGGACCGGCCGGGGGCAGCGCCTCCGGCTGCGGCTGCGGCGGCAGGCTCGGCGGACGGTAGCCGCCCTCGGAACCGGGCGCCGGAGCGGGTGCCGGGGGCCGCGGGGCGTTGAAGCCCTGCTGCGGAGCGCCGTACTCCGACGACGGGTACTCCGCCGGCGGGCGGAAGCCGGACTGCGCGTTCTGGCCCTGCGGTGCGCTGTACTCCCCGGAGCCGTAGCCCGCCGGGGCCGGCGCGTCGAAGTCGGGACGCGGGAACGCGGCCGTGGACGCCGGGTCCTGCGGGCCACCGCGCTGCGCCGGATTCTGGTCGGGCCGGGGCCCGTTGAAGTCCGGGCGCGGGAACTCCGCCGTGGTGCCGGGGCCCTGCTGCTCGGCCGTGGGCCGGGCGAACTGGCCCGTGGACTCGTGCTCCTCGTGACCACGCGGGGTGTCCAGCGAGGGACGCGGCGGGACGGCCTGCTGCTCGCTGCCCCAACTCGTCGTCTGCGAGCGCTGGGACGGGGGCTGCGGGTTGCCGCCGGGCAGCTCGGCGCGCGGTCCGCCGGGCGGCGGGAGCTGCCGGCCGCGGTCGGGGGCGCCGCCCTGCTGGCCCTGGTGGAAGGCGTTCTGGGCGTGGCCGCTGAAGCCGTTCTGACCGCCCTGGCCGGCCCGGACGCCCTGGTCCTGCCCGCTGTTCGGTCCGCTCTGCGCGCCGGGACGGTCCGTACGGCCCTGGCCGCTCTGTCCCTGGCCGCCGTGGCCGGGACCGTTCTGGCCCGGACCGTTCTGCGGCGGCGCGCCGAAGGCGTTCTGGCTGAAGACACTGGGCTGGCCGGAACCGGACCCCTGACGCTGCGGATCCCGCGACCCACCGCCCTGGGAGCCGTCGCCGCGGGACGGCAGCGCGGCGCGCGGGCCCGTACCGGCGCCCACCTGGCCACGCGGCGCACCCGCGCCGAGGAGTCCGCCGCCGGTTCCGGCGGCGAGGCCGGGACGGCTGCCCCCCGCGGCGCCGGGAGCACCGGTCAACTGGCCGCCCGCACCGGCGGGAGCCTGGCCCGCGCCGTTCTGGCCACCGGGACCGACGCCCGCGCCCGGCCGGCCCACCGGGCCCTTCTTGCCGCCATGGGCGACATCGACCGGCAGCATGACCAGCGCGGTCGTACCGCCCGAGTCGGAGGGGCGCAGCTGGATCCGGATGCCGTGACGCAGCGAGAGCCGGCCGACCACGAACAGACCCATGCGGCGCGAGACCGAGACGTCCACGGTGGGCGGCGAGGCGAGCCGCTCGTTGATCGCCGCGAGGTCCTCGGGCGAGAGGCCGATACCGGTGTCGTGGATCTCGACGAGCACCCGCCCGTCGGGCAGCGCGTGACCGGTGACCCGGACCTTGGTCTGCGGCGAGGAGAACGACGTGGCGTTCTCCAGCAGCTCGGCGAGGAGGTGGACGAGGTCGTTGACGACCCGGCCCGCGACCTCGGTCGTGGGAACCGAGGCCAGTTCGATGCGCTCGTACTGCTCCACCTCGGAGGCGGCGGCACGGAGCACGTCGACCAGCGGGACGGGGCGCGTCCAGCGGCGGCCCGGCTCCTCGCCCGCGAGGACGAGGAGGTTCTCGCCGTTACGGCGCATACGGGTCGCGAGGTGGTCGAGCTTGAAGAGCGAGGAGAGCTGGTCCGGGTCCGCCTCGCGGGACTCCAGCTCGGAGATGAGGGACAGCTGGCGCTGGATGAGGCCCTGGCTGCGGCGCGAGAGGTTGGTGAACATCGCGTTGACGTTGCCTCGCAGGAGGGCCTGCTCGGCGGCGAGCCTGACCGCCTCGCGGTGCACGTCGTCGAAGGCCGCGGCGACCTTTCCGATCTCGTCCTTGGAGTGCACACCGACCGACTCGACCGAGGTGTCGACGTCCTGCGGGTCCGAGTCGGAGAGCTGCTTGACCAGCTCGGGCAGCCGGTCCTGGGCGACCCGCGTCGCGGTGTCCTGGAGCCGGCGCAGCGAGCGGATCATGGAGCGGGCCACCACGAAGGCGCCGACCAGCGAGACCCCGAGCACGAGGAGGATCACGGCGGCGTTGATGATCGCGTCCTGCTGCGAACTGGTGCGCAGCTCGCGGGCCTTGCCCTCCATCTCGCCCAGCAGCGTGGCCTCGATGGTCTTCATCGCGTCGATCCGCGTAGAAGCCTGGTCCGTCCAGTCCAGATACGAGCGGTTGGGCTGTGTCTGGAGCCCGTCGGTGGTGCCGAGGACGCGGTCCGCGTACTTCTCGGACGCCTGGATCTCCGGGTTGCCCTGGCCGTTGAGCGGAGCCATCAGCTCTTCGGCGTCGCCGCCCATCGACTCGTAGAGCCGGCTGAAGGAGGTGAGGGCGTTCTTCTCCTTGGTCGCCGCGGCCAGACCGTAGAGGCGGTCGTTGTCGGTGAGCTTGCCCTTGGTCTTCGGGTCGGCCGGCAGCGCGGCGGCGATGATCGCCCGCTGGATCGACGCGTACTCCTTGGCGGACGAGAACGCGGCCAGCGCGCGGGTCCGCTTGATCATGTCCGGGTTGCTGGTCGCCTGCGCCATGTCCTGCGAGAGGCTCAGCAGCGAGTCGATCAGTCCGCTGTACGCGTCGACCGTCAGCGAGTGCGCGTCCGACGTGTAGGCGTCCTTGCGGATCTCGTTGATCTTGTTGACCTGGGTGGCGATCTGGTTGACGTTGGAGCGGATGCTCTCCAGCGCCTGGTCGCCGTCGGTGTTGCCGATGTCGACCGTGGCGTCGAGGAACGCCCTCTTCGCGCGGTCGGTCGAGGTACGGCGGTCCTGGACCTTGAAGTCCTTGGCGTTGACACCGTTGTTGAGCGGACCCGCCGACTCGTCACGCTCCAGCTGGAGCGCGGCGGCCAGGCTGGTCGCCTCCTTGGTCATCTTGGTGAGCAGCTGCATGTGCTCCAGCTGCTGCATGTCGTTCAACGACTCGTTGATCCGGAGTCCACCCAGTGTGGTGGCCGCGACCACGGGGAGGGTGAGCAGCGCCACCAGGCGCGTGCTGATGCGCCAGTTGCGCAGCGCTATTCGTGACCCCGCGTCAGTCGGCGCCGCTGCCTTGGGCGCTGACTGGGGCGTGGCCGGGGCTCCCGCGCCGCCCGGAGCCGTCCCGGGGCGTCCGGCACGTCCGCCGGTCTCGCCGGACGATGCCGGGCCCGGGTTCTGGGTGTGCTGGGGCGAGGAGCCGCGGTCGGTTCCGCCACGGGACTCCTGCTCCGCCGCAGCGCTGCTATCCCTCTTGAAACGTCCCTGCACTAGCGTCGCAACCTCTGGACCAGGCGTCCCCCCGCGAACGGCGGGACGGTGTCGGCGTCGTGGGGCGCTGAGCGCTCCCCATGGCGGTCGTGAGTGACCGGCGCTTGCTCCCCTTCCCCACCGCCACTCGGCGCTGCGTCGCGCCCTTGCGCGCCGGTGCTTGAAACCCGCGGCGGTGGGGGGAATTCCAGCACAGTGCAGGATCTCCAACAAGGGCAGACGGCTGCCCTGTGACCTGAATGACACGGTGTGAGCGGCGCGTCACAAGCCGTAGAAAGGGTTCGCGGAGGAAAGGGACTTTTATTGACGAGCCACTTACGGGTGGGGGGTGTCCCAGACCTGATGATCAGGAGCGGAATGTAACGTTCAGTAACGCATTGTCCGTTTCCTTGACTGGTGACCGCTGCCCGTAATGCGCGAAATGCCGGGTGAGTCGTGAGCAAACTCACACGATGATCGCCGTTGGATGCCCGCCCCGGTGGGGAATTGGCTGTTTAGCCTGACGCTTTACAGGGATGGCATATCCGACAAGCGGCGCCCCGGCGCCCGTACACCGACAGGGTCTGACAGCAGAGATGAAGACGACGATGATCTTCCGCACCACCGCCAACCCCCGGCGCACCACGCTGGCGCATCTGAAGGACGCCGAGGAACTGGTCCCCGTGGAGCACCCGGAGCACGCCGTCGAGCTGCCGAACCGGACCGCCAACCCCCGCCGTACGACTCTCATGGACGCGCCCGTCGCCCAGTAGGTTCCCGCCGGGCCCGAATCCGGCTGATCCACCCGCCCCCTCCTCTCGTCTAGCCTGGAGTATCAGTCTCCAGACCAGCGAGCAAGAGTGAGGGGCGACAGCATCCCGTGCGCATCGCCAGATTCTCCATCGACGGCAATGTCGCCTTCGGCGCGGTCGAGGGCGACGGCAGCGGTGACCCCGCCGGCCTCGTCCTCGACATCATCAAGGGCATTCCGTACGCCGACTTCGAGCTCTCCGGTACCAAGGTCCCGCTGAGCAAGGTCCGGCTCCTGCCGCCCGTGATCGGCAACAAGATCCTGGGCATCGGCCGCAACTACGCCGACCACGCGGCGGAACTGGGCAACGCCGTACCGGAAGTCCCCGTCGTCTTCCTCAAGCCGACCACCGCGCTGATCGGCACCGGCGACGCCATCGAGTACCCCTCCTTCTCCACGGAGGTGCACTACGAGGCCGAACTCGCCGTCGTCATCGGCCGGATGTGCCGCGAGGTCCCGCGCGAGCGCGTGAAGGACGTCATCTTCGGCTACACCTGCGCCAACGACGTCACGGCCCGCGACGCCCAGCGCAGCGAGAACCAGTGGTCCCGCGCCAAGGGCTTCGACACCTCGTGCCCGCTCGGCCCCTGGGTGGAGACCGATCTCGACCCCTCCGACCTCACCCTCCAGTGCACGGTCAACGGCGAGCAGCGGCAACTGGGCCGGACGAGCGAGATGATCCGCTCCATCGAGGACGTGATCGTCCACATCACCGAGGCCATGACACTGCTCCCGGGCGACGTCATCCTCACGGGCACCCCCGCCGGGGTCGGCCCCCTCAGCGTCGGCGACGAGGTCGCCGTCACCATCGAAGGCATCGGCACTCTCACCAACAAGGTGATCAAGCGTGGCTAACGGACCCGTCCGTGTACGTTTCTGTCCCTCGCCGACCGGCAACCCCCATGTGGGACTGGTCCGCACCGCCCTGTTCAACTGGGCGTTCGCCCGTCACAGCGGCGGCACCATGGTCTTCCGTATCGAGGACACCGACGCGGCGCGCGACTCCGAGGAGTCGTACGAGCAGCTGCTCGACTCGATGCGCTGGCTGGGGCTCGACTGGGACGAGGGCCCCGAGATCGGCGGTCCGCACGCGCCGTACCGCCAGTCGCAGCGGATGGACCTCTACCGCGACGCCGCCGGGAAGCTGCTCGCCGCGGGCCACGCGTACCACTGCTACTGCACCACCGAGGAGCTGGACGCGCGCCGCGAGGCGGCCCGCGCGGCCGGCCGGCCCTCCGGGTACGACGGCCACTGCCGCGATCTGACCGACGAGCGCAAGGCGGCGTACGAAGCGGAGGGCCGCACCTCGATCGTCCGCTTCCGGATGCCCGACGAGCCGATCACCTTCACGGACCTGGTCCGCGGTGAGCTGACCTTCACCCCGGAGAACGTCCCGGACTACGGGATCGTGCGCGCCAACGGCGCCCCGCTCTACACGCTCGTCAACCCGGTCGACGACGCGCTGATGGAGATCACCCACGTCCTGCGCGGCGAGGACCTGCTCTCCTCCACCCCGCGCCAGGTCGCGCTCTACAAGGCGCTGATCGAGCTGGGCATCGCCAAGGAGATCCCGGCGTTCGGACACCTCCCGTACGTCATGGGCGAGGGCAACAAGAAGCTCTCCAAGCGCGACCCGCAGGCGTCCCTCAACCTCTACCGCGAGCGCGGCTTCCTGCCCGAGGGGCTGCTCAACTACCTCTCGCTGCTGGGCTGGTCGCTCGCCGCGGACCGCGACATCTTCTCGATGGAGGAGATGGTCGCCGCGTTCGACATCGCGGACGTCAACGCCAATCCGGCCCGCTTCGACCTGAAGAAGGCCGAGGCGATCAACGCCGACCACATCCGGCTGCTGGACGTGAAGACGTTCATCGAGGCGTGCGGCCCCTGGCTGAAGGCCCCGCACGCGCCCTGGGCGCCGGAGTCCTTCGACACCACGGCCTTCGAAGCGCTGGCCCCGCTGGCCCAGACCCGGGTCACGGTCCTCTCGGACATCACCGCCAATGTCGACTTCCTCTTCCTCGACGCGCCGGTGGAGGACGAGGCGTCCTGGGCGAAGGCGATGAAGCCGGGCGCGGACGCGCTGCTGGCCACGGCCCGTACGAAGATCGCCGAGGCCGAGTGGAACGCCGAAGCGCTCAAGAACGCGGTACTCGCGGCGGGCGAGGAGCACGGCCTCAAACTGGGCAAGGCGCAGGCCCCGGTCCGCGTCGCGGTCACGGGCCGCACGGTGGGCCTGCCGCTCTTCGAGTCCCTGGAGATCCTGGGCCGCGAGCGCACGCTGTCCCGGATCGACGCGGCACTGGCGAAGCTGACGTCCTGAGGCGGGGGCCGGGACCGGGAGCCGGGGATCGCCCCGTATCCCCGGCCCGGCCGGCCGCCGCGGAGTACCGTCGGTGCCATGCCGATCCGTGCCGTCCTCTGGGACATCGACGACACCCTCTTCGACTACACCAGCGCGGACCGCGCCGGCATGCACGATCATCTCGCCGCCGAGGGCCTGGCCGACCGATTTCCCACGGTCGACCAGGCCCTCGGGCGCTGGCGGGAGATCACCGATCTGAACTGGGGCCGGTTCGCCGCGGGGGAGACGGACTTCCAGGGCCAGCGGCGCGACCGCGTACGGATGTTCCTCGGGGCCGAGCTGAGCGACGCGGAGGCGGACGCCTGGTTCCAGCGGTACATCGTTCACTTCGAGTCCGCCTGGTCGCTGTTTCCCGACAGCCTCGCCGTGCTGGACGTGCTGGCCGCCGACTACCGGCAGGCCGTCCTGTCGAACTCCAGCCTCCGCAACCAGGACCGCAAGCTGCGCGTCCTCGGGGTACGTGATCACTTCGAGGCCGTGGTCTGCGCGGTCGAGCTGGGAGTCGCCAAGCCCGACGCCGCCGCCTTCCACGCCGCCTGCGACGCGATGGCGCTGGACCCCCGGGAGGTGGCGTACGTGGGCAACGAGCCGGACATCGACGCCGGCGGGGCGGTGGCCGCGGGGCTCGCCGGCGTCTGGCTGGACCGGCACGGGACGGGCGGGCGCCCCGAGCTGGTGCGGATCACCGATCTCGGCCAGCTTCCCGGCCTGCTGCGCGGCGATACCCGTTTTGGAGCGCTGTCCGCGATCGGGTAATGTTCTTCCTGCGCCGCCCAAGAAGACCGAAAGGTCCGGCCGGGAGGCGCAAGCCAGACAAACCCCCGTCCGGGGGTTCAGTTTTGGTGGGCTATGGTGTAATTGGCAGCACGACGGTTTCTGGTTCCGTTAGTCTAGGTTCGAGTCCTGGTAGCCCAGCGCAGATGTTTCTGCAACGCCCCCGTTGTGTAGCGGCCTAGCACGCTGCCCTCTCACGGCAGTAGCGCCGGTTCGAATCCGGTCGGGGGTACAGATCCTTCTCTCCGACGACTTCGGGTCGCACCCGGACACGTCGATGCAGGATCGCTAGGGCCCCCGTTGTGTAGCGGCCTAGCACGCCGCCCTCTCAAGGCGGTAGCGCCGGTTCGAATCCGGTCGGGGGTACTGGTCTAAACCACCTATGGGCTATGGTGTAATTGGCAACACGACGGTTTCTGGTTCCGTTGTTCTAGGTTCGAGTCCTGGTAGCCCAGCTGGACTTCGGTCCATGCCCCCGTTGTGTAGCGGCCTAGCACGCTGCCCTCTCACGGCAGTAGCGCCGGTTCGAATCCGGTCGGGGGTACATCGAGCAGTACGAGAAGGCCCTTCCGTTCGCGGGAGGGCCTTTGTGCTGTCCATGGTTATCGCCGCCGCGCCGTCAACCGCCGCCGCTCGACCTCCTGTTGGACTCCACCGCGCCATCTCCACGGGATGCGCGGGAGTCCGGCCTCGGCCCGGCCGCTGCGGCGCTGGAGCGGCCTGCCGGTGGAGGAACGTACGGAACGGGAAGTGCGGCGGGAGCGTACGGAGAACGGGAGCGTACGGAAGAGAAGGGCCCCGGTGGTGAGGGGCGCCGGATCAGCCGCTGCGGCGCAGGGCCTCGCTCAGCCGGCCCGCCGCGTCGATCACGGCCTGGGCGTGCATCCGGCCCGGGTGCCGGGTGAGCCGCTCGATCGGTCCGGATACCGAGACCGCCGCGACCACGCGGTTGGACGGCCCCCGTACCGGCGCGGAGACCGAGGCCACGCCCGGCTCGCGCTCGCCGATCGACTGGGCCCAGCCCCTGCGCCGCACGCCCGAGAGCGCCGTCGCCGTGAACCTGGCTCCCTGGAGACCGCGGTGCAGCCGCTCGGGCTCCTCCCAGGCCATCAGGATCTGGGCCGAGGAGCCCGCCTTCATCGTGAGCGTGGAGCCGACCGGGACCGTGTCCCGCAGTCCGGAGAGCCGCTCGGCCGCCGCCACGCATATCCGCATGTCGCCCTGGCGTCGGTAGAGCTGCGCGCTCTCGCCCGTCATGTCCCGCAGATGTGTGAGTACGGGTCCGGCCGTGGCCAGCAGGCGGTCCTCACCGGCCGCGGCGGCCAGCTCGGCCAGCCGCGGGCCGAGAATGAACCGGCCCTGCATATCCCTCGCCACCAGCCGGTGATGTTCCAGTGCCACGGCCAGTCTGTGTGCCGTGGGCCGTGCGAGCCCGGTCGCCGCGACCAGTCCGGCGAGGGTGGCCGGACCGGACTCCAGGGCGCTCAATACCAGAGCAGCCTTGTCGAGAACGCCGACGCCGCTAGAGTTGTCCATGAAACGATACTCGCGTCTCACTCTGTGAAACGCAAGTTCAATTTCCCAAGGAACTTGCGAACCTGTATGGACGGGCCCGCGGACCGACGGGTCTCCAGTCGACGTCCGGTGCGTGGGGAACGGACGTGGGCCCACATATCTCTAGGAGTGCCGGCTGTGAGAGCCGGTCGGAGGGAAAGCGATGGGTAGGACACTCGCGGAGAAGGTCTGGGACGATCATGTCGTCCGGCGCGCAGAGGGCGAGCCCGACCTCCTCTTCATCGATCTGCACCTGCTGCACGAGGTGACCAGCCCCCAGGCATTCGACGGCCTCCGGATGAGCGACCGCAAGGTCCGGCGGCTCGACCTCACCATCGCGACCGAGGACCACAACACCCCCACCCTCGACATCGACAAGCCCATCGCCGACCCCGTCTCCCGTGTCCAGTTGGAGACGCTGCGCAAGAACTGCGCCGACTTCGGTGTACGGCTGCACCCGCTGGGCGATGTCGAGCAGGGCGTGGTCCATGTCGTGGGCCCGCAGCTGGGGCTGACCCAGCCCGGCACCACCGTGGTCTGCGGCGACAGCCACACCTCCACGCACGGAGCCTTCGGCGCGCTGGCGTTCGGCATCGGCACCAGCCAGGTCGAGCACGTCCTGGCCACCCAGACGCTGCCGCTGGCCCGCCCCAAGACCATGGCGATCACGGTCGAGGGCGAACTGCCCGCCGATGTCACCGCCAAGGACCTGATCCTCGCGATCATCGCCAGGATCGGCACCGGCGGCGGCCAGGGCTACATCCTCGAATACCGCGGCTCCGCCATCGAGAAGCTCTCGATGGAAGCGCGGATGACCATCTGCAACATGTCCATCGAGGCCGGGGCCAGGGCGGGCATGATCGCCCCCGACGCGACCACCTTCGCCTATCTCGAAGGCCGTGACCACGCCCCCGAGGGCGCGGACTGGGACGCGGCGGTCGCCTACTGGCGGACCCTGCGCACCGACGACGACGCGGTCTTCGACGCCGAGGTCTTCATCGACGCCTCGGAACTGGCCCCGTTCGTCACCTGGGGCACCAACCCCGGCCAGGGGGCGCCGCTCTCCTCGCACGTCCCCGACCCGGCTTCGTACGAGGACGCCTCGGAGCGCCACGCCGCTGAAAAGGCCCTGGAATACATGGGGTTGACCGCCGGGCAGGCGCTGCGCGACATCCGGGTCGACACCGTCTTCGTAGGCTCCTGCACCAACGGCCGTATCGAGGACCTGCGCTCGGCGGCCTCGCTGCTCGACGGCCGCAAAGTCGCCGACGGCGTACGGATGCTGGTGGTCCCCGGTTCGGTACGGGTCGCCCTCCAGGCCGTCGCGGAGGGCCTGGACAAGGTCTTCACCGCCGCGGGAGCGGAGTGGCGGCACGCGGGCTGCTCGATGTGTCTGGGCATGAACCCCGACCAACTCGCGCCCGGCGAGCGCTCCGCGTCCACCTCCAACCGCAACTTCGAGGGCCGGCAGGGCAAGGGCGGCCGTACCCACCTGGTCTCCCCCCAGGTCGCCGCCGCCACCGCCGTGCTCGGCCACCTGGCCTCGCCCGCCGATCTGTCCGACACCGATGCCGGCGCCCGTACGCCCGCTGGAGCGCGATAACCATGGAAGCCTTCACCACCCACACCGGCCGGGCCGTACCGCTGCGCCGCAGCAACGTGGACACCGACCAGATCATCCCGGCCCACTGGCTCAAGAAGGTCACCCGCGACGGCTTCGAGGACGGGCTCTTCGAGGCCTGGCGCAAGGACCCCGAGTTCGTTCTCAACCGTCCCGAGTACGCCGGGGCCACGGTGCTGGTCGCGGGACCGGACTTCGGCACGGGGTCGTCGCGTGAACACGCCGTCTGGGCCTTGCAGAACTTCGGTTTCAAGGCCGTCATCTCCTCCCGGTTCGCCGATATCTTCCGCGGCAACTCGCTCAAGAACGGTCTGCTGACCGTGGTTCTGGAGCAGCCGGTCGTGGACGCCCTCTGGAAGATCACGGAGAGCGACCCCACGGCCGAGATCGCCGTCGACCTGGAGCAGCGCCAGGTGCGGGCGACCTCCCCCGACGGAGCAACGTTGACGGCTGATTTCGAGCTTGACGAGAACGCCCGCTGGAGGTTGCTGAACGGGCTCGACGACATCAGCCTCACCCTTCAGAACGAAGCGGAGATCGCCGCGTACGAGGCCGCCAGGCCGTCCTTCAAACCGCGCACAATTACCGCCTGAGCAGCGCTTTTCCCCTACTGCACCCCCTGCCTCCCGGCAGGGGGTGCAGTTGCTTGTTGAGCCCCCGTCGGGCGACAACTCGCCCCAGATGGCACAATCGGTGCATGGAACGCGACAGCCAACTCAAGCTCTACGGGTTAGTCGCCGAACAACTCAAAGAAGCGCACGCGAGGGTGCGTGCTCTGCAAGTCCCGGATGGCGTACGGATGGCGCTCTCCCGGAAGCTGCTGGTCATCACGGCCGCGGCGAAACATGATCTCCCGGAAGCGGCACGGCGTCTGGACCGCTTGATGAAGGACCTGGACGAGGGTCGATTTCCGGAAGGCGACTGACCTCCGCGGATCTCCGCCAGGTCGACTTCGTTGCGGCACTAGGGTGATTAGCCCGTTTCGTGTTTGATTTGCGGTATATATCTGCCTAACGTGCGAAAAAGCTTGAACACTTTCGTTCTGGCAATGTCTCCGAAGGGGAAGACGTGAACAAGGCGCAGCTCGTAGAAGCGATTGCGGACAAGGTCGGCGGCCGTCAGCAGGCCGCGGACGCGGTCGACGCGGTACTCGACGCGATCGTCCGCGCGGTGGTCGCCGGTGACCGGGTCTCGGTCACCGGATTCGGCTCGTTCGAGAAGGTCGACCGCCCGGCCCGTTACGCCCGTAACCCGCAGACCGGTGAGCGCGTCCGGGTCAAGAAGACCTCCGTGCCGCGTTTCCGCGCGGGGCAGGGCTTCAAGGACCTGGTCAGCGGCTCGAAGAAGCTCCCGAAGAACGATGTGGCCGTCAAGAAGGCCCCCAAGGGCAGCCTCTCGGGCGGCGTTTCCGCCCGGACGACCGTGAAGGCCGCGGCCAAGAAGGCCACCGCCAAGACCGCGGCGGCCCGCAAGACCGCGGCGAAGAAGGCCACCGCCACCAAGAAGACGGCGGCCAAGAAGACCTCCACCGCCAAGAAGGCCACCGCGAAGAAGGCCGCACCGGCGAAGAAGACCGCCAAGACGGCCGCGGCCAAGAAGGCCACGGCGAAGAAGACCGCGCCGGCCAAGAAGGCGACGGCCAAGAAGGCCCCCGCGCGAAAGGCCACCGCGCGCACCACCACCGCGAAGAAGACCGCCGCCAGGAAGAAGTAGGCAGAAGCGGCACAGGGCCACACGCGCCGGGCCGGGCTCCCCTCGGGGAGCCCGGCCCGCGGCGTTGTACCGGCGGCCGGAAGGCCCGCGCGCGACGCGTCAGAGCGTCTGGAGCGTCACCAGCGTGATCCGGAGGGACGCGCCCTCGCCCTCGGTCTCGATCCGCACGCGCTGTCCCGGCCGGAGCAGCCGCAGCCCGCCGGCGTCGAAGGCGGTCGCGTCGAACTCCACCGGGGTGCCGTCGTCCAGCAGCACACTCCCGGCGCGGGTCTCGGAATCGTATGTGTACGAGGTCGCCTGCATCACCGCAGCGTAGCGGTCCTCCGCCGGCCCGCGGAGGCCGCCGGTGCCCGCTGTACGGCCCGCCGGCCACGCCGCGGGCAGCGGCCCGTGCGTCGCGTACCTGCGGGCCGTGTACGGGCCCAGGCCCAGCGCCGCCGCCGCCCGCAGATCATCGCCCGTGTCCACGTCCCGCCGTACGGAATCGACCCCGGTCAGGACTATTTCCACCGCGCCCGAGGACAAATGCCGATGCCGGGAGGGGCCGCCGAAAGCCGGATTCAATTCGGTACCGGGAGCGGCCGTCAGCAATGTCGTGCCGATTTCGGCGGCATCCGCGAGAAAGGCGCGCGGAAATGCGTCCGCGGCGGAGAGCACCCGGGCCAGTTCGGCGGGCCGCAGGGCCGGCAGATCCGCGTTGAGCGCGGCCACGGCCGCCCGCGGCCGTACCGCCCTGACGGCCCGCGCGCCGTGCGCCAGCGCCGCGTTGAGACCGTCCGCAGGGGAGTCGGGCACGATACGGGCTCCCAGTCCGGCCAGTTCCGCGCCCGCCGTCGGGTCGTCCGTGACGACCACCACATCCCGGACGGCGGGGCTGGCCAGCGCGGCTGCCACGGTGTCCTGCGCGAACGCGAGGGCGAGCCGCGGGCGCAGGGCGTCGCCCGCCGTCCCGGCGAGCCTGCTCTTCGCCAGCCGGAGCGGTTTGAGGGGGACGACCAGAGACCAGCGGGCGGTCGGGTCGGTGTTCGTGGCGGACTCTCCGTCCATGCTGTGGCGGCCCAGGTGTATCCGCCCTCTATTGTGGCCCGGCACCGTCCCGGCCCACAGAGGTGGTCCCGGAGGCGAGGCGTACGGTGTTCTCGACAGAGCAGGGGCCCGGGGCCACACTTGACCCCCGGCAGCCGGGCATGAGCCGGGCGAGAAAGAGGAAGGTGTCCGAGTGTCCCGCCGCAGAATCGGCTTCTGGTACCGCCTGGCGGCGGCCATCGCGAAACCGCCGCTGATCGTGCTGCTCAAGCGGGACTGGAAGGGTGCGGAGCACATTCCTGCCGACGGTGGATTCATCACCGCGGTGAACCACAATTCGCATGTCGACCCGTTCGCGTACGCGCACTTCCAGTACAACACCGGCCGTGTTCCGCGCTTCCTCGCCAAGCACAGCCTATTCACCAAGGGATTCATCGGGTCCGTGATGCGCGGCACCGGCCAGATTCCCGTCTACCGCGAGACCAGCGACGCGCTGAGCGCCTTCCGCGCCGCCATCGACGCCGTCGAGCGCGGCGAGTGCGTGGCCTTCTACCCCGAGGGCACCCTCACCCGCGACCCCGGCCTGTGGCCCATGACCGCCAAGACCGGCGTCGCCCGGGTCGCTCTCCAGACCAAGTGCCCGGTCATCCCCATCGCGCAGTGGGGCGCCAACCTGCTGCTGCCGCCGTACGCGAAGAAGCCGCACCTCTTCCCGCGCAAGACGCACCATGTGCTGGTCGGACCGCCCGTGGACCTGGCGCGCTACTACGGCAGGGACATCACCCCCGAATTGCTGCGCGAGGTCACCGAGGTCATCATGGCCGCGATCACGGAACTGCTCTCCGAGCTGCGCGGAGAGCCGGTGCCCACGGCCGCCGCGTACGACCATCGCAAGGCCAGGGCGGAACAGCGGCGCAAGGCCGCGGAAGAGGGGTCGAAGTGACGCGGGTCGCCGTCTTCGGAGCGGGTTCGTGGGGTACGGCGTTCGCCATGGTCCTCGCCGACGCGGGGTGCGACGTGACGGTCTGGGGCCGTCGCCAGGAGGTCGCCGAGGCGATCAACACCTCGCGCACCAACCCGGACTATCTGCCCGGCTTCGAACTGCCCGCCGGCGTACGGGCCACCACGGACCCCGCGGAGGCCGCCCGCGGCGCCGAGTTCACGGTGCTCACCGTGCCCTCGCAGACGCTGCGCGGCAATCTCGCCGAGTGGGCGCCCGTACTGCCCGCGGACACCGTGCTCGTCTCGCTGATGAAGGGTGTCGAACTCGGCACGGCGAAGCGGATGAGCGAGGTGATCGAGGAGGTCGCCAAGGCACCGGCCGAGCGGGTCGCCGTCATCACCGGCCCCAACCTCGCCAAGGAGATCGCCGGACGGATGCCGGCCGCCGCCGTCGTCGCGTGCCGGGACGAGGCCGTCGCGCGACGGCTTCAGTCCGCCTGCCACACCCCGTACTTCCGCCCGTACACCAATACCGACGTCGTCGGCTGCGAACTCGGCGGCGCGGTCAAGAACGTCATCGGTCTCGCCGTCGGCATCGCCGACGGCATGGGCCTCGGTGACAACACCAAGGCGTCCCTGATGACCCGCGGTCTCGCGGAGACCACCCGGCTCGGCCTCGCCATGGGCGCCGACCCGCACACCTTCTCCGGCCTCGCCGGCATGGGCGATCTGATCGCCACCTGCTCCTCGCCGCTCTCCCGCAACCACACCTTCGGCACCAACCTCGGCCGCGGAATGACCCTCCAGGAGACCATCGCGGTCACCAAACAGACCGCCGAGGGCGTCAAATCCTGTGAGTCCGTGCTGGATCTCGCCCGCCGCCACGGCGTCGACATGCCGCTCACGGAGACCGTCGTGGACATCGTGCACAGCGGCAAGCCGCCGCTCGTCGCGCTCAAGGAACTGATGTCGCGCAGCGCCAAGTCCGAGCGCGGCTGACTTCGCGCGACCGGCGCCGACCCGGCCGCGACCAACGCTGACTCGGGCGCTACCACCAGGTACTCTCATCGCGATATGAGCAGCGAGAACTCCCCCCAGAGCCCTGAGCAGCAGCTCCGCAAGCCGCGCGTGGCCGTCGTCTTCGGCGGCCGGAGCTCCGAGCACGCCATTTCCGTGGTCACGGCCGGGGCCGTGCTGCGGTCCATCGACCGGACGAAGTACGACGTCCTGCCCATCGGCATCACCACCGACGGCCGCTGGGCGCTCACCGCCGACGATCCGGAGCGGATGGCCATCGCCGACCGTGTGCTGCCGAGCGTCGACCGGATCGCCGAGTCCACCGACGGCGGCGTCGTCCTCTCCGTCGACCCGGGCAATCGCGAGGTCGTCTACAGCGAGCCGGGTTCCGTGCCCAAGGCGCTGGGCGAGGTCGATGTCGTCTTCCCCGTACTGCACGGCCCGTACGGAGAGGACGGCACCCTCCAGGGCCTGCTGGAACTCTCCGGTGTCCCGTACGTCGGCGCCGGCGTCCTCGCCTCCGCCGTCGGGCAGGACAAGGAGTACATGAAGCGGGTGTTCACCTCGTTCGGGCTGCCCGTCGGCCCGTATCTGGTGATCCGCCCCCGCGAATGGGAGCAGGGCCCCGAAGGAGCCAAGGGCGCCGCCGCCCGCGCGAAGATCACCGGCTTCGCCGCCGAGCACGGCTGGCCGCTCTTCGTGAAGCCCGCCCGCGCCGGATCCTCCATGGGGATCACCAAGGTCGAGGACGCCTCGGGGCTCGACGAGGCGATCATCGAGGCCCAGCGCCACGACCCCAAGATCCTGGTGGAGTCGCTGCTGCGGGGCCGCGAGATCGAGTGCGGGGTGCTGGAGTTCGAGGACGGCCCCCGGGCCAGCGTGCCCGCCGAGATCCCGCCGGTCACGGCGCACGACTTCTACGACTTCGAGGCCAAGTACATCGACTCGGCCACCGGCCTGGTGCCCGCGCCCCTCACCGAGGAGCAGACGGCCGAGGTACAGCGGCTCGCCGTCGAGGCGTTCGAGGCCGCCTCCTGCGAGGGCCTCGTCCGCGCGGACTTCTTCCTCACCGAGGACGGCGAGTTCGTCATCAACGAGATCAATACGCTGCCGGGCTTCACCCCGATCTCGATGTTCCCGCGGATGTGGCAGGAGAGCGGGGTCGGTTACCCGGAGCTGATCGACCGGCTGATCCAGGCGGCGCTGCGCCGGCCCACCGGCCTGCGCTGACCCCCGTATCCGGCCCTCGTCGGAGGCCCCGCAGGACGCGTCCGGTCACGCTCGGTCGCGCCCGGTCACAGACTGGACGGGATCGTCCTGCTGACCGGCGCGGCCAGCTCGGCGAGCGGGGTGGAGTCATGCGTGAACCGCTCGTCCATGGTGACCTCGACATACGTCTTGCGGTACGTGGTGGTGAAGCGGGGCCCCGAGTCCCGTTCCTCCAGCATCCAGTTGACGCCGTTCGCCTCCACCGCGTCCGACTGGGCATCGCTCATCCCCTCGGGCCGGGGGACACCGCAGCGCAGTACGATCGCGGCGTCCCCCCACCCGGCGGTCAGTTCGGAAGAGGGCTCGGGATCAGCCCGGCCCAGGTCGGAGACGGTCTTCGGCAGCTCCTTGTGGAGAGCCCGGCACAGCGCGGCCTCGTCCGCGGGCGGACGGGGAACCTCGACCGACACCTTCGCGTCGGTGGAGGAACAGCCCGCCACCGCCGCCAGCAGAACGACGGCGGACAGGCGGACGAGCGGACGGCCGGATAGCCTGCGGCGGGACGGCGGGCGACAGGAAATGGTCACCGGCCAAGGGTAGACGGGGGCTACAAGTGCACGACCGGGCAGGTCAGGGTGCGGGTGATGCCTTCCACTTGCTGGATTTTCGCGACCACCATGCGGCCCAGCTCATCGACGGTGTCCGCCTGAGCGCGCACGATCACGTCATAGGGACCGGTGACGTCCTCGGCCTGGATAACTCCCGGAATCTTGGCGATGGTCTCGGCGACGGTCGTCGCCTTGCCCACCTCGGTCTGGATAAGGATGTACGCCTGTACCACGGAACCTCCAGGGCGGCCACGAGGATCATGTGGGGGAAAGAGACGCCACGGTATCGCGTCGCCGAGTGCGGCGGGGAGACCCGGGTCCCGGGTGGCGCCCGCAGGGTGGCGTACGGAAGACGAAGTTGACGCGACTCATGACGGTACCGACAGCAGTGAAGGACCGCGACCGCGCGTGCGGCCCGGTGATGAGAGGGGAGACTCGGTGAAGGGAACCGTGGGCGAGTTGGGGGAGTTCGGTCTCATCAGAGAACTCACCTCCCGGCTCACCACCACCCCGGCGGTCCGGCTCGGGCCGGGCGACGACGCCGCGGTCGTGGCCGCGCCCGACCGCAGGGTCGTGGCGAGTACGGACCTGTTGCTGGAGGGGCGGCACTTCCGCCGTGACTGGTCGACGGCGTACGACGTCGGCCGGAAGGCGGCCGCGCAGAACCTCGCCGATATCGCGGCGATGGGCGCGGTTCCCACCGCGCTGCTCCTCGGCCTGGTCGTCCCGGCCGAACTCCCGGTCACCTGGCCCACCGAGCTGATGGACGGCATCCGCGACGAGTGCCAGGTCGCGGGCGCCGCCGTGGTCGGCGGTGATGTCGTACGCGGCGACACGATCACGATCGCCATCACGGCGCTCGGTGATCTCCGTAATCACGAGCCGGTCACCCGGTCCGGTGCCCGGCCGGGCGATGTCATCGCCTACACCGGCTGGTTGGGCTGGTCGGCGGCCGGGCACGCGGTGCTCTCGCGCGGCTTCCGCTCGCCCCGTGCCTTCGTGGAGGCGCACCGCAGGCCGGAGCCGCCGTACCACGCGGGCCCCGCGGCGGCCGGGCTCGGCGCCACCGCCATGACCGACGTCAGTGACGGACTCGTCGCGGACATCGGCCATATCGCCGAGGCCAGCAAGGTCCGTATCGATCTGCGCTCCGGTCTGATCGACATCCCCTCGCAGATGAACGACATCGGCCAGGCGGTCGGGATCGACCCGCTCCAGTGGGTGCTGACGGGCGGCGAGGACCACGCGATCGTCGCCACGTTCCCGCCGGACGTGAAGCTGCCGGCCCGCTGGAAGGTGATCGGGGAGGTGCTCAACCCGTCCGCACTGCCCCAGGTGACGGTCGACGGGGCGCCCTGGACCAGCAAGGGCGGCTGGGACCACTTCGGAGACATCGAGGACGCCCAGTAGATTCGGCACCATGCCGACAGCCGAGAGTGTGACGCCACCGTCCGTACCACCGCGCGTGCTCACCGTCGCCGGATCGGACTCCGGCGGCGGTGCGGGCATCCAGGCGGATCTGAAGACCATGCTGGCGTTCGGTGTGCACGGTATGAGCGTGCTCACGGCGGTGACGGCACAGAACTCCCTGGGCGTGCACGGCGCCTGGGAGCTGCCGGTGGAGGCCGTACGGGCCCAGTACCGCGCGGTCGTCGACGACATCGGCGTGCAGGCCGTGAAGACCGGCATGCTCTCCTCCGCCGAACTGGTCGCGGCCGTCGCGGAACTGCTCACCGGGACCGACGCCCCCGTGGTCGTCGACCCCGTCGGCGTCTCCAAGCACGGTGATCCGCTGCTGGCCGCCTCGGCGCTGGACGGCGTACGGACGAGGCTGCTGCCGGTCGCGACCGTCGCCACCCCGAATCTCGACGAGGTGGCGCAGCTCACCGGCGTACGGGTGGAGGACGAGACGGGGCTGCGGCGCGCGGCCCGCGCGGTCCTCGAATTCGGGCCCCGCTGGGCGCTGATCAAGGGCGGGCATCTGCCGGGGGACGCGGTGGATCTGCTGACCGACGGCAGCGAGGAACACTGGCTGCGGGCACCGCGCCACGACAACCGGCATACGCACGGGACGGGCTGCACCTACGCGTCGGCGATCGCCTCGGGCCTGGCCCGGGGGCAGGGCGTCGTGGCGGCCGTCAGGGCGGCCAAGGAGTATGTGACGGGCGCGATCGCGCACGGCTTTCCGCTGGGCGCGGGGATCGGCCCGGTGGATCACCTGTGGCGTCTTCGCTGACGGTGCCGCGGTGCGGCGCCGTCGCGGGACGGCACGCCCGAGCACGGCAAAAAGCCGGCCCACCGAGGTGGACCGGCTTTTCAAGGCAACCGCAGGGGCTGCGCTACGACGCAGGCGTCAGCGCGAGACCTTGCCGGCCTTGATGCACGATGTGCAGACGTTGAGCCGCTTCGGCGTCCGACCGACCACGGCACGCACGCGCTGGATGTTCGGGTTCCAGCGACGGGGCGTACGGCGGTGCGAGTGCGAAATGTTGTTGCCGAAGCCCGGCCCCTTGCCGCAGACGTCGCAGTTGGCAGCCACGGGTCACTCCAAAGACTTCAGATGCTCGTACAGAGAAATCCGGCGTGCCGGGAATCAGTGACTGATGTGGCGTTGCCGGGGGATTGACCCGACTTTCATCGGGCAACCGCAGCAGCATACAACGCCTGCCTCGGTACAAGAAAACTACCATGACGCGCAGCGGCTCCGTTCCCCCAGGTTGGCCCGCTGTTCGCCTCGCGTCCGCGGGCTACCCTGCGTGCAGCCCGCATCCAGGCCGCTCAAGGAGGACCCTCAGGTGCCGCAGACCCTCGACGCAGCAGCGGTACGGAGCTGGTGCTCGCTGGCGCTGGAGGCCCTCGGCCGGGAGCGCGAGGAGATCGACGCGATCAATGTCTATCCGGTCGCGGACGGTGACACGGGCACCAATCTCTATCTGACCGTGGAATCCGCGGCGCAGGCGGTCGAGGCCGTCTTCGCGGCCCACGAGACCGGCGCTTCCGTGCCCGCGCCCGCCGATGCCGTACGGGCCATGGCGCACGGCGCGCTGATCGGTGCCCGGGGGAATTCCGGGACGATCCTGGCGCAGCTGCTGCGCGGGATGGCGGAGGTACTGGCGGACGCGGACCCGGCGGATCCCGGGGAGACCGGCGGGGAGCGGCTCGCGCCGGCGCTGCGCCGGGCCGCGGGGCTGGCCCGCGAGGCCGTCGCCCACCCCGTCGAGGGCACGATCCTCAGCGTGGCCTCCGCCGCCGCGGACGCGGCGGAACGGAGCGGGCCGGCGGACGCGGGAGTGACCGTACGCGCGGCGTACGCGGGAGCGCGCGCCGCGCTCGCCGCCACCCCCGACCAGCTGCCCGTGCTCGGACGCGCCGGGGTCGTCGACGCCGGCGGGCGCGGGCTGCTCGCCGTCCTGGGCGCTCTGGTGCGCTCCCTCACGGGCGAGACCCCGGCCGCCTTTCCGATGGGCCGGCGCCGGTACGAGGACCCGGCCGAGGTCGAGCCGGCGATCGAGTACTGCGCCCCCGAGGGCGGCCCCGCCTTCGAGGTGATCTATCTGCTGGAGGCGGACGACCGCGCCGTGGCCCGGCTCCGCACCAGGCTCGACGGGCTGGGGGACTCCCTGGTCGTCGTCGGCGGCGACGGGCTGTGGAACGTACACATCCACGCCGACGACGCGGGCGCCGCCGTGGAGGCCGGGGTCGAGGCGGGACGCCCGTACCGCATCCGCATCACCCACTTCGGCGCCGCCGAGGAGGCGCCCGAGCGGGTCCAGCGGGCCGTCGTCGCGGTGGTCCCCGGTGAGGGGCTCGCGGGGGTGTGCGCCGAGGCCGGCGCGACGACCGTCCTCGCGCGCCCCGGGGAGCCGCCCGCCAGCGGCGAGCTGGTCGAGGCGATCCGGCGGGCCCACGCGCGCGAGGTGGTGCTCCTGCCGAACGACGCCGCGCTGCGGCACACCGCCGCCGCGGCCGCGGAACAGGCCCGTACCGAGGGCGTACGGGTCGCCCTCATCCCGACCCGGGCCGCCGTCCAGGGCATCGCCGCGCTCGCCGTGCACCAGCCCGAGCGCCGTTTCGACGAGGACGTGGTCGCCATGACCACCGCGGCCGGCGCCACCCGCTACGCCGAACTGGCCGTCGCCGAACGGCAGTCCTGGACCATGGCGGGAATCTGCCAGGCCGGGGACGTCCTCGGCCTGATCGACGGCGACGTGGCGGTGATCGGCGCCGATCTCGCCGCCACCGCCGAGGCGGTGCTCTCCCGGATGCTCGCGGCCGGCGGTGAACTGGTGACGCTGGTGCTCGGCGACGAGGCGCCGGACGCGCTGGCCGACCGCCTGGAGCGCTACGTACGGGACGGCCATCTGGCCGTCGACACCGTGGTGTACCGGGGCGGCAGGCAGTCCGTTCCGCTGCTCATCGGCGTGGAGTAGCAGCCTGTCAGTGGCGTGGTGTGCAATGGATCGCGTGCCCGCGCTGGATGAATCCCTCAAGAAGACGCTCGGCCCCGCCACCGCGAAGGTGATGGCCGAACACCTCGGCCTGCACACGGTCGGCGATCTGCTGCACCACTACCCGAGGCGGTACGAGGAGCGCGGCCAGCTCACCAAACTGGCCGATCTGCCGCTGGACGAGGACGTCACGGTGGTCGCGCAGGTCGCCGACTCCCGGATCCTGACGTTCAACCACGGCCGGGGCCAGCGGCTGGAGATCACCCTCACCGACGGCAGCGGCCGGCTCCAACTGGTCTTCTTCGGCAGGGGAATCCACAAGCCGCACAAGGAGCTGCCACCGGGCAGCCGCGGGATGTTCGCGGGCAAGGTCTCCGTCTTCAACCGCAAGCTCCAGCTCGCGCACCCCACCTATGTGCCGCTCGGCAGGGCCACCGGCGACGACGAGTCCACGGAGGACACCGCGGAGGCCGTGGACGCCTTCGCGGGCAAGCTGATCCCGATCTATCCGGCCTGCAAGGGGCTGGAGTCCTGGAAGATCACCAAAGCGGTCGACGCGGTGCTGCCCAGAGCCGCGGAGGCCGTCGATCCGCTGCCGCCCGCGCTGCGCGAGGGCCGGGGGTTCTCCTCGCTGCCCGAGGCCCTGCTCAAGGTCCACCGGCCCGAGAGCCGGGCGGACATCGAGTCCGCCAGACAGCGGCTGAAGTGGGACGAGGCGTTCGTCCTCCAGGTGGCGCTGGCGCGGCGGCGGTACGCGGACACGCAGCTGCCCGCCGTGGCGCGCAGACCCGTACGGGACGGACTGCTGGACGCCTTCGACGCCGACCTGCCCTTCACGCTCACCGAAGGCCAGCGGAAGGTCACCGGCGAGATCTTCGCGGACCTCGCCACCGAACACCCGATGCACCGGCTGCTCCAGGGCGAGGTCGGCTCGGGCAAGACGCTGGTCGCGCTCCGGGCGATGCTCGCGGTCGTCGACGCGGGCGGGCAGGCCGCCATGCTGGCGCCCACGGAGGTGCTCGCGCAGCAGCACCACCGTTCGATCACGGACATGATGGGCGAGCTGGCGCACGGAGGGATGCTCGGCGGCGCCGAGCACGGCACGAAGGTCGTGCTGCTCACCGGCTCCATGGGCATGGCCGCGCGGCGTCAGGCGCTGCTCGATCTGGTCACCGGCGAGGCCGGGATCGTGATCGGCACGCACGCGCTGATCGAGGACAAGGTGCGGTTCCACGACCTCGGACTGGTCGTGGTGGACGAACAGCACCGCTTCGGCGTGGAGCAGCGGGACGCGCTCCGCTCCAAGGGCAAGCAGCCCCCGCATCTGCTGGTCATGACGGCCACCCCCATTCCCCGTACGGTCGCGATGACCGTCTTCGGCGATCTGGAGACCTCCGTCCTGGACCAGCTCCCGGCGGGGCGCTCGCCGATCGCCAGCCATGTGGTCCCGGCCCAGGACAAGCCGCACTTCCTCGCACGCGCCTGGGAACGGGTGCGGGAGGAGGTCGGCAAGGGGCATCAGGCGTATGTCGTCTGCCCCCGGATCGGTGACGACGAGGAGGACGACAAGGCGGGCCTGAAGTCCAAGGCGTCCAAGCCGTCCAAGCCGTCCAAGGCGTCCAAGCCGTCCGAGGAGGACGAGGCGGAGAAGCGGCCCCCGCTCGCGGTCGTGGAGGTCGCCGGGCAGCTCACCGAGGGACCGCTCCAGGGGCTGCGCGTCGAGATCCTGCACGGCCGGATGCAGCCCGACGACAAGGACGCCGTGATGCGCCGCTTCGCCGCGGGCGAGGTGGACGTGCTCGTCGCGACCACGGTCATCGAGGTCGGGGTGAACGTCCCGAACGCCACCGCCATGGTGATCATGGACGCGGACCGGTTCGGCGTCTCCCAACTGCACCAGCTGCGCGGACGCGTCGGCCGCGGCTCGGCCCCCGGCCTCTGCCTGCTGGTCACGGACATGCCCGAGGCCAGTCCTGCCAGGGCCCGGCTCGGCGCCGTCGCCGCCACGCTCGACGGCTTCGAGCTGTCCCGTATCGACCTCGAACAGCGCCGTGAGGGCGACGTCCTCGGCCAGGCCCAGTCCGGGGTGCGCTCCTCGCTGCGGATGCTCGCGGTCATCGAGGACGAGGAGATCATCGCCGCCGCCCGCGAGGAGGCCGCCGCGGTGGTCGCCGAGGACCCCGAGCTGACCGGGTCGCCGGAGCTGCGCACGGCGCTGGACGCCCTGCTGGACACCGAACGCGAGCAGTACCTCGACAAGGGCTGACCCGGGTACGGGCACCGGGCCGGGCCCGCCCGGGGCATACGCCATATCGTGGGGTCAGAACCACTCCCCGGGCCCCGCGCGGACCCGTGGCACGCCCCATCGAGCAGCAGACCCGTACACGACCCGTCGAGTACACGACCCCATCGAACCGAGGACCCGACTCCCATGACCCGCGTGATCGCCGGTGCCGCCGGCGGACGCCGTCTCGCCGTACCGCCCGGCACCGGCACCCGCCCCACCTCCGACCGGGCGCGTGAGGGCCTCTTCTCCAGCTGGGAGTCGCTCCTCGGCACCCTCGACGGCATCCGGATCGCCGATCTCTACGCGGGATCCGGCGCCGTGGGCCTGGAGGCGCTCTCCCGCGGCGCCGCGCACGCGCTGCTCGTCGAGGCCGACAGCCGCGCCGCCCGTACGGTCCGCGCGAACGTCACGACGCTCGGACTGCCCGGCGCGGAGGTCCGTACCGGCAAGGCCGAGCAGATCATCACGGGACCGGTCCCGGACACCCCCTACGACGTGGTCTTCCTCGACCCGCCGTACGCCGTCACCGACGACGATCTTCGGGAGATACTCCTCACACTCCGCACAAGGGGGTGGCTCAGCGGCGATGCCGTCGCCACCGTGGAACGCAGCACCAGGGGCGGGGAATTCGACTGGCCGGAGGGTTTCGAGCCTCTGCGGTCCCGTCGCTACGGCGAAGGGACGCTTTGGTACGGTCGCGCCGCCTCTACGAGTGAAGACGCACCATGACCGGACCGGAGAGCGAGGGAATCAAGTTGCGCCGCGCCGTCTGTCCGGGGTCCTTCGACCCCATCACCAATGGACATCTCGACATCATCGCCCGTGCCTCCAAGCTGTACGACGTCGTCCATGTCGCAGTGATGATCAACCAGTCCAAGAAGGGGCTGTTCACGATCGAGGAACGGATCGGTCTGATCCGCGAGGTCACCGCCGAGTTCGGCAACGTGGAGGTCGAGGCGTTCCACGGACTGCTCGTCGACTTCTGCAAGCAGCGCGACATCCCGGCCATCGTCAAGGGCCTGCGTGCCGTCAGCGACTTCGACTACGAGCTGCAAATGGCCCAGATGAACAACGGGCTCTCCGGAGTGGAGACCCTGTTCGTCCCCACCAACCCCACCTACAGCTTCCTCTCCTCCTCCCTGGTCAAAGAGGTCGCGACCTGGGGCGGGGACGTCTCCCACCTGCTCCCCGCGGCCGTCCACTCGGCCCTGTTGGCGCGCCTCGGCGAGCGCTGAGGAACTGACGGCCCGTCATCCGGTGTCGGACGGGCTCGAACTGGCCGTACAGTCGTTGCGTCCGTCTCCAAACCAGCTGAGAGAGTGGCGAGCACACGGTGGACGTACAGAAGAAGCTCGACGAGATCGTCGACTCGGTGGGCAGCGCCCGCTCCATGCCCATGTCGGCGTCCTGCGTGGTGAACCGCGCCGAGCTGCTCGCGATGCTGGAAGAGGTACGGGAGGCGCTCCCGGGCTCGCTGGCCCAGGCCCAGGAGCTGATCGGCGGCCGTGAGCAGCTCGCCGAGCAGGCCCGCCAGGAGGCCGAGCGCATCATCGAGGCGGCGCACGCCCAGCGCTCCGGGCTGATCTCCGACACCGCGGTCGCCCGGCAGTCCCAGGAGGAGGCCGACCGCATCCTCGCCGAGGCGCGCAGGGACGCCGAGGAGATCCGCGCCGAGGCCGACGACTACGTCGACTCCAAGCTCGCCAACTTCGAGGTCGTCCTCACCAAGACCATCGGCTCCGTCGACCGGGGCCGCGAGAAGCTGCTCGGCCGCGCCACCGGCGGTGACGACGACGACGCCCCCGAGTACAGCGACGACCCCGGCACCCTGATCCGGCGGGCCGACGAGTACATCGACGCCAAGTTCGGCGCCTTCGAGGCCGTCCTGTCCAAGACCCTCGAAGCGGTCGGCCGCGGCAGGCAGAAACTCCACGGCCGCACCGACTCGGACGACCTCGGGGCGCACATGGCCGCCCAGGACGCCGCGGGCCCGCAGGGGCGCACCAGCGACGCGGACTATCTGGCGGACCTCGCGGGGAGCCCCCGGGAAGGCGTCCAGGAGCCCGTGGCGGAGCAGCGGCCCCCGGTGCCGGTCCAGCAGCCCTACGCCGAGCCCGCGTACCCGCAGACGCCGCCCCAGGCCCCGCCGCAGCCCCAGTACGCCGAGGCCGGCTACCAGGACCCCGCGTATGCCGCGCAGGGCGGCTACGGCGGTTACCAGCAGCAGGACGCGTACGGCTACCAGCAGGACCCGTACGCGTACCCGCAGCAGGGATACGGCCAGGACCAGGGCCACGGCCAGGCACAGGGGTACGACCCGAACTACGGCTGGCAGCAGCAGCCCGAGGTCCAGCCCCAGCAGCACGCGCTGCCCCCGGCCCACGAGCCGCAGAGCGCCCTCGACGAGACCAGCCTCTTCGACACCAGCATGATCGACCTCGAACAGCTGCGCCGGTACGAGCAAGGGCACTGAGACCGCGCGGCCGGGAGACCGGAGCCGCGCGGGGGACGGGGCGCCGGGACCGCGCGCCCCGTCCGGATCTCCCCCAGGGGCCGGATTGGGCCTACGGCGGCCTGTCCAGTACCCTGGCTCTTCGGCCGCGTGTATGTCCGCGACCCATGCCGCCCGCTCGCCTCCGCGACGGTGGCGGCCCCCCTCACGATCCGAAAGCGGGAAAAGCCCTGAACGCGCGCCTCGACCACCGCGACCCCCTCGTGTTCGACACACACGAGCTGGGGCGGCGTCCTGGTGCGCTCCAGAAGCTCACCCGCTCGGTGCCCGCCCCCAAGGACTTCGGTATCGCGGGGGTGATCGGGACGCCCGAGGAGGCGCCCGTGGAGCTGACCCTCCGCCTCGAATCCGTCATGGAGGGCGTGCTCGTCACAGGCACCGCCCGTGCGGTGGCCGAGGGGGAGTGCGTAAGGTGTCTGGAGCCGCTCAGCCAGGAAGTGGCGGCGGACTTCCAGGAGATGTTCTCGTACCACGACGCCGACGACCGGGGCCGCACCCGTGCGGAGCCGGCCGCTGACGCCGAGTACAGCGAGGACGACGACAGACTCTTCATCGAAGATGGCCTGTTCGACCTCGAACCGGTGCTGCGTGATGCGGTGGTGCTCGCACTGCCGATGCAGCCGGTGTGCCGGGAGACCTGTGCCGGTCTGTGTTCCACATGTGGGATCAGGCTGGACGAGAACCCGGACCACCACCACGACGCCGTCGACATCCGTTGGGCGGCACTGCAGGGACTCGCCGAGACCGTCAAGGACGGCGAGAAGGACAACATGGGCGGCGCCGAAGCGGGCGTCGACGAGAAGCAGGAGAAGTAGCCGTGGCTGTTCCGAAGCGGAAGATGTCGCGCAGCAACACGCGCCACCGCCGGTCGCAGTGGAAGGCTGCGGTCCCCACCCTGGTTTCGTGCGAGCGTTGCCAGGAGCCGAAGCTGCAGCACATCGCGTGCCCGAGCTGCGGCACCTATAACAAGCGCCAGGTCCTCGAGGTCTGAGCGGCTGGTGAGAGGCGCGATGTCTGAACTGTCCCATGCCAAGAAGCAGACAGACAATGTCAGCACAGCCTCGTCCCACACGCTTCTGGAAGGGCGGCTCGGGTATCAGCTCGAGACCGCCCTTCTGGTGCGTGCGCTGACCCATCGTTCGTACGCGTACGAGAACGGCGGTCTGCCCACCAACGAGCGGCTCGAATTCCTCGGGGATTCGGTGCTCGGCCTGGTGGTCACGGACACGCTGTACCGCACCCACCCCGATCTGCCCGAAGGCCAGCTGGCCAAATTGCGGGCCGCGGTGGTCAACTCGCGTGCGCTTGCGGAAGTGGGCCGCGGCCTGGAACTCGGCTCCTTCATCCGGCTCGGCCGGGGCGAAGAGGGCACGGGCGGCCGGGACAAGGCGTCCATCCTCGCCGACACCCTCGAAGCGGTGATCGGCGCTGTCTATCTCGACCAGGGCCTCGACGCGGCGTCCGAGCTGGTGCACCGGCTCTTCGACCCGTTGATCGAGAAGTCCTCGAATCTCGGGGCCGGCCTGGACTGGAAGACCAGTCTCCAGGAGCTGACCGCGGCGGAGAGCCTCGGCGTGCCCGAGTATCTCGTCACGGAAACGGGCCCTGACCACGAGAAGACCTTCACTGCTGCCGCCCGCGTCGGTGGTGTCTCGTACGGCACCGGCACCGGCCGCAGCAAGAAGGAAGCGGAGCAGCAGGCGGCGGAGTCCGCCTGGCGGTCCATCCGGGCCGCGGCGGACGAACGGGAGGCGGCGGGGAAGACCGACGCCGACGGCGACGTTGACGTGGACGACAGCGTCGACGCCGAGGCTGGAGAGGCCGCCGACACCTCTTCCGCCCCGTCGGAGCCGACTCCCGCGGACGCCGCCAACGCCTGAGCGTCCCTGCTCTCTCCTTCGGGTGCGCCCCTCGCGTCGTCGTACGGCGTGAGGGGCGCGTCCCGTTCCGGCCCTCTCACCCCCAGGAGCGTCCCGTGCCCGAGCTGCCCGAGGTCGAAGTCGTCCGGCGTGGACTCGAACGCTGGGTCAGCGGCCGGACCATCGCCGAGACCGAGGTCCTGCATCCGCGCGCGGTACGGCGGCACACCGCCGGCGGCGAGGACTTCGCGGCTCAGCTCAAGGGGCACACCATCGGTACGGCGCGGCGGCGCGGCAAGTACCTCTGGCTGCCCCTCGCCGACACGGACGCCTCGATCCTCGGCCATCTCGGGATGAGCGGCCAGCTGCTGGTCCAGCCCGAGAGCGCCCCCGACGAGAAGCATCTGCGCATCCGGATCCGCTTCGCCGACAGCCTCGCGACCGAGCTGCGCTTCGTCGACCAGCGAACCTTCGGCGGACTCTCCCTCCACGAGAACACCCCCGACGGACTGCCCGACGTCATCGCGCACATCGCCAGGGACCCGCTGGACCCGGCCTTCGACGACGCCGCCTTCCTCACCGCGCTGAAGCTGCGCCGTACGACGGTCAAGCGCGCCCTGCTCGACCAGTCGCTGATCAGCGGTGTCGGCAATATCTACGCGGACGAGGCGCTCTGGCGCAGCCGCCTTCATTACGAACGCCCCACGGCCACGCTGCCCCGGCCGCGCGCCGTCGAGCTGCTTGGTCATGTACGGGACGTGATGAACGCGGCCCTCGACGTCGGCGGCACCAGCTTCGACAGCCTGTACGTCAATGTGAACGGCGAATCGGGGTACTTCGACCGGTCGCTGGACGCGTACGGACGTGAGGACGAGCCGTGCCGGCGCTGCGGCACACCGATACGCCGGCGGCCCTGGATGAACCGGTCCAGCTACTTCTGCCCCCGCTGTCAGAGGGCTCCGCGCGTCGCGTCGTAACGCTCGCGCGCCGAGATCACCTCGGGCATCCGCCCCTCCACCAGCTGGATCAGCCCGAGCAGCCGCTCGGCGACCTCCCGGCCCAGCGGCGTCAGCTCGTAATCCACCCACGGCGGATTGACCGGCCGCGCCTCGCGCACCACCAGACCGTCACGCTCCAGCGTGTGCAGGGTCTGGGAGAGCATCTTCTCGCTCACGCCGTCCACGCGCCGCCGCAGCTCGTTGAAGCGGAGGCGGCTCTCGTACAGGGCGCCGACCGTCAGGCTGCCCCAGCGGCCCGTCACATGCTCCAGCGTGGCGCGCGAGGGGCACTGCCGGGAGAAGACATCGAAGGCGTCCATGGCGGTGACTTTACAACCGAAAGCGCCATCCGGTAGATGGCGCTTTCGTCTGGTAAGTGAATCTCGCCGGGGATCTCTCCGGGGCGGGCCGGGCTCAGAAGCCGAAGTCCTGCGTCCACCACGGGCCGCCGGAGCCGGTGTGGACACCGACACCCAGCCGGGTGTAGTCGCAGTTCAATATGTTCGCGCGATGACCCTCGCTGTTCATCCACGAATCCATCACGGACTGGGCGCTGGCCTGCCCCCTGGCTATGTTCTCGCCGCCCAGATTCTTGACGCCCGCGGTGTCGGCGCGGTCCCAGGGCGTCTTGCCGTCCGGGTCCGTGTGGTCGAAGAACCCGCGCTCCGCCATGTCGTCACTGAAGTTCTGGGCCAGCCTGCCGAGTGAGGCATCGGCCCGCAGCGGGCTGCACCCCACCTTCGCGCGCTCCTTGTTGACCAGGGAGAGCACGGCCGCCTCGGAGGAACTGGAACCGGGAGCCGCGGGTGCTTCCACGGCGCGCTCGGTGGTCTGCTCGGGCGCCGGGGCCTCGCTGGAGCGGGTCGGTATCTCGGTCTTCGGCTTCGGCGGGGCCGCGGCGGGCTTCGTCTTCTTCTCCGGCCGCGCGGCCGTCGACTCGGTCGATTCCTTCGAAGGAGTGACGGACGGCTTCCGCGGAGTGGGCGACGTGGACGCCGACGGCGGCTGGGTCCGCTCGGTGCCACGGCTCGGCGAGGCCGGGCTCTCGCGCGTCGGATCGGCGGACGAGCCGCCCTGCTGCTGAAGCTCCGGAGCACCCTCGGTACGTATCTGCCCGCCGTTGGCGCTGCCGCCGACCGTGAAGTGGTCGCCGCCGCCGGGCAGCAGGCCCGAGGCGACGGCTACGGCTCCGACGGCCATGGCGGCGGAGGCACCCAGCAGACCGGTGCGTACAGGGGTGGCGATCCGCCTCTTCCGGCGCGCACCGTCCACGTGGTCCTCGACGGGCGGGGCGGCGGCTGAGCGGCGGTGGCGTCCCATGTGCCTTCCTCATGCTCTCGACGGCAACGTGTCCGTGTCTCACCCGTACGAGTGAGACTATTGCGACGGGACTGTACGGCATGGTCTGCGGGGGCGCCGGGTACGGGAAGCAATTGGCCGGTTAGCTTGCGTGCATGAAAGATGACGCACGACTGACGGCCTGGGTACGCGGCAGAGTGCAGGGAGTGGGCTTTCGCTGGTTCACCAGGGCAAACGCTCTGGAGATCGGCGGTCTCACCGGATTCGCCCTCAATCTGGACGACGGCAGGGTGCAGGTCGTCGCGGAGGGGCCACGTGAGAATTGCCACCGTCTGCTGGAATGGCTGCGCTCCGCCGACACACCCGGGCGTGTGGACGGAGTCACTGAGATCTGGGACACCCCGCGCGGCGGCTACGAGACCTTCGCGATCCGCTGAGATCGCGCCGCCGGGGGCGCCGCGAGAGGCCCCGGGAATGCCGATGGCACATGCGCGGGTCGGCGGTGACCTGGTGGTTGCCAAGAACCGCCAGTCGTGCCAGGCTGCCCGGACAGGGATGATCTCCACACTCCGGGGACCCCGTGGAAGAGCCGGCGCCGCACCCTTCGCGGGCGCCCGCCGCCGGGCCGCCCGCCCCTGCGGGCTGTGATCGTGTTGACCGTCAAACTTTTTGGTGAGACTCTGGAGTCCCCGCGCACCTTAGCTGTTTGGCAGTAAGAACCGCAGTGAAGAACAAGCACTGCCAGGCACCGCGGGTGCGATTTCCCTCACGACCCACACCGCATTCGGTCGGTCACTCAGTGTGGAGGACCATTCATCATGGCAAAGGCGCTTCTCGGTTATGTCGGCGGCTCCGACCCGCGACTCCTCGCCGAGATGCGACGGCTCCAGCAGCGCGTCCAGGACCTCGAATCCGAACTTGTACGGATCCAGTCCGAGAACGACGTGCTGAACGCCGCCGTCGCACAGCACCCCGGAGAGTCGCTGCTCAATGGCATCGACATTGATGTACCCCAGGCGGAGCCCGCGCTCACCTGACAACAGCCCCCCTCGGGGTCGGGTGAGAAACACTCTCGCAAGATATGCAAGGGACGCTTCGGCGTCCCTTCTTTCTTTCCATCTTCCGCTGTACGAAGCATTGTTGGCGCTGCCACGCCTTTCTTAACGTCTGATGTGCCCTGCGCGTTCGGCGGTGAAACCGGCGAGGGACGATCGGAGCCGGGTAGAGTCCGGCGGCGTGCATCTCAAGGCCATGACCCTGCGCGGGTTCAAATCCTTCGCCTCCGCCACGACGCTGCGCTTCGAGCCGGGGATCACCTGCGTGGTGGGCCCGAACGGCTCCGGTAAGTCCAATGTCGTGGACGCGCTCTCCTGGGTCATGGGCGAGCAGGGGGCGAAATCCCTGCGCGGCGGCAAGATGGAAGACGTGATCTTCGCCGGGACGACCGGACGCCCGCCGCTCGGCCGCGCCGAGGTCTCCCTGACCATCGACAACTCCGACGGTGCGCTGCCCATCGACTACGCGGAAGTCACCATTACGCGGATCATGTTCCGCAACGGCGGCAGCGAATACCAGCTCAACGGCGATACCTGCCGTCTGCTCGATATCCAGGAACTGCTGTCCGACAGCGGTATCGGCCGCGAGATGCATGTCATCGTCGGCCAGGGCCAGCTCGACTCCGTACTGCACGCCGACCCGATGGGACGCCGGGCGTTCATCGAGGAGGCCGCCGGAGTCCTCAAACACCGCAAGCGCAAGGAGAAGGCGCTGCGGAAGCTGGACTCGATGCAGGCGAATCTGGCGCGCGTCCAGGACCTCACCGACGAGCTGCGCCGCCAGCTCAAACCCCTCGGACGGCAGGCGGCGGTCGCCCGGCGGGCCGCCGTCATACAGGCGGATCTGCGCGACGCGCGGCTGCGGCTGCTCGCCGACGATCTGGTCAGGATGCGCGACGCGCTCCGTACGGAGATCGCGGACGAGGCCGAGCTGAAGCAGCGCAAGGAGGACGCCGAGGGCCGGCTCAAGGCCGCCCTGACCCGGGAAGCCGAGCTGGAGGACGAGGTGCGCCGGCTGGCGCCGCGCCTCCAGCGGGCCCAGCAGACCTGGTACGAACTGTCCCAGCTCGCCGAACGGGTACGGGGCACGGTCTCGCTGGCCGACGCGCGGGTGAAGAGCGCGATCGCGGCCCCCACGGACGAGCGGCGTGGCCGCGACCCCGAGGACATGGAGCGCGAGGCCGCCCGCATCCGGGAGCAGGAGGCGGAGCTGGAGGCCGCGCTGGAGGCGGCCGAGCACGCCCGCGAGGACACCGTCGCGCACCGCGCCGAGCTGGAACGGCAACTCGCCGCGGAGGAACGCCGGCTCAAGGACGCCGCACGGGCGATCGCCGACCGCCGCGAGGGCCTCGCCCGGCTGCACGGCCAGGTGAACGCCGCCCGCGGCCGGGCGGCTTCGGCCCAGGCCGAGATCGGCCGCCTCGCCGCGTCCCGTGACGAGGCGCGCGAGCGCGCGGTCACCGCCCAGGAGGAGTACGAACAGCTCAAGGCCGAGGTGGACGGCCTGGACGCCGAGGACCATGAACTGGGCGAACGGTACGACAGCGCACGCGAAGCCCTGTCCGGGGCGGAGGCCGCGCTGACGGCGGCGCGCGAGGCCGCCACCACGGCCGAACGCGAACGCGCCGCCCTCGCGGCCCGCCATGAGGCGCTCGCCCTCGGCCTGCGCCGCAAGGACGGCACCGGCGCGCTGCTCGCCGCCCGTGACAGCCTCTCCGGTCTGCTCGGCCCCGCCGCCGAACTGCTCACCGTCACCCCCGGATACGAGATCCCGGTGGCCGCGGCCCTCGGCGCCGCCGCGGACGCGATCGCCGTCGCCGGTCCGACGACGGCGGCCGAGGCCATCCGGCTGCTGCGCGCACGGGACGCGGGCCGGGCGGCCCTGCTGCTGGCCGGCCCTCCCGGCGAGGAGGAGCCCGGCCCCCCGGTCCGCTCGGGGACGGCCCCCGGTGTGCCCGGCCAGGCGGCGGCGGAGGGACGCGGTACGGACGCCGACGCCGACCGTTCCGTACGTACCGCGACCGCCGTCGGCGCCGTGCCGCACGTCATCGACCTGGTGAGCGGACCCGCCGAGCTGCTGGGCGCCGTACGCCGGCTCGTACGGGACACGGTGGTCGTCGGGACGCTGGAGGACGCCGAGGACCTGGTCGCCGCGCGGCCCTCGCTCACCGCCGTGACCGCCGAGGGCGATGTGCTCGGGGCGCACTTCGCGCACGGCGGCTCGGCGGGCGCGCCGAGCCTGCTGGAGGTACAGGCCTCCGTCGACCAGGCCGCCGCCGACCTGGCGGAACTGGCCGTACGGTGCGAGGAACTGGCGGGCGCACAGCGCCGGGCCACCGAGCGGCGCGCGGAGTGCGCGGCACTGGTGGAGGAGTTGGGGGAGCGGCGCAGGGCCGCCGACCGCGAGAAGTCCGCCGTGTCCGGACAGCTGGGACGGCTCTCCGGGCAGGCCCGCGCGGCGGCCGGCGAGGCCGAGCGTACGACCGCTGCCGCCGCCAAGGCCCAGGAGGCGCTGGAGCGCGCCACCGACGAGGCGGAGGAGCTCGCGGAACGGCTGCTGGTCGCCGAGGAGGCCCCGGTCCAGGAGGAACCGGACACCTCCGTACGGGACCGGCTCGCCGCCGACGGCGCCAACGCCCGGCAGACCGAGATGGAGGCCCGGCTCCAGGTCCGCACCCACGAGGAACGGGTGAAGGGGCTCGCCGGCCGGGCCGACGCGCTCGACCGGGGCGCGCGGGCCGAACGCGAGGCGCGGGCCCGCGCGGAACAGCGGCGCGCGCGGCTGCGCCACGAGGCCCACGTGGCCGGGGCCGTGGCGGCCGGCGCCCGGCAGCTGCTGGCGCATGTGGAGGTGTCGGTCGTACGCGCCGAGGCCGAGCGCGTCGCCGCCGAGGCGGCCAAGGCCGCGCGTGAACGCGAACTGGCCGCCGAACGCAACCAGGGCCGCGACCTCAAGGCCGAACTGGACAAGCTCACCGACTCCGTGCACCGGGGCGAGGTACTCGGCGCCGAGAAGCGGATGCGGATCGAGCAGCTGGAGGCGAAGGCGCTGGAGGAGCTGGGGGTGGAACCGGCCGGGCTGATCGCGGAGTACGGCCCCGATCAGCTCGTACCGCCGTCCCCGCCCGCGGAGGGCGAACAGCTGCCCGAGGACCCGGCGGATCCGCGCAACCAGCCCCGGCCGTATGTACGGGCCGAGCAGGAGAAGCGGCTCAAGGCGGCCGAACGGGCGCATCAGCAGCTCGGAAAGGTGAATCCGCTCGCCCTGGAGGAGTTCGCGGCGCTGGAGGAGCGCCACAAGTTCCTCTCCGAGCAGCTCGAGGATCTGAAGAAGACCCGGGCGGATCTGCTGCTCGTGGTGAAGGAGGTCGACGAACGCGTCGAGCAGGTCTTCACCGAGGCGTACCGGGACACGGCGGAACAGTTCGAGGGGGTCTTCTCCCGGCTCTTCCCCGGCGGCGAGGGGCGGCTCATCCTCACCGACCCCGAGAACATGCTCACCACCGGGGTGGACGTGGAGGCCAGACCGCCGGGCAAGAAGGTCAAGCGGCTGTCGCTGCTCTCCGGCGGCGAACGGTCCCTGACGGCGGTGGCGTTGCTGGTGTCGATCTTCAAGGCGCGGCCGAGCCCGTTCTATGTGATGGACGAGGTCGAGGCGGCGCTCGACGACACCAACCTCCAGCGGCTGATCCGCATCATGCAGGAGCTCCAGGAGAGCTCCCAGCTGATCGTGATCACGCATCAGAAGCGGACGATGGAGGTCGCGGACGCGCTGTACGGGGTCTCCATGCAGGGCGACGGGGTCTCCAAGGTCATCAGCCAGCGGCTGCGCTGACCCCGTATCACCCGCGGATCCGTGCCGGGCACGCGTACAAGTGGTGGCCGGGGGCAAGGTGTGACCCACTGGAAAGGCTCGCCCACCCCACGCCCGGCACAGGCAGCCGGGCGGCACCAGGAGTACACGTGACCGACACAGCGCAGGTACCGCCGTCCGGAGGCCGCGCGGCCTCACCGGAACACCTCGGCCATGTCATCTTCATCACGGCCGCGGCCGCGATGGGCGGCTTCCTCTTCGGCTACGACAGCTCGGTGATCAACGGCGCCGTCGAAGCCATCAGGAGCAGATACGACATCGGCTCGGCGGCACTCGCGCAGGTCATCGCCATCGCCCTGATCGGCTGTGCGATCGGCGCCGCAACGGCGGGCCGGATCGCCGACCGGATCGGCCGCATCCGCTGTATGCAGATCTCCGCGGGCCTCTTCACCATCAGCGCCGTCGGGTCCGCGCTGCCGTTCGACATCTACGACCTGGCGGCGTGGCGGATCATCGGCGGCTTCGCGATCGGCATGGCGTCGGTGATCGGCCCCGCGTACATCGCGGAGGTCTCCCCGGCCGCCTACCGGGGCCGGCTCGGCTCCTTCCAGCAGGCCGCGATCGTGATCGGTATCGCCGTCTCCCAGCTGGTGAACTTCGGCATCCTCCAGCTTGCCGACGGCGACCAGCGCGGCGAGCTGCTGGGCCTGGAGGCCTGGCAGTGGATGCTCGGCGTGATGGTCGTCCCGGCGCTCCTGTACGGCCTGCTCTCCCTCGCGATCCCCGAGTCACCGCGGTATCTGATCTCCGTGGGCAAGGTGGACCGCGCCAAGAAGGTGCTCGCCGAGGTCGAGAACAAGGACGTCGATCTGGACGCCCGGGTCGCCGAGATCGACCACGCCATGCGCCGTGAGCACAAGTCGACCTTCAAGGACCTGAAGGGCAGCCGCTTCTTCTTCCTGCCCATCGTGTGGGTCGGCATCGGACTGTCGATGTTCCAGCAGCTCGTCGGCATCAACGTCGCCTTCTACTACTCGGCGACGCTCTGGCAGTCGGTCGGCATCAACCCGTCCAGCTCGTTCTTCTACTCGTTCACCACGTCGATCGTGAACATCATCGGCACCGTGATCGCGATGGTCCTGGTGGACAAGGCCGGCCGGAAGCCCCTCGCGCTCGTCGGCTCGGCGGGCATGGCGGTCGCGCTCGCCTTCGAGGCATGGGCGTTCTCCGCGCCGCTGGTGAACGGCAAGCTGCCGGCCACGGAGGGGACGGTCGCCCTGATCGCGGCCCATGTGTTCGTACTCTTCTTCGCGCTGTCCTGGGGCGTCGTCGTCTGGGTCTTCCTCGGCGAGATGTTCCCGAACAGGATCCGCGCCGCCGCGCTCGGTGTGGCGGCCTCGGCGCAGTGGATCGCCAACTGGGCCATCACCGCGAGCTTCCCGAGCCTCGCCGACTGGAACCTCTCGGGCACGTACGTCATCTACGCCTGCTTCGCCGTGCTCTCGATCCCGTTCGTGCTGCTGTTCGTGAAGGAGACGAAGGGCAGGACGCTCGAAGAGATGGGCTAGACGGCCAGTCTCTCCTCCTCGGACCGCTCGCCGGCCGGGGCCGTGCTCCGGTCGCGCGGCAGGACGGCGTAGAGAGCCGCCGCCACGACGGTCGTGATGACCCAGCCCAGCCCGTTCTCCCCGGGCCAGGTCCCGGCGAGCGGTCCCGAGAACCAGTCCACCCCGGTGAACAGCAGCCCCACCACCAGCGCGGTGCCCCAGGCGGCCATCGCCGACCACGCGAAGCCGCCCCGGTACCAGTAGGCGCTGGTCCGCGTGGTGTCCATCAGCGCCGCGCCGTCGTATGTACGCCGCCGCAGCATGTCCACCCCGAAGACGCCGATCCACGCCGAGAACGCCACCGCGAGCAGCGTCAGGAACGAGATGAACGAGCCGATGAAGCTGGTGGCCACCACCATCAGCAGGAAGCCGAGGATCAGACTGATCACCGCGTTCACGCTGACCGCCCAGGCGCGCGGCACCTTGATGCCCAGGGTCTGCGCGGTGAAGCCCGCCGAGTACATCGACATCGAGTTGATCAGCAACATACCGACCAGCGCGATCAGCAGATACGGCACCGAGATCCAGGCGGGCAGCAGCTCGCCGATGAACGACACCGGGTCCTGCGCCTTGGCGAGGCCCGGGGTGCCGACCGCCATCACCGCGCCCATCAGCACCATCGGGAGCACCACGATCCCCGCGCCGCCGACGGTCGAGCCGACCATCGCCCGGCCGGAGGCGGACCGGGGCAGATACCGCGTGAAGTCCGGGCCCGAGGGCACCCAGCTGATCCCGCCCGCCGCGACGGTCCCGATCCCCGCGATCATCATCGCCGTCGATCCCGCGGGCCGGCCGAAGACCGCGGACCAGTCCGTGTGGATCACCAGATACACCAGTACCAGCACGCTGAAGGCACCGAAGAGATACGTCGACCACGTACTGCAGACCCGCAGCGCCTTGATGCCCAGCCCCGAGACCAGGAAGGTGCAGGCCACGAAGAGCAGCAACGTGATCACGATCAGCGGAGTGTTGCGCTTGACGCCGAAGAGCAAGTCGAGAACCGTCAGCACGGCATAGGCGCCGGTGACCGCGTTGATCGTCTCCCAGCCCCAGCGGGCGACCCAGATCAGCGTGCCGGGGAAGAGGTTCCCCCGCTGGCCGAAGACAGCCCGGGAGAGCGCCATACCCGGGGAGCCGCCGCGCTTCCCGGCGAGGGAGACCAGCCCCACGATGCCGTACGACACGACGGGCGCCGCGACGGCGACGGTCAGCACCTGCCAGAAGTTCAGACCGTTGAAGACGATCAGACCGGCGCCCATCGTGAGCAGCAGCACGCTGATGTTCGCCGCCACCCAGGTGGGGAAGAGTTGGCGGACATGGCCGGTGCGCTCGTCATCGGGGACGGGTTCCAGACCGCGGGTCTCTATCGCGCCTTCGGAGGCGTGGGGCATGAAGAGGCTCCGTACAGAGGTGGGGGGTCCACAGTGGGGAGTCCGGGCGAACCCAGAACCCCCAGCATCGTACGTTCAGCCCAAAAGGTCCAAATCGTAGCGAGGATCTTCGTGTGATCCTCTGAAGCCAGGGCCGGTCCCGGCCGTGGCCGATACTGGGAGCGTTATGGAAATCGTCATCCTTGTAGTAGTCATCGCCCTGGTCGCGGTCGGCCTGATCAGCGGGCTCGTGGTCGGCAGCCGCAAGAAGAAGAAGCTGCCGCCCGAGGCGCCGTCGAGCACGCCGACCCTCACAGCTCCTCCTGCCGAGCCACATGTCGGTGACGAGGCGGAGGCGCCCCGCGACGAATCCCGCCGCACGATCGAGGAGGTCGGCCTCCCGGGCGCCACGGAGACGCCGGTCGCCGTCGAGGATCCGGTCGTCGCCGCGCCGCCCGCGCCCGCGATCGAGATCCCCGAGCCGTCCGCCGGCCGGCTGATCCGGCTGCGCGCCCGGCTCGCCCGCTCGCAGAACTCCCTCGGCAAGGGACTGCTCACGCTGCTCTCGCGCGAGCACCTCGACGAGGAGACCTGGGAGGAGATCGAGGAGACCCTCCTCATCGCGGACGTCGGTGTCACACCGACCCAGGAACTGGTCGAGCGGCTGCGCGAGCGGGTACGGGTCCTCGGTACGCGGACGCCGGAGGAACTGCGCACGCTCCTCAAGGAGGAGCTGGTCACCCTCCTCGACACGGACTTCGACCGCGCGGTGAAGACCGAGAGCGGTCTGGACACCCCGGCCGTCGTGATGGTCGTCGGCGTCAACGGCACCGGCAAGACCACGACCACCGGCAAGCTGGCACGCGTACTGATCGCGGACGGCCGCTCGGTCGTCCTGGGCGCGGCGGACACGTTCCGCGCCGCCGCCGCCGACCAGCTCCAGACGTGGGGCGAGCGCGTCGGCGCGCGTACGGTACGAGGCCCCGAGGGCGGCGACCCCGCGTCGATCGCCTTCGACGCGGTCAAGGAGGGCATCGCGGAGGGCGCGGACGTCGTCCTCATCGACACGGCGGGCCGGCTGCACACCAAGACCGGGCTGATGGACGAGCTGGGCAAGGTCAAGCGGGTCGTGGAGAAGCACGGTCCGCTGGACGAGGTACTGCTCGTCCTGGACGCCACGACCGGCCAGAACGGGCTGGTGCAGGCGCGGGTGTTCGCGGAGGTCGTGGACATCACGGGCATCGTCCTCACGAAGCTGGACGGCACGGCCAAGGGGGGCATCGTGATCGCGGTCCAGCGGGAGCTGGGGGTGCCGGTGAAGCTGGTGGGGCTGGGCGAGGGAGCGGATGACTTGGCGCCGTTCGAACCCGAGGCGTTCGTGAACGCGCTGATCGGGGACTAGGTCCTGTCCGGTCGATCTTCGTGGATCAGCCCGGGACGTCTGGCGCGGTGGATCGCAAGGCGGAGGATCGGCCTCGTACTGGACGTACTTGGCCGACTCCGACAACGCGGCGAGGCGCCGTGCCAGGCGTTCCGGGCCCACGAAGATCGGCCGGACAGGGCCTAGGGGGCGTTTCGGCGGGGGCCGGTCTCCGGTTTCCGGGTTGCGGTCTCGTTGTCGCGGGCCGGGTCCGGGGGCCCGGAAAGCACGCAGTCCCGGACGCGAGGCCGGAGCGCCACCCGGCCACAACGCGCAGACAGCCAACCGGCCCCAGCCGAACGCACCCCGGACAACGACCCCCCCGCCGGACGCGCACCGCCGGACGGCGGCTCCCGTCAGGCCAGGCGGTGGCAGATATACGCCAGCGTGCCCAGGAGCAGCCGCGCCGGTGGGGGTTCCGCCGCCGTGTCCAGGCAGGGCGGGCGCAGCCATCGCACCGGGCCCAGGCCCGCCACCTCCGACGGCGGCGCCATCACATACGCCCCCGGCCCCAGGCCGTGCAGGTCCAGGTCCGCGTCGTCCCAGCCCATCCGGTACAGCAGCTCCGGCAGTTCCGCCGCCGCGCCCGGTGCCACGAAGAAGTGGGCGCGGCCCGCGGGCGTCGCCATGACCGGGCCCAGCGGGAGCCCCATCCGTTCGAGCCGTACCAGGGCCCGGCTCCCCGCCGGTTCCGCCACGTCGATGATGTCGAAGCCGCGGCCCACCGGCAGCAGTACCGCCGCGCCCGGCACCTCCGACCACGCCTTGGTGACGTCGTCGAGGGTGGCGCCCGCCGACACCTCGGGGCTGAACGCCAGGGGATGGGCGCCCGGCGACGCGCAGCCGGGCTCGCCGCAGGAGCACCGCTCGCCCGAGGCCCGCGCCGCGGGAACCGCCTCGGGAACACCGGGAATCACGTCCCAGCCCCACAGGCCCGTGTACTCCGCCACCGTGGTGCACTCCGTGGTGCGGCCGCGGCGGCGCGCGCCGGACCGCATCTCCCGGATGCCGCCGATCGTGAAGCCCATGCCCCCTCCAACGGGTCGAACTCGCCGGTGGTTACGTCTCGCAGTGTGCCCGTGACACTCCGTCGCCATCGGGGCGGTCGAGGCGGCGCGAAGTGGCATTGGGAGTAGTGGGACCGGATTCGCGCGCCCCGGCGTACAGCGCTTCGGTCCGCTCCGGTCGACGTGCGTCAAGTCAATCGCGCCCCGCCGGGGGCGAGTTCATTCGAAGGGGTGGCGAATGGTGGCGATTGTGGAATCACCCTCGCTGGGGCAGTGATCGTAGGATTACTTTCAGTACACGAACCCGGGGCAGGCACTCCCGTGGGTATGCCAAGGGCAACTCGGTTTCCTGTTCGAAGGGGCGCAACCGGCGGACAGGCACCCCGTGCTCGCGGCATTCTGATACCGGTTCGCGCGACAAATGGCTTCAGCGGATGGGGGCGTTCCAGTGGGCGGCAGTGGCGCAGGCGGTACGCATACCGGCAAGCGCCCGAATGGGCAGCTCGGCTCGTGGTTCCTGCGCAGTGGCTGGTCGAAGGGCGAACTGGCGCGCCAGGTCAACCGCAGGGCACGTCAGATGGGCGCGCACCACATCAGCACGGACACCTCGCGGGTGCGCCGCTGGCTCGACGGCGAGCAGCCGCGCGAGCCGATCCCGCGCATCCTCGCCGAGCTGTTCTCCGAGCGCTTCGGCGCCGTCGTCGCCGTCGAGGAGCTGGGGCTGCGCTCCGCGCACCAGTCGCCCTCGGTGTCCGGGGTCGATCTGCCCTGGGCGGGCCCGCAGACCGTGGCGCTGATCAGTGAGTTCTCCCGCAGCGATCTGATGCTGGCGCGGCGCGGCTTCCTCGGCACCTCACTGGCGCTGGCCGCCGGACCCGCGCTGGTGGAGCCCATGCAGCGCTGGCTGGTGCCCACATCGGCGGGCGGCCAGGAGCAGCCCGACGAGCCCGTCGCCGCCCCGTCCCGCGCCGGCCGGCTCTCCGCGCCCGAGCTGGATCTGCTGGAGTCGACCACCGCGATGTTCCGGCTCTGGGACGCGCAGTGCGGCGGCGGACTCCGGCGCAAGGCGGTCGTCGGCCAGCTCCACGAGGTCACCGACCTGCTCCAGGAGCCTCAGCCCGAGGCCACCTCGCGACGGCTCTTCCGGTGCGCGGCCGAACTGGCCGAGCTGGCGGGGTGGATGAGTTACGACGTCGGCCTCCAGCCCAACGCCCAGAAGTACTTCGTCCTCGCCCTGCACGCCGCGAAGGAGGCCGGGGACAAGCCGCTCGGCTCGTACATCCTCTCGTCCATGAGCCGCCAGATGATCCATCTCGGCCGGCCCGACGACGCGCTGGAGCTGATCCATCTCGCGCAGTACGGCAGCCGCGACTGCGCCACCCCGCGGACCCAGGCCATGCTGTATGCGATGGAGGCGCGCGCGTACGCCAACATGGGGCAGCCGAGCAAGACGAAGCGGGCCGTCAGGATGGCCGAGGACACCTTCTCCGACGCCGGGCTCGACGGCGAGGTGGAGCCCGACTGGATCCGCTTCTTCTCCGAGGCCGAACTCAACGGCGAGAACGCCCACTCGTACCGCGACCTCGCCTATGTCGCCGGCCGCAGCCCCACCTACGCCTCCCTCGCCGAACCCGTCATGCGGCGCGCCGTCGACCTGTTCGCCCAGGACACCGACCACCAGCGGTCGTATGCGCTCAACCTCATCGGCCTGGCCACCGTCCATCTCCTCAAGAGGGAGCCCGAGCAGTCCACGGCCCTTGCGGAGAAGGCCCTCAAGGTGGCGGAGAGCGTCCGTTCCGAGCGGGTCAACACCCGGCTCCGCAAGACGCTCGACACCGCCGCCAGGGAGTTCGGCGATGTCACCGGTGTCGTCGATCTCACCGAGCGGCTCACCGCCCAGCTGCCCGAGTCCGCGGAGGCCGTCTGAGCGGCGGACGTGCCCCGGCCGCCCGGCCGGACCCGCCCACCGCCCCGCCGAAAGCCCCGGCCGCGGCAGTCACCCCGTACAGCCCGACACGGCTCCCCCGCCGCCAGGACACAGGGTGACCGCCGCGGCCGGTTTCCGATGTCCGCAGAGGGTATCCAGGCCGGCGGCCGGGATCCGCCGGTTCATCGGCACGTAACACACAGGACGTCTTCGTCACTGCCGCGAAACATCGAGCGGCATTGGCCGAAACCGCGCTGCGCCAATCTCCTCAGCACAGTCGGCCCACACCTAGCTTGAGCATCCCGCACGGGCCGTTCCGACCACGAGGAGACGCTGGCCTTGAATGGCGCAGATACCGCATTCGTATTGATCAGTGCCGCGCTCGTCATGCTGATGACGCCCGGCCTGGCATTCTTCTACGGCGGCATGGTGCGGGTGAAGAGCGCCCTCAACATGCTCATGATGTCCTTGATCTCGCTCGGGATCGTCAGCGTGCTGTGGGTGCTCTACGGGTACTCGCTGACCTTCGGTGACGACATCGGTGCCGGCCTGCTGGGCAACTTCGACCACATCGGCCTCAAGGGCATCACGGTCGACACCCTGACCGGAGGCACGGAAGGCATTCCGGTCTTCGCCTTCGCCCTCTTCCAGCTGATGTTCGCCGTCCTCACCCCCGCGCTGATGAGCGGTGCCCTCGCGGACCGCGTGAAGTTCAGCGCCTGGGCGCTGTTCATCGCGCTCTGGGTCTCCGTCGTGTACTTCCCGATCGCGCACTGGGTCTGGCAGTCCGACGGCTGGCTCTTCAAGCTCGGGGTGATCGACTTCGCCGGTGGTACGGCGGTCCACATCAACGCGGGTGTCGGAGCGCTCGCCGCGGTCCTCGTCGTCGGCAAGCGGATCGGATTCAAGAAGGACCCGATGCGGCCGCACAACCTGCCGCTCGTCGTCCTCGGCGCCGGACTGCTCTGGTTCGGCTGGTTCGGCTTCAACGCCGGATCGGCGCTGGCCGCCAACGGCACCGCCGCCCTCATGGCCTTCAACACACAGATCGCCACCGGCGCCGCGATGCTCGGCTGGCTGATCTACGAGCGCATCCGGCACGGCGCGTTCACCACGCTGGGCGCCGCCTCCGGCGCCGTCGCGGGCCTCGTCGCGATCACCCCGTCCGGTGCGGCCGTCAACCCCTTCGGCGCCCTGCTCATCGGTGTCGTCGCCGGCGCGATCTGCTCCTGGGCCGTCAGCCTCAAGTTCAAGCTGGGCTACGACGACTCCCTCGACGTGGTCGGCGTCCACCTCGTCGGCGGTGTCATCGGCACCCTGCTCGTGGGTGTCCTCGCCACCGGCGGGGTCGGCGGACTCTCGCAGCTGGGCAAGCAGGCCGTCGGTGCCTTCGCGGTGATGGCCTACTCCTTCGTGGTCTCCTGGATCCTCGCCAAGATCGTCGACGCCACGATCGGCTTCCGGGCCTCCGAGGACGACGAGACGAGCGGCGTCGACATGGCGTACCACGCCGAGTCCGCCTACGACTTCAGCGCGGTCGGGGGTTCGCCGTCGGGCCGTAGTAGCGTCGCCGCCGCCAGCCAGGACGAGAACGTCGCCGTCGCGGCGAAGACCAAGAAGGTGGACGCATGAAGCTCATCACCGCAGTCGTGAAGCCACACCGGCTGGACGAGATCAAGGAGGCCCTGCAGGCCTTCGGCGTCCAGGGGCTCACGGTCACGGAGGCCAGTGGCTACGGCCGCCAGCGCGGCCACACCGAGGTCTACCGCGGTGCCGAGTACACCGTCGACCTCGTACCGAAGATCCGCATCGAGGTGCTGGTCGAGGACGGCGACGCCGAACAGCTCATCGATGTGGTGGTCAAGGCCGCCCGCACCGGCAAGATCGGTGACGGGAAGGTATGGAGCGTGCCGGTCGACACGGCGGTCCGGGTACGGACCGGCGAGCGCGGCCCGGACGCACTCTAGAGATAGGAACGACTGGGTGACGAGCCTCGAAGAGACGACCGAACAGGCAGACTCGGGACCCAGCGGCTACGCGGCGGCCCGGCTGCGCCTCCTCCAGGAGAAGGCGCGGTCCGGGCCGCCGCGCCGTGCCGCGCTGGCCAGACTGACCGACGACTGGCTGAACGCGCTGTTCACCACCGCCGCCAGGGAAGCCGGGGTACGGGGCGCCGCGCTCGTCGCCGTCGGCGGCTACGGCCGGGGTGAACTGTCGCCGCGCAGCGACCTCGACCTGCTGCTCCTGCACGACGGCAGCTCCGGTCCCGCCGCGATCGCCGCACTCGCCGACCGCGTCTGGTACCCGGTGTGGGACCTCGGGCTCGCCCTCGACCACTCCGTACGCACCCCGGCCGAGGCGCGCAGGACCGCGGGCGAGGACCTCAAGGCACAGCTCGGGCTGCTCGACGCCCGGCATGTCGCCGGGGACCTGGGCCTGGTCAGCGGCGTACGCACCGCGATCCTCGCCGACTGGCGCAACAGCGCCCTCAAACGCCTCCCCGAGCTGGACGAACTCTGCCGGGAGCGCGCCGAGCGCCAGGGCGAGCTCCAGTTCCTGCTGGAACCCGACCTCAAGGAGGCCAGGGGCGGACTGCGCGACGCCACCGCGCTGCGCGCCATCGCCGCCTCCTGGCTCGCCGACGCGCCCCGCGAAGGGCTCTACGAGGCCCGGCGCCGGCTCCTCGACGCCCGCGACGCCCTGCATCTGACCACCGGCCGCGCCACCGACCGGCTCGCCCTCCAGGAACAGGACCCGGTCGCCGCGGAACTCGGCCTGCTCGACGCCGACGCGCTGCTGCGGCAGGTGTACGAGGCGGCGCGCACCGTCTCGTACGCCTCCGACGTCACCTGGCGCGAGGTCAACCGCGTACTGCGCTCCCGGGCCGTACGCCCCCGGCTGCGGGCCATGCTCGGCGCCAAGCCGGCCCCGGACCGCAGCCCGCTCGCCGAAGGCGTCGTCGAGCAGGACGGCGAGGTCGTCCTCGCCCGTACCGCCCGCCCGGAGCGCGACCTCGTGCTGCCCCTGCGGGCGGCGGCCGCCGCCGCCCAGGCCGGTCTGCCGATCTCGCTGCACGCCGTCCGCCGGCTGGCCGCCGCCGCGAAGCCGCTGCCCGTGCCCTGGCCCGCCGAGGCGCGCCAGGAACTGATCACCCTGCTCGGCGCCGGCGAGTCGACCGTCCCCGTCTGGGAGGCGCTGGAGGCCGAGGGCCTGATCAGCCAGTTCCTGCCCGACTGGGAGCGGGTCCGCTGCCGGCCGCAGCGCAACCCCGTCCACACCTGGACCGTCGACCGCCATCTCGTGGAGACCGCCGTCCAGGCGTCCTCGCTGACCCGCCGCGTGGGCCGTCCCGACCTGCTGCTGATCTGCGCCCTGCTGCACGACATCGGCAAGGGCTGGCCCGGCGACCACTCCGTGGCCGGTGAGGTCATCGCCCGCGACGTCGCCTCCCGGATCGGCTTCGACCGTGAGGACATGGGCGTCGTCGCCACGGTCGTACGCCACCACCTGCTGCTCATCGACACCGCGACCCGGCGCGACCTCGACGACCCCGCGACCGTCAGCGCGGTCGCCACCCGGGTCGGTTCGCTCGCCACCCTGGAACTGCTGCACGCCCTCACCGAGGCCGACGCGCTCGCCACCGGCCCCGCGGCCTGGTCCTCCTGGCGCGCCTCGCTCGTCGACGACCTCGTCGCGCGCGTGGCCGCCGTCCTCGCGGGCGACGCCGTCACCGAGCCGGAACCCGCCGCGCCCAGCGCCGAGCAGGAACGGCTGGCCGTGGAGGCGCTGCGCACCGGCGGTCCCGTACTGGCGCTGCACGCCCAGGCCGAGGCCCCGCAGGACGACGGCGAACCCGAACCCGTCGGCGTCGAGCTGCTCATCGCCCTCCCCGACCAGCCGGGCGTCCTGCCCGCCGCGGCCGGGGTGCTCGCCCTGCACCGGCTGACCGTACGCGCCGCCGATCTGCGCGCCGTCGAGCTGCCCGCCGAGCTGGGCAAGGACGCGGAACGGAAGGGGACCACCGAGGTCCTGCTGCTGAGCTGGCGGGTGGCCGCCGAATACGGCTCCCTGCCGCAGGCCGCCCGGCTCCGCGCCGATCTCGTACGGGCCCTCGACGGCTCGCTCGACATCCCGTCCCGGCTCGCCGAACGGGAGGCCGCGTATCCGCGCCGCCGGGGAGTCACGGCTCCACCGCCCCGCGTCACCGTCGCGCCGACCGCCTCCCAGCTCGCGACGGTCATCGAGGTACGCGCCCAGGACGCACCGGGGCTGCTGCACCGCATCGGCCGCGCCCTGGAGGAGGCGAGGGTACGGGTGCGCAGCGCGCATGTGTCGACGCTGGGCGCCAACGCGGTCGACGCGTTCTACGTCACGAACGAGCGGGGCCGGCCGCTGCCCGAGAAGGCCGCCGCCGAGCTGGCCGGCGCCGTGGAGGCCGCGCTGCGCTGACGACGCGGCCGGGGGCTCGGCCGAACGGCCGAGCCCCCACAGGGCAGACCGCACCGCGCGCGGCCGGATACCCTGGGGAACGGTCTGTCCTTCATAGCGCGAAGCTGTAGCGGGACAGCCCCCTCATCCGCCCCCGACCTGAGGATCCGCGACCGCCGTGTTCGACACTCTCTCCGACCGCCTCGCAGCCACATTCAAGAGCCTCCGGGGCAAAGGGCGCCTCAGCCCGGAGGACATCGACGCCACGGCCCGCGAGATCCGTATCGCCCTGCTCGAAGCCGACGTGGCGCTGCCCGTCGTCCGCGCCTTCATCGCCAAGGTCAAGGAGCGCGCGGCCGGCGCCGAGGTCTCCCAGGCGCTGAACCCGGCGCAGCAGGTCATCAAGATCGTCAACGAGGAGCTCATCGGCATCCTCGGCGGCGAGACCCGCGTCCTGCGCTTCGCCAAGCAGCCGCCCACCGTGATCATGCTCGCGGGTCTCCAGGGCGCCGGTAAGACCACCCTCGCCGGAAAGCTCGGCCTCTGGCTCAAGGGCCAGGGCCACACCCCGCTGCTCGTCGCCTGTGACCTCCAGCGCCCCAACGCCGTCACCCAGCTCTCCGTGGTCGCCGACCGCGCGGGCGTCTCGGTGTACGCGCCCGAGCCGGGCAACGGGGTCGGCGACCCGGTCAAGGTCGCCAAGGACTCCGTCGAGTACGCGAAGACCAAGCAGCACGACGTCGTGATCGTCGACACCGCGGGCCGCCTCGGCATCGACGAGGAGCTGATGAAGCAGGCCGCGGACATCCGCGACGCCGTCAGCCCGGACGAGGTCCTGTTCGTCGTCGACGCGATGATCGGCCAGGACGCGGTCAACACCGCGGAAGCCTTCCGCGACGGTGTCGGCTTCGACGGCGTGGTCCTCTCCAAGCTCGACGGCGACGCCCGCGGCGGCGCGGCCCTCTCCATCGCGCACGTCACCGGCAAGCAGATCATGTTCGCCTCGAACGGCGAGAAGCTGGACGAGTTCGACGCGTTCCACCCGGACCGCATGGCGTCCCGCATCCTCGACATGGGTGACCTGCTCACCCTCATCGAGCAGGCGGAGAAGACGTTCAGCCAGGCCGAGGCCGAGAAGATGGCCTCCAAGCTGGCGAGCAGCAAGGGCAAGGACTTCACGCTCGACGACTTCCTGGCGCAGATGGAGCAGGTCAGGAAGATGGGCAGCATCAGCAAGCTGCTCGGCATGCTCCCGGGCATGGGGCAGATCAAGGACCAGATCAACAGCATCGACGAGAAGGACGTGGACCGCACCGCCGCGATCATCAAGTCGATGACCCCGGGGGAGCGTCAGGACCCGGTCATCATCAACGGCTCACGCCGGGCCCGGATCGCGCGGGGTTCCGGTGTCGAGGTCAGCGCCGTGAAGAACCTGGTGGAGCGGTTCTTCGACGCCCGCAAGATGATGTCGAAGATGGCGCAGGGCGGCGGGATGCCGGGGATGCCGGGCATTCCGGGGATGGGCGGCGGGCCCGGCCGTGCGAAGAAGAAGACGAAGCAGGCGAAGGGCAAGCAGCGGTCGGGCAACCCGATGAAGCGCAAGGCGGAGGAGCAGGCGGCGCTGGCGCGGCGGGAAGAGGCGGCGAACGGCCTGCCGGCCGGGGGGCAGGACAAGTCGTTCGAACTCCCGGACGAGTTCAAGAAGTTCATGAGCTGACTCCTGGGCGGGGTGCGGTGCGGTGAGCCTCCGGCGGGAGGCGTGGTGCCGTGCGCCGTTGTGGCGGCGGGTGCCGGGGCCGAACCGGCCCCGGCCTCAGCCCGAGACCACCTCGAACCCGCGTACACCGTGGCGAAGCCACGCCCACGCGTCCGCTCCCACGGACGCCAGCGTCCCCGCGTCCGCCCGTAGTTCCGGGCCCGCGCCGTCCGGGCCGTACGTCAGGACCGGGACGTACTCGCGCGTGTGGTACGCGTGGCCGATCGTCGGGTCGTTGCCGTGGTCGCCCGTCACCGTCAGCCGGTCGCCCGCCCCGGACAGCAGCCCGAGCAGCGCCGACAGCCCCGCGTCGGTCTGTTCCAGGATCCGGCCGTAGCGGTCGGTGTCCTGCTGGTGTCCGGCGAGGTCCGTCTCCTGGACGTTGGCGACGACGAGCCCGTCGCCGGGGGCGCGTACCGCCTCCAGTGTGTGGGCCAGGACCTCCGCCGTGCCGACGGCCGGCCGCAGTACGGCGGCATCGCACGCCAGGATGTCCGCCGCCTTGCCGACGAGCGTGACCGGGATGCCCGCGCGGGCCGCCAGGTCCGGGAGCCGGCGGGTGTGGTCGATGTCCGCGCCCAGGTGCTGGACTTCGAGTCCGCCGTTGCGGTAGAAGCCACTGGCCGGGGTGTCCAGGCCGACCGTGCCGCCGTCCCCGTCGCGTACGTACGCGCCGAGGGGCCCGTCCGCGTGGCCGCCGACCGCGATGACGCGGGCGACGGGGGCCACGGTCCGTACCGTACGGGCGATCCCGAGGATCCGGTCGAAGGGCAGGTCGTCCAGGCGGCCGGAGACGTTCCAGTTGATGCCCGGGTCGGCCTCCAGGTTGTCGTGGACCAGGACCGCGCCGTCGACCAGGAGCAGCGGCCGGCCGTCGAGCGGTTCGGCACGGTGGCCGGCCGCGGACAGGGCCGCGATCACCTCGGGGAGGTGGCCGGCCAGCCGGGCCACCGTGACGCGGCTGAAGTCCGCGCCCATCATGGTCTGGTGGCCCGCGTACGTGTCCGCTCCCGGGTAGCCGAGCGCGGCGCGGCCCGCCGTCACCGGCAGCCGGGTGGACCGGGCCAGGTCGGGGTGCGGATGGACGAGGCCGAGGCCCAGCTGTCCCAGCGCGGGCAGCCGCAGCGGGCGGCCCAGGGACGTGCGGCAGTGGTCCAGTACGTGCCCGCAGGTGTCGGCCGCGACATCGCCCGGACGCAGGGCACCCGCGTCCGGCATCGCGCCGATCCCGAATCCGTCGATGACGAGGATGACGGTCTTGCTCACGGTGGCTCCTTACAGGGCCCGGCCCCGCGCGTCGTACAGGCCGGTCAGCCGGGGGTTTCCGGTGGAGAGGCCGGCGACGACCGCGACGGTCGAGCGGGTGACGAAGATCTGCGTACGGAAGGCGAGTACGGCGGTGTCCCCGGCCCGCACCTCGCCGGCGGGGGGCGCGTCCAGCAGCCGGTAGTAGTCGATGTTCTCGGCGGGGGCGTCCTGGACCGGGAGGCGCAGACCGGTGCGGGGCAGCAGGGCGGTGCGGATGCCGGCGCGGCTGTAGAAGCCGCCGCCGTAGAGCGCGGGCCTGCCGTCCGCGAGGGTGTGGGCGACCTCGCTGACGTAGACGTAGGCGGGCTGTTCCGGCTGGTGCGGGTCGATCGCGTGGAGCGGGGTGGTGCCGGTGAGGGAGTGGCCGGGCTCGCCGTGGGTGGCGCCCCGTTCGGCCAGCAGGGGCAGCGTCGCCATGGAGGTGGCGCTGGGGGCGCTGAGCGCGACCGGGTGGTGGCCGCGAGCGGTCAGCAGTTCCCTTGCCTTGAGGGCGAGTTCGAAGTTGGGGGTGGCGGCGGGCAGGCCGGTGGCCGGGTCGCACAGCACGCAGGGGAACGCGGTGACCCCCGCGATACGGATCGACGGCAGCTGTTCGGCGGCGGACGCGAACTCGTCCAGCGCGTCCAGGGGTACGCCGCCTTCCTGACCCGGGTAGACGGAGCCGGGAACGCCTTCGAGACGTACGAACACGTCCTGGACGAAGCCCAGTTCACCGGCGGCCTCCGAGACGGCCCGCGCGTTCGCGAGATCGAAGACGGTCACCGCCTCGGGCCGCCAGGCGAGCAGCTCGGGCAGGTCGCGGCGCGGGATCTGTACGAGATGGCCGAGGTTGCCGGCCCCCGCTCCGGTGGCGTGCAGGGTGCGGGCCTCGGCGGGATCGATCGCGGCGAACCGTGGGATGTGCCGGGCGACCGCCCGGATCAGCTCGGGGTTGCGGCCGAACTGTTTGACCACGAACCACAGCGAGAGCCCGAGCCGTTCGGCCTCGGCCGCCAGCAGCGCGGCGTTGCCCTCGACGGCGTCCGCGTCCATGACGTACGTGTCGGGCGGGATGGCACCGGAGCGGTGCAGCGCGGTCGCCGTGTCGACGAGCGCGGGGTTGCGGGTGAGGACGGTGTCCAGGAACACGATCAGCCCTTCAGGTCGTGCAGCGAACGGCGGAGGATCCCGATCACGAGATCGGCGCCGGCCCGCATGGGGTTGATCCGTACGGTCCAGTCGGCGAGCTCGGGGGAGTCGTCCAGCGACGAGCCGGACATCCGGTAGACGAGCGGGGCGATCTCGTAGCGGGAGTTGGAGCCCACGGGATAGGGCGCGGCGCCGTACCGCGCGGCGACGGCGGGCAGCTCACGGGCGACCGGGCGGTCGAGCCGTACCAGCAGACACCGGTCCTGGGCGTTGGCGATCCGTACCTCGGCGACGCCCGGCACCTCACCGGCGGCGAGCCGCTCCGCGATCTCCGCGCCGACCCGGGACTGGAGCGCCCACAGGACGGGGACGTGGGTGAGGGCGCGGAGCGCGTCGAGGGCCTGGTGGCCCTGGACCTGGCCGCCGCCCGAGTAGTTGTCGGCGCGGACGTGTCCGATGAGATCACGGGAGCCGACGACCGCGCCGACGCCTTCGGGGCCGTGCAGCTTGAAGAGGGAGAAGCAGGAGGCGTCCGCGCCCAGCTCCACCCCGGAGGCGGGTACGCGCATCACCGCGTAGTTGTCGTCGACGACCGTCCGGACCCCGGCGGCGCGGCAGGCCGCGAGGACCTCGCCCGGATCGTAGGAGTCGGCCAGTCGCTGCCGCGTGTGCTGGACGTACGCCCAGGAGAACGCGCCGGACTCCAGGGCCCGCCGGAGCGCCGCCGGGTCGTTGAAGTCGGCCTCGGTGGTACGGACCCCGAGGCCGCGCAGGGTGACGGCGGTCGTCCGGTAGACCGGGGCCCGGTGGATCAGCAGCGGGTCGCCGGGGGAGACGGCCGCGGCGAGCGCGGCGCGGATCGCGCCCGTACCGGCGCCCTGGACGAGCGCCGCGTCCTCGGCGCCGAAGTAGTCGGCGAGTACGGCCTCGACGCGCGCGGTCGTACGGGGGCGGCCGAGGCCCGGTACGACACCGGCGTCCGCCTCGAAGAGCCGTGGTCCCTCGAAGTGCGCGGCGGTGCACTCCAGAAGCCGGAACTGCCGCTGGGCCGCGTCCTCCAGGGTGACGGTCGCCAGCGGGAAGGTCCGCGGGAGCACGGGCATCTCAGATCTCCTCGGTGTCGGTGTCGGTGTCGGTGTCGGTGTCGGTGGCCGGGGCGTCGTCCGCGTCCGCGCCGGTCAGGAAGCGCAGCGGATTGCGCCGGGTCATCAGGTCGATCAGCTCGTCGTCCACGCCCGCCGCGCGCGCCTTGGGCAGGAAGGACCGGAAGAGATGGCCGTACCCCTGGCCGCCCTCCGACTCCAGATAGCCGTGGCGCGAGATGTCGCAGCTGAGCAGGGCGCGGTCCGCGTGACCGGCGTCCAGCAGGGCGAGCAGCAGCCGCAGCCGGGTGTCGTCGCTCTGGTAGGACTCCTTGCCGACGGTGTCGAAGGCGACGTACGCGCCGCTCGCCGCCAGTTCGCGGTGGACGGCGGGATCGTCCAGCAGGTCCTGGTGGCCGAGGCAGATCCGGTGCGGAGCCAGGCCCGTACCGGTGAGCAGTTCGAGCTGGGCGAGTCCGCCGCGGCCGAGCTGGGCATGGGTGGCGACCGACAGACCGGTGGCGACGGCGGCGTGCGCCGAGGCGAGCAGCGCGCGGCTCTCCGGCTCGCTGGGCCGGTCGCCGTGGCTGCCGATCTCGCCGAGCACGCCGGGCCGGATCCCGGTGGAGCCGAACCCGTCGGTGATCTCCTGGACCAGGGTCTCGGTGAGCCGGCCGACGGACGTGCCGCCGATCTCGTCCGGGTGGAACGGCTCGTAGTACCAGCCGGTGGCCGCGACCACCGCGACCCCGGACCTCTCGGCGACGCGGGCCAGGGCGCGCGGGTCGCGGCCCATGCCGCGGCAGGTCAGCTCGATGACCAGGGAGAGCCCGAACCCGGCGCGCAGCGCGGCCAGTTCGGAGGTGACGGCGTCCAGGTGGCGTCCGGCTTCGAGGACAGCGGCGCCGTCGCCCGTACGGTCGAGATCGAGGACGAGATGTTCGTGGGAGAGGGCCGGGCCGCGCACGGCGGAGACGGGCAGCGGCCCGGCGACGGTGGTGAGATGAGGCATGAGCGTGGGGGTGCCTTCCTGGCGGTCCTGTCCGGACCGTCGCGGGGTCAGCCCTTGAGGGGGGTGAACAGGTCCAGCCAGTAGAGGAGGTTGAGGAGCACGCCGCCGACGATGACCGCCGCGGGCGCCGCCGCCATCCGCACCACGGGCCTGCCCATCGCCTCGTTGAGGAGATAGAGCCCGCCGACGATGAGGATCGCGAGTCCGCCGCCCATGACATCGGCCGCGAGCAGTGAGCCGAAGAGGATCGCCAGTTGCAGGGTGTCGGTGATCGCGCTCCGCAGATGCTCGGAGGAGTCCCGCACGCTCGGCAGCCTGCCCAGGACCTTGCCGATGGAGGACAGGGCCAGCACTTCGAGGGCGAAGACCACGGCGCCGACGACGGCCGCCAGGACCGGGTTCGGCAGCAGATAGCCGATGGGGTAGACGAGCGTGAAACCGGCGATGCCGTACGCGCCGGAGGCGAGCGCGGTCGTCGCGATCAGCGGGACGAAGCCGAAGACCCGGTAGAAGTCGACCTGGGCGGCCTCGCTGTACTGGCCCTTGGCGATCAGGAAGCTGGTCGCCTCGCCGCCGCCGAAGATATGCATCTGCGCCAGCACACAGACTCCGGCGCCCAGCACCATGAACAGCGGCAGATACCGGCGCAGACGCTGCGCGCTGGCGCTGAAGAGCGAGGCCATCGGATCGTCTCCGTCCACCGCCTGCCGGCCCGTACCCGAGGTCTCCTCGCCCGCAGCCTTCGCGGCCTCCCGGTCCGCCGTGCGCTGGAGCAGGTCCTTCCGGACGGCGAAGCCGATGAGCAGCAGCACACCGGCCGCCATCGCCAGTGAGCCGGCGAAGACATTGGGCCAGAGCTTCATCGTCATGATCACGAGCGCCAGCTCCAGCACGGCCGCGAGGCCGCCGCGCAGCCGCCCGAACTGCTTGGTGATGGCGAGCACGGGGAAGAGCGTGAACAGGAAGAGGATCGGCGTCGACATCTGCTGCATCGCCGTCAGGAAGTCGACGGGCAGATCGTGCGCGACGTCATTGGCCCCGTTGAGACCGAAGACGACCACGGCGCCCCAGGCGCCGCCGAGCAGCGGCGCGAGCCACTTCCTCGGCGCGAGGATGCCCAGGATGTCGGTGGGGAGGAAGAGCAGCCAGGGGTTGAGCACCCCGCTGGACAGCGCCATCGGGGCGCCGAGGCCGAAGATGAAGCCCGCCGAGAGGCCGAAGGAGACCGCGGTGGTGGCGGTCCGCTTGGAGCGTCCCTGGATGAAGTCGAGCATGAAGGGGCGTACGCCGTCGTTGAACACGGCCAGCGCCATGTGCGCGATGAAGGCGGTCAGCGCGCACAGGGCTATGACGAAAAGCTTCTGCGTCAGCGAGAAGTCCAGACTGGTACTCGCTGCGAGGACGGTGCTGCTCACGGGGTCTCTCCTCGGGTCCTGGCAGGTCTTCGGTCAGCCGCGCGCGGCGATCGCGCGGGCCATGATCGGGGCGATCACATCGATCTGGTCGATGGCGAAGCCGAAGACCTTCTTGCCGTCCGCCAGCAGGGCGGCGACCTCGTCCTCGGTGGGGACGTGGCGGCCGAAGGTGTGGCAGAGCGGCAGGCCCAGGAGGCCGACCAGGATGCCGAGGGAGGCACCGGCGCCGGTGTGACAGGTGCCGAGGTAGTAGTCGGCCTGCCCGGCGCGGAGCTTCATCGCGGCGTCCATGTCGTTGGAGACCGTGATCTCCAGGCCGTCGAGTGCGAGTGCGGAGACGGTGTGCGCGACCTCGGTCTTGCCGACGCCGCCGGTGAGGATCTTCGTCATGGCTGGGTCCTTCGCGCTGCGAGTGAGAGGAGACCTACGTGTGAGAGGAGACCTACGTGTGAGGTGGGATCTGCGAGTGGGGTGGGATCTGCGAGTGGGGTGGGATCTGCGAGTGGGATGGGACCTACGAGTGGGGTGAGGCGGGCGAGTTCTGGGCCAGTACGGCGAGATGCAGGCCCAGGAAGTTGATCTCGGAGTCGGGAAGCGGAGCGCCCAACTCCCGTTCGGCGCGTGCGGAGACCGCGCGGGCGCGGGCCACGGCCTCGGGGTAATCCGCGAGTTCGGCCGCCACCTGCGCGTCGGTCCTGAACTCCTCGATCGGCGCGCCGTCGAGGAGCCGGTCGAGGGCCATCATCAGATGGCTGGTGAGCATCCCCGCCGTGGCCTCGGTGACGGTATGACCCTCGGCGGCCAGGGAGTCCAGCTCCCCGGACACGAACGCGGCGACCTCGGGCCTGACCTGGCCGCTCTCGCGGAACAGCCGGACGCGGAGGGCGAGCTGGTCGTCCATGGGCTTCGGTCTTCCTTTCCTTCGATCCCATTCCTCGGGCCCGGTCCTCGGGTGACGAAGAGACAGTAACCAGGATTTTGTATTTTGAGCCGACGCGTCGGCACGCAGGGGTGTCCTTTCGCGTGGCCGGGGCGGTGGCGGTCAGTACGAGGGCGTGCGCTCACCGCGCAACACCTCGGCCTGGAGGGTGGTGACGACCGACAGATCGAGGGACTCGCGTACGGCGCCGAGCGCCTTCGCCCCCTCCGTCCTGCCGATGACCGCCGCGCTGGAGTTGCGCAGCGACAGATCGCGGGTGACCTCGTCGCCGAGCGGCAGGACGTCCACGCTCATGCCGAGCAGCCCCTGCACCTCATCGAGGTTCCAGACGGTGGCGTCGGCCCGATTGTGTTCGAACAGGTCGCGCAGCTGCATGTACGACGCCTCGATCCACTCGATGTCCGAGCGCCCGGCGAACGCGCGCTCGGCGAGCATCCGCTGATCCTCCGAGGCGTGGTCGACGGCGACGCGCAGCCCCGGGGTCTCCGGGTCCGAGCCGCGCCGCAGCAGCAGGCCGTGCGCCCCGACATAGGTGGCCGGGCCCAGATCCGCGACCAGCTCGACGGGATGGTCCTCGATCAGCCGGTCGGCGGCGAAGCGCGACAGGACGACGAGATCGACCTTGCCTTCGAGGAGGGCGGTCGTACGGGCGCCGGCGCCCCGCATGAAGGTGATCGCGAAGGGCGCGCCGGCCTCCTCGAAGGCGGCGCGCAGCCCCGTCGCCAGCCCCTCGTACCGGCGGGAGTACGGCAACGGCATCGCGGCGAGGAGCGTGCCGAGCCCGGAGAGCCGCCACAGTATGGAGCGGTCCGAGCGGACGAGGAAGGTCCCGAGGTGGCCCCGGGCCGTCGTCTCGATCGCCTCGGCGTTCTCCAGCAGCTGGAGCGCGGCCTGGACGGTGCCGTTCCCCACGCCCAGCTCCACGGCGAAGTCCCGCACGCGCGGCAGCCGGGTCTCCGGCTCATGGTTCAGCAGGAGAACCGCCAGCTGCCGGGCCGCGAGGCCGTTGCGGGTCAGGAAACGCTCGTCGAAGCCAGTCACGGATGCGACAGTAAACAGAATTCCGGATACTGTCCAGGGTCTGGTACCGGTCCGTTATGGGCGGCTCTCAGGGCGTACGGGCGATCAGATACCGGAAGACGTTCGGCATCCAGACCGTGCCGTCACGGCGCAGATGCGGATGGAGCGCCTCGCCGATCTCCTTCTCCACCAGCCGGCGGTTCGTCGTCCGGATCGCGCCGTCGAACACCCCCGTCGACAACAGGCCGCGGACCGCGCTCTCCTGGTCCGCGTACCCGAATGGGCAGGCCACCCGCCCCGAACCGTCCGGCTTCAGACCGGCCCGCGCCGCGACCTCCTCCAGATCGTCGCGGTGCCCCGGCCGCCGGGCGGCCCTGCGCGGGCGGTCGCCCAGCCGGCCCGCGACCCGCAGCACCCCGTCCGTGGCGCAGCGCTCCGGCGGACCCCAGGCCGCGAGCACCACGGGCGTGCCGCGCCGGGCCAGGGGTATCGCCTCGTCGAGCGCCGGCCCCAGCCCCTTCGCGTCGCCCGCCACGGAGCCGATCGGCTGGAAGGCGGTGATCAGGTCGTACGGTGAACGGCCCGGCCCCGGCGCGGCGTCGGCCATCCGGTCCACCGGCAGCAGTGTGCCCGTGTCCGCCGCCCGGTCCGTCCGGCCGTCCCGCTCCAGGTCGGCGCGGAGCCGCTCGCGGGCCAGTGCCAGCCGCTCGTTGTCGGAATCGACGCCGGTCACCCGCGCACCCCGCGCGGCCGCGAGCAGCAGGGCGAGCCCCGAGCCGCAGCCGAGACCGAGCACCCGGGTCCCGCTCCGGACCTCCAGGCGCTCGTACACCGCTTCGTAGAGCGGCACCAGCATCCGTTCCTGTATCTCGGCCCAGTCGCGGGCGCGCGCGCCCGCCTCGGCGGAGACCGCCGGTGCCGTGGCCGTGTTCGAGAGCTGCTGGTGGTGCCGGCCGAGCGTACGTGTCATGGATAGCGCCCCAATCCGCCGAGAGGTCGGTCGTGCCCTGATGGACTCCCCCCGTGTGCATGCGCGCGTTCTTCCCCCGTATGCCAGAGAACTCCGCATCCGTGCCCGCGTCCAGTGGGCGGCGGGCAAAGCGTGTATGCCCCGGGCGTGCGCCCCCGCGCGCATGGCCGGTTCCTTTCGTCCCAGCCCGTACGATGCCCGCCATGGCGAAGGCACCTGTTCTCACGCCCCGGGCCGACGACTTCCCCCGCTGGTACCAGGATCTGATCAACAAGGCCGAACTGGCCGACAACGGGCCGGTGCGCGGCACGATGGTGATGCGGCCATATGGGTACGGTCTGTGGGAGCGGATGCAGCAGGAGCTGGATACCCGCATCAAGGCCGCCGGCGCCTCGAACGCGTACTTCCCGCTCCTCATCCCGCAGTCGTATCTGACCCGGGAGGCGGCGCACGTCGAGGGGTTCGCGCCCGAACTGGCGATCGTCACGCACGGCGGCGGCAAGGACCTGGAGGAGCCGGTCGTCGTACGGCCCACCTCCGAGACGATCGTCAACGCGTACTTCGCCAAATGGGTGCGCAGCTACCGCGATCTGCCGCTGCTGATCAACCAGTGGGCCAATGTCGTCCGCTGGGAGATGCGCCCCCGCGTCTTCCTGCGCACCACCGAATTCCTCTGGCAGGAGGGCCACACCGCCCACGCCACCTACGAGGAGGCCAGGGACTACGCCGCGCACATCCACCGGAACGTCTACGCGGACTTCATGACCGAGGTCCTCGGGATCGATGTCGTCCTGGGCCGCAAGACCGCGCGCGAGCGTTTCGCCGGAGCCGTCAACACCCTCACGCTCGAAGGGATGATGGGCGACGGCAAGGCCCTCCAGATGGGCACGAGCCACGAGCTGGGACAGAACTTCGCGCGGGCCTTCCACACCCGGTACCTGTCGAAGGAGGGCACCGAGGAGCTGGTCTGGCAGACCTCCTGGGGCGCCTCGACCCGGATGGTCGGCGGACTGATCATGTCCCACGGCGACGACGACGGACTGCGCGTCCCGCCGCGCCTCGCCGCCGTACAGGCCGTCGTACTGGCCATCAAGGGCGACGAGCCGGTCCTGGCCGCCGTCCGCGAGACCGCCGACCGCCTCCGGCTCGCCGGCGTCCGGGTCCTGATCGACGACCGCACCGACATCCCCTTCGGCCGCCGGGCCGTCGACTGGGAGCTGAAGGGTGTGCCCGTACGGATCGAGATCGGCCCGCGCGACCTGGAGAACGGCACCGCGATGCTCGTACGCCGGATCCCGGGAGGCAAGGAGCCGGTGGCGGTCGACTCCCTCGCCGGACTGCTGCCCACGGTCCTGGAGGACGACCAGGCGCTGCTGCTGACGGAGTCCAGGGCGCGCCGCGAGGCCCGTACCGCCGACGTCTCCACCGTCGAGGAGGCGGCCGAGGCCGCGGCCGCGGGCGGCTGGGCGCGCATCCCCTGGGCGACGCTGGGCGCCCGGGGAGAGGCGGCTCTCGCCGAACGCGGGGCCTCCGTACGGTGCCTGGTCGCCGAGGACGGGGCGGTGCCGGAAACGGATGATGAGGCGGGTAGTGTCGCCATTGTGGCCCGCGCGTATTGAGCGGATCCGTCACCAGGCGTCCATCGAGTCCCTCCCGCCGGAACCCCTTCCGCGGGGAGCCCCTCTGGAAGGGGAGAAGCCCCTCTTCAAGAGGAAGCGCCGGTGTACGTAGATCGTCTACGCGTCGAAGCGTACGAGACGCTACGTACCACCTTGGTAGGAGCTGTGAGACTTCTCCGCAGATCAGCGCACCCGCCCTCGTCCGGACGCATCAATGGCAACTGACGGGTACGTGCAAATTATTTGGGATGCCCCGTAATGGAACCCGGGAGCGTTCCGGCTCGTTGTTCACGACGTGAGCACGACACCACCTGTTCTCGCCGCAGAGCTGGCGCAGGCGTGGGCCGATATTCAGCGGTCCCACCCCGAGCTGCCGGATCTTGCCGCGCCAGAGTCCCTGATCGGAGAGTCGTCGTCCGCCTGTGGCGCCGAGCTCTCTTTCGAACGACTGCTTCACGAAGCGGTCCATGGCATCGCCGCGGCCAGAGGTGTCCGGGACACCTCGCGGGCCGGCCGCTATCACAACCGCCGATTCCTGGCGATCGCCGAGGAGATGGGCCTCGACCATCCCGAGGAGCCGCATCCCAGCAGTGGTTTCTCCCTGGTCTCGCTCAGCCCCGAGGCGAAGCGGCGCTACCGCCCCACGATCGAGCGATTGCAGCGCGCCCTCAAGGCGCACACGGTCGCGACGGCCGCCGACACCAAGCGCAGCTTCCGCGGCCCGGCCGCCAGACACGGCTCGTCCGGCGGCGGGGTGCGCGTCAAGGCGGTCTGTGACTGCGGGCGGAACGTACGGGTCGTACCGTCGGTCCTCGCCCAGGCCCCGATCGTCTGCGGCGGCTGCGGCAAGCCCTTCCGCATCCCCGAAGTGGTCGGCGCCGCGGGCTGAGTCACCGGCCGGCCCGGACGCTCCCGCCGCCCGCCCGCCACCGGGTCATGCCCGGTCGCGGGCGTATGGCAGAATGGCCAGCTGTACTCGACAGTCGCACAGGACCCCTCTCTCCTCCGGCTGACGCGTCCATCGGGCGGATCGGGTACCGCAACCCCACGCGGCATCCCGTTGTGCCCAACCACGTCAAGACCAGGAGACACCACTCCAGTGGCAGTCAAGATCAAGCTGAAGCGTCTGGGCAAGATCCGTTCGCCTCACTACCGCATCATCGTCGCCGACTCCCGTACCCGCCGTGACGGCCGGGCCATCGAGGAGATCGGTCTGTACCACCCGGTGCAGAACCCCTCGCGCATCGAGGTCGACTCGGAGCGCGCGCGTTACTGGCTGTCCGTCGGCGCCCAGCCGACCGAGCCGGTTCTCGCGATCCTCAAGCTCACCGGTGACTGGCAGGCGCACAAGGGCCTGCCGGCCCCCGCGCCGCTGCTCCAGCCGGAGCCGAAGGCCGACAAGCGCGCCCTCTTCGAGGCCGCCGCGAAGGACGCCGGCGACGAGCCCAAGGGTGAGGCGATCACTCAGAAGGCCAAGAAGTCTGACAAGAAGGCCGACGAAGCCGGGACCGAGTCCTCGGCCGCCGCCGAGTCGACCGAGGCCTGAGCATGCTCGAGGAGGCTCTCGAGCACCTCGTGAAGGGCATCGTCGACAACCCGGACGAAGTGCAGGTGGCCTCGCGCAACCTGCGCCGCGGCCGTGTGCTGGAGGTCCGGGTGCACCCGGACGACCTCGGCAAGGTGATCGGCCGCAACGGCCGCACCGCACGTGCTCTGCGGACCGTCGTGGGCGCCATCGGCGGCCGTGGCATCCGCGTCGATCTCATCGACGTGGACCAGGTCCGCTGAGACAGCAGAACACCGGCAGGGGCCGGGAGGGCCACGGCCTTCCCGGCCTTCGCTGTTCCCGGTGCGTGAGCGTGGACAAGAAGGTGGAGTGTCAGTGCAGTTGGTGGTCGGGCGGGTGGGCCGCGCCCATGGGATCAAGGGTGAGGTCACCGTCGAGGTACGTACGGACGAGCCCGAACTGCGGCTCGGGCCCGGCGCCGTACTCGCCACGGAACCGGCCCAGGCCGGACCGCTGAGGATCGAGACGGGCCGGGTGCACAGCGGCAGGCTGCTGCTGCGCTTCGAGGGCGTACGCGACCGTACGGGCGCCGAGGCGCTGCGCAATGTCCTGCTGATCGCGGAGATCGACCCCGAGGAACTCCCCGCGGACCCCGAGGAGTTCTACGACCATCAGCTGATGGATCTGGACGTGGTGCTCGCCGACGGCACGGAGATCGGGCGGATCACCGAGATCTCGCATCTGCCCTCGCAGGACCTGTTCATCGTGGAGCGGCCGGACGGCAGCGAGGTGATGATCCCCTTCGTGGAGGAGATCGTCACCGAGATCGACCTGGAGGAGCAGCGGGCCGTCATCGACCCGCCGCCGGGACTGATCGACGACAGGGCGGAGATCGCCTCCGGCCGGGACGGCGACTCCGGGGACGGCGGCTCCGGGGGCGCGGGCACCGGCGAGGACGGCGCGGCGGGTACGTCCGGCGAGGACGGCGCGGCCGGTAGGGACGACGGCTGATGCGGCTCGATGTGGTCACGATCTTCCCGGAGTACCTGGAACCGCTGAACGTCTCGCTCGTCGGCAAGGCCCGCGCGCGCGGGCGGCTCGACGTGCACGTACACGACCTCCGGGAGTGGACGTACGACCGGCACAACACGGTCGACGACACCCCGTACGGCGGCGGTCCCGGCATGGTCATGAAGACCGAGCCCTGGGGCGACGCACTGGACGACGTCCTGGCGAGCGGCTACGAGTCGGGCGCCCATGGCCCGGTCCTGGTCGTCCCCACCCCCGGTGGCCGCCCCTTCACCCAGGAACTGGCCGTCGAGCTGTCCGAGCGGCCCTGGCTGGTCTTCACGCCCGCGCGGTACGAGGGCATCGACCGCCGGGTCATCGACGAGTACGCGACCCGGATACCGGTGATCGAGGTCTCCATCGGTGACTATGTGCTCGCCGGCGGCGAGGCCGCCGTACTGGTGATCACCGAGGCCGTGGCCCGGCTGCTGCCCGGTGTGCTCGGCAACGCGGAGTCGCACCGCGACGACTCCTTCGCCCCCGGCGCGATGGCGAATCTGCTGGAGGGCCCCGTCTACACGAAGCCGCCGGAGTGGCGCGGACGCGGGATTCCCGAGGTGCTGCTCAGCGGGCACCACGGCAAGATCGCGCGCTGGCGGCGGGACGAGGCGTTCCGGCGCACCGCCGTCAACCGGCCCGATCTGATCGAGCGCTGCGACCCGGCGTCCTTCGACAAGAAGGACCGCGAGATGCTCTCCATCCTGGGCTGGGCGCCGGAGCCCGGCGGCCGATTTTGGCGCAGGCCCGAGGCCATGGAAGAATAGGCCGCTGCTGTACGTCCGGTGTGCGCCCCTGCCACAGGGGGAACGACGCCCGCCCGACGCGAACGGCACATCGGACTCTCTCTCGATATCCGCTGATGACCTGTGGCATCAGCGAGGAAGCAGACCTTCATGGCCAGCCTGCTCGACGTCGTCGACGCATCGTCGCTCCGCAGCGACCTCCCCGCTTTCCGTCCCGGTGACACCGTGAACGTCCACGTACGTGTCATCGAGGGCAACCGCTCCCGTATCCAGCAGTTCAAGGGCGTGGTCATCCGCCGCCAGGGCTCCGGCGTCCGTGAGACCTTCACGGTCCGCAAGGTCTCCTTCTCCGTCGGCGTCGAGCGCACCTTCCCGGTGCACAGCCCGATCTTCGAGAAGATCGAGCTCGTGAGCCGCGGTGACGTCCGTCGCGCCAAGCTGTACTACCTCCGTGAGCTGCGCGGCAAGGCCGCGAAGATCAAGGAGAAGCGCGACAGGTAAGCCCGCGACGTCCGGGCCGGCCCGGACGCGCACGGGGTCCACAGGGCCGCCGGATAAGATCTGGCCCCGATGGACACCGAAGCACGACAGACGGAGCGCGATCGCTCTTCCGCGTCCCACGACGGGACGGAAGAGGGGTCGCGCTCCGCGTGTTCCCCCCGTTCCTCCCGGCGGCTCGTCCGGCTGCCCGGACTGTCCGCACTGTCCGGGCTCTCCTGGGGGCGAGTGGGGCTGCTCGGGCTCGTCTGCGGTGTCTTCGCGCTGCTCCTCAGCAACTTCGTGGTGCAGCCGTTCCTGATCCCCAGCGGATCGATGGAGCCCACGCTCCAGGTCGGGGACCGGGTGCTCGTCAACAAGTTGGCGTACCGTTTCGATACCGCGCCGGAGCGCGGTGATGTGGTGGTCTTCGACGGCACCGGATCCTTCGTCCAGGAGCCGTCGGGCGAGAACCCCGTCACCGGGCTGTTGCACGGGGCGGCCGCGGCCCTGGGTCTCGCCGAGCCCGCCGAGACCGACTTCGTCAAGCGCGTGGTCGGTGTGGGGGGTGACCGCGTGGTCTGCTGCGACAAGGGGGGCAGGGTCGAGGTGAACGGCCGGGCCGTGGACGAGCGGTATCTGTACGCCGGTGACGCGCCCTCCAGCGTCCCCTTCGACATCGTCGTACCCCAGGGCACCCTCTGGGTGATGGGCGACCACCGCAGCAACTCCCGCGACTCCCGTGACCATCTCGGTGACCCCGGCGGCGGCATGGTGCCCGTGGACAAGGTCATCGGACGGGCGGACTGGATCGGCTGGCCGCTGGGCCGCTGGGCCGTCCTGGAGCCGACAGGGGCCTTCCACGGCGTACGGAGCCCGGGTGGCGAGACAACCCCGGGTGACGAGGCGGCCCCGGCCGCCACAGGAGCCCCTGCCCGGGGCGGTGTCCATGGGTAAGCGGGGGCGCCGCCGCCCTCCCAGCCATGGGGCCGACACCCGGCTGCCCACCGGCTCCCGGCCCACCACCGGCCGGACTCTGCCGGGGCGCGCGGAGCGCCGTAAGCTCGCCCGCCGGGTCAAGCGGCGCCGTCAGAGGTCCGCGGCGAAGGAGATACCGCTGCTCATCACCGTGGCGGTGCTGATCGCGCTCGTCCTCAAGACCTTTCTGGTGCAGGCGTTCGTGATCCCCTCGGGATCGATGGAGCAGACGATCAGGATCAGCGACCGGGTGCTGGTGGACAAGCTCACACCGTGGTTCGGGTCGAAGCCGGAGCGTGGCGACGTCGTGGTCTTCAAGGACCCCGGCAACTGGCTTCAGGACGAGAAGCCGGCGCCGGACAACTCACCCATCGTGATCAAGCAGGTCAAGCAGGCGCTGACGTTCATCGGACTGCTGCCGTCCGCCGACGAGCAGGACCTGATCAAGCGCGTCGTCGCGACCGGCGGGGACACCGTCAAGTGCTGCGACCGCGACGGCAAGGTCACCGTCAACGGCACGCCGCTGACCGAGCCGTATCTGAACCCCGGGAACGCGCCCTCCACGATCCCCTTCGAGGTGCGGGTGCCGGCCGGACGCATCTTCGTGATGGGGGACCACAGGTCCAATTCGGCCGACTCCCGCTTCCACCTCCAGGAGGCGGACAAGGGGACCGTCTCGGAGGACGAGGTCGTGGGCCGCGCGGTCGTCATCGCCTGGCCGGTCGGTCACTGGCGGCGACTGGAGGAGCGGGAGACCTACGCTTCGGTCCCGGATCCGCGCGCCGCGCCGACGACGGCACTGGGGCCGTCCCATAGTCTGTCTTCCCAGGATCTGAACGGATTGATCCGGCTCCCGAGCCCTGCGGAACTCCCGCTCGTTATGGGAGTGGTGGGCCTGTCCCGTCTCCGGGGCAGGCGGTCGCACGGAGTAATCGCACGGAGTGAGGAGTGGATGTGGGGGATGTGGCGGTCGGCGCACGATCCGGACACGATGATCCCGAGGAGGGACACGAGCAGCTCGCCGAGTCGCCCGAGAACGTGACGGACAGGCGGATGGAACGCGGGAGCGGGTCCGGCGGGATCCATGACGGCGACAGGGACGGCGACAGCGACGAAGACGGATCGGACGCGAGGAAACCGCGCTCCTTCTGGAAGGAGCTGCCCCTCCTCATCGGGATCGCGCTCCTGCTGGCGCTTCTGATCAAGACTTTCCTGGTGCAGGCGTTCTCGATCCCCTCGGACTCGATGCAGGACACCCTGCAACGGGGCGACCGGGTGCTGGTGGACAAGCTCACCCCCTGGTTCGGATCCGAGCCGGAGCGCGGCGAGGTCGTCGTCTTCCATGACCCGGGCGGCTGGCTGGACAACACCCAGGCACCCGAGCCGAATGTGGCGCAGCGGTTCCTGAGCTTCATCGGGCTGATGCCGTCGTCCGAGGAGAAGGACCTGATCAAGCGGGTCATCGCGGTCGGCGGTGACACGGTGGAGTGCAAGAAGGGCGAAAAGGTCCAGGTCAACGGGGTTCCGTTGAACGAGACGGACTACATCTACCCGGGCAACACTCCCTGTGACGACAAGCCGTTCGGGCCGATCGACGTGCCCGAGGGCAGCATCTGGGTGATGGGTGACCACCGGCAGAACTCGCTGGACTCCCGCTACCACCAGGAGCTGGCCGGTAACGGCACGGTGTCCAACGACGAGGTCGTCGGGCGCGCGTTCGTGGTGGCCTGGCCGGTCAACCGCTGGTCGCTGCTTCCGGTGCCCGGCACGTTCGACCAGTCCGGGCTGAGCGCGGCGGCGTCGGTGGCCTCGGCCGCGGCTCCGGGAGCGCTGGGCCTGGCCGGAGCGGTGCCGCTCGTACTGTGGCGCCGAAGGAGGCTGACCCGGGGGCGTACCGCCGGGTAGGGTGCCGTCCCGGATCGTCGATCTCCGAGGATCATTCTCCGGAACGGTGAGTGATCGTTCTCCGGAACGGGGGGAGTGCTGGGATGAGCGGATCAGGGCGAGCGGAACGTTCGAACGGCGGCCACGGCCGCCTCGGCAGTGTGCTGTCGGGGCTGGCCGTGGCCGTCGGCTGTGTGCTCTTCCTCGGCGGGTTCGGGTGGGGAGCCGTCGAGTACCTGCCGTACACCGTCCCGACCAATTCGATGGACCCGACCGTGAAGGCCGGGGACCGGGTGCTGGCACAGCGGATATCCGGCGACGAGGTGCGCCGCGGTGACGTGGTGGTCTTCAAGGACGAGGCCTGGGCCAATATGCCGATGGTGAAGCGGGTGGTCGCGGTCGGCGGCGACAAGATCGCCTGCTGTGACGCGGACGGCCGGCTCACCGTCAACGGCACGGCGGTCGAGGAGCCGTACGTGCAGGGAATGATCGGCGGGCGGGCGTCCACGACCGACTTCGACGCGACCGTGCCCGAGGGGAAGCTGTTCCTGCTCGGTGATGAACGAAGCGGTTCGCTGGACTCTCGGATCCATCTGGACGACGCGGGGCAGGGGTCGGTGCCGCGCTCGGCGGTCGACGCGCGCGTCGATGCCGTGGCCTGGCCGCTGGGCGGGGTGATCGAGCGGCCGGCGGGGTTCGCGGCGCTGCCGGGCGGGGTGTCCGGGCCGGGGCCGGTGCGGCTGATCGTGGCGGCGGTGGTGGCCGGGGCGCTGCTGATCTTCGGCGGAGCGGCGTACGGGCCGGTCGCCCGGTGGTTCTCGAAGCCGCGGGCCGGTGGCAGGAGCGGTGAAGGGGTGTCCGCGGGTGTCCGCTGATTCCGCCGGGGCTGCTGGGGCCGCCGGGTCGGGTGAGACCGCAGGTTCGGATGAGACCGCCAGGTCGGGGGAGACCGCCGGGCCGGGCGGGCGAGCGCTGCGGAAGGTGGCGCGGGTGGTGCTGCTGGATCCGGAGGACCGGATTCTGCTCCTGCACGGATACGAGCCCGGTGATCCGGACAACGACTGGTGGTTCACACCCGGCGGGGGTCTGGAGGGCGACGAGACCCGTGAGGAGGCCGCGCTGCGCGAGCTGGCGGAGGAGACGGGGATCACAGAGGTGGAGCTGGGGCCCGTGCTGTGGCGCCGGACCTGCTCCTTCCCGTTCGACGGGCGCCGCTGGGATCAGGATGAGTGGTACTTCCTGGCACGTACGACGCAGACCGAGACATCGCCCGAGGGGCTGACCGAGCTGGAGCTGCGAAGTGTCGCGGGGCTGAGGTGGTGGACCTCCGCCGAACTGTCGGCGGCGCGTGAGACGGTGTATCCGACCAGGCTCGCCGAGCTGCTGCGCACGCTGCTCGACGAGGGTCCCCCGGGTGCGCCGGTGGACCTCGCCCCCGAGAGCGTCTAGGGGCGCGAGGGCCGGAGCACAATGGGGGGACGTACGGCTGAAGGGGAACATGCCATGAGCGCCGAGGACCTCGAGAAGTACGAGACCGAGATGGAGCTGAAGCTCTACCGGGAGTACCGAGATGTCGTCGGTCTGTTCAAATACGTGATCGAGACCGAGCGTCGCTTCTATCTCACCAATGACTACGAGATGCAGGTGCACTCGGTGCAGGGTGAGGTCTTCTTCGAGGTCACGATGGCCGATGCCTGGGTCTGGGACATGTACAGGCCGGCCAGGTTCGTCAAGCAGGTACGGGTGCTCACGTTCAAGGACGTGAATATCGAGGAGCTGAACAAGAGCGACCTCGAACTCCCCGGCGGCTGAAGGGCGTGATCGTGACGGGGCGCGATGGTGTGAGGGTGTGAGGGCGTTCCCGTGTGAGGGGCCTGCCTCCGGGTGCCGGTGTGGGTGCGCTGGGGCGCGCGAGCGTCACGGACGGCTGAGCGCCACGGCTGAGCGCCACGGACGAGTGAGCGTGTTTTCCACAACCACCGGGTTGTCCACCAAGATCCACTAGTTGCGGGCGGTCGCGTCAGAGTCGGTGCCGGAGGTGGTGCCGAATGAACGCGACGGGGGCACTGGGGCGGTACGGCGAGGATCTGGCGGCGCGGCGGCTGGCCGACGCGGGGATGACCGTGCTGGCGCGCAACTGGCGGTGCGGCAGGGTCGGCGAGATCGACATCGTGGCCCGCGACCGGGACAGCGGGGGCCGGGACGTGCTGGTCGTCTGCGAGGTGAAGACCCGCAGGGCCGGCTGGTTCGAGCATCCGATGGCCGCGGTCACGCCGGTGAAGGCGGACCGGCTGAAACGGCTCGCGCACTGCTGGCTGGAGCGGTACGGCGGTCCGCCGCCCGGCGGGGTGCGGATCGACCTGATCGGGGTGCTGCTGCCCGGCCGGGGCGCGCCCGTGGTCGAGCACGCCCAGGGGGTGGCCTGATGGGGTTCGCGCGTGCGTGCTCGGTGGCGCTGCTGGGCGTCGAGGGTGTGGTGGTCGAGGTCCAGGCGGATCTGGAGCCGGGAGTGGCCGCCTTCACCCTGGTGGGGCTGCCCGACAAGAGCCTGGTGGAGAGCCGCGACCGGGTGCGGGCGGCCGTGGTGAACTCCGGGGGCGAGTGGCCGCAGAAGAAACTCACGGTGGGGCTGAGCCCCGCGTCCGTGCCGAAGGGCGGCAGCGGCTTCGACCTCGCCGTGGCCGCCGCGGTGCTCGGGGCCGCCGAACGGATCGATCCCCGGGCCATCGCCGATCTGGTGCTGATCGGGGAGCTGGGCCTGGACGGACGGGTCAGGCCGGTACGCGGGGTGCTGCCCGCCGTGCTCGCGGCGGCCGAGGCGGGCTACCGCCAGGTCGTCGTCCCCGAGCAGACGGCGGGCGAGGCTTCCCTGGTACCGGGGGTCTCGGTCCTCGGGGTACGGACCCTGCGCCAGCTCATCGCCGTACTGACCGACGAGCCGGTGCCCGAGGAGCCACCGGAGAGCACGCGGGGACGTCCCGACGCGATGCTCGCGGGGCTGATGGTGCCCGGCGCCGGGGTCGGCACCGGTCTGGCCGCGGGCGCCGGGACGGGCGACGGACACCGGCCCGATCTCGCGGACGTGGCGGGCCAGGAGTCGGCCCGTACGGCGCTGGAGGTGGCCGCGGCCGGCGGGCACCATCTGCTGCTCCACGGACCGCCGGGCGCGGGGAAGACGATGCTGGCGGAGCGGCTGCCCGGCGTCCTGCCGCCCCTGACCGGACAGGAAGCCCTGGAGGTCACGGCCGTGCACTCGGTGGCGGGCATGCTGCCGCCCGGCGAGCCGCTCGTCGGCGCCCCGCCCTACTGCGCCCCGCACCACTCGGCGACCATGCAGTCCCTGGTGGGCGGCGGGAACGGGCTTCCGCGGCCGGGCGCGGTGTCGCTGGCGCACCGGGGGGTGCTCTTCCTCGACGAGGCGCCGGAGTTCTCGGGCCGGGCGCTGGACGCCCTGCGGCAGCCGCTGGAGTCCGGCCATGTGGTGGTGGCACGCAGTGCCGGGGTGGTGCGGCTGCCCGCGCGGTTTCTGATGATCCTCGCGGCCAATCCCTGCCCGTGCGGGCGGCACACGCTGGTCGGCGCGGCGTGTGACTGTCCGCCCTCGGCGATCCGCCGCTACCAGGCCCGGCTGTCCGGGCCCCTGCTCGACCGGGTCGATCTCCGGGTCGGCGTCCGGCCCGTCCACCGCGCGGATCTGCTGGGGCAGGGCGGCAGGGGCGAGTCCACGGCGGCGGTGGCCGTGCGGGTACGGGAGGCCAGACAGCGGTCGGCGGCCCGGCTGGAGGGCACACCCTGGACGGTGAACAGCGAGGTGCCCGGCCATGAGCTGCGCACGCGCTGGCCCGTCGCCCCCGGAGCGCTCGCCGCGGCCGAACGCGATCTGGAGCGTGGCCTGCTCACCGCGCGCGGCCTGGACCGGGTGCTGCGGGTGGCCTGGACAGTCGCGGACCTTGCCGGGCGAGCCCGGCCGGAGTCGCGCGATGTGGCGCTGGCGCTGGAGCTGCGTACCGGCGTGGCCCGGGGCGCGGCGGGAGCGGCGTCATGACCATCGTCGCCCCGGCGGAGCGGCTGGCGCGGGCCGCGCTCACGCGGATTCTGGAACCGGGGGACGAGTGCGGCGGACGGTGGCTGCGGAGATTCGGGGCGGCTCGGCTGCTGGAGCTGCTCACCTCACCGGACGCCGGGCCTGAACAGCTCACCGAGGTCGGTGAGCCGCGGCTCGGCGGCTACCGGATACGGGCGGCGAGGGCCGACCCCGAACGCGATCTGGCGGCGGTGCACACGCTCGGCGGCCGGTTCGTCTGCCCCGGCGACCGGGAGTGGCCCAGCCAGCTCGACGACCTGGAGGCGGCAGCGCCCATCGGGCTGTGGGTGCGCGGCGCGGCGGATCTGCGGCTCTGGTCCCTGCGCTCCGTCGCGGTGGTCGGCGCCAGGGCGTGTACTCCGTACGGGGCACATATGGCGGCGAGTCTGGGCTCCGGTCTGGCGGAGCGTGGCTGGGTCGTGACCTCCGGTGGAGCGTTCGGTGTGGACGGCGCCGCGCACCGCGGTGCGCTGGCGGCCGACGGCGCCACCGTGGCCGTCCTCGCCTGCGGGGTCGACGTGGCCTATCCCCGCGGTCATACGGAGCTGATCGGACGCATCGCCGAACAGGGCCTGGTCATCGGTGAATTACCGCCGGGCGACCATCCCACCCGCAGCAGGTTCGTCCTCCGCAACCGCGTGATCGCCGCGCTCACCAGGGGCACGGTCGTGGTGGAGGCGGAATACCGCAGCGGATCCCTGGTCACCGCGCGCGCGGCGCAGCGGCTCGGCCGCTTCACGATGGGCGTGCCCGGCCCCGCCACCAGCGGTCTCTCGGCGGGCGTGCACGAACTGCTGCGCGGTGAGGGAGTGCTGGTCACGGACGCCGCGGAAGTGATCGAGCTGGTGGGGGACATGGGCGAGCTGGCACCGCTCCGGCGCGGCCCCGTACTGCCCAGGGATCTGCTCGATCCGGTCAGCGCACGGGTACTGGAGGCGCTGCCCCCGCGGGGAGCCTCGCGTGGGCCGGAGATCGCGCGCGGCGCGGGTACCACCACGGACGAGGCGCTCGGCAGATTGTACGAACTGCACTCGTTGGGGTTCGTCGAACGGCATGGCGACGGCTGGCAGTTGGCCGCCGCGCGGCGAGGCGGTACTTGACCTGGGGCATTCGGGTGAAAAGGTGATGCGGATGACCCCTGCCTCTCGATCCGTGACGCACCAGGGGCCGGCGCGAGCGGCGTCGGCTCCGGATCGACGGTGTGGTCGGCGGCGTCCGTCGGGGCGGGTGCGGTCGCCCGTTCCTCGCTCAGCGCGATGCGTCAGTCACGCTACGCTCACCAGCGTTCCGGCCCCCGAGACAGATGTCCCCCCGCACGTCACAGCAGAACGGCTCAAGGCGACGCATGCCCCAGCACACCTCCGGGTCTGACCGCGCGGCGGCGCCCCCTGCCGCCCGGAGCGGCGTGCGGCCCCCCGCGCCCTCGTCGCTCGACGAGTTGTGGCGGTCGTACAAGGCCACGGGCGACGAGCGGCTGCGCGAGCAGTTGATCCTGCACTACTCGCCCCTGGTGAAGTATGTGGCGGGCCGGGTGAGCGTCGGACTGCCGTCCAATGTCGAGCAGGCCGACTTCGTCTCCTCCGGGGTCTTCGGTCTGATCGACGCGATCGAGAAGTTCGACATCGAGCGGGCCATCAAGTTCGAGACCTACGCGATCACCCGTATCCGCGGCGCGATGATCGACGAACTCCGCGCCCTGGACTGGATCCCGCGCTCCGTGCGGCAGAAGGCCAGGGCCGTCGAGCGCGCCTACGCCACGCTGGAGGCCCAGCTGCGGCGTACGCCCTCGGAGCCCGAGGTCGCCGCCGAGATGGGGATCGCGCTGGAGGAACTGCACGCGGTTTTCAGCCAGTTGTCCCTGGCGAACGTCGTGGCGCTGGAGGAACTGCTGCATGTCGGCGGCGAGGGCGGTGACCGGCTCAGCCTCATGGACACCCTGGAGGACACCGCCGCCGACAACCCGGTGGAGGTCGCCGAGGACCGTGAGCTGAGACGGTTGCTCGCGCGGGCCATCAACACCCTCCCCGACCGGGAGAAAACGGTCGTCACGCTCTACTACTACGAGGGCCTCACGCTCGCCGAGATCGGCCATGTCCTCGGGGTGACGGAGAGCAGGGTCAGCCAGATCCACACAAAGTCCGTGCTGCAGTTGCGGGCGAAGCTGGCCGACGTCGGACGCTGACGCTGTGGGGGCGCCCGCTCATCCGTAGAGTGGAGGCGTGCCCAGGATTCGAGCGGCCTCCGTGGCCGAGCACCGGACCATGCAACGAGGCGCCCTGCTGGACGCCGCGCGCTCCCTGCTGTCCGAAGGCGGTACGGACGCGCTGACCTTCCCCGCACTCGCCGAGCGCACCGGCCTCGCCAGGTCCTCCGTCTACGAGTACTTCCGCTCGCGCGCCGCCGTCGTCGAGGAACTGTGCGCCGTCGACTTCCCGGTCTGGGCGGCCGAGGTCGAGGCGGCCATGGCCGGGGCGCAGACGCCGGAGGCCAAGATCGAGGCGTATGTGCGCCGTCAGCTCGCGCTGGTCGGGGACCGGCGCCACCGCGCGGTCGTCGCCATCTCCGCGAGTGAGCTGGACGCCGGGGCCCGGGAGAAGATCCGTGCCGCGCACGGCGGGCTGATCGCCATGATCGTGGAGGCTCTCGGCGAACTGGGCCATGAACAGCCCCGGCTCGCCGCCATGCTGCTCCAGGGCGTCGTGGACGCGGCCGTCCGACGTATCGAGCTCGGCGCGGCCGAGACGCCTCCGGAGATCGCCGAGGCGGCCGTCTCCATGGCGCTGCGCGGCGTACGGGGCTGAGGGCCCGGCACGTACACCGACGGCGCGTACACCGTCGGCACGTACACCGTCGGCGCGTACGCCGGCGGATGCGCCGTCAGTGTCCACCGCGCGCCCCACCGCGCTCGTACCGGCTCCGGCTCCGGCTCGGGGACACCGAAGACGGGCAGGAGCCGCGACGGGCCCCGGCGCAGCAGCGCGCGGGGCAGCAGGGACAGCGGGTTCAGATGGACCCTGCCCCGCAGCAGACCCCAGTGCAGACATCCCGGCGCGCAGTGGGACGGAGCGCCCGTCATCGTGGCGACCCGCTGGCCCGCCGTCACGTCGTCTCCTTCGGCGACGAGGGGTGACACCGGTTCGTAGGTGGTCCGCAGTGGCGGATCCCCCGTACCGGTCAGCGTGATCGAGAGCACCCCGCGCCCCGCCACCCGGCCCGCGAAGGAGACCCGGCCCGCTGCCGCCGCGTGTACCGGCGCCCCGGCCGCCGCGGCCAGGTCCACCCCGCGATGACCGGGGCCGTACGCCGTGGCGGGCGGCTCCCAGCCCCGCAGCACCGCCGGGCCCGGACGCGAACCCACGGGCCAGGCCCGGCCCTCGCCGGCGCCGGGCACCTGAGCGGCCACCGCCTCCGGCGCGGCCCACAGCCCGAGCGATGCCAGGACGACGGCGACGAGTACGCCGAGCGCGAGTGGCATGAGCGGTACGCGGCGCGGCCGGAGCGGTACGCGGCGCGGCACGAGCGGTACGCGGCGCGGGGCGAGAGGGACGCGTGTGCCGAAGGGGTTACGGAAAGTAGTCATGCCTGACACGGTCCCGCAGGACGGCACCATCGCGCTGATCATGAACGGGATCTGTGGAGTACCGACCGGTTGTGGACAACGCCGTCACCCAGGGGTGCGAAGGTCCCGTACACTTCTTGTGGCGATCCGGGTCACCGGGTCGACTTCGCACGCCCCGCCATCGGCCCCTTCGCGCCGATGTCAGCGCTTCTCGGTCTCGGTCTTCCGTGGCACAGCGCATCGGGGCGTCAGGCGCGACTGCCGTCCGGCGGACGCGACAACCGAGTATCTCAAGGAGTACGGCCATGGCCGTCGTCACGATGCGGGAGCTGCTGGAGAGCGGCGTCCACTTCGGTCACCAGACCCGTCGCTGGAACCCGAAGATGAAGCGCTTCATCTTCACCGAGCGCAACGGCATCTACATCATCGACCTGCTCCAGTCGCTGTCGTACATCGACCGCGCCTACGAGTTCGTCAAGGAGACCGTCGCGCACGGCGGCTCCATCATGTTCGTCGGTACGAAGAAGCAGGCCCAGGAGGCCATCGCCGAGCAGGCGACGCGCGTCGGCATGCCCTACGTCAACCAGCGCTGGCTGGGCGGCATGCTCACCAACTTCTCCACCGTCTACAAGCGCCTTCAGCGTCTGAAGGAGCTTGAGCAGATCGACTTCGAGGACGTGGCCGCCTCCGGCCTCACCAAGAAGGAGCTGCTGGTCCTCTCCCGCGAGAAGGCCAAGCTGGAGAAGACCCTCGGTGGTATCCGCGAGATGCAGAAGGTGCCCAGCGCCGTCTGGATCGTCGACACCAAGAAGGAGCACATCGCCGTCGGTGAGGCGCGCAAGCTCCACATCCCGGTCGTCGCGATCCTCGACACCAACTGCGACCCCGACGAGGTCGACTACAAGATCCCGGGCAACGACGACGCGATCCGCTCCGTCACCCTGCTCACCCGCGTGATCGCCGACGCCGTCGCCGAGGGCCTCATCGCCCGTTCCGGCGTCGCCACCGGTGACTCGAAGCCGGGCGAGAAGGCCGCCGGCGAGCCGCTCGCCGAGTGGGAGCGCGACCTGCTCGAGGGCGAGAAGAAGGACGACGCCGAGAAGCCGGCCGAGGCCGAGGCCAAGGCCGAGGGCGACGTCCAGACCTCCGCCGAGACGGAGAAGGTCGCCGACGCGGAGCAGGCCGAGGCCCCCGCCGAGGCTCCGGCCGCGGACACCGAGCAGGCCTGACCTTCCCCAGGTTCGGTAGTTGACGGCGGGGGCCCACCGGCCCCCGCCGTTCACCCGTAGATCCTTCAGACCTTCGAGAGAGAATTACAGATCATGGCGAACTACACCGCCGCTGACGTCAAGAAGCTCCGTGAGCTCACCGGCGCCGGCATGATGGACTGCAAGAAGGCGCTCGACGAGGCCGACGGCAACGTCGACAAGGCCGTCGAGCTTCTCCGTGTCAAGGGCCAGAAGGGCGTCGCCAAGCGCGAGGGCCGTTCGGCCGAGAACGGCGCTGTCGTCTCCCTCATCTCCGAGGACAAGACCTCCGGCGTTCTGCTCGAGCTGAAGTGCGAGACGGACTTCGTCGCCAAGGGTGACAAGTTCCAGACCGTCGCCAACACGCTCGCCGCCCACGTCGCCGCGACGTCCCCGGCCGACCTCCCGGCGCTGCTCGCCTCCGAGATCGAGGCCGGCAAGACCGTGCAGGCGTACGTGGACGAGGCGAACGCCAACCTGGGCGAGAAGATCGTCCTGGACCGCTTCGCGCAGTTCACCGGCGGTTACGTGGCCGCCTACATGCACCGCACCATGCCCGACCTCCCGCCGCAGGTCGGCGTCCTCGTCCAGCTGGACAAGGAGAACGCCGAGGTCGCCAAGGACGTCGCGCAGCACATCGCCGCCTTCGCGCCGAAGTACCTCAGCCGCGACGAGGTCCCGGCCGAGACGGTCGAGAACGAGCGCCGCGTGGCCGAGGCCACCTCGCGCGAGGAGGGCAAGCCCGAGGCCGCCCTGCCGAAGATCGTCGAGGGTCGTGTCAACGGCTTCTTCAAGGACGTCGTCGTGACGGAGCAGGCGTTCGCCAAGGACAACAAGAAGTCCGTCCAGAAGGTCCTGGACGAGGCCGGTGTCGCCCTGACGCGCTTCGTGCGCATCAAGGTCGGCGTCTGAGTCTGTACGCGATCAACCCAAGACCCCGATAGGGTCTGACGCAGTCGTCCGGGTACCTGCCGGGCGGCCGCAGATCTGACGAGGAGGCCATTGCCGCACAGGGAACCGCAAGGACCCCGGCAATGGCCTTCTTCGTATGCGCACGAGGAGATCTCCATGGAACAGGCCGACACAAGCGACGACGGCAAGAAGAGCGACGACGGCAGGAACCACGGCCGCGGACGCTTCATGCTGAAGCTGTCCGGTGAGGCGTTCGCCGGACGGGGAGCGCTCGGCGTCGACCCCGATGTCGTCCACGCCATCGCCCGCGAGATCGCCGCCGTCGTCCGGGACGGCGCCCAGATCGCGGTCGTCATCGGCGGGGGCAACTTCTTCCGGGGCGCCGAACTCCAGCAGCGCGGCATGGACCGGGCGCGCTCCGACTACATGGGCATGCTCGGCACGGTCATGAACTGCCTCGCGCTCCAGGACTTCCTGGAGAAGGAGGGCATCGACTCCCGTGTCCAGACCGCCATCACCATGGGGCAGGTCGCGGAGCCGTACATCCCGCTCCGCGCCGTGCGCCACCTGGAGAAGGGCCGCGTCGTGATTTTCGGCGCCGGTATGGGCATGCCGTACTTCTCGACCGACACCACGGCCGCCCAGCGCGCGCTGGAGATCGACGCCGAGGCATTGTTGATGGGGAAGAACGGGGTCGACGGGGTGTACGACTCCGACCCCAAGACCAACCCCGCCGCGGTCAAGTTCGACGCCCTGGAGTACGGCGAGGTGATCGCCGGAGATCTGCGGGTCGCCGACATGACCGCCATCACGCTGTGCCAGGACAACAAGCTGCCGATCCTCGTCTTCGAATTGCTGAAGGAAGGCAATATCGCGCGTGCGGTCAAGGGTGAGAAGATCGGCACGCTCGTGAGCGACCAGGGCACCCGGAGCTGATCCGGGGCCGCCCCGCACGGGATGGACAAAGCCCTGCCGGTCGGACACCGTGCAGGACAAGACGCGACGCAGGTTCCGCCGGCCGATTCGCACGCCGGGCCCACTCAAGACACGCAGGAGCAAGTGGTGATCGAAGAGACCCTCCTCGAGGCCGAGGAGAAGATGGAGAAGGCCGTCCTGGTCGCCAAAGACGACTTCGCCGCGATCCGCACAGGGCGGGCGCACCCGGCGATGTTCAACAAGATCGTGGCCGACTATTACGGTGCCCTGACCCCGATCAACCAGCTCGCCTCGTTCGCCGTGCCCGAGGCGCGGATGGCCGTGGTGACCCCGTTCGACAAGAGCGCGCTGCGCAATATCGAGCAGGCGATCCGCGACTCCGACCTCGGCGTCAATCCGAGCAACGACGGCAACATCATCCGGGTGGTGTTCCCCGAGCTGACGCAGGACAGGCGCAAGGAGTTCATCAAGGTCGCCAAGACCAAGGCCGAGGACTCGAAGATCTCGATCCGCGCGGTCCGCCGCAAGGCCAAGGAGACCATCGACAAGCTGATCAAGGACGGCGAGGTCGGCGAGGACGAGGGCCGCCGCGCCGAGAAGGAGCTCGACGACACCACCGCGAAGTATGTCGCGCAGGTGGACGAGCTGCTGAAGCACAAGGAAGCCGAGCTGCTCGAAGTCTGATGAACGACTCTTCCCGGGGAGCCTCGTCGACAGCCGGATACTGGGGACCGACCGACCCGGGGGCTGTCCCGGCGGGTCCCGCATACGATGAGCATCCCGCACAGCAGACTCGGCCCATGCCCATCGTGCCCGACGGACCCGCCGACAGCGGGAACCAGGATGACGACCGGGGGGCCGCTCGGCCGGGCGGCCCCCTGTTCCGTGACAAGACCCCGCAGGAGCCCATGGCAGCCCCTCCGCCACCCCCGCCGAAGAAGCGGGCCGGACGCGATCTGCGTGCGGCCATAGGGGTCGGTATCGGGCTCGGCGCGGTGGTCGCGGCCTCGCTCTTCATCGTCAAGGCCGTCTTCATCGGCGTCATAGCGGTCGCGGTGGTGATCGGGCTGTGGGAGCTGACCTCACGGCTCCACGAGAAGAAGGGCATCAAGGCACCGCTCGTGCCACTCGCCGTCGGCGGCGCCGCGATGGTCGTCGCCGGGTACGCGCGGGGGGCGGAGGGTGCCTGGGTCGCGATGGCCCTCACCGCGCTCGCGGTGCTGATCTGGCGGATGACGGAACCGCCCGAGGGCTATCTCCGAGATGTCACGGCGGGGGTCTTCGCCGCGTTCTACGTGCCGTTCCTGGCCACCTTCGTCGCGATGATGCTCACCGCGCACGACGGCCCGTGGCGGGTGCTGATGTTCCTGGTGCTGACGGTCGTCAGCGACACGGGCGCGTACGCGGTCGGCTGGCGCTTCGGTACGCACAAGCTGGCGCCCCGTATCAGCCCCGGCAAGACCTGGGAGGGGCTGGCCGGAGCCGTCGGCTTCGCGATGGCGGCCGGTGCGCTCTGCATGGAGTTCATGATCGACGGCGGGGTCTGGTGGCAGGGACTGCTGCTCGGGCTCGCGGTCGCGGCCAGTGCCACCCTCGGTGATCTCGGCGAATCCATGATCAAGCGGGATCTCGGCATCAAGGACATGGGCACGCTGCTTCCGGGCCACGGCGGGATCATGGACCGGCTGGACTCCCTGCTGCCCACGGCGCCCGTGGTCTGGTTGCTGCTGGTGCTCTTCGTGGGCTCCGGATAGTGCTCTCGTCCCCGGCGAGGTCGGCCCGTCGCGGCACTACCCGTACCGGTTACCCTGAAAGGGCTCGCCGCTCACGGGTGGCGGGCCCTTTTTGAGCCCCGCGGCTGTGAAGCCGTTCCCGTGAGGTCTCCCGGCACCGGCACCGTCCTGCCGTACTCCCCGCCACGGCGGGGGTAGCCCGGCCTCGCCGCACCGAGGAGATTTGGTTTTTCATGGCCCCGCCGACACCCGGAGAACTCACTTTCGTCGCGCCTCGCGGAGCCAAGAAGCCCCCGCGGCATCTCGCCGACCTCACCCCCGCCGAGCGCCGCGAGGCCGTCGCCGCGATCGGTGAGAAGCCGTTCCGCGCCAAGCAGCTGTCGCAGCACTACTTCGCGCGGTACGCGCACGACCCCGAGCAGTGGACCGACATCCCGGCCGCCGCGCGCCAGAAGCTCGCCACGGAGCTGCTGCCCGACCTGATGTCGGTGGTACGGCACATCTCGTGCGACGACGACACCACGCGCAAGACCTTGTGGCGGCTGCACGACGGCACCCTCGTCGAGTCGGTGCTGATGCGCTACCCGGACCGGGTCACCATGTGCATCTCCTCGCAGGCGGGCTGCGGGATGAACTGCCCGTTCTGCGCCACCGGCCAGGCCGGTCTGGACCGTAATCTCTCCACCGCCGAGATCGTGCACCAGATCGTCGACGGGATGCGCGCGCTGCGTGACGGCGAGGTTCCCGGCGGTCCCTCGCGGCTGTCCAACATCGTCTTCATGGGGATGGGCGAGCCGCTCGCCAACTACAACCGGGTGGTCGGGGCGATCCGCCGGCTCACCGACCCCGAGCCGGACGGTCTGGGCCTCTCGCAGCGCGGGATCACCGTCTCGACGGTCGGTCTGGTGCCCGCGATGCTGCGCTTCGCCGACGAGGGCTTCAAGTGCCGGCTCGCCGTCTCCCTGCACGCGCCCGACGACGAACTGCGCGACACCCTCGTGCCGGTCAATACGCGGTGGAAGGTGCGGGAAGTGCTGGACGCCGCCTGGGAGTACGCGGAGAAGTCGGGCCGCCGGGTCTCCATCGAGTACGCGCTGATCCGCGACATCAACGACCAGGCGTGGCGCGGCGACCGGCTGGGCCGGCTGCTCAAGGGCAAGCGGGTGCACGTCAATCTGATCCCGCTCAACCCGACGCCCGGCTCGAAGTGGACGGCGTCGCGCCCCGAGGACGAGAAGGCGTTCGTCGAGGCGATCGCGGCCCACGGCGTGCCGGTGACCGTACGGGACACCCGGGGCCAGGAGATCGACGGGGCGTGCGGACAGCTGGCCGCCTCCGAGCGGTAGGAGCCGGAGGAGTCGGTACGGCGCCACGGGGTAGCCTTGGCCTGAACGTATTGCATATTTTCCGACAGGGGAGCGCCACAGCGCTGAGAGTGCGGCACATGTCCGTGGGAGCGGGCAGCGGTCGCAGACCCTCTGAACCTTGCCCAGGTCATTCTGGGTAGGAAGTTCGGACACCACTCAAGCTGTAGCGCCCTGCCCGGAGTCCGGACCGTACGGACCCCGGGCAGGGCCGCGTCTTCTCCTGGACATCCCAGGAGGAAAGTCAGTGAGCAGTACCCGTATTCGTCCCGCCCGTACGCGTACCGGCACGAGAAGGGCGGCGGCCGGCGCGCTCGCCGCCGCGCTCGGCGTCTCGGCGCTCGCCGCCTGCGGCGGGTCCGGCGGCTCCGCGTCGTCCGGTGACGGCGGCAGCGGCAGCCCGGAGTCCAAGACCGTCACCCTCGTCAGCCATGACTCGTTCAACGCCTCGCCCGCCGTGCTGAAGGAGTTCACCAAGGAGACCGGTTACACGGTCAAGGTCCTGAAGAGCGGCGACGCCGGGGAGGCCCTCAACAAGGAGATCCTGACGAAGGGTTCGCCCCAGGGCGATGTCTTCTTCGGTGTCGACAACACCCTGCTCTCCCGCGCCCTCGACAACGGCCTGTTCACGCCGTACAAGGCGAAGGGCCTGGACCGCGTCGAGGAGAGCGCGCGGCTCGACAAGGACAAGAACCGGGTCACCCCGGTCGACACCGGCGACATCTGCGTCAACTACGACAAGAAGTACTTCACGGACAAGAAGCTGACGCCGCCGCGGACCTTCGACGATCTGATCAAGCCCCAGTACAAGAACCTCCTCGTCACCGAGAACGCCGCGACCTCCTCACCCGGCCTCGGCTTCCTCCTCGGCACGGTCGCGCGGTACGGCGACAAGGGCTGGCAGGACTACTGGAAGAAGCTGAAGGACAACGGAGTCCAGGTCGTGGACAGCTGGGAGCAGGCGTACAACGACAGCTTCTCCGGCTCCGCGGGCGGCAAGAAGGCCAAGGCCGACCGGCCGCTCGTCGTCTCGTACGCCTCCAGCCCGCCCGTCGAGGTGCTGTACGCCGACCCCCGGCCCGAGGAGGCGCCGACCGGGGTCTCCACCGGGACCTGCTTCCGGCAGACCGAGTTCGCCGGGCTGCTGGGCGGCGCGAGGAACGAGGCCGGCGGCAAGGCGCTGCTGGACTTCCTGATCGGCGAGAAGTTCCAGGCGGACATGCCGCTGAACATGTTCGTCAACCCCGTGGTCAAGGACGTCGCGCTGCCGGAGCTGTTCACGAAGTTCGGCGCGACCGTCGACACGCCCGAGGCCGTGGCGCCCGACACGATCGCCGCCCACCGTGAGCAGTGGATCCAGTCGTGGTCCTCACTCGTAGTGAAGTAACCGCCAGGACGCCGGGGGGAGGACGGCCGGGGCGCGGCCGGGGGCGCGGAAACGCCGTACGGCTCGCGCTCATGGCCGTGCCCGTCGCCTTCTTCGCGGTCTTCTTCGCCTATCCGGTGGCCGCGATCGTGGGCCGGGGGCTGAAGACGGACGGCGGCTGGCAGGTCGGCCGGATCGGGGACGTACTGGCCCGCCCGGACATCCTCGGCGTCCTGTGGTTCACCACCTGGCAGGCGCTCGCCTCCACCGCGCTGACCCTGCTGATCGCGCTGCCGGGCGCGTATGTCTTCGCCCGCTTCGACTTTCCCGGCAAACAGCTGCTGCGCGCGGTCGTCACCGTCCCGTTCGTGCTGCCGACCGTCGTGGCCGGCACCGCCTTCCTGGCGCTGCTCGGGCGCGGCGGACTCCTCGACGACCTGTGGGGCGTACGGCTCGACACCTCCGTCTGGGCGATCCTCCTCGCGCATGTCTTCTTCAACTACGCGGTGGTCGTCAGGACGGTGGGCGGGCTGTGGGCGCAGCTCGACCCGCGCCAGGAGGAGGCGGCCCGGGTGCTCGGCGCGGGACGGCTCGCGGCCTGGTGGCGGGTGACGCTGCCGGCCCTCGGCCCCGCCGTCGCCGCCGCCGCGCTGATGGTCTTCCTGTTCACCTTCACCTCCTTCGGGGTCGTACAGATCCTGGGCGGCCCCGGCTTCTCCACCCTTGAGGTGGAGATCTACCGGCAGACCGCGCAGCTCCTCGATCTGCCCACCGCCGCCGTGCTCACGCTGGTGCAGTTCGCGGCGGTCGGCGCGGTCCTCGCGGTGCACGCGTGGACCGTACGGAGGCGGGAGACCGCGCTGCGGCTGGTCGACCCCGCGCTGACCGCACACCGGCCGCGCGGCGCCGGGCAGTGGGCGCTGCTCTGCGGGGTGCTCGGCACCGTACTGCTGCTGATCCTGGTGCCGTTGGGGGTGCTCGTCGAACGCTCCCTGGGTGGTCCCGGCGGGTACGGATTCGACTTCTACCGGGCCCTCGGATCGGTGGAGTCCAGCGGCGGCACCTTCCTCGTACCGCCGCTGGAAGCGGTCTGGAACTCCCTGCGGTACGCGCTCGTCGCGACCGCCGTCGCGCTGGTGGTCGGAGGACTGGCCGCCGCCGCGCTCACCCGGCGCGCGGGCCGTCTCGTGCGGGGCTTCGACGCGCTGCTGATGCTGCCGCTCGGTGTCTCGGCCGTGACCGTCGGCTTCGGTTTCCTGATCACGCTGGACAAGCCCCCGCTGGATCTGCGCGCCTCCTGGATCCTGGTGCCGCTCGCCCAGGCGCTGGTGGGGGTCCCCTTCGTCGTACGGACCATGCTGCCGGTGCTGCGGGCGGTGGACGGTCGGCTGCGCGAGGCGGCGGCCGTGCTCGGGGCGTCGCCGCTGCGCGCCTGGCGGGAGGTGGATCTGCCGCTGGTACGGCGGGCGTCGCTGGTCGCCGCCGGGTTCGCGTTCGCCGTCTCGCTCGGCGAGTTCGGCGCGACGGTCTTCATCGCGCGCCCGGACCGGCCGACGCTGCCGGTGGCCGTCGCACGGCTGCTGGGGCGGCCGGGTGAGCTGAACTACGGCCAGGCGATGGCCCTTTCCACGGTCCTGATGGTGGTGTGCGCGGTGTCGCTGCTGGCGCTGGAACGTATCCGTACCGACCGCTCGGGAGAGTTCTGATGGCCTTGCTGACCCTGTCGGACGTGACCGTACGGTTCGGCTCCCGCACCGCGCTCGACGCGGTGGATCTGGAGATCGCCGAGCACGAGATCGTCTGTGTGCTCGGACCGAGCGGCAGCGGCAAGTCGACGCTGCTGCGGGTGGTCGCCGGGCTCCAGGAGCCGGCCGGCGGACGGGTGGCGCTCGACGGCTCCGACCAGTCGGGGGTACCGGTGCACCGGCGCGGCGTCGGCCTGATGTTCCAGGACCATCAGCTCTTCCCGCAGCGTGACGTGCGCGGCAATGTCGCCTTCGGCCTGCGGATACGCGGCGCCACCCGGGACGAACAGGACCGCCGCGTCGCCGAGTTGCTCGACCTCGTCGGGCTGCCGGGGGCCGGCCGCCGGGCCGTCGCCGAGCTGTCGGGCGGCGAACAGCAGCGGGTCGCGCTGGCACGGGCGCTCGCGCCGAGGCCGCGGCTGCTGATGCTGGACGAACCGCTCGGCCAGCTCGACCGCGGCCTGCGCGACCGGCTCGTGGTCGAACTGCGCGGTCTGTTCGGACGGTTGGGCACGACCGTGCTCGCCGTCACCCATGACCAGGGGGAGGCCTTCGCGCTCGCCGACCGGGTGGTGGTGATGCGCGACGGCCGTATCGCCCAGACCGGCACCCCGCTGGAGGTCTGGCAGCGGCCCGCCTCCGCCTTCGTCGCGCGGTTCCTCGGCTTCGGCAATGTCGTGGACGCGACGGTGAGCGGCGCCGTCGCCGACACGGTCTGGGGCAGGGTCCCGGTCCCCGACGGATCGGCCCAGGGCGAGCGGACGGTGCTGGTCCGGCCCGCGGGGGTACGTCTCGTGGACCCCGGCGAAGGGCTGCGCTGCACGGTCGGGGCGCGTACGTTCACCGGCGGCCGGGTCACCGTACTGCTACGGCCCGGCGCACTCACCGGCGCACCGGACATCGAGGCCGAGTGCGGGCTGCGCGAGGCGCCGGAGGAGGGCGCGGAGGTGGGGGTCGCCTTCGCCGCCGAGGAGGTGGTGGTGCTGGCCGCCCAGGACCGGCCGGGCATGAGGGCGGGGGATCAGGACCGGCCGGGCATGAGGGCGGCGGATCAGGACCCGCAGAGCGTGCGGGCATCGGACCGGGGCCGGCCGGGCGTGCGGGTGGCGGACACGGCCGGGCCGTCCCCGAACCTCACGGGTCATGGCGCCCCGCGCCCGGCCGCACCAGACCGAGTTCGTACGCCAGGATCACCGCCTGCGCCCGGTCCCTGAGCCGCATCTTCGCGAACAGCCGGTTGATATGCGTCTTGACCGTGTGGTCCGAGATGGTGAGCCGGCCGGCGATCTCGGCGTTGGACAGACCGCGCGCGATCAGTACGAGCACCTCGGCCTCGCGCGCGGTCAGCCCGTCCAGCGTGCGCACGGGCAGCACCGACTCGCGCTGCCGAGCGAACTCCGCGATCAGCCGCTTGGTGACCTCGGGCGCGAGCAGCGCGTCGCCCCTGGCCACGACCCGTACGGCGTGCAGCAGTTCGGGAAAGGTCGCGTCCTTCAGGAGGAAACCGCCCGCTCCCGCCGCGAGCGCGTCGTACACGTACTCGTCGAGATCGAAGGTGGTCAGGATCAGCACCTTCGTCGATCCACCGGACGCGGCGAGGATCTCGCGGGCCGCCTCGATGCCGTTCTTGTGCGGCATGCGGATGTCGAGCAGCGCCAGATCGGGCCGGTGCTCGGCGGCGGCCCGGACCGCCTCGACGCCGTCCTCCGCCTCCGCCACCACGGTGATGTCGTCCTGCGTGGCCAGCAGATTGACGAAGCCGGTCCGTACGACCGCCTGGTCGTCGGCCACGATCGCCCTGATCACCAAGGGAGTTCCGCCTCCACGAGAAAACCGCCGTCAGGCCCCGGACCGGCCGTGAGCCGGCCGCCCAGCAGGGCGGCCCGTTCCCGCATCCCCGCCAGACCGTGTCCCCAGGGCCGGCCGGCGGCGGGCCCCGGACCGTCGTCGCCGACCCGGATGGCCAGCCGGTCGGCGAGATAGCCGATCTCCACCAGCGTACGGGCGCCGGGCGCGTGCCGGCGCGCGTTGGTCAGCGCCTCCTGCACGATGCGGTACGCCGACAGCTCCCAGGAGGCGGGCAGTCCGTTCCGCTCGCCCGCGGCGCCCCGCTCGCCGGTGAACCGCAGCTCCGCCTCGCCGCCCACCGCGCGGTGCTGCTCCAGCAGTTCGTCCAGCGTGTCGAGCGACGGCGGCGGCGCGGTCGCGGCCTTCTCGTCGGGACGGGTCCGCAGCACCCCCAGCAGCCGCCGCAGTTCGGCCATCGACGAGCGTGCCGTCCCGGCGATGTCCTGGAACGCGGTCCGGGCCTCGGGCGAGAGGCCGGGCGTGGTGTACGCCGCGCTCTCCGCCTGCACCGCGATCATCGAGACCGAGTGGGAGACGACATCGTGCAGTTCGCGGGCGATCGCCGCGCGCTCGGCCTCCGCCGCCCGGCGGCGCTCCATCGCGATCAGCCGTTCCTGCGCGGCGCTCCGTTCGCGCCGGGTCTCCTCGCGTGCCCGTACGGCGTCCCCGGTGCTGACGGCGCCGAGGACCACGGCGGTCAGGACGAAGGTCTCGGCGAACCACCCGAGGGAGAACGCGTCGCCTCGCCGCAAGGAGGGGATGAGGTCCCGGGCGGTGCGCTGCCAGGTACTGATGTGCACCAGATTCGCCGCCAGCGCCGCGAGAAACCCACCGCCGACGAGCAGCGCCGGGTGCTGTACCCGCTGTCGGCCGAGGGTGTAGCAGCCGATCAGCCCGGCCGCCGCCGCTGTGGCGTAGAGACTGGACGAGGGACTGGCGGTGAAGCTGATCAGAACCGACGCCACCGTCAGAATCGACACCGCGGGCAGAGCCCGGCGCCACATCAGGGACGCCGCCGAGACCAGCACCCCCGCCGAGACCGTCGGCCCGGCCGGCAGGCGCCACAGCTCCGCCGCCGCACAGCCCGTCAGCAGGGCTCCGGTGACCCAGGGATACGCGGGGCAGCCGACCGTGCGGCGCAGCCGTGCCCGCAGGGTCCCGAATCGGTCGTTCATACCGCTCATACCGCTGATTCTTCGGCATCCTCGCCGGTCACCGCGTCGGAGTACGGGTTGATCCCCGGCCCGGATCTCGTACCACGGGGTGACTCCCGGGACCGGAGCCACGGTTGACGTGCCGGGCATGCCCCTTTCCTAGCCTCGGAGCCACGCCAGGAAAGGGGGGTTCATGCCGGCTCAAGGGGGGCCGCGGCCGGCGCGGCACCGGGTGCTCGGCTGGGCGGCGTGCGCGGTCGTGGCGCTGGTCTTCGGCCTCGTGTCCGGTCCGGCTCCGCACCGGGTGTGGGGAGGGATCGCCGCGGCCGGCTACGCGGCGGCGGCGCTCGCGGCCGGGCGGCCGGGCGGCGGCGTGCGGAGGTCCGCGGTCGTGGCGGTGACGGGCGCGGTGGCGCTGCCGCTGCTGCTGCTCGTCGCCACCGGCCGGGGGCAGCTGGAGGTCGACGTCGTGGAGCGCTCCGGGGAACTGCTCCTGCGCACCGGCAGCCCGTACCTCCCGGAGCCCGCGGGACTCGCCGACTACAACCCGTATCTGCCCGGCATGGCGGTCTTCGGCGCGCTCCCGGGCGATGCGCGCTGGTGGCTCGCCGCCTGCTTCCTCGGCGCCCTGACGCTCGCTGTACGGCGGAGCGCGCCGGTGCTGCTGATCGCCGCCTGTCCTCCGGTGGCGCTGCCGCTCGCGGTCGGCGGAGTCGATTTGCCGGTCGCCGGGCTGATGTGTCTGGGACTGACGCTCGCCGGACAGGGCCGGGCGGGGCGCGCCGGGCTGGTGCTCGGCGCCGCCGCCGCGCTCAAGTGGACGGCCTGGCCCGCGCTGCCGGTGGCCGTCGCGCTGCTCGCCGCGCGCTCCGGACGGCGGCCCGCGCTGCGCTGCGGGGCCGTGGCTCTCACGTCCGGCGCGGCGGCCGTCGTGCCCGTCGCGCTCGCCGACCCCGCGGGCTTCCACCGCAATGTCATCGCCTTCCCGCTCGGTCTCACCACGACCCCGTCACCCGCGGCCACGCCGTTCCCCGGCCGGCTGCTCGCCGATCACGTGCCGGGCGGCGCGCTGGTCGCCTCCGTGCTGCTCGCCGTCGCCGCCGTACCGCTGGCCGGCTCACTTCTCGTACGCCCGCCCCGCACCGTCGCGGCGGCGGCCCGGCGGCTCGCTCTCGGGCTCACCGTGGCGATCGCGCTCATGCCGGCCAGCCGGTTCGGCTATCTCGTCCATCCGCTGGTGCTGCTGGCCTGCTCGGTCCGGTTCGTACCGCGAGGCCCGCTTCCGCTTCCGCAAGGAGGGACCCCGTGCCCGGAACTCAGCCCCGGACGCTCGTTGTCACCAATGACTTCCCGCCCCGGCAAGGAGGTATCGAAACCTTCGTCCGGGCCATGACGGACCGGTTTCCGCCGGGCGGGGTGGTCGTGTTCACCTCGTCCGAGCGCGGGGCCGCCGCCCATGACGCCGATCTGCCCTACCCCGTCGTCCGGGACCGCGCCGCCACCCTCCTGCCGACTCCCCGCGCCACCTCCCGCGCGGTGGAACTGGCCCTCCGGTACGGCTGCGACCGGGTGTGGTTCGGGGCCGCGGCGCCGCTGGGCCTGATGGCGGGGCGGCTGCGGCGCGAGGCCGGGATACGGCGGCTCGTCGCCACCACGCACGGTCATGAGGTGTGGTGGGCCCGGACGCCGGGCGCGCGCGGGCTGCTGCGGCGGATCGGGACGGGGGTCGACACCATGACCTGTCTCGGGGAGAGCACCCGCGCGCCGATAGCCGCCGCGCTCGGCGCGGAGGGGCGCGGAGCGTCCGGCGCCGCCCGGCTGGAACGGCTCGTTCCGGGCGTCGACCCCGACGCCTTCCGGCCCCGGGACGACGGCGGAACGGTCCGGGAGACATACGGACTCGGCGACCGGCCCGTGATCCTGTGCGCCGCCCGGCTCGTCGCCCGCAAGGGGCAGGACGCGCTGATCCGCGCACTGCCCCGGGTACGCGCCGCCGTCCCGGACGCGACGCTCCTGCTCGTCGGCGCGGGACCGTACGCGCGCGGACTGCGCCGGCTGGCGGCGGCGCGGGGCGTGGAGCGCGAGGTCGTCTTCGCGGGCGGGCATCCGCACGCCGCGATGCCGCCGTTCTTCGCCGCCGCCGATGTCTTCGCGATGCCCTGCCGCACCCGCAGGGCCGGCCTGGAGGTGGAGGGCCTGGGCATCGTCTACCTGGAGGCCGCGGCGGCCGGACTGCCCGTTCTGGCGGGCGATTCGGGCGGGGCGCCCGACGCCGTGCGCGACGGGGAGACGGGACATGTCGTGGACGGCCGCCGCACCGACGAGATCGCGGACCGGCTCGTGGCGCTGCTCCGCGACCGCGAGGCCGCCCGGGAGATGGGGCGCAAGGGGCGCGAGTGGGTGCGTACGGAGTGGGACTGGGACCGTTCGTACGACCGGCTCGCCGCGCTGCTCGCCTGAGCCGCCGCCGCCAGCCCGCCGCCGCCAGCCCGCTGCCGCCGCTCACCCCGCCGGCAGCCCGCCGCTCACCCCGCCGCGAGCCGGGCGAGCGCCGCAGGTGCCTCGTCCACCGTGTCGACGAGCGCGATACGGGACTCCATCCGGCGTTCCCGCGCGAGCGCCGTCAGCAGCGGCCAGGCGGGCAGCCGCTCCGTCCAGTGGGCCCGGTCGACCAGGACCATCGGGGTCGGCTCGCCGCGCGACTCGTAGTAGTTCGGCGTCGCGTTGTCGAAGATCTCCTGGACGGTGCCCGCCGCGCCCGGCAGGAAGACCACGCCCGCGTTGGAGCGCGCCAGCAGGCCGTCCTCGCGGGTGGCGTTCGCGAAGTACTTGGCGATGTGCGCGGCGAAGGCGTTGGGCGGCTCATGGCCGTAGAACCAGGTGGGGATCCCGACCGACGCCTCGCCCTTGGGCCAGCGCGCGCGGACGGCGAAGGCGGCCCGCGCCCAGTCGGCTATGGAGGGGACGAACGACGGTGCCTTCGCGAGCATGCCGAGCGCCTCGTCGAGCATGTCGTCGGGGTGGGAGGCCGCGTACGCGCCGAGGTTCGCGGCCTCCATGGCGCCGGGGCCGCCGCCCGTCGCCACGGTCAGCCCGGTACGGGTGAGCGAGCGGCCGAGCCGTGCCGCGCCGGCGTACGCGTCGGTACCGCGCGCCATCGCGTGTCCGCCCATCACCCCCACCACCCGGGCGCCCACGAGGAGTTCGTCCAGGGCGTCGGAGATCGCGTCGTCGTGCACCGCGCGCAGCATGGACGCGAGGACGTCGCCGTCCGCCTTGGTCCGCTGGAACCACGCGTAGGCGCGCGCGTCGGGCGTGGCCTCGTAACCGCCCTCCGCCAGCCCCTCGAAGAGCTGGTCGGGCGAGTAGACGAACCCCCGGTAGGGATCGAACGGGAGATGGGGAACGGGCGGGAACACCATCGCGCCGTCGGACCGGACCTTGTCGGCGGCGCGGGGCTCCATGGGACAGCCGAGGAAGACGGCGTCGGCGGTGTCGGTACGGAGCAGTTCGGGCGTACGGGCCGTCAGATCGACGGACTGGAGCCGGTATCCGCCGAGCGTGCCCGCCCGCACGACCCGGTCGAACTCGTCGAGGGTCTCTATCTCGTGGTCCTGGGCGTGCGCGGGGGACAGGGCGTCGTTCGGCATGGGGTCACGATAGGGCGTGGCCGGCGGGGTGTTGCCGCCAGGGGCCCCGCCCTCCGGCCCGTCGGCCCCGTCTCCCGGGCCCGTCGTCCTCCGGAAATCCGGAACCCGCCGCCCCCCCCGAAATCCGGAACCCGCCGCCCCCCCCCGAAATCCGGAACCGGCCGTGCCCCGCACTCGGGCGGGGCACGGCCGGTCCGGGAGGAGCGACGCTCAGTTGGTCAGCGGGACCGCCGCCAGGGCCGCCACGGCCCAGGTCAGCGGGGCGAACACCACGAGGATCGTGGTCGCGCGCACCGCCGCCGCCGTCCGCAGGAGCGTGGCGGGGGCACCGAGCCGGTACAGGGACTCGGTGGTGGAGACACGGGCCTGCTTGGCCTCCAGAACCGCCGTCAGAACCGTGGCCACCGTGCAGCCGATCACCAGGGCCGCGCCGAGGCCGGTGAGGGGGCCGAAGGGCCGTTCGTCACCGGGCCCGTACAGGGTCGCCGCGGCGAACGCGCCCGACACCACCGCGCACAGCACACCCAGCGGGCGTCCGATACGGCGTGCCTCGGCCATCAGCGTGCGGCCCGCCAGCAGCCGGATCGCGCCGGGCCGCACGGCCTGGAGCAGCAGGCCGCAGAGATGGGTGATCCCCGGCCCGGCCAGCGCCAGGCCGACCGCCGTCAGCGCCCAGCCCGCGAGCACTCCGGCGGAACTGCCGTCGAAGTGGCCCGGCAGCGGCGGTGGGGTGCCGCCACCGCCCCGGCTCGCGTACGTCTCGACCGCGAGCCCGGCCGCCGCGATCGCGACACCCCACGGCAGACCGGCGGGCGTCGGCCCCGGTTCGGGGACGCGGGCGGGCGGCAGGACCCTCGGCTCGTTGACGGCGGCGTCCGGGGCCTTCGCCGCGTCCGCGGCCTCCGCCGCCTCGATGGCCTTGCCCGACGCCGTACGCGTATCGGCATCCGGATCCGTATCCGCGGCCATGTCCGTGGCCGGGTCCGTCGCCATCACCATGGCGTTGACGGGCCGGACCGGCAGCCGGGCGGGAGCGGGCGGGAGCCCGGCCGTGGTGCGCGTCCGCAGCGCCAGCCAGGTCGCCGCCGACGCCAGCACCGGCACCGCGGCCAGCAGCGTCAGCGCCGCGCCCAGCGGCAGCGGCCGGCCCGCGGCGAGCAGTTTCGCGGCCTCGCCGTCGAACGGCATCCCCGTCAGATCACCGCGCAGATGCAGGAAGAACAGCAGCGCCACCGCGCTGCCCAGCGTGCACGACACGGCGGTCGACGCCGCGGCCAGCGCCGCGAGCCGCGACGGGCCGAGGCCCACCGCCGACAGCCCGGAACGGGGCAGGGTGCTCTGATCGGTACGGGCCGTGGCGACCGCGAACTGCACCGTCGCGGCCAGCGGGATCAGACACCAGAGCAGCCGGGCCTGGGACCCGGCCGGATGGTCCAGTGCCCAGCCCAGTGTGCACAGGAGAAGGAAACCGACCCCGGCGGAGGCGGCGGCGACCAGCAGCCGGCGCAGCAGGACCAGGGGGTGGGCGCCGCGGCCTAGACGGAGAGCGAGCACGCGGCCCGGCCTTCCGCCTCGGACGGCCGGAGCGAGTTGACCCGGCGTCCGTCCACCAGTGAGACCGTACGGTCGGCCAGCGCCGTGAGCTCCTCGTCCAGAGTGGCCAGGACGACGGTGATCCGGTGCGAGCGGGCCGCGGTGGTCAGCGTGCGCAGCACCTGCGCGCCGTCCGTGAGATGCAGCGCCGCCGCCGGCTCGTCGGCGAAGAGCACCGAGGGCGTGGTGACCAGTGCGCGGGCGACGGCGACACGCTGCCGCTGCGCCTGGTACAGGGCGTACGGACGTTTACGGGCGCAGCCGCCGATGTCGAGGCGCTCCAGCCATTCCATCGCCGCGGCCTTGGCGGCGCGATGGGACGAGCCGCGCATCAGCAGCGGCAGGGCCGCGTTCTCCCAGGCGTTGAGTTCGGGGACGAGGGACGGCTCGGGGCCGATCCAGCTGAAGCGGTCGCGGCGCAGATGTTCGCGGAGCGCCGGGCTCATGGTGTGGACCGGCGAGCTGTTGAACCAGACCTCGCCCTCCTGCGGCACCAGCTGACCCGACAGACACCGCAGCAGAGTCGTCTTGCCGCTGCCGCGCGGGCCGTTGACGGCGAGGATCTCACCCTCGCGCACCCCGAGCGAGACGCTGTCGAGTGCGGGGGAGCCGTTGTGGGAGTAGTTCAGAGAACGCGCCCAGAGCACGTCGTTGTCCGGTGGGGCCACCATTGGCGTACACCTCGGTTCGGATTTACCTCCCCCGTCCGGGGGAACGAAGGCGGCGACGATCGGTCACTGGGCACGGTAGGGATTCGAAGCCGGGAGTACGGACAGCACACGGCCCGGGTGCCGCCCTTCTCACTCGAAAGGCGGCACCCGGGCCGTCATGCGGGGGTGGGAACCCCGTCACCGTCAGAGCTTGGTCCACGCCTCCGTCAGCACCGACCGCAGGATTCCCTCGATCTCGTTGAACGTCGACTGGTCGGAGATCAGCGGCGGCGCCAGCTGCACGACCGGGTCACCGCGGTCGTCGGCCCGGCAGTACAGGCCGTTCTCGTACAGCTTCTTGGAGAGGAAGCCGTACAGGACGCGCTCCGTCTCCTCGTCCGTGAACGTCTCCTTCGTGGCCTTGTCCTTCACCAGCTCGATGCCGTAGAAGAAGCCGTTGCCGCGGACGTCACCGACGATCGGCAGGTCGTGCAGCTTGTTCAGCGTGTCGAAGAAGGCGGACTCGTTGTCCAGGACGTGCTGGTTGAGGCCCTCGCGCTCGAAGATGTCGAGGTTGGCGAGGCCGACCGCCGCCGAGACCGGGTGACCGCCGAAGGTGTAGCCGTGCAGGAAGGTGTTGTCGCCCTCGTAGAACGGCTCGGCGAGCCGGTCGGAGACGATGCACGCGCCGATCGGGGAGTAGCCCGAGGTCATGCCCTTGGCGCAGGTGATCATGTCCGGTACGTAGTCGAACTTGTCGCACGCGAACATCGTGCCGAGCCGGCCGAAGGCGCAGATGACCTCGTCGGAGACGAGCAGGACGTCGTACTGGTCGCAGATCTCGCGGACCCGCTGGAAGTACCCGGGCGGCGGCGGGAAACAGCCGCCCGCGTTCTGCACCGGCTCCAGGAAGACCGCCGCGACCGTGTCCGGGCCCTCGAAGAGGATCTGCTGCTCGATCTGGTCGGCGGCCCAGCGGCCGAAGGCCTCGGGGTCGTCGCCGTGCAGCGGCGCGCGGTAGATGTTGGTGTTCGGCACCTTGTGCGCGCCCGGGACCAGCGGCTCGAACGGCGCCTTCAGGGCCGGCAGACCGGTGATCGACAGGGCTCCCTGCGGTGTGCCGTGGTAGGCGACGGCGCGCGAGATGACCTTGTACTTGGTCGGCTTGCCGGTCAGCTTGAAGTACTGCTTGGCGAGCTTCCAGGCGGTCTCGACCGCCTCGCCGCCGCCCGTGGTGAAGAAGACCTTGTTGAGGTCGCCCGGCGCGTAGTGGGCGAGCCGCTCGGCCAGCTCGACGGCCTTGGGGTGCGCGTACGACCAGACCGGGAAGAAGGCCAGCTCCTGCGCCTGCTTGTAGGCGGTCTCGGCCAGCTCGTGGCGGCCGTGCCCGGCGTTCACCACGAACAGCCCCGAGAGACCGTCCAGGTAGCGCTTGCCCTGATCGTCGTAGATGTAGGTGCCCTCACCACGCACGATGGTGGGCACGGGTGCGTTCTCGTACGACGACATGCGGGTGAAGTGCATCCACAGGTGGTCGTACGCGGTTTTGGAGAGGTCCTTGCTCACGGCTATCGGGTTCCCCACATGTAGGTCTGCTTCTTCAGCTTGAGGTAGACGAAGCTCTCGGTGGAGCGCACGCCGGGGAGCGCGCGGATCCGCTTGTTGATCACGTCCAGCAGGTGGTCGTCGTCCTCGCAGACGACCTCCACCATCAGGTCGAACGAGCCCGCGGTCATCACCACGTACTCGCACTCGTCCATGGCCGACAGCGCGTCCGCGACGGGATCCAGATCACCCTCGACATGGATGCCGACCATCGCCTGGCGCCGGAAACCCACGGTGAGCGGGTCGGTGACGGCGACGATCTGCATCACGCCCTGGTCGAGCAGTTTCTGCACGCGCTGGCGCACGGCCGCCTCGGAGAGGCCGACGGCCTTGCCGATCGCGGCGTACGGACGCCGCCCGTCCTCCTGGAGCTGTTCGATGATCGCGAGGGACACGGCATCGATGGACGGCGATGATCCGTTCCCGGTCCTGGAGTCTGTCCTGGAGTCTGCGCTGCGACTGGCCACGCGCTTCACTGTGCACTGCGACTCGTCTGTCCCGCAACCCTGTATCGATGAAATTCGTTGTTAAGGCGATCGAATCTCACCGAATCCGAAGTTGTGGGGGGTCCGGCCTGTCGAAAGCGTCGACCGACCGATTAGGGTGGGTGTCTCACCCATCGGACATTCCGATACGTAACTTCCGACAGGAGGGGTGGCAGTGACCACCGAGCTGCGCCGGCTGCGTAACTACATCAACGGAGAGTTCCGGGACGCCGCGGACGGGCGGACCATCGACGTGGTCAACCCGGCCACGGGCGAGGTGTACGCCACCTCCCCGCTCTCGGGACAGGCCGACGTCGACGCCGCCATGGAGGCCGCCGCGGCCGCCTTCCCGGCCTGGCGCGACACCACCCCGGCCGAACGCCAGAAGGTACTGCTCAAGATCGCGGACGCCTTCGAGGAGCGGGCGGAGGATCTGATCGCCGCCGAGTCCGAGAACACCGGCAAGCCGCTGGAGCTGACCCGCACCGAAGAGATCCCGCCGATGGTGGACCAGATCCGCTTCTTCGCGGGTGCCGCCCGGATGCTCGAAGGCCGCTCGGCCGGGGAGTACATGGAGGGGCTCACCTCCATCGTCCGCCGCGAGCCGGTCGGTGTCTGCGCGCAGGTCGCGCCCTGGAACTACCCGATGATGATGGCCGTGTGGAAGTTCGCGCCGGCCCTCGCCGCGGGCAACACCGTGGTGCTCAAGCCGTCGGACACCACCCCGGCCTCGACCACGCTGATGGCCGAGATCATCGGGGCGATCGTCCCCAAGGGCGTCTTCAACGTCATCTGCGGCGACCGCGACAGCGGCCGGGCGATGGTCGAGCACCCGATCCCGGCGATGGCCTCGATCACCGGTTCCGTACGGGCCGGCATCCAGGTCGCCGAGTCGGCGGCCAAGGACGTCAAGCGCGTCCACCTGGAGCTGGGCGGCAAGGCGCCGGTCGTCGTCTTCGAGGACGTCGACATCGCGAAGGCCGTCGAGGACATCGCGGTGGCGGGCTACTTCAACGCGGGCCAGGACTGTACGGCCGCCACCCGCGTCCTCGTCCACGAGTCGATCCACGACGAGTTCGTGACGGCGCTCGCGAAGGCCGCGGCCGACACGAAGACCGGCGCCGCGGACGACGAGGACGTGCTGTACGGCCCGCTCAACAACGCCAGCCAGCTGAAGCAGGTCTCCGGCTTCATCGAGCGGCTGCCGGCCCACGCCAAGGTCGAGGCGGGCGGCCACCGGGTCGGTGACAAGGGCTACTTCTACGCCCCGACCGTCGTCTCCGGCCTCAAGCAGGACGACGAGATCATCCAGAACGAGGTCTTCGGACCGGTCATCACCGTCCAGTCCTTCACGGACGAGGCGCAGGCGCTGGAGTACGCCAACGGCGTCGAGTTCGCGCTCGCCTCCTCGGTGTGGACCAAGGACCACGGCCGCGCGATGCGGATGTCGAAGTCCCTGGACTTCGGCTGCGTGTGGATCAACACCCACATTCCGCTGGTCGCGGAGATGCCGCACGGCGGCTTCAAGAAGTCCGGCTACGGCAAGGACCTCTCGGCGTACGGCTTCGACGACTACACGCGTATCAAGCACGTGATGACCTCGCTCGACGGCTGACCGGGCCGCCGGGGCGGGTCCCCGGCCGACGCGGAATTCCCGTGGGAAGGGCGGGCGGCGGACTTCTTGTCCACCGCCCGCCCTTTTCGTTCGCGCGCGGCGGAAAACCCTCACCCGAATGGCTCCCCGGCCCGTGTGACAGGCCCTCAGCTGTGCGCCGCACTCGCCGGGCGCATTCCACCGGACGGTCCTACAGTCGCTTCTATCAAGGCCCGCTCGGGCCGTCTGATGGATGTCCGAAGCCTGTCCGAAGCCTGTCCGAAGCAGGAGGAGCAATGGCGACCACCAGTGCGACCACCAGTACAAAGCGCCGGGGCTACCATGAAGGACTCAATGGCGAACTGCTCGCGGAATTCCTGGGAACGTTCGTACTGATCCTGCTGGGCTGCGGGTCGGTCGCCGTGGCCGTCGCCGGACTCCCGGGTTCGGGCCGCCAGACGGTCGCCTTCGGCGCGGCGAACTGGCTCATCATCTCGTGGGGCTGGGGGCTCGGCGTGGTCTTCGGGGTCTACGTCTCCGGAGGTATCAGCGGAGGGCATATCAATCCGGCCGTCACGCTCGCCTTCGCCGCGCGCCGCGGATTCCCCTGGAAAAAGGTCCTGCCGTACTGGGGCGCACAACTCCTGGGCGCCTTTCTCGCCGCCGCCGTGGTCTTCGCCGCGTACAGCTGGGCCATCGACGATTTCAATGACAAGGCCGGAGTCGCCAGGGACGAGTCACTCTCCACCTTCTCGATCTTCGCCACCTTCCCGGCCGAATACTTCGGTAATTCCTGGTGGGGTCCCTTCCTGGACCAGATCATCGGAACCGCGATTCTCCTCATTCTGGTCTGCGCGCTCGTCGACAGCCGCAACAGCGCGCCCCTGTCCAATCTCGCACCGTTCCTGATCGGTCTGGTCGTCTTCGCGATCGGTCTGAGCATCGGGACGAACGCCGGATACGCGATCAACCCCGCGCGTGACTTCGGTCCGCGACTGTGGACGTACATCGTGGGCTGGGGGGACATCGCGCTACCGGGCACCTTCCAGTGGTTCAGCGGCTATTTCTGGATCCCGATCGTCGGACCGCTCGTCGGGGGGCTCATCGGGGTCTTCGTCTACGACCTGTTCATCGGGAAGGTGCTGACGGCCCGCGCCAAGGAGGCGCCGCCGGAGACGCTCAGGGCCGAGGACCCGGGACCGTCGAGGGACGACCCGGGCGCCGACCTGTGAGGCCGCGGGCCTACGCGGGCGGGGCCTGGACCACCGTGACGCTGACCGCGTGCGACAGGATGTCGTGCATCTCCCGGGCGATCCGGGCCCGTTCACGCGCCGTCGCCTGCTCGGCCTCGATACGGTTCGCCCGTTCCAGCTGAGCCGCCCGGTCCTCGACCGCCGCCGTATAGGCCCGGCGGGTGTGGGTCAGCCGGCCGAACGCGTACGCCGCGCCGAACACGAAGAGCGAGAACAGCAGCTCCCTCGCCTCCCCTGAGTTCAACGCGACCCCCGGGGGGACCAGCGCGAAGGTCAGTACGGCGGCGGGGACGCGGCGGCGGGCGGGGGACAGCGCGGCGACGGTGTAGAGCGCCATCAGACTCGTGTACGGCAGCGGCTGGCCCGGACCGTCGAGCGTGAACCTGTAGAGGATCTGCGCCACCACGACGGCCAGCAGGACGGTCACGGGCGCCCGGCGCCGCCGGACCAGCGGCAGCACGGCCAGCGTGGTCAGACCGTACGACGGCCAGTCGGCGGGCGGCAGTCCCGGCCCGCGCGGCACGACGAACGGAATGGTCACCGCCGCCTGGATGAGCAGGGCCACCCCGATGTCGACGGCGCACGGACCGGCGCCGGGCAGCGCTCGGCCACGCGCCCCCGCCCCTTCGCTCCTCCCTGTTCCCGGCACGTCAGGGCTTGCGGGCCACCACGCCGAACTGGGCCACCTCCGCCGCGCCGTCGTCCCGGCGCGGGTCGGGGCGCCAGCGCGCGCAGGAGACGATGCCCGGCTCGAACAGTTCGAGACCGGCCACGAAGGACTCGATGTCCGCCCGGCCGCGGGCCGTGATCGGCGGAGTCGCGTTCTCGTTCCAGAACCGCATGGCCTCCGCGTTGCCGTCGCCGCCCAGCTCCAGCGTGGGGTGGGTGAGCACCAGACAGCTGCCGGAGGGTACGGCGGCCAGCAGCTTCCGTACGATCGACCGCGCCTCGTCCGTGTCGAGGACGAAGTTCAGGATGCCGAGCAGTATGACCGCCACCGGCTGCCGCAGATCGAGCGTCGGCTCGACGCCGGCCAGGATCGCGTCCGGATCGTGGGCGTCCGCGTCGATGTACTCGGTGACACCCTCCGCCGAACCCGTCAGCAGCGCGCGGGCGTGCGCCAGCACGATCGGATCGTTGTCGACGTAGACGATCCGGGACTCGGGCGCGATCCGCTGCGCCACCTCGTGGGTGTTGTCGACGGTGGGCAGGCCCGTGCCGATGTCCAGGAACTGCCGTACGCCCAGGTCCCCGGCGAGATGCCGGACCGCCCGGCCGAGGAACGCCCGGTCCGCGCGCGCCACTTCCCCGATGCTCGGGTACATGCCGGTGATCCGGTCGCCGACCGCGCGGTCGACCAGATAATTGTCTTTTCCGCCCAACCAGTAGTTCCAGACGCGCGCGTTGTGGGCGATGTCGGAGCGGATACGTCCCGTCGCGCGCGCGTTGTCGTGGTCGTCGGACATATCCGCTCCTCTGCTCCTGTCGCGCCCGTCGTGATCACCGGAGGGGACCGTCGATCACGGCAGGGGGCTCGTCATGCCCGACCGTATGCCCGGGGGCTCAGGAACGACGAGTCCCCAGGAGCGCCGCCAGGACATCGATCCGGTTGGTGGTGACGGAGTCGACGCCGTGCGCGATCAGCCGGCGCATGCTGCGCCGGGTGTCCGCGGTCCAGGCGGAGACCAGCAGGCCGTCCCGGTGGTCGCGGTCGGCCAGCTCCCGGCTGACCAGCCCGAACCGGTAGTTGAGCCAGCGTGGCCGCACCGCCGCGAGCAGGGCCGGACGCGGGGGCGCGAGCGTTGTCCATGTCATGGCGATCTCGGCGCGCGCGTCGGCCGCGCGGACGGCGAGCATCGCGCCGGGGCCCGCGCAGTAGTACACGCGCTCGGCGGCGTCGCAGTCGCGCACCGTGCCGATGATCGTGCGTACCGACTCCTCGGTCGCGCCGGGAAGGTCCACCATGAAACGCGTCCCGTCCGTGGCCGCGTTCCCGCTGCCCGCGTTCTCGCCGGGCGCGCCGTCCGGGTCCGGCGCCGTGAGGGCTTCGCGCAGCGTCGGGACACCGCCGTCCGTCAGCGCGCGCAGCTCCTCGTACGTCAGCTCCGCCAGCCGCCGGTCATGGCCCCAGAGCCGCTTCAGCGTGGAGTCGTGCAGCAGCACGGGCACGCCGTCGCGGGTGAGCCTGACGTCGATCTCGACCGCGTCCGCGCCCCGCCGCCGCGCGGAGCGCACGGACGGGAGGGTGTTCTCCCGTACGCGGTAGGGATCACCGCGGTGGCCGACGGCGACGACGGTCCGCGCGGCGGTGTCCCGGTCCGTCCGGTCGCCGGCCATCGTCAGCGCGCGAGCCACTGGGCGGTGTACGCGTCGATCTCGGCGGCGAGACGCTTCTTGCCGTCCGTGTCGAGGAACGAGGCTTCGACACCGTTCTTCGCGAGATCCGCGAGACCGCGCTCGTCCAGGCCGAGCAGCCGGGCGGCCACCCCGTACTCCTTGTTGAGGTCCGTGCCGAACATCGGCGGGTCGTCGCTGTTGACCGTCACCAGCACACCGGCCGCGACCATCGCCTTGATCGGGTGCTCGTCGAGATCGAGAACGGCGCGGGTGGCGATGTTGGAGGTCGGGCACACCTCCAGCGGGATGCGGCGCTCGGCGAGGTACGCGAGCAGCTCCGGGTCCTGGACGGCGCTCGTGCCGTGGCCGATGCGCTCCGCGCCCAGGTCGTGCAGCGCGTCCCAGATCGTCCCCGGACCCGTCGTCTCACCGGCGTGCGGCACGGAGTGCAGGCCCGCGGCGATCGCGCGGTCGAAGTACGGCTTGAACTGCGGCCGGGGCACCCCGATCTCGGGGCCGCCGAGACCGAAGGCGATCAGTCCCTCGGGCCGCAGGTCCACCGCGAGCCTCGCGGTCTCCTCGGCCGCGGGCAGCCCGGCCTCGCCGGGGATGTCGAAGCACCAGCGCAGCACGACCCCGAACTCGGCCTCGGCGCTCTTCCTGGCGTCCTCGATCGCCTCCATGAAGCCCTGCTCCGGGATACCGCGGCTGGTCGAGCTGTACGGGGTGACCGTCAGCTCGGCGTAGCGGATGTTCTGGCGGGCCATGTCACGGGCGACCTCGAAGGTCAGCAGCCGGACGTCCTCGGGGGTACGGATCAGATCGACGACGGAGAGATAGACGTCGATGAAGTGCGCGAAGTCGGTGAAGGTGAAGTAGTCGGCGAGCGCCTCGGGGTCGGCGGGGACCTTGGAGTCCGCGTGCCTGGCGGCCAGTTCGGCCACGATACGGGGCGACGCCGATCCGACATGGTGCACATGCAGTTCGGCCTTGGGCAGCCCCGCGATGAAGGGGTGCAGATCGGTCATCGGGGTCCTCCGGATGCTGGGGCGGGTGCCAAGAGGGAGCGGCCGTGGGCAGGGACGGGACCTCCGCACCCTGCCCGGGGCCGCTCGGGTCAGGGATCATCGTAGGCCGGGCCGTTTCCGTGTGGAGCGGAGCCCGTAGCATGACGGAATTACGATGGGGGAGGCCCATGTCAGACAAGAGCGAGCAGCCGCCGGGCGGCTACGAGCCGGGTGATCCGTGGGCTCCGCCCGAGCAGCGGATTCCGCTGGACAAGCCGGCGCCGCTGCCGCCGCCGCCGATATCACCCGAGCTTCCGGGACAGCAGCAGTCAGCGGGGGCCGCCCCGTACCCACAGCCCCCGCGGCCGTCGGCGGGATCGGTGCACAACCAGCCGACGATCACGGACGCGCCGACCGGAGGGCCCGAGTTCGGCGCCGTGCCCCCGCCGCCCACCGCTCCCGGGGGACCTGCCCAGCCCGCCCCCGGTCCCTACGGCTACCCGGGCGCCTCGCCCGTCCAGCACCCCGCCGCTCCGTACGGCGCCGGCGCGGGACCGGGACAGGCCCCGGGCTATGGCTATCCCGGCTACCCCGCGGCCCAGCCCTATCCGGGCATGCCCGGGTACGGCCAGCCCGGCTGGCAGCCCCCGGCGAACGGTATGGGCGTCGCCGCGATGGTGCTCGGCATCCTGTCCGTCTGTCTGTTCTGCCTCTACGGCATCGGCGGCATCGTCCTCGGCGTACTCGCGCTGATCTTCGGCATCGTCGGCCGGAAGAGGGTGCAGCGGGGCCAGGCCACCAACGAGGGCCAGGCCCGCGCCGGTGTCATCCTCGGGTCGATCGGTATCGCACTCGGCGTCATCTTCCTCGGCTTCATCATCTGGGGCATCACCCAGGCGATCAACGAGGAGCGGAACAACGACTACGACAGCACCTACGACGACTACAGCACCTCGCTGGTGGTCGACGTCACCCGCTAGACCCGGCAGACCCCGGGGTCGCGGCGACGGACGCGGTCCCAGTCGCCGTCCCGGTCGCGGTTCCGGCCTCGGTCCGGAGCCGCTCACGCGCCTCCATCAGCGCCAGGCCCAGGAGATTCAGCCCGCGCCAGCGCGCCGGATCCAGCGCCCGCTCGTCGTCCGAGGCCAGCCCGATGCCCCAGATCCGGTCCATCGGGCTGGCCTCGACGAGTATCCGGTCGCCCGTGGCCAGCAGGAATCCGCGCAGCGCGGCATCCTGCCCGAATTTGTGGACGCTGCCCTCCACCACGATGCCGAGGCGCTCGCGCTCCCAGACGGCCTCGTCGAAAGCGCGCACCAGCCGCCCCGCCTTCTTGGCGAGCGCGGGATTCGCCGCCTCCAGAACGGCGCGCTCGGCCCGCTCGTCCCCGAAGAGCCGTGCCTTGCCCGCCATCATCCAGTGCTCGGCCGTCGCGTATTCCACCCCGTCCACCGCGAACGGCGACGGCCACCACTGACTGAGACAGCTCGCGCCGAGCGTGCCGTCCCGGCGCGGGGCGTGCCCCCAGAAGAGCAGGTACTTCTCACGCCCCGAGTGCCCCGAGGGCTCCGAATGCACTGAGCGCCCCGAGGGCTCCGCGTTCTTCCCCATGCATGCGAGTCTGGCAGCCACCACTGACATTCCGTCCGCGGATCAGCACGCTGACGCGACACATGGTCGACCGATTCCGTCGCGTAACCAAAAGGCAACAACGGAATCCCTTGTTGAGGTGGCAGTGCTCTGTCAGGATCGGCACTCAATCGAAGCCGGAACAACAGCCGGAACAACAGCTGACCAACCAGCTGGAACATCGGAGAGCGTCATGGCCAACCGCTTCCAGGTGCGGGACCGCTTCGCGGACGGTGCGCAGTTCATCGGCGGGCGGTCGCGTCCGGGCACCTCGGGACGTACGCACGCCGTCGTGAACCCGGCGACCGGCGAGGAGCTGTACGCGTACGAACTGGCGGGCCCGGCCGATGTCGACGCCGCCGTCGCCGCCGCGCGCGAGGCGTTCCCCGGCTGGTCGGGCACCACCCCGGGGGAGCGCTCCGACGCCCTGCACCGGTTCGCGGCCGTCCTCGCCGAACAGGCCGACGACTTCGCGTACGCCGAATCGCTCCAGTGCGGCAAGCCGATCAAGCTGTCCACCGAGTTCGATGTCCCCGGCACCATCGACAACACCGCCTTCTTCGCGGGCGCCGCACGCCATCTCCAGGGCGCCTCGGCCGGTGAGTACAGCGCCGGTCACACCTCGTACGTACGCCGCGAGCCGATCGGCGTCGTCGGCTCCATCGCGCCCTGGAACTACCCGCTCCAGATGGCCGCCTGGAAGATCCTCCCGGCCGTCGCCGCGGGCAACACCATCGTGCTCAAGCCCGCCGAGAACACCCCCTTCACCTCGCTGATGTTCGCGCGGGCCGCCCAGCGGGCCGGACTGCCCGACGGCGTGATCAACATCGTCTGCGGCGCGGGGCCCGACGCCGGGGAACGTCTCGTCGGCCACCCCGATGTCGTGATGACCTCGTTCACCGGCTCCACCGCCGTCGGAAAGCGCGTCGCGGAGATCGCCACCGCCACCGTCACACGCCTCCATCTCGAACTCGGCGGCAAGGCGCCCTTCCTGGTCTTCGACGACGCCGACCTGGAGGCCGCCGTCCACGGCGCGGTCGCCGGTTCCCTCATCAACGGCGGCCAGGACTGCACGGCCGCCACCCGCGCCTATGTGCAACGGCCGCTGTACGACGCCTTCGTCGGCGCCGTCGCCGAACTGATGGAGACCGTGCGCATCGGTGACCCCTTCGATCCCGCCACCGACCTCGGCCCGCTGATCTCGCACACCCACCGCGACCGGGTGGCCGGCTTCGTCGACCGGGCCCGCGGCCACGCCCGGATCGTCACCGGCGGCGAGGCGCCCGGCGGCGTGTGGAAGGACGGCGCGTACTACCGCCCCACCCTCGTCGCGGACGCCGCCCAGGACAGCGAGATCGTCCAGTCCGAGATCTTCGGCCCGGTCCTGGTCGTCCTGCCCTTCGACTCCGACGACGAGGGCATCCGGCTCGCCAACGACACCCCGTACGGCCTCGCCGCCTCCGCCTGGAGCCGCGACGTCCACCGCGCCGGCCGGGCCACCCGTGAGATCAAGGCCGGCTGCGTCTGGGTCAACGACCACATCCCGATCATCAGCGAGATGCCGCACGGCGGATACAAGGCCAGCGGGTTCGGCAAGGACATGTCGGCGTACTCCTTCGAGGAGTACACGCAGGTCAAGCATGTGATGTACGACAACACCGCGGTGGCCAGGAAGGACTGGCACCGCACGATCTTCGGGGACCGCCCCCAGTGACCGTCCGCCCGCAGTGACCACCCACCCGAAAGGGCACAGCGCATGGAGCAGTACGAGCCCGACCGCCTCTCCGGGGCCCAACTGGCCGCGATGCGGCGCAGCCTGACCAGCGGCAGGGGTGCCCTCACCCGCCGTTCCATGCTGCGCGCCACCGGTGTCGGCGCGCTCACGATCGGCGGGCTCGCCGGTCTGAGCGGCTGCGGGATCCCGCCGGCCAAGCGGGAGGGCGACGGCCCGGCGTCCACCGACCACTCGGCCGACGAGAAGCGGGTCGTCTTCTCCAACTGGACCGAGTACATGGACGTCAGCGAGGACGAGAAGCACTACCCGACGCTGGAGGCGTTCACCAAGCGCACCGGCATCGGCGTCAAGTACACCGCGGACATCAACGACAACGTCGAGTTCTTCGGCAAGATCCAGCCGCAGCTGGCGGCCGGCCAGGACACCGGCCGTGACCTCATATGCGTCACCGACTGGCTCGCCGCCCGCATGATCAGGCTCGGTTACGCGCAGAAGCTCGACCCCGCCCAACTGCCCCACGCGTTCGCGAACCTCTCCGGCCAGTTCCGCTCACCCGACTGGGACCCGGGACGCGCCCACAGCTACCCCTGGACCGGCATCCCCACCGTCATCGCCTACAACGCGAAGGCCACCGGCGGACGGACGGTCGACTCCGTGTCCCAGCTGCTCGACGACCCGCGGCTCAAGGGACGCGTGGCCTTCCTCTCCGAGATGCGCGACTCCATCGGCATGACCCTGCTCGATCTGGGCAAGGACCCGGGCAGCTTCACCGACGACGACTTCGACGCGGCCGTCGCCCGTCTCCAGAAGGCCGTCGACAAGAAGCAGATCCGCCGCTTCACCGGCAACGACTACACCGCCGACCTCGACAAGGGCGATATCGCGGCCTGTGTCGCCTGGGCCGGGGACGTCGTCCAGCTCCAGACCGACAACCCGGACATCAAGTTCGCCATCCCCCGCAGCGGCTACATCATCTCCAGTGACAATCTCCTGGTCCCGGCCAAGGCGCGGCACAAGACCAACGCCGAGAAGCTCATCGACCACTACTACCGGCCGCCGGTCGCCGCCCAGCTCGCCGCGTACATCAACTACGTCTGCCCGGTCGACGGGGTGCGCGCCGAACTCACGAAGATCGACAAGTCGATGGCCGACAACACACTGATCCTCCCGGACGCGGCGATGGCCGCCGCCTCGCACGCCTTCCGCTCCCTCAGCGCCGAGGAAGAGACGGCGTACGAGCAGAAGTTCGCCAAGCTCATCGGCGCCTGACGCCGTACCTCCCCCATCGCCGGGGACGGCCTGGTCTCAGCCCGTCCACCTCTCTCATCCCCGGGACCGTTACCCATGACAGAGACTGCATCCACCAGCCGGGGCGGCGGCGACGTCCGCCTGTCCGGGATCAGCAAGACGTACGGATCCTTCCGCGCCGTCCAGCCGCTCGATCTCACCGTGCCGCAGGGCTCCTTCTTCGCTCTCCTCGGTGCGTCGGGGTGCGGCAAGACCACCACCCTGCGGATGATCGCGGGCCTGGAGGAGCCGACCACCGGCACGGTCCACCTGGGCGACAAGGACGTCACCGGCCTGCCCCCGTACAAGCGGCCGGTCAACACCGTCTTCCAGAGCTACGCGCTCTTCCCGCACCTCGACATCTACGAGAACGTCGCCTTCGGACTGCGCCGCCGCGGCATCACGTCCGTACGCAAGCAGGTCGGCGAGATGCTCGATCTCGTCCAGCTCGGCGACTTCGCCAAGCGCAAGCCGCACCAGCTCTCCGGCGGCCAGCAGCAGCGGGTCGCCGTCGCCCGCGCCCTGATCAACCACCCGCAGGTGCTGCTGCTCGACGAACCGCTCGGCGCCCTCGACCTCAAGCTGCGCCGCCAGATGCAGCTGGAGCTGAAGCGCATCCAGACCGAGGTCGGCATCACCTTCATCCATGTCACCCACGACCAGGAGGAGGCCATGACGATGGCCGACACGGTCGCGGTGATGAACGGAGGCGTGGTCGAGCAGCTGGGCAGCCCCGCCGATCTCTACGAGAACCCGGACACCACCTTCGTCGCCAACTTCCTCGGCACCTCCAACCTCATCGAGGCCGAGGTCGCCGAGATCCACGGCGACGACCTGGTGGTCACGGCGGGCGGCGCCGCGCTGCGGCTGCCCGCGGGACGCTGCTCCGCCCCGACCTCGCGCGGCGGCAGGCTGCTGGTCGGCATCCGGCCCGAGAAGATCTCGCTGGCGCACGCGGACGACGCGGCCGGCATCCCCGACGGACGCAACCGCATCACCGGACGGATAGCCGACTCCAGCTTCATCGGGGTCTCCACGCAGTACGTGATCGACAGCCCCGTCTGTCCGGAGTTCGAGGTGTACGCGCAGAACGTCGAGCGGGACAGCCGGCTCGCCCCCGGCGCCGAGGTGGTCCTGCACTGGAACCCGGCGCACAGCTTCGGTCTGGACGCCGCCCAGTCCCCGCTCGCCGGGACCGTGGGCTCCGCGGGCGCCGAGACGGTGGACGAGGAGGTCTCGTGACGCTCACCGAGGCACCCCCCGCCGCGCCCGCCACCCCGCCGGACCTCCCCGTACGCAAGGCGTCCACGCGCAAGCGGCTCGTCCCGTACTGGCTGCTGCTGCCCGGCATCCTCTGGCTGCTGGTCTTCTTCGCGCTGCCGATGGTCTACCAGGCCTCGACGTCCGTACAGACCGGCTCCCTGGAGAAGGGCTTCGAGGTCACCTGGCACTTCCAGACCTACTGGGACGCGCTCCAGGAGTACTACCCGCAGTTCGTGCGCTCCCTGCTGTACGCCGGCACGGCCACGATCCTGTGTCTGCTGCTCGGCTACCCGCTCGCGTATCTCATCGCCTTCAAGGCCGGACGCTGGCGCAATCTGCTGCTGGTCCTCGTCATCGCCCCGTTCTTCACCAGCTTCCTGATCCGTACGCTCGCCTGGAAGACGATCCTCGCCGACGGCGGCACGGTCGTCGGCCTCCTGGACTCCCTGCACGTGCTGGACGTGACCAGCTGGCTCGGCTGGACCGAGGGCGACCGCGTGCTCGCCACCCCCATGGCCGTGGTCTGCGGACTCACCTACAACTTCCTGCCCTTCATGATCCTGCCGCTCTACACCTCGCTGGAGCGCATCGACGGGCGGCTGCACGAGGCCGCGGGCGATCTGTACGCCACGCCGCTGACCACCTTCCGCAAGGTGACCTTCCCGCTCTCCCTGCCCGGCGTCGTCTCCGGCACCCTGCTCACCTTCATCCCGGCGAGCGGTGACTACGTCAACGCCGAACTGCTCGGCTCCACCGACACGAAGATGGTGGGCAGCGTCATCCAGACGCAGTTCCTGCGGGTCCTGGACTATCCGACGGCCGCCGCGCTCTCGTTCATCCTCATGGCGATCGTCCTGCTGATGGTCACCTTCTACATCCGCCGAGCAGGGACGGAGGACCTGGTCTGATGCGCTGGCTCCGACGCAACATCGTCGTCATCGCGGGCGTGGTGACGCTCGGCTATCTGATCGTGCCCAACGTCGTCGTGATGGTCTTCTCCTTCAACAAGCCGAACGGGCGCTTCAACTACTCCTGGCAGCGCTTCTCGCTGGACGCCTGGAAGGATCCGTGCGGGGTCGCCGACCTGTGCGGCTCGCTGACGCTCTCGCTCCAGATCGCCGCCTGGGCGACGCTCGGCGCCACCGTCCTCGGCACGATGATCGCGTTCGCACTGGTCCGCTACCGCTTCCGGGCCCGCGGCTCGATCAACTCACTGATCTTCCTGCCGATGGCGATGCCCGAGGTCGTGATGGCCGCCTCGCTGCTGACGCTCTTCCTCAACCTGGGCGCGCAGCTCGGCTTCTGGACCGTGCTCATCGCACACATCATGTTCTGTCTCAGCTTCGTGGTGACCGCCGTCAAGGCCCGCGTCATGTCGATGGACCCCCGGCTGGAGGAGGCGGCACGGGATCTCTACGCGGGGCCCGTGCAGACCTTCGTACGGGTCACGCTGCCGATCGCCGCCCCCGGGATCGCGGCGGGCGCCCTGCTCGCCTTCGCGCTCTCGTTCGACGACTTCATCATCACCAACTTCAACGCCGGCTCGACCGTGACCTTCCCCATGTTCGTCTGGGGCTCCGCGCAGCGCGGCACGCCGGTGCAGATCAATGTCATCGGGACGGCGATGTTCGTCATCGCCGTACTGCTGGTGGTCGGCGGCCAGCTGATCAGCAACCGGCGGAAGAAGACCGCCACCACCTGAGCGGACCTCACCCTCCCCCGTAAGGAGTTGGAAGACATGGCCCCAAGCGCCATGCGTACCGCCACCGCGGCGCTCTCCGCCGCATCGCTCTCCGACGCGCGGCCGGTCCCGTACTGGCTGGACGACCCCGGCAGGCCGGGGGCCCTGCCGGCCCTCACCGGCGACGAACACTGCGACCTGCTCGTGATCGGCGGCGGCTACAGCGGGCTGTGGACCGCGCTGCTCGCCAAGGAACGCGATCCGGAACGCGACGTCGTCCTGATCGAGGGCCGCGAGGTGGGCTGGGCCGCCTCCGGCCGCAACGGCGGCTTCTGCGCCGCCTCCCTCACCCACGGCTTCGGCAACGGGCTCGCGCGCTGGCCGGGTGAGCTGCGGAAACTGGAGGAGCTGGGCGAGCGCAATCTCGACGCCATCGAGGCGACCGTCGCCCGCTACGCCATCGACTGCTCCTTCGAGCGCACCGGCGAGATCGACGTCGCCACCGAGCCGTACCAGCTGGACGACCTCCACGAGCTGTACGAGGAGGGGAAGCGCCACGGCCGCACCGGGCTGGAGTTGCTCGACCGGGACGCGGTGCGCGCCGAGGTCGACTCGCCGACGTTCCTGGGCGGGCTGTGGGACCGGCGCGGCGTCGCCATGCTGCACCCGGCCAAGCTCGCCTGGGGCCTCAAACGCGCCTGCGCGGACCTCGGGGTGCGCCTCTACGAGAACACCCCCGGGCTGGAGCTGGCGCGTACCGGGACCGGAGCGGGAGCCGGGTCCGGGATGGCCGTCCGTACGCCGTACGGGCGGATCTTCGCGCGCCGGGTCGCGCTCGGCACCAACGTGTTCCCCTCGCTGGTCCGGCGCGTGCGTCCGTACACCGTCCCGGTCTACGACTACGCGCTGATGACCGAGCCGCTGACCGAGGCACAGCGCGCCGCGATCGGCTGGAAGAACCGTCAGGGGCTCGGCGACAGCGCCAACCAGTTCCACTACTTCCGGATCACCGACGACCACCGCGTCCTGTGGGGCGGTTACGACGCGATCTATCCGTACGGCGGGCGGCTCGACACGGCGCTCGACCACCGCCCGGAGACCTATCTCAAGCTCGCCGGCCACTTCTTCCACTGCTTCCCGCAGCTGGAGGGGGTGCGCTTCAGCCATGCCTGGGGCGGCGCCATCGACACCTGTTCGCGCTTCTCGGCCTTCTTCGGCACGGCGTACGACGGCCGGGTCGCGTACGCCGCCGGCTACACCGGGCTCGGCGTCGGGGCGACCCGCTTCGGCGGGGAGGTGATGCTCGATCTCCTGGCGGGCGAACGGACCGAGCGCACCGCGCTGGAGATGGTCAGGACCAAGCCGCTGCCCTTCCCGCCCGAACCGGCCGCATGGGCCGGGATCGGTCTCACCAAATGGTCGCTGGCCCGCGCGGACGCCCGGGGCGGACAGCGCAATCTGTGGCTGCGGACCATGGACCGGCTGGGGCTGGGCTTCGACAGCTGAGCCGCGCCGCCGGACCCCTGTGAGCCGGATCCGCCGGACCCTGTGAGCCGGATACCGGGAACCCTGTGATCCGGATGTCAGGACCCCTGTGATCCAGATCACCGCAAGATCACCGGCCGAACCCGCGTCATCGACCGGCACCCTCCGTGTCTCCTCCTTGTGGACAGATTGTCCAACAATACGGAGGGGAGGCCGGGCAGATGACCGGCTCAGGGGCGAACAACGCGGTGGAGTGGCTGATCTCGGTGGCACCGGATCCCGAAGCCTGCCGGCGGGAGTGGGAGCGCAACCCCCTGGGGGTGGCTCTCCTGCCCGCGGGCAGGCGCTGGGACGTACTGATCCTCCCCGGTGAACTGGGCTATCCGACCCTCGACGTGCTGACCAGGCTCGTCGACCGGCCGGGGCCCGTGCTCGCCGACTTCGGCGACGCGCGTATGGGGTTCCTCGTGCCGCCGGGCACGGTCGCGCGCTGGCTCGGTACGGGTGTACGCGGCGCCGGCTCCGGTACCTGGATCGTCGTGCCGTACCCGGGGCGGACGAGCGGCGGCATGCGCTGGCTGATCCCGCCGGACGGCTCGGGCACCCTCACCGACGCGTCACTGCTGGAACTGGCCATGCACGAGGCCGCGGCGAACATCGCCGCGGGAGACCGGGACGGCGACGGGGGCGGGGAGGGCGGCGCCGTGTGACCCGGGAGCGCGGGGGGAGTGGGCGAGCGGGCCGAGCGGGGAAGCGGGGGCGGTTCCGGGACGGCGCTGTCAGAGGTCTTGACCAAGCAATTGGTCTGGACCATGCTGTGCGCGCTCCGCCACCTCATTTCCCCCATGCCCGGAGGCAGTTGTGGAACGCACCAGACGTCCTGCTCCGTACCCAAGACTGGTGGCCGCCCTCGCGGCCGCCGTACTCACCGCGGGCGGACTCGTCGCCGCCGCCCAGACGGCACGGGCCGCCGACGCGGACATCGCCCGCAACGGCGGCTTCGAGTCCGGCCTGACCGGCTGGAGCTGCACGGCGGGCAGCGGCGCCGTCGTCACCACCCCCGTCCACGGCGGCGGCGGCGCGCTCAAGGGGACCCCCGCGGGCAGTGACAACGCCAAGTGCTCGCAGACCCTCACGGTCAAGCCGGACTCCGCGTACACACTGAGCTCCTGGGTCCGCGGGGGCTACGTCTATCTCGGCGCCTCCGGCACCGGCACCACCGACGTCTCGACCTGGACGCAGTCCGCGTCCGACTGGCAGAAGCTGACCACGAGCTTCCGCACCGGCCCGAGCACCACCTCGGTGACCGTCTACACCCACGGGTGGTACGGCACGCCCGCCTACTACGCCGACGACCTCACCCTCGTCGGTCCCGGCGGCACTCCGGAGCAGCCCCCGGCCGTCCCCACCGGCCTGAGGGCGGGCACCGTCACCTCGACCTCCGTGGCGCTCTCCTGGGCGCCCGTCACGGGAGCCACCGGCTACACCGTCTACCGCGGCGGCACCAGGGCACTGGACGTCAGCGGCACCTCGGCCACCGTCACCGGACTCAGCCCCGCCACGGCGTACAGCTTCCAGGTCGCCGCCACCAACGCCACCGGCGCCTCCACGCTCTCGCCCGCCGTCACCGCCACCACCTCCGCCCCGGGCGGCGGCGGAGGCGGCGGCGCGGACCTGCCCGCCCACGCGCTGGTCGGCTATCTGCACTCCAGCTTCGCCAACGGCTCCGGCTACACGCGGATGGCCGATGTGCCCGCCTCGTGGGACGTCATCAACCTCGCCTTCGGCGAACCCACCTCGGTCACCTCCGGCGACATCCGCTTCAGCCTCTGCCCGGTCGCCGAATGCCCGAACGTCGAATCCGCCGCCGAGTTCAAGGCGGCGATCAAGGCCAAGCAGGCCGCGGGCAAGAAGGTCCTGATCTCCATCGGCGGCGCGAACGGCCAGGTCCAGCTGTCCACCACCGCCGCCCGCGACGCCTTCGTCTCCTCGGTCTCCAAGATCATCGACGAGTACGGTCTGGACGGCCTGGACATCGACTTCGAGGGCCACTCGCTCTCGCTGAACACCGGCGACACCGACTTCCGCAACCCCACGACCCCGGTCGTCGTCAATCTCATCTCCGCGATCAAGACCCTCAAGGCCAAGTACGGCGCGGACTTCGTCCTCACCATGGCCCCCGAGACCTTCTTCGTCCAGCTCGGCTACCAGTTCTACGGATCCGGCCCCTGGGGCGGCCAGGACCCGCGCGCCGGCTCGTACCTCCCGGTGATCCACGCGCTGCGCGACGACCTCACCCTGCTGCACGTCCAGGACTACAACTCCGGCCCGATCATGGGTCTGGACAACCAGTACCACTCGATGGGCGGCGCCGATTTCCATATCGCCATGACCGACATGCTGCTCACCGGCTTCCCGGTCGCCGGTGACACCACGAAGGTCTTCCCGGCGCTCCGCCCCGACCAGGTGGCCATCGGCCTGCCGGCCTCGACCCAGGCGGGCAACGGCCACACCTCACCGGCCGAGGTGAACAAGGCGCTGAACTGCCTGACCAAGAAGACCGACTGCGGTTCCTACCAGACCCATGGCACCTGGCCCGCCCTGCGCGGACTGATGACCTGGTCGATCAACTGGGACCGCTTCAACCAGTGGGAGTTCTCGCGGAACTTCGACGCGTACTTCGGCTGACATCGCGCGATCCGGCCACGCGGAGGGCCCGCTCCAGAGCCAGGAGCACCATCCCGCACAGCGCCAGGCTGCCGAGGACGTCCAGCGGCCAGTGGTAGCCACGCAATATGAGACCGGTGCCCGTCGCCAGGGTGAGCAGGACGGCGGCGGGCACCGCCCGGTTCCGCGGCCGGCCGGGCGCGAGGAGCAGCGCGGCGGCGCCGTACGCGACCATCGCCGTCGCCGTGTGCCCGGACGGGTAGTACCCGGTGGCGTCGGTGAACAGTCCCGGCCGGTCGGTCCAGATCTTGAGCGGTACGACCAGAGCGGGCACGGCGGCCATCGCGAGCGCCGCCGTCAGCGGCCGTGCGCGCTGCCCGCGCCACAGCGCGTATCCGATGGCCACGGCCAGTACGGGCACGGCGACGAGCATGCTGCCGAGATCGGCGAGGAATTCCGTCAGTGGTCTGGGCCCCTGGCCCGCGAGCGCGTGACCGGCGCGCTCGTCGGCCGAGCGCAGCGGACCCCCTGCGGACACCTGCCAGGTCACGAGCGTGAAGAGGGCCGCGCACAGCGCGAAGGGGAGCCAGAACCGCCGGGCGGGGCGGGGGAAGAAGGACGGCCGCCCGGGAACAGGGGGGGTAGTTCCGGGGCGGCCGTGCGGACCGGTGTGCCGCGCGCCCCGGGGGGTGTGGGGCGGGCGGCCATCCGATCGGTGAGGTGCTCCAGAGCCGGAGGCTCCAGTGGTGTGCGCGAAGGCACGACCAAAGCGACGCTGGGGATGCCCCGCTCTGGTGTCGCCCGCAGTCCCCTGCGAGCGGGGTGTTTCTCTCATCTGCGGAAACGGTACGTCAGGCACGCGGGCACCGACAGTCCGAAACGCATCCCGCCATCGGCCCCGCACACCTTCTTCACAGGCCCTGACAGGTGTGGCGGACCGGGGCCGCCGCTGCGGTCCCGGTCCCTGTTCCGGCAGCTCAGACGGCCGGTTCCGGCGGCGCAGATGGCCGGTTCCGGCGGCTCAGACGGTGGCGAGCGCCTGCTCGATGATGTCCAGGCCCTCGTTCAGCAGGTCCTCGCCGATCACCAGCGGCGGCAGGAAGCGCAGCACATTGCCGTAGGTGCCACAGGTCAGGACCAATAGCCCGGCCGCGTGGCACGCCTTGGCGAGCGCGGCCGTCGCCTCCGGGGCCGGCTCCTTGGTCTCCCGGTTCTTCACGAGTTCGATCGCGATCATGGCGCCACGGCCGCGCACGTCACCGATCAGGTCGTACTTCTCGCGCAGAGCGGAGAGCCGGCCCTTCATGACCGTCTCGATACGGCGGGCCTTCGCGGCGAGGTCCTGTTCCCGCATCGTCTCGATGGCGCCGAGCGCGGCGGCGCAGGCCACCGGGTTGCCGCCGTACGTGCCGCCGAGGCCGCCCGAGTGCGCGGCGTCCATGATCTCGGCGCGGCCGGTGACGGCGGCGAGCGGCAGACCGCCCGCGATGCCCTTCGCGGTGGTGATCAGGTCGGGGACGACACCCTCGTCCTCACACGCGAACCACTGGCCGGTACGGCAGAAGCCGGACTGGATCTCGTCCGCCACGAACACGATGCCGTTGTCCTTGGCGAACTTGGCCAGCGCGGGCAGGAAGCCCTTGGCCGGCTCGATGAAGCCGCCCTCGCCGAGCACCGGCTCGATGATGATCGCGGCGACGTTGTCGGCGCCGATCTGCTTGCTGATCTGGTCGATGGCCTGGGCGGACGCCTCGGGGCCGCAGTTCTCGGGACCGGTCGGCCAGCGGTAGCCATAGGCGACCGGCACCCGGTAGACCTCCGGCGCGAACGGTCCGAAGCCGTTCTTGTACGGCATGTTCTTCGCGGTCAGCGCCATGGTGAGGTTCGTACGGCCGTGATAGCCGTGGTCGAAGACGACCACGGCCTGGCGCCCGGTGTACGAACGGGCGATCTTCACGGCGTTCTCGACGGCCTCGGCGCCCGAGTTGAACAGCGCCGACTTCTTCGCGTGGTCACCCGGCGTCACCTCGGCGAGCCGCTCACAGACCTCGACGTACCCCTCGTACGGCGTGACCATGAAACAGGTGTGGGTGAAGTCCGCGAGCTGGGCGGAGGCACGGCGTACGACGGCCTCGGCGCTGGCACCGACCGAGGTCACGGCGATCCCGGAACCGAAGTCGATCAGCCGGTTGCCGTCCACGTCCTCGAGGATCCCGCCGTCGGCGCGGGCGGCGAACACGGGCAGCACGGACCCGACGCCGCCGGCGACCGCGGCGGTGCGGCGGGCCTGCAACTCCCGCGACTTCGGACCGGGGACGGCGGTGACGAGGCGGCGCTCCTGCGGAATGGCGGTCATGAGGGGCTCCTGGGGGTGTTTCCGGGGTCTTCTTCGGCTTTCTTCGCAGGCTAGGGGTGGCGGAGGGGTGCGGGCATGCGCCGTTCGGTAGTAACCGGGGCGTGTCGTTGTCCGTGACGGACAGGTGGCGCCCCCGGCGGGGCCGGAAGGCACGGCGGGGCGGCCCGACACCCGGCGGGCGCGGAACGGTGAACTACCCGTGCACGGGCACTAGATTGACGCTTGCACACGAGATCGACGCTTGCACACGGCGGACTGCGCAGCGCGGGCCCGACTGGTCAGGGGGCAGGGGTTCATGGACACCGACGGCACGCACGACTCACAGGGCACGCGCGCCACCCCTGTGCCGCGGCCGGCGGGGCCGCCGCCCACACCACCGCCGATGCCGACGACCTCGCCGTCACCGGCGGGCCCGCCGTCCGGTGCCTTCGAGCCGGCCGGCGCCTTCGCCCCGGGCGCCTTCGAAGCGGCTCCGCCCGCGCCGGAACGCGCCCCGGACAGCGGCCCGACGCTGGGCGAGTGGCTGCGGGTGCCCCGGGTCGCGGACGCGCCCGGGACATGGGCGTACGGACACCGGCCGCGCCCCCCGGAGGAGCCGGAGCGCACGCCGGTGCGGCAGCTGGTCAGCGGAGCACTGATCTCGCTCCTCGCGGGCCTGCTGCTCTGGTCGCTGCTGTGGAACGGCTATCTGGGCGGTTTCTGGCTCTGGCCGCTCTTCCTCCTCACCCCGGACCGCTGGTGGATCGGTACGCAGGAAGGCGCCATCGCCCAGGGCGTCTACAACGCGCTGGTCATCGGCGGGCTGCTGGTCCTCTTCGGACGGCTCGGCCGCTGGCCCGAGCTCGCCCGCCGCGTCTTCGGCCGGGTCCCCGGGGTCGCGCCCCAGGAGACCCCGCCGCCCCCCGGCCCCGAGGACGATCTCGCCGAGTGGCCCCAGCTCCGGGCCGCCGGCCAGGGCGAGACCGCCGCACGGCTCGCCGCCGAGGTGCGGGACGGGCGGATGAACGACGTCGACTACGCGCGGATCCGGCGTGCCTGGCACTCCGTACGGGCCGATCCCTCCCGGCTCACGGCGTTCGCCGACGCCGTGCGCGGCCAGGGCGCCGCGGCCTGCGTCCACCCCTCGGGCAAGCGCGACCTGCCCGTCCGCGCGGCCCGGCACGATCTGCTCGTACGGCAGGTCCGGCTCGGCACGGTCCACGACGGGGAGCGCAATCCGTATCCCCGGCGCGGTACGGGGCTCGCGCTGGACCCGGTCCTGCTGGGGACCTCGCTGCTGGCCGTGGGGCCGCCGGGCGCGGGCAAGACCCATGCCCTCGTCCGGCCGGTCGTCGAGTCGCTCTCCCTCCAGGCACTCGCGGGACAGACCGTCGTCATCGCCGTCTGCGCCGCCGGAACCCAGCTCGGCCCCGACAGCGCCTACGACGTCGTGATCCGCCTCGGCGACCCGCGGTCGGTGTACGACCTCGATCTGTACGGGGGGACGGACGACCCGGACGAGGCCGCCGCCGTACTCGCCGAGGGCCTCGTCGGCGATCTCACGGACACCGACGGCAGGCGGGCCACCACCGCGCTCGCGCAGCTGCTCGGACCGTTCCGCGCCGCGCACGGCCGACTGCCCGCCGTACCCGAGCTGCGCGAGCTGCTCGACGGCACGCCCGCCGCGCTGGCCGCCCTGCGCGAGGCGCTCGACGCCGGGGGCCACCACGCCATGCGGCGTGAACTCGACACCAGGGAACGCCAGTCCGCGGCCCCCGGAGACGCGGGGAGCGCGCTCGCCGACCGGATCGCGCTGCTCGACCGTCCGGCGTTCGCGGGCTTCTTCGACACCAGCGGCAGAACCCGGCCGTTCTCGCTGCGCACCCTGGAACATCCCCTCCGGGTCCGTATCGACCTGCCGGAACGCGGGCACGCCGAGGCCTCGCGGATGCTGGCCAGGCTCGTCCTCGCCCAGTTCACGGCGAACGCCGCCGTACGCGCCGACCGCTCGCTCTTCGCCTGTCTCGTCCTGGACGACGCGACCCGCACCCTCACCGGCCAGACCCTGCGCGGGGTGCAGCGGCTGCGGTCGGTGAACGCGGGCGCGCTGCTCACCCTGCGCACGCTCGATGATGTGCCGGAGGCGCTGCACACCGCGCTGCTCGGGGCCGTCGGCTGCCGGATGGCCTTCTCCGGGATCACCACCTGGGACGGCAAGCGCTTCGCGGAGGCCTGGGGTACGGAGTGGGTGGAGACCCGGGACGTCACCCAGCGCACGGTCTTCGCCGACCAGCCGCTGACCCGGGCCATCCACGCGTTCCGGAAGCTGGTCACCGGCAAGGCCGTGACGACGGACGCGGTGACCGTACGGAAGGTCGAGCGCGAGCGCTGGTCGGCCTCCGAGCTGGCGCACTCGGTGCCCGCGGGGCACGCGGTGCTGTCCCTGCGGACGGTGGGGGGCGACCACGCGCCGCCCCTGCTGGTGGACCTGCGGAACTGATCCCGCGGCCCGGCCACGCGGGCCCGGCGCCACCCGGGCACCGCCGGCCCGGCCGCCGGCTCGTACAAGCTGGCAGAATTGAGGGACGCCGTTCATACGGGACGGCGTAATCGTCCGAGGTGGCGTCATCCAGCCGTCGCCCTGCCCCTCCCTCGTCGAAGGCCCTACGGTTCCACCATGCCGCCCACCCTCGCCTCGCTCGTCCAGCATTCGGCGCTCAACCTCACCGTGCGTGCGGGGGAGGACCGGCTCCAGACGCCCGTGCGCTGGGTCCACGCGAGCGAGCTGGCCGACCCCGTGCCGTACATGGAGGGCGGGGAACTCCTCCTCATCACGGCGACGACCCTGGACGCGGGTGATCCGGAGGCCATGCGGCGCTATGTCCGCAGGCTGGTCGGCGCCGGGGTCGTCGGGCTCGGCTTCGCCGTCGGCGTCAACTACGAGGACGTCCCGGAGGCACTCGTCGAAGCCGCGCGGGAGGCCGGGCTGCCGCTCCTGGGCGTCCCGCGGCGCACCCCCTTCCTCGCCATCAGCAAGGCCGTCTCGGCGGCTCTCGCGGCCGACCAGTACCGCGCGGTCACCGCGGGGTTCGAGGCGCAGCGGGAGCTGACCAGCGCCGCTCTCGTCGAAGGGCCCGCGGCGCTGCTGGCCCGGCTCGCCGCGCATGTGGACGGCTGGGCGGCGCTGTACGACGCGTCGGGCGCCGTCGTCGCCGCCGCGCCCGAGTGGGCCGCGCGACGGGCCGCCCGGCTGACCGGCGAGGTGGAACGGCTGCGGGAGCGGCCCGCGCCCGCGAGCGCGGTGGTCGGGGCGGCGGGAGACGCGCCGCACGAGGCATCGGGCGGCGCCGAGGACCGGGTCGAGCTCCAGTCCCTGGGCACGGGACGGCGGATGCGCGGCGCGCTCGCCGTCGGTACGGGAGCCGCGCTGGGCACCGCGGAGCGGTACGCGGTCCACTCGGCGATCGCCCTGCTGACGCTGACCACGGAGCGGTCGCGCGCCCTTCAGGCCGCCGAACAGCGGCTCGGCTCGGCCGTGCTGCGGATGCTGCTCTCCGGCCATCCCGACCACGCGCGTGCCGTGGCCGGTGATCTGTACGGGGGCCTGCTCGACGCCCCGTTCCGGCTGCTGGTCGCCGAATCGGCCGAATCGGCGAAACCCGCGAAGCAGTCGACGCCCGTGCCGGACCCGGAGGCCGGCCATCCGCTCCAGCTCCTCACGGAGGCGCTGGAGGCCGCGGCGGCACGGGCGGGTGAGGCGCTGCTCGCGGTCCCCGACGGCGGGGAACGGCTCATCGTCCTCGCCGTGGACGGCGGGGCGGTGGTCACGGCCTGCGAGGGATACGCCCGGCGCGAGGCCGAGGACGCCGGGGTCGTCATCGGGCTCTCCGCGCCCACGGGCCCGATCGCGGCGGCGGGCGCGTACAAACAGGCCGAGCAGGCCCTCTCGGTGGCCCGCAGACGCGGCCGGGCGCTGGTCGAGCACGAGGAGCTGGCGGCGGGGTCGATCCTCCCGCTGCTCGCCGACGACGCGGTACGCGCCTTCGCGGACGGCATGCTCCGCGCCCTGTACGAGCACGACGCGAAGGGCCGCGGGGACCTGGTGGCCTCGCTGCGGGCCTGGCTCTCCCGCCACGGCCAGTGGGACGCGGCGGCGGCCGACCTCGGGGTCCACCGCCATACGCTGCGCTACCGCATGCGCCGGGTGGAGGAGATCCTCGGCCGCTCGCTGGACGACCCGGACGTACGGATGGAGCTGTGGCTGGCCCTGAAGACGACGGCGTCGCCCCTGTCCGTGCCCGCTCCCTCGACCGAGTAGCCGGGTACACCCGGACGAGCCGGACAGGGCCTGACCCGCCGCGGCGCCCACGCCGGCGGCCACGCGCGGCAGGCGCTTACGACAATGCGTAGCACGCCCCGCACCCCACCACTCCACCCCGGACAAACGACCACCCGGGTCCGCACCCCTACCGTGGAACCAGACACCGCCATCTCTTCGGAAGGGCCCGGACTCGCAATGACTTCCACCCACGCTTTCTGGCTCGCCGGCCGCCAGGCCACCGGCGAGGACACCTTCGACGTCACCTCCCCCTGGGACGGCCGGCACGTCGGCACCGTGGCCGTGCCGACCGAGGACCAGGTCGAGGAGGCCGTGGCCGCCGCGCACGCGGTCCTGGACGAGTTCGCCGCGACGCCCGCGCACGTACGGGCCGCCGCGCTCGACCATGTCTCCCGCAGGCTCGTCGAGCGCACCGAGGAGATCGCCCGGCTGATCTCCGCCGAGAACGGCAAGCCCCTCAAGTGGGCCCGGGGCGAGGTCGGCCGCGCCGTCTCCGTCTTCCGCTTCGCCGCCGAAGAGGCCCGCCGCTTCAACGGCGGGGAAGCCCAGCGCCTCGACACCGACCCGGGCGGCGCCGGCCGCCTCGCCCTGACCCGCCGCTTCCCCCGTGGCGTCGTCCTCGGTATCGCGCCGTTCAACTTCCCGCTCAACCTCTGTGCCCACAAGATCGCCCCGGCCATCGCCGTCGGCGCCCCGATCATCCTCAAGCCCGCCCCGGCGACCCCGCTCTCCGGACTTCTCCTCGGCGAGCTGCTGGCCGAGACGGACCTGCCGGCCGGCGCCTGGTCCGTACTGCCCGTGCCGAACGACCGGATGCCCGCCCTCGTCCAGGACGAGCGGCTGCCGGTGATCTCCTTCACCGGCTCGGACAAGGTCGGCTTCGCGATCATGGACTCCGTCCCGCGCAAGCACTGCACGCTCGAACTCGGCGGCAACGGCGCGGCCGTCGTCCTCGCCGACTACGCGAGCGAGAAGGACCTGGACTGGGCCGCGACCCGGATCGCCACCTTCTCGAACTACCAGGGCGGCCAGTCCTGTATCTCCGTCCAGCGCGTGATCGCGGACGCCTCGGTGTACGAACGTCTCGTCCCCAAGGTCATCGCCGCCGTCGAGGCCCAGGTCACCGGCGACCCCGGCGACGACGCCACCGATGTGGGGCCGCTCGTCAGCGAGGACGCGGCCAAGCGCGTCGAGTCGTGGGTCGACGAGGCGGTACGGGCCGGCGCCCAGCTGCTCACGGGCGGCAAGCGGGACGGAGCGACCTACGCGCCGACCGTCCTGTCCGAGGTCCCCGCGGACGTCACCATCTCCTGCGAGGAGGTCTTCGGGCCCGTCCTCACCCTGCGCCGCGTCGAGAGCGAGACCGAGGCGTTCGAGAGGGTCAACGACTCGAAGTACGGCCTCCAGGCAGGGGTGTTCACCCATGACATGCAGGCCGCCTTCCGCGCCCACCGCGCGCTGGAGGTCGGCGGCGTGATCATCGGCGACGTCCCCTCGTACCGCGCCGACCAGATGCCGTACGGCGGCGCCAAGCAGTCCGGCGTGGGCCGAGAGGGCGTGCGGTTCGCGATGGACGACTACACCTACGAGCGCGTCATGGTGCTCACGGGCCTCGCCCTCTAGAAGGAGCCACCGGGGGCGCTCCTGGAGCGCCCCCGGCGCCCTCGTCACGGTCCCGCGGCCCGCGCCACGACTGGTGCGCGCCGCGGGAATCGGGTAGATACGGACGAGTAGTACCAGGCCGGTCGATCCGTCTCTGGACCCGACTCCGCGGCGAGGTGAGTTCCTCATGTCCGCCCCATCCGCACCCTCAGCAGCATCCGCACCGCAGGAACCCCAGGGCAGGCCCAGGGTCTCCGAGCGGGAAGCACGCCAGGTCGCCGAGGCGGCCCGGGAACAGGGCTGGCGCAAGCCGAGCTTCGCCAAGGAGATGTTCCTCGGCCGCTTCCGCCTCGATCTCATCCATCCGCACCCGATGCCGGCGTCCGAGGACGTCAAGCGCGGCGAGCAGTTCCTCACGAAGCTCCGCGAATTCAGCGAGACGAGGATCGACGGCGCGCTGATCGAGCGCGAGGCCCGGATCCCCGACGAGGTGATCAACGGCCTCAAGGAACTGGGCGCGCTCGGTATGAAGATCGAGACCAGATACGGCGGGCTCGGTCTCACCCAGGTGTACTACAACAAGGCCCTGGCCCTCGTCGGCTCCGCCAGTCCGGCGATCGGCGCGCTGCTCTCCGCCCATCAGTCGATCGGCGTACCGCAGCCGCTGAAGCTGTTCGGCACCCAGGAGCAGAAGGACACCTTCCTGCCGCGCCTGGCCCGCACCGACATCTCGGCCTTCCTCCTCACCGAGCCGGACGTGGGCTCCGACCCCGCCCGGCTGGCCACGACCGCCGTCCCCGACGGCGACTCGTACGTCCTCGACGGCGTGAAGCTGTGGACGACCAACGGAGTCGTCGCCGATCTGCTCGTCGTGATGGCGCGCGTACCGAGGACGGAGGGCGGGAAGGGCGGCATCACGGCGTTCGTCGTCGAGGCCGGCTCCCCGGGCATCACGGTCGAGAACCGCAACGCGTTCATGGGCCTGCGCGGTCTGGAGAACGGGGTGACCCGCTTCCACCAGGTCAGGGTCCCGGCCGCGAACCGTATCGGACCCGAGGGCGCGGGGCTGAAGATCGCCCTCACCACCCTCAACACCGGCCGGCTCTCGCTGCCCGCGATGTGTGTGGGCGCGGGCAAGTGGTGTCTGAAGATCGCCCGCGAATGGTCGGCCGCCCGTGAGCAGTGGGGCAGGCCGGTCGGCCGCCACGAGGCCGTGGGCGCGAAGATCTCGTTCATCGCGGCCACCACCTTCGCGCTGGAGGCGGTCGTGGACCTGGCCTCCCAGATGGCGGACGAGGACCGCAACGACATCAGGATCGAGGCGGCCCTGGCCAAGCTGTACGGCTCCGAGATGAGCTGTCTGATGGCCGACGAACTGGTCCAGATCCGGGGCGGCCGGGGCTTCGAGACCGCGGACTCCCTGGCCGCGCGCGGCGAACGTGCCGTACCCGCCGAACAGATGCTCCGCGATCTGCGGATCAACCGGATCTTCGAGGGCTCCACCGAGATCATGCATCTGCTGATCGCGCGCGAGGCGGTCGACGCCCATCTGGCGGTCGCGGGCGACATCATCGATCCGGACGCGTCGCTCTCGGACAAGGCGCGGGCCGGTGCGCAGGCGGGCCGGTTCTACGCCCGCTGGCTGCCGAAGCTGGTCGCGGGTCCCGGGCAGCTGCCCGGCTCGTACGCGGAGTTCCACCCGGCGGGGTATCCGGACCTGTCGACGCATCTGCGCCATGTCGAGCGCAGCGCGCGCAAGCTCGCCCGCTCCACGTTCTACGCCATGTCGCGCTGGCAGGGCCGGATGGAGACCAAGCAGGGCTTCCTCGGCCGGATCGTGGACATCGGCGCCGAGCTGTTCGCCATGAGCGCCGCCTGTGTACGGGCGGAGCTGATGCGGACGAGCGGTGACCACGGCCGCGAGGCGTACCAGCTGGCGGACGCCTTCTGCCGGCAGGCCCGTATCCGGGTCGAGGAGCTCTTCACCCGGCTCTGGTCCAACACGGACGACCTGGACCGCAAGGTCGTGAACGGCGTCCTGGCCGGTACGTACACCTGGCTGGAGGCCGGTGTCATCGACCCGAGCGGCGACGGCCCCTGGATCGCGGACGCGACCCCGGGACCCTCCCAGCGGGAGAACGTGCACCGTCCCGTCCACTGAGCCGACGAGGTCGTGAGGTCCCGGCCGGATCGTGTCCGCGTACGGACGCGATCCGGCCGGTCCGCACGTTTGCCCGAATGGCGAGTAAAATAAAGGTGAATATGTAGGAATGTAGAGATACCTACAGAATCTCCCGCCCGTGCCGGGCGGGGCCCACCGACCTCTGTGAGGGGGTTGCCATGGCCAGGGACGCCGACTTCTACGCACATGGCCGGCCGGAGAACCCGCGGCTCCCGGAGGACAGGCCGCGCGGAGGCGGCCCGAAGGGTCCGCCCCCGGTCCACAGCACGGCCTGGAAGGTCATGGCCGTCGCCATCGCGATCGTCGTGATCATTCTGGCGGGGATCCTGCTGTTCCCGTGAGGGCCTCCCGGCCCGCCCATCGCCCCGTCCCGTGACCGGAGTCGAACGCCGGTCACGGGACGGTCGCGTTCGCCCGGCGGGTGTCAGTTGAACGGATCGAGCGTGATGTACGCCTGCTGCGGGTCACCGTCGTGCACCAGCGACTCGTGGGCGCCGACATCGTCGAAGGCGAAGGCGTACGCCTTGCCGTCGGCCATCTGCGCGTGGATCTTCCTGGCGTAGTGGTTGGTGACCGTGTCCTGGTAGAAGTTCGCCGCACTCGTGTCCGGCTGGTTGGGGTTGACCAGGAGCGTGGAGCGGTTGAACCCCGCGCAGAGCGTGCGCGAGATCGGGCCGCGTACGAGGTCGTTCGGCGCGTCCAGCAGCTTGTAGCAGCCGAAGATCGAGTCGGCGTCGGGCTTCTGGAACGAGGTGACGACCGCGCCCGCGCTGTTGGTGAAGTTCATGGTGTTGCCCGAGACCCGGCCGAAATACTTGGTGTTCGGCTGGTCCCCGAACGGGGTCACCGTCAGCGTGGACGTGGTGTACCTGCTCCACACCCGGTTGATGTAGTCGTCCATCACGGACGCCGGCAGATTGCCGGCCCCGATGCCGTGACCGGGCGAGAGGGCGCGCAGGATCGTGCCGTCGGACCGGGTCTGGATCAGATTGGCCCAGCCGCCGGGCTGGCTCCTGAGGGAGTCGAAGAAGCCCTTGTAGCCGCCGGCCTTGAGGTGGCCGGTGGTCTTGGTGGTGCCGTTGGGGGCCTTGACGCCGACGGCGTAGGGCGCCGAGAACATGTCGACCTGTGTGCTGTTGATCCACAGCCCGGCGTCGTTGAGGGTGTACTCGGTCCAGTTGAACAGGATGTTCCGGTTCGGGTCGGACGGGTTCTGCACCGCGGGCTGCACCAGCCCGCCGGTCGTCAGCCTGAAGTCGAGCTTCTGGCCGTACGAGAAGTAGACCCGGCCGGAGAACTTCGGCATCCGGATCGTCTTGGACTGCCCGTTGGCGGGCCCGGCGATCGACGCGTCGGGCGCCGGGGTGGGGGGATTGCCGCCGGCGGGCCAGGGGTGGAACGTGCCGTTCGCGTCGGCCCAGCCCTGCTGGCCCGTCGTGAGCAGCGTGCCGAGGTTGTAGATGTAGACCGGGTCCGTGCGCCCGGAGCTGTTCGTGATGGTGAGCGGAATGGTCGTGGGAACGGCGGCCTCCGCGGGGGCCGCGGGACCGGCGGCCGTGAACCCCGTTGCGAAGATCACCGCTGCGGCGAGTACCGCGAGCAACTTTCTGGTACCAAGCACGCTCTACCTCCTGGCGTGTGGGGGATGAGAGCGCTCTCATCCCCTCAGGCAGGGGTTGAGAGCGCTCTCAGAATCGGGCCGCGGGTGAGGTGTGTCAATGCGCCCGGCCCAACTCGTCCCCGGCAGCCGGTGCCTTCCGCGACCGCGAAATCGGTTGGCGGCGCCCGGAACTGACGGCGTATCGTCCCGCCGCGTGATGACCGTCGACGACGTACTGTCCGTGCTGACCCTGCTGCGGAAGGCCGACGCGGACGTCTGGATCGCCGGGGGCTGGGGCATCGACGCCCTGCTCGGCGCCCAGACCCGCCCCCACCGTGATCTGGACCTCCTGCACCGCGCCGACCAGGAGCCCCGGGTCATCGAGGCGCTGTCCGGCGCGGGCTTCACCGAGACCCTGGACTGGCGCCCGGTGCGTTTCGTCCTCGCCCGCCCGACGGGAGAGGAGATCGACTTCCACCCCCTCTCCTTCGCCCCGGACGGCTCGGCGCTCCAGTCGTCATTGGACCCGGAGAAGCCCTACGTGTACCCGGCGGAGTGCTTCACCACGGGCACCATCGGGGGGACGGCGGTCCGGTGCATCTCGGCCGGGCAACAGGTCCTGTTCCACCAGGGGTACGAGCCGGCCGACCGGGACCGCCACGACATGGCCGTGCTCCGTGAGAAGTTCGGCATCACGACGCACTTCTGAGTGCCGGTTCCGAGCGCCGGGCCGGAGCCCCGGAGCGTCTTCGCATGCCCCACAATCGGGAGTCGCGCCGTCAACTCGGCGCGTCGACCGACGACGGGGGCAGGCATGTTCGAGGCCGGGAAGCGGCGGGCACGACGGACACGGCGGGGGCTCGGGGCGGTGGCCGCCGGGCTCGTCCTGGCCGGGGCCGCCGCGTGCGGTGGTGACGGGCAGGGCGCCGACGACGGCAAGGACGGGAAACCGAGCGGGAGAACGGCCGGCAAGCCCACCGCCACCGCCTCCGGGCCCGCCCCGCTGACCGAGGACCGGCTCACCGCCGCGTCCCTCACCGACGGCGAGAGGATCGGCGCGTACACCGCCTCCGAGTACGCCCTCGGCGCGCCGCTCGGCGACGACTACACCGCCGATCCCGCCGTGTGCCAGCCGCTCGTCAGCCTTGCCGAGGGCGCCACCGCGTTCGACCCCGTCGCCGAGGTCCAGCGCAAGGCCGACATACCCGACGAGCTGCTCGGCCTCACCGTCTCCGTACAGCTGCGTTCGTATGCCGCGCCGGACGCGGCCGGTGTGATGAAGGCCCTCGGCACGGCCGGGCGCGAGTGCGCGGGCGGGTTCACCGAGGACCGGGCGCTGGCGAAAGCGACGTATCTGAAGGTGGAGCCCGCCGGCGCGCCGGACGTGGGGGACGAGGCCAGGGCGTACCGGCTCACGCTCCTCGACGTGAAGGGCACGCTGAAGCTGTACGAATATCTGACCGTCGTACGCTCCGGCTCCACCACGCTCTCCTTCCGCGCCGAGATCACCGGGACGAAGGACGTCGGCGGCGTGCCCGACGAGATCATCCAGGCGCAGTGGCAGAAGTTCCGGGCGGCGGCCGGGCCCGACGTGAAAAGACGGTGAAGACCGTCCCACGGGACTTCGGACTTACCCGTCCGACGGGGCGCGCTGTCCTCCCGGCGCGGGGATGAGGCGAGAATAGGGGCATGAGCGACTGCCCAGCCCCTCTCGCCGATCCGCACATCGCCTTCGATCCGACCGAAGGCCGCCGGGACATCGTCGTCCTCGGCTCCACCGGATCCATTGGCACACAGGCCATCGACCTGGTCCTGCGCAACCCCGAGCGCTTCCGTGTCACCGCGCTCTCCGCCGCGGGCGGGCGCGTGGAACTGCTCGCCGACCAGGCACGGCGGCTGCGGGTCCGTACCGTCGCGGTCGCGCGTGAGGAGACCGTGCCCGCGCTCCGGGAGGCGCTCGCCGAGCGGTACGGGACGGCTGAACCGCTTCCCGAGATCCTCGCGGGACCCGACGCCGCCACCGAGCTGGCGGCGTCGGACTGCCACACCGTGCTCAACGGCATCACCGGCTCCATCGGACTCGCGCCCACCCTCGCCGCCCTCACGGCGGGCCGTACGCTCGCGCTCGCCAACAAGGAATCGCTGATCGTCGGCGGCCCGCTGGTGAAGGCCCTGGCCAGGCCCGGCCAGATCATCCCCGTCGACTCCGAGCACGCCGCGCTCTTCCAGGCGCTGGCCGCCGGCGCCCGCGCCGACGTGCGCAAGCTGGTGGTGACGGCTTCCGGCGGGCCCTTCCGCGGCCGTACGAAGGCCGAGCTGGCGCACGTCACCCCCAAGGACGCCCTCGCGCACCCCACCTGGGCCATGGGTCCGGTGATCACGGTCAACTCCGCGACCCTCGTCAACAAGGGCCTCGAAGTGATCGAGGCACATCTGCTGTACGACATTCCCTTCGAACGCATCGAGGTCGTCGTACACCCCCAGTCGTATGTGCACTCGATGGTGGAGTTCAACGACGGTTCGACCCTGGCCCAGGCGACCCCGCCCGATATGCGCGGACCGATCGCCGTGGGTCTCGGCTGGCCGCACCGGGTACCGGACGCCGCGCCCGCCTTCGACTGGACCACGGCCTCGACGTGGGAGTTCTTCCCGCTCGACACCGAGGCGTTCCCGTCCGTGGGGCTCGCCCGGCAGGTCGGGACCCTGGGCGGCACGGCCCCGGCGGTGTTCAATGCCGCGAACGAGGAATGCGTGGACGCGTTTCTGGCCGGACGGCTGCCGTTCAACGGCATCATGGATACGGTCACAGAGGTCGTCGCGGAGCACGGCACCCCCCGTATGGGAACCTCGCTCACCGTGGCGGACGTCCTCGAAGCGGAGACCTGGGCCCGTGCCCGTGCCCGTGAGACGGCAGCGACATTCAGTGAAGAACAGCCAGCGGAGGCTCGCGCATGACGATCCTGTTGACGGTCCTCGGCATTGCCGTCTTTGTCGTGGGACTGCTCTTCTCCATCGCCTGGCACGAACTGGGCCATCTCTCCACGGCCAAACTCTTCGGCATCCGCGTGCCCCAGTACATGGTCGGCTTCGGACCGACCATCTGGTCGCGCACGAAGGGCGACACGGAGTACGGGATCAAGGCGATCCCGCTCGGCGGCTACATCCGGATGATCGGGATGTTCCCGCCGGGCCCCGACGGCAGGATCGAGGCACGCTCCACCTCGCCGTGGCGCGGGATGATAGAGGACGCGCGCTCCGCCGCCTTCGAGGAGCTGGGACCGGGCGACGAGAAGCGCCTCTTCTACACGCGCAAGCCGTGGAAGCGCGTGATCGTGATGTTCGCGGGTCCGTTCATGAACCTCGTCCTGGCCGCCGTGATCTTCATCGGTGTGGCGATGAGCTTCGGCTTCCAGACCCAGACCACCCAGGTCGCCGGCGTCCAGCAGTGTGTGATCTCGCAGAGCGAGAAGCGCGACACCTGTGAGAAGAAGGACCCCGTCTCGCCCGCCCGCGCGGCCGGTCTCCAGAAGGGCGACAAGATCGTCGCCTTCAACGGGCAGCGGGTCGACGACTGGTCGACGCTCTCCGGCCTCATCCGCGAGACGATCGGCCCCGCCACCATCACCGTCGACCGCGACGGCACCGAGAAGGTCCTGCACGCCACCCTCGCCAAGAACATGGTGGCCGAGAAGGACTCCGACGGGGAGGTCGTCCCGGACAAGTACGTACCGGCCGGCTATCTCGGCTTCGCCGCCTCCACCGAGATCGTCCCGCTCTCGTTCCCCCAGTCCGTGGACCGGATGGGCACCATGATCGGGGACGGCGTCGAATCGATCGTGGCCCTGCCCTCCAAGATCCCCGACCTCTGGAGCGCGGCCTTCGGCGACGGCCCGCGCAAGGACGACTCACCGGTCGGTGTGGTCGGCGCGGCGCGTATCGGCGGCGAGGTGATGACGCTGGACATCCCGGCGCAGAACCAGATCGCGATGATGCTGTTCCTGCTCGCGGGCTTCAACCTCTCGCTCTTCCTCTTCAACATGCTGCCGCTGCTGCCTCTGGACGGCGGGCATATCGCGGGCGCGCTCTGGGAATCGCTGCGGCGCAGGCTCGCACGGCTGTTCAAGCGGCCCGATCCGGGCCCGTTCGATGTGGCGAAGCTGATGCCCGTCGCCTATGTCGTGGCGGGGATCTTCATCTGCTTCACGCTGCTCGTTCTCGTCGCCGACGTCTTCAACCCCGTCAAGATCAGCTGATACGAACCGATTCGCGGCGGCCGGACACCATTCGTGTCCGGCCGCTTATCTTTGGGTGGAGTTTTCGCGTGGATGTGCTTGCTCCGCACACCGTGGCGTAATCTCGGGGGCTGGAGCCCGCCGATCTCGGGACCTTGATCCACACCTTGGGGTTGCACAGCAGATGACTGCAATTTCTCTCGGAATGCCGTCCGTTCCGACGAAGCTCGCCGACCGACGGGTCAGCCGTCAGATCCAGGTGGGGTCGGTGGCGGTCGGCGGGGACGCACCGGTCTCGGTGCAGTCGATGACGACGACGCGCACGTCCGACATCGGCGCGACGTTGCAGCAGATCGCGGAGCTGACGGCGTCCGGCTGCCAGATCGTACGGGTCGCGTGCCCGACCCAGGACGACGCGGACGCGCTGGCGACGATCGCCCGGAAGTCACAGATCCCGGTCATCGCGGACATCCATTTCCAGCCGAAGTACGTGTTCGCGGCGATCGACGCGGGCTGCGCGGCGGTGCGGGTGAACCCGGGCAACATCAAGCAGTTCGACGACAAGGTCAAGGAGATCGCGAAGGCGGCGGGCGAGACCGGCACCCCGATCCGTATCGGCGTGAACGCCGGGTCGCTGGACGCGCGCCTGCTGGCGAAGTACGGAAAGGCCACACCGGAGGCGCTCGTCGAGTCGGCGCTCTGGGAGGCGTCGCTGTTCGAGGAGCACGGCTTCCGCGACATCAAGATCTCGGTGAAGCACAACGACCCGGTGATCATGGTCAACGCGTACCGGCAGCTGGCGGCGCAGTCCGACTACCCGCTGCACCTCGGCGTCACCGAGGCGGGACCCGCGTTCCAGGGCACCATCAAGTCCGCGGTGGCCTTCGGCGCTCTCCTCAGCGAAGGCATCGGCGACACGATCCGGGTCTCGCTCTCCGCCCCGCCGGCGGAGGAGGTCAAGGTCGGCATCCAGATCCTGGAGTCGCTCAACCTGCGCCAGCGCCGGCTGGAGATCGTCTCGTGCCCGTCCTGTGGCCGCGCCCAGGTCGATGTCTACAAGCTGGCCGACGAGGTGACGGCCGGTCTGGAGGGCATGGAGGTCCCGCTGCGCGTGGCCGTCATGGGCTGCGTCGTGAACGGGCCCGGCGAGGCCCGTGAGGCCGACCTCGGGGTCGCGTCCGGCAACGGCAAGGGCCAGATCTTCGTCAAGGGCGAGGTCATCAAGACCGTCCCGGAGTCGAAGATCGTGGAGACCCTCATCGACGAGGCCATGAAGATCGCGGAGCAGATGGAGAAGGACGGCATCGCCTCGGGCGAGCCCGAGGTCTCCGTCCGCTGACCGCGCCCTCGCGCCGGCCACCGTGTCCGCCTGCGGACATATGTGCGTGACAGGTCCCGCAGCCACCGCCCCCGGGCATCGGCTGCGGGACCCTTCGCGCTCTGACCTGCGGCGATACCGGATCCTGCTCCGATGAGCGGCATACCGGGAAGGCGCCGGGTACAGTGCGGAGATCGGCAGACGTATGGTGAGGCCCCCTCGTGTTGACGCAGACCACCACCCGGGTCCTCGAACCCGGCGAACTCGACGCCGCGCTCGCCGTCCTGGAGAGCGAGCCCGTCGAAAACGCCTTCGTGACGTCCCGCGTACAGGTCGCCGGGCTCGACCCCTGGCGCCTCGGTGGCGAGATGTGGGGCTGGTACGCGGACGGGCGGCTGCGCTCGCTCTGCTACTCCGGCGCCAACCTCGTACCGATCTGCGCCACCCCCGAGGCCGTGCGCGCCTTCGCCGACCGGGCCCGCAGGACCGGCCGCCGCTGCTCCTCGATCGTCGGCCCCGCCGAGCCCACCGCCCAGCTGTGGCGGCTGCTGGAGCCGCACTGGGGCCCGGCCCGCGAGATCCGCGCCCACCAGCCGCTGATGGTCACCGAGCACCTGCCCGCCACCGTCGCGCCCGACCCTCTCGTACGCCGTATCCGCAAGGCAGAGCTGGACGTGATCATGCCCGCCTGCGTGGCGATGTTCACCGAGGAGGTCGGAGTCTCGCCGCTCGCCGGTGACGGCGGACTGCTCTACCAGGCGCGCGTCGCCGAACTCGTCGGCGCGGGACGCTCGTTCGCCCGGATCGACGACGGCAGGGTCGTCTTCAAGGCCGAGATCGGCGCCGCCACCCCCCGGGCCTGCCAGATCCAGGGCGTCTGGGTCGACCCCGAATTCCGCGGCCGCGGCCTGTCCGAGGCGGGCATGGCGGCGGTCGTACGGTACGCGCTGGCCGATGTGGCGCCCGTCGTGAGCCTGTACGTGAACGACTACAACACCCCTGCCAGAGCGGCGTACCGCCGGGTGGGTTTCCGTGAAACGGGCGCCTTCATGAGCGTGCTGTTCTGAAAGTAGGGTTCGGCCCATGCTGAGCATTCCCGGGGGCAGCCCCCGCACCCCCGACGTACAGGTAGGGCCGGTCGATCTCGCCGCACGCGTCGACGAGGCGCTCGCCGTACAGGCCCTCGCCTTCGGGCTCAGCGACGACGAGATCGAGGTACGCCGCCACATCGTGCTCCGGCATCTGCTGCTGCGCGGCTCCCGCGCCCTCGGCGCGACCACCGTGACCGGCCGGCTCGTCGGCTTCGTGTACGGCCTGCCCAACGACCGCGCCCACTGGTGGTCCACCGTCGTCGAGCCGTATCTGCGCGGCACCGGCTCCGAGGGCTGGCTCATCGACTCCTTCGTGATCACCGAGCTGCATGTCCACCCCGAGTTCCAGGCCCGGGGCATCGGCCGCGCCCTGATCACCGCGATCACCGACAGCGCGGGCGAACCCAAGTCGATCCTCTCCGCGATCGACATCGAGAGCCCGGCACGCCGCCTCTACCGCGCGCTCGGCTACACGGACCTGGCCCGCCAGGTCCACTTCCCCAGCGCCCCCAAGCCGTACGCCGTGATGGGCGCCCCGCTCCCGCTGCGCAGGGCGGCCGGCGCGGACAACTGATTTCCGCCCGCGGGCGTGCCCCGGTTAACCTCCAGGCATCAGCCGAGAGAACGCAGGAGTGCTCCCCATGTCCCAGGTCCAGCGCATGTCCCGTTTGATGGTCAAGACATTGCGCGACGACCCGGCGGACGCCGAGACGCTCAGCCACAAGCTGCTCGTCCGCGCGGGGTACGTCCGCCGTACGTCCGCCGGTATCTGGACCTGGCTGCCGCTGGGCAAGAAGGTCTTCGACAACGTCTCGCGCGTCGTCCGCGAGGAGATGGACGCCATCGGCGCGCAGGAGGTACTGCTGCCCGCGCTGCTGCCCAGGGAGCCGTACGAGGCGAGCGGCCGGTGGGAGGAGTACGGCGACCTGCTGTTCCGCCTCAAGGACCGCAAGGGCGCCGACTATCTGCTGGGCCCCACGCACGAGGAGATCTTCACCCAGGTCGTCAAGGACCAGTGCACGTCCTACAAGGACCTGCCGGTGATGCTCTACCAGATCCAGACGAAGTACCGCGACGAGGCCAGGCCGCGCTCCGGTGTGCTGCGCGGCCGCGAGTTCCAGATGAAGGACTCGTACTCCTTCGACACCACGGACGAGGGCCTGGCCGAGTCGTACGCGCTGCACCGCCAGGCGTACCAGAAGATCTTCGCGCGCCTCGGCCTCGACTTCCGTATCGTCTCGGCGGTCTCCGGCGCGATGGGCGGCTCCGCCTCCGAGGAGTTCCTGGCGCCCGCCGCGGCGGGCGAGGACACCTTCGTGGACTGCCCCGCCTGTGACTACGCGGCCAACACGGAGGCCGTCACCTTCACCGCGTCCGTGCCCGCGGCCACCGAGCCCGGTCCGGTCGAGGAGCTCGACACCCCCGACACCCCGACCATCGAGACGCTCGCCGCGTTCCTCGACGTACCGGCCTCGGCGACCCTGAAGAACCTGCTCGTGAAGGTCGACGGCGAGATCACGGCCGTCGGCGTCCCCGGTGACCGCGAGGTGGACCTCGGCAAGCTCGGCGAACACCTCGCACCCGCGGTGGTGGAGCTGATGACGGCCGAGGACTTCGAGGACCGGCCCGACCTCGTACGGGGCTACGTCGGCCCGCAGGGCCTCAAGATCCGCTACATCGCGGACCCCCGGATCGCCCCCGGCACCGCCTGGATCACCGGCGCCAACAAGCCCGGCACCCACGCGCGCGACGTGGTCTGCGGGCGGGACTTCGAGGTCGACGACTACCTGGACGTGGTCGTCGTCGAGGCGGGCGACCCCTGCCCGGCCTGCGGCACGGGCCTCAAGCTCGACCGCGCGATCGAGATCGGCCACATCTTCCAGCTCGGCCGCAAGTACGCCGACACCTTCCAGCTCGATGTCCTCGGCCAGCAGGGCAAGCCGGTCCGCGTGACCATGGGCTCGTACGGCATCGGCGTCTCGCGCGCGGTGGCGGCCCTGGCCGAGCAGAGCGCCGACGAACAGGGGCTGTGCTGGCCCCGCGAGATCGCCCCGGCGGACGTCCATGTCGTCGCGGCGGGCAAGGCGCTCCAGACGGAACTGGCGCTGGACGTCTCCGAGCAGCTGTCGGCGGCCGGGCTGCGGGTGCTGGTGGACGAGCGCCCCGGGGTCTCGCCGGGCGTGAAGTTCACCGACGCCGAACTGATCGGTGTCCCCAAGATCCTGGTGGCGGGCCGCCGCTCGGCCGACGGTGTCGTGGAGCTGAAGGACCGCCGCACGGGCGAGCGCGAGGAACTGACGGTCGCGGAGGCGATCGCCCGCCTGACCGCCTGACCTGTGCTCGTCGTGGGACGGGTTCGCGCGCCGAGCCCGTCCCACGAGGAATCCCCGGCCCGTCCGGCGGGGAACTCCTCAGGAGCGCGGGGCCCTACAGCCAGCCCGCGAACTCCAGCAGCAGCTCGGCGCTCTGCCGACGGCCCGCCCGAAGCGTGCGCATCCCCGACTCCACCGCCCGGAACAGCGTCCACCCGCGGACCCGTTCCCGGTCCAGGTCCAGCGAATCGGCCAGCCTGTTCACCCGGCGGCGGGCCGAGGACGCCCCCGACGACGCCGCCACGAGGTCCTCGACCCGGTCGCGCACCAGCCGCGCCAGATCGTAGGCGCGCTCACCGACCAGCGGCTCCGGGCCGACCGCGAGCCAGGGCGCGCGGTCGCCGGCGAGCACCTTGCCCTGGCCGAACGCGCCGTGCAGGAGCTGGACTTCGGCGGCCGAGGCGCAGAGTTCGTCCCGCGCGGCCAGCGCCGCCGACACCAGCGGCGCGAGCGTGTCGTCGGCCGTCGTCCGCAGCGCCGCCGCTTCCCGCGCGGTCCGCTCGGCCACCGTCTCGAAGCCATGGCCGCCGGGCGGGTCGACCCACAGCCGGCGCACCGTACCCGCCGCTTCCAGGAGTGACTTCGCCTCCGGCAGGGAGCGCAGCGACACCTCGGGATGCAGCCGCTCCAGGAGCAGCGCGCCGTCGGCGCTGTCCGGGGCGTCCGTGCCGACGTCGTCCCCGGCGTCGAGCAGCTCCGCCGCGCCCCAGCCCTTCCAGTGCGCCAGCGCCGCCCGCTCCCGCGAGGGGTCCGCGAACGGCGGGACGATCTTGAGTGTCGCGGGAGAGCCGTCGGACCGCCGTACGAGCAGTACCAGACCGCTCCGGCCGCCCGGCGCGATCACCCGCTCGACCTCCAGCCCCCGCCGGGCGACCGCCTCACCGGCGATGCCGGGCAGCCGCTCCAGCCACTCGGCGGCGGCGGTCTCCCCGTACCTCTCGCCGAGCGTGCGCACCAGACGCCGCGGCGGTTCGAAACCCATACGTGCGTTGTTCCCTTTCCGAGCTCACGGGCTCACGCCCGCTCGGCGAGCCCAGGAAAGGCTACGCCGGTCCCGCGCCAGCGCACCGCGCGCACGGCGGCCTCGCGCAGCGCGCCCGCCGCCTCCCGCCGCAGGGGACCCTCCGAGGCCCGTACGAGATCGGAGTAGACACCCGCGACGCGGTCCTCCAGATGGGCGGCCAGCCGTACGGCGGCGGCGGAGTCCGGTACGGGGAAGGGCAGGGCGTACGCGGGAGCGGCGGCGGCGGGCGTGCCGCCCAGGTCCCGTACGGTCCGCGCCAGCGCATCGCGCCGGGCCCGGTGCGCCGCGTGCGCGCTGGTGGCCTCGCTCCGGCGCGCGCCGCCGACGCGACCGCCGACGACCCCGTACCCGTACACCGCGGCGTGCTCCGCGGCGAGTGCGGCCTGCGCGGCGTCCAGCGCACCGTCGTGCGCTCCGGTCGCCGTTCCCGTCGTCCACGCCCTCCACGTCGTCCGCGCCGTGCTCATGACCGGGATCCTTCCGTCAGCAGAAAGGCGTGGGCGGCGTTCGCCGCCGCGAGAGAGGCCAGCAACCGGGCCAGTTCCGGGGGCGCTTCCATGAGCGTCGCGGTGTGCGCGTCGCTGGTGCGGCGCTCGGTCGCGGCCAGCGCCCTGAGGGCCGCCGCCGGTTCCGCCGGGACGCCGGGCGAGCCGGGCGCCGGGGCCGCGGCCGTGACGGGCGCGGACGGGGCGGCGGACGGCGACGCGGCCGGGCTCGCGGACCCGGACGATTCCGGGGCCAGCGCCGCCAACTGCCGTACGACCGCGGCCCGTAGCGGGGCCAGCCGCTCGCGCTGCCCGGGGTGCCGCTTCAGCACGGCGTCGTACTGCCCCAGCAACTCCCGGTGGGTGCCTGCCGCGCGCACCCGCAGCGCGCGCTCGATCTCGGCCGCCCGCGCGATTCCCGCCGGACTGTCCGCGGCCGGCGAGTCCTGGGAACAGCCGGTCAGCAGACCGGCCGTCGTGGCGCCCGCGGCCATCAGAGCGTGTCTCCGTGTCGTCCCCGTGCGCCCCACGCGTCTCTCCTCGGGCCTCGCGATGATCACCGCAGGCGAGCGTACCCGCGGGTCACCCCCAGGTGGACGGCAACACCCCTTGGGACCGGATACCCTTTGAACTGACACGCGACGATCCCACAACAGCACACGCGGCCGAGGAGTCACCCGGATGAGCACCACCCAGAGCGAAAGGCTGCGCGGACTGCTGGAACCGCTCGTCAGCGCGAAGGACCTGGATCTGGAAGAGATCGAGGTGTCCCGGGCGGGCAGGCGTCGTGTGCTGAGAGTCGTGGTGGATTCCGACGAGGGCGTGGACCTCGACGAGTGCGCCGAACTGAGCCGCTCCATCTCCGACAAGCTCGACGAGACGGACGCGATGGGCGAGGACGAGTACCAGCTCGAAGTGACCTCCCCCGGGGCGGAGCGCCCGCTGACCGAACACCGCCACTACGTACGCGCCGTGGGCCGGCTGGCCCGGTTCCAGCTGCACGAGAACGGCGAGCTGGTGGCACGCATCCTCACCGTCGACGACGAGGGACTCGACCTCGAAGTCCCGGGCGTGAAGGGGCGCAAGCCCACCGCCCGCCGGATCGCGTTCGCGGGGATCGACAAGGCGCGCGTGGAGATCGAGTTCAGCCGCAAGGACAAGAAGGAAGAGGAGGCGTAGCCGTGGACATCGATGTGAAGCTCCTGAGGGGCTTGGCACAAGAGAAGGAGATTCCCTTCGACCTGCTGGTCGAGGCGATCGAATCGGCCCTCCTCATCGCCTACCACCGCACCGAGGGCAGCCACCGGCGCGCCCGGGTCGTGCTGAGCCGGGACACCGGCCATGTCACGGTCTGGGCCAAGGAGGACCCGGCCGATCTGGAGGAGGGGCAGGAGCCCAAGGAGTTCGACGACACCCCGTCGGACTTCGGCCGGATCGCCGCGACCACCGCCCGCCAGGTCATCCAGCAGCGGCTGCGGGACGCCGAGAACGACGTCACCTTCGGCGAGTACGCGCGCCGGGAGGGCGATATCGTCGCCGGTCTCGTCCAGCAGGGCAAGGACCCGAAGAACGTCCTGGTCAAGCTGGACGACAAGCTAGAGGCCATCCTTCCGGTGCAGGAACAGGTGCCGGGCGAGGAGTACACCCACGGTCTCCGGCTGCGTACGTACGTGGTGAGGGTGGCCAGGGGGGTGCGCGGGCCGTCGGTGACGCTGTCGCGTACCCACCCCAATCTGGTGAAGAAGCTCTTCGCGCTGGAGGTCCCGGAGATCGCGGACGGCTCCGTCGAGATCACGGCGATCGCCCGCGAGGCCGGCCACCGCACCAAGATCGCCGTACGGTCGACACGTTCCGGTCTCAATGCCAAGGGCGCCTGCATCGGCCCGATGGGCGCGCGTGTGCGCAATGTCATGGCCGAGCTGCTGGGCGAGAAGATCGACATCGTCGACTGGTCGGACGACCCGGCCGAGATGGTGGCGAACGCGCTGTCGCCCGCCCGGGTCACCAAGGTCGAGGTCGTCGATCTGGGTGCCCGCTCCGCGCGGGTGACCGTGCCCGACTACCAGCTCTCGCTGGCGATCGGCAAGGAAGGGCAGAACGCCCGGCTCGCCGCCCGGCTGACCGGCTGGCGCATCGACATCCGGCCGGACACGGAGCTCGCGGAGGACGACCGGGACCGCGGCGACGACCGCGACCGGGGCGACGACCGGGACCGTGGGCGGGACGACCGGGACCGCGGGCGCGACCGCGGCTGAATATCCGCTCCGACGATCAGGGAATGACCGGCGGTGGCGGGCCTGTCGCGCTCAGCCGCGACCCGGCCCCGCCGGACATCGACACGATCTTTCGGGCGGCGGGCGTTCGAACCTTGCCCCAAAGGGGTGACGTCGGCGCGGGGAGGTAGACTTGAAGGTGTCTGGCCGGACGATCGACCGTGCATGCCCTGAGCGCACCTGCGTGGGCTGCCGGGAGCGAGCGGCCAAGAACGATCTGTTGCGCATCGTGGTGACCGGAGAACAATGTGTTCCCGATCAACGCGGTACGCTGCCCGGCCGGGGTGCGTATGTGCACCCCGCCTTGATCTGTCTCGATCTGGCGGTCCGCCGCCGGGCGTTCCCCCGGGCCTTCCGGGTCCAGGGACCGCTCGACAGCGCGGAGCTGCGCCGTGTGGTCGAGGCGATCACAGTGCAGGCAGCACTGTAGGAAGAAGTACGGCACGGAGCCCCGTGCGGTTCAGGTACCTCGCGAGTTGGAAGTAGGTCGAGATTGCGATGAGCACTCGATGAGTACGCGATGAGTACGCCCATGAAGTAGCGACGGTCCGGCGGTAACCCGGACCTAAAAGGAGCGAAGTGGCTAAGGTCCGGGTATACGAACTCGCCAAGGAGTTCGGCGTGGAGAGCAAGGTCGTCATGGCCAAGCTCCAAGAACTCGGTGAATTCGTCCGTTCGGCGTCGTCGACGATCGAGGCGCCGGTTGTACGCAAATTGACTGACGCTTTGCAGGGGCCCGGCGGCAACGCCGGCAAGTCCGCTGCCAAGCCCGGGGCGCCCCGCAAGGCGACCCCCGCCAGGCCCGCCGCGCCCTCCCCGGCGCAGGCGGCACGTCCCGCTGCCCCCAAGCCCGGTGTCCCGGCCCCCAAGCCGGCCGCCGCCGAGGCCCCCAGGAGCACCCCCTCCGCCGCGCCGACGCCCGGCCCGCGCCCGGCTCCGGCCCCGCGGCCCGCGGCCGCCGCGCCGAAGCCGGCGCCCGCCGCACCGGCGGCCCCGGAGTTCACCGCGCCCCCGTCGGCCCCGGCCGCCGGTCCCCGGCCCGGTGCCACCCCCGGCCCGCGTCCGTCCAACCGCCCCACGGGCGGCCAGGGCGACCAGCGCCAGGGTGAGCGGCAGAACGATCAGCGCCAGGGCGACCAGCGCCAGGGCGGTCGCTCCGGCGGCGCGCGTCCCGGCCAGGCCCCGCGTCCCGGTGCCCGCCCCGCGGGCCCGCGTCCGGGCAACAACCCCTTCACCTCGGGCGGCTCCACCGGAATGGCGCGCCCGCAGGCGCCCCGTCCCGGTGGCGCCCCGCGTCCCGGCGGCCCCGGTGCCCCCGGTGGTCCGCGCCCGCAGGGCTCCGGTCAGGGCGGTCCCCGTCCGCAGGCCGGTCCCGGTGGACAGACCGGACGTCCCACCCCCGGCGGTATGCCGCGTCCGCAGGCGCCCCGCGCCGCGGGTCCCGGCGGTGGCCCCGGTGGTAACCGTCCGAACCCGGGCATGATGCCGCAGCGTCCCGCTGCCGGCCCGCGTCCCGGTGGTGGCCCCGGCGGTGGCCGTGGTCCCGGTGGCGGCGGTCGTCCCGGCGGTGCCGGTGGCGGCGGCGGTCGTCCCGGTGGCGGCGGCTTCGCCGGCCGTCCCGGTGGCGGCGGCGGTGGCGGTTTCGCCGGTCGCCCGGGTGGCGGCGGCGGTGGCGGCGCTCCGGGTCGTCCCGGTGGCGGCGGCTTCGGTGGCGGCGGTGGCCGTCCCGGCTTCGGCGGACGTCCGGGTGGTCCCGGCGGCCGTGGTGGCACACAGGGTGCGTTCGGCCGTCCCGGCGGGCCCGCCCGTCGTGGCCGTAAGTCGAAGCGGCAGAGGCGCCAGGAGTACGAGGCCATGCAGGCCCCGTCGGTAGGCGGCGTGATGCTGCCGCGTGGCCAGGGCCAGACGGTCCGGCTGTCGCGTGGTGCGTCGCTCACCGACTTCGCGGAGAAGATCAACGCCAACCCGGCGTCGCTCGTCGCCGTGATGATGAACCTCGGCGAGATGGTCACCGCCACGCAGTCCGTCTCCGACGAGACCCTCCAGGTCCTCGCCGGCGAGATGAACTACGTCGTCGAGATCGTCAGCCCCGAGGAGGAGGACCGCGAGCTGCTCGAGTCCTTCGACATCGAGTTCGGCGAGGACGAGGGCGGCGAGGAAGCCCTCGTGTCCCGTCCGCCGGTCGTGACCGTCATGGGTCACGTCGACCACGGTAAGACCAGGCTGCTGGACGCGATCCGCAAGACGAACGTCGTCGCGGGCGAGGCCGGCGGTATCACGCAGCACATCGGTGCGTACCAGGTCGCCACGGACGTCAACGGTGAAGAGCGCAAGATCACCTTCATCGACACCCCGGGTCACGAGGCGTTCACCGCCATGCGTGCCCGTGGTGCCAAGTCCACCGACATCGCGATCCTGGTGGTCGCGGCCAACGACGGTGTGATGCCCCAGACGATCGAGGCGCTGAACCACGCCAAGGCGGCCGACGTGCCGATCGTGGTCGCGGTCAACAAGATCGACGTCGAGGGCGCCGACCCGACCAAGGTGCGCGGTCAGCTCACCGAGTTCGGTCTGGTGGCCGAGGAGTACGGCGGCGACACCATGTTCGTCGACATCTCCGCCAAGCAGGGCCTGCACATCGACAGCCTGCTGGAGGCCGTGGTCCTCACCGCGGACGCCTCGCTCGACCTCCGGGCCAACCCGGAACAGGACGCGCAGGGTATCGCCATCGAGGCCCACCTCGACCGCGGTCGCGGCGCCGTCGCCACCGTGCTCGTCCAGCGCGGCACGCTGCGCGTCGGTGACACGATGGTCGCCGGTGACGCGTACGGCCGTGTCCGGGCGATGCTCGACGACAACGGCAACAACGTCGAGGAAGCGGCGCCGTCGACGCCGGTCCTGGTCCTGGGTCTCACCAACGTCCCCGGCGCCGGCGACAACTTCCTCGTGGTCGACGAGGACCGCACCGCCCGGCAGATCGCCGAGAAGCGTGCCGCTCGCGAGCGGAACGCGGCCTTCGCCCGCAGGGGCGTCCGGTTCTCCCTGGAGAACCTGGACGAGGCCCTCAAGGCCGGTCTGGTGCAGGAACTCAACCTCATCATCAAGGGCGACGCGTCCGGTTCGGTGGAGGCTCTCGAGTCCTCGCTGCTCCAGCTCGACGTCGGCGACGAGGTCGACATCCGCGTCCTGCACCGCGGTGTGGGTGCGGTCACCGAGTCGGACATCGACCTGGCCATGGGCTCCGACGCCATCGTGATCGGCTTCAACGTGCGCGCCGCGGGGCGTGCCGCGCAGATGGCCGAGCGCGAGGGTGTGGACGTCCGGTACTACTCGGTCATCTACCAGGCGATCGAGGAGATCGAGTCCGCCCTCAAGGGCATGCTCAAGCCGGAGTACGAAGAGGTCGAGCTCGGTACGGCGGAGATCCGCGAGGTCTTCCGCTCGTCCAAGCTGGGCAACATCGCGGGTGTTCTCATCCGCTCCGGCGAGGTCAAGCGGAACACCAAGGCCCGGCTCGTCCGCGATGGCAAGGTCATCGCGGAGGACCTCAACATCCAGGGTCTGCGCCGCTTCAAGGACGACGTCACCGAGATCCGCGAAGGCTTCGAGGGCGGTATCAACCTCGGAAACTTCAACGACATCAAGATCGACGACGTCATCGCGACGTACGAGATGCGCGAGAAGCCGCGCGGCTGACACGCGACAACCGGTCCGGGGCCGGTCGACGGGACGCATATTCCGTCGATCGGCCCCGGCCGTTCCGTGTACGGTTCTTGTGCCCCTGCCAAGCGCTGGCAGGGCATCTGAACCCGTACCGGCGGGGATCCGGAAACGCATGTATGTGGGGACGCTGTCCTTCGATCTGCTCCTCGGCGACGTACGGTCGTTGAAGGAGAAACGCTCCGTCGTCCGGCCCATCGTCGCCGAGCTCCAGCGGAAATTCGCGGTGAGCGCGGCGGAGACCGGCGGTCAGGACCTCCATCGCAGGGCCGAGATCGGTCTCGCGGTGGTGTCCGGTGACTGGGCGCACCTCACGGATGTGCTGGACCGGTGCGAGCGCATGGTCGCCGGCCACCCCGAGGTGGAGCTGCTGTCGGTACGACGGCGGCTGCACGGCGATGAAGACTGACCAGTACACAAGGAAACCCAGAAGGAAGAGTGACGGACCGGTGACCGACAACGCGCGGGCCCGCAAGCTGGCCGATCGCATCCAGGTCGTGGTCGCGGAGACCCTGGACCGCCGTATCAAGGACCCGCGACTGGGGTTCGTGACCATCACGGACGCCCGCGTCACCGGCGACCTGCGGGAGGCCACGGTCTTCTACACGGTCTACGGCGACGACGAGGAGCGCGCGGCCTCCGCGGCGGCCCTGGAGAGCGCCAAGGGCGTCCTCCGCTCCGAGGTGGGCCGTCAGACCGGCGTCCGCTTCACCCCGACGCTGGCGTTCGTGCCCGACGCCCTGCCGGACAACGCCCGCACCATCGAGGACCTCCTCGACAAGGCGCGCGCCAAGGACGCGGAGGTACGGCAGGTGTCGACCGGCAAGACCTACGCGGCCGGGGCCGACCCGTACCGCAAGGACGACGAGGACGACACCGACGACACGGACGGCGCCGCCGCGGAATGACTCAGCAGAACACCACGCCCGACGGGCTTGTCATCGTGGACAAGCCGTCGGGCTTCACTTCGCACGACGTCGTCGCCAAGATGCGCGGGATCGCCAGAACCCGCCGCGTCGGCCACGCCGGCACCCTCGACCCCATGGCGACGGGCGTCCTCGTCCTCGGCGTGGAGCGGGCCACGAAGCTCCTCGGGCACCTCGCGCTGACCGAGAAGGAGTACCTCGGCACGATCCGGCTGGGACAGGACACCGTCACCGACGACGCGGAGGGGGAGATCACCTCCTCGACCGACGCCTCCGCCGTGAAGCGCGAGGCCATCGACGCCGGGATCGCGGCGCTGACCGGCGCCCTCATGCAGGTGCCCTCCAAGGTCAGCGCCATCAAGATCGACGGCAAGCGGTCGTACGCGCGCGTGCGCGGCGGCGAGGAGTTCGAGATCCCGGCCCGCCCGGTGACCGTCTCCTCGTTCCGGCTCTACGACGTCCGCGAGGCGGTCGCGGAGGACGGCACCCCGGTCCTCGACCTGGTCGTCTCCGTCGTCTGCTCCTCCGGTACGTACATCCGCGCCCTCGCCCGTGACCTCGGCGCCGGCCTCGGGGTCGGCGGGCATCTCACCGCGCTGCGCAGGACCCGGGTGGGCCCCTACGCGCTCGACGCGGCGAAGACGCTCGACCAGCTCCAGCAGGAGCTGACCGTCATGCCGGTCGCCGAAGCAGCCGCCGCGGCGTTCGCGCGCTGGGACGTGGACGAGAGGCGGGCCAAGCTGCTGATCAACGGCGTACGGCTGGACATGCCCTCGTACGCCACGGCCCCGGTCGCCGCGTTCGACCCCGAGGGGCGCTTCGTGGCGCTGGTCGAGGAGCAGAACGGCAAGGCCAAGAGCCTCGCGGTCTTCGGCTGAGCACTCCACCGTGGGGCGGACGGGCACGCCTGTCCGCCCCACGGTCCCCCTCCCAGAGGGATCTGTCCGCCCCGCACCCGCCACTCACCCCACGGGCCGGGCGCTCGGAGCGCACCACCGGTGCACGGGGGCGTGTTCGGCCCGCGGCAGGCCGCACCGGGTTCTCCGGTGCCGGTGAGGGCCATGGGCGCCGGGCATGGCAGTCTTAGAGCTGCGTAATCGGCAATGAAGTACACAGTTTCGGGCGAGGAGCGGTCACAGTGCAGCGCTGGCGTGGCTTGGAGGACATCCCCCAGGACTGGGGGCGCGGCGTCGTCACCATCGGCTCCTACGACGGGGTGCACCGCGGTCACCAGCTGATCATCGGACGGGCCGTGGAACGGGCGCGCGAGCTGGGGGTGCAGTCGGTCGTCGTCACCTTCGACCCGCACCCCAGCGAGGTCGTACGCCCCGGCAGCCACCCGCCCCTGCTCGCGCCCCACCACCGGCGCGCCGAGCTGATGGCGGACCTGGGGGTGGACGCGCTGCTGATCCTCCCCTTCACTCTCGAGTTCTCCAAGCTGTCGCCCGCCGACTTCATCGTGAAGGTCCTGGTCGACAAGTTGCACGCCCGCGCGGTCATCGAGGGCCCGAACTTCCGCTTCGGCCACAAGGCCGCCGGCAACGTCGCCGTCCTCGCCGACCTGGGCGTGACCTACGACTACGAGGTCGAGGTCGTCGACCTCTATGTGACCGGCGAGGCGGGCGGCGGCGAGCCCTTCTCCTCCACCCTCACCCGCCGACTGGTCGCCGAGGGCGATGTCGCCGGCGCGGCGGAGATCCTCGGCCGGCCGCACCGGGTGGAGGGCGTGGTCGTACGCGGCGCGCAGCGCGGCCGTGAACTCGGCTTCCCGACGGCGAACGTGGAAACCCTGCCGCACACCGCGATCCCGGCGGACGGGGTGTACGCGGGATGGCTCACGGCGGACGGGGAACGGATGCCGGCGGCGATCTCGGTGGGCACGAACCCGCAGTTCGAGGGCACGGAGCGGACCGTCGAGGCGTATGCGATCGACCGGGTGGGGCTGGATCTGTACGGGCTGCACGTGACCGTGGACTTCTTGTCGTATGTGCGGGGGCAGCGGAAGTTCGAGTCGATCGAGGCGCTGCTGGACGCGATGGGGGAGGACGTGAAGAGGTCGAGGGCGCTGATCGAGGCGGCCGACGCGTAGCGCCTTCCGGCGGGGGGCGTGGGTGCGGTCGTCTTTGGCTGGGGCCGGTTTCCGGGTGCGGGTGCGGGTGCGGTGCGTTTCGGCGGGTGCCGGTGGTTGTGTGCGGGCTGTTGCCGGGGTGCGCTCCGGGGCTCGCGTCCGGGACTGCATGCTGTGCTTTTCCGGGGGACACCCCCGGACCCCCGTACGGCGCGACTCTGGCCAGTCGTTGGTTCGGGCGTTCGTGCGCCACACATCACGCTCTACGTCCCGGACACGACCCCTGCGCGCCCCCCTTCACCGCCCGTCACCGACAGGCCCGGCCGTGCGCCGGGGCAGAGTCGCGTCGTACGGGGGACATGTACCTCCGGAGCCTCCGGAGCCCCCGGGCCCCGTACAGCCGTACGAGACAGCAACCAAGAACCCGCGACCTACCCCCCCGCTCCCACCCAATGGCACGCCACCTGCGTCGTCGCGCCGCCCGTCAGTACCGGCAACGTCGCCGTCCTGCATCTCTCCGCCACCCCCGCCCTCTCCGCCTCCCCCGACGCCAGTACCTGGCACCGTGCGTGGAAGCGGCAGCCCGCCGGGATGCGGGACGGGTCCGGGGGTTCGCCCGTGAGGATGACCGGGGCGCCGTCCGATTCCGGGAGGACGGACAACAGGGCTCGCGTGTAGGGGTGCTGAGGGTTCGTCAGTACGTCCTCGACCGGGCCCGTCTCCACGATCCGGCCCAGGTACATCACCGCCACCCGGTCCGCGATGTTCCACGCGAGGCCCAGGTCGTGCGTCACGACCAGCGCGGAGAGGCCGAGTTCATCACGCAGCGACAGCAGGAGCGCCAGGATCTCGCCGCGTACGGACGCGTCCAGGGACGCCACCGGTTCGTCCGCGACGATCAGTTCGGGCTTCAGGACCAGCGCGCCCGCGATGACGACGCGTTGGCGCTGGCCGCCGGACAGCTCGTGCGGGTAGCGGAGGAAGAAGCGCTCGGGCGGGCGCAGGCCGGCGCGGGAGAGCGCCTCGGCGACGGCTTCGCGTTCGTCGCCCCGGTAGCCGTGGATCCGCAGGCCCTCGGCCACCGCGTCGTACACCGTATGGCGCGGGTTGAGGGAGCCGCTCGGGTCCTGGAGCACGAGCTGGACCCGCTTGCGGTACGCCTTGAGGGTGCGGGAGCCGTACCCCAGCGGTTCCCCGGCGAAGCTGACCCCGCCGCCCGTGGGCGGCACCAGACCGAGCAGGGTCCGCGCCAGCGTGGTCTTGCCGCAGCCGGACTCGCCGACGAGCGCGACGATCTCGCCCGCGCCGATGTCGAGGTCGACCCCGTCGACGGCGCGGGCGGGCGGCGCGCCGCGCCGGCCGGGGAAGGTGACGTTCAGCCCGGTGGCCGAGAGCAGGGGGGCGGCGGGCATGGGTGGCTCCTGAGGGGTGGTCGCGGGCGCCGTCATGGACGTACCTCCGCGGGTGCGGTCGAGCCCACCCGTACGCAGGCCGCGCGGCGGTCCTGGCCCGCGTCCCGCAGCTCCTGGTCGTCGGTCGCGCAGGAGTCCAGGGCGACCGGGCAGCGCGGATGGAACGTACAGCCGGACGGCAGCGCCGACGGGTCCGGCGGGTCGCCGGGCAGTCCGCGCGGTGCGCGCCGTGACGCCAGGTCCCCGATACGGGGGAAGGCGGCGGAGAGCGCCCGGCCGTACGGATGCTCGGCGGCGTCGTACACCGTGCGCGCCGGGCCCTCCTCGACGATCCGGCCCGCGTACATCACGGCGAGCCGGTCGCAGGTGTCCGAGAGGACCGCCAGGTCGTGGCTGATCATCAGCAGGCTGATGCCCTGGTCCGCGACGAGCTGTTCGATCAGGCGCAGGATCTGCGCCTGGATCATCACATCGAGGGCGGTGGTCGGCTCGTCCGCGACGATCAGCCGCGGATCGCAGGCCAGCGCCATCGCGATCATCACGCGCTGACGCTGGCCGCCGGAGAGTTCGTGCGGATAGGCGTCCGCGCGGGCGGCCGGCAGCCCGACCTGTTCCAGCAGTTCGCCGGCGCGCGAGCGGGCCGCGGCGGGGGTGGCGCGGCGGTGCAGCAGCACCGGTTCGGCGATCTGGTCCCCGATCCGGTGCACCGCGTTGAGCGAGTGCATCGCGCCCTGGAAGACGATGGACGCGCCCGCCCACCGCACGGCGCGCAGCCGGCCCCACTTCATGGTGAGGACGTCCTCGCCGTCGAGCAGGATCTCCCCGGACAGCCGCGCGGTGGCGGGCAGCAGCCGGAGCAGCGCCAGCGCGAGGGTGGACTTGCCGCACCCCGACTCACCGGCGATGCCCAGCTTGCGGCCGGATTCGACGGTGAGGTCGACGCCCCGTACGGCGGGCACCGCGGAGGGACCGGACCCGTACGTCACATGGAGATCCTTGATCTCCAGCAGTGTCGTGTCGGTCAACGGGACACCCCCAGCTTCGGGTTGAGCACGGCCTCGATCGCCCGGCCGCAGAGTGTGAAGGTGAGCGCGACGCACGCGATCGCGATACCGGGCGGTGCCAGGTACCACCAGTGCCCCGAGGAGACCGCGCCCGCCTCGCGCGCGTCCTGGAGCATGCCGCCCCAGGAGATGATCAGGGGATCGCCGAGGCCGAGGAAGGCGAGTGTCGCCTCGGTCAGGATGGCGTTGGAGATACCGAGGGTGGTCTGGGCGAGCACCAGCGGCATCACGTTGGGCAGCACGTGGCGCGTCATGATGTGGCCGTGGCCGCCGCCGAGGGCGCGGGCGCGCTCGATGTACGGACGGGACTCGACGGCGATGGTCTGGGCCCGTACCAGTCGCGCCGTCGTCGGCCAGCTGGTGACGCCGATCGCCAGGATCACCGTCCAGATGGACCGTGACATGACCGTCGCGAGGACGATCGCCAGTACGAGCGTCGGCATCACCAGGAACCAGTCGGTGATCCGCATGACCACCGTCGCGAACCAGCCGCCGTAGTGCCCGGCGAGGACCCCGACGAGGGTGCCGATGGCCACCGACAGCGCGGCGGCCAGCAGCCCCACGGTCAGCGAGATCCGGGCGCCCCAGATCAGCAGGCCGAGCAGCGAGCGCCCGAACTGGTCCGTACCGAGCGGGAATTCACCGCTCGGTTTCTCCAGGGCCGTACCGGGCGCGTTGGTCACGCTCTGCACCTCGTCGCCGACGAGCAGCGGCGCGAGGAGGGCGATCAGGGCGATGAACGCGAGCCCGGCGAGCCCGAGGAGTCCGGCGCGGTGTGTCCGGTACTCCTTCCAGAAGCGGGTCACCGAGCCGCGCCGGCGGGCCCAGGCGAGTGAGGAGGCCGAAGGCGACGAGGGGCCCGCGGGTGCCGTGGAGGCCGGCGGGGTCTTCTCCAGGGTCATCGGCCCACCCGGGGATCGAGGAGCGGATAGAGCAGGTCGGCGAGGAGGTTCATCAGGATCATCGCCCCGGCGAAGACGACGAACAGCCCCTGGACGAGAGGCAGATCGGGCACGCTCAGCGCCTGGTAGAACAGTCCGCCGAGTCCGGGCCAGGAGAAGACCGTCTCGACGAGGATCGAACCGGCCGCCACATGGCCCAGGTTGATGAAGACCATGGTGACGGTGGGCAGCAGGGCGTTCGGCACCGCGTGGCGGCGTCGTACGAGATCGTCCCGCAGGCCCTTGGCCCGTGCCGTCGTCAGATAGTCGCCGCCCATCTCGTCCAGCAGCGACGAGCGCATGACGAGCAGCGTCTGCGCGTATCCGACCGCGACCAGCGTGGCCACCGGCAGCACCATGTGGTGCGCCACGTCGAGGACGTAACCGAAACCGGACGAGTCGCCCGACTCCATACCGCCGGTGGGGAACATGCCGGGGACCGGGCCGATGCCCACCGAGAAGACGATGATCAGCAGCAGTCCGAGCCAGAAGGACGGGACGGACCAGAGCGTCAGCGCCACACCGGTGTTGAGGCGGTCGCTCAGGCCGCCGTTGCGCCAGGCGGAGCGCGTGCCGAGCCAGAGGCCGAGCGCCGAGTAGATCACCACGGCGACGCCCGTGAGCAGCAGTGTCGCGGGCAGTTTCGCGGCGATCAGCTCACCGACCGGTGTGTGGAACTGGTACGAGGTACCGAGATCGCCGGTCAGCGCCCGGCCGCAGTAGTCGGTGAACTGCTGCCACAGCGGCAGGTCCAGCCCGAACTGCTTGCGCAGCGTGGCCAGTTGCTCGGCGGAGGTCGGTACGCCATGGGTCATGGCCTTGACCGGGTCGCCGGGGATGATCCGGAAGAGGAAGAAGCTGGTGACGAGGACGGCGAGCAGCGAGACGACGGCGCCGCCCAGCTTGCCCGCCACATAGAGCGGATACGCGGTCCTGGTGCCCGAGGTGGTGGGGGCGGAGCCGGACGGCCCGGTCTTCACCGGGCCGTCGACGGCGTCCCGCACCACACCCGGGGTGCTTGCGGTGCTCATCGGTTATTCACGGTCTTCCGCGGTGGAACGGCGACGCATCGCGACGAAGAGACCGAGGGCGGCGACGACCACGACAGCGGCCCCGATCCCGATCACCACACCGGTCGAGGAAGAGCTGCCGGAACCGCCGCCGTCATCGGCCGGCACCGCGGACCACCAACTCCAGTAGCCGTCCTGGCCCCAGAGATTGCCGGCGGCCTCCGGCATCGTCGTGATCGACTTGATCTGGTCGGTACGGTACGCCTCGACCGCGTTCGGATAGGCCATGACATTCATATACCCGGTGTCGTACAGCCGCGATTCCATCTGCTTGACCAGTTCCGCGCGCTTGGCGGGGTCGTACTCCGCCGACTGCTCGGCGTACAGGTCGTCGTACCGCTTGTCGCAGATGAAGTTGTCCGTGGCGCCGCTGTCCTTGGGCGTGGCGGGGAGCGCACCGCACGTGTGAATGGAGAGGACGTAGTCGGGATCGGGATTGACCGACCAGCCGTCGAACGCCAGGTCGTAATCGCCCGCGAGCCAGGGGTCGGAGACATTGTCCAGACACTCGACCTTCAGCCCGATACCGAGCTGTCCCCACCACTCCTGGAGGTATTTGCCGATGGCCTTGTCGTTCGGGTCCGTCGCGTGGCAGAGGATCCGGAAGTCGAGCGGCTTGCCGTCCTTGCCGACGCGCTTGCCCGCGGCGTTCTTCGGGTAGCCGGCCGTGTCCAGCGTCCTGGCCGCCTCGGCGGGGTCGTACGCGATCGTCTGGCCGGCCGAGGGCTCCCAGAAGTACGTGTCGAACCGCGGCGGGATATAGCCCTTGCCCTCGACGGCGTGGCCCTGGAAGACCTTGTCGATGATGGTCTTGCGGTCGACGGCCTGGAACAGCGCCTTGCGGACCGCCGGGTCCAGCAGCGCGGCGTGCCCGTTGCCGAACTTCTCGCCGTCCTTCGAGCGGGCGCCGGGGTTGGTGGCGAGCGCGTAGAAACGGCGCCCGGGAGCGTCGTTGACCTTGATGTTGTCGGCGTTCTTCAGCGCGGCGGCCTGAGCGGGGGTGAGACCCGCGGTGAAGGACACCTCCCCCTTCTGGAGCGCCGCCACGGCCGCGTCCCCGTCCTTGTAGTACTTCAGGACCAGCTCGTCGAACTTGGGCGCACCGCGCCAGAAGTCCTTGTTGGGCTTGAGCTTGATGTACTGGTCGACCTTGAAGTCCGTGATGATGAACGGCCCGTTGCCGACGATCGGGAACCGCTCGTTGTTGTTGAACGTGGAGAAGTCGCCGACCTTCTCCCAGATGTGCTTGGGCACGATCGGCACATCGAGCGCGGTCATGGTGGCCTGAGGCTTGTTCAGCTCGACGACCAGCGTCTCCGGGTCGGGCGCGGTGACCTTCTTGAAGTTGGCGGTGAAGCTGCCGTTGGCGGTGGCCGCGTTCTCGTCGGTCATCATCGTGTTGAACGTCCACGCGGCGTCCTCGGCCGTCGCCCGCACGCCGTCCGACCACTTCGAGTCCTTGCGGATGGTGAAGGTCCACGTCAGCTTGTCCGCGGAGGGCTTCCAGGCGGTGGCGAAGCCGGGGACCGTGTGCGCGTCCTTGGGGTCGTAGTTGGTCAGGTACTCGTAGGTCAGCCGGTGGATGCTGGTACTGACCAATGACTGGGCCAGGAACGGGCTGAGGGAGTCGACGCTCTGGCTGACCGCGACGGTGAGGACCTTCTTGCCGTCGGCGGCCTGGGCCTGCTGGGGCGCGGGGAGCAGCGGGTTGAGGGGGATCACGCTCCCGGCCACGAGCGCGGCGGAGGCGGCACCGGAGGCCAGGAGGAGACGGAGACGGGGGCGTTGCCGGACGGGCTGCCGGGCGGGCCGCCGACCGGGTTGCCGGCCGGACTGCCGGGGCGTGCGCGGGAAGACTCTTTCGACCATGGACGGTGACCTCGTGTTATCACTCGCACGGAGAAGCCGGGTTGCTGCTGATTCGCCAACTGGTGAAGCGAAGGTTTATCAGCGCCCGTCCGGCTGAGTCAACGGCCGCCCATACCCCGTGTGGTCTGCGGGAATGCGGCGAGGGGCCGTACCGTGAAGACGGTACGGCCCCTCATTGGTCTCTACCTCTGATGCCTTACTGCTGAGGCGCTGGCGGTGCTGGTGGGGGCTGCTGCTGCGACCAGCCGGCGGGCGGGACGGGCCCCTGCAAGTCCGGCCGGCCGGGCTGGTCCGGCTGATGGGGCTGACCGGGCTGGTGGGGGTGTCCGGGCTGCTGGCCGGCGGGAGAGGGATGCTGCTGCCAGCCCTGCTGACCACCGGGTCCCGGGGGCGGGCCCGCCTGCTGCTGGGGCGGGTAGGGGTACGGCTGTTGCTGGTGCGGATGGTGCTGCTGCTGCTGCGGCGGGTAGTGCTGGGGGTACTGCTGAGGCGCGTACGGCTGGCCCTGCACCGGCTGGCCGTACGGAGGCTGCCCCGGCATCGGCTGCTGGCCGAGACCCGGCATCGGCGGGACGAGGTGCGGCGGCGGCTGGCCGTCCGCCGTCCACAGCCCCTGCGCCTGCTGGGCCCGTACGAAGTCCTCCGCGACCATCGCGGAGAGATTGAAGTACGCCTCACGCGTCTTGGGCCGCATCATGTCCAGGTCCACTTCGGCCCCGGCGGCCAGATGCTCGTCGAAGGGCACCACGATCACCCCGCGGCAGCGGGTCTCGAAGTGCTGCACGATGTCATCGACCTTGATCATCTTGCCGGTCTCGCGGACCCCGGAGATCACCGTGAGAGAGCGCTGCACCAGGTCGGCGTAGCCGTGCGCGGACAGCCAGTCGAGCGTCGTCGACGCGCTGCTCGCGCCGTCGACGGACGGCGTCGAGATGATGATCAGCTGGTCGGCCAGGTCCAGCACTCCGCGCATCGCGCTGTAGAGCAGACCGGTACCCGAGTCCGTGAGGATGATCGGGTACTGCTTGCCCAGGACCTCGATCGCGCGCCGGTAGTCCTCGTCGTTGAACGCCGTGGAGACGGCCGGGTCCACGTCGTTGGCGATGATCTCCAGACCGGAGGACGCCTGTGAGGTGAACCTGCGGATGTCCATATAGCTGTGCAGATGCGGGATCGCCTGGACCAGGTCGCGGATGGTCGCGCCGGTCTCGCGCCGTACACGGCGGCCGAGCGTGCCGGCGTCCGGGTTGGCGTCGATCGCCAGGATCTTGTCCTGCCGCTCGGTGGCCAGGGTGGAGCCCAGTGCCGTGGTCGTCGTGGTCTTGCCGACACCGCCCTTGAGACTGATGACCGCGATCCGGTAGCAGGAGAGCACCGGTGTACGGATCAGTTCGAGCTTGCGCAGGCGCTCCGCCTCCGCGGCCTTCCCGCCGATCTTGAAGCGCGAACCGCCGGACGGATTGCGGCTGCTCCTGGCCTTCGGCTTGTTGTTCCGCAGCAGCCGGTCGGAGGAGAGCTCCACGGCGGCCGTATAGCCGAGCGGGGCGCCGGGCACGGACCGCTCGCGGTGGTCGTGCGAGACGGCGGAGGGCCAGGCGGCGCCGGTGCGGGGATCCACCGGAGACGCCCCGGGCGCGGACTGCTGATGCGGTTGCGGTTGCTGTTGCGGCTGGGCCTGAGGGGGCTGAGGGGTGTGCGGGCCCTGCTGGGCAGGGAGGTTCGGGGTGGCGGGTACGGGCAGATGAGACGCCTGCGGAGGCAGCGGCGCGGAACCGCCGGCGCCCGGCTGGCCAGGGTGCGCCTGCTGGCCGGGGAGTCCGGGCTGTCCCGGCTGTCCCGGCTGTCCGGGCTGTCCTTGTTGGGGGAATCCGTAGCCGCCCGGCGCTGCCTGCTGACTCTGCTGCGGGAAGCCGTAACCGCCTTGTGGGGCGGGCGCGTACGGGTTCGGCTGCCCCTGCTGGTGCGGGAATCCGTAACCCGGCGGCGGGACGGGGGCGTCGGGGCCGGGCACGGCGGGCGGCAACGCGGCCGGAGCGGGATGCCCGGACTGGCCGGGGTGTCCGGGCTGGCCGGGGTGCCCGGGGTGATCTTGCCAGCCGGGCTGCGCCTGGTGTCCTGGCTGTCCCGGCTGGGCCTGGTGTCCGGGCTGGGCCTGGTGGGGGAAGCCGTACCCGCTCTGCTGCGGCTGTCCGGGCCAGGCGTTCGGAGGCTGCGCGGGGCTCTGCGGCTGGGGCTCGGGCTGCGGCTGCGCGTGCGGCTGGGCCTGAGCCGGGGCGGGGGCCTGTACGGGCCACTGCGGCGCGGCCGTTGGAGCGGCGGGCTGGTACGCGGGCGGCAGCGGAGGCAGTCCGGGGTTCTGGGCCGCGGCCGACTGAGCGGCCCAGGGCTGGGCCGGCGCGGGGGCCGGGGGAGCGTCCTGGGGTTCGTCCGCAGGTGCGGGGGCCGGGGGAACGGCGTCCGTGACCGCGTCCACAACCGCCGGCGCGGGCGCGGGGTCGGCCGGTTCGTCGGCGTCGGCGGTCACGCCGCCGTCGCGCTCGTCGTCGTCCTCACGCTCCCGGGAACCGTCGGCCTCTCCCGTGGTCCCGGACACTGCCGGAGCCTCGGCCTCCGGGGCCGGGTCGGCCGCGGGCTCCGGTCCGTCCGGCGCCCCCGCTTCCTCCGTATCGTCGGTGACCACCGCGTGGGAGGGCGCGTGCGCGGACTCGGCATCGGGCGTGGCCTCGGGCTCACTCACGCGTACGGCCTCGGCGCTGTCCGGTCCCTCGGGAGCACCGGATTCCGGGCTCTCCGCGGCCGCGTTCCTCGCCGCCTCCTGCTCGGCGATCTCCCGCTTGAGAGACGCCGGGGAGAACCGCATGGTCGACCCGCTCTCGATGTCGCCGCCGCCGAACGGCTCCGACGCGGCGGGAGCGGGCTCCGAAGCCGAAGCCGAAGTCGAAGCCGAGGCCGAAATTGAGGCAACATCCGGTGCGGGTGCGGGTGCGGGTGCGGGTGCGGGTGCGGGCGCCGTAGCCGCCGTCGGGGCGGGCCCCGGAGCGGGCTCGGGCGGCGGCATCGGAACGGGCGTCTGCATCGGGGGCGCCGGCTGCTGTGCCGGTGTCCAGTGGGGTTCGAAGCCACTGCCCGAGGGCAGCCCCGGCACGGCGACGGGCGCACCGTCCGGCGGCGGGGGAGGGGTCGTGAACGACGCGGGCGGCGGCGTGCTCGCCGCGCCACCACCGGACGTATCCCCCGGTGTGTTCTGCGTGTACCAGGCCGGCGGGGTGTAGTCGATGGTGAACTCACCCGTCATCTCGGGCTCCACGTCGGACTGATCGTCCGCGGCAGGCCGGTTCCAGCCCCCGCGCGTCTCGTCCCGATCGCCCTTCACTTTGCCTCCTGATGTGGTCGAGCACCCTTGTGCCGTGGTGGGTGGGGGCGACCGAATCTGTACGTCCGGTCCGCCCGGCTCTTCCCCTTACGACGCGGTCGGCCTGTCCACAAGTTCAACGCTGCCGCGCCCACACCCACCCTAATCGCCAACGGCGCCGACACGTCAGGCCGGACCCGGTCCGTCAACGGCCGTCCGTACACCATGTACCGCCCTCGGCCTGCCCTCAAGTGAACAGTGCGGGGCGGAGAGTGAACGGGGCGAACGGTCAAATCCGTACATCCCTGTACGAGATCCTGGCGAAATCCACACCGGCCGGGTGCACCCGCTGCCCCCGGCCCGGTTCCGGCCCGTCCGGTCTGCGCTGCCCAACAATCCGGTCTCGGTGTCGAGCCCCGGGCCGTCGTGACACACGAATCCGAGACGACAATGCGGGACGGCAATGCGGGACGGCAATGCGGGACGGCAATGCGGGGCGAGAATCCGGTACGTGCGTCCGGCCGTACGCGTGAGGGGCGCGCTCCGTCCGAAGCGCGCCCCTGCCTGTACGTCCTGGCTGGCTGTATGTCCCGCCCGTGCGTCCTGTGTCCCGGTCGCCTCAGCGCAGATCGAACTCGCCGTCACGCGCGCCGAGTACGAACGCCCGCCACTCCGCTTCGGTGTAGCGCAGCACGGTGTCCGGGTCGATGGACGACCGCATCGCGACGGCCCCTTCGGGCAGGTAGGCGATCTCGACCCGCTCCTCGTCCGCGCTCGTGCCGGGGGCGCCGATCCACTCGACACCCGAGATGTCGAGGGCGTACAGCTCTTCCTTCTCCTGTGCGCTCCCCATCAGTCAAGCTTCCCTTCGGTAACGGCCGACGTCACTTCGGACATCTTAGGACAGCCCCCTCAAGCCGACAGGGCGCTCCGGTAAGTTCGACGCCTGTTCGCGCGGTCCGCACACGACGTGAAGATCCGGTGCCGAATCCGGACGCGAAATCCGGATTCGGGATGCGGATGCGGATGCGGAATCAGTCCATCCGGCGGGCGACGCCGAGCAGTCCGGTCTCGGCGTCCGTGGCGCCCGTCATCACCCAGTGGCGCTCACGTCCGGCGCACCAGAGCGTCACACCGTCCGCGAGCGTGGGCAGGGCCTCGCACTCGACCGTGGACAGCCCCAGGATCCTGCCGATCTGCTCCGCCTCCTGCGGTGACACCCGCTGGACGCCCACCAGCGTGGCGGCCCGCATCAACCGGGGCGCGACCGGGCTCAGATACGGCAGGAGGGTCAGCACCGACTGCCACGGCGAGGACACCACGCGCCCGCGCGGCGGTCGCATTCCGCAGTCCCGGACCACCACGACCGGGCTGCCCACCGTCGCACCCATCGGCGGGACGCGGCCCACCTCGTGGAGCGTGATGCAGTCCAGCCCCGCGCCCGCGGCCTGCGCCAGCCGGGTCCACGCCTGGGCGCGCCCGGTCTCGACCGCCACCCGCGCGCCCGTGCCCGCCGCGCGCAGCGCCAGGACCTGAGCCGTCCACAACCCGCCGATCAGCAGCACGTCGTACGGTGTCGAACGGTGGAACCCCACCAGCTGGGGGCGTCCCTCGGCGTCGTCACCGATCACCACCCCGTCGTCCCCGACGGGCAGCGACAGCGCGCCCAGATCCTCAACGGCGAGCGTGTGTCCCGCGTGGCGGGGGCCGCGCAGCCCCCGCAGCCCGCGCGCGGTCCCGCTTCCGGCGGTCATCGCGCTCCTCCCAGGGGCAGCGTCGCCAGTACGCCGGGCAGCTGCTCGCGGTCCAGCCGTACGAGACCGACCTTCGCCGCCCGCGCCGCCTGCTCCAACGACCGTCGCACCCGCACCAGTCCGGTGTCGGTGCCGCCCGTGATCCGCACATGACCCGACATGGTCATCGAGCCCCGGTGCGAGCCCGGCCGCAGGGTGAGGCTGAAGGTCGTCGCGTACGCCGGCGCCGCCGTGAGCAGCGCGGCCAGCTTCGGCAGCGGGGTCGCGGCTCGTCCCAACTCGGGCCAGCGGGCCACCGCGTAGGTGGTGTGCCAGCGGTTGTCGCACCGCCACACGCGCGGCGTCTCGGCCGTACGCCGACGGGGCGCGGTCTCCGGCCGTCCCGCGCGGGCGGACAGCGCCGGACTCGCGCACGCCGATGTCGCCATGGTGGAGTTCAGCTCGTCCTGGTCCAGCACCACGGCCCGGAAACCCGCGCCGGTGATACGGCTCGCCACATGGTCCGCCGTCCGCACCAGACAGCGCTGGGCGCCCTCGATGCCGCCGCCACGTGCCTCGACGGCCTCCCGGCACAGCTCCGGGTCCAGCTTCACCGCCACCCAGGTGAGCCGCAGCGCGGGCGCTCCGGTCCGCTCCTGGAGCGGGGCGTACGAGAGCCGGGCCACCGACTGCTCGGGAAGATGCGGCGCGGGCGCTGCCCGCACCTGCTGTACCAACTGCACCGACTCCAGCGCGATGTCGTCGACCTCGAGGGCATCGCCGAGGAGGGACAGCGGGAGCGACCGTGCCCCGAACACCGGGCGCAGCGCGTCGCTGCTCGCCTCGACCCGTACCACCGCCGTCAGGAACGAGCCGTCACCGAGCATGCCGACCGTGCGACGGTCCCGGTCGACGTACGTGAAGGGCCGGAATCCCGGCACGCTCTCCACGACCGGGACCAGCGACGGGTCGACTTCCCAGGCGCACGGCTCCGCGGCCCGTCTGCGGGAATGGAGGGCGAGGGCGGTGGACACCCAGTCCTGTATCGCGTGACCGCGGCGGCGTATCACGGCGACCAGTACCAGCACGGCGGCGACGACGAGCGTGGGCACCAGCCAGAGCCCGCCGAGCGCCCCACCGATCAGGGCCAGCGCGACCGCCGCCTCGACCAGCACCAGTTGACGCAGCTGGAAGGGACCGACCCGGCTGGTGCGCGACAGGGCGCGCGGAGTGGTGGCCGCGGGGACGGCCGACGGAGGCGTCACCGGCCGTGCGTTGCTGCGTTGCCGTCGGGAATTGCTCCGGGACTGGTCAGGGGGTTGCCCGGTGGTCCGCCCATTGCGCTCGCGCGTCGCCGTACCCATCGCCGCGTTGCCCCCTCGTGTCCGTAATTACCAAATTTCCTACGGGCGTTGACCGGCCGATCACCCTACCTGAGCAGTGCGACGGAAGCGCCAGCATGCATAGTAGGGGGCTGGTACGACAGCAGGCCCGCTCGGCGAGTGTGGGAGCCTGGTCGCCCTGTGGGGGAGAGGGACAGCGGACAGATGGCATCACGACGGGACGAACTCAACGCATACACCTTCGCGAAGCGAAGGCTGATCGCGCAGTTCGTACAGCCCAGCCCGACCGGCTCGGAGGAGGGCGCGCCGCGACCGCTTCGCGCGGTGGTGCCCGGCGCGATCGTCGGTGTGGTGGTTCTCGCGGTGTTCGGCGCCTGGGGGATGTTCAAGCCGGTGGCGCCCAAGGACTGGAACAAGCCCGAAGAGAACGTCATCATCGCCAGCAAGTCCACCACGCGTTATGTGGTGCTCAGGACCGGCGACAGGACCCAGCTCCACCCCGTTCTGAACATGTCCTCCGCCAAACTCCTCCTCGCCCCGGACAAGGGCAAGGTCATCAACGTCGACGAGTCGGTGCTCGACAACGGCAAGATCCCGCACGGCGCCACGCTCGGCATCCCCTATGCCCCCGACCGGCTGCCCGACGCGAAGGAGGCCGGGGCCACGAAGCGCTGGGCGGTCTGCGAGCGGCCGGGCGAGGGCGGCAGGGCGATCCAGAAGGCGTCCTTCGTCTTCGCCGAACGGGAGCAGAAGAAGACCGAGGGCGCGAACCAGTTGCGAGGCGGTCAGCTGCTGTACGTGGAGGATGCGGCGACGAGGACCCGTTACGTCGTCGACGCCGAGGGCAAGGCGTACGAGGTGGAGAAGGACAGCCTGCTGGTGAGCCAGCTGGTGGGCACGGGCACCAAGCCGCAGCGGGTGTCCACCGGCTGGCTGGACACCCTGCACAAGGGGGACCGGATCACCTTCCCGGAGATCGACGGAATCCCTGGTTCCGACGCTGGCGCCCCCGGCGAACTGGATGCCGAGGCCGACAAGGTGGGCACGGTCCTCACCGCCACCGACGGCACGAGGAACCAGCACTACCTGGTCCTGGAGGGCCGGGTCGCCCCTGTCTCGGACTTCACCGCGAAGCTGCTGCTCAACAGCAAGGACCTGATCGACGTCGGCCAGGCGGGAAAGGCCAGGCCGGTCAGCCGGGCCGCGATTCAGCCGGGCGAGGCGTTCGGGCAGGACCGGGACTGGCCCGAGAACGCTCCGGAGTCCGTCAACTCGGCGAGCACCGGCGAGGACAGCCGTAACACGGTGTGCAATGTGCTGCACGAGGTGGACGAGGACAACGGCACCACCACGCTGAGCACGTGGGCGGGCACCGACTTCCCCGCGACGCTGCCGACCGGGTCGAGCAGTGGCTATGTCACCCCGGGATCCGGCCAGCTCTTCCGCCAGTTCAAGGGCTCGACGACGAAATCGGGCTTCGTCTTCCTGGTCACCGACACCGGACTGCGCTACGCGATGCAGTCGAACGGAGACAGCGCGGCGGACGACTCCGGTATCGGCTCGTCCGGTTCGGCGGAGCAGAAGCAGGCGGCGCAGCAGGAAGCCCAGCAGGCGCAGAACCGGCTCGGCTACAAGGCCGTCGATCCGGCGCCGATCCCCGCCGCGTGGTCGGCGTTCCTGCCGACCGGGCCGCGACTGTCGACGGCGGACGCCCGCCAGCCGCAGGGCTCGTGAGGGTGACCATGCCACACACTCACACGCACACCCAGGCGTGCCGGCGCCTCTTCGCGGTCTCGGCCGCCACGGCGGTCGCGCTGATCGGCCTGCCCGTGTCGCCCGCCGCCGCGGACTCCGACCAGTGCACCTACCCCGGGAAGAAGTACGAGGGCAGGCCCTGGTCGCTCCAGCGCGTTCAGCTCGACGAGTTGTGGGCCCAGTCCCAGGGCAAGGGGGTGCGGGTCGCGGTCATCGACACGGGCGTCGACATCAAGAACCGGCAACTCAGGGCCGCCGTGGACACCAAGAGCGGCAAGAACATGATGGACCGGGACCTCAAGGACGACAACGGCAACAAGCTTGAGCGCGGCAAGGAGGACGGCACCACGGACACGGTGGGGCACGGCACCAAGGTCGCCGGCATCATCGCGGCCCGCCCCATGGCGGGCACCGGTTTCGTCGGTCTCGCGCCCGAGGCGACGATCATCCCGATCCAGCAGAACGACGCCGAGGGGAACGGCACTGCCAAGACCCTTGCCGACGCGATCAACTACGCCGTCGCCGAGGACGCCGACGTCATCAACATCTCCCAGGACACGGCCAACGCGGTAAGGCCCACACTCCTGCTGGAGCAGGCGGTGAACAACGCGCTCGACAAGGAGGTGGTGGTCGTCGCCTCGGCGGGCAACGACGGTCTGGGCGGCAACGTCAAGGAGACCTACCCGGCTTCGTACGACGGTGTCCTGGCCGTGGCCTCCTCCGACCGCAACAACGAACGCGCGGCCTTCTCCCAGTCCGGCGAGTTCGTGGGCGTGGCGGCGCCCGGCGTCGACATGATCTCCACGGTCCCGGGCGGCGGCCACTGCGCCGACAACGGCACCAGCTTCTCCGCCCCGTATGTCGCGGGCGTCGCGGCTCTCATCAAGAGCAAGCACGAGGACTGGACGCGGCAGCAGATCATCGCGCAGATCCAGCAGACCGCCGAACGATCGACAGCCGGTCATGACAGGCTGGTGGGCTGGGGAGTCGTCGACCCGGTACGGGCCCTGACGGAGGACGACAAGCCCATCGAGGAACCGGTCGCCCACGAGGGCCTCGACAAGGCGGAAGCGCCTACTCCGGCCCAACTCCACCTGGGAGAAACGGCGGAGGAGCGCAACGCCCGTCTGGCGACCTATGTGGTCGTGGGCGGCGGTGTCCTGGTCGCCGCGATCGCGGGCGGCGCGGTGGCGCTCCGCGACGCGCGGCGGCGAACGCGCCGGGTGAGCGGGGCGAGTGGGTCGAGTGGTTCGAGCGGGTCTAGTGGTTCGGTCGGTTCGAGCGGAGCGGGTGCGACGGGTGAGGTGCGCGGCTAGCGGATCGTCAACCGGCCGTGAATATGCGCGAAAGAGTTGTGAGGGGATTGCGACCGGGTAGGACCAAAGGTTCGTCGTAGGGGGAAGTCACATGATGGATAAGGCACTTGGGGCTGTCAGAGCCAGTAGATAGAGTGGCTTTCATGTGATCAGTGATGTTCACGCCACCGCGATCACGATGTGCGGGGAGTGAGCAAACGGGGAGGTACGGCATCGTGCTCGATGCAAGTGGTGGTGGCGGGGGCGGAACCAGCGCCGGCAGCGACCTGGAGAAGGGCGTCGGAGCGCTGAAGCGCTTCCAGACGCGTGTGAACGCGCTGCTGACAGATCTTGAGAACGGCGCGGCCGGCAACAAGAAGGTGGCCGCACACCGGATTTCGAGGAGTTCCTTCAGCGGTGGCAACCTGCCGTTCGCGGAGGCGGACGGGTTCTTCACTCAGTACAACCGTGTCCATGCGGAGCTCGTCAAGCTCTCCAAGTCCCTCGGCGATCAGATCGAGATGCTGAGCATCGGGGTGCACGCGGCGGAGGTCGGCTTCAACAACGTGGAAGAAGACCTTCGGCAGCGCTTCCACACGATCCAGACTCGGCTTGACAACGAGATTGCGGCGCGGGAGAAGCGGGACTCGACGCACGGGGACAAGAACGCTGAATCTGGGCAGCCGCGTGGCGACGCCGAGACCGTCACGAAGGACATGGGGTGAATAGCTGATGAGTGGCGAGGAGCAGCCAGAACTGACCCCCGAGCAGCAGCAGGCACAGGACTCGGCGCTGATCCAGGGCAAGTTCACCGCGACCGATGCCTTCGAGCAGGTCTCGGCGATGATGGAAGGCCTCGGGTTCGGTGGCAGTGGCCCGGGTGGGTTCTACGGCAAGACGAGCTTCGAAGGCGCTCAGCTCAACGCGATGCTCGACTTGGTCGAGGCATCGAACCCGTCGGATCTCGAGGAGGCGGGCCGAGCGCTCGTCGCGGCCAAGGACGCCCTCAACAAGGCCGCTGAAGAACTCAACAACTACGTCTTGTCCGTCGAGTGGAAGGGCGATTCCGGCACCGAGTTCCGCAGGTTCGGGGGAGAACTCGCGAAGCACGCCTGGGCCCTGGGCACATTCGCCAACGCGGCGGGCACGCAGATGAAGGTCGCGAGCACGGGCCTGACCTCGGTGCGCAACTCGGCGCCCCCGCGTGACGGCCGGGCGGTCCCGAAGAAGGTCGAGGACTTCCCTCTGCCGGAGCGCACGGACGACAATCCTGAGTACGTCAAGGCCGTGAAGGTGGAGAAGGACCGCCAGGAGGCCATCAACCAGATGAACCGCCTGGCCTCGTTCTACGCGGTCTCGGAGGAGTCTTTGGCCGGGCAGGAGCCGCCGAAGTTCCCCGGGATGCTGAATGCGGCCGTGCCGCGGCCACGTGGCCAGATTGGCACGGGAGAGGCCTCCGGCGGGACTGGGACGGAAGCCGGGGCACAGGGCACCACCGTGCAACAGCCGCCGTCGAGCCGTGCGGATCTCGGGAACGGAAGCAGCGGACCTCGGGCTGAGGCCATCGGTACCGTCACGCCCCTTCCGGTTGCGGACACGTCGATGCGGATCGACAGCGTCACGGCACCTCCGGCTCCCACCACGGCCCCCAGCGGCACGCCGGTTACCTCTCCCGCTGGGCCGCCAAGCCCCAGCGGTGGTCCCGTCCCTCCGGTGGCGCCCGGATTGGTCAACCCCGTGCGGGGCGGTACGTCACGAACGTCGGGCCCGAGCGGAGCACCCAGAGCGGGCGGTCCGCCTCTGGGGAAGGTGGCACACACGGGCGCTACAGGAGACCGCTCTCCGGCTGCCGGGCGTCCCGGAGTGACGGGCGGTGGTCCCCCGACGGGGCGCGCCGGCGCCCCCGGCCAGACACCCACAGTCGGTAGACCGGGAACGGCAGGTCAGCCTGGTGCGGGCCGTACGAGCGGCATCGTGGGCGGTACGCCTCAGCAGCGCTCCACCTCAGGTTCCTCGGGCTCGCGCATTCCGCGTGGAACTGTCATCGGAAGCGGTGGGACATCGGCGGGGCGTCCTCCTGCCGGGCGAGTGGGCCAGCCCGGGGTCATCGGTGCGAACCCGAACGGCACGCCCCGGCCCGGAGGCCGTGGCACGGCTAGTTCGAACGGCGTGGTGGGCACTCCGCGCGGCAGTGTTGCCGGTTCACGTTCCGGCACAGGCGGTTTCACTCAAGGCGGCTCCGGACTCGTGCGCGGTTCCGGTCGGAACCGGCCCAGGGACGAAGAGCAGGAGCGCACTGGATCAGAGCGTCCTGACTATCTGACGGAAGACGAAGAGACGTGGGCGGCTCGACGGCGCGGTGCCGTGCCGCCGGTCATCGAATAGGCACAGGGAAGGTGCGGAAGTCAGGATGACGGCAGGAATGAGCCAGGCCCGGAAGCGCGGAGCGCCTCGTGTATTGCGGCGTGGGCTGCTCCGCGCGCTGGCCGTGGTCGGCGCGTGCACCCTGGGCATCGCCAGTATGGCTCCGGCCGCCGTTGCTGCGGACGGTGTGCAGTCGAAGCAGTGGTACCTGGACGCGATGAACGCCGAGGAAATTTGGAAGTCTGCCACTGGTAAAGGCATCAAGGTCGCTGTCATCGATACCGGAGTTAATCCATCCACACCTTCTCTGACAGGACAGGTACTCAAGGGTTTCGACGCCACGGGCACCGCTGGCGAAGCCACGGACGACTACAGCGGTCATGGGACCACCATGGCCGAACTGATCGCAGGTACGGGGAAGAGCGGAGGAATCCGAGGTCTGGCCCCCGATGCGAAGATCATCCCGATGCGCATTACCGATACAGAGATGCAGAACAATCAGTCGGTCAATGCCTTCGACGCGGAAGATGCCATCCGGGCCGCGGCGGACAGTGACGCGCAGATCATCAGTATGTCCTTCTCAAGTGACTTTTCCGCTCCGAAAGAGAGGGAGGCGGTGAAGTACGCTGAAAGCAAAGGGAAATTGTTCTTCGCGGGGGTGGGGAACAACGCCCAGAAGGGCAACAAGAAACAGTTCCCCGCAAGCTATCCGCAAGTTGTCGGCGTCGCCGCGACTGGTCCGGACGGTCGCGTAGCCGACTACTCCCAGCATGGAGATTCTGTCGACATCGCCGCCCCCGGTAACGACATTCCGCGCTGGTGCGACGAGAATTTCACCAAGTACTGTGACGGCGACGGCGGAACCAGCGCGGCCACCGCGATCGCCTCCGCCTCCGCCGCCTTGATCTGGTCCGCCAATCCTGACTGGACGGCGAACCAGGTCCTCCGCGTCATGCTCGAGTCCGCCGGCCGAGGCGAGGACTGGAAAGCGGGCACGGTCAGCAACTATGTCGGCCACGGTGTCGTGCGCCCCGGCGCCCACATCAACCGTGGAGTGGGCAAGCCCGGCGACCCGAACCTCAACCCTCTGACCAACGAACGGACGCCGGGCTCTCCCGGCGCGCCCGGCTCGTCCGAGTCTTCGGCCTCCTCCGAGCCTTCCGGATCGGCTTCGGCACCGGCCTCGGGGGCTTCGAACGCCCCGGGCGACGGGGAAGGGGACAAGGCCGTCACCGCAGGCGCCAGCAAGAGCACAGAGGACGACAGCCAGTTGGGCCTGATCCTCGGTGGGGCCGCGGTAGTGGTGGTCCTCGCGGGTGGAGCCTTCTTCTTCCTCCGCAAGCGCCGCGCCGCCTGACCGTATGACCCGCACGTACCTCACCACACCGCCCCGGCCCCGGCATCCACCCGCCGTCGAGGCTCACGCACGGCCCGGGGAGACACACACCCACCGGGATCTTCGAGAAAGGAAGACCAATGGCAGTCCAGAAGGTCAATGGCGTAGCCCTCAAGTCGCTGCAAGGCGAGCTCACCAACAGCTTTGACGACGTCAAGGGGCAGCTGCACGCGCTGCAAGCGACGATCGACAGCCTCGAAGGCGCCTGGCGTGGTATCGGCGCCGGCGCGTTCAACGCGAAGCAGACGCAGATCAACAACAACATGGTGGGCATCGGCAAGCTGCTGCTCAAGTTCCAGGAAGCGATCGAGGCCGCTCGTACGATCTCCGGCAACACTGAGGACGAGGTCGAGGCGGCCATGAAGGGCATCGACGTGGTCGACGGCTACTCCGGCGACGCCACCGCGACGGCTCAGACGTCGAACCTCAGCAAGTTCTGATACCGGATGGCCGTCCCGCGAATGCGGCCATCGCACCACACCCAGGCAGTAGTTGGAGGACACCATGGCATATGACGACGGCACGATGATCGTCACTTACGCTTCGCTCGAGGCCGCCGCCGGCGACATCAAGAAGCAGGCGGACAAGCTCGACCAGAGCCTCAAGGCCATCCAGGCGAAGATTCGTTCCGTGTCCGAGCTCTGGGAGGGCGAGGCCCGGGAGGCGTACAACGTCGCCCAGGCCGACTGGGACCGCAGGGCCACCGAGATCCACAGCAACCTTCTGAAGATCTCGTCCGCGGTCCGCGAGGCAGCTCCCGCCTACCAGAGTGGCGACAAGCGGTCCGCCGCGAACTTCCAGTAGGCACAACGGCGGAAGCCGTCACAGGTCAGGGTGGGCACGCACGGGAGGTGCCCACCCTTCCTTGTGTCCGACGGCAACCTCACCGGACCCAACCGGCCACCTGAGGTCGCCCCGTGCGCCGCGCCCCGTGCCCCATGTGCCGCGCCCCGTGCCCCGTGCGCCGGTACCCGGCGTCAGCGGCCGGTAGAACCGTCGATCTGCTCGCGAAGAATGTCGGCGTGGCCGGCATGTCGGCCGGTCTCCTCGATCATGTGCACCAGGACCCATCGCATCGACGGCGCCGGCCCCCGATGCGGCGGACGCGGGGCGGGAAGGGCCAGATCGGGGCAGGCGTCGATGACCTGGTTCGCTCGCTCGACGGTCTCGCGGTAGTCGGCCAGCACGCCGTCGACGGTGTCCTCCGCGGACGGCCGCATGGTCGCACGCCACTGGCCGGCATCCTCACCGAGGAAGTAGAACCGTTCGACGAACGCCAGATGTTTGAGCAGCCCTAGAAGGCTGGTGCCCGAGGGCACTCCGCCGGTCCGGACCTGCGGTTCCGGCGCGCCCTCGACCTTGGCCGCGACCGCGTTCCGCAGATAGTCGAGGAAGCCCCGCAGGGTGGCCTTCTCGTCGGCGCCGGTCCTCGGAGGGCCGGTGTCCTGCGCCCGTGTCCGGGATCGCCGCGCATCTCCTGGCATCGAATCTCTCCATTCCGACGTGACCATTCCGGACGTGACGTCGTGTGGCTCAGGCGGTCAACCGACGGTTGTCCGGTCAACCGACGGTTTGTCCGGTCATCCGGCGGTGCGTTGGACGAGCAGGACGTTGTCGATGACGGTGGCGGTCTCATCGGCGGGTCCGGTGGCCCGGCGGCGGGGCATGTCGGCGCGCAGCACGGACCAGTGCGCGGGGTCGAGATCGAGCCCGGCGGCGACCTCGGTGGGTGTGGGGTAGTGGAGATCGGGGTCCTGGTTCCACGACCAGGGCGCGGTGGAGCCGTGGTCGACGATCAGCAGGAGACCGCCGGGCCGCAGGGCCCGTGCGGCCCTGCGCAGGACTTGGCCGCGGAGCAGCGGGAACGGCGTGTGGAAGTACTGGGCGGAGACGAGATCGAACTGGTCGGCCGGGAAGCTGTCGGCCAGATCGTGCTGTTCGGTGGCGACCCGGTCCGCGACGCCGAGATCGTCGGCACGTCCCCGTATCCGTTCGAGAGCGGTGGCGGAGATGTCCACGGCGGTGACGTACCAGCCCTGTTGCGCGAGCCAGATGGTGTCGCCGCCGGCGCCGCAGCCCAGATCCAGGGCCGTGCCGGGGCGCAGCGGTGCGGCGGTCTCGGCGAGCAGCGGGTTGACGCGTGTGTCCCAGGCGCGCCGGGTGCGGTAGTGCCGCTCCCAGAACTGCTCGGCGTCCTCGCTGGGCGCGCCCCGGCCGCCCGCGTCGTCGTCGGCGGCGGGTGGCTGTGGCCGGGTGGAGTCCATCTGAGTCGCCCCTTCGTCGGCCGGCGCGCCGAGCGTGATCCGCTACGGCCCCTCGGGCGCCGGTGATGTACCGACAGCATCGCCACCGCCGCTTCGCAGTTGCAAGAAAAGTTGCGGATCCGCATCATCGGGCCATGGACGACCGCGAGGAAGACGTTCTGGCCGGAGTCGGACCGCGTCTGCGTGCCCTGCGCCGGGCGCGGAGCGCCACGCTGGCGGCGCTGGCCGATGAAACCGGTCTCACGGCGAGCACTCTGTCCCGTCTCGAGAACGGCAAGCTCCGCCCCACGCTGGAGCAGCTACTGCCCCTGGCCAGTGCGTACGACGTCCCGCTCGACGATCTCGTCGCGGCGCCACCCACCGGCGACCCGCGCGTCCACCTGCGGCCGGTGCGGCGATCCGGGCTGGTGATGGTGCCACTGACCAGGCGGGCCGGCGGTATCCAGGCCTACAAGGTGATCTATCCGCCCGCCGGCCGGGCATCCACGCTGAAACTGCGGACCCACGAGGGATACGAGTGGTTCTACGTCCTCGACGGACAGGTCAGGTTCGTGCTCGGCGAGGAGGAGTTCCGGCTCGGCGTCGGCGAGGCCGCGGAGTTCGACACCCGCGTACCGCACTGGATCGGCAGCGCCGACGGCCGGCCCGCGGAGCTGCTCGCCCTGTTCAGCGCGCAGGGAGAGCGCGCACATCTGGCACCGTCCGGGCACTGAGCCGGCCGATCGGTCGGGGGAGGGGGAGGAGGAGGCGGAGGGAGGAGGTGTTCGCCGTCGGCGTCCCGCGCGTACGGCTGCCCGCGCCGGCACGTGCCTGTCGTCATCGCCCCCGGGCGGACGCGCGTACCGGCCGTACGCACGTCCGCACCGAAGCTCCACGCCCGCGTCCCCCCGCGTCCCCCTGTATCTCCCCGCGTCCCTCGCGTCCCTCCGCGTCCCCCGCCCCGATCGTCAGCCGTGTGCCTCCGGCATCAGGCCCGTCTGCACCAGCGGGTTCCCGCGGCGGCGCGAGACGAAGATGCCCCGGCCTACCGGCATCGGACGCATCCTCACGTTGCCGAGCACCTCACCTTCCTGCGGGTCGCCGGAGAGCAGTACGCCCTGTGCGCCGAGTTCCGTCATCCGTTGCAGGAACGGCTCGTACGCGGCCCTGCTCGCGCCCGCCGCGTTGCGGGCGATGATGAAGCGGACGCCCACGTCGCGCGAGAAGGGCAGCAGCTCCGTCAGCTTCCCCAGGGGGTTGCCGCTCGACGTCGAGACCAGGTCGTAGTCGTCGACGAGCACATACACGTCCGGGCCGCGCCACCAGCTGCGGTCCCGCAGCTGCTGCGCCGTGACATCCGCCGACGGCGTACGGCGCCGCATCAGGTCGACCAGGGCGTCCACGTGGTGCTCCATGTTGTTGGACATGGGGACGTACTCCGCCAGGTGCGTGGCCGGGGTGGCGTCCAGCAGCGCGCGCCGGTTGTCGATCACGAAGAGCTTGCACGAGTCGCCGTCGTACCGCTCGGTCAGCTGCTTGATGAGCAGCCGCAGCATGTTGGTCTTGCCGGCCTCGCTCTCGCCGAACACCAGGAAGAACGGGTCCTGTTCGAAGTTGACGAAGACCGGCTCCAGGTTGTTCTCGTCGATACCGAAGGCGACCCCGCGCTCCGGGTGGGCGAAGCCCGCCGGGAGGTCCGCCATCGGCAGTTCGCGCGGCAGCAGCCGTACGGCGGGAGCGCCCGGCGCCGTCCAGTGCCGGGACACCTCCTGGTTCATCGCGGCCGTGGCCTCGGACAGATCGCTGTCGGAGTTGATCCCGTCGATCCTCGGGACCGCCGCCATGAAGTGCAGCTTCTCCGGGGTCAGCCCGCGCCCCGGCACCCCCGAGGGGACATTGACCGCGGACTTGCGGTCCAGCTCGGAGTCCATGGTGTCGCCGAGCCGCAGCTCCAGGCGGTTCATCAGATGGTCCTTGAGGTTGGCCCGGACCTCCATCGAGCGCGAGGCCGTGAGGATCACATGGATGCCGTAGCCGAGCCCGCGCGCCGCGATGTCGAGGACGGCCTGCTCCAGGCCCTCGTAGTCCGAACGGAAGTTGCCCCAGCCGTCGATGACCAGGAACACGTCACCCCACGGCTGGTCCGTCGGCGAGATGTCGCCGCGCGCCCGCAGCCTGCGGTACGTGGCGATGGAGTCGATGCCCGCGCCGCGGAAGTACTCCTCGCGCCGCGACAGGATCCCGTACACCTCGGCGACGGCGCGCCGCACCCGCTCGGGGTCCAGGCGTGACGCGACGCCGCCGACATGCGGCAGGCCCGCGATCGACGACATACCGCCGCCACCGAAGTCGAGACCGTAGAACTGGACCTCCTGCGGCGTGTGGGTCAGCGCGAACGCCGAGATGATCGTCCGCAGCAGCGTCGACTTGCCCGACTGGGGGCCACCGACGATCTGCATATGGCCCGCGGCCCCGGAGAAGTCCCGGTAGAGCGTGTCGCGGCGCTGCTCGTACGGCTTGTCGACCACACCGAGCGGTACGACGAGACGGCCCGCGCCCTCGAACCCGGGCTGCGTCAGCCCGCGTCCCTCCACCCCCGCGAGTCCCGGAAGCAGTTCGTCGAGCGCCGGCGGGTTGTCCAGCGGGGGCAGCCACACCTGGTGCGCCTCCGCGCCCCGCCCCTCCAGCCGTCGCACGATCACATCGAGTACGGAGTCGGCCAGCGCGTCGTCCTCGCTCGTACGCGCCTCGGGCACGTCGGGCCGGGTGGTGCTCGGCTCGACGTACCGTACGGGCACCGGAGCCGCCGTGAACGCCACGGGCCTGCGGTCCACCGGGAGCGGTCCGCCGGGGGCCGTCGCCCGCTGCTGGTTCGTGCGGTACACACCGGAGACGTAGGCGGCCTTGAACCGCACCATCTCGTCCGTACCGAACTTCAGATACCCGGAGCCGGGCACATTGGGCAGCTGGTACGCGTCGGGCACGCCCAGCGCCGCGCGGGACTCGGCCGCGGAGAACGTCCGCAGACCGATCCGGTACGACAGATAGGTCTCCAGACCGCGCAGCCGGCCCTCCTCCAACCGCTGCGAGGCCAGCAGCAGATGGACGCCCAGCGACCGCCCGATGCGCCCGATCTGCACGAACATCTCGATGAAGTCCGGCATGGCGGTGAGCAGTTCGCTGAACTCGTCGATGACCAGTACGAGGGAGGGGATGGGCTGGAGGGGCGCGCCCGCGGCCCGCGCCTTCTCGTAGTCGTGGATGTTCGCGTAGTTGCCCGCGTCGCGCAGCATCTCCTGCCGGCGGTTGAGCTCACCGCGGATGGAGTCGCCCATGCGGTCCACCAACGTCAGATCGTCCGCGAGGTTGGTGATCACCGCGGCGACATGCGGCATCTGCGACATCCCGGCGAAGGTCGCGCCGCCCTTGAAGTCCGCGAGGACGAAGTTGAGGGTCTCCGAGGAGTGCGTGACGGCCAGGCCCAGTACGAGCGTACGCAGCAGCTCGGACTTGCCGGAGCCGGTCGCGCCCACACACAGACCGTGCGGACCCATGCCCTCCTGCGCGGCCTCCTTCAGGTCCAGCATCACCGGGGTGCCGTCCTCGCCGACACCGATCGGGACCCGCAGCCGCTCCGCCTGGGAGCGCGGGCGCCAGGTGCGGGTGACGTCGACGGAGGCCGCGTCGCCCAGATTCAGCAGATCGGTGAAGTCGAGGTTGGCGAGCAGCGGTTCGTCGTCGTCGCCGCCCGAGGCGACGGCGAGCGGCGCCAGCTGGCGGGCGAGCGCCTCGGCGCCCTCGGCGCTCAGCTGGTCGGGCGCGCCGTCGTACACCAGGCCGTGCCCGGACTCCAGTTGCAGCGAGTCGGGGTGGACGACCACGGACAGTCCGCCGCGCGCGCCGGTGACCTCGCCCGGGACGACCTCGATGACCGTCACGCCCTGGAGGCCCTCCGCCGCGGCGAGCGCCGACATGGCGGGTACCGACTGGCCGTCGAGTACGACGACGATGTGCGGCTGGTCGAGCAGCGGCTGACCGCCGGGCTGGAAGCGCGGACGGCCCTCCAGGCGGCTCCCCAGCAGCTCTTCCAGCTCCCGCGCGTCGGTGGTGATCAGCCGCCGGCTGCCCGCGCCGTCCGTGCTGCCCGGGACCTGCACATGCGGCAGCCACTTCGTCCACTCCCACCGCGGGGCCGCCTCGCGCCCGGCGGCGACGGCGATGACCAGATCGTCGGGGGAGTGCAGCGCGGCGAGCGAGCAGACCACCGCGCGGGCCGTGGAGCGTACGCACTCCGGCTCCCCACTGACCGTCAGGTGGTAGAAGGCGCGCAGCGAGACGGCCATCGGCAGCCCGCCCAGCGTGCTGTGCGCGGTCAGGAACTGCTGCATCGCGCCCGCGGTGAGCGGCTCCAGATCGTCCACCGGCGCCGTCTCGGGCGCGATGAGCGGGGTCGCGAGCTGCTGGTTGCCCAGACCGATGCGCACCTGCCCGAAGTCGACGTCGCCCACCCGGCGTTCCCACACCCGGCTGCCCTCGGCGACCAGCGCCCACAGCTGCTCAGGCGACGGATGGAGGTAGTACTGCGCGTCACGCTGGAGGCGCGCGGTGCGCAGTACCGTGCGCCGTGTCTGCGTCAGGTACTTGAGATAGTCGCGCCGCATGTCGGCGAGCTGGCCCTGGGTGCCCCGGCGGTAGCGGACCAGCATCGCGATGGCCATGGCGACCGTCGACGCGATCATCACCATGCCCATGATCCGCATGATCGGGTTCGGGGTCATGAAGAAGAAGACGACCGAACCGCCCATGCCCAGCATCGGCAGCAGCTGCATCAGCGCGCCCTCCTGCTGTCCTCGCGGCAGCTCGGGCGGAGGTTGCACTTGCACCTGCTCGCCGGGTACTTCGGCAGGCAGGACCCGTGGTGGGCGCTTGACGACGATCTGGCTCACAGCTCACCAATTCCCTTGCCGGACGGAATGTTTCCTATCGGCGCCCCCGTGGCGACGGGTTCCATCCGCGGGGAGGGATCCTACTTGCGTGGCGGAAGGAGGCATGGCGGTAGGGTGGCGCGACGCGTTTGCGCACCCGTGAACTACTGCAAAAAACAGGGTGATTCGGGTCGTAGTGCAAGGCCCGGTATCAGCACGCGGCCCACGATCCACACGATCCACGCACAGGACCCGCCCACGCACACGATCCGCGCACGGTCTCCGCGCATCGGATCCACGTACCCGGTCCACGCGCACGATGCATCAGAACCACAAGGGGGAACAGCAGGTGAGTATGACGGCCCAGACGGCCCGAGCGGCTGCCGCAGGAACCGGTCACCCCGGTCCCGTGGCTCCGGCCGGCGGCGGGACCGGCTTCTGCCGGATCACGGTCGTCGCGCCGGACGGCCGCGTCGATGTGGCACTGCCCGAGGACATCCCCATCGCCGATCTCTACCCGGAGATCCTCAGGCTGTCGGGACAGAGCCCCGCGGAGGGCGCCCCCGTCGGGTACCACCTGGTACGCAGGGACGGCACCGTACTCGACAGCGCGCGCTCCCTGGCGGCCCAGCGCATCCTCGACGGCGAACTGCTCTCGATGCGGCCCTTCGCCGAGTCCCTGCCGCCGGCGGTCTTCGACGACGTCTCGGACGCCGTCGCCTCCGCCGTCGCCCGCGACAGCACGCTCTGGACCGACGGCCTGATGCGCGGCGCCGGGCTCTTCGGCGGCTCGGTCCTGCTGGTCCTGCTCTCCTTCGTCCTGTGGACCGCCGACCCCCGGCACGACATGCACGGCCTGCCCGGCATCCTGGCCGCCGTCACGGCCGTCCTGCTGCTCGCGCTCGCCGGCGTACGCGCCCGGATCTACGACGACCGGGGCTCGTCCATCGCCCTCGGCATCGGATCACTGGCCAACGCCGCCGTCGCCGGCTCCGGACTGCTGTCGCTCGCGCAGGGCCAGGGCACCGGCAGGCTGCAGTTCCTGCTCGCCTGCGGCGCCGTGCTCGTCGCCGCGGTGATCCTGATGATCGTCACTCCGAGCGGGGACGGCGCGTTCGTCGCGTTCGTGTTCGCCGCCGCCGTCGGTCTGCTGGTGACCTTCGTCGCGATCCTGACCGACATGGGCCCCGCCGAGACCGCCGCCGTCTGCGCCCCGCTCGCCGTGGGAACCCTGGCGTTCCTGCCCGGCCTCTCCACCCGCTTCGCCCGGCTCCCCATCGGCTTCGAGCCGCCCCGTTCGTCCGTCGGCGACTACGGCACCGACCCGGTCCCCCAGGGCCCGGTCGACGCCGAGCGCATCGCGGCCCAGGCCCGGCGCGGTCATGAACTGCTGGTCGGCCTGGTCGGCGGCTGCGCGCTGGTGGCCGTGGGCGCCGCCGCGGTGCTCGGCTTCTCCGACAACGTATGGGGACAGCTGCTCGCGCTCGCCACCGGCATCGCCATGCTGATGCGCGCCCATCTCTTCCGCTACACCGCCCAGGTCGGCTGCGCCCTGGCGGCGGGCCTCGGTGCCCTGGCGCTGCTGGTGCTGGGGCTCTGCCTCAACCCGCCCACGGAGCTGATCCACGAGGCCCTGCGGGGTGACGGCACGGCGCTCGACATCCGTACGGTCTGGCTCACCACCGCGGTCGCGGCCGTCGCCGCCCTGATCACCGCCATCGGCCTGATCGTCCCGAGCAAGGGCGTGACCCCCTTCTGGGGCCGCTTCCTGGAGATCGCGGAGGCCTTCGTCCTGCTGACGCTCGTACCGCTCTGTCTGGCGGTCTTCGACGTCTACCACTCCATCCGGGCGCTGACCTCCTGACGGGGCTGGTACGCTACGTAGCGGCCGTTTGTGTACGCGTTCCGGGACCGTCCGGAGCAGCGCCCAACGGATCCCCGCCTCCCGAGTAACGGAAGCTCCCCAGAGTATTCGACCTGGGGCACTCGGTGGCCACGAAGACCCACGAGGAGTACGCGTGTCGCTCGACGCCGCTACGAAGAAGCAGATCATGACCGAGTTCGGCACCAAGGAAGGTGACACCGGCTCCCCCGAGGTCCAGGTCGCCATGCTGTCGCGCCGGATCTCGGACCTGACCGAGCACCTCAAGACCCACAAGCACGACCACCACTCCCGTCGTGGTCTGCTCATCCTGGTCGGTCAGCGCCGTCGGCTGCTGCAGTACCTGGCCAAGAAGGACATCCAGCGCTTCCGTACGCTGGTCGACCGCCTGGGCATCCGCCGCGGTGCGGCCGGCGGTGCCAAGTAAGACACCGTGAAGGGAGCGGTTCCCACTTCCAGGGGGCCGCTCCTTTCGCGTACGCGCGCACGTTCTGTCGCGCACGCGCCGGGGTACGAGTGGGCCGACCACCCCCGTACCGGGCCCACGAGCGCCCCGCCCGGGACAACCGGAATGTCATCCCGCGGCGAAGCTCAGTAATCTGGTCGCACGAGCACAACTGAAGAGGAGGAGCGAACTCCGCCGCCGCCGGTCCTCGGTAGTGGCTCCCGGATGGCGCGCGGCCCATGCCGCGGGCCCGGGTGCTTCGATCGAAGACCGGCCCGCACCAAGGAGCGCTTCTCCGCCACGTCCCCTGCCACACGGGCACCGGACGAACACGAGGAGAAAACACTAGTGGAGAACGAGACCCACTACGCCGAAGCCGTTATCGACAACGGAACCTTCGGCACCCGCACCATCCGCTTCGAGACGGGACGGCTGGCCAAGCAGGCCGCCGGTTCCGCCGTGGCCTACCTGGACGACGACACCATGGTGCTGTCGGCCACCACCGCCTCCAAGAAGCCCAAGGACCAGCTCGACTTCTTCCCCCTGACGGTGGACGTCGAGGAGCGGATGTACGCGGCCGGCAAGATCCCCGGCTCCTTCTTCCGCCGGGAGGGCCGGCCGTCCGAGGACGCGATCCTCACCTGCCGCCTGATCGACCGCCCGCTGCGCCCCTCCTTCAGGAAGGGCCTGCGCAACGAGATCCAGATCGTCGAGACGATCATGGCGCTCAACCCCGACCACCTGTACGACGTGGTCGCCATCAACGCCGCCTCCTGCTCCACGCAGCTGGCCGGCCTGCCCTTCTCCGGCCCGATCGGCGGCACCCGTGTCGCCCTGATCAAGGGCCAGTGGGTCGCCTTCCCGACCCACACCGAGCTGGAGGACGCCGTCTTCGACATGGTCGTCGCCGGCCGTGTCCTGGACGACGGCGATGTCGCGATCATGATGGTCGAGGCCGAGGCCACCGAGAAGACCATCCAGCTCGTCAAGGACGGCGCCGAGGCTCCCACCGAGGAGATCGTCGCCGCCGGTCTGGAAGCCGCGAAGCCCTTCATCAAGGCGCTGTGCAAGGCCCAGTCCGACCTCGCCGCCAAGGCCGCCAAGCCCACCGGTGAGTTCCCGGTCTTCCTCGACTACCAGGACGACGTCCTGGAGGCGCTGACCGCCGCCGTCAAGAGCGAGCTCTCCCAGGCGCTCACCATCGCCGGCAAGCAGGACCGCGAGGCCGAGCTGGACCGCGTCAAGGAGCTCGCCGCCGAGAAGCTGCTCCCGCAGTTCGAGGGCCGCGAGAAGGAGATCTCCGGTGCCTACCGCGCGCTGACCAAGTCCCTGGTCCGCGAGCGCGTCATCAAGGACAAGGTCCGCATCGACGGCCGCGGCGTCACGGACATCCGTACGCTCGCCGCCGAGGTCGAGGCCATCCCGCGCGTGCACGGCTCGGCGCTCTTCGAGCGTGGCGAGACCCAGATCCTGGGCGTCACCACTCTCAACATGCTCCGCATGGAGCAGCAGCTGGACACCCTCTCGCCGGTGACCCGCAAGCGCTACATGCACAACTACAACTTCCCGCCCTACTCCGTCGGTGAGACCGGCCGCGTCGGCTCCCCGAAGCGCCGCGAGATCGGCCACGGCGCGCTCGCCGAGCGCGCGATCGTGCCGGTGCTGCCGACGCGCGAGGAGTTCCCGTACGCGATCCGCCAGGTCTCCGAGGCGCTGGGCTCCAACGGCTCGACGTCCATGGGCTCGGTCTGCGCCTCCACCATGTCGCTGCTGAACGCCGGTGTGCCGCTCAAGGCCCCCGTCGCCGGTATCGCCATGGGCCTGATCTCGCAGGAGATCGACGGCAAGACGCACTACGTCGCCCTCACCGACATCCTCGGTGCGGAGGACGCCTACGGCGACATGGACTTCAAGGTCGCCGGTACGAAGACCTTCGTCACCGCGCTCCAGCTCGACACCAAGCTCGACGGCATCCCCGCCTCGGTCCTGGCCGCCGCGCTGAAGCAGGCCCGCGACGCCCGCCTCCACATCCTCGATGTGATGAACGAGGCCATCGACGTCCCGGACGAGATGTCCCCGAACGCCCCGCGGATCATCACCGTCAAGATCCCGGTGGACAAGATCGGTGAGGTCATCGGCCCCAAGGGCAAGATGATCAACCAGATCCAGGAGGACACCGGCGCCGACATCACGATCGAGGACGACGGCACCATCTACATCGGTGCCGCCGACGGACCGGCCGCCGAGGCCGCCCGCGCCACGATCAACGGCATCGCCAACCCGACCATGCCGGAGGTCGGCGAGCGTTACCTGGGCACGGTCGTCAAGACCACCACCTTCGGTGCGTTCGTGTCGCTGCTCCCGGGCAAGGACGGTCTGCTGCACATCTCGCAGATCCGCAAGCTCGCCGGCGGCAAGCGCGTGGAGAACGTCGAGGACGTCCTCGGCGTGGGCCAGAAGGTCCAGGTCGAGATCGCCGAGATCGACCAGCGCGGCAAGCTCTCCCTGATCCCCGTCATCGAGGGTGAAGAGGCCGGCGAGTCCGAAGAGGCGAAGGACGAAGCCGCGAAGTGACAGCCAGCTCCAGGACGACGGCCCGCACCTCCTCGGAGGCGCGGGCCGTCGCCCGTACCCAAACCCTGCTCAAGGGCGAGAACGGCATCGGTACGGTCCGCCGGACCACCCTCCCCGGCGGCCTGCGCGTCGTCACCGAAACCCTCCCGTCGGTACGCTCCGCGACCTTCGGGATCTGGGTGCAGGTCGGCTCCCGCGACGAGACCCCGGCGCTCAACGGCGCCACGCACTATCTGGAGCACCTCCTCTTCAAGGGCACGGCCCGGCGCAGCGCCCTCGACATCTCGTCCGCCATCGACGCGGTCGGCGGTGAGATGAACGCCTTCACGGCGAAGGAGTACACCTGCTACTACGCGCGGGTGCTCGACACCGATCTCCCGCTGGCCATCGACGTCGTCTGCGACATGCTCACCGGCTCGCTCATCGAGGCCGTCGACGTCGACGCCGAGCGCGGGGTGATCCTCGAAGAGATCGCCATGACCGAGGACGACCCGGGCGACTGCGTACACGACCTGTTCGCGCAGACCATGTTCGGCGACTCCCCCCTCGGCCGGCCGGTCCTCGGCACCGTCGACACCATCAACGCCCTCGACCGCGACCGGATCGCGCGCTTCTACAAGAAGCACTACGACCCGACGCGTCTCATCGTCGCCGCCGCGGGCAACATCGACCACGCCACGGTGGTACGGCAGGTCCGCAAGGCGTTCGAGAAGGCCGGCGCCCTGTCCCGTACGGACGCCACACCCGTGGCCCCCCGCGACGGCAGCCGCGCCGTGCGCACCGCGGGCCGGGTGGACCTGCTGAACCGCAAGACCGAGCAGGCCCATGTCGTCCTCGGCATGCCGGGCCTGGCGCGCACCGACGAGCGCCGCTGGGCGCTCGGCGTCCTGAACACCGCTCTCGGCGGCGGGATGAGCTCCCGGCTCTTCCAGGAGGTACGGGAGAAGCGCGGGCTCGCCTACAGCGTCTACTCGTACACCTCGGGCTTCGCCGACTGCGGCCTCTTCGGGGTCTACGCGGGCTGCCGGCCCAGCCAGGTCCACGACGTCCTGAAGATCTGCCGCGACGAGCTCGACCGGGCCGCCGAGGACGGACTCAGCGACGAGGAGATCGGCCGCGCCATCGGCCAGCTCTCCGGCTCCACCGTCCTCGGCCTGGAGGACACCGGCGCGCTGATGAACCGGATCGGCAAGAGCGAGCTGTGCTGGGGCGCCCAGATGTCCGTGGACGACATGCTGGGGCGGATATCCGCCGTCACCCCCGACGACGTACGCGCGGTCGCCCGCGATGTACTGGGACACCGTCCCTCGCTGTCCGTCATCGGACCCCTCAAGGACAAGCACGCGGACCGCCTCGACGACGTGGTCTCCTGACCGGGCCGCACCCCGACGCTGAAGGAAGCAGAGCAATGAGCAAGCTGCGCGTGGCCGTTCTCGGAGCCCGGGGCCGTATCGGCGCCGAGGCGGTACGGGCCGTCGAGGCCGCCGACGACCTGGAACTGGTCGCGGCCCTCGGCCGGGGCGACAAGCTGGAGACCCTGGTCGAGACCGGCGCCCAGGTCGCGGTGGAACTCACCACCCCGGCCTCGGTGATGGGCAACCTCGACTTCTGTGTACGCCATGGAATCCACGCGGTCGTCGGCACCACGGGCTGGACCGACGAGCGGCTCGCGCAGCTGAACACCTCGCTGGCCGCCTCCCCGGAGACGGGCGTGCTGATCGCGCCGAACTTCTCCATCGGCGCGGTTCTCACCATGAAGTTCTCCGAGACGGCGGCCCGCTACTTCGAGTCGGTCGAGATCGTCGAACTGCACCACCCGAACAAGGTCGACGCGCCCTCCGGCACCGCCGTCCGTACGGCCCAGCTGATCGCGGCGGCCCGCACGGCGGCGGGCAGCGCCCCGCAGCCCGACGCCACGGTCACGGCGCTGGACGGCGCGCGCGGCGCCGATGTCGACGGGGTGCCGGTGCACTCCGTACGGCTCCGCGGCCTCCTCGCCCACCAGGAGGTCATCCTCGGCGGCGAGGGCGAGACCCTCACCGTCCGGCACGACTCCCTGCACCACAGCAGCTTCATGCCGGGCATCCTGCTCGGTGTGCGGCGTGTGGTCTCCGCCCCCGGCCTCACCTTCGGCCTCGAACACTTCCTCGACCTGAGCTGAGCCCATGCGTGCGAAGATCACCTACTGCGTCACGGCGGCCGTCCTGGTCGTCTACTTCGTCCTGGTCGGCAGCCGGGGAGTGCTGCTGATCGAACACGGCACGGCGCTCACCGTCACCTTCGGTGTCGCCGTGCTGGTCCTGCCACTCATCGGTGTCTGGTTCCTCTGGAAGACCACCCAGTTCGTCGCCCGCGCCAACCGGCTCGCGGCGGAGCTGGACGCCGAGGGCGGCCTGCCGGTCGACACGCTCGTACGTACGGCCGGGGGCCGGATCGACCGGGACTCCGCGGACGCCGTCTTCGCCGAGCGCCGGGCCGAGACCGAGGACTCACCCGACGACTGGCGCTGCTGGTTCCGGCTGGCGGTCGCCTACCACGACGCCCGGGACACCCCCCGCGCCCGCAAAGCGATGCAGCGGGCCATCGCGCTCCGCGACGGCAAGCCCGTACGGGTCTGACCACCCCGGCCGCCCAGGGAGCGCCCGGGGAGCGCACGACAGAGCGGGGCCCGGCCTGCCACGGCCGGACCCCGCTCGTACCGCTCTTCTGTCCGTACGACTGTCCGTACGACGACGTCAGGCGCCTCGGTACTCGTCGCCCCAGGCCTCCACGGTGTCGGCGGCCCGGTCGAACGCCTCACCACGCGACAGGAAGTCCGCGTTGTGATCGGTGAGCAGCTGCATCGGCTCACCCTGCCGGCGTACGAGAACGAGCGCCTGCCCCTGTACGGTGCGCGGCAGCCCGAGCCAGCGAACCGGCTGCTGGACGGTGCGCACGGCCGTGACCTGGTCCCAGGACACGGTCTTCGTCAGCAGCAGGCCCACCCGGCGTACGCCGTGCCGGCTCACCCACGCACCCGCGCGGAGCAGGCGCAGGGCGACGGCGATCACCACCCCGGCGACCACCAGACACACCGTCGCACCGGACAGCGCGCCCGCGAACGCGATGATCATCGCCGCGAGCAGAACGAACGAGGCGAGCAGCAGAAGCAGCGCCGCCGCCACCACGCGCCAGGGGCCTGGGCGGTACGGACGCCGCCAATGATCATGATCGTCGAAGGGCAGCGCGACGTCATCGGTCGCGTCAAAAGCCCGGTCGGCCGTCAAGAAGGGCAGGGGCACGACTGATCCTCACTCACAAGCACGCTCGATTGCTGTGCCCGGTGAGGCTATCGATCCCCGGCCCGACCGGACCACCCCAGGGGGGCCGGACGAGTCAGCGGCCCTGTGACGCCTCGGACTGCTGCGTATGGCCGGCCGACTGATTCGTGTCCAGGGACGGCAGCCCGAAAAGCAGCGCGCCGGTGAACCCGGCGACGACGGTCAGCCCGATCAGCGTACGGCTGACGAGCTCGGATGTGCCGGCCCGCTGTCTGGGCGGGGGCGCGACGTTACTGCGGAAGCTGTCGGCTTCGGCGACGAATGCGAACGGGACGGCCTCTCGCCGGCGGAACATGGAGGGACTCTCCTTGCGATTCTCGTGATGGAACGCCGCTGGTGTGCCAGCTGCTACTCAGTGAGACGAACAACAGCCCCATTCGGTGCCCTAATTCCCCGAATTGACCAAGGAAGCCGAGCGAGACCGGCCCGTCCGTCGCTGTCAGTGCCGAGCCGTAGAGTGGGCGCCGCCCGTGCGATGCGAATGGAAGGACCCCGCCGGTGAGCGACACCCCCGCCGAGACCAAACCGAGCTTCCGCAGCGATGTCACCGTCGAGCTGGTCAAGCACGCCGCCGGTGACTCCGATGTGCTGTGGGCCGCGCGCGTCTCCACCGCCGGCGAGCAGTCCCTGGAAGAGCTCTCGAAGGACCCCGAGCGGTCTAAGGGACTCATCAATTTCCTGATGAGGGACCGCCACGGCAGCCCCTTCGAGCACAACTCGATGACGTTCTTCATCAGCGCCCCGATCTTCGTCTTCCGCGAGTTCATGCGGCACCGCGTGGGCTGGTCGTACAACGAGGAGTCGGGCCGTTACCGCGAGCTCCAGCCGGTCTTCTACGTGCCCGACGCGTCGCGCAAGCTCGTCCAGGAGGGCCGTCCCGGGAAGTACGTGTTCGTCGACGGCACCCGTGAGCAGCAGGAGCTGACCGCCCGCGTCATGGAGGACTCCTACGCGCGGGCGTACGAGGCCTACCAGGAGATGCTGGCGGCGGGCGTGGCCCGTGAGGTGGCCCGTTCCGTGCTGCCCGTCGGGCTCTTCTCGTCGATGTACGCCACCTGCAACGCACGCTCGCTGATGCACTTCCTCGGCCTGCGCACCCAGCACGAACAGGCCAGGACCCCGTCCTTCCCGCAGCGGGAGATCGAGATGGTCGGAGAGCGGATGGAGGAGCACTGGGCGAAGCTCATGCCCCTCACCCACGCGGCCTTCAATGCCAACGGCCGGGTCGCCCCCTAGAAGGCGCTCCGGGCCTGTCCGGGGCACAGATGTACGGTCGGCCGAGTGAAGTGTCCGGATTGCGGCGTTTCGAGAAGTTCATCTAGGCTGATCAAACGGACCCGGCACTGCTTGAACCCCCGAGCAGGCAGTGCCGGGCTCCTCTTGTCCCGTCCCCCAAAGGGACACGGTGAGCTGAGCAGCGAGTAGCGTGTTACCCATGGCTCCGATCTCCACTCCGCAGACCCCCTTCGGGCGGGTCCTCACCGCGATGGTCACGCCCTTCACGGCGGACGGCGCAATCGACCTCGACGGTGCCCAGCGGCTCGCCGTCCACCTCGTGGACGCGGGCAACGACGGCCTGGTCCTGAACGGCACCACCGGTGAGTCGCCGACCACCAGCGACGCGGAGAAAGAGCAGCTGGTACGGGCCGTCCTGGAGGCCGTGGGAGACCGGGCCCATATCGTCGCCGGCGTCGGCACCAACGACACCCGCCACAGCCTGGAACTGGCCCGCACAGCCGAACGCGCCGGAGCGCACGGACTGCTCGCGGTGACCCCGTACTACAACAAGCCGCCGCAGGAAGGCCTTTTCCGGCACTTCTCCGCCATCGCGGACGCGACAGGACTGCCGGTCATGCTCTACGACATCCCGGGCCGCAGCGGTGTCCCCATCGACACCGAGACGATCGTCCGTCTCGCCCAGCACCCGCGCATCGTCGCCAACAAGGACGCCAAGGGCGACCTCGGCCGCGCCAGCTGGGCCATCGCCCAGTCCGGCCTCGCCTGGTACTCCGGCGACGACATGCTCAACCTCCCGCTGCTCTCCGTCGGCGCGGTCGGCTTCGTCTCCGTCGTCGGCCATGTGGTCACCCCGGAGCTGCGCGAACTCCTCGACGCCCACCTCACCGGTGACGTCCACAAGGCCACCGAGATCCACCAGAAGCTGCTCCCGGTGTTCACCGGCATGTTCCGCACCCAGGGCGTCATCACCACCAAGGCCGCGCTCACGCTGCAGAAGCTGCCGGCCGGACCGCTGCGCCTCCCGCTCGTCGAGCTGTCCGACCATGAAACGGCTCAGCTCAAGATCGATCTGGCGGCCGGCGGGGTACAGCTCTAATCACAGACTTCACAACTGAATACGCGAAGACATAGCCCATCGAGACAAAACCGACACATCGGTTTCACCGGACAACGGTCCATACAGACAACAGCAAGTGCACGAATGTCATGCGCGCCACGTGCCTCTGCGGCACGTGGCGCGTGTGGTGAGGAGAGTCTTTTGAGTCATCCGCATCCTGAACTCGGCGCGCCGCCGAAGCTGCCCAAGAACGGCCTGCGTGTCACCCCGCTCGGCGGTCTGGGCGAGATCGGCCGCAACATGACGGTCTTCGAGTACAACGGCCGTCTGCTCATCGTCGACTGCGGCGTCCTCTTCCCCGAGGAGGAGCAGCCCGGCATCGACCTGATCCTGCCGGACTTCACCACCATCCGGGACCGCCTCGACGACATCGACGGGGTCGTGCTCACCCACGGCCACGAGGACCACATCGGCGGTGTCCCGTTCCTGCTCCGGCTGAAGCCGGACATCCCGCTGATCGGCTCCAAGCTGACCCTCGCGCTGATCGAGGCGAAGCTCCAGGAGCACCGCATCCGCCCGTACACCCTTGAGGTCACCGAGGGCCACCGCGAGCGCATCGGCCCGTTCGACTGCGAGTTCGTCGCGGTCAACCACTCCATCCCGGACGCCCTGGCCGTCGCCATCCGCACCCCCGCGGGAATGGCGGTCCACACCGGCGACTTCAAGATGGACCAACTCCCGCTGGACCGCAGGCTCACCGACCTGCCCACCTTCGCCAAGCTCGGCGAGGAGGGCATCGACCTGCTGCTCTCGGACTCCACCAACGCGGAGGTCCCGGGCTTCGTCCCGCCCGAGCGCGACATCTCGAACGTCCTGCGACAGGTCTTCGCGAACGCGCAGAAGCGGATCATCGTGGCGAGCTTCGCGAGCCACGTCCACCGCATCCAGCAGATCCTCGACGCGGCGCACGAGTACGGGCGCAGAGTCGCCTTCGTCGGCCGCTCGATGGTCCGCAACATGGGCATCGCCCGTGATCTGGGCTACCTCCGGGTCCCGGCCGGTCTGGTCGTCGACGTGAAGACACTCGACGATCTCCCCGACCACGAGGTCGTCCTCGTCTGCACCGGCTCCCAGGGCGAGCCGATGGCCGCGCTCTCGCGCATGGCCAACCGCGATCACCAGATCCGTATCGTCCAGGGCGACACGGTCATTCTGGCGTCGTCGCTCATCCCGGGCAACGAGAACGCGGTCTACCGCGTGATCAACGGCCTGACCCGATGGGGCGCGAACGTCATCCACAAGGGCAACGCCAAGGTCCATGTCTCGGGCCACGCCTCGGCCGGCGAGCTCCTGTACTTCTACAACATCTGCAAGCCCAAGAACCTGATGCCGGTCCACGGCGAATGGCGCCACCTGCGCGCCAACGCCGAACTGGGCGCGCTGACCGGGGTTCCCAAGGACCACATCGTCATCGCGGAGGACGGCGTGGTCGTCGACCTGGTCGACGGCAGGGCGAGAATCGTGGGCAAGGTCCAGGCCGGCTACGTCTACGTGGACGGTCTGTCGGTCGGCGATGTCACCGAGACCTCCCTCAAGGACCGCCGCATCCTCGGAGACGAGGGCATCATCTCGGTCTTCGTGGTGGTCGACTCCACCACGGGCAAGGTCGTCGGCGGCCCGCACTTCCAGGCCCGCGGCTCGGGCATCGAGGACACCGCGTTCTCCGCCGTACTGCCCAAGGTCGAAGAGGCCATCGGCAAGGCGGCCGCGGACGGCGTCGCGGAGCCGCACCAGCTCCAGCAGCTCGTGCGCCGCACGGTGGGCAAGTGGGTCTCGGACACGTACCGCAGGCGTCCGATGATCCTGCCCGTGGTGGTCGAGGTCTGACGCGTCTGACGCATCGTCCGATGCGTCACCCGGAGCGGGGGGCCTCGATTTGCTTCGAGGCCCCCCGCTCCAGTACGTTTACGGCTCCACCTCGACGGGAACCCGAGTTAATCACGTGCCCGGGACCTTCCGAATGAGGGTGGGAATCCGACTCGGATCACTCTGATAAAGTCGGACTCGCCGGAAAGGGAAACGCGAAAGCGGAAAACTGGAAGGCGGCCCCGCTCCGACGGAGAATCGGACACGAAAGAGTCTGATAGAGTCGGAAACGCAAGAACGCAAGACCGAAGGGAAAAGCCCGGAGGAAAGCCCGAGAGGGTGAGTACAAA
>NZ_JBIUSY010000008.1:0-578330 GCF_044741565.1 Streptomyces sp. NPDC088147 | reverse complement strand
CTCGAACACGGACAGCCCATCCGCTTCGGCATCGACGGCCAGAAAGGCGTGGTCCGCGACCCCGCCACCGGCGACCTCCACGTCGTCACCGTCACCCCCGACAACCAATCACGGATCCTCATCCACGACGCACACGCGACCAGCCCCACCACCGCCTTCGCACTCTCCCGCCTCGCCGACCCCGACACCCTCCACCACACCCCCATCGGGGTCTTCCGGTCAGTGGACCGGCCCGTCTACGACACGCTCATGTCCGACCAGCTCGACACGGCGATCCAGCGGAACGGCGGGGGCGATCTCGCCACGCTCCTCAGCGGGAATGACACCTGGACCGTCAGCGACTGATCAAGGACCGGCTCGGGACACCCACATCGAGAGCCGGACATCGACCGGACCGGACCGCCGAGCGGTGCGTGAAGTGCGTCACAACACACTGAGCGGACCTCGACCGCCGTTCGCGGACCCGCGTCGGCAACGGCCCACCCCTGGTGGCCGATCCGAGGGCGCGCCTTCGACGGTCCGGCCGCTGCGCGGTCCCGGGCCGTCCCGCACTGACTTAGGCTGCCCTTCCCTGTCGCCGGGGTCGGGTGGTAGTGGTGGTGGGGTTCTGCCCATACTTCGGAAGTCTCGCCATGAACCAGGACAACGCCACGGGCCTCATCCCCTTCACGATCGACCTGACTCTTGAGGAAGCCCGTCGACGGGCCGAGGTCATGGCCGCGCTCGGGACCGACTGGGATCCGGTGGCCGTCCTCCGCGGCGAGGACGAGGCGTACGCGCTCCTCTACTCGGGTCTGGACGCCGAGCAGCAGCGCACCTACGACCTGCTGGTGGCGGCCGGCGTCCTGCCGGGGGAGGGGCCGGGCCGTGCGGCTGCCCATTGACCCGCAGGCCGACCTCGCCCGCCGCGCCTGGGTGGCCTGCCCCGTCTGCGACGACGCCCGCCACTGCGCGACCTGCGCGGATCGCCGCAACTGCGCTGCCCACTGGCGCTTTCTGATCTCCAACAGCGGGCCGGTCGTCCACCTTCAGTGCCCGCGGTGCACCCACATGTGGTCACTGAACACCCGGCCGGGAGTCACCCGCCGTGACGACGGCACCCCTTCCTGACGAGACGAGCCCCGCTACCCGGCGGAGACCGTATCCGCGTCCTTGACCGCCGCGTCGAACAGCATGGCGGCCGCCGCGCGAGCGGTTGTCGCCGCCGACGGATCGCGGTCCATCCGCGCCGAAACCCCGGCGCCGTCGTACAGAAGGTGCAGCTGCCGCGCCAGACCTTCGAAGTCGGCGACGCCGGCCTCCCGGGCCAAGTCCGTGAACAGCGTCCTCACCCACTGCCGGTACCGGTCCGCGGCACACTCGACCGGACTGCCGGACTGCGCCTCCGCGCTGGCCATGATGTGCGCACAGCCGTTGAAGCCGGGCTCGGTGAACAGCTGGCCCTGCGCGTCGAAGACCCCCAGCAGGCGCTCACGCGGCGTCCGGAACCGGGTCAGTGTGCGCTCGATCTGCGCGCGGGTCTCGGCGTGGCGGGCGTCCAGGTATGCCCGTACCAGTTCCTCTTTGCTGCCGAACAGGTTGTACAGCGATGCCTTGGCCACACCGGCCGTCTGCACGATGCGGTCGATGCCCACGGTCTGCACGCCTTCGCGGTAGAACAGGTCGTCGGCGGCGGCCAGCAGACGATCACGCGCGGACGGCTTCGAGCCGTTGACCTTGCCGGGCATGGGTCTTTCCTTTGTTCAGACTGATCGGTTCAGTCTACCGCTCCGTTCAGAGGCTCCGATGGCTCCCACACTGGCTTCACAAGGCTGGACAGACCTGTCTGCCTGGTGAGTCCGGCGGCGGTTCCTGTGGCGATCAGGCGACTGTCATACCGCCGTCGACGTTGAGGATGTGGCCGGTGATGAACGAGGCGTCTTCCGATGCGATGAACACGATCGCGTCGGCGAGGTCTTCCGAGAGGCCGAGGCGGCCGAGCGGAACCCGCGCCACCATGTCCGCCATGTTCTCCGGCGTGCCGGTGAAGCGGTCCAGCATGCCGGTGTCCGTGGGGCCGGGGGCCACGGCGTTGACCCGGATTCCCGACGCGGCGACCTCCAGCGCCACCGACTTGGTGAGGCCTTCGACGGCGTGCTTGCTGCCGACGTAGACGGAGGCCCCTGCCCCGCCCTCGTGCCCGTAGGTCGAGGAGATGTTGACGATGCTGCCGCTGCCCTGCTCCCGCATGGCGCGGACTTCGTGCTTCATGCTGAGGATGACGCCGAGGACGTTCGTTTCGAACGTCTCGTTGTAGGTCTCCGCGGTCTGGTCGGTGATCGGACCGGGCCGGCCTTCGGTGCCGGCGTTGTTCACCGCGACATCGAGACGGCCGAACCGCCTGACGGCCTCGTCGACCATGGCGCGGACGTCGTCCTCGTGGCGGACGTCGGTGTTGATGAACTCGGCCTCCGAGCCGAGGGCGCGCAGTTCCTCCGTGAGTGTCTTGCCGGCCTCATCGCGCCGGCCGGCGACGACCACGTTCGCGCTCTTCTCGGCGAAGGCGACAGCGGCGGCGCGGCCGATGCCGGTGAGTGCTCCGGTTATCAGAATGACTGGCTTGTCCATGAGCTTGGCTCCTGTACACGCGGTACGAGTCCCTACGCGGAACGCGTCCCTATGCCGGGGGTGACGGCGCCGGGGCCGCGGGCCGCGGCGGCTCCTGTCGCCGGGGCCGGGCGTGTCTCGGGCACGGTCACCCCCTCCTTCTGCTTGTCCTTCTGCTTGATTAGACCGGTCTGTCTTATTCCACTATCCAGTGAAACAGGGCTATATGGTCGCGTCAAACCGGCGCGGCTCACTCGGCTCATGGACTGCTGTCCGGTGCGGGGAGAGGATGGTGTGCCGCTGACCGTGACGCGCGGTAGACAGACCGGTCTAACCAAAGTGGGGAGGGGTGGCGGTCCGAGTCAGTCGTCGTGGCCGATGACGGCCGTGACGCGAACCTCGACGCGCATCTTCGGGGCGCCCAGGGCCGACACGCCGATCTCGGTCCAGATCGGGGAGCGATCGCCCATCCGCTCGCGGAGCTGGTCCACCATGACGCGGTTGTGGACCTCTCCGATGAAGTCGGCGGACTCGGGTACGTGGTAGGAGTCCACGGCGACGACGTCACGCCATGTGGCGCCGGCCGAGGCGAGGGTCCGCTCGACGTTCTCGAATGCCTGGACGATCTCGTCCTCCAGGGCCTCGGGGAAGTTCCAGTCGTCGTCCCACCCTCCCTGGCCTGAGGTCTCGACGCGGTCGCCGATGCGAACCGCCTGGTTGTAGTGCATGGTGGCCAACTGTGTCTCGCCGTATCCGGGCGTGGCGAAGAACTCCGGCTTGCTCATGGTGTGTTGCCCCTCTCTTGACTTCACGCGTGAAGTGAACGTAACACGCTTCACTTCACACGTGAAGTCACAGCTGTTCGGTAGGGTGTCGTCATGGCCGCCCCCGCGAACCCGAACCCCGGCGAGGACGCCTCCCATGACGCGCTGTGGCTCACCGCGCACGAGAAGGAGGCGTGGACCGGACTGGTCTCGCTGGTCCTGCTTCTGCCGGGGCGGCTGGAGTCGCCGCTACAGCACGGGGCCGGCCTGACTCTCTTCGAGTACTTGACCCTCAGCCATATCTCGGAGGCCCCGGAGCGCCGCATACGGATGAGCGACCTGGCCTACCTCGCCAGCGGCTCCCTCTCGCGCCTGTCCAACGTCGTCAAGCGGTTCGAGCAGCGGGGCTGGGTGGAGCGTTCGCCCGACCCCGACGACGGCCGGTACACCGTCGCCGCCCTCACCGACGCCGGCTACGACATGGTCGTCGCCGCCGCGCCCACCCATGTGCGCTCGGTCCGGCAGTACGTGCTCGACCCGCTCACCGCCGCCGACCAGCAGGCGCTCGCCCGGATCGCCGCCAAGCTGCGGGTGCGGCCCGACGACCTGGCCTAGGGCGTGTTGTGCAAGTCCCGCCTGGCCCGCGACGCCCGGCACGCACGCTCGCCGGTCGCGTCGGTGTGGTTCGGCTCGATGAACCGACGCCCGCACGGCCGTGTGGGACCTGCCGTGCGGGCGCGGAGGGTCACTTCGTACGGTAGGCGTCGATGATCGTCTGGGAGAAGGTGTCACCGTTCCGGTCCGTGACGTCGGCCCGGAGGGAGACCGAGCCGCCGGCGGCCGGGTTGTCCACCCGCACCGCGCCCTTGTGCGTGACGAGCCGGCTCCACTTCTTGCCGCCGTCGTAGGAGACGGACACCTTCGGCGACGCGAGGTCGCGGCCGGCGGCCGATCCCTGGACGGTGACCGGCACCGACTGCCTGACACCGGCGGCGGCCGTGGAGTCCGGGCCGAGTGCCGGGGCGTAGCGGACCACGCTCGTCGGGACGGCGACGGCCTTCGCCGTGCGGGACGAGGTGAACTCGGCCTGCCAGGTGACGGTCGTGCTGACCGACGCGACGCCGGACGCGGCCCGGCCCACGGTGGTCACCAGGCGGTAGCGCGCCTTGTCCGCGGGCAGTTGGAAGGCTGCGGCGTCCAGGACGTCGTCGGCGGTCGCGTACTTCCGGCCGTTGCGGTAGAGCGTGGTGGACGCGGATTCCGCGTCGTACACGCTTCCGCCGCTGTGGCCCGCGCCGTCGGCGAAGGGCGTGATCGTGCCGGTCAGTGTGTCGCCGTCCCGGACCAGTCCCCGGCCCTCGGCGAGCGCCGGACCGAACACCCCGGTGTTGACGGTCTCGGTGTAGTGGTCGCCTCCGCGGTACGTTCTGGCGGGAATCCTGTACTCGGCCAGGACCGTGGGTGAGTCGGCCGTGAGCTGCTGGGAGTACTCGCCCCAGCGGTAGCCTCCCTGGAGGTATACCGTCCTCGTGTTCGGCAGGTCGGAGTAGAAGCCGACGGCCCCCGCGGGGATGTCCGGTGCGGTGGTCCAGTTCAGTCCCAGGGCCCCGGTGACCGACGCGCCCTGCCGTACGGTCAGCCTGGCCAGGTCCGCCGACGTCGTGTGCTGCGTGTGGCCGGTGTAGAAGGCGTCTTTGAGGGTGTCCGCGAGGTGGTATTCGCTGTCGCCGTTGGACCAGTGCGACAGGAAGTACGAGGTGAGTTCGCCGGGCGGCACCGGGTCACCGATCTGGGCGGTGCGGGTGTCGGCCAGGTTCGTCCCCAGCCCGAGCACGTTGGTCGTCTCCGTTCCGTGCGCCTTCACCGTGTTGATCATGAAGGACGAGTACCCCTTGGCGTCCGGGTCCGGCGATGACACGTCGATCGGCTTCGCCCGCCGGGCGTCGATCTCGATGGTCATGTCGCGGTCGACCGTCAGCTTCGGGGAGACGAGGTAGTCCAGGCCCAGCCCGCCGGTGCCGCCCCTCGTGAAGGTCTTGCCGACGACCGTGTAGTCACCGGCGGGCACGCGCACCGTGCTCGTGCCGTCGTCCCCCCTGACCAACTGGTAGGTGTCGTTGCCGATACCGGTCAGCGTGGCGGCCCAGTCGAGGTAGCCGGGAGTCGAGCCGTCGCGGCCGGTGGCTTTGAAGGTGAGGTCGTACGACTCCGCCGCGCGGTCGAGCCCCCCGACGCTGCGGACGGTCTGGCCGCCGCCGGTCGCGGTGACCGTGAGGCTGAAGGCGCCCCAGATGTCACCGCCGATACGGGTGTCCGCCGTGACGACGACGGCGGAGGTGCCACCGGCCGGGACGGTGACCTGCTGGGCGCCGAGGGTGAACAGCCCCTCGGGGGCGGCGGCTCCCGCCGGGCCGGTGCCCACGACGGACAGGCCGAGCGTCACCGCCTGGTCGCCGTCGTTCCGGTAGGTGATCGTCCTGGTCATCGGCTCGTCGTCGGTGTGCGGCCAGAGCACGCGGCCGAAGTTCAGCGAGACGGGCTCCGTGACGACGGTCTGCTGCGTCGCCCTGGTCAGGTCGATCCGGCCGCTGCCCTGCTCGTACGCGCTGTACGCGCCGGGTTGGGCGGAACCGGCCAGCGCGGACTTGATCCGCGGACCGGTCCAGTCCGGATGCCGCTGGGCGAGCAGGGCCGCCGCGCCCGCGACATGCGGAGTGGCCATGGAGGTGCCGCTCATCGTCACGTACCCGGGGGCGGGATGCGGGTACCCCGGCAGGGTCCCCACGGCCGACGCCGCCGTGATGTCCACGCCGGGCGCGGTCACATCGGGCTTGACGCCCCCGTCCTCCAGACGCGGGCCCCGGGAGGAGAAGGACGCGAGCGCGTCCTTCTTGTCGACGGCGCCCACGGTCAGCGCGGACTCGGCGACGCCGGGGGAGCCGATGGTGGTGTCCCCGGGGCCGGAGTTGCCCGCGGCCACGACGAACAGCGCGCGGTCGGACAGGGCGTCGACGGCTTCCTCCAGCGGGTCGACGCCCAGCGAGTCCGTGGCGCCGAGGGACATGTTCACGATGTCGGCGCCCTGTTCGACCGCCCACTCCATGCCCGCGATGATCTCGGAGTCGAGGCCGGAACCGGCGGAGTTGAGCACCTTGCCGATGATCAGGTCGGCACCCGGCGCCACGCCCTTGTAGGTGCCGCCGGACGCCGCGCCGGTCCCCGCCGCGGTGGAGGCCACGTGCGTGCCGTGCCCGTGGTGGTCCTGGACGTCCGCCTCGGCCGTGAAGTTGCGCTGGGCGACGACCTTGCCGCCCACGTCGGCGTGGCCGGTGTCGATGCCGGTGTCGAGGACGGCGATCTTCACCCCCGTCCCGTCGTACCCCGCTTTCCACACGTCCGGAGCGCCGATCTGCGGCACGCTCACGTCCAGGGAGGCCGTCGCCACGCCGTCGAGCCGGATGGAGGCCACGCCCGGCGCCAGTTCGCTGACTCCGGCGGAGGTGTCGGTGAGCGAGGACCACGCCCCGGCCGCCTCCTTCGGACGCAGGACGAGCGCCTCGCCGTCCACCGCGTCGAGATCCCGGACGGACGTGCTGGTCCGCGCGTGCAGTCGCGTCCGGGCGGCCGGGTTCGCCGCGGCGTACTCGACGATCACCGGCGTCCCGCCGTCCGCCAGGTCGTCGTACTCGGGACGGTTCAACTCGGCCGCGTCGAACAGCGACAGGTCGAGGCGCCCGGCCGCGATCAGCGGTTCGACGTCCGAGGGGATCACATAGCTGTGCCCGCCGGTCTCACTGATCTGGACGGGTATCGAGGCCCGGCCCTTGGCGGGCGCCATCCCGACAACGTTGCCATCCTTGTCCAACAGCACCTGATCGCCGGTGATCAGGACGACTTTCCGGGCCGCGTCCGCCGCGGTCGCCCCGCCCGACGCTGTCGCCGCTGTCGTCGTCCGCCCGCTGTCCGCGGCGGCCGACGGGGCGTTGGTGAGCCCCGCTGTCATGCCCGCCACGAGTGTCACGGCCGCGGCCACCGCGACCGCGCCAGGTCTGATACGTCTTCTTCTCGGCACTATCGCCCCTGTCTACAGGCTCTCTGGGCTTGGGGTATCAACAGATGATCGATCAACACGCGGGCGACAGCTTGTCCGTGATGAAGAGATCATGTCAATGGCGCGTGTGGGGTGGGGCGACCGACGGCGGGGCGGCCAACTGCGGCGCCGCGTAGCTCAGTTGGCCGCGCGCATGCCCCGTACGCGCGCGCCCGGGGTCCCTGGGTGACGCGCCTCGGTGGACGGTGGCGGGCGGGCGGCCGTCGACCCGGCCCTGTCGCTTCCGCCGCGCCATGCGGCGCCGGTCCGCCTGATCACACGTCGGCAGATGCCGCGACCGCCCCGCCCGGCCTCAGGCCGCCGAGCCTCCGGTGCCCGGGTTGTCGCGGGTGAGCAGGTCGGCGATCCGAGCGATCATCTGGCTCTCCGCGCCGTCGCGCGCGGTCGTCGGGTGATACGCGAGCACGAAGCGGCGTCGCTGGTCACGCGTGGAGAACGCGGCGTTCTTGTAGCCGTACTTCTCGCCGGTCTTGCCCCAGAGGGTGATGCCGTTGACGACCGCCCGCTGGAGCCCGGTGCTGTACCGGGCCGGGCTGCCGTCCAGCATCCGCACGTCGTTCGGCGGCAGGGTGAACATCAGCCGGAGCAGTTCAGGTGGAAGCGGCTCGCCGGAGAAGAGCGCGGTGAGCATCCGGTCGACATCGCGCGTGGTGGAGATCATGTCGCCCTCGCCCCGGACGGACGACTGGTCGTACACGGTGATGTCCCGGAGACCGCCGTCGGACATGGCCAGGTAGCCGTGCACGTGCCGGCCGTGGATGCGCGGGTCGTCGCCCGGCACGACGGTGTGCGCCAGGCCCAGCGGGCGCAGAAGGCGGACCGCGACGGCCTCCCCGTACGGGCGGCCGGTGACCTGGTCGATGACCAGCGCGGCCAGTACGTAGTTGATGCCGCGATACTCCTGCCGGGTGCCCGGGGCGAACTTCAGCGGCCCGTGTGCCGCCGTCGCCACCCACTCCCGCGGCGTCCAGTGGTCGAAGCGGTGGCGGAACACCTCCTCCGCGGTCTCCGGTTCCGGGATGCCGACATGGTCGGGTAACCCGCTGGTGTGGTTCAGCAGGTGCGCCACGGTGACGGACGAGAAGCGGTCCGGCAACAGCCCCGGCAGGACCCGCCGTACGGGCGTGTCCAGTGCGATCCGGCCCTCCGCCACCAGCTGTAGCGCCACCGTGGCGACGAAGATCTTGGTGATGCTGCCGACCCGGAACTTCTCGTGCGCCGTCACCGGACGTTGTGTCCTGATGTCGGCGACGCCCGAGGTGCCGTGCCAGTGGCCGGCTGTGCCACCGACTCGGAGCTGGGCCGCGGTCGACGGCGGATGCTCAAGGTCGTCGATCGCCGCCCGCAGAGCACCAGGGTCCAGCGGTGGGAGCGGTGGGAGCGGTGGGAGCGGAGGGTGCGGAGGGTGCGGTACGGGCGAGGCGGTGGCGTGGTGCGCGGGCAGCGCCACACCGACGGCCAGCGCGGCCGTTCCCGACAGGGCGGTTCTCGCGAAGGCCCTTCGTGACATGCGCGTTGAGATCATGTCCCACACGCTGTCAGCGGGCACGCGCCCGCGTATCGGGGGAGCTACGGAGCGATCCCTGATCTCACCCCGACCCGCCCCGCACACGCGAGGAGCGTCGACACCTCGCGTCCCGCTGAACCAGCCGGGTCGGCAGGGGTCCTGGCGGACCTCCTGGTGCGGGGGTTACGGCGTGCTGGGGGAGTAGGAGTACACGCGCCGCAGGCGGGGAGCCGGCGGCATGGGCGCGGACGCGTCCGTCGCCGGAACGGCGTGGAATGCCTCGATGACGTAGGCGGCGAAGCGGCGGGAGGCCGTGAGCCGGGCTGTACGCGGCACGTCCTGGACGCCGCGGTGGGCCATGAGCATCAGGATCAGGTCGTCGACGACGAAGCCGGAGCGCATCCGGCCGGTCTTCTGGGCACGGCGGGCCAACTCGTCGACCGCGCGCAGAATGGGCTCTCGGTCGGCGGCGAAGTCCGCGGCCTCGGGGAAAGCCGTCATGAAGGCGTCGGCGAATCCCCGGCTGTGGGCGTGGAGTTCGCAGATCCGCTCGACCAGGCTCTGGAATCCGTGCCACGGGTCCGGGTCCGCGAGGGCGTCGCGGACGACGCCGTGGCAGGCTCGCCGCTGCTCGGCGAAGGTCTCCACGATCAGGGCCCGCTTGGTCGGGAAGTGCCGGTACAGCGTGGCGGGGCCGACGTCCGCGTGCCGGGCGATCTCCCGCATGGGCGCGCTCAGGCCCTCCTCGCCGAATACCGCGCGGGCGGCGTCCAGGATCCGGGCACGGTTGTCGCGGGCGTCGGAGCGCACGGTGTGAGGCAAATGGTCGGTCATGGCTTCTCACTTTAGCCAAACGGACGGGTGCGTCCCTTACGGTCCGATGACGGTGATGCCGCCCCGTACCGGCACTGCGCTGGTGGTGCCTCGGCTGTGGGGTTCGGCTCACCGCACACGGCCGTCGCGGCTGTGCACCGTCGTTCCACCAACCCCAGGAGCCAAGATGAAAGCCGTCGTGATCAGGACGTTCGGGGACCCGGACGGCCTGGAGGTGGTCGACCTGCCCGCGCCCGTCCCCGCACCGGGGCAGGTGCGGATCGCCACGGAGGCGATCGGCGTGGGCGGTGTCGACGCCGTGATCCGCCGGGGAGCGCTCGCCGCCTACGGCTTCCGGGAGGGCCATCTCCTCGGCAGCGAGGTCGCGGGACGCGTCACCGCGGTGGGCGAGGGCGTGGACGCCTCGTGGACAGGGCGGCGGGTGTGGGCGTTCACCGGCCTGTCCGGTGGCTACGCCGAACAGGCCGTCTCCGCGGTCGAGGACATCCTTCCGCTGCCCGACGGCCTGACCGGCGCCGACGCGGTGGCTCTCGGCGGCTCCGGCGTGGTCGCCCACTTCGCCCTGGACCGCGCCCGTTTCCTGCCCGGCGAGACGGTCCTCGTGCGCGGTGCGGCGGGCAGCATCGGGATCACGGCGGTCCAGCTGGCGGCCAGGGGCGGCGCGGGCGCGGTGGCGGTCACCACATCCTCGGCGGAGCGCGGCGCCCGCCTGCGCGACCTGGGCGCGACCCATGTCCTCGACCGCTCCGGCGAGGACGGCTCGGACACGCCACAAGGCTTCGACGTGGTGATCGATGTCGTGGGGGGTCCCCAACTGCCCCTTTTCCTGGACAGGCTGAACTCCAACGGGCGGTTCGTGGCCGTCGGCGTGGTCGGTGGGCAGCCACCGGCGGACTTCGGCATGCGACTGATGGACGCGTTCCGCAGGTCGTTGTCGTTCGCCACCTTCAGCTCCGACACCGTGCCGGGCCCCGACAGGCAGGCGGTGCGGTCGTCGCAGTTCGCCGCTGCCGTACAGGGAGAGCTGCGCGCGGTCGTGCACGAGGTGCTGCCGCTCGACCAGGCGGCGCTCGCCCACCACCGGATGGACGCGGGCGAGGTCTTCGGCAGGATCGTGCTGACCCCCTGAGCCAGGCAGGGACAGTGTTCGCGGCCCGGGGGTAGGGGCATGGGCTCGGCGGCGTGACCACCACATGAGGAATCAGTGGCGCCGGTCGGCGGGTGGGGGCGAAACCGGGCGCGCGCGCCGCGTGCGACGACGTGTACGGGGTGCGGTGTGCCGGCACTGATCGGTTACGGCCGCTCGCTCGCCGACGCCAGCCGGGCGCAGCGAGCGGTGCCGGTTCCCGAGTGGATAGCCGAGGTGCGGACCCCGCGGCACGCTGGCGACGGCCGGGCCGGGATACCCGTGACGATCGCCGCGCCGAGCCGAATGAGAATGAGCGGATCAGGCCCTGGCGATACTCCTGCCCGGCATCGGCTCCGCGAGTTCCGTTCTCCATTCAGGCGCACCGAAGGTGTCCGCGAAGTACTGCGTCTCGTGGACCACATGCCCATGGGCGAATTCCATCATGCTCACCGAGTAGGTGGGCACCCCGTCGTACGTGATGACACACTCGCTCATCCACAGATCCCCGCCGCCCACGATCCGGCGGACGGTGAAGTGCCGACTGGCGGGATGCCCGCCACGCTGCGCCGAAATCGTCGCGCGGCCCCGGAATCGTTCACCAGACTGGGGATAGTCGAGAATCGCGTCCGCGGCGTAGATGGCGTGCTCCGCTTCGGTATCCCCGCGTTCCGAGGCCCGCCAGTGTTCCTCGAGCGCGGCCCTGGTCCGGATATCAGGATCCATCGCATTGTCCCTTCTACAGGAGGACGAATCGATCGCACGAGGCCGAGCGGTATCTTCTACGCTCCTTGGCCTCGGTTTTTCGTGACGATCCCGACGGCATGTCTGACGATCCGTCACGAAAGACCGAGGATAACCACGGCGCTCGGGGAGCGCATAGGCGCCGCAGAGAAGCCTTGTTTGATGGGATTGTATGTCTTTGCTCGCTGTCAGCCTTCCAGGCCACCAACTCCACGGCACGGGGCCCGGGAGTACCCGACCTTCGCCCGGCCGCTTCGCCCCTGCTCCCGAAACACCACCGAACCACCACCGCCAGGGCCTGTTCCTGTCGATCGTCGCGCGCCCACGATGATCGACAGAAGCAGGCCCTCACGGCATCTCCGAGCTCGCCTCGCGAGCACCTGCCGAGGCGAACATGCGCGGTGTCAATGCTCATGTGTGACGAGCGATCAGAAACGCCCGACAGCCCGTGGTCAGCGCGCGGGGAGCAGCACCGACGGCCGCGGCACACCGTTGCTGACCTGCGGGAAAAGGATCCAGGCTCTGCGCACCTACCCTGATCGGCCGCATCCACACCGCGACTTCACGAAATAGCTCAGGAACGTTCACGACTGTTGTCGCCGGACGAACGCGCATAGATTCCACGGCGACCTGGGAGTGCTCTCGGCCCCTCGACCAGCCCCCGCGGACGACGCCGTCGCCGCTTCAGCGGCCGGTGGCCGGTGCGCCCCATCAGACGACGTGACCTTGAGAACGGATTGTCAGACACATGCCCCACGAGTTCGAGGCCGTCGGCACCCCATCGAGATCGGACATATCGATGAACTCACCCTGGGACAGCCGTTTCGGGGCGCCGACGCCTCGGCACGTCGACCTCGGGGAGCCGAGCCGGGGCGGTGCCGCGTGATCGTCTCGCTGGTGGGCTCCGACGGCGCCGGTAAGTCGACCGTTTCCCGGCTCGCCACCGAGCGCCTGTCCGCCGCCGGTACGAGGGTCGAGCGGGTGGACCGATGGGACATCATCGACAACGCCGCCTACCCCGCGACCCTGTTCATGAGGCCCGACGTGCTCAACACCCGGCTCTGTGCCGCGGAGATGCCGAGCACCTCCCGGTTCCTCTTCCTGATGTGGTCCATCACCCACGCACTCCTGGGCCGTACGCCGGAGGCGGTGCGGCCGGACCAGGTCACACTGCTCGACGGATACTGGATGAAACACGCCGCCGGTGAGATCGTCTACGGCCTGGACAGTGCGTGGGTCGAAGGCGTCGTCTCCGGCCTCCCCCGCTCCGAACAGGTCATCTACCTGCGGCTCGACCCCCATCGGGCCTGGGAGCGGAAGGTCGGGCGTGACGTCGTCCCGTACGAGTGCGGTATGGACCCGGAATGCTCGCGGGACAGCTTCCTGACCCACCAGAGCCGCATACTCGGGGTGCTCGACGGCTGGGCCGAGCGGTTCGGATGGCTGACCGTCGATGCCGGGGAACCTCTCGACGATGTGGTCGGCCGGGTCGTCTCCACCGTGTCCGCGCCGTCCACGACGGAACAGCGGTGAACGCGCCGGCGGGGCCCCGCCCTCCGTCCTGACGGGAGCCCGTCGGCACCGCGACCACCTCGCCAGGCGCGGTGCCGACGCATCGGTATCCGTTTGCTTCCGCCTTCCGCGTTGTCCGGCGGGGACGTCTGACAGGACGTCCGGCCGCGGCGAACCGGAAGGCACCACTACCCATCAAGGAGACCCACCGCATGCGTTCCAACCGACTCGCCATCGTCGGCGCCGGCCCCAGCTGCACCTATGTGCTGGACCGGCTCGCCGCGGTGGCGAAGGCGGCGGCCGGGCCGGTGCCTCTCGATATCCACATCTTCGACCGGGCGGGGCGGTTCGGCGCCGGGCAGGTCCACAGCCCCGACCAGCCGGTCACCAGCGTCCTCAACCGGATCGCCGGGCAAGTGGCGTTCGCGGCCGACGAGAGCGTCGTCGCCGCCGGACCGCTGCTGCCCCGGGAGGACCGCCCCACCCTGCACGAATGGTGCCGCGCCAAGTACGAGGAGACCGGCGACCCCGTCTTCGACCTGGTTGCCGAGGACTCGCCCAAGCGTTACGTCCACGGCCTGGCCCTCGCCGACCGGTTCCGGCGGTACGTCGGGATGCTGAGGGAAGTGCCCGGTGTGCGGGTCCAGTTGCATCAGGAGGAGGTGACCGACCTGGAGGAGCTGCCGGACGGCACGCTCCGGGTTGTCGGCGGCGACGGCGAGCCCGTCATCGACACCGGTCACGTCCTCTTGCTGACCGGGCACTCGTCCAACGACCCGGCCCGCTACCCCCGGCAGGCCCAATGGTCCCGGTTCGCCGAGAGCCACCAGGCCGTCTTCGTCCCCTCCGTCTATCCGCTGGAGAACGCCTTCGCGCCCGGCCAGGCCGGTCCCGGCACCACCGTCGGCTGCGCCGGTATGGGGCTCACCGGCATCGACGTCATCCTGCACCTGACCGAGGGCAGGGGCGGAGTCTTCACCGAGCGGCCGGACGGCACCCTGGCGTACCAGGCGTCCGGGCGGGAACCCGACTCCATCGTCATGTTCAGCCGTTCCGCGTTGTTCACCTTCACCCGCCCGTTCAACGCCAAGGAGCGCGACACCGGGAAACTGGAACACCGGGGCGTCTTCCTCACCGAGGACGCGGTGCACCGGCTGCGCCGGTCCGTGGGCCGGCCCGTCACCATCGGCGGCCGAGAGCAGCGGCAGCTCGACTTCCGTGATCACGTCTTCCCCGTCATAGCCCTGGAAATGGCCCAGTTGTACTACGCCACCCTGCTCGGTGACGACATCGGCCGCCGTCTCGAGGCGGCGGCCCGGCCCGGGTACGAGGCGTTCCTCACGGACGGCGGCCGCGGCGCCGCGTCGGACACCTCCGTACAGCGCCTCCTCGCCCCGCTGGAAGCCATCGTCGACCGAGTGGCGGAGACGCTCGACGCGGTCCTGTCCGGCGAGCTCGGACTCACCGAGGCCAAGGAGCGCGACCCGGACGCGGAGGCGGCGCTGCGCCGTGTCCTGGAGGTGATCTTCGGCCCCGAGCAGGCCGGTGCCATCGCCGCCCGGTTCGACGACCCCGTGGGATTCGCGGACGCCGTCGCGGCCGGAACGTCCCCGTGGCGCCACCCGAAGAGCGTCGCCGGCCAGCGCTTCTCCTGGGATCGTTTGATCCGTCCGATCGACCGGGGTTCCTTCGCCACGCCCGAGGAGTACCGGGCGGCGATGCTCGACTTCCTGGACCTCGACCGCCGTTGGGCCGTCCAGGGCAACCTGTCCAATCCGGCGAAGGCGGCGGCCGACGGCGTCTGGCGCGACCTGCGGTACGTCATCGCCGCCGCCGTCGACTTCGGCGGACTGCACGCCGCGTCGCACCGTGACTTCCTCGATGTCTTCACGCGTCACCTGAACCGGCTGTGCAACGGGTCCGCGCTCGAGGTCATGGAGAAGGTCCGCGCCCTGATCCGGCACGGCATCGTCGATGTGTCGGCCGGCCCGGAGGCCGACGTGACGCCGGACGAGCGGAGCGGACGCTTCGTCGTGCGCGGTGGCATCACCGGCGCCGTGCTGCCCGTCGACGTCCTGGTCGACTCCCGCGTCCATCCCTTCGACGCCAAGAACGACGTCCTGCCGCTCTACCCGAACCTGCTGAAGCGCGGGCTCGTCCGCACCTGGTGCAACCCCGGAACCGACGGGCCGGACTTCGCCCCCGGCGGCCTCGACCTGACCGAGGACTTCCACCCGGTGCGCGGCGACGGCGAGGTGGAGAAGCGGATCACACTGCTCGGCTGGCCGAGCGAGGGCGTCATGTTCTTCCAGTACGGCGCGCTGCGCCCGAACCAGAACCACCACATCATGCGGGACATCCTGTGCTGGACGCGGGAGTTCTGGGAACACACCGCCACCGGAACCGAGACGACCCACCCGGACGACACCACCTGGCCTCGCGTGGAACGACTACGGCACTGGCTGGACGCGAACGCCAACCCGGAGCTGACGGGGGACGTACGGCTGTGGCGCGTACTCAAGATCAGCGAGGAGGTCGGCGAGGTCGCCGAGGCGATGCACGGCGCGACAGGGGCCAACCCGCGCAAGGGTGCGTCGCACACCTGGGACGACGTCCACAAGGAGCTGTGCGATGTCGTCGTGGCGAGCATGATCGCGCTCGCCACCTGCACCCCTGACCCCGCGAAGCTGCTCGACGAACGGCTCCAGCACCTTGTCGACCGCGTGACGTCGTCCTGACCGGACTCCCGGCATGCCGTTGACCCGCGCGGAGGGCGATGACGCCCGCGTCCTGTCCGTGTGCGACCCGGTTCGGAGGACCGCTGGTACGTTTTCACCATGAGCGGCTACGGTCAGCGGAGTCCGGACGGGCAGCTCCAGGGGAGTCCGGGTGGGCAGGTCCGGGGAAGTCCGGGCGGGCAGGTCACACTCTGCCTGGACTCGCCCCCACGCCTGGTGGATCTCGGTGTGGGTATCCATGGCGTCAGCTCGGACCGTGATGTGTTCGTCCTGCCCGGTCTGTGGCAACTGCATCTGTACCGGTACGCGGCCGATCTCACCGTCGATGGGGTGCCGTACGCCGTACGGCCGGGCCGGGTGAGTCTCGTACCACCCGGCTCACCGGTCGAGTTCCGCTACCGGGGGCGCTCGGAGCATCTCTACGCGCACTTCGAACTCGCCGATGAGGGCGAGCGGTTGTGCGTTCCGGTCATGCAGGACGCCGGTGCCGGGGCGCCCGCGCTCAACAGCCGGCTGTCCCAGGCCGTCGCCGCGGCGACGCACAGCCCGGTGCGCGCGGTGCCGGAGCTGTGGTCGGCGCTGTGGCAGGTGGCCCTGCTCGGGCGGCGGCCCGGTACGGATCAGCCGCACGCGTCGGTCGCCGCCGCTGTGGCGTACATCGAGTCCCGGCTCCATGAGCCGCTGACCGTCCCGGAGGTGGCGCGTTCCGCGAACGTCTCGCACAACCATCTGCTCCGGCTGTTCCGGGCGGATCTGGACAGCACGGTGGTCGCGTATGTCCGGCGCCGCAGAATGGACCGGGCACGACATCTGCTGACGGAGTCGACGCTGTCGATCCCGGCCATCGCGGCGGCCGTGGGGATGCCGGACCTCCAGGCCTTCAACAAGGCGTGCCGGCGTGAGCTGCGCGCCTCGCCGCGAGCTGTCCGTGCCGGTGCGGCGTGACGCGTCCGCCGCACCGGCACGGGCGTGTCAGGTACGGCCGGAGCCCTGGTAGAGGTCCAGTTCGCCGTCCAGCTCGACGGCGAGGACGGTGGCCTGCTCGTCCAGGTCGGCGGCGCGCGGCGCGTCGATCCACAGCACACCGGGTACGTCGTGCAGCCCGCCGACGACACGGTGGTCCAGCTCCGCACCCGTACCGAGAACACGGACGCGGCGCACGGCGTTGCGCACTCCCCGTACCGCCACCGACTCACGGGGGATGTCGAGGCAGACGAGATAGAGGGTGCGGCGGTCCGCCGACAGTGTGCTGGGACCGTAGTGGTGCCCGGCGGGCAGTCCGGCCACCGTTCCGTACACCGCCCGGGAGTGCCGGCCGATCCAGGCGCCGAGCCCTTCGAGCCGCTCCGCCTGCTCCGCCGGAATCGTGCCGTCCTCCCGCGGACCGACCCCGAGCAGCAGATTCCCGCCCATGCCGATCGTCTCGGTGAAGTAGCGCACCAACTGCCCCACCGATTTGTGCCGGTGGTCGTCACGCTGGAAGCCCCAGGAGTCATTGACCGTCAGACACAGCTCCCACGGTCCGTCCGGCGGGACGATGGGGACGCCCTGCTCGGGGGTCGCGTAGTCCCCGTAACCGAGCATGCGGGCGTTGAGCACCGTCTCGGGGGCGAGCGAGAGAATCAGCTCGGAGAGCCGACGCATCCGCCACTGCGTCTCGCTGCGCTCCCACTCCCCGTCGAACCACAGCAGGTCCGGCCGGTAGCGGCCGACGAGTTCACCGACCTGGGCGTCGCGGTACGCGAGAAAGCGCGCCCACGCGTCGAGGTCCTCGGCCCCGTCCGCGGGAGCCACGAACCGGTTGGTGTTCAGCTCCTCCATTCCCTGGCCCGGGTCCGCGTGCGGCACGCTCGCGTAGTCGGGGTGATTCCAGTCCGAGTGCGAGTAGTACAGCCCGACCTTGAGACCGTGCTCGCGCAGGGCATCGGTGTATCCGGCGACGAGATCACGCCCCGCGGGGGTGTGCGCGGGCACGTTCAGCCCGGCTTGGGCGGTGTCCCAGAGGGCCACACCGTCATGGTGACGGGCGGTCAGTACGGCGTATCTCGCGCCCGCCCGTACGAACAGTTCCGCCCAGGACCTCGGGTCGTAGCGGGAGGCGGTGAAGCCGTCGAGCTGCCGCATATAGCGCTCGTGGGGCACCTGGCCCGTATAGAACGACCAGGACTCGGGCACTCCGTCCACGGCGTAGATGCCGTAGTGGATGAAGATGCCCAGCTTCGCGTCGGAGAACCACGGTTGCATCGGCATGCGGACGACGCTAGAGCGGACCGTCCGGTTCGCGCGTTGTCCGCGGCCACCCTTACTGGTCGATTCTCACCATCCGTCGGCCGGCGGTCCTGGAAGCGGGACGGCGGCGGCGTTCGAGGTCGCGTACACCCGGTGATACGGCCCGTCCCCCTTCCGGGTGTTACCCGGGGGGATTCGGGGTCCGGAAATCCGGCCGGGCGCATGCTTTCCCTCCGGTCGCGTACCGCGGCCCTGAGGAAGGATGGTGGGCACGCCGATGAGCACGAATCGTCGAACCGTTCTGGGTGCGGCTTTGGCCGCGCCGTTGCTGGCCCAGCTCACGGGGACGGCGTCCGCTGCCGCGGACGAGAAGTGGGGCACGATCTCCGAGGGCTGGGTCGAGGTCCGGTGGACCGGGGAGGTACAGGCGGAGCTGGACCGGCTGGGAGCCGTGATCGAGGCCGTGGCGCCGGCCGAGCTGGTCAGGGACTCCGGCGGCTCCGCGGTGCGGTTCCCCGTCCGGTCGGGCAAGGGCGACCCCTCGCCGAAGAGCCCGCCGAAGGCCGAGGGGGACGGTGTCCTCGACGGGGGTATCGCGGTGCGCACGCCCACGGGGCGCGCCCGGGTCGTCAACCTGCGGGGTGTTCTGAGGGACGGGCTGGCGTCGGGGGAGTGCCAGGTCAACGGCCTCGACGTCGGGCACCGCTCGGTGTTCCGGTGTGCCGTGTCCGAGGGACTGCTGACCACCTCCGATGTGCCGGTGGGCCGGCCGCTGAGGGTCAGGATCGACGGGGTGCCGCTGCACCCGACCCCCGAGGCGCTGGAGGTGTACACCGCCACCTTCGGCGCACCCGCGTTCACCGCTGACACGGTGCTGGCACGGGTGACCGCGGAGGGCGTGTACACCCCGCCGACGTAGTGCCGCCCGGGGGGCCGGCTCCGGCTCAGGGAGCCGGGGCCGGCCCCACCGGCCGGGCGGGACCGGGAAGGGTGCCTCCGAAGCGGCGCTGGCGGCCGGCGTACGTGGCGAGCGCCTCCCGCAGCCGCGCCAGGCCGAAGTCGGGCCAGGGGGTCGGATCGAAGACCAGCTCGGCGTAGGCGAGGTGCCAGGGCAGGAAGTTGCTGACGCGCTGCTCACCGGACGTACGGATCAGCAGATCGACGTCGGGAAGGCCGGGCGCGTACATGTTCCTGGCCAGGTCGGCGGGGCCGATGTCCTCGGGCCGGATCGTCCCCGCGACCGCCTCGGCGGCCAGCGCGCGGGCGGCGTCGGTCAGTTCGTCCCGCCCGCCGTAGTCGACGCACAGGGTCAGCGACAGCACATCGTTGTTCGACGTCAGGCTCTCCACCAGCGTCAGGGCGGAGGCGAGTGACGTATCGATACGGTCCCGCCGTCCGCACCAGCGCACCCGTACGCCCAGTTCGTGCAGCCACTCGGTGCCGCGGGCGATCCCGTCGGCCAGTGTGTCGAACAGGGCGGCCAGTTCCTCCTGGGATCGGTCCCAGTTCTCGGTGGAGAACGCGTAGATGCTCAAGTGCCGGACTCCGAGCCGCAGGGCGGCGTTGACCAGCCGCATCGCGGCCTGCCCGCCCGCCTGATGGCCCCGCGAGACCGGCAGGGACTGCCGGGTGGCCCACCGCCGGTTGCCGTCCATGATCACCGCTACATGGCCCGGCACCCCATCCGCCACCGGCCACGCCGGGCGGCGCCGCGCCGCCCCGGTCGACGTCAGTGGTTCCATTCCGTCGACGAAGACCCGGGACTTGCGGAGCGCGACCTCGTCGAACTGCATCCACGCGCCCAGGAGCACCGTGTGCAGGAACGGCTCGTACGCGGGGCTCACCAGCCCGGCCACCGGCATCGCCCGCTCCAGCAGGTCACGCCACCGTCCGAGCTGGATGTCCACCAACTCGTCCAGTGCCTCGCGCCGTTCACCGCTCCGGAGGTCGCCGACCTCCAGCCCCAGCCGCCGCAGATCGGCGCGCGGCAGATAGCACCGCCCGGCGGCGAGGTCGACCGGCAGGTCCTCGAAGTTGTCCACCAACTGGCACACCTCGCCCAAAAGCGAGGCCGACACCAACGCCTGTGGCCCGCTCACATCCAGCAGTGACATCCACATCACGTTGGTCGTCCCCGAGATTCCCCGCAGATAGCGCCGCTGTTCCGCGAACGTCTCGAAGACGGGAGGGGCGGCACAGTCGGCCCGGATGGTGTCGAGGAACTCCTCGACCAGCGCGTGGTCGATCTCCCACCGCCGCACCGTGTCCACGAACGCCCGCCGCAGCGGATGCGCGCTGCGCCCGGTGCGCAGGTCCTCCAGAGTCCCGGAACGCCACCGGGTGAACCGTTCCGCGCGTACCCGCCGCGTTCCGCCCTCATCCGCGATGCGGTCGCTGCGCACCGTGAAGGCGTTCACGGCCAGGACGTGGGGACGGATCGCGGCGGGCAGCACCTCGGCCGCCTTCCACATCGGCGTCAGGAACTGCCTGATCTCCGCCGCGCACAGCTCGTAGGACGCCCGCGTTTCTGGCGCATCGACGAACGGTTCCTCGTTGCCCGGCATTCTCCGTACCTCCCCTTCGACCGCGCCGCCGTGACGAGACGATGCCCCCGGCGGCGACGCGTCCTCCGGCGGCGCCCCCTCACCGACCCATGTCCGGGCGCCGTCACGTCACTAACGACACGTCGGCCGCCCGGTGTTGGTCCGGACGGCACAGCACGGGTCTCGTCACCTCGTTCATCGCGATCGGTGTCGAGCGCCTCGCCGAGCCCGGCGTCCTCGTCGAGATCGAAGCGGTCGCGGTGCGCCGAGTCACCGCGTCGGCCGAGGGCTGCCCGTGCGCCCCCCGGCCGACCCCGCGTACCAGCATGCGGACAAGGCCCGGAGCCATCCCGCGGCGTTGCCGGTGCGCCCCCGGGCCTCTTGGGACACCGGCGCCCGGAGGCATTCGTCCAGACACGTCCTGACCCGCACCCGTTCCCCCAACCGGCCTGCCCCCGACGGCCGTTCGCGTCGTGCTCGACACCCCTCCCCGGTCGCAGGAGTCGGTGGACTGCTTTCTCCGTTGCGGCGGAAGGCTGATCCCTGCGGGAAGAGCCCCGCCCCGAGAGGGAGCAGAGGGGTGGTCAGGCCGTGGAGTTGCGCCGTGTGGAATTCAGGGTGCTGGGGCCGGTCGAAGCCGTTGGCGTCAGTGAGATGCTTCCGCTCGGCGGACCCAAGCCGCGCACTCTCCTGGCGGCTCTCCTGCTGGACATGAACACCGCGGTCACCGCCGACCGGCTCTGCGAGGTGTTGTGGGCCGGGAGCCCACCGGCGTCCGCGCATGCGAACGTCCGCAGCTACGCCGCCGGTCTGCGCAGGGTGCTCAACGCGGCCTCCGGCGGTGACCGGCTCAGCCACGGTCGCCAGGGGTACCGTCTCCGGGCTCGGCCGGACGAACTGGATCTGAGGCTCTTCGACGACCTCGCCGCGCGCGGCCGGGCCGCCATGGCCCAAGGTGATCACCGCTCGGCAGCCGAGCGCCTGCGCGCGGCTCTGGCGTTGTGGCGAGGTGCCGCCTTCGACGGTGTGCCGCATCACTCCGCGCTGCACGTGGAGGCGTCGAGGCTGGAGGAGTCCCGGATCTCCGTCTTCGAGGACCACGCGGTGGCCCGCATCGCGCTGGGTGAGTACGAGGAACTGGTCCCGGAGCTGCGCGCGCAGACAGCGGCGCACCCGCTGCGCGAGCGACTGTGGGGTCTGCTGATCACCGCTCAATACCATTGCGGACGTGCGGGAGACGCGCTGCACTCCTACGCTCGGGCCCGTCGTACGCTCCGGGACGAACTCGGACTCGATCCCGGAACCGAACTGCGGCGGCTGCACCAGGCCGTACTCGCCCGCGACCTCTCCCCGGTGAAAGGACCGCCGCCGCGCTCCAACCCCGTCCGCCGACTGGACCCGCCGGCCCCTGACCCCGCCCATCCGGCCCCTGACCCCGCTCATCCGGGCGCGAGACCGAGGTCCGCGGGAGCGTGGCCGATCTGCCAACTGCCCACGCTCATAGCGGACTTCGTCGGGCGCGAGAAGCTGCTCACCCTTGCGGCCACGCTGTTGGCCCCCTCGAACGCCCGGAGGCCGCCGACGGTGGTACCGGTGGTGATCCTGACCGGTCTGCCCGGCGTGGGCAAGACCGCCGCGGCCACCCACCTCGCCCACCGGCTCCGTGGCACCTTCCCCGACGGCCAGCTCTACGTCCAGCTCGACAGTGCGCGCGGACCACGCCGTACATCCGCCGCCGTCCTCGCGGATCTGCTGCTCAGCATCGGCGTGCCCGGATCGGCGATACCCGCGGCCGAGTCCCAGCGGGCCGCACTGTTCCGGTCGAAGCTCGCGGACCGGCGCGTGCTGGTCGTCCTGGACGACGTCATGGACACCTCCCAGGTCCAGTACCTGCTGCCCGGGGGCGGCGGCTGTGCCGTCCTGATCACCAGCCGGGCGCGGCTCGCCGCCATTCCCGGCGCGCACCTGCTCGACGTGGAACCGCTGGACGACACCGACGGGCGCACCCTGCTCGACCGAATCGCCGGAACGCGGCGCTTCGCCACCGAGCCGGAGGCGACGGAGCACCTCCTCGTCGGATGCGCCGGTCTTCCTCTGGCGCTCAGGGTGGCGGGCGCCCGGCTGGCCGGGAGCCCGCACCGACCGGTGCGCTGGCTGGCCGAGCGGCTGGCCGACGAACAGCGCCGGCTCGGTGAGTTGCGCGCCGGCGACCTCGCCATGCGTGCCTGTGTCGCCACCGCGTATCACGGGCTGGCCCCGGACGCGGCCCGCGTGTTCCGCGCTCTCGGGCTGATCCCCACAGGCGAGTTCCCGTCCTGGATACCCGCGGTCATCATGTCCGGTGTGGCCGGGGACGAGGAACCGGACGACAGTGTGGACGACATCCTGGACGCCCTGATCCACGCCAACCTCATCCGGGCCCACCACGTCGATCCGGAGGGCCGGCCCCGCTACCGTATCCACGATCTGCTGCGCGCCTACGCCGCGGAACGCGCCGCCGAGGAAGAGTCCCCGGCGCGCCGGCGGGAGATCGTCGGACGTGTACTGGACGGCTGGCTGCACCGGGTCCCCGCCGCGAGGGAGCGGTTGCTCCGCACCGGAGCGGACGCGGCCACCGCCTGGCTGGAATACGAGCGCCCCAGTCTCGCGGCCACCGTGGAGTACGCCGCGCGCTCCGGCCACGGCGAGCAGGCGAGCGAACTCGTCGCGGCCCTGGACGACATATGCCACCAGTGCAGCTGGTTGGACGACTGGGAGCGTATGGCGCGGGCCGTGCTGGAGCGGGCGTCGGCCGAAGGCGACCGCAGGCGTATCGCGATGGCCCAGGGCTCGCTGGCCCGCGCCGGCGTCGGGCGCGGCCGGGCGCACGAGGCGATGCGCTGGTTCGTCTCCGCCATCGCGCAGTTGGACGAGCTGGGGGAGCGGCGTCAGGCCGCGTACCTCCGTGTCCACAGCAGCTTCGCGATCGCGGACCGGGGCATGACCGAGGACGCCTACACCGACGCCTCGGCGGCCGTCGCCGTGCTGAGCGAGCTGGGTGACCTGCGGGGCACGGTGCTGGCGTTGCGCAGTCTGGGCTCGGTGCTGTTCCAGCAGCGCCGCGAGGCCGAGGCGGCACGGGTGCTGGAGAGGGCGCTCGAAGCGGCGGAGCGGCTGCGGCAGCCGCTGGCCCTTGCCGATGCCCTGCAGGCGCTGGCCGTGACCGAGATCATGCTCGGCCGCTACGCCGCGGCAGCCCGTCACCTGGACCGGGCGCTGATCCACTACCGCGGGGTGCGGCACCGCCCCGGCGAGGCGTACGCGCACTACACGATCGGGCGATTACGGCTGGCCCAGGCCCCGGAGCGGGCCGACGAGGCGTTCGGCCCGCTGACACAGGCCGCGGAGATGTTCGCCGAGCTGGGTGAGCGCCGCGGGGAGGCGCTCACCGCCTTCATGCGGGGCCGCGCGTACGCCGCCCTCGGCGACCGGGAGCGCGCACGGGGCAGCTTCGGCGCGGCGCTGTCCGGGTTCCGCGCGCTGCGCATGCCCGACTGGGAGACACGCACCCGGCACGAACTCGGCGCCTTCGGCGGCTGATCCCGCCGAGGCAGCCGCAGCCTGCCGTGACGGCCGGTACCGAAATGGCTTTGTGCGTTCCGTGTGCGTCGTGAGCCCAGGGTGGAGCGAGTCCCCACTAACAGGAGGCACGGTGTTCGAACTTGCCACCCTCGATACCGAACTGGCCGCCATCGAGGTGATCCGCGACGTGCTGCTGCACCAGCGGAGACTGCGCGGCAGCGGCTGCACCGGCAGGGTCTGCCTGCGGTGCCTACGGCACCACCGAGACGCGATAGCGGAAGCCATGGCTCGGGGCCGGACCATCGAGTTCCTGCTCCCGGCCTTTCCCACCAAGTCCCCCAACCCGGCCAAGGTCCTGGGCCCACTGCCCGACATGGCCGAGGAACTCGCGCTGAGATTCCTCGAATCGCTCTGCGAACGCATCGCCGAGGTCTACCCGCCCGGCGCCCGCATCCTCATCTGCTCCGACGGCCGGGTCTTCAACGACCTGATCGGCGTGAGCGACGAGAACGTCACCCGTTACGTCCACGAGATCAACCGCATGATCGACCGGATCGGCGCCTCCCACCTCGGCCAGTTCACCCTGGACGAGGTCAGTCCGGGCGCCGGCCACGCCCAGCTGCGCGCGAGGCTCACGGACGGCCGCGGCCCCCACCCGGACGAACTGCGCGCCGAGGTGCGCCAGGGCGGCCACATGGTCCAGATGTACCGGGGGATCACCCGCTTCATGCTGGAGGACCTGTCCGTCCCCGAGTACACCGGCAGCCGCGCCGCCCTCCAGCGCCACTGCCGCGAACTCGCCTACGGCGTCATCGCCCGCAGCCGCGCCTGGGACGAACTGCTGGCCGAGCTGTTCCCGGACGCCGTCCGTCTCTCCATCCACCCCCAGCCGTGCAGTACACGGAAGATCGGGCTCCTGCTGGCGGACACCCCCGACGTCTGGCTCACGCCCTGGCACAGCACGGCCGTCGACACCGGCGACGGGCTCTTCACGCTGATGAAGCGTGCCGAGGCCGAGGCGGCGGGGGGCCGGCTGGTGACGGCCCACGGACGCCCCAGCCACTTCGTTCTGCCCCGGGCCCACGCCACCGCCCCCACCCCCTGACAGGAGGCTCCACCATGACCATCGACACCCCGCTCACCGACCAGGGCCTGAGGATCACGGCCCTCGAACCCTTCGGGATCGCCCTCCACGCCGTCGACCGGGACCGTCCGCCGACCGGCCTGCCCGTCGCGCCCCTGCGCGCCCTCGTTCGTGAGCACCGCCTCCTCCTTCTCCGCGGCTTCGCGGGGTTCGCCGAGCCCGACGAACTCTCGGCGTACGGCGAGCGATGGGGGCAGCTCAGCGTCTGGCCGTTCGGCACCGTGCTGGAGCTCGTCCAGCAGGCCGACCCGGCCGACCACATATTCGACCACAGCCACATGCCGATGCACTGGGACGGCATGTACCGGGAGCACATCCCCGAATTCCAGATCTTCCAGTGCGTCCACGCGCCCGGTGAGGGCAACGGCGGCGAGACCACCTTCTCCGACACCGCCGCCGTGCTCGCCGATGCCGATCCCGCAACCCGCGCCCTGTGGTCACGGGCCACGGGCACCTATCACCGGAAGATGGAGTACTACGACAGCACCTGCGTCTCCCCGGTGGTGACACCCCATCCGATTCATGGCACGCCCGTCATCCGGTACAACGAACCCACCGTGGAGGCCGGCGAGACCTTCGTCAACCACCCGGACCTGGAGTTCTCCGGCCTCGCCGACGAGTCGGAACGCGCCGAACTCCACCGCGGCCTGCGTGCCGCCCTGTACGACCCGTCCCACCTCTACGCGCACGTCTGGCGGACCGGCGATCTGGTGGTGACCGACAACCACACGCTGCTGCACGGCCGCAACGCCTTCACCAGCGGCGCGCCCCGGCACCTGCGCCGCGTCCAGGTCCTCGGCGACCCGCCGCTGGCCAACCCGGGGCTGGTTCGATGACGACCACTCAGCCGCGGAAGACCACCGACGCCCTGATGACCGGGGCCGAGTACCTCGAAAGCCTGCGCGACGGCCGTGCCGTGTACGTGGACGGCGAGCAGGTCAAGGACGTGACCACGCACCCCGCCTTCCGCAACTCCGCCCGTTCCATCGCCCGGCTCTACGACGCTCTCCACGACCCCACCACCGCCGGCGTACTCACCGGGGTGGACCCGGACACCGGCATCCGCACCCATCGCTTCTTCAAACCCAGCCGGTCCGCCACCGACCTCGTCCAGGCCGGGGAGGCGATCGCCACCTGGGCCCGCGCGAGCTACGGCTTCCTGGGCCGCACCCCCGAGTACAAGGCCGCCTTCATGGCCGGACTCGGCGTCAACGCCGACTACTACGGCCCGTTCGCCCCCAACGCCACCGCCTGGTACCGCAGGTTCGCCGGCAAGGCGCTCCATCTGAACCACGTCATCATCAACCCGCCGATCGACCGGAAACGCGCCATCCACGACATGGGTGACGTCTTCGTGCACGCGGTGCGCGAGACCGACGCCGGGGTGGTGGTCAGCGGAGCGAAGATGCTCGCCACCGGGTCCGCCCTGACGAACGCGGGGTTCGTGGCCCCGGTCGGCTCGGCCCAGCTGGAGAAGGGCAAGGCGGAACGCTTCGCGCTCGTCTTCTTCGTCCGGATGGACAACCCGGGGGTACGGCTCATCTGCCGCACCCCGTACGAACGGCGAGCCGAAAGCCCCTTCGACTTCCCGCTGAGCAGCCGCTTCGACGAGAACGACAGCGTGCTGCTGCTGGACGAGGCACTGATTCCCTGGGAGGACGTGCTCGTCCACCGCGACACCGAGCGCGCCACCGGCTTCTACGCGGGCTCCGGCTTCCCCAACCTCTACAACTTCCAGTCCGGGATCCGGCTCGGCGTCAAGCTGGAGCTGATGGCAGGGCTCCTCTCCCGGGCCACCCGGGCCAACGGCACCGATGTCTTCCGCGGGGTGCAGGCAGGCCTCGGTGAACTCCTCACCCTGCGCGACCTGGTCCGGGCACTCACCTCCGCCATGGCCCACGATCCCGAACCAGGCCCGGGAGGCACGGTCCTGCCGCGCCTGGAACACGCGTCCGCCATGCGGATGGCGGGCCCCTACATCTGGAACAGGGTGCACGAGCTCTTCGAGAGCCTGCTCGGCGGCGCGCCCCTCGCGGTCCCCTCCAGCGCCCGCGACCTCGCCCATCCCGAACTGCGCCCGCTCATCGACCGCTACTACCGGGGCGCCGACACCTCGGCACTGGAACGGATCAAGCTCTTCAAGCTGGTCTGGGACGCCATCGGCAGCGAGTTCGGGGCCCGCCACGAACTCTACGAGCGCAACTACTCCGGCAACGGCGAGCAGGTCCGGCTGGACGCGCTGCGCTGGGCCGTCCGCCGCGGCAGCCTCGGCCGCTACGAGGAACTGGTCCAGGAGTGCCTGGACGACTACGACACCGACGGCTGGCGCCGGGGCCCCTGGCTCGGCCCCGAGCAGGACTGAGAAAGGAGCGGACCATGTGCGGCATCACCGGATGGATCGACTTCTCCCGAGACCTCACCACCGAGTCCGGCACGCTCGACGCCATGGTGCGGACGCTGATCCGCCGCGGCCCGGACGCCGGCGGCGGCTGGCTCGACACCCACGCCGCGCTCGGCCACCGGCGCCTCGCGGTCATCGACCTGGAGGGCGGGGCCCAGCCCATGGCCACCCCGGAGCGCGGCCCACGCGGCGACCTGCCGCGCGCCGTGATCTCCTACGGCGGCGAGATCTACAACTATCGCGAGCTGCGCGGCGAACTCTCCCTGCACGGGCACCGGTTCACCACGTCCAGCGACACCGAGGTGGCGCTGCGCGCCTACCTCCAGTGGGGCGCCGACTTCGTGCACCGCCTCAACGGCATGTACTCCATCGCCATCTGGGACACCGCGAGCGAGGAACTCCTCCTCGTCCGTGACCGTCTCGGGGTCAAGCCCCTCTACTACCATCCGACCCCGGGCGGTGTGCTCTTCGGATCGGAGCCCAAGGCCATCCTGGCCCACCCGCTGGTGCGGCCGAGCGCTTCCGCGGAGGAACTCTGCGACGCGCTGCTCTTCCTGCGCACACCCGGCCGGGTGCCGCTGCGCGGCATGCGGGAACTCAGGCCCGGCCATCTGCTGCGGGTCGGCCGTGCGGGCCTGCGCGAAGAGCGGTACTGGGCGCTCGAAGCCCGCCCGCACACCGACGACCTGCCCACCACCATCGCCACAGTCCGCGACCTGCTGGACGACATCGTGCCGCGCCAGATGGTCGCGGACGTCCCCTTGGTCGCGCTGCTTTCAGGCGGTCTGGACTCCAGCGCCGTGACCGCCCTGGCCCAGCGCGTCCGCGCCGCCGAGGGCGGGCGGATCTCCACCTTCGCCGTCGACTTCACCGGCCACAGCGAGAACTTCCGCGGTGATCCCGTCCGCCCCACCCCCGACGGCCCCTACGCCCGCGCCGTCGCCGAGCACGTCGGCAGCGCACACCACACCATCACCCTCGACCGGGCCCGGCTTCTCGACCCGGCCGTGCGCAGGACCGTACTGGAGGCCTGGGACCTCCCGTTCAACTTCGCCGACCTGGACATCTCACTGCACCAGCTCTTCGCAGCCGTCCGCGAGCACGCCACCGTGGCACTCTCCGGCGAGGGAGCCGACGAGGTGTTCGGCGGCTACCTCTGGTTCTCCGACCCCGTCGCGCGGGCCGCGGAAACCTTCCCCTGGCTGCGGCTCGGCGCTCACCGCGGCCTCGACCCCCGCGCGCTCTTCCACCCCTGGTTCGTGGAGGGCATCGACCTCGCCACGTACCAGGCCGACCTGTACCGCACCGCGCTGGCCGAGGTTCCCCGACTCGACGGTGAGGGCCCCGAAGAACGGCGCACACGCGAACTCGGCTACCTCACACTCACCCGCTGGCTGCCCATCCTGCTCGACAAGAAGGACCGGATGGGCATGGCGAACGGCCTGGAGGGCCGGGTGCCGTTCTGCGACCACCGCCTCGTCGAGTACCTCTTCAACGTCCCCTGGGCGATGAAGATCTGCACCGGCCAGGAGAAGGGCCTGCTCCGGGAGGCCGCCGCCGACCTGCTGCCGCGGTCCGTACTGCGCCGCACCAAGGCCGCCTACCCCTCCATCCAGGACCCCGCCTACGACCGCGGGCTCATCGCCGGCCTCACCGCCGCGGCTGTCGGCGACGACGCCCCCCTCACCGGCTACCTGGACCCGGCGGCGGTGCGCCGGCTCACCGACAAGACGACGACCGGCACCCTCTCCGAGTTCGAACGCATCCTCCTGGAGTCCACCGTCCGTCTCGGCGACTGGCTGAGCACCTACGGGGTGGATCTCGACCTCGACCCCGACCGCCTCACCCTGCAAGGAGCGCACTGATGTCACAGCGGAACACGGCACCGGACCCGGTGATCCCCGCGATCGAGATCCGGCGGACCGGCGGCCCGGACGTCCTTCTCCCTGTCGACAGGCCGGCTCCCGGCGCGCCGGGACCAGGGCAGATCCTGGTCCGACTCGCCGCCGCGGGCGTCAACTTCATCGACATCTACCGCCGCGAGGGCCGCTATCCGCTGCCCCTGCCCGCCGTGCCCGGTGAGGAGGGCTCCGGCACCGTACTGGCCGTGGGGACCGGCGTCACCCGGTTCTCGGTCGGCGACCGCGTCGCCTGGACCACCGTCCTCGGCAGCTACGCGGGGCAGGTCCTCGTTCCCGAGGAGAAAGCCGTCGTCGTCCCCGACGGCGTCGACCTGCACATCGCCGCCGCCGCACTCGTCCAGGGCATGACCGCCCACTACCTGGTCAACGACTCCTACCGCGCCCAGGCCGGCGAGACCGTACTGGTGCACGCCGCCGCGGGCGGAGTGGGACTGCTCCTCACCCAACTGCTCAAGCGGCGCGGAGTACGCGTCGTCGGCACGGTCTCCAGCCACGAGAAGGAGAAGCTGGCGGCCGGCAACGGCGTGGACGAGGTCATCCGCTACGACCGCTGCCAGGACCTCCCCGCCGAGGTCCGGCGCCTGACCGACGGCGACGGTGTGCACGCCGCCTACGACGGTGTCGGCGCCGCCACGTTCGACGCCAGCCTGGACAGCCTGCGCCGCCGGGGCACGCTGGTCCTCTTCGGCGGCGCCAGCGGCCCCGTGCCACCCGTCGACGTGATGCGGCTGCTCTGGGGCGGCTCGCTGACCCTCACGCGTCCCTACCTGGAGCATTTCCGCGCCACCGTCGAGGAGTTCACCTGGCGGGCCGGAGAGGTCTTCGCGGGAATCACCGACGGCACTCTGCGCATCACCATCGGCGGCACGTATCCACTCGCCCGTGCCCGGGACGCCCACGCCGACCTGGCCGCCCGCCGCACCACGGGCAAGCTGCTCCTCGTCCCGTAGGTCCTGTCCGGGAAGTCTCTCTTCAGAAAGGCGACACGCCCATGGGCGCCATCGTCGGCGCGGGACTGCTCTCCCACGCCCCCGTCATCATGTTTCCCGAACCTCAGCGCGTCCAGGCCAATGGAGGACGCGACTTCACCCTCGCCACCGGCCTCGCCCGGCTCCGCCGCGAGGTGATCGACAGCACCGACCACGACGCCGTACTGGTGCTCGACACCCACTGGGCCACCACCACCGAGACCGTCATCACCGCCCACACCCACCGGTCCGGACGCTTCACCTCCGACGAGATGCCCAGCGAGGTCAGCCAGATCCCCTACGCCATCCCCGGAGACCCGGAACTCGCCCACGCCGTGGCCGCCGTGGCCGAGAAGGATTCGCTCTGGCTCCGCGCCAACGACGACCCCCACCTCCCGATCCACTACGCCACACTCAACCTCTGGAGCTACCTCGGCCGCCCTGACGTGCCGTGGCTCTCCATGTCGGTCTGCCAGACCGCGACCACCGAGGACCACCTGCGGCTGGGAGCGGCCGTCGCCGAGGCTGTCGACGGGATCGCCCGGCGGGTGCTGGTGCTCGCCTCCGGCGGCCTCTCGCACGGCTTCTGGCCGCTGGCCGAACTGCGCGACCGGATGGCCGGCGACCCGGCCAACATCGTCAGCCCCGAGGCCCGCGCCGCCGACGAGCAACGCGTCGCCTGGCTGGAGGCCGGCCGCCACGACCGGGTCATCGCGACCATGCCGGAGTACCGACGGCACTCCCCGGAAGGCGACTTCGGCCACTACCTGACGCTCGCCGGCGCCCTCGGCGGCCCCGGATGCACCGCCGCCGCGCGCCGCTACGGCGAGTACGAGAACGCCATCGGCACCGGCCAGGTGCATCTCTGGTTCGACCACCCCGCCGGGTGCGGGGCCAACTGACCCGCGCACCACCCTCATCCATCCGACGTCAAGGAGACCCGGTGGCGATCGATCCGCAGCAACTCCGCACCTGCCTCGGCTACTTCGCCACCGGCGTCACCGTCGTCAGCTGCCTGGTGGGCGAGACCCCCCACGGCGCGACCGTGAACGCCTTCACCGCGGTCTCCCTCGACCCGCCGCTCGTCCTGGTCTCCCTCTCCCGTACCTCGAAGGCGGCCCGGCTCCTGGCCGGCCGGCCGTTCACCGTCAACGTCCTGTCCGAGGAGCAACGAGACCTCGCTCTACGGTTCGCGGGCCGCCCGGAGGCTCCCGGCACTCCTCCCGCCTGGCTGCCCGCGCCATCGGGCCTGGCACCCGCCCTCAGCGGTTCGCCGGCCACCTTCTCCTGCTCGCCCTGGGCCTCCTACGACGGCGGCGACCACGTCCTCTTCCTCGGCCGCGTCGAACGGCTCGCGCACCACTCCGAGGCCGGTCCCCTGCTCTTCTACCGCGGCTCCTTCCACTCCGCCCTCACCCGTGGGGCCCACGAACCGGCCCACGTACCGGCGACCTGACTGTGGCCGTCCTGAGACATTCGCCGCGAGAGGGGGCGGGCAGGAATGGTGTCGACCATGGTCCTGACGGTGCACACGCGCAGGGCCATTGAGCAAGGCAAGGAGTGTTCATGATGCGTACCAACCGGAAGATCGCCGTCACCCTCGCTGCCACTGTGCTGGTGGGCACCGCGGGCGCGGGATTCGCGCAGGCTTCGTCGACGACGGGCAGGAGCGCTGCCCCGTCCGCCTGCCGTCCGGCCAACCACACCGCGAAGATCACCGATGCGCCCAGCAGCGCGGGGCACCGTCACTACCGTGTCACCCTCACCGCGGCGCGCGGGTACGAGCCGTGCGAGCTGGCGGGTTCGCCCACCGACGTGCGGTTCTCGGACCACGGCTCGGACAGCGGGGTCACCGCCGGCCGCTACGGCGAGCAGGGGAACGTGGTGACCTTCGGCCCGGGACACCCGGTGCACTTCGACATCCAGGTTCCGAACCACGGCCGCGGCACCACCGCGGACGAGGCGTCGTTCACGCTCCGGGCTCCCGGCGGGCAGATCCCCGGCACGTCGTTCGCCGAGGGCACGCTCACGGTGGCCGCGGGCACCCTCGTCGGACCGGTCCAGCGGGGCGCCTGACCCGGCGGTGTCACCGGGACGCCTGTCTCCCATCGCGGAGGTGCTGTGCCCGCCCGGAGGCGACCGGCGCGCTGTGAGGAGGCGTGAACCGTACGCGGTCACGCCTCCTCGGGGTCCGCCGCCCGCTTGCGTGGTCTCTGCCACGAGATGCCATGAACGCCCGCGGGACAGCGCCCGGGAGCCGCATGCACGGAGTGCGAGGCGTCCGGTGCCACCCGGTGGTTGTACGACGCCTCCGCCTCGTAGCTCTCGCGGTAGTAGCGGTGACAGAGCTCCGGCAGCGCCGCCGGATGGAAGTAGACCTGGAGCAGGTAGTCGCGCAGCCGGGTGCGGGTCCGGCGTTCGTAGTGGTCGTCCAGTCCGTCGCCGGATTCGACATGCACCGTGTAGTCGATGACGACCGTCTCGTTCTTCGCCAGTCTCCGCCCGAATCTCACATCGATGACAACAGTGCCCATGCGCGGCAGAAAGCGCATCGCCCCCGGGACGCCGCAGCGCACGTCGGCACGGACTGCCCGAGCGCCGCTGTCGAAGGTGTGGACGGTGGTGAAGCGGTCGGCGCCCTCGCGAGTCGCTCGCATCACCTGCTGGATGGAGAGGGAGCTGAGCCGGAAGTGTTCGTCGATGGTGACGGTCTCCCGGATGCTCAGGACGCTGACGTCCTCGTTGAGAGCGGCGAACTCCGCGCCGAGAACCTGTTCCGCCAGGGAGTTCTCCCCGAAGACACGGCGGGAGGCTGTCAGATCGTGAGCCGGGGGCGCCATCCGTCCGCGCGGGCGGTACGGGCGCAGCGCGGAACGCAGTGTGCCCGGCGGCAGTGCGAGGATGGACTCCAGGGCGTCGACGGCACGCAGCGAGTCGGCGCGTTCCGGTTCGCTTCTGCCGCGCTGCCAGTAGCTGAGTGTCGTCAGGCTGATGCGGATGCCGCGCGTCGCGAGCCGGTGGCGTACCCGCTCCAGCGAGAGTCCGCTCGCTCTGATCGCCTGCTGGAACACGTCGGCGAACGCGGGTGTTTCGTGCATCTGCGGCACGGCGGGCCGCGGGGGATGGGTGTGGGGGGTCAAGGATCCGGCTTCCGATGGCGTCCGGCCGGTCGTGCGAGGGGGGAGAACCGGCGGAATGGGGAACGGGCCGCTCACCGTAACCGATGGGCGGCCCGTCCCGGCAGACCGACAGACGAATCCGTCAGTCTCGGTGATCAGTTGGTGTTGAGTGTGAGCCCGTAGTGGTCGAGGGCGTCGTCCAGGGGCTGGAAGTACGACGAGCCGCGGGAGTTCACCGTGCCGTCGCACCGCTGGGCGCTGGGACCACCCGATGTCATGCCCTGAGCCTGGTTGCCGGAGATGTACGCGCCGCCGCTGTCGCCGCCCTGCGTGCAGACCGAGGAGCTGCCCAGCCCGGTGACGACGGTCTGGGGGCCGCCGTTCGGGTCGGTGTAGGTGACGGACACGTCATACGAGTCGATCTTTCCGCAGGTCCATTGTGTTGTGCGGCCCGACTTGCACACATCGGCCCCGACGGGGGCGCGCTCGGCACCCGCCACGGCGACGGTGCCCGCCTTGCCCCAGGTGCCGACCTCGGTGGTTATGGAACTGCCCTCGTCGACGGCCGCGATGCCCATGTCGACACTGTCCTGGCCGAGTGCGAACCGGCTGTCGGTTCCCTCGGCGAAGCGTTCGCCGTTGTGCGACAGAACGGGCAGGTTCTCGATGCAGTGACCGGCCGTGACGAGGAACTGCCGGCCGGAAGCGTCCTGGGCTCCGTATCCGACGGAGCATACGTAGCCGTCGAAGGCCATCTCGTCGCCGGGGGAAACGGCGCCCTGAGTGCTCAGCTTCTGCGCGGCGTTCACCACGCGCACCGCGTCCCCGTGGGCCCGCGCGGCCTTCAGGAAGGACTTGGCCGCGGTGCTCTTGTCGCTGTTCACCTTCACGGTGACGGTGTCGGACGCGAGATCGACGGCCCAGGCACTGATGCCGGTGGGCGCCTGAGCGAGCGCCAGCTTGTCCAGCGTGGCCTTGATGGCGTTCAGTGTGCCTTCGCCGTGCTCGGCGACGCGCGCGTTCAGACCGGCGCCCTCGATGCGCTTCTCGGCGGCGTTCCCACGGGCGTTGACGACGAGGTCGCCCTTCGCGTCGAAGTAGGTGCCGTCCATGGCGACGCCCTGCTCGCCGAGGGACGACAGTCTGGCCTGCTGGTCCGCCTGGCGGTCGAGCCGGTCCGTCGCGGCGCTCTCGCTGACTCCGAGCGAGGTCGCCAACGCCGCGACCATTCCCTGGTCGTAGCGCGGAGCGGTGTTCTCGACCGCCTGCCCGCTGGCGGCCGTGGTGAGGGACAGCAGCGCGCCCGCCGCGGCGGCCGCGAAGATCTTCCGGGAGATTCCCACAGGTGTTCCTTCCGGTCTCAGAGCACACGGCCGTACATGGGGATCACGACGGTGCGAAAGGATCGCGTCGTCGGGTGACCGTGTGTCCGGCGTCCGACGAGGTGATCGCCGGACACTGCGGGGAACTGTGGCCCGTGATCGCGGCCGGTACAAGGCAGTCTTCCGCCCCTGAATTTCACAGAGTTGGGGCTCTCTGTTGAAGTACGTTCCGCGCACCCGCCGTCCCGAGGACTCGCACCCACCGGGTTCCGGCCACGAACGGCACCTGAACCGCGCGTGGCCCGCGAGCGTCGGCCAGGGGTCGCTCCTCCATCGCTCACCGCGGATGAGCGATCTGCCGGGCGGGCGCCGGCCGACGCGTTCGCCGCACCACGCTCGCGAACGCTTCCGGGGCCGGTCCCGCGTGTCCGTTCAACAGGGGGTGCCTACGCGGGTCACGCCTTGTGGGCGACGTATCCCCACTGGTCGACGTCCGGGTCCGTCGTTCCCTCGGGATACCACCTGTTGATGGGGCCGAGGCCGGGCGGGGGGATGGTCAGGCCGGAAGCCATCGCTGTCATCTCGTCGGCGGTGCTCGCGACGTACGGGAGCGTGCCGGAGGCGGCGTAGGTCTCGTTCGCCGCGTTGACGGCCGGCGAGGCCAGCGTGGTGCACAGGACCAGACGGCTGCCGGGGGCCAGACGGTCCATGTAGGTCCGCACCAACCGCGCGGCCTCGACCGGGTTCTGGACGTGGCCGATGGTGGAGAGCAGCATCAGCGCGACGGGGCGCTCCAGGTCCAGCGTCCGCGCCGCACGGGCGAGAACCGTGCCGGGGGCGGTCAGATCGGCGTCGATGTAGTCGGTGGCGCCCTCCGGTGTGCTGGTGAGCAGCGCGTGGGCGTGGGACAGGACGATCGGGTCGTGGTCGACGTACACGATCCGGGCATCGGGGGCGACGCCCTGGGCGACCTCGTGGGTGTTGTCCGCGGTCGGCAGACCGCTGCCGAGGTCGAGGAACTGCCGGACCCCCGCCTCGCCCGCCAGGTGACGGACCGTACGCCCGAGGAACGCGCGGCTCGCGCGGGCGATGTCGACCGCGGCGGGCCACTCGGCCTTGAGCTGCTCACCCAGCCGTCGGTCCGCTTCGAAGTGGTCCGTTCCGCCCAGCAGGTAGTTCCAGAACCTTGCGGAGTGAGGCTTCTCGGGCTGGAGGTCCAGGTCCGGCGTGACGTTGTCGGTCATCGGTGCTTCCTTCCGGGAACGGCGGGGCGGGTGCTGGGGGACGGCTCGAAGACGGCTCCCGGCCGTCCCCCGGGCTGGTGCTGTTCCTACGTCTCGTCGCTGACGAGGATGGCGGTCGCGGGGCAGACGGCGGCGGCTTCGCGCACCGCGGCGTGCTGCGCCGGGGCGGGTTCGGGGGCGAGGAGGATGACGACGCCGTCATCGTCACGCTGGTCGAACACCTCCGGGGCGACCAGCACGCACTGTCCGGCGCCGCAGCACTTGTCCTCGTCGACAGTGACCTTCATGGGGCTTCTCTCTTCCTGAATGGTTGTCACGGCCCGAGCCGGACAGGGAGTTACCAGCAGACGGGCACCTGGCGCAGTCCGCCCACCAGGAGTCCTTCCACCCGCTCCAGGTCTTCGATGGGGACAGCCAGTTCGAGGGTGGGCAGCTTGCGCAGCAGTGCTTCCAGGACGACCTGGAGTTCGGTGCGGGCCAGCGCCTGCCCGAGGCAGGAGTGGGGGCCGGCGCCGAAGATCAGGTGGGGGTTGGGGGTGCGGGCGAGGTTCATCTCCTCGGCGTCGTCGAAGACGTCGGCGTCGCGGTTGGCCGCCGGCATGCTGCAGATCACGGTGGTGCCGCGCGGGACCGTCTCGTCGCCGATCACGATGTCCTCGCTGATGTAGCGCCTGAGGCCGAATCCGAGGTTGGTGTCGAAGCGGAGTGCTTCCTCGACGGCGGTGCGTACGAGCGTGGGGTCGTCCAGGAGTTGTTGCCAGCGGCTGCGGTCGGCGAGGAGCATGGCCACCATTTTGCCGATCATATTGGCAGTGGTCTCGTGTCCTGCGACCAGAAGGCCCATGCCGGTGGCCACGAGTTCGGAGTCGGAGAGCCCGTGGCCCTCGCCCTCGCCCTCCTTGATCATCATGCTGAGGAGGTCGTCGGCCGGGTTGTTCCGCTTGGCGGCGATGTGGTCGGACATGTACTGGACGAACTCGGTCTGCGCGGTCTCGATCTCCTCCTTGGAGAAGCGGGTGAGACTGAGCATCGCGTCGGACCAGTGGGAGAAGCGGTCCCGGTCGGTCGCGGGTACGCCCAGCATGTCGCAGATGACGTACACGGGCAGCAGGAAGCCCACGTTCGCCTTGAGGTCGGCGGGGTGGCCGCGCTTGACCATGTCGTCGATGAGCTGGTCGGCCGTGGCGGTCATCCTGGGCCGCAGCGCTGTCATGCGCTTGGCCGTGAACCACTTGCTGACCTGGCGCCGCCACTGCTGGTGGGGTTCTCCCTTGACGGGCAGGGAGAGCGGGTTGTTGCTGGTGACAGCGGATCCACCCGCTCCGTCGGGCGCGAGGCGGGCCGCGTTGTCGGCGGCGGTGGGGCGGGCGAAGCGGGGGTCGGACAGCAGGGCTTTCACGTCCTCGTGCCGGGTGAGGAGCGCCGCGTGGTCGCCGCTGGGCAACTCGACGCCGGCGACCGGGCATTGCCGGCGCAGACGTTCCCAGTCGGCCGGCGCGTCCAGCGCCCCCTCGACGGGCAGGGGGTAACGCACGGTCTGTTCGCTCTGGCTCATACGGAATCTCCCTCGTCAACGGTGGTGTTCTCGTCCGACGGCCGATGCCGCCGTCCCGCTCGGTCCTGTCGGTGGTTTCCCCCTGGGGTCCATGGGAACGTGGTCCGCTGTCACAGCCGGGGCGATTCGGTTGTTCCGCCTTCGCGGCCGGCGTGGCCGGGCAGGCGCGCGGGGCCGCTCGCGCCGGAATCCGCGGCGCGCGGAGCGCCGGGAGCCGGGGCGTCGCGGGGGATGGCGAGTGTCAGCAGTGCGGCGGCCAGAGCGGCGCCGCCGCCGATGAGGGCCGCGACACGGAAGCCGTTCTGCGTGGGTACGGAGTAGCCGCCGAGGCTGTGGCTCATCTGCGCCAGGACGACGCCGGTGACGGCACTGGACACCGAGAGCCCGATGGAACGCATCAGGGCGTTGAACCCGTTGGCCGCCGCGGTCTCGGACCGGGGAACGCTGGACATGATGAGGGCGGGCATCGCGCCGTAGGCGAAGGCCACACCGATACTGACGACGCTGCTGAAGATCACGATGCCGAGGACCGAGCCCATCAGGGGAAGCGCGAGTACGTAGCCGACGGTGACGATCAGGGCGCCGGTCAGCAGCGAGGTCCGTGGTCCCGAGCGGGCGGACAGCCTGGCCCCGAGCGGGGAGAAGGCCATCATGGCGAGTCCGGTGGGCACCATCCACAGTCCGGCCGCGAACATGGATTGGCCCAGACCGTAGCCGAGTGACGTGGGCAGTTGCAGAAGCTGGGGCGCGACGAGGGACTGTGCGAACATCGCGAAGCCGATCAGGACCGAGGCCAGGTTGGTCAGCAGGACTCGGCGACGGGCCGTGGCCCGCAGATCGACCAGCGGGTGGACGGTGCGCAGTTCGAACCATCCCCAGGCGAGGAGGATGACGACAGCCGCCGCGAGCAGACCGACGGTCGTCGCGCTGGTCCAGCCCCATTCGGCGCCCTTGGACACGGCGAGCAGCAGGCAGACGAGTCCGGCGGCGAGTCCCAGCGCGCCCGGGATGTCGAAACGGCCCTTCGCGGCCGGCGGGACGTGCGGCAGGCAGCGTGCGACGGTGAGGCCGGTCAGGGCGCTGACGGCTGCCGATCCCCAGAACAGCACGTGCCAGTCGAAGTTCTGGACCACAGCCGCCGACAGGGGCAGTCCGAGCGCGCCGCCGATCCCCAGTGACGAACTCATGAACGCCACCGACGTGCCCATGCGTTCGGGTGCCACGACGTCCCGCATGGTGCTGATCCCGAGCGGGACAACGCCCATGCCGATGCCCTGCACGGCCCGGCCCGTCACCATGGGGACGAGGGAGCTGGTCAGGGCACAGATCAGGGATCCGGCGACGAGCAGAGTCACACAGACCAGCAGCAGACGGCGCTTGCCGTACAGGTCGCCCAGACGACCGAACACGGGAGTCGCGACGGCGCCCGTGAGCAGGGGCGCGGTGATCACCCATGAGGCGCTGGAGGCGGACGTGTGCAGCAGCCCCGGTAACTCACCGACCAGCGGGATCATCAGCGTCCCCATCAGGGAGGCCACGATGCCCGCCGCGGCCAGGGCGGCGACCGTACCGGAGCGCGCCGCGGGTGCGGAAGCAGTCATGGAAGTGCACACTACACAGATAATGCATGATGCACAACGATTGCATTATGCATGGCGGGTGCATGGTGCACTTCGTGGCGTATTGTGGGCGCGTCCCTACGGAAGTCGAAGGCGGTTGCCATGGATGCCGAACAGGCCGGGGAGCGTCTCGAACGGGAGCTGCTGATCCTCACGCGGCACCGCGAGATGACGGCACCCCGTCGTCCGCACGGCGGCGATGCCCTCGACCGCAGCGCCTACGTGCTCCTCAACCGGCTCGAAGCGCAGGGCCCCATGTCCGTTGCCGACTTCGTCGACGCCTTCGGCCTGGCCGCCTCCACCTTCACCCGGCAGACGGCCGCCCTGCTCAAAGACGGACTCGTCGAACGGATGCTGGACCCCGCCGGAGGCGTGGCCCGCAAATTCCGCATCACGCGCGAAGGCAGGGACCGCGTCACCGCGGACCGTGACAAGGTCGTCGCGGGACTGGCCGAGGTGGTCGCCGACTGGCCCCCCGAGCGCCTCGGCCGCTTCCTCGACGACCTCCAGCAGTTCAACACGGACATCGAACGCCTCACCGGCAGAGCCTGGCCCCGCCGGCCCTCTCGGGGGGCCGCGTACCCCTCTCCCTGAGGCCGCTCCGGGCGACTGCGGGTCAGGTGGTCTGCCGGTAGTGGCCGTCCGTGCCGACGGCTCCGACGGCTCCGACGGCTCCGGCGGGGACAGCGGCGGGCGTGCGCTCGCCGGTGGCGTCCACCAGTGATTTGGCGTAGCAGCGGCTCAGCTCGTGGAAACGGTAGTGGCCGAACTTGGCGCAGGGTTCGTAGCCGCTGGAGAGGTAGAGGGAGATGGCTTCCGGCTGTTTGGTGCCGGTCTCCAGAACCATGCGCGTGCGGCCCGCGGCGCGAGCGTCGTCCTCCAGAGCGGCCAGGATCCGCCGGGCCAGACCATGCCCCCGCACCTCCGGGGTCACATACATGCGCTTGATCTCCGCGTCACCGTCCGCGTATCCGTCCTCGTTCTTCTCCTGGGTGCGCCAGCCGCCGGTCGCGACCGGGGCGCCCCGGTCGTCGTAGGCGATCAGGTAGAGGCCCCGCGGCGGTTCGAACATGCCGGGTGCGAGAGGCGTGGCGTCGCCCTCGTCCCCGTAACGCTCGGCGTACTCGCCCTGTACGCGGTCGTTGAGCTTGACGGCGTCGGGGTGATCGAAGGAGGTGGCTCGAACATTCACGCTGTAGACCGTACTTGTATCCGGCCTGGTGGGTGGGTGAATTGCGTCTCACCGTCCATTCAAACGCCGAGGAAGGCCGACTGTGCCCGGCCCGGGAACCGCGGAACAACGCGCCGCGCCCGTCGGGGGCCGCCTCGTTGCCGACGGCCATGGACTTGTCGAATATCGATATGCCGGTCTAGTCTTGAGCATATCGAAAATCGATAGGGAGCGATGTGATGAACGCGCGACTCACCAGGACCCTGGCCTCGGTGACCTTTGTCCTGGCGGTACTCGGCGGGCTTGCCTTCGCCGGCACGGCGGTCACCCGCATGCTCGACGACGGAGCGGTCTGCGTACAGACGGGCTTCTGGGCCAATGCCTCACTGGCACCGGACAGCCTGCCGATCGGCAAGGGCGTGGAGGCGTCCGGCAGTGCCACGCGCCTCTGCCAGGACAGTCCCTCCGCGGGGCAGCGCGCCGCCGACCTCGGGGGCGAACTGCCCTGGCTGCTGTTCGGCTCCCTCGCGCTGCTGCTCTTCTCCCAACTGCTCAAAGCCGTCCTGGAGCGGGGGCCGTTCACCGAGGCGGTCTCGCGACGGCTCACCGTCGTCGGCTGGTTCGTCGCCGTGGGCACACCGCTGGCCGGCCTGGTCGTCGGCTGGTCACAGTCCTGGCTCGTCGGGAGCATGGCACCGATCGTGGGTTCAGGGCCGACCGTCTCCGGCTCGCTCGTGCTCGTTCTCCCCGGCCTCGCGGCCGTGATCATGGGGAAGATCATGCGCGACGGCGTGCGCATGCGAGAGGACCTCGAAGGGACCATCTGATGCCCGAGGAGGAACTCCACGCGATCCAGATCCACCTCGACCGGCTCCTTGCCGAGCGCGGTCTCACGCTCACCGAACTGTCCGCGCAAGTGGGCATCACCGTCGTCAACTTGTCCGTGCTCAAGAACGGACGGGCCAAAGCCATCCGCTTCTCGACCCTGTCGAAGATCTGCGAAGCCCTTCGGTGCCAGCCGGGAGATCTGATCACCCACCATCCCACCGAACCCACCCCATGAGACGTGTGCCGCCTCTCCGACGCGTGTGCGGGGGAGAGCCTGTGGCCGGCCGCCGCCGGGCTCCGGTACCGCCGCCGGGCTCCGGTACCGGCGCGGGCGCACCGGCGTCAGAACCGGCGTACCGACTTCGTATCGCCGGCCTTGTCTCCCGGGTCCTCGCCGGGCTCGCCCTCCGTGGTACCCGCGCCCCGTGGCCGCGGGACCGCGGGCAGCCGCCCGCTCGCCGTGGCCGTCTCCGCGGCGGCCCGTTCCCGCGGCCCCCAGGTCTCCTTCGTGGTGGCCACCCCGAGCAGTCCGATGAGGCCGATGGCCACATAGAAGCCCGCCGGTCCCGTCCAGCCGAACGATTCGGCGAGCAGCACCGCGAGGAACGGCGCGAACCCGGCGACGGACGCCGCGATCTGGTACCCCAGGGAGGCGCCGGACGTGCGGGTGTTGGTCTTGAACAGCTCCGCGAACCACGCCGCCTGAGTGCCCGTCAGGGCTGCGTGGATCAGGCTGATGGTGACCAGGAAGGTCAGCACGATGAGGACGGGGTTGCCGGTGTTGGCCATCAGATACATCGGGAACCCGAAGGCGACGGCCAGCAGGCATCCGGCCAGGTACAGCGTCCGCCGCCCGATCCGGTCGGTCAGCGCCCCGGAGAGCACCGTCGTACCGACGGCGAGCAGGCTGGCGATGACGATGCCGGCCAGCGCGACCCCGCGGTCGTCCGCGTCGCGGTCGGTGATGTACGACAGCAGGTAGGTGGCCGTGAGGTAGTACGCGCAGGACTCGACGACGCGCAGCGCGATGATGCGCAGGATGTTGCGCCAGTCGTCACGCAGCACGGTCAGGACCGGGTTCCTGACCGTCTCGCCGCTCGCCTTGCTCTGCTCGAACTCCGGCGATTCCGTGAGTTTCACACGGACGACGAGGCCGACGACGATGAGTACGGAACTGGCGAGGAACGGGATGCGCCAGGCCCAGTCGCTGTCGAGCGAGATGGACAGCAGGAAGGCGATGTTGGCGAGAGCGATTCCCAGCGGGTTGCCCGCCTGAGGTATCGCGGCGTACAGGCCGCGCCGCCTGCGCGGGGCATGCTCGTACGCCATCATCACGGCGCCGCCCCACTCCGCGCCGAAGGCGAGGCCCTGTACGCAGCGGATCAGGACGAGCAGGATCGGGGCGGCGATGCCGGCCTGCGCGTAGGTGGGCAGCATGCCGATCAGGACGGTGGCGATGCCCATGGTGAGCAGGGCGGCCACCAGAACGGGCTTGCGGCCGTACTTGTCGCCGAGATGACCACCGATGGCACCGCCGATGGGGCGCATCAGGAAGCCGACGCCGAGCGTGACGAAGGCCAGGAGAGTGCCGACCACCGGGTCGGACTCGGGGAAGAAGACATCGCCGAAATAGAGGGCGGACGCGGTGCCGTACGCGACGAAGTCGTAGTTCTCGACACACGTTCCGGCGGCGGCTCCGAGCGAGGTCCTGAGCTTGCCCGGCGAGCCGTCCTGGTCGGGCGCGGTGGTGGGGTTCTCGGACGGCGCGTTGCGGTTCGCGCTCATGCCGTATCTCCTTTGATCAGCGGTACGTGGTACGGGTTCTGCCGCGGGGTGGTTCGTGAGCGCCCCGTCGGGGAGCCGGGGCTTGTCCGCGGGGAAGGGACGGGATCGGCTGGGTGCGGGGGACGGGGCCGTCAGGCTTCCGCGGTGAGTTCGCGGGCCGACCTCAGTTCCAGCTCACGGAGCTTGGCGACCCGGCGGACGGTGTCCGTGTCGTTGTCGAACGTCGCGCCGAGGAACGCCTCGATGACCGCGCCCGCCATCGCGGGGCCGATCAGCCAGGCGCCCATCGCGATGGCGTTGGCGTCGTCGTGCTCGACGGCCTGGTGGGCCGAGTACACGTCGTGGCCGAGACCGCAGCGGATCCCGGCGATCTTGTTGGCCGCCATGAGAGCGCCCGCACCGGTGCCGCACACGAGCACGGCGCGGTCGGCCTCGCCGGTGCGCACGGCGTCGCAGGTGGCGAAGGTGATGTCGGGGAAGTCGACCGGTGTATCGCTGTCGGTGCCGCGGTCGAGCACCTGATGACCGAGGCCTTCCAGGATTCCGCGTACATGCTCCTTGAGTGCGTATCCGGCGTGGTCGTTGCCCAGGGCGATGCGCATATGTCAGTCCTTGAGAGTGATTGGCGGGAGAGGTTAGGGCAGGTGGGACGGCGGAGAAGGAGGAGCCACGAAGACGGCTCCATCGGCGGAAGTCCGGTCGCAGGGCTCCGCCATCTCCGTTCATGACGTGGACGGCAGGGAACAGCACGGGACGGCGAACGCCCTCAGGCGTCGGCTCCCCGATACGTACGTACAGAAGGACAGTTGTGGTGTGCGGGCAGGAGACGGAAGGCAGGAGGCAGAAGGAGAAGACAGGAGGAGAGCTGGGGCAGGGCAGGGGTTACCGCCCCGGCGTGCGAAGTACTCAGGCCCCCCGGCCGGGGCTGCTTACGCTTCCCCGCACGTCCCACCCGACGACGCGCGTACGACGAGACGCGCCGGCAGGACCACCGATGAAGGTGTGCCGCCCTCGACGGCGTCGAGGAGCAACCGCATCGCCGTCGACCCCATGGCCTCGGCGTCGTGCGACACGACGGTGAGGGGAGGGTCGAGTTCGGAGAACCACTCGATGTCGTCGAAGGCCACCAGGTCGACGTCCACGCCGATCCGCAGCCCCCGGCGGCGCAGTGTGCCGAGCGCCCCGACTGCCATGAGGCTGTCCGCGGCGAGCAACGCGGTCGGCGGTCGCCCCCCGGACAGCAGTCTTTCGGCGGCCGCGTAGCCACTCGCGGAACGGAAGTCCCCCGAGGTGATCAGCTCGGGATCGCTGTCGAGTCCGTAACGCCGGACGGCATCCACGAAGGCATCGTGGCGGGCACGGCCGGTGGATATGGAGAAGGGGCCACCGATGTAGCCGATGCGGGTGTGTCCGCGGTCGGCGAGGTGGGCGACAGCCTGGTCGATGCCGCCGGCGTTGTCGGTGGTGACGCTGGGCACCTCGAATCCTTCGACGGTCCGGTCGACGAAGACGAGGGGCAGCTTCGTGGCGAGGGCGCGCAGATTGGCGCTTCCCTCGCCCTGCGGAGCGATGATGATGCCGTCGACCCGCTGGGTCAGAAAGCTCTCCAGATAGGTGTCCTGCTGCCGGGGGTCCTCATTGGCGTTGGCGAGCAGGGTGACGTACGACGAGCGCAGGGCGGCCTGTTCGGCCCCATGCGCGACGTCGGCGAAGAACGGGTTCCGCACATCGGAGATGAGCAGTCCGACCGTCTGTGAACGGGCGGAGCGCAGGGAACGGGCGCGGGCGTCCGGCCGGTAGCCGAGATCTTCGGCAGCTGCCCGGACGCGTTCGCGGGACTTGGCGGACGTGGAAGGGTTGCCGGAGAGCACTCGGGAAGTCGTGGCGACGGACACGCCGGCGCGCGCGGCGACGTCCTTGATGGTCACGGTGCTGTCCATGGGCCTCTCCATCGTGACGAGGATTGCGCGGTGCCTGCTGTCTGGAATCGTTTCCGTGGAAACGATTCCGGTCAGGATCCTGAGGGCTTCCCCCGCAGTGCGTCAAGGGGTTGGACCGATCCTCCACGCCACGTGAGCGTTTGCCGTTCCTGATCCGCGTAGCCGGGCCCGTGGCAAACGCGTCGGACTGCTCATCACCCACTGCCCCCTTGGCGCCCCGCCCGGATCGGCCACGGCCGGCCGTCGCCGCCGCAGCCCGGTGACTACTCCGCCCCCACGCCCAGTTCGGAGATCAGCCGCCGCACGCGCTGCTCGATCTCGTCCCGGATCGGCCGTACGGCGTCGACGCCCCGGCCGGCCGGATCGTCGAGCTGCCAGTCGAGGTACCGCCTGCCGGGGAAGACCGGGCAGGTGTCCCCGCAGCCCATGGTGATGACCACGTCGGACGCCTGGACCGCCTCGAAGGTGAGGACCTTCGGAATCTCGGCGGAGATGTCGACGCCCCGCTCTCTCATCGCCTCCACGGCGGCCGGGTTCACCGAGCCGGCGGGCGCCGATCCGGCCGAGCGGACCTCGACCCGGTCACCGGCGAGGTGGGTGAGGAAGGCGGCGGCCATCTGGGAGCGGCCTGCGTTGTGCACGCAGACGAACAGCACGGAGGGGCGTGGGGCGGCAGTGGTCATGGCAGGAGTCCTTGCGGAGGGGAGGGTGGTTCTCGGGCATGTCGTGGATGCGGCGCCGTCCGCCCGCAGGGGCGCGGGGCGTCACGGGCCGCCGGGGCTTTCGCAACAGGCCCTAGGGGGAGGCGAGTTCACGCTCGTCGCGCGGGACGACGGTGGTGTCCGTTGAGCGCGCCGGGCGTCCGTACACGACGGCCACCGCACCGAGCCCGAGCGCGGCGCCGACCAACTGGGCCGCGATGAACGGCGCGAGGGAAGCGGGTGCGATCCCGGCGAAGGTGTCGGTGAAGGCGCGGCCGACGGTCACCGCGGGGTTGGCGAAGGAGGTGGAGGACGTGAACCAGTAGGCGGCCCCGATGTAGGAGGCCACGGCGGCCGGGGCCAGTGCGGCGCCGCCGATGCGCTTCAGGCCGAGGACGAGCAGGACGAGCCCGGCGGTGGCGACGACCTCGCCCAGCCACAGATGCCGCGCGGAGCGGTCGTGCGTGGAGAACGTCACCAGCGGCTCGGCGAACATGGCGTTGGCCAGGACGGCCCCGCCGATCGCTCCGGTCACCTGCGCGAGCGTGTACGCGGCGACTTCCCGCAGGGCCGGTCCGGTCCGGTCGCGGCGGCCGGCGGACCAGGCGGCGAGGGTGACGGCAGGGTTGAAGTGTGCGCCGGAGACCGGACCGAGCAGTGTGATCAGCACGGCCAGGCCGAAGACGGTGGCGAGGGAGTTGGCGAGTAGTTGCACACCGGCGTCCTGCGACAGCTCGGTGGCCTGGATGCCGGAGCCGACGACCACCGTCACCAGCAGCCCGGTCCCCACCGCTTCCGCGGCGACACGGCGGCCGAGCGGCGCGCTCACGCGCTCGCTCCGGCGGGCCGCGGCATGGTCAGGAACACGGCGAGCCGGTCCAGGACGCCCGGCTGCAACCAGTAGTACACCCATGTTCCACGCCGCTCGCAGTCGATGAGACCGGCCTGCCGCAGCAGCTTGAGGTGGTGGGAGACCGTCGGCTGGGACAGGTCGAACGCCGGGGTCAGCTCGCAGACGCAGACCTCGCCGCCTTCCCCGCGCGAGGCGATCATCGACACCAGTCGCAGCCGTACCGGGTCACCGAGGGCCTTGAACACCTTGGCCAGCTCCCCGGCGCGCTCCTCGTCCAGGGGTGCGGCGGACAGGGCCGGGCCGCAGGCGGCGGTGTCTTGGCCGATCACCTCGAGCTCTTGATTCGACATGCCTCTATATTGACGTTCTTCGATCCAGGCCGCAAGGTTGCATCGAGGAAAGCCAATGCGGGCCGTTCCGGTGTGCCGCGGTCCGCCATCACCCAGGAGTGCGTCATGAGCGAACAGAGCACAGAGCTGCGCGAAACCGTCCGTCGGCGGTACGCCGCGGCGGCCGTGAAGGTCACGGAGGGTGTCACCGCCTGTTGTGGGCCCCAGCCGGTGGAGGTGGGCGAGGACTTCGGCTCCGCCCTCTATGCCGCCGACGAGCGTGACGCCCTGCCCGCCGAGGCCATGGCCGCCTCGCTCGGCTGCGGCAACCCCACCGCCGTCGCTGAACTCCGCGCCGGCGATCGCGTCCTCGACCTCGGCTCCGGCGGCGGCATCGACGTCCTGCTCTCCGCTCGCCGCGTCGGCCCCACCGGCAAGGCGTACGGGCTGGACATGACCGAGGAGATGCTCGCCCTCGCCCTGGCCAACGCCGAAAGGGCCGGCGCGACGAACGTGGAGTTCCTCAAGGGCACGATCGAGGCGATCCCGCTGCCCGCGGACACCATCGACGTGGTCATCTCCAACTGCGTCATCAACCTCTCCACCGACAAGTCGGCCGTCTTCGCCGAGATGTACCGCGTCCTCAGGCCCGGAGGCCGGATCGGTGTCTCCGACATCGTCGCCGATGACACCCTCACCCCGGCCCAACGCGCCGAGCGTGGCGATTACGTCGGCTGCATCGCCGGCGCGCTGTCCTTCACCGAGTACCGCCAGGGCCTGGAGACCGTCGGGTTCACCGACGTCGGGATCAGCCCGTCCCACCCCGTCGCCGACGGTATGCACTCCGCGATCGTCCGCGCCGTCAAGCCACTGACCGCGGACGCCTTCCAGGAGACGGCGGAGTCCGCCGACACGTACCGCGGCGTCAACGCCTGCTGTACCTCGGCCGGGATCTCCGCCGACTCCACCCCGACCGTCACCGACGCCAAGACCGCCACCACTCCGAACCCCGGTCCGTCGGGGACGCCCACGGACGAACACACCGATGGCGGGACCACCGCCAGGTGATCATCGGGACGCGCCGATATGTCCGCCTCGGGAAGGTCACCGCTGCGGCGCGTCTCACCCGGCTCCGCCGCTGAACGGCGAAGCGGCCGTCAGTAGTGGTAACGCATAGGGGATGTTCGGGGTTCCGGGGCGTGCTGTGACATTCCCCCACCTCTCCCGGCCTTTCCGCCACGGCGTTCACCTGCGCATACTCCAGGGCCGCCGCACCTCGAACCGTCGAGGTGGGAGGGGCCGATCGGATGGAGCTGATGAATCGGATGACGTCGCACACGGTCTCCGCGGCAGCCTCGGGCACGTGGCCGCTCGGTGATCTCATAGTCAACCGGATCGGCTTCGGCGGCATGCGCCTGACCGGCAGCGCCGCCTTCCACCAGGGCACTCCCAGCGATCGCGGCCAGGCAATCGCCGTACTGCGCCGGGCGGTCGATCTCGGCGTCAACCACATCGACACCGCGGCGTTCTACTTCTCCCGGCTGCGTTCCGCCAATGAGCTGATCAACTCGGCGCTGGCACCGTACGCGGACGGCCTCGTCATCGCCACCAAGGTCGGCCCGGCCCGGAACCTCTCCGGAGAGTGGGCCGAACCGGCGCGGCCCGACCAACTGCGCGGCCAGGTCGAGGAGAACCTGCGGCAACTCGGCCGCGACCACCTCGACGTGGTGAACCTGCGCGTCATGGGTCAGGACTCCATCAGCGAGCACTTCGGGGCCCTCGCCGAGCTGCGTGAGGCGGGACTCGTACGCCACCTCGGTGTCTCCGGCGCCCGCCTGGAGCACCTGGCGCAGGCAGAGGCGATCGCGCCGGTGGTGTGCGTGCAGAACCAGTTCGGTCTCGACGCGCCCGACGGGGAGGAGATGCTCCGTGCGTGCGCGGCACGCGGCATCGCGTTCGTGCCCTTCTTCTCCATCGCCGGAGAAGGGCGCGAGGCCGGTGCCGTACGGGGCGAGCACGACGCGGTCCTCGCCGTAGCCCGCGAGCATGGGGCCTCACCGGCGCAGATACGGCTCGCGTGGACCCTGCATCAGGGCACCCACGTACTGGCCATCCCCGGAACGGGCAACCCGGACCACCTCGTTGACAACGTGGCAGCGGGCGCGCTCCGACTGACCGAGGAACAGTTTCAGCTCCTCCATTCGATCGGCCGCTCCGCATCCTGATGCTGCCGGGCGGCAGGGGCGGCGCCGATCGTCCGGGAACGCCGCTATCAGTTACGTCCGGCGGCAGCTTGCCCGCGGGATCGCACAGGCAGGACCGGAACGGGACGCGTGGACGCGCTGGCGGGCCCATGACGATCGCCCGGCGCGAGGACGACGTTGTGCGTCGAGTCGCCCGTGCCGGCACCACTGTCGTTTGCCGGCGGCAGAGCGTGGGCGGCTCGGCTCCTCGCGGAACCGCAGAGTGTCGTCCCGTGGTGGCGGACCGGGGTGGGGAAAACTGGCCGCCGAGGACAACTGCCCGGCGAAAGGCACCGCACGATGACCACGGACGCTCACCCGGCTCCCGTTCGGGTCCTGGTATTCGGCGCGGCACTGCGCGCCGGGTCCACCAACGCGCGCCTCGCCTCGCTGGCGTCGGACCTGATCGCCGAGACAGGCGCCGAGGTCGACCTGGCCAGGATGCGGAATTTCGACATGCCGCTGTACGACGGGGATGTGGAGGACTCCGAGGGGCTGCCCGCCGGCGCCCTGGCCCTGTGCGAAAGACTCCAGCGCAGCGACGCGTTCGTGATCGCGTCGCCCGAGTACAACGCCTCCGTTCCAGGACTGCTGAAGAACGCCATCGACTGGGTGTCCCGGGTACGGCCGCAGCCGTTCAAGACCAAGCACGCGCTGCTGCTCTCATCCTCCCCGTCGATGATCGGCGGCAACCGCGGCCTCTGGGCGCTGAGAGTGCCGCTGGAACACCTGGGGACACGGGTCTACCCCGACATGTTCAGCCTGCCCCGCGCGCACGAGGCGTTCACCGAGGACGGCCGGCTCGCGCACCCCGGCTCCCAGGAGCGGCTCACCGAGACCATCTGCGGGTTCATGCGGCTGGTCCGTGCCGACGTGGAGTTCGTGTGCCTGCGGCGCCGCTGGTACGAGTTCCCCGGCGATCGCACCGACGCACCGGTTACCCACCGGAGCGAGAACTGACCCGCGTTCGCCGACCCGCCATCGCGTAGTTCCTCCACGCCGTCGCATCGGCCCCCGTGGGGCCTTCGCCGGGCTACGGACTCTCCGACAGCGGGACGAAGAACTCCTCCCGGTCACGCCTCTCCGGCGTGACCGCGACCGCGTGATCACGCAGTTGCCGGCGCGAGGAGATTCCCAGCTTGCGGAAGATGCTGCGCAGGTGTGTATCCACGGTCCGCCGGGACAGATACAGCGCAGCGGCGACCTCCTTCGACGTGTCGCCCCGGGCTACACGCTGCGCTATGCGCTGCTCCTGAGCCGTCAGCACGGCCGGCTCACCGCCCTCCGAGCGCGGTGCCCGCGCACCGGCCGCCGCCAGCTCGCCCGCGCAGCGCTCCCGGAATGACCAGGCCCCGGTGCGGCGGAAGATGTCGTACGCCGCGCGCAGCGGTATCCGGGCGGCCGACATGCGCGCCTGTCTGCGCAGCCACTCGCCCCACAGCAGATGGCTCCGGCCCGCCTGCGGGAGCGCCCCGGCAGCTGTCAGGGCGCGCACGGACTCACGGAAGAGCCCGTCGGCCTCGTCGCCGTCCGACAGCAGTGCCCGTGCCCGCAGGTGAAGCCCTCGCGCCCAGTCGCTGCCGGTCAGCCGCGCGCACTCCTCCAGCCGGGCGGCGGCGGCCAGCGCGTCCTGCCGGTGCCCGCTGCGTACCGCGGCCTCGACCAGTTCGGGCAGCAGCCAGTTCCGGTACGCCAACTCGTCCAGCGACACCGCCTCGGCGCAGACCTCGAATGCCTGGCCGTACCGCCCGCGCGAGTTGTACAGCACGGCCCGCGCGTACTCGGCCGCCGTCAGCAGCCGCCCCTCCTCGCGTGCCGCGGCGTCCCTGGCGCCGGTCGCGGCCAACGCCTCGACGGTGTCCCGCCGTCCGCTCCAGGCCGCCAGTGCCAGCGCGGCGTAGTCCAGCGGTACGGCGCCGATGGCCTCGCTGACCCGGTACGCCTCGGCGACGCGGACGCGCGCCTGGGCCAGGTCGCCGTGATGGATGTCCGCCAGCGCCTGGTGCGTCAGGCCCCAGGGGAGCGCCGTCACCGCGGCGAGCCGGCGCGCCGCCGCGGTCCGCCGGTCGGCCAGCGCCCGCCAGGCGGCGCCGTCCCAGACGTCGACGGCGGCATGGCAGGCCAGCCAGCCGCCGACGGCGTCGAGGTCGGTGTGGGCCGGGGCGTCCAGATAGGCGTCCACCGCCCGGCGCATCGGCTGGACGGCGGGACCGTAGCCCCGCAAGGTGCGGGCGGCGACGGCCGACAGAAGCGCCTCGTGGGGGCGTGCGGCCGTTTCTCGTAAGGTCTCCTCTGCCCTGCCCAGGGAGGTCTCCCGGGCCGCCTCCCTCGTGGAGAACTCGCACGCCCGCGCGGCGGCCGTGCGCAGCACGTGCGCCGGAAGCCGCCGGCCGGCGAGGACACCTGCCGACAGCGCCTCCAGCAGGGCGATGCCCTCCTGCCGTACGTCGTGGACGCGGGCGTGTTCCGCCGCCCCGTGCAACGCCCGCGCGGCCGGCCCGTCCCGGTCCACGCTGTATCGCGTCCGCGCGTGCAGGCCCGTCGCCTCCGCCCGCTCCGCGCGCGGCAGCGCGGCGAGCTGGAGGTGGCCCAGCAGATCCAGCGCGTGCCGCAGCCCGCCGCCGCGCCGCCAGGCCGAGGCCGCGGCCAGGAGCCGCAACGCCCGCTGCCGGCGATCGGCCGTCAGCAGCGCCGCCAGTTCCAGCAGGGCCGCGGCCGTCCGCGTCTCATGGCGGGTCAGCCGCTGTTCGGCCGCCGCCTGCAATCGCGCCGCCACGCGCTCGTCGAACGAGGCCGCGGCCTGCCCGAGGTGCCAGGCGTGCTGTTCGGGAACGCGCAGGACGTCACAGGTGCCCGCCAGCGCGCCGTGAACCTGTCGGCGCCGCGTGACGGACGCCCGCGCGTAGACGTACGTCCGCAGCAGAGGATGGGCGAACCGTACGCCCGGCCCGAACGCGATCAGTCCGGAGGACTCCGCCTCGGTCACGTCGGCACCGCGGAGCCCGAGCGCCTCGGTCGCCCGGAGCACGGTCACGGGATCTCCCAGCGGTTCCGCCGCGGCCACCAGCAGCACCTGGTGCGCCGCGTCCGGCAGGCCGTTCAGCGCGTCGCGCGTCCAGTCCGGCGGCAGCCATACGTCCGGCTCCCGCGCCGGGGGCCGGACGGATGCCATCTCCGTCGGGGAGAGAGCGTGCGGTACGGCCAGCAGCGCCCGCGGATTGCCCTGGGCCTCGGCGACGACCCGCTCGCAGACGGACGGATCGAGGGGAGCGGGCAAGTGGGCGCGCAGCAGCGCGAGTGCGTCCCGGTCCGTCAGTCCTGACAACCGCATGCGGGGAAACGAGGCCAGTTCGGGGCAGTCACCGGAGTGCGGCGGCGGCGGCAGCGCGAAGAGGCAGGCCACCCGCGCGTCGCCGCATCGACGCGCGGCGATGGCCAGGGCTTCCCGTGACGGCTGATCCAGCAGATGGGCGTCGTCGTGGAGGCACAGCAGCGGTTGCACGGCCGCGGCCGTGGACAGTAACTGGAGGAGCGCCAGGCCGATCTCCAAGGCGTCGGGGTGGTCGGCGCGCTGGCCCGGGAAGGGCGCCGCAGCCCCCATGGCCCCTTTCGCCATCATGCCCTCCACGGTCTCCCGCTGCCGGGGCGGCAGCCGGGGCACATGGTCGCGCAGCGCGGCGAACACGCGCTGCAAGGCCGCGTAGGGAAGTCGCCGTTCGGCGCTGGTGCCCGCCACCCGCACGACCCGCACGCCGGACGATGTGGTGCCTATGTGCTCCAGCAGGGTGCTCTTGCCGATACCGCGCTCCCCGTCCAGGACGATCGACCCGCCGTGACCCTTCAGGGCGTCCCGTACCAGCCTCTTGAGCGCGGCGATCTGGGGGTCTCTGCCGTACAGCCCGCCCCTGGCGTCCTCCCCTTGACGTGCCGTACCCGCCATACCTGCCGTACGTGCCGACGCGGCTCCCTGCATGCGATCCCCCAGCTCGACGGTGGCCCGCTCGTGGATGTTGACACGTCAATCATATGCGCTACTGTTGATGTGTCAACAAACGGTTGGGCGAAGGAGAGCGAACATGAAGGCGCTGGTCGCGCGGTCCTACGGGCCGCTGGAAGAGCTTGAGATCGCGGAACTGCCCACACCGGTCCCCGGCCCCGGACAACTCCTCGTCCGTCTGGAGGCGGCGGCCCTCAACGCCGTGGACAAGGCGCTGATCACCGGCGCCCTGCGGGACGCCATCCCGGTGACCCACCCGTTCGTCCCCGGAGTCGACGTCAGCGGCACGGTCGAAGCCGTGGGGGAGGGCGTCACCCGGTTCGTGCCAGGAGATCCGGTCATCGCCTGGAACGGCGTCGCCTCCGGCGCCCTCGCCGAGCGTGTAGTGATCGACGACGCCCCCTCGGCCGCCCGGCGCCCCCCGGAACTCACGCCCGCGCAGGGGGCCGCCCTGCCCACGGGCGCCCTCACCGCCGCCGCGCTGCTCGACCTCGCCGACGTGCCCAGCGGCTCCACCGCCCTGATCGTCGGTGCGACGGGCGGCGTCGGCTCGTACACGGTCCAGTTCGCCCGGCGGGCGGGGCTGACCGTGCTGGCCACCGGCCGCGCCGACGACGAGGTGTTCCTGCGCGGCCTCGGGGCCGACCACGTCCTCGACTACCGGGCCGTGGACATCGCCGAGGAGACCCACCGCCTGGTGCCCGGCGGAGTCGATGTCGTGTTCGACATGGCCAACGCCGGTCCCGCTCTCGCCGCCACCGCCGCGGCGGCGAGGCCCGGAGGCCGCCTGGTCTCCCCGCTCGGTGGGCCGCCCGCCTTCGACCGTGACGTCACCGCCTTGTACGGCGGCACGCGCGCGACCGAAGGACGTCTGGCGTCGCTCGCCGCTCAGGCCGTCAAGGGTGAGCTGCGCATTCCGATCGACGCCGACTACCCCTTCGCCGAGTCCCGTCAGGCCCTGCTCGACTTCGCCGGCCGCCATGTGAAAGGCAAGATCACCGTCACTTTCTGACGCCGTGACCTTCTGACGTCGTGACCTTCTGACGCACCGACCGCTCCTGGTGGGGGACACCGGCGGCACCGGCCCATGGCGCATCGCGCGGCGGGCGCCCGGCTTCGCCACCCCACCAGGACCCGGACGGACACCCCCGACCTTCCCCGTGCCTTCCCCTCAGGAGCTGAACAGCTGTGACGGATACGTACTTCGACTTCACCGGCAGGATCGTCCTCATCACCGGAGGTGCCGGCGGCATCGGACGCGCCGTCGCCCTCGCGTTCGCCCGGCAGGGTGCCACCGTCGTCATCGGTGACATCGACGAGCGCAGCGGCGAGACCGTCGCCCTCATCGAGAAGGAGGGCGGCACGGGTCTGTTCGTCCCGACCGACGTCACACGCGCGCGCGACGTGGAGCACCTGGTGTCCACGACCGTCGCCACGTACGGCGCTCTGCACATCGCCTTCAACAACGCGGGCGTCTTCGTGCCCCCCGCGCCCTTGGCCGAGCAGTCCGAGGAGGACTGGGACAAGGCGATCGCGGTCGACCTCAAGGGCGTCTTCCTCTCCCTCAAGTACGAGATCGCGCACATGGCCGGGGCGGGCGGCGGCGCCATCGTCAACACCGCCTCGATCGCCGGTCTCATAGGTGACCCGGACATGGCGCCGTACGTGGCGGCCAAGCACGGTGTGATCGGCCTGACCAAGGCCGCAGCCGTCGACTACGCCAAGGCCGGCATCCGGGTCAACGCGCTCGCTCCGGGCCTCACCAGGACCGCGATGACCCAGCCCTGGCTGGACGACCCGGTCAAGCGGGACATCGTCCTGGCCGGACCGCAGATGGGGCGGGCGGCCGATCCCGAGGAGATCGTCGGCATGGTGCTCCACCTCGCCTCTCCGGCCGCGTCCTTCACCACCGGCGGCGTCTTCGTCGTGGACGGCGGCCAGACGGCCCACTGAGCCGCCACCGCCACCGGCGCTGTCGTCGGCGCGCCGAGCACCGGCGCGTGGCCCTCGTGACGACATCCCGTCCCGCATCCCTGGAGCCGAGTTGACGACAGCACCCCCGCACGAGCCCACCTCGGACCCGCTGCCCTCCGGCGAGATCGCGGTGCTCATCGCCCGCCAGGTCGACCCCGGTCACGAGCAGGAGTTCGAGCGGTGGGCGCATGGCGTGCTCGACACCGCGACGTCCTTCCCGGGCCATCTCGGCTACGGCCTGTTCCGCCCGGCCCGACCCGGCGGCCCATGGTTCCTGGTGCACCGCTTCCGGGACGCCGAGGCATGCGCCGACTGGCAGAACTCGCCGGAGCGCGCGGCCTGGTTCCGCCGCGCGGGCTCCGGCCACCGGGAGATCGACCGCCGTCATCTCACCGGACTGGAGGGCTGGTTCCCCCGGCAGGACGGGGCCGGCGGTCCGGGCGGCGCGGATCCGGGTCCGGACTCGCTCGCGGGACCGGGCGCGTCCGCGATGCCCGCCAGATGGAAGATGACGCTGACGGCGGCACTCGGCATCTTCCCCGTGTCCCTGCTCAGTGGCGTCGTCCTCCAGCCGGCCTTGTCGGCGATCCCGTTACTGCCGCGCACGGCGCTGATCGCCCTCTTCTTCAGCAGCCTGATGTCGTACGCCGTGATGCCGGCACTGACCCGGATGCTGCGCCGATGGCTCTACCCTCGGTGACTCGCGCCTGTCACCCGCCGGGGCTACGGAGGGAAGCACCACGTGAGGACAGGCCCCAGGGGCCTGTCCTCGAAGTCCGTGTCTGCCCGGCGACGCCCGGCGGACACGCTCCGAAGACAGGCCCCAGGCCCCGGGCCCCGGGGGCCGTGCTCGTCAGTCCTTGTTCTGGCCGAGAAGCTGGAGCTCCCAGGCCAGGCTGGTGCCGAAGGCGCCACCGTGCTGGAGGAGGATCTCGGTCACGCCGGGCACGGTCTCCTCGCGCGCCCAGTCCCGCTGCCACTCGGCGATGACGGTGCCGGAGCAGGTCGGGATGACACCGGCCTGGATCATGCGCTCGATGCCCCGTTCGTGGGCCTCGTTGGAGGTGGCGCCGGAGGCGTCCGTGACGGCGAAGACCCGGTAGCCGTCGGCGAGGGCGTGGATGGCCGGCCAGGCCAGGCAGATGTCGGTCCAGAGACCGGCCATGATCAGGTCCTTGCGGCCGGTCGCGGCGACCGCGTCCACGACCCGCTGGTCCTCCCAGGTGTTGATCGTGGTGCGGTCTATGGGGGTCTGCTCGGGGAAGACGTCCTGGAGCTGGCTGATGAGGTGGCCGCCGCGTTCCTCGACCACCGTGGTCAGAATGGTGGGTACGTCGAACAGCTTGGCGCCCTTGGCCAGGGCGGTGACGTTGTTGACCACCAGGGTGGTGTCCATGCTGCGCATACCGGCGAACTGGGCGCCTTGGTGGTCGATCAGCAGCAGCACCGACTTCGAGGGCTCCAGAAGCGCGTCGAGTCCGGTGTAGGTGATGCCGTTGGCTGCCATGTCGTCTCCGTGGTCGTAGCGACGGCGGCCTTGACTGCGACCGCCACCAGCGACCCTTCCAGCCGGACCCCTGCCGCGACATCGGTAACCATTACGTAGTCGGCCGCTGCATCTCCACGACATTTCCTGAGTGAGGGGTTCCTGGGGGGAACATCGGGGTATTTTGGTGATGCGTCAACAATCTGGTAGCCTGGGTATATGCCCGAACCGCGATGGCTCACCCCGCGCGAGGCCGAGATCTGGGCCGCGTACCGCCGACTGTGCCGCGACCTCCAGCGTGCCCAGGATCAGCAGTTGCAGCAGGATTCCGGTATCTCGGCCGCCGACTACGCCCTTCTCGCCCCTCTGTCGGAGACGGAGGACGGAGTCCTGCGGGCCCGGGATCTCGGTGTGGAGGTCGACTGGGAGCGGAGCCGGCTGTCCCACCAGATCAGCCGGATGGAGAAACGCGGACTGGTCGTACGGGAAGCGTGTGAGGATGACGCCCGCGGCTCGATGGTGCGCTTGACCGCGGAAGGCAGAGCGACCATCGAAGCAGCCGCGCCCGGTCATGTGGAGATCGTGCGGCAGCTGTTCTTCGACCCGCTGGACGGGGATGAGATGCGTACGCTCGGAGACTTCCTGGAGCGGATCGTGGCCGCGGTGGAGGGGAACGCCGAGGGTCGCGCCTGAGAAGCGCGGCGCCCGGACCGTCTGTGTGAATCCACCCGCCGAGACTCCCGGGGCGGAGCCGGCCCGAGGTCCGCGCGCGGGGACCTCCGGCCGGTCGCCCCCCCCCCGGCGAGACGCCCCGGACCGGGCCCGGGGGCCGGGCCCCCGGACGGGGCCACATCGGAGGTGGTCAGAAACGCGGTTCCCCGTCGCCCGCCGTCTCCGTGTCGGCGAGGTGCGAGTCCAGGAACGCCAGCGACGCGGGCTGCCAGTGGGGCAGTACGGACGGCAGGCCGGTACCGCCGTGCGGGGCGTCGGGGTAGACCAGGAGTGTCGTGTTGCGGTTGGCGATGTCCCAGCGCCGTTCCAGGAAAAGGGTGTCGTCCACGAGGTGGTCCGCGGTGCCCACCCCGAACAGGACGGGCGGAAGCCCCGTCAGGTCGGCGTAGAGCGGGGACAGGTCCGGGTCGCGGCGCTGGGTGGGCGACAGCTCCGGGTGGGCCAGGTCCATCATGCCGCGCAGTACCGTCGTGCTCAGTACGTCGTGGTCCGTCTCCTCCTGGGTGCTGGGAGTGCCCGACAGGTCGTAGACCCCGAACTCCAGGACCGCGGCGGCGAATCGGCCCACGGTGCCCCGGCGGCGCAGCCGCAGCAGAGTGGCTGCCGCGAGGTTGGCGCCCGCTGACTCCCCGTGGATCAGAAGCCGCGTCGTACCGAACTCCGCGCCGGCATGGTCGATCAGCCAGGACGCGGCCGTCTCGCAGTCATCGTGGGCCGCCGGATAGCGGTGCTCGGGGGCGAGGCGGTAGTCGACCGAGACGACCGCGAGGTCCAGTGTCCGGGAGAGGAAGGCGTTGAGGCCGTCGTTCATCTCGGGGGAGCCCATGATGAAGCCACCGCCGTGGATGTTCAGCAGCACCGCGCGCGCGGGCCGGACCGGCACGAAGGTACGCAGCCTGACCGGGCCGTGCGGCCCCTCGATGTACCGGTCGACGGCCTGGTCCTCTCCGGCGGCGGACAGCTGCCGACGGAGATCGTCCAGGGCCTCGGCGTCGTACGCCTGGGCCGTGCCGCCGGGGAATACGGCGCTGAACGCGGGGGACATGGCCTCCACCATCGCGCGTCCCTCGTCTCGTATGACGGGACGAAGGCGATCGATCTCCGCACTCCAGAGAGCCATGGCGGTCGTTGTCCTTTCCTCGGGGGATCCCGGGGTGCAGGACGACCGCTCCCCGGCTTTGTTGATGCAACAACATCCTTGCATCGAGTTTATTGACACGTCAATCAATCGGCGGCGGGTGTGGGCCGGCGGGAGCGTCGGGCCGCGACGAGCCGTGCGTGCCGGCCCTGTCATGGCGTCGCCCATTGTTGACGCGTCAATCTGAATATGGGATAGTTGAAGCATCAACCAATGGAGTTGTCGTGAGTGACATGACTGACCTCGTACTCGGCCTCGACACGTTCGGTGACGTCCCGCAGGACGCCGGCGTCACCCTCTCCCACGCCGCCGCCATCCGGCAGGTCATCGAGGAAGCCGTGGTCGCCGACGAACTCGGCGTCGACGTCATCGCCGTCGGTGAGCACCACCGCCCGGAGTACTCGATCTCCGCCCCGGAGACCGTCCTGGCCGGCATAGCCGCCCGCACCTCGCGGATCAAGCTCGCCTCCGGTGTGACCGTGCTCAGCTCGGACGACCCCGTCCGGGTCTTCCAGCGCTTCGCCACCGTGGACGCGATATCGAACGGCCGGGCCCAGGCGATCCTCGGCCGCGGCTCCTTCACGGAGTCCTTCCCCCTCTTCGGATATGACCTGAGCGACTACGACGTCCTGTTCGAGGAGAAGCTCGATCTGTTCGTGAAGCTGCTCGACGAGAAGCCGGTCACCTGGAGCGGCACCACGCGTGCCGCGCTGGACACCGCCGAGGTGTTTCCGAAGACCGAGTCGGGACGGCTGGACACCTGGGTCGGCGTGGGCGGGTCCCCGCAGTCCGTCGTGCGCACCGCGCGGCACGGGCTGTCGCTCATGCTCGCGATCATCGGAGGCTCACCCGCGCGCTTCGGGCCGTACATCGACCTCTATCAGCGGGCCGCCGCCCAGTTCGGCACGGTCGCGCATCCCGTGGGCATGCACTCGCCCGGGTTCGTGGCCGACACCGACGAGGAGGCCAAGGAGGTGTTCTATCCGCCGTACAAGGTGATGCGGGACCGGATCGGCGCTCAGCGCGGCTGGCCGCCGCTGCGCCGCGAGGAGTTCGACGCCGAGGTCGAGCACGGCTCGCTGTACATCGGCGCGCCCGAGACGGTCGCACGGAGGATCGCCGGTGCGGTGAAGACGCTCGGCGTCGGACGCTTCGACATGATCTACGGTTCCGGTGCTCTGCCGGTCGGCGCCCGGATGCGTGCCGTCGAGCTGTTCGGCTCGAAGGTGGCGCCCATGGTCCGCGACATCCTGGCGGGCTGAGCCATGACCACCATCGGGATCCTCGGCGCGGGCAAGGTCGGTACCGTGCTCGCCCGGCTCGCGGTCGCCGCGGGCTACGACGTCCTGATCGCCGGTTCGGGCGACCCGGCGAAGATCGCCCTCATCGTGGAGGTGGTCACGCCCGGCGCGGTCGCGGTGACCGCGGCCGAGGCCGCCGAGCGCGCCGATGTCGTCGTACTCGCCCTGCCGCTGGGCAAGTACCGCTCCGTACCCGTGGACGCGCTGCGCGGCAAGCTCGTGGTCGACGCCATGAACTACTGGTGGGAGGTCGACGGGATCCGGGACGATCTGACCGACCCGCGTACCTCCTCCAGCGAGATCGTGCGCGATTTCCTGCCGCGGTCGCGGATCGTCAAGGCGTTCAACCACATGGGGTACCACGATCTGGAGGAGGGTGCCCGGCCGCTGGGCACCCCCGGACGCAAGGCGATCGCGATCGCCGGGGACAGCGAGGACGACGTCGCGGCGGTCGCGGCTCTGGTCGACGCCCTCGGCTTCGATCCGGTGGTCGCCGGTGCGCTGGCGGAGGGCGTCCGTATGCAGCCAGGTACCGAACTGTTCGGCGCCCACACCGACGCCGCCACCGTCCGCGAGATGCTCGACCGGTTTCCCGCCACTGACTCGGGCCGACTCGTGGCCGAGGTCCGTGGCGCCGCCGGCTGAGAAGGCCGTGCCGCCCGGTCCGCTCCCCGGCCCCCGCCGCGCGCGGTGCGTCAGCGCGGGGGATCTCGGTAGTCGGCCCGCACGGCGTGGCGGAGGCGGTTGGCCAGGGGCGGGCCCGGCCAAGGCCGGCTCGGTCAGGCGGCCTCGGCCAGGGGCAGGCCCGGCCAAGGCCGGCTCGGTCGGGGCGGGCTCGGGTCGGGGCCGGCTTGGTCAGGCGCGGCCTTGATGGCGAGGGGGCTCGTCGCTCTCGCGGTAGAGCACCAGGTGCTCGTGGTGAAGAACGCCGTCGCGGATGTCGCCGGTCGCGGTGAAGCCGGTGTCGTCGACGTAGTCGATGTGGTCCCCGGTGACGGTGTAGCTGCCGGTGTAGGCGCTGCGGCGGTTGCCCCGGGCCTCGTCGTAGCGACCGTTCGCCAGTAGTTCCTGCCGGATGAATCCGTCCGCGGTCACCCACATGCCGATGTACGGGTGTGCGGTGCGGGATGTGTCGTCGCTGGTCATGGGTCCACGGTCCACCCGGTGGCCGGGAGTGGCCAGGCCGCCGTCTTCCCAGGCGGGGGCCTCCTGGGTGCCGCGCACCCACCCTCGCGAGTGACCGGGCCCCCGTGCGGCACGACAGCGGCGCGGGCCGTCCGGGAAAGCCCTCCTCGCTCACGGCGGAACGGATCGTGGGTGTGCGACACCTGGGGACACCGCGGCCTGGTTGCCGTTGCGCCGCGCGACAAACCTGGGGGTCAGGCAGCCGTTGCGGGTGCCGGACACTCGCCTCGGACGCGCGCCGCCCCTCCCTCTCGCGGCTGGCGCCGCCCACGAGGCGACCTTCCCCGAGGAGCACGCCATGAGCAGCACCGACACCGTGAGCTGGAATCCGGAGACCCTCGACGAGATCCTCTCCGACGACGCGGGGCGCCCCGTCCTGTTCACCAACGCCCGCATTCTGACGATGGACCCGTTGATCGGGACCATGACCGGCGCCGACCTCCTGTACGTCGGCTCCCTGATCGTCGGGGTCGGCCCCGCCATCGTCACCGCCGCCCAGGACGACAACGCCATCGTCGTGGACTGCACGGGTATGACCGTCACCCCCGCCGTCGTGGACACCGTGGCGCTGGCCGGTGGCCGCGGACACCGCGCGGAGTACGCCGCGACGCTGACCCCGGGCAACACCTCCGACTTCCTGGTGGTGCCCGACGAACTCGCCGCCGACGTGCGGGACGCGGTCGCCACGGTCATGACCCGGCCGGGGCACGTCCGTGCGCTTGTCGCGGCCGGTCGGCCGGTGCTGTGGGCCGGCGTCGGCGTCCCCGGCCGGGCCACCGCCCCCGAGGCGGGCATCCCGGCCGCCACGGATCCGACCGGCGGCCCGCGCGTCGGCGTCTGGATCGACAGGAACGACTTCCTGCACCAGGAGCTCACGGCCGACGGCCGCTACGACGAGACCCGGGGCGGGCGCCCGCACGCCTACCAGGGCCGCTACTGGATCGAGGGCGACCGTATCGACTACCTGGACGACCTCGGCTTCTGGGCCTACGGCGAGTTCCGGGGCGATGAACTCCACCACGCGGGCTACGTCATGAAGCTCGGCTGACCCGGCCTCCGGTCAGCGCGCTCAGCCCTCCCAGCCGCTCAGGCTCACACTCCGGCCTCCCCGGCCGGCTCCGCCGTACGGAAAGAAGATCCCCATGAACGTCAACGACACCACCAGTGCCGCCGTGCTCGAAGCGGTGCGGCGCAGGCCCGCCGCCCGGCGCCGCATCCTCTTCACCGGCGCGACCATCGTCACCATGGACCCCGCTCTCGGCGTCATCGACGGTGGAGACCTCCTCATCGAGGGCGACACCATCACCGGCGTCGGCCACGGCCTCGACGCGGGTGACGCCGTCGTCGTGGAGGCCGGCGGTACGATCCTCGGCCCCGGCTTCGTCGACACCCACCGGCACGCCTGGGAGGCCCAGCTGCGCCGGATCATGCCGGACGTCGACGACCTCGGTGGCTATGTCATGGCCACCCTGGCCGGTTACGCCACCGTCTACCGGCCCGAGGACATGTACATCGGCACCCGGCTGGCCGCCCTGACCGCGATCGACAGCGGCATCACCACCATGCTCGACTTCTCGCACAACTCCCGTACCCGCGAACACTCCGACGCCGCCGTCGAGGCCCTCCGTGACACGGGCATCCGCGGCGTACACGCCTCCATGGGCCCGCACTTCGGCGACTGGGACCGGCAGTGGCCCGGCGACCTGACCCGTATCAAGGAGCGGTACTTCAGCAGCGACGACCAACTGCTCACGCTGCGCCTGGCGACCCTGGCCACCGACGAGATCGCCGGACCCGCACTCGCCTACGGTCCGGAACTCGCCCGTGTGGCGAAGGACTTGGGCATCGGAGTGAGCGTGGACGCCGTCTTCGGCACGTCCTCCTCCGAGGCGGTCCTGCGCTGGGCCGGGGACGGCATCCTCGGCCCCGATGTCACCCTCATCCACTCCACAGGACTGACCACCGAGGCCTGGCAGGCCATGGGCGCGACCGGCACCACCGTGGCGCTCGCCCCCACGTCCGACGCGCAGATCGGCCTGGAGACCGCGATCCCGGCCGTCGACGAGGCACTCGCGGTCGGGATCCGTCCCGGACTGAGCATCGACGTCGAAGTCGCCCTGGCCAGCGACATGTTCACCCAGATGCGAGCCCTGCACGCCATCCAGCGGATGCGCGCGGTCAACGCCGCCTACGGCACCGACCGGGAGCCGTCCCGTATCACCGCCCATGACGTCCTCGACTTCGCCACTCTCCAGGGCGCCCGCACCAACGGCCTGGACGCTGTCACCGGCTCACTCACCCCGGGCAAGAAGGCCGACCTCCTCGTCATCCAGGCCGAGGACCTCAACAACATGCCTCTCAACGACCCCATCGGCACGATCGTCCTGGGCTCCGACGCCCGCAACATCAGCGCCGTACTCATCAATGGCGAACCCCGCAAGTGGAACGGACACGTCCTCGATGTCGATCTGCCCGCCCTGCGCGCCGAGGTGCACACCTCACGCGCGTACGTGCTGAACACCCCGCCCGCCTGAGCGCCCTCCTCCAGCTCCCTCGCCGCACTTGCCCCGGCCGTGGGCACCCACCGGGACTCGGTGGGTGCCCACGGCCGCTCGTGTCAGGTTCCCCTCCGCTTCATGCGCCCGGGGGTGCGGCGGGAATACCGAGCCCGGGTGTCCGGCTGGCACCGGTATGAGCACTCTCGGACTGATCGGCAGTGGACACATCGGCAGCACCCTCGCGCGGCTCGGCGTCGCCGCCGGGCTGGATGTGGTCCTGAGCAACTCACGCGGGCCGGAGACCCTCGCCGAGCTGGTGGCGGAGCTGGGACCGCGGGCACGGGCCGCGACCCCCGCCGAGGCGGCGGCGGCCGGGGACTGGGTCGTGGTGACCGTCCCGCTGAAGAACTACCGCCAGGTGCCGGTGGCACCGCTGGCGGGGAAGGTCGTTCTCGACACGAACAACTACTACCCCGAGCGCGACGGGCGGATCGCCGAGCTGGACACGGAGCAGACCACCACCAGTGAACTCCTCCAGCAGCATCTGCCCGACGCCCACGTCGTCAAGGCGTTCAACAACATCTACTTCAAGCATCTGACCGCACTCGCCCGGCCCACGGGCGCGGCCGACCGCACGGCCCTCCCCATCGCCGGCGACGACCCCGCGGCGAAGGCGTCCGCGACCCGGCTGCTCGACCTCCTCGGCTTCGACACCGTCGACGGGGGGACCCTCGCCGACAGCTGGCGCTTCCAGCGCGACACACCGGCGTATGTCGTTCCGTACGCGCAGAACCCGCAGGGCCTCGGCATCACCGCCGATGACCCGGGCAGGAGCGCGGACGCCGCGACGGTCCGCACGGCGCTCGCCGCCGCGACCCGCGGCTGAGCCCGGTGACCCCGGCGGGTAACCCCGGCCGGGGTCACCAGCCAGGGGGCCTTGTCCGCCGAGACGGGCGCGTTCCCAGATGCAGGCGGTCCGACATCCGAGGAGAGTAGGAGCACCAGGAGCTTGTGTTGCCGGCGGAGTGTGGCCTGGCGCCGCCCTTCCTGAGGAGGCACTGGCCAACTCCGCCCGATCGCTGCGAGGTGCAGCCCATGCTGATCATCGGAATCCTGCTGATGGCGGCCACGGCCGCTTTTACGGCGCTCCTCATCGCCTTCAACCTCTCCGGGGGGCCGGATTACGCCGTGACGTTGTTCGGCAGTACGCCGTTCACCCTCAACGCGCTGGGTGCCTTCCTGAGCGGGATCGCCCTGGCGCTCATCTTCGGCCTCGGGCTCTGGCTCATGCTGGGCGGTGCGGCTCTCCTCGCTCACCGGAGCAGGAAGCGCCGCGCGGCGCGCGCCGCGGTGTCCGAGCGCGATGAACTCCGAGGTCGGCTCGACGACTCCCGCACGGCACCGCCCGAGGCCGACCACACAGGAGGGGGTGCCACCGGCCCGTCCACGCCTTCCCTGTCGGCCTCGCGTCGCCCGGCACACCGCTTCCACCTGCCCGGACACAATCACTGAGGGCGTATCCGAGGGCGGCTACGGCTTGGCCGCCCGGCGGCCGGGATCGGGTTTCCCGCTGTCAGTGTGTTTTTGGCGTGAGTTGCGGGTCTGCGGCGGAGGCCGACCGACTCACGGCCTGCGCTCGATACCGCCCCGGTGTGGTACCGAACTCCCTCGCGAAGGCGTGTGAGAGTGCGTACGGGCTGCCGTAGCCGACCCGGGCGGCGATGGTGGCCAGGGTTTCCGTGGTGTCGCGGAGCAGGGTGGCGGCGAGGATCACGCGCCACCAGGTGAGGTACGCCATCGGAGGACGGCCGACCAGGGTGGTGAACCGGCGGGCCAGCGTGGGGCGGGAGACGCCCGCCTCCGCGGCCAGGCGGTCGTTGCTCCACGGCGCGGCGGGGTTCGAGTGGAGCGCTCGCAGGGCGGCGGACGTCACCGGGTCGCCCAGCGCGCCGGGCCAGGCTCCGCTGGTGGATTCGGTCATCCAGGAGCGGATCATGTAGACGAGGAGGAGGTCGAGCAGGTTCGGGAGCGCCACGCAGGAGCCGGGCCGTACCTCGTCCAGCTCACCGGCCAGCAGGTCGATCGCGGCGCGGAGTTCGAGGTGGGTGCCCACCCGGCTGGGAAGGTGCACGACTTCGGGCAGCTCCGCCATGAGCGGGTGCATGCGGCTGCAGTCGAGCCAGTACGTGCCGCAGAGTATCTCCGTCTCGTCGCGATCGGGCCGGGCTCGCGGCCCCGACCCCGGGCTCGCCCCCGTCGCCACAACCAATCGTTCGACCGGCACCGCCTTCTCCCTCGCGGTCGCCGCGTCGACCGGGGAATCGGCGATCACACGGCCCGTGCCATGGGGCAGCAGCACCGCGTCACCCACGCCGAGGGACACGTGGGCACCGCTGTCGGTCAGTAGCCAGCAGCTGCCCTTCAGGACGACGTGGAAGCCCGCGCCGTCGTACGGGTCCAGCCGCGCGCACCAGCTACCGCCCATCCGCACCCGCTGGGACGAAGGGTGCCCGAGGTGCACGGCAGAGATCGCGTCGCTCACCACATCCATTCACCCAGGATATCTCCCATCTGAGACATGAGACGGAAGCGTATTTTATTGAGCTGGCCGCGCATTGAGAGGATCGTTCACCGTTCTTAGAGTCGAGCACATGGTGAATGAGGACGAGCGTGTACAGAGCATGGTGCTGGGGGATGTCGAGGTCATCCGGGTCGTGGAGTGGCATGAACCGTTCCTGCCCACCTCCGAGTTCCTTCCGGAAGTCACTGCCGATGTATGGAAGGACAACGAGCAGTGGCTCGCACCCGACCACTGGAGGCCGGACAGCGACAGGACGGTGATCGCGTTGCAGTCGTGGGTACTGCGCAGCGCCGGACGGACTGTCCTGGTCGACACAGGAGCGGGCGACGGGCGCGAACGACCCGGCATGGCGCCGTACTTCCACCAGCGTCAGGGGGACTTCCTCGACCTCCTGGCGAGGGCCGGCGTTCGCCCGGGGGATGTCGACGTCGTCGTCAACACCCACCTCCACGTCGATCACGTCGGCTGGAACACCGTCGACGCGGACGGGCAGTGGGTACCGACGTTCCCCAACGCCCGATACCTCATTCCCGCCGCGGACGATTTCCACTACGGTCCGGACAACGCGTACGGGAACGGCCGACAGGAGGTCGACCGCCTGATCTATGAAGACAGCGTCGCGCCCATCCACGAGGCCGGGCAGGCAGTGCTGTGGGACGGCCTCCACCGCATCGACGAACACCTCACCCTGGAGTCCGCGCCCGGCCACACCCCCGGCTCGTCCGTGCTCCGACTCGCCTCCGGAAGCGACCGGGCGGTCTTCGTCGGAGACCTGCTGCACAGCCCGGTGCAGATCCTCCGGTCCTGCTGCAACAGCAACGCCTGCCTGGCCCCGGACCAAGCGGTGGCCAGCCGCCGCCGTATTCTCGGGCGGGCGGCCGACGAACGGGAGTTGCTCGTCCCCGCGCACTTCGGTGGTGCGGGTGCTGTGGAAGTCGTACGGGACAGCGGCGGGTTCGCCCTCGGGCCATGGGCGACAGCCGGCCCGGAGACGAGCCCCGGGGCCGTTCGCGGATGGGCGGATGGGCGGATGCCGGGCGGCGTCAGCTCACCCATCCCTCCCGGCGATACGAAGCCAGCTTCACCGAGGTGAGTGCCCGGAGGTCGTCGACACAGCCGTAGTGCATGGCGATGGTCACGGCGCAGCGCACCACGTCGAGTACCTCCTTGGTGAGGTCATCGATGTCCGGTTCGCCGTGGCGCTCGCGTTTGACGCCCATGCCCTCCAGGCGGTTGATCTGCTGGGCGACCTCTCCCGTCTCCTCGGCCAGGCCGACCGCGTCGACGGCGGTGGTGATCCGGGCGTCCGCCATGACCGCGGCGTTGTCCATGCCGGAGCCGACGACGCTGACCTCCAGCGCGCGGGCCGCCTCGTCGAGGTCCTCAAGGTGCCTGACTCTTCTCGTATCACATTGACTGGTTGGGCGGTCATGAATCCCCGTCGCCGAAGGGGGGCATGGAGCTTCCGCGAGTGGCGCTCGGCCGGGAGACCCCAGCCGAGCGCCCGCGTCACCCGCTCGCGGCCCGATCAGCACGCGCACGTGTGGTGACGAACCGTCTGGACCGCCGTCGGGTACCGCTCAGGTGCGGTAGGCGTAGTACGCCGCGGTCGGGTACGACGCGATGAGGCTGGCCACCGACCTGTTGTAGGTGTCGACGGAGTGGTACGTGAGGTACGGCACGCCCTGCTGGCTGCGGGACGTGACGATCATCGTATGGTCCTTGGACCCGTCCTTGTCGAAGTCCAGCTGGAGCACGTCACCGATGTCCATCTGGTAGACGTTGGCAAGGCTGGTCGCCCGTGCGGACGACAGCGCGAACCAGGAGAACTCGTTGACGCCGACGAAGGAGTACGACTGGATCTCGGCGTTGCCGAACCACTTGTGGAAGTCCGTCGTGTAGCCGGGCACGTGCTTCCAGCCGCCCGCTTTCAGGGACTGGCTGACGAAGTTGGTGCAGTCCCCGCCGGCCCCGGCGCCGTCGAAGCTGGGGTAGTCCGGGTTGTAGTTCTTCCAGTGCTTCGTCGCGTAGGCCGCCATGGCGTTGTAGTCGTATCCGCTGGCCGTGAAGTTCTTGGGATTGGACGGAGCCGGGCGCGTGGTGGCCGCGCGGGGCGCCGAGGGCGGGTCGTCGGCGGCGGCGACCGGTGCGGCGGCGGACGGCTCGGCCACCTGGTTGACCGCGAGGTAGCCGTCGTCCGTGTCGCGGACGGCGGTCAGCTGCCAGCCGCCCTCGCGGTCGGCCTGGAAGGTCAGTTCGTGGTGGGCCCGGAATCCGGTGGTCCTCGGCTCGGCGCCCCTGGCCTTCCCGTACGTCAGGGTCGTCTTCTCGGTGACGGCGACTGTGGCGCGCCGGCCCTCCACCCGCGTGGCGTCCAGCGTGACACTGGTGTCGGCTCCGCTGTACGTCTCGCCGAGCCCGGCCAGGCGGGACTTGCGGGCACGCAGTTCTTCGAGTGCCGCGTCCTCCTCACGCGACTGCGTCTCGGACAGCCGCACCGTTCCGGTGAAGCCGGACGTGCGCTGCCGGAGCCCGCTCGGGGCGTCCACCAGGGCTTGTGTGCGGTCGGCGAAGACCGCGTCGGCCAGCCGCTGGAACGTGGCCCTGGTCGCCGAGTCCACCGACGGGTCGTCGACGACCGCCGCGCTCGCGCTCCAGCCGGGCCCGAGCGCGACGCCGGCGGCCATCGAGGCCACCACCGCGACTATGGCGGCGCGGCTCCGCCTACGGCTCACTCTTCTCGTTTTCAACGACGTTCCTCCTCTTCGTCGCGCCTACTGCGCGATCGCATCTTCACATGGGATGTGTGCGGGGTGTGAAGCGAAGGACACAAGTGGAACCAGACTGTTTCCAGGGTCACTTGACCACCGTGGACCAGTCGGGCGACTGTGCCGGATCCAGTCCGCGCATCCGCTCCAGCGTCTCGGGCTTCTGCACGTCGAGCCAGTCGGCGAGTTCCTTGAAGGACACACACTTGACGCCCTTCTTGGTGCAGACGTTCTTGATCACCTGGTCGACGGCCCTCATGTAGATGCCGCCGTTCCAGTCCTCGAAGTGATTGCCGATGAACAGCGGGGCCCGGCTGCCGTAGTAGACACGGTTGAACCCCGCCATGTAGGAATCGACGGTCTGCTGCTCCCAGCCGGGGTACTTGGCCGGGTCTCCCTCGGTCTCGCCCTCGGACTGGTTGTAGAGGAAGTTGAAGTCCATCGACAGGCCCTGGTACTCCCCGCCCGGGTACGGCAGCATCTGGAGCGGAAGGCCCCAGATGCCGTCCTTCTTGGTCGGCCATATCTGGAACTCGCCCGGGGAGCTGGCGTCGTAGCGCCAGCCGTAGCTCTTCATGGCCTTCAGCAGGTTCGCCTGGCCCTCCAGACAGGGCGCGCGACCGCCGGTCACCTCCTTGCGGGGGTCGAAGGGCAGCGGGGGCATGTCCTGGTAACCGGCGTTGGTCTTCCACTTCTCCACGAAGTCGTAGAACTGGTCGATCTCGCTCTTCCACTCCGCCACGCTCCAGTCACCGCCCCCCTTGTCGCCGCAGAAGTGGCCGTTGAAGTGGGAGCCGATCTCGTGGCCGTCCCGGTAGGCCCCGGCGAGCTGTGTCAGGGTGGTCCGGATGTGCTCGTCGGTGGGGTAGCTGATCGCGGCGGAGCCCACCGGGTGCTGGGGCGGGCGATAGAGGTCCTTCTTGTCCTTGGGCAGCAGGTAGATGCCGGTGAGGAAGAAGGTCATGTGGGCGTCGTACTTCTTGGCCAGCTCCCGGTAGTGGGAGAAGAGCCGGTCGTCGCCCTCCAGCGCGCCGTCCCAGGAGAAGACGACGAACTGAGGTGGTTTCTCACCCGGTTTGAGCGGCACCGCCTCCAACTGGCCTTTCTGCGGACCGGTGTAGGAGGTCGACCCGTCGCCGAGCACTTTGGTCTTGCCGTCCCATTCCGGCTCCTTGCTGGACTGCGCCGAGCCCCAGCCGGCCCATCCGTCGTCGCCGCCGGAGGCGGCCGGAGCACCGTCGTCGGAGGGGTTCAACGCCAGGAAGCCCGCGACGGCCGCGCACACGACGACCAAGGATGCCGCGAGGGTCACGAACCGGGTACGGGTGGTGCGCCGGGGTGCGCGCGCCTTGCGGCGGCGGCCGGGAGTCGACTTCATACGGGGCCCAAATCTCCGAGGGGGGTGCGGGTGCGGGTACGGGTGCCGACGGTCCGCCGGCCCACCGGTCAGCTCAATGGGCTCATGGCGCCGGCCCAGATGTCGTACGGGACGCTGTCGTCGGCGGTTCCCGCGACCCCCTTCAGCGGCAGCGGTTCGAGGCTCTTGGCCAGATCCATGCGGTAGACGACCACGGCGGTCGTCACGGCGCGGGCCGTGCCGACGTACCAGGCGGCGGTGTCGTTCGCGGTGGTGCCTGCCTTGCCGGACACCGCGGCGCCGGCGGGAGCGGCGTCCGGGTGGGCGGAGCGGATGGAGTCCGTGAGTGCCTGGGTCACCTCCTCGGCCACCCGGGCGTCCATCGCGCGGCGCGCGTGCGGCAGGTCCAGCCGCACGGCTGTGCCGTTCCGGGTGATGCGGCGCACGGAGTACGGATCGGTGTGCTGCCCCGCGGCGGCGAAGGTGGCGTAGCCGCTGGCCATACGGATCGCACTCGGCGTGGAGCTGCCCAAGGACAGGGCGGGTACCTGCGGCCCCATGCTCGACGACAGCAGTCCGGCCGCCAGTGCCGTCTGCTTCACCTTGTCCAGGCCCGTGTCCATGCCCAACTGCATGAAGGGGGTGTTCACCGACTCGGCGAGGGCCTCGCGCAGCGTGATCCGGCCCCATGACTTGCGGCCGTCGTTGCGGGCGGCGACCTTCTTGCCGGCGCGGTCCCAGTAGGGTCCCTCCGGCGTGCTGACGGGCACGCCGTCGTCGCCGTCGTAGAGGGACTGCGGGGTGACGGGCTCCCGGGGCGCGTCGCGCTGCTTGACGGCGCCATGCTCCAGACCCGCCGCGTAGACGAAGGGCAGAAAGGCCGAACCGGCGGGCACCGTCGTGGCGTTGGACTCGTTGTAGCCCTGCTTGCGGTGGTCCGGACCGCCGTAGACGGCGAGGATACGGCCGTCGGTGGCCACCGAGGCGGCACCGTAGTGGGCGGTGACGGCCGCGTCCGGGTGGGTCTCCTGGGCCTTCTTCCGGGCCTTGGTCACCTCGTCGTCGAGCGCCGCCTCCCGCTTCCGGTCGAAGGTCGTGTAGATCTGGTAGCCGCCCAGGTCGAACTGTTTGGCCGACATGCCGGCGGCCTTCGTGGCGTGCTGGGAGGCGAGTTCCACCAGGTAGTCGCTCTGCTGGCCGGTGTCGTACAGCGGGTTCTGCTTGAGCGGCTCGGGGAAGGCGCGATAGCCGGCCCGCTCGGATGCCGACAGCTTGCCGATCTTGACCATCCGGTCCAGGATCCAGTTCCAGCGCTCCACGGCCCGGTCGTGGTTGGCGGCGCTCAGCGTGGGGTCGTACAGGCCGGCACCCTTGAGCAGAGAGGCGAGGAAAGCGGCCTGGCTCGCGTCGAGTTGGCTGACATCCTTGCCGTAGTACGCCTGCGCGGCGCGCTGGATGCCATAGGTGCCCCGGCCGAACCAGCTGGTGTTGAGGTATCCCTCCAGGATCTCGTCCTTGCTCATCTGGTTGTCGAGCTTCAGCGCCATCATCGCCTCGGTGAACTTGCGGCTGATGCTCTGGTCCTGGTTCAGGTAGACGTTTTTGACGTACTGCTGGGTGATGGTCGAGCCGCCCTGGGTGTCACCCCGCCCGAGCGTGCGCCACAGCGCGCGGGTGAGGCCCTTGGACGAGATGCCGGGGTCGCTGTAGAAGGACTCGTTCTCGGCCGCGAGCACGGCTGAGCGGACTTCCTGGGGTATGTCCTTCAGCGGCATCGCCTGCCGCTGTACCCAGCCGGTGCGGGCCATGGGGGTGCCGTCGGACCAGAAGTACACGTTGTCCTGCTGGGTGGCGTACGTGTTGAGGTTCTGCGGTATGTCCGTCGAGGCGTAGGCGATGCCCAGGAACAGACCGGTCAGCCCGACGGCTGTCAGCGTTCCGCCCAGCCACTGCCGCAAGGAGGGCACCCAGCGGCGCCAACCGGCCCGGCCGGGGCGCGGATAGTGCGGCCTGAGCCGATGGGCGTACGACATCGGCGGCCCGGCGAGGGGGGCCAGGAGCGTGCCCAAGCGCATACGGGCGGACGGGGGCCGCGCGGCCTTGCGCCGGTCGGCTCGCCCGCTGGACGGCTCCGGCCGCTCCATCCGCGACGGCGTGGTCCCGTCGGCGAGCGGAGCCGACTCGGCGCGCGCGGACGGCGGGGGCACCTTGAGCTGCATGGTGCGTTCGGGGTCGGCGGGGATACGTGCCCGGACACCACTGTGCTCATCACCGAACCCGGCCCCCCGCGAAGCCATCCGTCGGCCCGATGCCCCGCGGCTCTCCTCCGGACCCCCCGGCCCCTGCCCTGCCTCTGTCATGGCTGGGTCTCACTCCCCACTACGTGCGGCCCGTACGGGTCGACACAGCTGCCGCTGACGCGGCTGCCATCCCCCCAGCCGCTTTACGGCCCTTGCGGTCATACAAAATTATCAGCGATCTTTTCAAGTTCTCCGCACAACCGCCCGACAGGACGAAACACACAGGAAACGCGGGGCATCCCGGCCTTGAAGGTCCGTCCCTTCCGGGCCTGATGTCCCGTCACGGGCACGTTCGCCGGGATCGGGGCGAGCGAAGGCGGACATCCGCGGCTCGCCGGCATGCCGGACCGCCCGTCCGTGAGCCACGGCCGCATGACCACCAAGCGTCCAGCGCCTGTCTGTTGCGCGACGGCTCCACCACCCCGGCGTTCACGCGCCACCGTTGAGGGCGGGATCACGGCTCGGCCCGAGCCGGTCCTCCGTGCGGGGCGACCCGGAACCGTCTCCGGCCTCTTCGGGGGTGAGCGGCCGGAGTGTGATCGATCGAACGAAGTCGACCTGTCGACAGTGGGATTGTGGCGTGCATGACAAAGTGTGGGGTTCGCGTGAAGATCGTCAACCGATGCTCACGGCACCGGGAATCCCGGGGAGGGCCCCAAGAGGTCAGCGCGATCGGTGTCGGTGAGGTTCTTCAGGCCGATGGTCCAGGTCTCACCGTGATAGAGGTCGTTCGTGATCCTCGTTCCCGCTCCGGTCAAGGTCGCCTCGCCACCCCGGTAGTCCAGGATCAGCTGAGCTTCGGTCAGGTCGGCCAGGTCCGCGGGGTCGCTGGTGATACGCCACCGGCCGGTGCCCGCGGCCGTGACCTTCGGGGCGGTGGGGGTGGCGCCGAGCCGGAAGCTGTAGCGCGCGAAGGGGGCACTGCCCTGAGCCCTTTCCCATCCGGCCCTCGGTGCGAGACCGCCCGCCGGCAGGATGTCGGCGGTGATGACGCTTCCCGCACGGGCGGTGAACCGCGCGGTCGGTGCCAGGCCGGAAAGCTGGGCCTTCCTCGCGATGATCAGCCGGTCGCGTCCGTTGAGCGGGGCGACCACCGCGTCGAGCGACTCGGCCTCGCTCAGGACGACGATCCGCGCGCGGGGGCCCGTGTGCCGGCCCCGCGCACCAGGAGGGACGTGCGCCGCCCGGCCGGGACACGCGCGATCCGCTCGGTGCCGGTCACGGTCTGAGTGAAGGATCCCGACTCGCGGGTGAGGACGACGGACGCGTCGAAGGCGAGCGCCCGGTCGGTCCAGTCCGGTGCCCAGTAGACGAAGGCGGGGACGTCGCCGGACACCTTCGCCAACACCACCGCCGAGGCGCCGGGAGCCGCGCCGCGCCTGCCACCACTCGGGTGAAAGCCGGGATCCCGCCCTCCGGCTGGACCCCCTGGGCGCCCCGATCACCGAGAATCGGGCTCCAAGCCCTGTCCGGTCGGCAGGACCGAGCCGGCGACGCGGCCATGGTTACGGAGTTCACGGTGGATGGAATCTTCTCGCTGATCCTCCTTCTTCTCTTCCTCTGGAGCCTGTTCTCGCAGCGGCTGGCACGCGTCGAACTCACCGCCCCCGTGGCTTTCGTACTGCTGGGCCTGTTACTGAGCGAGGGACTCGGCGTACTGGATCTGGCTCCGTCGCCGGAGACCGTACGCACACTCGCCGAGGTGACACTGGCCTGGGTGCTCTTCACCGATGCCGCACGGCTGTCCTTCCGGGCTCTGCGCCCGGAACTCGGCCTGTATGTACGGCTTCTGTTGCTCGGGCTGCCGCTGTGCATCGGGCTCGGCACCCTGCTGGCCGTGGGGCTGCTCCCCGGGGTGTCGGGGTGGGCGGCACTGTACGTCGCCGCCGCACTCGCTCCGACAGACGCCGCGCTCGGCGCCACGATGATGGTCGATCCGGTCGTGCCCGCGAGGATTCGCCGGCTCATCAACGTCGAGAGCGGTCTGAACGACGGCATCGCCACCCCGTTCGTCGTACTCGCCCTGGCCGGAGTGGCCGCGGCCGGGAGCACGTCGGACACGCACAGCCCTGGCAGCGCCCTCGTGGAACTCGCCATCGGCCTGGGCTACGGCACGGCGTTCGGACTGATCGCCGGATACGGGCTGCGCTTCGCCCTGCGCAAGGGCTGGGCCACCGAGGATGTCGCCGGGACGGGTGTCCTGGCACTGGCCCTCCTCAGCTACACCTCGGCCATCGCGATCGGCGGCAACGGCTTCGTCGCCGCCTTCGTCGCCGGACTGGCCTTCGGATCGACACACGGCGCCCGGCAGCGTGTGCTGCTGTTCGTCGAGCAATCCGCCTCGCTGTTCTCGGTGCTGGTGTGGCTTCTCTTCGGCGCCGTACTGGTTCCGGCCGCCTTCGATCACCTCACCTGGCAGGCAGCGCTCTACGCGGTACTGAGCCTGACGGTGGTACGCATGCTGCCGGTGGCCCTCTCCCTCATCGGAAGCGGTCTGGACAGGAAGACCCTCCTGTTCGTCGGCTGGTTCGGCCCTCGCGGTCTGGCGTCCGTCATCTTCGGTCTGCTGGCGGTCGAAGAACTCGCCCCGCCGGCCTGGCAGTCGATCGTCCCGGTGGTCGCGTGCACCGTGCTGCTCAGCGTCGTCGCACACGGCATCACCTCCGCCCCTCTCGCCCAACGCTACGGAAGAGCGTCAGCCGCCCCCGGCACGCCCCCGGCAAGCTCGGACGGCCCGGCAGCGAACGATCTGCCCATCCGGGGGATGGGGACCGGCAGCATCGGTGCGCGTCGGCGCGGCAGGCGGGACGGGCATACGTGACCGGGACGGGCATACGTGACCGGGACGCGCGCATGGGCCGTCTGCGTGGGCCGTCTGCGCGGTGCGGCCTGCCGAACGATCGTCACGACTTCGCCGAGAGCGCGACGTCTCATCGTCGTCCCGGGCGTCGTGTCGGAGCCCGGGGGCGATAGGCGGTGTCCGGTCAGGAGGCGCTGGCGTCGTAGCCGTCGCGGTGCGCGAGGACCTCGTCCATGTGGGTCTGTGCCCCATATCCGAGGCCGCGCGTCATCTCGTGGAGAGAGAGCCCGAGGCCGGTCAGCTCGTATGACACGCTGACAGGGACGGCTGGCGGGGGAGGCCGCAGACGCCACCCCCCGGTGAAAGGCGAAAGCCACCCACGATGAACGCACCCTCCACTTCACTTCCCGGCGGCACCTGGACGCTGGGCGACTCGACCATCACCCGTTCGGCTACGGCGATCCGCTGAGGACGTGGCCGAGCTGGACCGTATCGGTCACTGAACGACAGTCGGGCCACGCCCGGGACCGGCGACACGTACGTGGATGGCACGGGGGAGTCAGCCGAACAGGGGGGAACCGAGCGGGTGTTGGTGGTCGAAGCCGGGGAGGATCAGGAAGGTCGCGCTGGCGGTCGTGGTGGTGAAGGGCATCAGTGCGTCGGAGGTGTCCATGCGGCTGAGCGTGGCCGTGAAGGTCCGCAGATCGTTCTGGAAGCTGATGAAGAGCAGGCCGGGGGCGGGTTCGTCGGTGCTGTAGGAGCGGCGGAGCATATGGCCGACGCCGACCACGGTCGGATTCGCCCTGCGGACGTGGGCGTCCACGGGGACGAGATAGCGGCCGTCGGGCGTCTTGGCGCCGAGTTCCGGGCCCGAGGCGACGGTGCCGCCGGAGAGGGGTACGCCGCTGGCCCGGCGCCGCCCGAAGACCGCCTCCTGTTCCGCGACGGACAGGGCGGCGAACCGTGTCAGGTCGAGCTCCATGCGCCGCAGGACAGCCAGGGTGCCGCCGGCGACCGCGGGGGGCCCGGCCAGCCACAGGTCACGTTCTTGTTCGGCGGTCGTGTGCGGGCCCACGATGCCGTCGATGAAACCGAGCAGGTTGCGCGGTGCGGTGCGGCCCTCGGCGACGGACACGTTCGTGCCGCGGCGTCCGGTCTGCCGCCAGCGTTCGCGGATGCGGTCGCCGGCCCGGTCCAGGAGCGCGGCGGCGACGACCGGTACGAGCAGTGCGTCGTCGGCGCAGATCTGTATCAGCAGATCACCGCCGCGTGCCCGCGAGGCGATCCGCTCGCGGGAGAAGCGCGGGAGGTCGGCCGCGCCGGGCAGTGTGGCACCGGCCGACCGCACCAGCCGCGGACCCACGCCGACGGTCACGGTCAGGTCACCCGGGGACAGGCCCAGCAGCCGCGGGTCGGACCCGGCGGTGAGGGTGCTGATGGTCTCGCCGAGTTCGGCCAGTAGCGGGCCGGGCGCCACCGCGGTGCCGAGGTCGGCCACCACGGCCAGCAGGTTGCGCTGGGCCGACCGGGGAAGCGTGACGCCGGCCTGATGCCGACCCGTCGCCGGAACCGGCGTGGCCGCCGCGGAAGCGGCGGGCGGGCCCGGCCGGGCGGAGTCCGATGAGCACCCGGCGATGAGACCGGTGGCCACCATCGCGCCGGTGGCATCGAGGAACGCGCGACGTGACGGGTGGCGATCGGCGCGGTTCATGATGTGCAGAGTGCCACACCCGCCGCGCGTCCGCCGTTCAACTTTCCTATTGCGGCGGGGAATTCGCCGCCGTGCCAGACTGGGATCATGTCTCGATCAGCTCTTCGCGTGATGGCGGCGGTACTGGGCGTACTGACGCTGGTGGCCGGTTGCAGTGGTGGCGGTGGCGGTGGTGGCGACGACGGATCGGGCAAGGGCCGGCGGCCGGAGGGCGCCCAGGTGACGATCCGTGTGCCCGGCGACGCCCCGACGATCTCGGACGCGGTGTCCCTGGCCAAGCCCGGCGACCTGGTGCTGGTGGCTCCTGGTGTGTACCGCGAGTCGGTGAGGATCGACACGGCTCGCATCACGCTGCGCGGCGAGTCCCGGGACAAGGTGGTCATCGACGGGCAGTTACAGCGGCCGAACGGGGTGGTCGTCACCGCGCCCGGGGTGGCCGTGGAGAACCTGACCGTACAGAAGAACACGCAGAACGGGGTGCTGGTCACCGGTTCGGCGGCGGCGGTCACCGGGCTGCCGGGGAGCGGCGGCTACGACACCGGCGATGAACCCGTCACCCTCCTGAAGTCGTTCCTGGTCTCGTATGTGACCGCGACCCGTAACGGTCTGTACGGCATCTACGCGTTCTCCGCACAGAACGGTGTCATCGAACACTCCTACGCATCGGGCGGGGCGGACTCGGGGATCTATGTCGGCCAGTGCAAGCCGTGTCGGATCGTGGTGCGGGACAACATCTCCGAACTCAACGCGGTCGGTTACGAGGGCACCAACGCCAGCGGCGACATGTATGTGGCCGGAAACCGGCTGGTCGGCAACCGCGTCGGACTGACCACCAGCTCCGACCATCAGGAGAAACTGCTCCCGCAGCGCGACGCCGTCGTCGCCGGCAACCTGATCGCGGACAACCAGCAGCCGAGGACCCCCGAACAGGCCGACGGCGGCTGGGGCATCGGGGTCGGCGTCGACGGCGGCAGCGACAACCAGTTCATCCGCAACCGGATCACCGGCAACACCAACGCCGGGCTCATGATCACCGCGACCGCCGACCTGACGGCGGACCGCAACCGGGTCACGGACAACACCTTCACCGCCAACGGCGTGGACGTCGGCTGGACGTTCCCCACCGCCACCCGCGGACAGGGCAACTGCCTGCGGGGGAACGCGCTTCGGCGGACCGTACCCGCAGGGCTCGCGGACACCGCGTCATGCCCGGTTCCCGCCACGTCACCCACGCCGTCCGGCAGTTGGGCGAGTCCGACGCCGCCCGCGGGCATCCCGTTCACCGACGTGGCCGCGCCGGGCCCGCAGCCGGAGTTCCCCCGTGCCACCACCGCGGGCGCCACCGTCGTGCCGGACGTTCCCGCGCTTCCGGACATCGCGGACATCGCGCTGCCGTCGGCGTCGCTGCTCGCCGCCGGTGCGCGGGTGCGGACCTCGTGAGCGGCGACATGCGGACCCTGTGAGCGGCGGCTATGGCGCCGGTGTGATTCCGGGTACCGGCTGGACGGGTACGTACGTTTGGGTGTCGAAGTCGAAGACCACCGGCTCCGGTTCTGAGGCGACACTGACCTGAACCCGGTGCATGGTGCCGTCCGAATCGATCCAGTAGCGCACGGTCCCCGACGTACTGGCCTTGGTACCGGCGTCCGGCCCGTTCATGATGTCCGTCTGCCGGCCGTGCACGTTGTCCCGCCCGACCCATGCGGCGCCGTTCTGCGGCAGCAGTGCGGCGTTGTCCGGCCGGTCGTTGCCGAGGCGGAGCGCGATTCCCAGCGAGCTGTCCAGCGACATGCCGGATGTCCGCAGCTGACGTCTGTGCCAACCGGACGCGGGCGGCGACGCCGGCGCGACTGCCGGGGGATCCGTCATGGGGTGGACCAGGACGGTGGTGGCTGTCCACTGGATCAGTCCGTCGCTGGACGTGTCGCGCCCGGTCCCGCGCACCACCCCGTAACCGGTGTGGGTGCGGAAATCGATGGATCCGGTGATCACCAGCCCGCCCGTGGCGTTGGGCACGGTGATCGTCACCGCCCGGCCTCCCGCCTGGTAGTTGAGGAACCGCGTGATCGCCAGCCGGTTCACCTCGTCCGAGGTCAACGCTCTCGGGGCGGTGGGGCCACCGCTGTTGCCGAGGAGGGCGAAGGCCGTGATCGCGGCAGCCGTGATGCCGATGACGACGGCTGCCACCCAGCGCGCCCTCGGCCACCGGCGGCACCGCGCTGCCGCGCGCCCCAGGAGACCCTGCTTGATATTGCTGCTCCGCGTTCTGATGCTCCGCACGCGGCGCGACTGTAACAGGTCTCCGCCGAGGCACCCTCAAACTCTGCGTTTACCAGACATGACGTTGAGTCAACTTGTAGGCTCGCCCCTGCATTTGCCGCGTGGGCAAAAGTGTGGGACGAGGTAAAGGAATGCCATGCCATTACGTGGAGTGGTGCGGTTAGGGCTGTCCGGCCTCTTACTTGTGGGGGGCGGCGCAGGCGCGGTCTTGACCGGCGCCGGGCAGGCCGACGCTTCGGCCTCTGACGGCACCCTGACCGTCCAGGTACTGCGGGACTTCTTCGGCACCGGCGTGATCAACTCGACGATGGACGTGCCGCAGCGGGGAATGAAGGTCGATGTCGCCGACTCCGCCGGCCATCACGTCACCGGTGTCACGGATGCCACCGGAAAGGTCATCGTGCCGCCGTCGAACGAGCTGACCGGCGGCAGGTACCGGGTCGATGTCACCGTCCCGGAACCCTACAGCGACTATCTGCGGGCGGCGCCCGCCTCGACCGCGCCGAACCACTTCGACAGCTTCACCACGTTCGTGGACGTCTCGGACGGCAAGGACGACTCGGTGATCACGGGGGTCTGGGACCCGGCCGACTACACACTGCCCGATTCCCGCTATTTCGTGCCGATCCAGAGCGGCGCCGGCGGGACCGACACCCGGGCACTGGTCGCGTTCGGGACGGACGCCCGGGGCAACTGTCCCGACCAGGAGGCATGCCCGGAGGTGCTCAACACGCAGGACCAGGTGGGCACGACCTTCGGGCTGGCCTACGACAAGTACCGCGACCAGCTGTTCCAGTCGGCTTTCGCCCGGCGGTACACCGAGTACGGGCCGGAGGGCGGTGACGCGATCTACACCGTGCCGGCCGACGGCGGGGGCGCCCCGAAACTGTTCGCGAAGGTACCGGGCGCCACGGAGACACCGCACGACACCGCCAACCTGATCAAGGACGCCGGGTTCACCGACGCACCGGGCAAGGAGAGCATCGGCGGCCTGACCCTCTCCGAGGACGGCTCGACCCTGTACGCGGTGAACCTGCTCACCCGCAGCCTGGTCAGCTTCGACGCGACCGGGCCCACGGCCTCGGCGCCCGAGGCGACCGTGCCGATCCCCGACCCGGGCTGCGCGTCGGCCGACGACTGGCGTCCGTTCAGCCTGGCCACCCACAACAACACCCTGTATGTCGGGGGCGTGTGCAGCGCGGAGAGTACACAGGAACGCTCGGACCTGAAGGCCGTGGTCGCCACCTATGACGGCGAGCGGTTCACCACGGTGCTGTCCCAGCCGCTGACCGCCGAGCGCGGGAGCGTGCTCACCAGCAACTCCGGCCGAGACCAGGTCAACCACTGGAACCCGTGGAACACCGACCTGGAGGACTGGGACACCTTCAGCGTGAACGGCCCGATGATCGATCCGCAGCCGGAGCTGGCCACTACGGCCTTCGCCCGCGACGGATCGCTGATCCTCGGCTTCCGCGACCGGTTCATGGACGTTGTGAGCTGGGGCGGGCTGGACCCGAGGCCGGGCAACAACACTCCGCAGAACGGCATGTCCGGCGGCGACATCAGTATGGCCTGCGCCACGCCCACCGGCGGGTACGAGTGGGAGGGCACCGGAAGCTGCCCCGACCACGCCACGGACCCGACCGTTGACGGGGTCCAGCCCGGCGGCGTCGTCGAGTACTTCCCGGGTGACTTCTTCCCGAACGGCGGCTCCGCGACCCAGCCCGGCCCGCACCAGGAGTCCGCGCTGGGATCGGTCGCCTACATCCCGCAGCAGCAGTGGGTCGTCAGCACGCAGATGGACCCGACCGGCAATGTCATCACCAACGGAACCGGCTACTACGACGTCGCCACCGGCCTCGGCCCCGGCAACGACCCGGCCGCCAACGCCTACCAGTTCATCGGCCCGAACCAGAACGGGTTCGGCAAGGCCGGTGGCCTCGGCGACATCGCGTACGCCGCGGCGAACGCACCGATCCAGATCGGCAACGTGGTGTGGTACGACGGCGACCACAACGGCGTCCAGGACCCCGGGCAGGTGCTGCTGCCGGACGCGACGATCAACCTGCTGGACGCGGAGGGCAAGAAGGTCGCCACGACCACGACCGATGCTGCCGGCGAGTACTACTTCGGCGGTGTCGGCGCGGACTACGAGCTGACACCGGGCGCCAAGTACACCGTGCAGTTCGACGTGTGCACCGCGGACACCAGCGAGGTGCCGGGCCGTCCGGCCGCCACCGACCTGCGGTTCACCTTGCCGAGGGTCGGCGACGACCGGGTCCATGATTCCAATGTGACCCCGCCGACCACCGGCCGGCTGTGCGACGGGTACGCCCCGGTCACCGCACCGACCACGCCAGGAGGGGTCGATCACACGATTGACGCCGGCGTGTACATCCCGCAGGAGGCATCGCCGACACCCACGCCGACCGCATCCACGTCCCCGACACCTACACCGACACCGGCGCCGCCGACAGGCCCGGCGCCCAACACCCCGGCACCGGCCGGCCGGCCCCCGGGTTCCCTCGCGAACACCGGTACGTCCGGTCTGGGAGAGGCCCTCGCCCTCGTGGCCCTGCTGCTCGGTGCGGGTGCGACAGCCGTCCTCGTCACCCGTAAGCGGCGCGCAAGGCACCACTGACACCCGAAACCCCCGACGGGCCGGTGCGACGCACCGGCCCGTCGGCACGGACCGAAGGTGGTGGGCCTCAGTCGTTGAGGTCCGCGAGGATGAGGTTGGGGTCTTTGGCGGTGGTGTAGGCGGCGCTCAGGACATAGACGGTGTTTCCGTGCAGCGCGATGGATGTGGGGTTCTGGAGACCGTCGGTCGTGCTCAGGACGGTGGTGTGGCGGCCGTTGGGCTGTACGAGCGCGACCTCGCTGGGGCCGTTCAGTGTGGCCAGGATGCGGTCGCCGTGGCCGGTGAAGGCGAAGTCGTCGATGCCGGTCAGGCCGGTGGCCCGGATCTGCACCCGTCCGGCCTGCCCGCCACGGAGGACGGGGATGCGCAGGAGGGTGCCCTTGTCGAGGTTGGTGGCCCACACCGCCCCGTCGCGGATCTTCAGGCCGTTGGCGCCGAGGAAGCCGGCGGAGGCCAGCTCGGGGGCGGCGGACCAGACGGTGGGGGTGCCGCCGGTGGCGGGGACGCTCCAGATGGTGCCGCGGACCGAGTCCGTGATGTAGAAGGTGCGCGTACGCGGGTCCAGAGCAAGGCCGTTGGGAAGACCGTCGGCGGGCAGGGCGGCGATGCGCCGCGGTTCGCCGCCGGGGCGCAGGCGCCACAGACCCGTGAGGCTGTCGGTGCCTGTGGCGTACAGGAAGTACAGGGTGCCGTCGTGGGTTCGGGCGATGCCGGTGGTCAGGGCGAAGCCGAGGACCGGGGTGTGGATGCCGCCGTCGGCCGGCTCGGGCAGTGTGGCCAGGATCCGGGTGCTGCCCGCGGGGGTGACCTGGGCGATCTGGCGAGCGGCGGCGAAGGTGACGTAGGCGGTACCGTCCGGGGACAGGGCGATGTTCTCCGGCATCCGCCCCTTGCCCAGGTCGAAGTGGGCGGCGATCCGTGCGTTGTCCACCGGGGCTGTAGCACGTGTGGTGGCGGCCGACGCGGAAGCCGGACCGGTCGCGGCGACGGCGACCGCGACTGCGGCTGCGGTCAGGGCGGTGGCTGACAGGGCGGTCCTGGAGAGCTTGTTCAGCATGATGCCTTCACTGTTTTCTGGTCGGGGATTGAGGAGTGCGGGGGATTTCGGGCATGCGGCAGCGGTACGCCGACGCGCGAGGGTGTGGGGCGGCTCCGGCCCCGGACAGGGCGGGGCTCGGCAGCGGCCGGTGGTGCGTTGGTTCGGGTCCGCTCCGGTGCGGGCGGGGTCAGCTGCTGCTGACGCGGGTCTTCGGCCGGGACGGAATGGCCGGAGCCGTGGCCTGGGCGAGCAGGGCCAGGGCGGTACGTGAGGGTGAGCCGGCCTCGGTGGTGGCGACCACGATGCTGGGCCCCGGTCCGTGGCTCAAGGTCTGCTGGGTGACGGTCAGTGACCCGACCAGCGGGTGGCGCATCTCGTAGTCGGCGACATCGCAGGCTTTGACACGGTGGTCGGCCCACATCGCCGCGAAGTCCTCGCTCTTCGCGCTCAGTTCACCCACCAGAGCGTGCAGTGCGGAGTCCTCCGGGTACTGGCCCGCCACCAGGCGCAGATTCCCCACAACCGCCCTGGCCTTGGCCGGCCAGTGCACGTACAGGCCGCGGGTGTGAGCGTCGAGGAACACCAGCCTGGCCATGTTGGGCCGCCGGGCCGTCAGGTCCGGAGCGCCGGGGTCCAGATGTCCGGCGAACAGCGCGTGGCCGAGCCGGTTCCACGCCAGCACGTCGCCGCGCCGGCCGATCACGATCGCGGGCACGTCCACGAGCGCGTCCAGGAGCTGGGAGGTCGCCTCCGTGATCCGCTCCGGCGCCGGACGTCGGCCCCGGCCGCGGGACTTGGCCGACCGGGACAGGTCGTGCAGATGCAGACGTTCGGACTCGTTCAGGCGCAGAGCCTGGGCGATCGCGTCCAGTACCTCAGGTGAGGCGTTCAGCGAGTGCCCCTGTTCCAGCCGGGCGTAGTAGGAGGGGCTCACCCCCGCCAGCAGCGCCAACTCCTCACGTCGAAGCCCCGGTACACGGCGGCGCTCCCCGTAGGTGGGCGTCCCGACGTCAGCGGGGCGCAACTGGGAGCGTCGTGTCCGGAGGAACTCCCCGAGCTGCGATCTTCCGTTCATGGATCCGAGTATGGGCCGACCGGAACGACGCTGCCTCCCTCTGCCGGGGATAGGCACCGGCGGGTGCGGCTGCCCGGCGGGACAGCCGAGGGAGGCGGCGGCAGCGGCCAGGGCTGGGGCGGGCGGGGCTTGCCCAACCACCGGGCGGCGGAGGTCGAGACGAGAGCTGACGGGTGGCCGTCGTCACCTGGTGCGAGGCGTCGAGGAGAAGTAACGGTTCGCGGCGGGCAGGAACATCAGCAGGACCGCACCGGCCGCAAAAGAAACAGCGCGTTGGTGACCGCCACCCTGGGGCGCCTCTTCCCCTCCGCCGCCACGCTCATCGTCCGCCTCTGCTTTCCGTCAGACAGGGGCCTGTGCGCCCGGAGAGACGGCGGAGACGGCGGAGGCGGTTCGGCCCGCGGGGACCTCGCCGGCGCTGCGGGATCCTGGTTCCGGGTCGGCGGCCTACTCGTGATCCGTGCAGAGGTGGGCGGTGAGGGCCGCACAGGCCCATTCCTCCCAGGCCTCGGGGGACCAACCCCGGTCGCGGACAAAGATCAGGTAGAGCTCCGGGCTGAGCAGCCCGTACAGCAGGTCGGCGGCGCGGGCGGTATCGACGTCGCGGCGGGCGTCGGGCTTGGAGGTCAGTGCCTGCGCCGCGGCGTGCTGGACGGTGTAGCGCGGGTCGGGGCCGGCGGGCCACTGCGCGGCGATCTCCGGGTCCGTGGCAGCCGCGGCCGCGATCAGCGGCATGATCGGGGCGACGCGGCCGAGGATGTCGCGTACGCCCCGTACGTGGGCGCGCAGTTGCCCGGCCCCGGTGGGCTCGGCGCACGCGGCACGGAACCAGTCGCGGTCCATCGTGGCGACCGGTTCGACGTCGCCCGCGATGGAGGTGTCGACGACGTCCTTGAACAGCGCGCGCTTGTTGCGGAAGACGAAGTACACGGTCTGGACGGCCACTCCCGCGCGATCCGCAACCTCCTGAAGGCTTGTCGCGCCGTACCCCTGCGCGATGAACAGGTCCCGCGCCGCCGCGACGATCTTCTCGCGGGTGCGTCGCGAGCGCTCGGCCCGCTTGTCGGGGCGCTTGGGGTTTCCGTCGGATCCCTTGACTTCATCCATGACAGGAGTCTATCTCTAGAGTTGAGCACTAGAGTTGGACTCTAAATTCTTGGAGGGTGGCGATGAGTGAGACGCGGACGGCTGCGGAGCTCGATCAAGAGGCTGCCGTACGCCGCGAGTTGGAGGACTTCTACCGCGACGGCAGGCCGCCCTGGGACAGCGGCATCACGCCGCCCGAGCTCGTGGCCCTGGTGGAGGGGCCTGACGCACTGGTGCCGGGCCAGGTCCTCGAACTCGGCTGCGGCACCGGCACCAACGCGGTGTACCTGGCCCGGCACGGCTGGCGGGTGGCGGCCGTCGACCTGGTCGACCGCGCTGTCCGGCAGGCGAGGGGGAAGGCCGCCGCGGCCGGAGCGGACGTCACGGTGCTGTGCGGGGACGCCACCCGACTGGACGAGGTGGGCGTGCCCGGCCCGTACGATCTGTTCTTCGACCTGAGCTGTTATTGCGGGATTCCACCGCACCGCCGCGATGCCTACGCGGCCGGCCTGACGAAACGTGCCGCTCCCGGCGCACGACTGCTGATGTTCGGCTACGGGCCCGAGGCGTTCGACGACCCGATCTCCGGTGTCACCGCCGACGAACTCACCACCAGGTTCACCGAGTGGCACCTGGCCGACGTGACACCCGGCACGAACCCGGTCCCGACGTTCTGGTTCACACTGCACCGCGCCGCCACCACGGCATGAGCCCAGCCCGCCTTCGATGGCACCCTGTACGAGACGACCTGGTCGCCGCGGCACCTTCGCGAGGGCGTCCGGCGTCAGGGGCGAGATGTCGTCGTGCGATACGACTGATGAGCCCGTTCGGGTGACATGGCATCGCTCGGGTCCGACACGCCCAACGAGGCTGATAACACGGGAACATGACGAAGTTCAGCGCCTTGGGGCTCGCGCTCCTCACCGCTCCGCCGCTGCTCGCCGACGCCGCCGGCCACCGAGACGCGGTGTCGCTCCCTGTCGGACGGGGGCGAAGCCGCGCCGTGGCCTCTCCGCCGCCGGGCTGGAGGTGACGGCGCTCACCCGGGACACCGAAGGTGGCGGCCGTATCCGGGCCACCTTCACCTCGGCGTCCTGATCGTCCGCTCCGCTGCGGTCACGTCGCCTTGGACGCGGCCGCAGCTCCATCCTCCGTACCGGAAAAAGGGTGTGTCGTGCGGGTTCTGTTCACCACTCTCGCCAGTCCCTCGCACGGCCGCGCGCAGCTCCCCCTGGCTCGGGCGCTCGCGGCGGCAGGACACGACGTGCTCGTGGCCACCACCCCGGCCCTCGCCTCCGTCTTCGCACGGGACGATGTCCGGGTGGCCGTCCCCGTGACCGTGCTCACTCCGCAGTCCTTCATCACACCCGAACTGGTCGAGCAGGCGACGCGGCAGGGCCGGGGGAGCGGTGAACAGCAGGACGTCCTGGTGAGCCTGCTGCCCCGCATCGTCTCGGGCCCGATGGCCAGGAAGCTCTGGGAAGAGATCTTGCCGGTGGCGAGGGACTTCCGGCCGGACCTTGTCCTGCGCGACGGCATGGACTTGGGCTCCTGCCTGATCGCGGAACGCCTCGGCATCCCGCAGCTGTCCACGCCGTCGGGCACCAGCAACTTGCTCGACCCCGCCGAGGTGCTGCCCGGCCTCAACGACCTGCGGAAGGAACTCGGGCTCGCCTGCCGGCAGGACCCGCTCTCGCTCGTCCCCCACGGGCATATCGACTACGTGCCGCCCGCGTTCTCGTTCGCCCAGCACCTGACCCCGTCGTGGGCCTACCGGCAGACCCTGTCCGTGGACCGCGGCTCCGTCCTGCCGCGGTGGATCGCCCAACTGCCCACCGACCGGCCCCTGGTGTTCGCCGCCCTGGGCACCGCGTTGCCGATGGCCAGGGAGTTGGCAGCCGACAACGGGCACGAGCGGTCGTCGCTCCCGATGCCGGATCCGACGGTGACACTACGGTCGATGATCGAGGCGGTATCGCGACTGGAGGAGTGCACCGTCCTCGTCGCCACCTCCGGCATCCCGGCGGACACCGACGGCCTGCCGCCGCACGTGCATGTCACCGACCGGGTGCCACAGCCCCTGCTGCTGGACTCCGTCGACCTGTTCCTCACCCACGGCGGCTTCAACAGCATCCGGGAGTCCCTGCGCACGGCCACCCCGATGGCGGTGCTCCCGCAGTTCGGCGACCAGTTCGCCAACGCGCGCCGCGTCGAGCGGCTCGGCCTCGGCCGGGAGATCACCGAAAGTACCCCCGACGGCATCAGTGCAGCCCTGCGCGAGACCCTGACCGACCCTCGTGTCCTGGCCAGAGCGCGTCAGGCCCGGATGGCGATGCTGACGCTGCCGGAGATCGACAGCGCCGTGACTGATCTTCAGGAGATCATCGGTGCCGGCGCACCAACTCGTTGGAATCCGTCGCACAAAAACCAGGGCGACAAGGCCGTGTGAGCTGCCCGGCCCTGCCCTGCCCTGAACTTTCTGATCCGCTCTCTCCCCGGTGGGCGTGATCAGCGGGTCGCGGACGGTGGCGCCCCGTTCGGCTACGTCAACGACCGCCTGGCCCTGCGGGAGTCCCACCGGAACCCGTACGGCGATGACCGCACTCCCGCCGACAAGGCCGTCGCCTGGCTCGACGCGCACCGTCCGTTGAGGCGGGGCCACCGGCCTGCCGCGCGCGGACCTCAGTCCGTCCGATCGAGCACCCGCCGCAGAATCTCGGCGAGGCGGGCGATCTCCTCCGGCTCGCAGTCGGCGAACGGGGTCCGATCGAGTGTCAGCCGCACGACGCGCTCGCGCATCTCCCGACCCCGTTCGGTCAGCACGGCCACCCGGACGCGCCGGTCGGCGGGATCCGCACCGCGCTCGACGAGCCCGTGGTCGATCAGCTGATTGACGACAAAGCTGAGGTTGGGCGCATTGCAGTGCATGCGGCCCGCCAGCACCTTCATGGACGGCGCGGGCTCATCCGGCTCGATCAACCACAGCGCCTGCGCCGTCGCGGGTGTGAGTCCCAGCTCGTCCAACGGCTTGGCGAGGCGGTCGGCGGTGCGCATGAACAGCTCGTGGTTGGCGCGCACCACCGATTCCAGAGCCTCGTTCGTCATGGCCGAAGACTAGCACTGTGCTTCGAGACTCGAAGCTGTTACGTTTACTTATGCTTCGAGACTCGAAGCACTTTGGGTTGCTCCGGCACGCCTCGACGGCGGCCGGCCGCATGGGAAGGACACACGCACATGGGCGACTACTCCGGCATCACCGCGCTGGTCACCGGGGCTTCGAAAGGGCTGGGCGAGGCGTACGCCCGTGAACTGGCCCTCCGCGGGGCCCGCTTGGTACTCGTGGCCCGCTCCGGCGACGCGCTGCGCCGGAACGCCGAGCGGATCCGGGAAGAACACGGAGTCGAGGTCGAGACCGAGGCGCTCGACCTGGCCGTCGCCGACGGGGTGCCCCGGCTGATCGCGGAGCTGGACCGGCGGGGCAGGACCGTCGACCTCCTGGTCAACAACGCGGGCGCCGGTACCGTCGGCCCCTTCCTGGACTCCGCGCCGGAGCGGCACGCCGACTCGGTCGAGCTGAACATCGTGGCCCTGATGCATCTGACCCACGCGCTCGGCGGCCGCATGGCGGCACGGGGGAGCGGAGGCATCATCAACGTGGCGTCCACGGCGGCGTTCCAGGCCATGCCGTACCAGGCGACCTATGCGGCGACGAAGGCGTTCGTGCTGTCGTTCACCGAGGCGCTCGCCGAGGAGCTCCGGGGAAGCGGGGTGCGGGTCATGGCGGCCCATCCCGGAGCCACCGCCACGGGATTCTTCGACGGCACCACCGCCACGATGAATCCCGCGTTCACCGATCGGCCCGAACGCGTCGCGGCCAAAACCCTCGACGCCTTTGCCAAGGGGGCCATCAACGCCTACCCGGGCCGCCCGAGCACACGTGCGACCACCTGGGTCGGCCGGCTGCTGCCCCGCACCGTGGTAACGCGTGCCACAGGGCGGTTGAACCGGAGCCTGGGCCACCACCGCGCCCGCCACCTCGACGCCCCGGCGACGCCTGCGCAGCCGTGACCCGCTGCGGGGAGCACGCGCCGCTGTACGCGCCCGACTGTTCGGGGCAGGCTCAGTTGACCTCACTTCGGCGGTGATCGACTGACCGCCGCGCTAGCCGGGCACCGCACGTCTCACGGCGCGGTGTGGCGGTGGCGGGCCCACAGCGGAAGCACGAACCAGCTGGCCAGGTACCAGGCAATCACACCGGCCACCAGCCACGGTACGAATTGGTCGTGCGTGGCCACGCGGAGGACGAGGAACAGTGCCGAGGTCATCGTCGCCAGCAACAGCAACAGGCCGGTGACCGTGAGGCGCGAGGCCCATTGCACAGCCGCCGGCTTGATGCGCCGTCCTGAGACGATCCGGTGGAAGGACACGGGACCGATCAGCGCCCCGGTCGCCGCCGCGCCGAGGACAACGGTCACGATGTAGATCGTCTTGTCGGTCTGCTCCAGTTGCTGGTAATGCGGAGTGAACACAACAGTCAGCAGGAAACCGAACAGGATCTGCACTCCGGTCTGGGCCACCCGCACTTCCTGGATGAGTTCGCCCCACTTACGGTCCGCCTGCTCCTCCGCGGTCTCGTCACGTCCTCTGTCCGCCGGCCCCTCCGCCGCGCCGTTCGACATCCGCTCCCCCACTTCATCTCAGCAGCCCGTCGCACTCACGCGGGCTGTTGTCGGATCACCTGGCCCCAATGGGGCCTGCGGTGGCGCGTGCCGCCCATCGTCGAGAGGAGGCGTTCGGCACCGCGATGATCTGCCATCACGTTGACAGTGCCTCTAGTACCCGCGTTCGAGTCGTACACGCCGGTCAGCGCAGGGGGACGCCTGTCATGGGTATGCGCCGCGGAGGCAGTGACCGCGACGGGAAGGGCGGAGACGCGGAGACGATTGCTCATGGGGCCGGCTGTATCGTGAAGTGGTCCAAGCGCCCGCCCAGTTGACAGGGCTCCGCTGCGCTCCGGCTCCGACGCCGCAGGCGCTCGTCGCCATCACCCGCAGCCGCCGGGGCCCGGGACAAACTGCTCCGCCCCACCCCGACTGGAGGCCCCCTCGGTGTTCGTCGAAAGGGCACTTACTGGTGCCCCGTTGGCTCTGGTGATTCTCGCCCTGTCCGGCTGCTCGTCCCCCTGGGCCTGCACCGACACGAGGGCGGAGCGCGGTGAGGCCGGTGTCAGGGTGCAGGTCGAGGACACGTCCGGGCGGCCGCTCGGCGTCACCGCCGAGGTCGTTGACTGGCGCCTGGAGCCCCATCCGCAGGTGCCCTCCGAAGGTGACCAGGTCCGCTTCCACTACCGCTTCGACGGCGCCGACGAGATATCCGGCCCTGCGGTGGACGCCTGCGCGGTCGATAAGGAGCGCGTGGCGTTGGGGTGCCAGACGGTGTATTCGTCCGAGGCGTGGTCCCGGCCGGACGGTGGCCTCACGGGCGACGACTGGTTCGCCGTCGAGCACCCTGAGCAGGTTGCCGGAGTGCTGTTGATCCCCAATGACCAGTCCTACGACGGACGAACCTGCGAGCAGGACATCAAAGACGGAGGCGGTGCGCATCCTCCGGAACCAGCTGGGATGGGGGATCAACTGTAGGGAGGTCAAGGCGGTTGAGCAGCCGCCGAGAGCGATTCCGGTGCTTACGCGGAAGTCGAGTTGGCCCGGCAGGCCGCAGAAGTTGCTCGCCCGAAGAAGAACGGGAGCCGTCCCGGCGCGGAAGCCGTGGCGCCGTGCCGTTACGGTCCGCCGCGACGGCCGCGAACCGTACAGTCTCGGCGAGGCGATCATGGCGATGATGACCGAGCGCGCCCGGAGTGCTCCGGGCCGCCGGTTGGCGGCGTCCCCGCCCACAGGAGTGGCATCCTCACCGCGGTCCCCCCGCAACTCGCCGGGCGCGCCCAGGCCGTGAGGTTCCGGAGGAGACCGGGCAACTGCGCGTCGTCCCGCGAGGCGTCGGGCAGGAGGCCGTAGTCGTACGGCTCGGGGCGCCGGTCTCTCCGCGCTCGATCACGGACAGCACGAGGCCCCGGGAGTCGATCCCGGGGCCTCGCCGTGCACGTCGCATGACCGACCAGCCCGCGACCCACACCCAGCTCAGCCAGGGAGCCCCGCCGCGGGTCGGTAAGCCTGGTCCGGGACCAAATCGTCTAGGCGCGCTTGCAGGCCTGGTTGATGTGGGTGCCGTTGGTTATCCCGAGCGATATCAGCTTCGCGGTACAGAGGGGATGGGCGCCGCCGAGGAACGTGCCGTGGCTGCATGCCGACCGAACGCCGTCCCCGACGAGGTAGCCCTTGCCGGCCAGGTAGCTCGTGCACTGGCTCTGTGTGGCCTGTGCCGAGGTAGCGGTCGCCAGTGGTATTCCCACTGCTCCCACGGTCATCGCCAAAGCGACCAGGGCTCGTCTCATCTTCATGTTTTCTCCCCGTTGGGCCCCGGACGCCTCCCGGGGGCACGTGGTGGTGACGGGATCGATCTTGCCGTGGTGTCGCCAGAACGGCTTTGGCGTGGAGACCACACTTCTTGACGATGCGTCTACATCGCAGCCCCGAGTGCCGGCAGCGTTGTTGGCCTCGTATCCGAGGGCGAACCGCCGTGGACCTGGTGACGGTAGTCGCGGGGCGAGAGGCCAAACGCGGTGGTGAAAGCGCGGGTGAAGGCTGCGTGATGGGTGAAGCCCCAGCGGGCGGCGATGCGGTGGACAGGGACCGTGTACTGGGCCCGGTCGGCCAGGTCGCGGCGGGCGTTTTCCAGGCGCTGGCCGCGTATCCAGGCCGAGACGGTGAGGTCCTGGTTCCGGAAGAGGCTGTGCAGGTAGCTGGTCGAGATGTTGTGCGCGGCAGCGATCGCACCGGGTGTGAGACCCGGGTCGTGCAGATGGTGCTGGATGAAGGTCCGGATGCGCAGGGGCAGGGTCCGGCGGTGCGTCTCGGGCGGCAGATCATCGTCGGCATCGAGGTGGTGGGCCAGCGTGGCGGTGAACAGATCGATCAGGATCGTCTCCAGCCGCTGTTCGTCAGCGGGCTTGTACGAGCCGCTGTCGTCCGCCAGGCGGGCCAGGAAGCCGGCGAGCAGCGCGCCCGGCCCTTCCTGTGCCGACATCCGGCGGGTCAGCAGTCGGCCGACGGCATGCGCGGGCAGGGGTACGAGTGTCTTGGGCACTTCGAGCCCCACGCCGCGAAGGGGCTCGCCGAATACACGGCATTCATACGGCTGTGAGGTGTCGACGATGTACATCTCGTTGGCGCCGTGGACGGCTTCGCGCCCGGCTTGTGAGATGGCCATCGAACCATTCATCGGGAGGGAGAGGTGGTAGTTCTCCGGATCGGACTGCCGGATCAGCTGGGGAGTCCGCTGGCAGCGCATCGGCTGCTGCATGTCTCCCGGCCAGATCGAGAGAGAACCGAGTTGGAGGAGGCTCGTCTCCGCGCTGAATGTGGAGTGGTCGTCACTGTTCATGTCCATGGGACACAGCAGCCGGGTCATGCACTCACGCCAGTAACCGAATCGTTCCGCTGCGGGCACTCCCTCGGTCCGGAACACCGTCTCCATCATCGCCTTCTCCCCTCGCGAGAGGGGCGCGGCGCTGGTTCGTACGGTGAGGCCCATGGCCTCCAGTGGCCGCAGACTTCATGGAACCGGGCTTCCACGGTGTACTCCTTTGCCCCGTCGTTATTGGCGGTTATGCCTCTTGGACGGGACGGCTCCCGCACGTTGTGACATGAACGAAGGTGACCTGCGTCTCGTCTCTCGCACCGCGGCGGGAGCATCCCTTGCCGCCGTTCAGGTCCGCCGCCGGGACATCGCCCCGGGCCCGAGCGTCCCCGATCGGACGAAGGCCCCCCCATGTCCGGCGAACCCTCAGGTGAGCTTCCTGCGAACAAGCTGAGAAGCGACGCCCCGCCCCACTCCTCGCCCTTCAGAGGGTGCACAAGCTCCTCTCCGGCCGCGCGGGCAGTGGTAGGGAAGCACTCTGCGGGAAGCGAGAGGTGGCTTCATCTCACCAGACGGGTTGTATGGGCATGGACAACCGGATAGGACTGTCCGCGTGACTGATCAACGCAGCTTCGCCCGTACCGTCATCACGCTCTCCCTTGCCGTGATCGCCTGTTGCGCGCTCACCTACACCATCATGCTGTTGGCCGGGAGTCCCGCCGTGCAGCCGCACCGCGTTCTGGATCAGGACGCGTTGGCGCGGGCCGTGCTCAACAACGTCGAATCCGATGACGCGTTCGCCAAGCCCCCGACCATCGACGATGTCAGCTGCCCCGCTTCCATCCCCGTCGAGGCGGGCCGGGAGTTCGAATGCAAGGTCGTCGGCGTCGGCGACGGCAACAGCAGCGGCCGTGCCTGGGTCAAGGTGAAGATCAAGGACGATCAGGGCGACCTGTCACTGGGCTGAGGAACGGCGGAGCGGGCGAGCGGGGCGGCAGCCGTGACATTGGGCCATCCCGGCGCCTGCTGGTGCCAGTAGGGCACCACCGATAGCCCCGGCCACAGCTCCAGGCCAGGGGCGAGACCGTCAACGCCCCGATACCTTCCAAGCCCATCGGTGAGCCTCGAAGACCCTGGCAGGTCAAAGAGCAAGCTCAGGCGGGTGGCCAGTTGTGGAGGGCGGCGTCCGCGACCCGCTCGAGTTCGTCGCGGGTGGCACCCGTGGCCGCCTGGACCGCGATGCCGTTCGCCATGGTCATGAGGTAGTGGGCGAGGGTGTCCGGGTGGGTGCCGACGGGCAGGTCGCCTTCGTCGATGGCTCGTTGGAAGCGATCGCGAAGGTGTGCTCGGTTGTCGTCGCGCCACGCGGCGAGCGCGTCGGCAACGCTCTGTCCGAGGTGTTCCGCGGCAAGGAAGCCCTGGACGCCGAGGCATCCGGCCGGACAGCCGGCCCGGGTGGAGGCCTGGATGGAGCCGGTGAGGTAGGCGGTGGCCACCTCCCGGGCGGTGGGCTCCCGCAGGGCGCGGGCGGTGTAGGAGGCGGGGCCCTCTGCGTAGCGTTCCAGGGCCTTTCGGAAGAGGTCTTCTTTGTTGCCGAAGGCCGCGTACATGCTGGTCTTGGTGATTCCCATGGCTCGGGTCAGGTCGGTGAGGCTGACGCCGTCGTAGCCGTGTTCCCAGAAGACGACCATGGCCCGTTGCAGGGCCTCGTCGGTGTCGAACCCTCGCGGCCGGCCGATTGGTGCCCTGCTCGTCGCTTCCACGCTCCCGATCGTACTTCTTCTGTCCCGATCGGACCAGAAGTGCTACGGTCTATTTCTGTTCCGATCGGAACAGAAATAGGGAGAGGTCACACCATGGGAACGCTCGAAGGCAAGACGGCTGTCGTCACGGGTGGCGGAACGCGGGGGATCGGCCGGGCCACTGCTGCGCGGCTGGCGGCCGAGGGGGCGCATGTGTTCATCACCGGCCGACGCGAGGCCGAGCTGAAGGAGGCGGTCGAATCCATCGGCTCCGCGGTCACCGCGGTGCCGGGCGACATCACCGACCCGGCCGATCTGGACCGGCTGTACGACACGGTGCGCGAGCGGGGGCGGGGCCTGGACGTACTGTTCGCCAACGCGGCCACCGCCTCGTTCGCGACGCTGGAGCAGATCACCGGCGAGGACTTCGACCGCATCTTCGCGGTCAATGTCAAGGGCACGCTCCTGACCGTGCAGAAGGCACTCCCTCTCCTCAACGACGGTGCCTCGGTCATCCTGAACGCCTCCACGGCCGCCGACCGCGGCACACCGGCGTTCGGCGCGTACGCGGCGTCCAAGGCCGCCGTCCGGTCCTTCGCGCGGACCTGGGCCAACGAACTCAACAGCCGGGGCATTCGTGTCAACGCGATCTCGCCAGGGCCCATCGACACCTCCGGCATCACCGAGCTCGTCGGCGAGGAGAACGCAGCAGCCTTCAAGGCGGACGTCGGGTCAAAGGTCGCCATCGGCCGGATCGGACGCCCGGAGGAGGTCGCCGCCGCGGTCGCCTTCCTCGCCTCCGCGGACAGCAGCTACATGATGGGCGCCAACCTGTACGTCGACGGCGGCGAGAATCAGATCTGATGCGGCTCCACTGCTCGACAACAGCTATGTGCGAGTGGGCGCGTTGGTGAGCTACCGCTGTCGGCTGCCCGCGATGACGGGATCTTCTCGGCACCGATCCGGGAGTCCGGCCGGCCACCGGCCCCGGGCCCGGATCCGCCTGGGGATCCGGGCCCTTGGGGGACGGGGTCAGCGGGTGCTTGTCCGCCGGCGCCGACGGAGCACGGCGGCTCCGCCCACGAGGGCGAGTGCCGTGCCGGAACCGCCGGCAAGGAGCAAAGCGGAGGGCGAGGCGTCGTCGTCCGTGCTCTGGAGGCCGTAGCCGCTGGAGTAGCCCTTGCTGTCGTACTCCGAGCCGGGCAGCTTGTCGGCGTAGCGGGCCTTGACGAGTTTCTGGTAGTCGCTGAGTGACACCGACGCCTTGCCGCCCAGCCCTTGCCGGGCCTGGTCGTTGAGCGGCTCGACGGTGAGGAGTCTGAGCTGGTACCAGCCGCGGATCTGCGGCTCGGTGAAGACCAGTGTGCCCGCGGTGGCCTTGCCGGCGTATGTGGCGTCGCTGTCGCCGTCGCGCATGGCCGCCAGATGCCAGCCGCCGCCCTGGGTGGGGGCGAGGACGACGGTGACGTTGCGGCCGTTGACGGTGGTGCTCAGCGAGGAGACCAGCTGCGTCAGCTTGATCGCCTCGGTCGGCAGGGGCCGGGCGGTGCCTGCGGCGAACCCGGGGGTGATTTCGTTCCCCGCCACCGGATCCTTGATCGTGAAGACCGGGAGGCCCTGGCAGGGCTCGGCCGTCTCGGGGATCGTCTGCACCGGCTTGCCGGCGTCGCCGGTGGGCAGCGGAGTGCGCAGGAAGCGGCAGACGGCGTTGCGGACGTCCGTGGACTTCACCGCGTTGAGGGCGGCCCGGTAGTCAGGAATGTCGGCCGGAAGCGGGTCCTTGGCCGGCGCCGCGTGCGTCGGACCGACGACGGACAGCACCGCGGACGCACTCGCCGCGATGACGATGGACAGACGGGAGAAGCGGGTGGCAGCCCGCCTGCTGGACATTCTGGTGCCGCTGGTGTCGCGCATGTCGCCTGCCTTAGCGGGAGATACCGATGCGGGAGTGGGTCCACTTGGACGAGCTGTTGCTCACGTAGTCGTTGTAGTTCCACCACGTGTACGTGGTGGTGTCCGGCCACGGATCGGCCACGGCGATCGTGTTGTTCGACGTGTCGAAGCCGTAGACCACGTTCATGTGGCCGCCACCGGACGTCCACCCGATGCGGGTGCCGATCGGCCGGGCCGCCTTGACTTCGGTGTACACCTGGTTGAACGTGGCCGCGCTGCTCAGGCCCGAGCCGGGGCGGGTCATGCCGAGGCTGCTCCAGCCCTTGGCCATGTCGTCGAGCGTGGCGGGCTGGTTGTTGCAGCCGTAGTAGGGCTGAGCCCGGTTGCAGAAGTCTGTCTGTGTGGAGCCGAAGCCCTGGAACCTGGCGATGGTGAGCCCGGAGGCGACCCAGCACCACTGGGTCTTCTCCTGCTTCAGCATGCTGATGTTGTCCTGGCCCGCTTCCGCGCGAGCCGTGCCTCCCGCGGCCACGAGCGATCCCAAGGCGGCCAGCGCGATGGCCGACGCCGTGGTTCCGTACCTGAACCTGCCCATTTTCCTGCCTTCCCCTGATGGGTGCAACGAGATGAACGGGGCAATCTGGCAGGGGTATGACAGCACATCACTTATGACGCATATAGGGGACGTGCGGGAAACTACCCCCTACTGATTACTTATCAGGTAATGATGCGACTCAAGGCGGCGTACCGTCCGCTCGGCGTGCATGCCCGACCCGGCAGGGGCGGGTTCAACAGTCCGTGGTGCGGCCGGTTCTGCCACTTCGCGACGATCCACTCGTCCCACTCGTCCCCCCACTCGTCGCGGGAGGCACCAGCCTTGACCGCATCGACGCGCAGACTGGAGCTGTTCGACCCGCGGGGGCCTCCGTGTTCCGCGCGCACACGTCCAAGTCGATGCCGTGCCAGGGGCGTTCGGGGCCGTTCCGGCGCACACGCAGGTCGTACAGTCCTCCCAGCGGCGGGCGGTGACCGGGGCTTCCGGCCGGCCAGGGGCTGCCCGAAGCCCCGGTGTCACGACGCGCTGGGTCCTGACCATGAGGAGTGACGATCTGCATGCCGTACACGACGACGCCCGACGGTGTCGGTATCGCCTATCAGGTACAGGGTGAGGGGGCGCCGCTGGTTCTGCTGGCGGGCCAGTCGAACAACCACCACTGGTGGGACGGGGTACGGGACGATTTCCACGGCGACCACAGCACCATCACGTTCGACTACCGCGGTACGGGGCAGAGCGACAAGCCCGACACGCCCTACAGCACCGAGCTGTTCGCCCTGGATGTGATCTCGGTGCTCGACGGTCTCGGTGTCGACCGGGCCGATGTCTACGGGACATCCATGGGCGGGCGTGTGGCCCAGCAGCTCGCGGCCCGCCATCCGGGCCGGGTGCGTGCCCTGGTGCTCGGGTGCACGTCGCCCGGCGGGCCGCACGCGGTTGAACGCACCGACGAGGTGCGCCGGTCGCTGGTGCGGACGCAACCGGATGCGGCGCGGCAGGCCCTGCTGGAGTTGATGTACACCCCGGCCTGGCTGGCGGAGAACCCCGGCCCCTACCAGACGCTCGGGGACCCGGGGATGCCCGCCCATGCCCGGCGTCGCCACCTGGCGGCCAGCAACCAGCACGACGCGTGGCAGCTCCTGCCGGGCATCGGCGCACCCACTCTGGTCGTGCACGGCGGCGACGACCTGCTCAACCCCGCCACCAACGGCCCCCTGCTCGCGGACCGTATCCCCGGCGCCCGACTGCACATGATCCCCGGAGCGAGGCACGCCTATTTCGAGGAGTACCGCGCCGTCGCGAGCCCGCTCGTCCTGGACTTCCTCACCACAGTGCGGCAGCGGTGACGAGCGGCACGGCGCACGGGCGGGGGGCCGCTTGGTAACGGCCCGCGCCACTACGTCACTGATCTCAACTAAGCCTGGCAGAAACAGGCTTGGGGTGGCGTAAGCGTAAGCGTAGGTGTGGACGTGGACGTAGGCGTGATCTTCACGGGATCTTCCGGCGGGCGGTGGAGACCGCGACGGTGTTCGCCGTGACGATCACCGCAATCGCGAGCCAGGCAAGGGTATCGAGCCGCTGTCCGAGGACGGCGAGGCCGATCAGGGCGGCAAAGACGGGATTGACGCTCATGAACACCCCGAAGAAGTGTGCCGGGACGCGGCGCAGCGCCAGCAGGTCGGCCAGGAACGGCACCGCCGAGGAGAGCACCCCCGCCGCCAGGGCGCAGCCCAGCGCGGCGGGCGTGGGCGGGTGATGCCACAGCACGCACGCGCCGACGGGAAGGTAGAGGGTGCCGGAGACGGCCGCTGCGGCGGCGGAGCCTTCCAGGCCGGGCAGGCGGGCGCCGACGGTCCGGTTGAGCAGTATGTAGCCGGCCCAGCATGCCGCGGCCAGCAGGGCCAGGCCGATGCCCAGATAGTCGGTGGAGGGCGTGGGGCGGGTGAGGACGGCCACCGCGCCTGCGGCCGACACGGCGGCGGCCAGGTCGACACGGCGGCGTGAGCCGGCCAGGGCGATGGCCAGCGGCCCGAGGAACTCCAGTGTGACGGCCAGCCCGAGTCCGATCCGGTCGATCGCCATGTACAGGGAAAGGTTCATCCCGGCGAACACCAGGGCGAGGCCCAGGACAGGACGCCACTGCGCGGCCGTGAAGTGCCGCAGCCGGGGTCGGCCGACGGCGCCGAGGACCATGGCGGCCACCCACTGGCGTACCGCCACCACCCCGGCGGGCCCGAGTACCGGGAAGGCCAGCGCCGCGATGGCGGCGCCCGTCTGGTTGGACAGTCCGCTGCCCAGCATCAGAGCCACCCCGGCCCCGCGCCCTGTACTCCGCGGTGGGGCGGCCCCGTCGGCCGCGGTGGAACAGGGCGTCACGGAGGAGGAATTGAGCTTCATGCCTGCCCACGATGGGAGAGCCATCGGTATACGCAAAATGCATCCATGCACGCACCTATACGCTGGGCGTATGGATAAGGCGGGGAGCGGGGCGGCCGGGCTGGAGCTGAAGCACGTGCGGTGCCTGGTCGCCATCGTGGACACCGGCAGTTTCACCGACGCCGCCCATGAACTCGGCGTCTCCCAGGCCGCCGTCTCCCGTACCCTCGCCGGCCTCGAAAGGCTCCTCGGGGTACAACTGCTGCACCGCACCAGCCGCAGTGTGGCTCCCACCGCCGCAGGGGTGCGGGCGCTGGCCCGCGCCCGCGTCCTGCTCGCCGGCGCCGAGGATTTCGTCCGTGAAGCCACCACCGGCCACACCCGCCTGCACATCGGCCACGCCTGGTCCGCCTTCGGCCGGTACACCACCGAGTTCCAGCGCCGTTGGCACGAACAGCACCCCGAGACCGACCTGCGCCTCATCCGCCACAACAGCCCCACCGGCGGTCTCGCGGAAGGGTTGTGCGACCTCGCCGTCATCCGTGCTCCGATCGACCTGAAACCGTGGTCCCACGCGCGGATCGGCGACGAGGCGCGCTGTGTCGCCATGGCGTCCGACGACCCATGGGTCCGGCGGCGCCGTATCCGCCTGGACGAGGTCCCGGCCCGTACCCTGGCCATCGACCGCCGGACCGGCACCACCGCCCTGGGCCTGTGGCCCGAGCGAGAAGGCCCCGCGGTCGAGTTCACCCACGACATCGACGACTGGCTCGCCGCCATCGCCACCGGCCGCTGTATCGGACTCACCCCTCAGGCCACCGCCGCCCAGTACCGCCGCGACGGCATTGCCTACCGCCCTCTCCGCGGCGCCGAACCGGTCCCCGTCCACCTCATCTGGCGCGCCCACACCACCCATCCCGCCACCCACGCCGCGATCGCCCTCGCGGTCGGCCTCTACCGCGAAGGCCAAGGCGCCCCGCGCTCGCGTAGGTGACCCGATGCGCGCAGTTCCGCGCGGGACGGGCCAAAGCCGGCTGAGACGGGTCAGGAGAGGACCGAGCGGCCGGTGGGCGCCAGCCGCAGTATCCGGGGCGCTGTTGTCTGTTCCCGCTCAATGCCCGGCAGGATCTCGTCCCGGACAAGGGGATGGGCCAGTACATCGGCGAGGTGTTGCCGGCACGCGCTCTCGGCGGGGTAAGAGGTGAAGATCGCGGCGACGTTCTCCCCACTACGGATGGGCAGCCTGGGGAATGTGTTGTGTGCGGTCTCGGTGGTGAGGGCGACGAGTGGTGCGGGTCCTGTGCTGTGCAGGGCGGGAAGGAGCCCGTCCCGGATCAGTGCGACGCCGTCGGAACGTCCTGGCGGGAAGGACCACACGGTGGCGGACACGAATCGGTCCGGTGCGGGAGCACCGAACCGGGGACGCCTGGACGAGGAGAGAGCGAAGCCGTGCTCGTCCGAGAGGGGGCGCAGGAGCAGGACGTCGTCGGAGTCGAGCATGGTGGCGTTGGCCTGGGGGCCGTGCTCGGCCCAGGCGGGGCCGTTGTAGAAGGCTGTCAGCGCGTGGTGTCGTGCCGCCATGTCCCGGAACCCGCGCAGCCAGACGAAGCGGTCCGGGTCGTCGAGGTCCCGGAACTGGCCGAGGACGAACATCCCGGCCTCTTCCTGGGTTTCGACGAACTCCCGGTCGAACAGCTCGATGAGTTCGTCGCGTCGACCGGGACGCAGCGTGTACTGGCGAAGCTCGATCACGGCGATGGTGTCGGCAGGATCGGTAGGGGGCACGGCAGGCTCCTGTTCAGCGTTGTGCTTCCGGTGGGTTCCCGGCTCGTTCGCCGGGAGCCGGGTACGGACCGACGGTAGGGCGGGCGTGTGCCAGGGGGTGTCAGGGTTTCCGGGGAGAATGGGCCCATGTCTGCTGGTCGACTGCTTTCGGTGCTGCTGTTGCTGCAATCGCGCGGCCGTATGTCGGCGCGAGGGATCGCCGACGAGCTGGGTGTGTCCACGCGGACCGCGTACCGTGATCTGGCGCGTCTTCAGGCCACGGGCATTCCGGTCTACGCGGAGACGGGCCGCAACGGCGGCTACCGGCTGCTCGAGGGCTATCGCACCCGGCTGACCGGAATGAGCGAGGGTGAGGCGCGGGCGCTGTTCTTCGCCGGGCTGCCCGGCCCCGCCGCCGAACTTGGGCTGGCGTCGGAGGTGGCGGGAGCACGGCTGAAGCTGCTGGCAGCGTTGCCCGCGGGACTGCGCGAGGAGGCAGCGCGGACCGCGGAGGTGTTCCACCTGGACGCCCCGGCCTGGTACCGGGAGCCCGAACAGACGCCGTATCTCACCCTGTTCGTCGACGCGGTGCTCACGCGGCGTGTGGTGGAGGTGCGCTACCGACGTTGGCGTGCCCCGCAGGAGGTGGACCGCCGCCTTCGCCCCTACGGGCTGGTCCTCAAGTCAGGCGTCTGGTATCTCGTCGCCGCTTCGAAGAGCCGGATCGCGACCTACCGGGTCACTCACGTCCTCGACGCGACGCTCAGCGATGAACGATTCGACCGACCGCCGGACTTCGACCTGGGCGCGTACTGGAACTCGTATCTCGACGATTTCCGGACCCGCCGCTACAGCGGCCGGGCCACCATCCGCCTCTCCCCGCGGGGGCTCCGACGCCTGCCGGACAACCTTCCACCAGAGGTGGTGCGGGCGGTCGAGTCCACGGCGAGCGCCGTCGGCGACGACGGATGGGTGGAGGCGGTCATTCCCACCGAGAGCCCCGAGCACGTATGCGGTGAGCTGCTGCGGCTCGGTGTCGACGTCGAGGTCGTCGCGCCTGCGGAACTCCGCCAGGCCATGGCCGACACGGTGGGCGTCCTCGCCGGAGTGTACGGAACCACCTGACCCGCCAGGACCCACATCCGGCGGCCGTACGTCCGCGATCTCCGGACCAGCGCCGTACCGCGCGAACGGGTGAGGGCGACAACCGCACCGGTGGCGCCCCTCGTTCAAGGGCGCCTGCGTCCGGGGGCTCGGGACGCTCAACCGTCAGCCGCCCGAACACCCCTGTGCCGCAACGGTCAACCGCCGGGCGAGCAGCGCCTACGCCCGCCACCGGCATCAGGTCGATTCGCGCACCACGAGTTCATTCGGCATGATCACCGGCCCGGTGGGACCGCCGTCGATCAGGCCGAGGAGCAGGTGGACGGTGGCGGTCGCCTGGTCGGCCATCGGACTGCGCACCGAGGTGAGCGCGGGACTGGTGTAGGACGCGGCTTCGATGTCGTCGAAGCCGATGACCGCCACGTCCTCGGGCACACGGCGGCCCGCTTGATGGAGGGTGCGCAGGGCTCCGATCGCCATCAGGTCGTTGGCCGCGAACACCGCGTCGAGATCGGGATCGTCCTCCAGGAGCTGCCGCATGGCTTCGGCGCCGGAAGCTCTGGTGAATTCGCCCAGCGCCACGATGGAGCGTCGGCCGGTGTCACGCAGTGTCTGACGGTAGCCATCGAGACGCTCACGCGCCTCGTACAGTTCGAGTGGCCCCGTGATGGTGGCGATACGGCGCCGACCGCGTTCCAGAAGATGACGCACGGCCAGTGCCGCTCCGCCGGCGTTGTCCAGCGCCACGTACGGGACGTCCTGTGCGGAGGTGCGGTTGAAGGACACAACAGGCAGGCCCTGCCGTGCCAGTGAGGCCGGAAGCGGATCAGTACCGTGCAGGGCGACCAGAAGCACACCGTCCACATGCCCGCCGGCGATGTACCGCACCACTCTGGTCCGACTCTGGTCCGATTCCGCGAGCATGAGCACGAGCCGTTTGCCAGCCGCCTCGAGCTCTCTGCTGACGGCGCGGACCACGGCGGAGAACAGGGGGTCGTCGGAGACGACTCCTTGAGGCGGGTCGGAGACCACCACGGCGAGCGTGTCCGTGCGGCGGGTGACGAGATTGCGTGCCGCCCCGTTGGGCACGTAGCCCAGCTCCTGTACGGCGCGCATGACGACGTCTCGGATCTGCGGGGCGACCGTCGTCTCGCCGTTGATGACACGGGAGACGCTCGATTTGGACACGCCCGCTCGAGCTGCGACCACTTCGAGAGTGGGGCGTTTCATACCTGTCCGTCCCCTGTGCCGCAGCCCGGGTTCGTGCGCGGAGCGGGTTTTCTCATCGGGGCGACCTCCGGCTCTGCGTCATGACGATGTGAGCAGCGTATCCGCAGGCCGGGGCGGCATGAGCACGCTCGGGAGTGCGTCTCCCTCAGCGCCGCCCCCGTGGCCGACAGTGCGTCACCCCGATCATGAGAGACCGCTCCCTCTGCTTGTCGGCAATGTTACGCCGCTGTTTTTTCAAGGTGGAACAGCCCCTTGACAGCCTTTCCCGACCCCTCCATCCTCCCTTTCAGGGAGCGCTCCCTCACCTCCCCCACTTGAGGAGTCGCCCATGAAATCGCTGCTGCGCCGCTTCAACTTATTCTTGGCCCTCACGGCCTCACTGCTCGCTTTCGTCGCTCTCCCCGCCCCTTCCGCCCAGGCGGCGGAGGTCCTGCTCTCCCAGGGAAAGCCCGCCACCGCGTCGAGTACCGAGGGAGCCTTCAGCGCTCCGAGCGCCGTCGACGGCGACCCCGGGACGCGCTGGTCCAGCGCCTTCGCCGACCCGCAGTGGATTCAGATCGACCTCGGCGCGAGTGCCGAGATCAGCCGGGTCGTCCTCAACTGGGAAGCCGCATACGGCACGGCGTTCAGGATCGAGGTATCGAACAACGCGCAGAGCTGGACCGTCGTCCACCAGACGGCCACGAGCACAGGCGGCAACCAGAACCTGGCCGTCTCCGGCACCGGCCGCTATGTGCGCATGTACGGGACGCAGCGTGCCACCGCCTACGGCTTCTCGCTGTGGGAGTTCCAGGTGTACGGCACCGCCGGTGCCGGCGGTCCGGACGGTGACGCCGGCGGACTGCTCTCCTACGGCAGGCCGGGCACGGCTTCTTCCTCCCAGAGTGACCAGAACTGCTGGGAGTGCACGCCGGCCAGGGCCTTCGACCGGGATCCGGCCTCTCGCTGGGCCACAAGCTCCACCACGGGATGGACCGATCCAGGCTGGATCTCCATCGATCTCGGCGCGACGGCGCAGATCGACAAGGTCGTCCTGCAGTGGGATCCCGCCTACGCCAAGTCCTTCCAGATCCAGGTCTCGCCGAATGGAACCGACTGGACGCCGATCTATTCGACGACGTCCGGCACGGGCTTCAAGCAGACGCTGGCCGTCTCCGGCACCGGCCGCTATGTGCGCATGTACGGGACGCAGCGTGCCACCCCTTACGGCTACTCGCTGTGGGAGTTCCAGGTGTACGGCACGGGCGGCGATCCGATCCAGCCTCCGCCCCTGCCGAGCGACCCCGCGAACCCGCCGCGACTGGTGTGGAGCGACGAATTCGACGGCGCCGCAGGCGGCAAGCCCGACGCCTCGAAGTGGAGGGCCGATCCGGGCACCGGGCCGAACAACGAGCTGGAGTACTACACCGACCACCGCAACGCCTCACTCGACGGGGCGGGACACCTGGTGATGGAAGCACGCAAGGAGGCCACCGCCGGATCGTCATGCCCGCGTGACCCGTTGACCGGCAGCACCACCTGTCAGTACACCTCGGCGCGGATGAACACCGGCGCGACGTTCCAGTTCACCTACGGACGCGTCGAAGCACGCATCAAGGTGCCCAAGGGCAACGGTCTGTGGCCCGCGTTCTGGATGATGGGCGCCGACTTCCTGACGGGCCGGCCGTGGCCGTACAACGGCGAGATCGACATCGTCGAAGTCCTCGGCAAGGACGTGAAGACCGCTTACTCGACCGTCCACGCGCCCGCCTACAACGGCGGAGGCGGAATCGGCTCGCCGTACACACTGCCCGGGAACGCGGACTTCTCCGACGACTTCCACACCTGGGCCGCCGACTGGAACAGCAAAGGCATCACCTACAGCCTGGACGGCCGGACCGTCTTCACCCTCGACAAGGACCAGGTGGAGCAGACACGCGGACCGTGGATCTTCGACCACCCCCACTACATGATCCTCAACCTCGCGGTCGGAGGTGACTGGCCGGGCCCGACAGACGCCAGCACCCCCTTCCCGTCCAAGATGCTCGTCGACTACGTGCGGGTCTATCAGTAGTCCTCGGCCGCCCAGCGTTCGCGTAGATCCCGGGCCGCTCCGCCCGCACCCTCGGGGCGGCCCGGGACACCTGGATCACGCCGTGGGCACACGCCGCCGGTCCGGCTCCCGCTCTCCCCATCGCTCCGCTCCGGCAAGAACTCCGGCAAGAACTCCGGCAAGAAGAAGGCCCTTCACCCCGATGCCCATGAGGATGTGAGATGCGTAGATATCCCGCACATCTGTACACGCTGTTAGTGAACGCTCTGGTGGTCGTGCTGGCCGCCGCCGTGGGCTTGACCGTCTCGACCCAGCAGGCGCAGGCCGCGACGGTCACCGTCCAGGCCGAGTCCTACGCCGCCCAGTCAGGTGTCGCGTTGGAGGCGACCTCGGACACCGGAGGCGGGCAGAACGCCTCGTTCCTCGCCGACGGCGACTGGATGCGTTTCGACAACGTCGACCTCGGCGCGGCCGGCCGGCTGACGGTGTCCGCCCGGATCGCCTCCGCCGTCGGCTCGGGCACCTTGGAGTTGCGCACCGCCGGTCTGACCGGACCGCTGCTCGCCGTCCTGCCGATCTCCCCGACCGGCGGCTGGCAGAACTGGGCGACCCGGACCACCCAGGTCACCACCCACCCCACCGGTTCCCAGACGGTGTTCGCCGTGCTGCGCGGCACGGCACCCGGCGACTTCGTCAACATCAACTGGTTCTCCTTCGTCGGCGAGGGGGATGACGCGGCGGCTGGATGGGTTCCCATCGACCAGGCCAAGTGGAACGCTCAGCTGGCGCAGTTCCGTGCGATGACGCCGGCCGCGGTGCCCGCCGGTGTGGTCCGGGTTCCGGAGTTCAACGCCACCTGCACCTACAGTCACTCCAAGCCGGACGACCCCATCGTCTTTCCGGGCCTTCCCGGCGCGTCCCACATGCACAGCTTCTTCGGCAACAAGAGCACCAACGCGTTCTCCACGACCGATTCGCTGCTGGCCAACGCGCCGACCAGTTGCACCCCTGCCGACGACCTCTCGGCGTACTGGATTCCCACCCTCTACGAGAACGACAAGGCCGTCGAACCCGAGGGCATGATCGTCTACTACGGTTCCCGGCTCCCCGACCCCTCGGTGACGGTGCCCTTCCCGCAGGGATTCCGCATGATCGCGGGTGACGCCAGGGCGCAGACGCCCACCCCGGCCGGATCGCCGGGCCAGTTCTGGTGCGCCGGCGAGGGCGGTGAGACCGGCAGAAGTGCCGACGGCAACTGGCCGGTCTGCGCCCCGAAGGCCCACCTCACCCACCAGCTCGTCTTCCCCGACTGCTGGGACGGCAAGAACCTCGACAGTCCCGACCACAAGTCGCACGTGGCGTTCACCTACGACGGCAAGTGCAGCGGCGCCTACCCCGTCGCCATCCCCAACCTCTCTTTCGTCACCAGCTACCCGACCAGCGGCAGCACCCAGGGCTTCCGGCTGGCCTCGGGCATGCCATCGTCCATCCATGGTGACTTCTTCAATGCCTGGGACAACGCCGCTCTCGGACACCGCGTGAAGGACTGCATCACCCAGAAGGCCAAGTGCAGCTCCGCCGGCACGTTCTGACCCTCTGGACGGTATGAGCCGTGGCCATGGCGCTGCCGGCTGTCGGCTGCTCCGCGCAGCCGACAGCCGGCACGTCGCCGAGATCAGCTTTCACCGCCACCGCCACCGCCACCGCCACCGCTTGGTTCCTGTTGATGATCCCCATGGCCGAGCGTGCGCGGCTCCTGACCGATCCGGCGTCCTCGGTACTGGCGGCGGACCTCTCGGGCCGCAACAGGATCACGGTCCGCGCCCTGCCCTCCCTGCGTCGGATCAGCCAATTCGCCGTGTCCGCGCCGTCCCTCGACGAGGCGACCGGAGAACCGGACACGATCGACATCATGTTCCAGAGCGACGACAGGGTGGTCACCTTGTCAGGTTCGGTCCTCGAGTACTGGGACGCACGGCAAGGGCGCCGCCTCTCGTCCGCCGTGGAACTCCCCAGCCTCGCTCAGTACAGCCGAGGACCCGTTCTCCACCATGGGGCTCATCCGGATCGGGCATATGTCACGGCGAGCGTGCAGGGAGAGCCCGAGGTCCACACCATCGACCTGCGGACGGGAAGACGGGACGGGAAGCAGCGCATCCGCCTCGCCGAGGACCTGCTCACCGCGGAGTACCTGAGCATGCCGATGCAGGGCGATCTGGAGGACCCGTCCGAATCGGGAGGCAAGCTGACGCTCTTCGTGGGTGGCCTCCTCACTACCTCGTACGGCCTCTGTCGCCCTGTACATGAGGTGATCCCCACACTCGGGCAAGCTGCTGAAGGGGCTGGAAACGAGCGACGACGATCTGTTCGCCGGGGATGACGGCCGGCCTCGTCGTCGAGCTCATCAGGGACCTGCCCGTGCACCAGGTCATCGACGATGATCCCCGGATCTTCTGCACGATTCGCAGGATGCCGCAAACACACGGGAGTGAGACAATAGACGGGGTGAGCCGAAGTGTAGGCCCGGGTCGCAATGGCGGCCACGGTGTGGATTCGTTGAGGTGACGCGGGTGGTCTGTCCTCGGAATCAACCCCGTGTGGAGGAATTTGCGATGACGAAGATACGCGACGACCTTCTTCTCGCGCGGTCCGCCGTCACATCCCGGATCAACGCGCCTGCGGACAAGGTCGATATAGCCACGTGGCTGTTGAGTATCCCGGACGCGGAGTACCAGCGTTGCGCCCCCGGTGACCATATCTCCGCGGGCTACACGACGACGGACGACGGCCGGCCGATGTCGATCAACGTCGAGCAGGTCGGCAGCGCGCTCCTCATCGAGCACTACGTCGGTGAAATCACGGACAAGCTGCACTGCAAGATGGTGTCGACTTCCGATGTCTTCTCCGACGGTGGCCGCAGCAAGATCCAGGTGATCTGGGAGCTGACAGCGAAGCCCGACGGTGACGGACTGGAATTCACCAATGAGGTGACCGTGCATCCCACCGACGAATTCCTGGAGTTCCTGGAAAGGGCCGGTCTCACTTTCGACCAGGCGTCCGAGGCCCACAAGGTCGCCTCAACAGCGCACAACAGGCTGGAAACCCCGCACTTCGCCAAGAGTATCGAGAACGCGGCTCTCGCTGCCGCATAAAAGGAAGGGACCGGCCGCAGGGGCGGGCCACGCCTCATTTTGGTGCTGTCCCCTCGTAGGGACGCCAAGCGACCGTCGGCCGTTCCCTCGTTCGTTCGCCATGTGATGGGACTGAGGAACGGTGACCGTCGACACGACAACCTACCCTCCCGACCAGACAGCTCTGCTGATCATCGACCCCTACAACGACTTCCTGTCGGAGGGCGGGAAGCTCTGGCCTCAGGCCAAGGAGGTGGCAGAAGGCGTCGACCTGCTCGACCACATGCGCACGATGCTCGCCGTGGCCCGCGACCAGGGCTTCCGCGTCTTCATCGTGCCGCACCACCAGACGGAGCCGGGCGACTACCTCAGCTGGGACCATCTGTCCCCGACCCAGCAGCGTGTCGTCAAGGGGCAGACCTTCGCGAAGGGAAGCTGGGGCGCGCAGTGGCACCCGGACTTCCAGCCCCGTGAGGACGAGCTGATCATTCACCAGCACTGGTCCTCCAGCGGATTCGCCAACACGGATCTGGACCTGATGCTCAAGCAGCACCACATCCGGAAGGTTGTGATCATCGGCATGAAGTCGAATACCTGCGTGGACACCACGGCACGTTTCGGGCAGGAGCTCGGCTTCCACGTCACCTTGATCAGGGACGCCATCGGCTCCTTCAGCTGGGACGAGATGAAGGCGACGTTCGAGGTGAACGCGCCGCAGTACGCCCACGCCATCCTCGCCACGGACGAGTTCGTCAAGGCCGTTGGCACGCAGCCGCACGCATTCGAGACCGGCGAGTGACTCCAGCGCCGCGTCCACCCGATGGGCGCGGACGAGGACGGCGATCAGGTCGTACGCCGCGAAGGCGCCTGGCGGGCATATTGCCTGGTCAGGCGCCCCTCTCTCGCGGCTAGAAGAAGCCCAGCTTCTTCGGCGAGTACGACACCAGGAGGTTCTTCGTCTGCTCGTGTACACCGTCGGTATGACTCTGATCAGCGCGAACGCACTCTGTGGAGGGATACCGGGGGGATGCCAATCACATACCTACTCAACGTACTTCCCGCTGGACAGGCCAGCGAGATCGCCCGGTCGTCGTAGGCCGCGGTGATGTCAGAAAAGGCGTCTGTGGGAAGGATTGGGAGTGGTCGTACAGGAAGCGGAGTAGGTCTCGGTGCGCGAGACGTGATGCACCTGCTGTCGCTGAGGCCCCGCTAACTGACGGATGGAGTCCAGTGGCCGGCAGTCCTCCTGCGAAAATGCGGCCCAACGAGTATGACGGGAGCGTTGTCGGCGTCCCAGCATGGATAGGGGTGATGACGGATGGTGGGCCAGCTGCCCCAACACCACCCCAGCGTGGTAAGGCCGCGTGTCGCCCTCAGACTTTTCAGAGGGCGGCACACTGTTCACCCCAGGGAGTCTCCACACATTTCAAGCCTTAGGCCACCCGGGTCGGCCATCTATTCGAAACAGACAGTAAATCGTTCATCCCATCCAAATTCTTCATCCTGCGCCTGAACCCGCAGCAATAGATCACGGACTGGATCGAAAGCCAGACTCCCCATCGCGGCTCGACTCGCGTTCGAGTTTCGCCAGATGACCTGGACTGGCCTTTCGACGTCAGTCGACAGGATATCCCAAAGGGCGGCCAGATTTGGGCGATAATACGAGCCGAGGTCAAGCATGCTGGCCATTGCGGCATGGAAGTCGCTTATGGTGCGGATTTTTGTTCCGTCAATTTCGAGGATCATCACCATCACTTCCGATTCGATATTTCCAATATCAGCTTCGTGTCACGTCCGCCCACTCGCAGACGGAAGTTTGACCTAGCCCGTGTTCTGGAAGACTTCTCCCCCGAGTTGAGCGCCAGGGACTTTATTCCCCCCAGAGCCTTTCCAGGCTGCCAACCCTGCGCCATCGCCTCACCCTTTGTCACGTAGTTGACGGGAAGCATTCCCGTACTCCTGAGGCCGACCCCACCGGGCTCCGCCCCGACGGCGCGTGCGGTGGCTCCTCAAGCTCCTGCAACGGTGGCACCGAGACCTGGACCAAGACCAAGAACGGCTGGAAGCGGTCATACACGAAGACCTACACCCAGAAGTTCCAGTACGCGAAGAAGAACGGCACCGCCGGAAGCGGCACCATGACCACCACGGTCACCCAGACCAGCGGCGCGACCACTGCGAAGATCGTGTTCAAAAAGGGGCCTGACCCAAAGCCCAAGAAGGACGACGGCTACTGCAACGCCTGCTGGGCCATGGGAACCAACCCCCAGTACGACCCGAACGCCAACGACCTGCCGGACACAGGGAAACTCTCAACTTGGCAGAAGGTCGTGCTGGGTGCCATCACAGTCGTGGCAGCCGCCGTGATCCTTGCCCCAGTCGCCATCGTCCTGGCCGAAGGATGCCTGGCCACAGCCCCAGTATGCGCCGCGGAAATCGCGGAAATGGCGACCGGCGGCGCCTCCGGCGGAAGCATGGCAGTCGGCGACGCGACCGTCGCGGCCGGGACCAAGGTACTGACCGCAGGCAAGAGCCTGCCGGATGGCCCGGTGACCCTGTACGGCCCGTTCCACCGGCTCTCCTCGCCGACCCAGACGGCGGATGACGCGCGGGCCATCGTCGAGTCCGGCGAACTGTGGGGCCTGACCCCGAAATGGGGCGGCAACGCCACGGCCCAGGCGCACCGAGGCCCGATCCCGACGAACGCCAAACCAGGAAGCCTGGAATTTTACACCACCGTGAAACCCAAGCCCCAGGGCAACACTCCGCCCGGATACGCTTCCTGGGAGGCCGACGTCGAGGCCGACGTCCGCTCCTTCATCAAGGACGGCGACGACTGGGCCTCTATTCCGATCATCATCACAGAGGTGCGGTAAGCATGGATCCGAGAGAGCTGGAAGCAGCAGAGTTGAAGAGGATTTCCGAACGGGATGTCCCCCTTGGCGACATGAAGTTTCTCGCTCAGGTCGACGTTGATCGCGCGGCTCTGGAGGAGCGTTGGGGCGATCCGGAGACCGTCCACGACGCCCTCGCAGAGTGGGTTTGCTTCGCCTTCTCCCCGGCGGATGGAGAGGCGTTCTTCCTACAGCGGGAGGTGCACCATCCTCCTGCACCAGGATTCATCCTCAGCGTGACCAAGGGCCTCTTCTCCGTGGAGGCCGCCGGTCGGATCGTTGAGGTCCTGGGGATTGCCAAAGCGCGGGTGATTCAAGTCAGCGCCGAGGCCCCGTAGTATCCGACGCGCCCGGTGCAGACCTCCCCTTCCGGGGGAGTGGCCGCGCCGGACGCACGGCTGTCTTCCGTCTGTCTACGCCGGGCGGAGCCAGACCGTTACTCCGGCACCCTTGGCACGCCGTTGTGCGGAACATGGTGGAGGCGGGCGGGTTCGGCCGGCTCCACAGCATGCACAGCCGGTTCGGGTTCCAGGCGCCTTCCCCTGGTGGTTACCGGATGCGGCCCGAGCTGGGCGGCGGCATCTTCAGGAACTCGGCGAGCTACTGGCTCCAGGCGCTTCAGGAGATCACCGGGCTGCCCGAGGCCGACGGCACTGGCACGGCCAGGTGCTCGGAGCCTGAGGGGGTCGATCATGCTTTCGAAGCAGAGCTGCCGCTGCGAGGCGGGGTGATGGCACGCCTGTCGTGCTCCTTCGCCGGACGTCACCTCGCCGAGCATGTTTTCGCGTTCGACCAGGCGCGCGTCCGGGTTCGCGGGGTTTTGCTGCCCGCCGCGGGGACGGTACCGCTGAACATCGCCGTACGTACCACGACGGGTCACACGGAGATCATCTGTACGGAGCCGGTCGCATACTACGAGCAGCAGGGGAAGTAGCCGGGATTCGACTGACGGTACTTGCGGATCGCCGAGGCGTCCTGGAAGCCCAGCCACCGGGCGGCAACGTTGATGGAGACGACGTTGTTCGGGGCAGCCTTGTGCAGGGCGGGGTCGGCCTTGAGGACCTTGCTCTTCTTCTCGTTCTGGTTGGCCTCCGGCGTCGACCCTGCGGAGTGTGCGCGCCGGGCCGGGCAGAGCATCCAGGTCCTGTTCCGCTACTACGCCAAGTTCCTGGCTGAAGCGCGGAATCACGCCACCCTGATCGAAGACTCCATGCGGCGATGGGAGGAGGTCACGGACGACGACGATGCGGAGAGCGCCTTAGCGGGACCTTGGCCCGGAAACGCCCCGGAACTGCTGGTCAGGGCTGGGATACGGGTGGGGGATATCGGGAGCAAGGGCGTGTTTCGACTCGCTGCTTAGATGTGCGCCGAGAAGGGCGCCTGCCGGGCATCTGCCCTGGTCAGGTGCCCTTCTCTTGCGGCTAGAAGAAGCCCAGCTTCTTCGGCGTGTACGACACCAGGAGGTTCTTCGTCTGCTGGCGGTACAGCCGCTGCACCCACGTTGACCAGGCCAAACGGTAGTTGGTGCAGCCTGCGGGTGGGGGCTGGTCCGGGTAGGTCGAGACCCACTTCGCGACGGAGCTGCGCGGCGATCCGCTGTGGGAGGCCCATCCCAAGGAATCCCGTGCTGCCTCCGGTGAACCGGGCTGGCTCCGGCCCCAGAGGATTACCTGTGAAGGCCATCATCGGCGGCTTGTACGCCTCCAGCGCGGCACAGGCGGAGTCGAAGTAGATGGTCTGACAGGCCGGACGCGCGGGGAGCGCTTTTGCCTAACCCGGCGGCCCGTGACTGGGGTTCAGACCGCTACGGTGATGCCTGGGCGTCTGAACGCGAGACTGAGGCAGTCTCAACTGCGCGTTCGGACAGCTCCACCACTGCCTTCAGGCTCACGTTCCGTCCGACGAAACGATCGCCTTTCCTGCGGGGGCCGAACACCGCTACGGGGTGACCGTAGGTGCTCCGTCTTCGGGCACGGCCATGACGAGACCCGAGCTGACGGGGCGCTCGTCGTTGACAAGAATGAGCCGGCTCCCGGCCCAGCTGTCGAGTTGAGTGCAGGCCCACGCGGGGTCATACGCCGCCGTGGGCAGTTGAGGTATGCGCTTACGGCCGGTGTCGTCGAGCCGATAGGGGACTTCGAAGGCCGTGTTCCAGCTGTCCAGGTTCGCGGCAAACCGCTCTTCTGCTGCTGCGGGATCGATTCCTAGATACTGGGCGATCTCCGCCCAGGAACTGCCGCGCTCCCGTTCGTAGATCACGGCCGAGGCCAGAGCGCGATCCGCGAGTTCGATGAGCTGGATTGCTTGGCTGACCCGGCCCCCTGGACCGGTGTCAGGGTCGTTCTCAGTGGCGACCAGGCCCGCGGCGCCATCGGCGATGTCCACGGCGTGATCGCAGAGGACCAGGCGTGCCAGCGCCTGGCGGGTGAATCGGGCACGGTCGGCGTCGTAGGGGGTCGTCTCAGTCACCCGCACAGCCTCCCAGGCCATGTCCGCATCAGTACGCAATCCTCTCCGGGGACAATCCCCCGCTTGACGGCGTAGCCGCTGTGACTGATTCCCCATGACCGTTGTCAAGCGTCGGTGGTGCCTAAGGGCCGTCCCGTAAACGATCTTCGACCGGTTGCGGCAGTGCCCCGCGCGCTGGGCACTGGGCCCTGATGGCAGGATGATCGCCCCGACGATTCTGGGGGCCATGTCTGTGCACACGCCTGCTGACTACCTCGAGCTGGCGCATGTCGAGAGCGACAGCGCCGTACTGCATCGACTTGCACGGTGTCCGTACCCCTTCGTATGGCAGGCGCTGGCCGCCAATCCCGCCACGGCGCCTGGCACTCTGCTGGAACTGAGCACGGCTCAAGACAGTGCCTGGAACGACAACAGGCTCCTTCGGCTGCTGGCGGAGCATCCGAGTGCGGACCACGCGGTGCTGCGAGGCGTCCGTGATGCCGTGGCGGCGAAGCTCGCCGAAGGTGAACGGCCCTATGCCGCTGTGCTCGCGCTGGCTGGGCGGACGGAACTCGCGGCGGCAGAAGTGCGACAACTCGGGACTCTCCGTGGGGCTTCTGCGCGTCTGCGCGGTCAGCTGGACCGGCACCTCGGGCTCCGTACTTGACCCATACTCGGCCCAATCGCCTCCAGGTGAAACGATCTTGGTGTGACTGCGGTGATCACGGCGTCGGTGCCGTCCTGGATAGGTCCCTTCACCGGGCTGAGCCTGCGCTGCTTCCGCAGGCTGGTGACTGCCGTGCGGTGCGAGACCGCCGCCGGACTTCAGCGTGGGCGGCCCTGGGGGCTCCCGCTTGAGGACCGCATTCTGCTCGTCACGGCCTACTGGCGCACGAACTTGACCATGCGCCAGATCGCCCCGCTGTTCGGCATCTCGAAATCGGCCGCAGACCGGATCATCGACCACCTCGGGCCGCTGCTCGCACTCCAGCCCCGCAAGCGGTTCGCGAAGGACACCGTCCTGATCGTGGACGGCACCCTGGTTCCCACCCGTGACCACACGATCGCTGAGCAGTCCAAGAACTACCGCTATTCCACGGCCCATCAGGTGGTCATCGACGCCGATACCCGCCTGGTCGTTGTGGTCGGCCGGCCCCTGCCGGGAAACCGGCACGACTCCCGCGGCTGGGAAGAATCCGGTGCCAAGGCCGCCGTCGGCAAGACGATGACCATCGCAGACGGCGGCTACCAAGGCACCGGACTGGTCATCCCGCACCGCCGACGCAAAGGCGGGGACCTCCCGGCCTGGAAAGAGGCACACAACCACTCCCACAAGCAGGTCCGGGCCCGCGTCGAGCACACCTTTGCCCGCATGAAGGGCTGGAAGATCCTGCGCGACTGCCGACTCAAAGGCGACGGCGTTCATCACGCAATGCTCGGCATCGCCCGCCTGCACAACCTCGCCCTCGCCGGGTAAGCACAGCAGGGGACGCAGCGACCGACCTCTCTTCCACCAACTCCAAGATCGTTACGGGACAACCCTTAGTGGGCCCTGCCGATCGCACGCCGGAACCTTGCCCATAGAGAGGTCGGCAAGGTGATGTCAGTGGCTTCGTCCGGAGAGCCGGCTTTGTGCGCCGTGGCGGTCCGCTCTGCTGGGTCCTCGTGAGCGTCTCCGCGGAATGCGACGGCGTCCTCCCCGATCCCGACTACCTCCAGAAGGGTGTCCAGGGCCTTGTCGGCTTGCTCGTGCGGCTGAGTGAGCCAGACATACGAGACGCCGACCGGATTGCCGTCGTGCTTGCTGATCGCGAAGCTGAATCCCTTCAGCCGGAACAGTACGACGTCGAGCTCGTCCAGCCCGTCCCACGACCGCTCCACGTGCAGACGTAGCCGCTGGGCCACGGGCTGCACTGGCAGCGCCAGCACTCCGATCATCTGGAACAGCGAGGCGTGGTGTTCCCAGACGCTGTACTGGTAGGCGGGGTTCTTGCCTGTGTAGTAGGGCGGTTGTGTGGCCGGCTGCCAGTCGGATTCAGGCCCCGCGACCTCGATCTCTGTCACAGCAGCTCCTCCCCACGGCCTCCGGCCAACTGATGATCAACCTACCTGCACCGGGTCGGCCAGCGTTATGCGGCGCCGGTCAGGGCCGGTTGCGGGAATCGCCTGCTTGTGACTCTTGCCTTCGCCTCTCTTCCGGTCGTGGAAGGTCTTCGAAGTGGGGGAGAACCGGGCGGCGGTCTGGGCGGAGAGATAGAAGACCCGCAGGAGCCGGCGGTGGTAGCGGTGTGGCCGGCGCATGTTGCCGCTGATGCGACCGGAGTCCCGTGGGACCGGTGCGAATCCGGCGACGCCGACGAGTCGGCCCGAGCTGCCGACGGCGTCCATGTCCCCACCGGTGCAGGCGATGAACGAGGCTGCGCTCGCCGTCGCGGTAGCCGCCGAGGCGGGCATCGAGGACTCCGTGTGTTCCGATTTCCGCGAGGACCACCGCCCTGACCTGGGGGAACCGAACCGAACACCGCTCCTGCTGGATTGCGGTGCGCACGGGCCGTGGCTCCGTCCATGACGGGACAGGGCTACGGCCGGATCGTCAACGTCTCCGGGCTCAACGCCCGCCGCACCGGATCCATCTCCGGCACCATCCGCAACGTCGCCGTGTCCGCGCTGACCGCCAACTTGGCCGACGAGCTCGGCCCCCACGGGATCGGCGTCACCGTCGCGCATCCCGGACTCGTCGAGACCGAGCGGACCCCGGGTCTTGTCACGGACCGCGCCGCGGCCACCGGGCTGAGCGAAGAGCAGGTGCGCGCCGAACTTGGTGTCGCGACAAGTCTGGGCCTCATCGTCACGGCCGAGGAGGTCGCCGACGTTATCGTCTTCCTCAGCTCGCGACGCGCTGCCGCCGTGACGGGTGACGCCGTGAGCGTCGCGGCCGGCAACCGTGGCTCCGTCCACTACTGAGAGGGCGGTCCGTGAGTCTACGGAGCGGGTTTTCGATGATGCGGTGAGGATCGGCCGTGAGAATGCCGTCGCCATTGAGATGGCTCGTCGTCACTGCCTGGTTCGCACCTCACCGCACCGGACGGGCTTGACCTGATCGCTATGCAGAAGGCCCCTCTGTGAGATTCCGCCATTCGGTCCGCTCGCTTCACTTCCCCTGTCCTCTTCGTGCTCGGCGCGCTGAACGCTTGGTATGGCCAGGCGTCGGGCGCGCGCACACTATTTCGCAGCGGGTGACTCCCCCAGCATGGTTGCGAACCAGCGTGAGGCCCGTCGGGTCAGGCCCGGAGTCGAGCGTGTCACAGGCTGCAACGGGCGTCGGTGGGCGGGGATTCGAGGTCGAGGAGATATTTCTTGACCACGTCGTCGACGCACTTGCTGCCGCCGAGGAGGTAGGCGCCGTGCTGCTTGCCGTCGACTGTGAGCAGGCTGCCGTCGAGGGCTCGCGCCATCGCGATGCCGCCCTCGTGCGGCGTCACAGGATCGCCGGTGACGGACACGACGAGCGTCTCGGGGATGCCTTCGACATCGGCGAGCCAGGGCTCGTCGCGTGTTGGCGGCGCGGGCCACGCCTCGCATTCGCTGTAGTGGTTGCCCGCCGTGAACACGTCGATGTCGAACATCGGGGCGGCCTCTCCGATCTTGCGTGCGAGCGCGGTCTGTTCCTCGGGCGTCGGACGGGGTGAGTCCATGCAGCGCACAGCGACGTTCGTGTCGGGATCCGTGCCGTAGGCGCCGTCCGCCGTGCGGGCGAAGAAGGAGTCGCGCAGGGCGAGCATCTCGTCGGCGTTGCCCGCTTCGAGCGCGGTCAGGGCGGAGATGACGTCGGGCCATTTCTTTTCGGAGTACAGTCCGCCGCTGATGCCGAGGTAGACGTCCCAGATGCTCAACTCCCGGCCGCCGGTGGTCGGTGCTGGTGTCTCGATGAGCGGTTGGACGATCTCGTGCAGGCGGTCGTTCGCAGCCGCGGGGTCGGGGCCGAGAACGCAGTCGGGTGATTCTGCGCAGCGTGCGGCGAGGTCGTCGAACCGTGCCTGCAGTCCGGTGAATGAGGAGAGGCGGAACTCGCTCGCCGTCAGGTCGGGCGAGACGGCCCCGTCGAGCACGATCGCGCGGACCTTTTCGGGGTAGGTCGCGGCGTACATGGCGCCTAGTTCGGTGCCGTAGCTGTAGCCGAGATAGGTCAGCCGATCGTCACCTAGCACCTCTCGCATGATGTCCATGTCGCGCACGACGTTGGTGGACCCGGCGTTCACGAGGTTCGCGATGCCGCCAGAGCCGTCCGCGCAGCGCTCTGCGAGTTCGGTCGCCTCCCCGGTGCTCGTGATGTCGTACACCACGCCGAACCGCGGTGCGTCGCCTGCGTCGTACTGCTCGTCGGTGTAGCAGTCGAGGGGCGGGGTCGACGACCCGATCCCGCGAGGATCGAAGCCGACGATGTCGAAGCGCTTGGCGACGGGACTCGCCTGCCACAATGGCAGGGTGGACGCGACGAGGCTGGTGCCGGATCCTCCTGGTCCGCCCGGGTTCAGCAGCAGCGAGCCCTCGGCCTCACCCGCGGCGGGGAGGCGCGTGAGCGCGATGTGCGCCTTCTTCCCCTCCGGCTTGTCGTAGTCGAGCGGTACCTCGACCGAGGCGCACTGGAGCGCCGGGTTCGCGAACAGCTTGGCGTCCGCCTTGCTCGTCGCGGTGTCCTCGCATCCGACCCAGTCGAGCTCTTGCCCGAGATAGGCGCCGAGGTCCGCGTCCGCGCCGGAGTCCGGTGGAGGAGAAGCGGGCGTGCATCCGGCGAGCAGGAGGAGAAAAGCCGTGGCGGCCGCGCCGAGCACGGTCTCGCGGTATCGGGATCGAGGATCTGAGCGCATGCGTTTCTCCCGTGTCGAGCCGCGGTCGTGCGCGAGGGTGCGGCGGTGGTTTGACGGTCTGTTCTCGGTCGGGGCGCTGAGGTGGCCGACAGGGCGGCACGTGACCGGTCGGTGCGGGGGTGTCAGCTCTCGTTCCCGTCGGTCTCGGCGTCTAGGAGCCGGTGATGGCGGAAGGTGAGTGCTCGTTCGATCCCTGCGAGGCCGGCCGTGATGGTGAGAACCGTGTTCGCCCATGCCGGCAGGTCGATGGGCGAGACGAGCGAGGGGGTGCGATCAGTCCAGGGTGGCTGGTGGGTGACCAGCTCAAGCAGCTGCGGGGCGAGGATCAGCAGATTGATCATCAGCACGGTGACAGCGCAGGCGGCGAGGGCTCGCCCGGATCCGGGGCCGGGCGTCGATCAATCTTTCCGCCAATCTTTCCGCATCGCCGTCGAACCCGTCGAAGCCGTAAGGATCTTTCCGCGCCGCACCGGTCCAGAGATCGTGCCGGTCGCTCATGTCTCCCCTGTCCGGGGTCGTGACGGAACAGAGCACCGCCACGACGCCTTCTAGCATGCCCGTGCTAGATAAAACTAGCACAGGCATGCCAAAGATTGACTAGGATGGGGTCATGCCCAAGAGAGCCAATCCGGATATCCGCCGAGAGCGGGTCGCCGACGCCGTGATCGAGGAGATCGCCGCGCATGGGATCCGCTCGGTGACCCTCGCCCGGATCTCCGCACGCACCGGCCTGGCCATCGGGAGCATCCGCCACTACTTCGGCGACACCGTCCGAGAGGTCATGCGCTTCACGTTGGGCGTCGTCCTGCAGCGCGCCGCGAGCCGCGACGTGAAGATGTCCGACGATCCGGTCGCACGGATTGTGGATGTGATCGCATTCACCGCTCCGACCAGCGAGCAGGAGCGCAAGGAGAACATCGCCCTCGTCGAATACCGTGTCATGGCGCGCACGGACGCGGAGCTCGCGTCCGAAATCGCTGCCACGTCCCTCGCGGGCGCGGAGGTGATCCGCTCGTTGCTGCGCGATGCGCTGGCCGACCGCGCGATCGACGAGGAGGCGCTGCACCGCGAGGCGCTCCTGCTGTTCGCCCTGGTCGAGGGCTTCTCGTTCAGTTCGGCGCTCTTCTCCGCCCCGTTGAACGAGGCGGACGTCCGTGCCGTTGTGACGGCGACCGTGCGCCGTCTGCTCGATGCTCTTCCGTCTTCCGGTGAAGCCGTCGAGGGAGCGGCTGGAACTGAGCTTGTTCTTTAACCTGCGTCTGGCTTCTGGCAAGGCGGCCGGCGGGCGTGGGAGTGGTCAGCCGAATCGGGATGCGCTGGTCTGTGGGACAGTTGCATACTCACCAGATGGCCTTGTTCTCTGGTCGGTTCCGGGATCCGCGCAGCAGCGAGTACGACTTCATCAGCTCGATCATGGTGCGATGCCCCAGTTGTGCGAAGGCCGCTCGTGTCGTTCTGGCGCCCAAAGGCTCCGATCTCGGCGGTCGGATGCTGTTCAGGCCGCGACGTCTGGTCTGCCGTGGCTGCGGGCTGTCACGGGTGTGGAGCGGTCGTCTCGTCACGCTCTCCCGTGGAACAGCTCAACCCGCGACGGATCCGTACTTCGGTGTCCCGCTGTGGCTCCAGGTTGAAACCCGGCATGGGTGGTTGTGGGCCTATAACCTCGAACATCTCGACCTGATCCGCTGTTTCGTCCAAGCGTCGCTGCGAGAGCGAGCGCCCTGGTATGGCACCGGACAGAAGATGACTTTGGTGGCCCGCCTCCCGGCATGGATCAAGCGGGCGAAGAACCGAGACGAGGTCCTGCGTGCCGTCAGTCGGATCCACGCGTCACTGGCTGCCGCCTGAGCTGCTCAAAAGGCGTCCGGACGCCGCTCGAACCTGATCTCTGGTTGTGCTGTTCAGCTGACGCGCGGGCGGCCTTCGTCTGATCATGTGCTCCGACCAAGGTGCACGTGACCAAGACGATGGCTGTGAGGGTGAGTCTGCTGCCTGACGCTGTCCGGAGAGAAGCGTTCGCGGAAGCGTCACGCTTCCGGCGCGAATTCTACGAGTGTCTCACCACGCGAAGCGATGAGTTGTTCGAGCTGGTGGACGCCATTCTGTGTGCGGACGGTGCGGTGAATACGCCGGTGGACCTGACGTTGCTGCCCGAGCATCGTCGTGGGCACGGAGCGATGTGCGGTGTCCTGAACCACGTCCAGATCGACGTCGGTCGGCTGCGGACGGTGCTGGCCGGGCTGCCGCTGCCACCTTTCGACGGCGGGCGCCTGGTCCTGGCAGTCGATGTGTTGCCCTGGCTTCGCTCGGACGCGCCCTGTTCGGCGGAGCGACTGTTCTGCCAGGTCTACGGCCGCGCGAAGACAGCTTCGCAGTTCATTCCGGGCTGGCCCTACTCCTTCGTGGCCGTGCTGGAGCCGGGCGCCACCTCTTGGACCGCGATCCTGGATGCGGTCCGGCTGGGGCCGGTGGACGACGCGACCGCGATCACCGCCGGTCAGCTGCGAGGTGTCGTCGAGCGGCTCATTGCCGCGGGTCAGTGGCAGGCCGGGGACCCGCATATCGTGATCGTCAGCGACGCCGGCTTTGACGTCACCCGTCTGTCCTGGGTCCTGCGCGACCTGCCGGTCGAGCTGGTCGGCCGGTTCCGCTCCGACCGCGTCATGCGCCTGCCGAAGCCACCGAGAATTCACGGCGTCACTGGCCGGCCGCCCAAACACGGCCCGGAGCTCCGCTTTACCAAGCCGGAGACCTGGCCCGGGCCTGCGATCAGCACGGTCACCGACACCACCCACTACGGCAAGGCCGAGACCCAAGCGTGGGACCGGGTCCACCCCCGGCTCACCCACCGCTCCTCCTGGCTCGATCACGACGGTGAACTACCCTTGGTCGAGGGCACGTTGATTCGGCTGAAGGTTGAGCACCTGTCGAAGAAACGGGATGCTCCACCAGTGTGGTTATGGTCCTCGAAGACTGGCGCCACCCCCGACGACGTGGACCGTTTCTGGCAGGCGATTCTCCGCCGCTTCGATCTTGAGCACACTTTTCGCTTCGCGAAACAGACCTTGGGCTGGACCACCCCGAAACTCCGCACACCCGAGGCCGCAGACCGCTGGACCTGGCTCCTGATCGTCGCCCACACTCAGCTCCGACTGGCCCAGCCCCTCGCCATCGACCTCCGCCGACCGTGGGAGAAACCCACCGTCGTCGGGAGGCTCACCCCAGCCCGAGTCCGCCGAGGGTTCAGGAACATCCGCGCTCACCTCGCCTGCCCGGCTCGTGCTCCCAAACCCACAGGCACTGGGCCTGGACGGCCACCCGGCGCCAAGAACAAACACCCGGCGCCCCGCTACGACGTCGGCAAAGCCGTCAAACGTCCCGAGACCCTCAAGGCCATCGGCAAGCCTGGAAGATCTCGGTAGACAAAGAACAAGCTGACCGCCTGGTGCAACAACGCCGTGGGCCGGCTGCCCAGCGGGCAACGTGCCACCGTGCGAAGGATCCTGACCTCCCTGGTCCGCCCCGCCGACGACGTCCGCGGTATCCCGGCCGCCCGTCAGCAGGTCCCCCTCGCCCGGCTCCGGTCCCTGGCCACCGGCGCGAGGAGCGCCGACCCCGTTCTGGACGGGGCCTTCGACGAGATCATGGCCGCGCTGAGCCGGGATCGGATCATCATCACTGGCACGGTTCCGCGGCCTGATGGGGAGCCCGGTGAGCCGATCGCGGAGCTCATTCATGACGCGCTGATCCGTGACTGGGGAGACCTGCGCGAATGGATCACTCGGGACCACCGGTTCCAGGCCTGGCTGCACCGCGTCACCGAGCAGCGCGACCGCCACACCCGGACGGGGCTCTCTGCGGACCTGCTCGACGGCACCGACCTCGCCGAGGGCCTGGACTGGGCCGGGCAACGCTCGCTGCCCACGGAGATCATCGACTTCCTGACCGCCAGCGAGCGCCACCAGCAGGCCACCGCCCGCCGCGCCCGCCGCCTCAACAGCATCCTCGCCAGCCTGCTCGCCCTCGCCCTGATCGCCGTCGGCCTGGCAGCGCGAGGAAGCCGTCGTGGCAGAGCGTGATGCCCAGTCCCGGCAGCTCGCCGCCCAGTCCCGGGCACTGATCGACATCGAGCCCGAGCTGGCATCGCTGCTGGCCGTGCACGCCCACCGCACCGCACCCACCAAGGAGGCCCGCGCGAGCCTCATCCAGGCCGCCGACCTGGGACTCACCACGCTCCTTGCCGGCCACTTGGACGATGTGGAGGCGCTGGCGTTCGGTCCGGACGGTCCGACGGCTGGTCTCGGGCAGCGGCGACGGTGTGGCTCGGAGGTGGGACATCGATTCGGGTGAACAGCGGGGAAGACCGCTGACCGGCCGCGACGGACCGGCGGTCGGCGGTGTGACGGTGGCATTGAGTCCGGACGGCCGGACGTTGGCCGTGGACGCTGCGGAAGGGGACAGCGACGACTTCGTGGTGCGGTTGTGGGGCGTGGCTTCCGGAGAACAGCGAGGCGAACTGCCAACCGGATCCGACGAACTGGTGGGGGAGTTGCTGTTCAGTCCCGACGGACGGTCGTTGGCCGCAACGAACAAAGATGGTCAGGCAACGTTGTGGGATCTGGCTTCGGGCCATCGACGGAGCGTGCCACTGACCAGCCAGACGAGCAAGGTGGTGTCGCTGGCGTTCAGTCCGCACGGGAAGACCGTGGTCTCCGGATACCAGGACGGCACGGTAGGACTCTGGAACGTGGCGCTCCCCGGTACAGCGGAAGCGATCGAACAGATCTGCAGTGCCCTCCGCCGGGATTTCACCCAGGAGGAACGCTCCCAGTACCTCCAAGGCATGCGAACCGACCCGGTCTGCCCTCGATAGCAACGAACGGGGTGCGAATCTGCACCGGAAGGACACGCCGCGACCTGCAGCAACCTCACGAGCCGTCACCGTAAAAAACTCACCCCAACCGGGGTTGCCTGCGAGAGGAAGCGGGCGTAGCCGCGGTCGGCGCGTGCCAGCAGGGCCGGGGAAGGCCGGCCGAAGGCGGGGCTGGAGTCCGCGTCCTTCAGGTGCGGGGCCGAGGGCCGACCGTCGCCGGGGGAGCCGCGTCGATCTCCTCGTCAAACTCCGAGCGGCGTGACCGCTCCGCGTCGACGGCAGAACCGGCTGTCGACCACCGAACCGATCGCCGCGCCGCCCGGACGGGCGAAGTCGAAGGCGGTCTGTTCGTCGCGGCCAGCCTCGTCGGCATTCGAGCACGAGCCGAGGACCCGGCGAAGACCGTCTGCCTCTCAGGGCAAAGCGGACAGTGCCAGCTCAGGCGTCCGGCTGAGCCGGGCCCGTGGCGGGTGGCCAGCTTCGCAAGGTCATGTCGGCCACCTGCTGGAGGACGTCGCGAGTGATGCCGCCGGCGGCCTGGACGGCGATGCCGTTCGCCATGGTCATGAGGTGACGGGCTAGCAGGCTGGGATCGGCGTCGGGAGGCAGGTCGCCTTCGTCGACGGCCTGCCGGAAGCGGTCGCGGAGGAGTGAGACGTGCTCGTCGCGCCAGGCGACGAGTGCGTCGCGGGCGTTGCTTCCCGGCTCACCGGCGGCGAGGGATCCCTGGACACCGAGGCACCCGGCGGGGCTGCCGATGCCGGTGGTGGCCCGGACTGCGCCGTTGAGCAGGGCGGTGGCCACCTGACGGGCGGTCGGTTCCCTCAGGGCACGGGCCCCGTATGAGGCGGGGCCCTCCGTGTAGCGCTCCAGGCACTTCCGGAACAGGTCCTCCTTGTTGCCGAAAGCCGCGTACATGCTGGTGCGATTGATACCCATGGCGCCGGTCAGGTCGGTGAGGCTGGCGCCTTCGTAGCCCTGTTCCCAGAAGACCCGCATGGCGCGTTCGAGGACTTCCTCGGTGTCGAATCCCCTCGGCCGGCCGATCGGCGCCTTCTGTCCCGTCTTCATGCCGTCGATCGTACCCCTTCTGTACCGGTCGGTGCGAAAGATGCTACGGTCTCATTCAGTACCGATCGGTACCGAATCTGTGGAGGTCTTGATCATGGGACAGCTCGAAGGCAAGACCGCCGTCGTCACCGGCGGCAGCAGCGGGATCGGCCTGGCCGCCGCCGTTCGACTGGCGGCCGAGGGCGCGCACGTGTTCATCACCGGCCGGCGCAAGACTTTGCTCGACGCGGCCGTCGAGACCATCGGCCCGGCGGCGGCCACCGCTGTGGTGGGCGACATCTCCAGCCTGGCCGATCTGGACAGGCTCTACGACACGGTCCGCGCCCGGGGCCGCGGCCTGGACATCGTGTTCGCCAACGCCGGAACCGCGTCGTTCGCGACACTCGAGCAAGTCACCGAGGACCACTTCGACGAGACCTTCGGCGTCAACGTACGGGGCACGCTGTTCACGGTGCAGAAGGCGCTGCCGCTGCTCAACGACGGCGCGTCGGTGATCCTCAACTCCTCGGTGCGCGCCGACGACGGCGTCACGGCGTTCGGCACGTACGCGGCCTCCAAGGCGGCGATACGGTCCTTCGCCCGCACCTGGGCCAACGAGCTCAAGGATCGCGGCATCCGGGTCAACGCGATCTCCCCGGGCACCATCGACACTCCCGCGGTCGACGCCGTGGCCGAGGGAGACGCGCCCGTCACCAAGGCCCAGTTCGTCGCGGGTGTCCCGCTGGGCCGGATCGGGCGCCCCGACGAGGTCGCCGACGTGGTGGCCTTCCTCGCCTCCGGGCGGAGCAGCTTCATCCTCGGCGCCAACCTGTACGTCGACGGCGGCGAGAACCAGATCTGACATCGGCTTACGCGACCCGAATGACACAACCCGAAATCCAGAGCGAGAGAAAGGCCATCATGTCCGACACCGACCTGCGCGAGTTATTCCAGCGCTACATCGACGCACTCAACACTCACGAGTTTCAGCGCATGACCGGCGCCGCCGTCAGGCCGCGGTGACCGAGGCGGCAGCCCTGCGTCGGGCCCGCGCGCAGCGTGCCGCCAGCCGTTTCGAGCGTGCTCGACAGCGGACGAGCGCGGGGCGTTAATCAGTTGACTGGGTGGCACCGACTGGGCACGCTCCAGCACGACCCGCCTGCCCCTACCGGAAGATCTGCGGATGACTTCTCACCTGCACGCGCTCTGCTTCGATGCGCACGACCCGCTCCGTCTCGCGCGCTTCTGGGCGGAATTTCTCTGCTGGGAGACAGCCGAGGACTCCTCCGACGGCATCACACTGCTGCCCAGCGATGACACCGGGTTCCGGCTCCGCTTCCTCCCGACCCAGGAGCGGAAGACAGGCCAGAACCACATGCACTTCGATCTGACAAGCACGTCCCTCGACGACCAGAAGCAGGTGGTGGAGAGGGCACTCCAACTTGGCGCCCGGCACATCGACATCGGCCAACGCCCGGAAGAAGGGCATGTAGTGCTCGCCGACCCCGAAGGCAATGAGTTCTGTGTCATCGAGCCTGGCAACAGCTTCCTCGCCGAGTGCGGATTCATCGGCGCGCTGGCGGGCGATGGTTCGCAGGAGACCGGGTCCTTCTGGAGCCGAGCGCTGGGCTGGCCATTGGTCTGGGACCAGGACCAGGAGACCGCGATCCGCTCACCGCACGGAGGCCCGAAGTTCACGTGGGGTGGTCCACCCCTGATGCCGAAGACGGGGAAGGAACGGCTGCACTTCGACCTCGCTCCACCAGCCGGCAGTGACCAACAGACGGAGGTAGATCGACTCGTCTCCCTCGGAGCAACGCGCATCGACATCGGCCAAGAGGACGTCGGCTGGGTGGTGATGGCCGACCCCGACGGTCACGAGTTCTGCGTGCTGACCCCCCGGTAGGCCTCAGAGTGGGGTGGGTGCATGAAAACAGGGCCTCCGATGCAGAACGAGGGTTGCTGACACCACTTGGCGAGACGCCATCAGGTAATGGACACAATGACGGGACGAGACCCTGTGGACACCTGATGGGACGAAGGCAGAACCGACGGTCAGAGCGACGTCAGTGGTCAAGCCGAAGCGGAACCTACAGGCCTTGTGGGATCTCAAATCCCGTTCCGGAATCTCACGGTCGATATCGGATGGAAGTCGGATCCGGAATCGACCGTGAGACACCGCATGTCCTGTCGCACTGAAGCTGTCGGATTCTCACTCGTTCTCGTTCGTGCCGACGGATTCTCACTGTGTCGCATACCGCGCGATGCCGTTTGCCCCGTACATGGGTTTGATCTCATTTCTACGGTCCGGTTCTCCCTGTACCTGTCACGGTAGCTTTCGGCAGGTACGCGGGGCGCCCAGCTGGTCAACGGCCCACCATCTGACAGCCTCAGTGCGACATGACGGATTCGCTTTCCTCGTCTTGGTCTCATTGCACCCGTAACAGCTGCTTTCGGCGTGCACGAGTACTGGAAGGCAATAGATCTGGGGCTGGGGGATGTCGAGCGGGCCACAGCTCGAATTACTGTTCCCCAGGGGTCTTCCACCTTCATGTATCATCGGCCGCCTCGTAGTACGCACGTTCCCGAAACTCGTCCATCAAGTTCCGCGTCTGCCGGTAAACGAGCAGAGCGGCTGGGATGGGGACACCGGATACGGCGGCGTTCCGCAGGGCGTGAACGGCCGCTTTTGCTACCGCCGGTTCCACGTCCTGCAGGAGCGGTCTGAGGCGCCTTACCGTAGCTGATCCCGGTAGTCCGCCAAGCGCGAAAGCAGCGCGTGCGCGCACGAGTCGGTCCGCGTCACGCGAAGCTTCGACCAGAAGTTCAGCCGCGTTCCCGGCGTCCAGGCACAGCCACACGGCACGGATCGTGGTGTACCGCACCAGGGCGTCGCGGTCGGCCAGCGAAGTCCGCAGCAGGTCCGCGACAGGTTCGGTTGGCCGCTGCCGACTGCCTGCGATGTTCGGTGACCAGTCGCCGACGGCGTCCGGAGCGTCACCGTCGGCGAGGGTAGCTAATACGGCGCGGCGCACGTCCGGATCCGACTCAGCGTCGGCAAACAGGTCGGCAAGCTCGGACCATCGCGGTTCGTCCAGCAGCGCGGCCGGCATCCGGCAGGCGCCGTTCGCCGACGCTCCGATGGCTTGGCGAACGGCGGATTGATCGAAGGGCATACCGTCAGCAAGGGCTCGGATGAACGCGAGGGCGACCGAGGGCTGGCCCGCCCAGGAAGCGAGGAGCCGCAGTGCCCCGCTACGCGCAGGCGCACTGCTTGTACGGGTGTCACCCCACCAGCGTTCTGTCCACCAGACCTGCTGCCATTCCAGGGCAAGGGTGGTGAGGGTCGGCAAGTGTCGACTCTCAACCGCCTGATTGGGGAGTCCTGCGTGGACCGCCGCTCTGGCCCGTGCTGCCAGATCCTCGTGCTCGTCGTCCAGTGCGTCGAGAACTGGCCTCGCTGCATCTGTTTCCCCACGCTTGGCACGTTCTGCCAGCTCCTCGAACGCGGCGATACGTAGTGAGGACAATCGGCTGCCCAGGGCGGTCGAAAGTACAGTCGTTGGCACCTCATCTACTCCAGCGGCGGCGCTGCCCGGCGGCCGGCGGTGGTATGCATCGGACAGTGAGCGGTTGTGTTCAGACGGCGGGTGAGCCAGCTGCGAGCCGGCGAAATCCCAAAGGTCGATCTGGTCCGAACGGGGGCCCTGCCCGTTTCGGAAGTCCTGTCCCACTCCGCAGTGGTTAAGTGGGTAGACCAGCGCCGCCAAGGTCTCGCGCAGTGCGAGCAGTTCGAGGGAGGCCCGTGGCAGCCCCGGCCACTCGGCCTGCATCACGTGCCAAACCGGCGACGGGTGTGCCTGATCATGGAGCTTGAGTGACCCCTCATGCCGCCCGAGGTAGCTGCGGACCGCGGTGAGCATCGCGTCGATGACGGCGAGGATCTGCTCTGGCCCGGTGACGACGATTTCGGCGTAGGCGTCGGCCAAGGCGTCGCGCAGTTCCCGCAGCGAGCGGAAAAACAACCTTGAAGATCTCGTGCTCCATTTCGTCATGGAGCACGTTCTTACTGCGCATCATCGCCAGCACACGTCCGACGGCACGTCGGGCGGCGGTCTGGTCGTCGCCTGAGCGCTGTAGCGCGGACAGCGCCTGTGCGATCTTCGTCGTGGAGGCATTGTCAAGTACCGGCAGTTTCCGATTGGCGTCCACGACCTGACGCAGCATGCGCTGCGGATCGCCAGGGTCGACCGGGGACCGGGGCCATGTGTTCGCTCTATCAAGCCGCTGCGACCACGCCACCAGCCCGGGAGCATGGGCGAAGTGCCGCGCGGGTATGGCGCGCAGTTCCCGCCGCCCCGGATTGCGGGTGTCGACGTCGGCCTCCACGATGCCGACGAGCAGACCGTCCGCAAACAGTGCTGCACCGGACATGCCCGCCCAGATGCTGCGGCCGTCGGATCGGATAGGAGGATCTCCGCCCTCGACTTGGACAACCCAGCGGTCCTGCTTGACCCCTGACAGCGGTGCGACAAATCCCCTGATCTGCCGGGACTCGCGTACGCGCCCGTGCACGTCGCCATCGGGGAAACCTACGGCTGTCACCTCGACGGGGTCCGCGACGGTCAGGTCAGCCCACATCGGGCGTCCGGAAGGCGTCCTCGGCCGGATCCGGCTGCGCCGTGCCCGTCGGCCCGTGGCCCGTCACGCGTGGCAACGCCGCGATCCGCAGGGCCAGATCGAGCTTCGCCTGGTCACCCACCAGCTCCGGGTCCAGGCCGAGAAGCGTCTCGACGTGACGAAGGCGTGAGGCAAGGGTGTTGCGGTGGATCTTCATGTGCCGGGTCGCGGTGGACGAGAAGGTCAGCCACGACCGAACCGTCCCGGTGAGCGTGCGGCTGTCGGGGCCGGTGCCCCGGGTGGGGACGTGCCCGGTCAGCGGTGCCAGCAGGCGGTCGGCCCAGGCGTGGCCGTGGCGGCCCACCACGACGGGCAGCCCCAGCGCGGCGTCGAACCGCGCCCAGCGCTCCGGGCGGCCAGGGGCCACCGCGAGCGCGTGGAATGCCTGTTCGTAGCCGGCGGCGGTATCACGCAGCGCCAGCGTGTCGCCGGTCCCCACGACACAACCCTCGATCTCGGCCGCGAGCGCGGCTTCCAGCGGGCGGGCGTCGGCGGGGACGGGCGTCGCCGACGCGACGACGAGCACATGGTCGGAGTAGACGGGACACCGTACGATCCACGCCCGGCCGCCGGTGAGTTCGGCGCAGATACGGATCGTCTCGGCCCGCCGGTCGACGCCGCACTCGATGACGTGGAACCGGGCCGGATCGGACAGGCGCGGTGCGAGGACGCTCGCGATCTGATGCGCCGTCGTGAGGTTCCCGGACATCAGCAGATGCAGCACGGCCTCCCGTCCACGCGCGTCGGCGATCTCCACGCGCCGCCGGGTCCGTTGGGTTTCCCTCGCCCCCAGCAGACCCCGAGCAGTGGCTCCGCGTCGGCCGGGGCGGCCGTACCGAGAGGATCGGATCCGACGACCGCGAGGACCAACCCGGACGGGACGGTTCCGGACCGGTCCCCGGGGATGCCGACGGCCAGCAGCGCGACCGAACAGTCCGGGGACTCGCCCGCGACGAACGCACGCAGCCCCCGCTCACGCATCACGCACAGCCCGTCGGCGACGAGCTTCATCACATCCGAGTCGCATCCCTGGGGAGATGCCGCCTGTATGCCGCCGGCCGGGTCCACCAGCCCGACCCAGCACCCCGTCCGGCGTGCCAGCCACCGCAACAGCGCCTGTACGCCGTCCGCCTTACGGGCCAGCCGGTGCATGGTCAGGATGTTGGCCGCGCGCCGGGAGTCCGGGAACGGCGCCGATGGCTCGCCCACGCCGCACCCCCTCTATCTCACCGGTCAGCGTGCCTGGGTCCTGGAAACCCGCCACGGGAGGAGACGGATTATCCCCGCTGTAGCGGGACTTCTGCCACCCTCCTGGGTGTCTTCACGCGGCTCCGGCACTTTGTCCTGGAGGCGTACTGGCGCATCGCCGGCCTCGTCGTGGACCAGATCGCTATCGGCGGGGCGATCTTTTAGGTGCCCGGAGGGGGAGAAGCCGCCGGACGCTGGCGGGTGGGCCGGGGCAGACGACAGGCCGTGAGCAGACTCAATGGGCAGGGAGCGTCTCACGCAGGAAGCCGAGAAGCAGATCGGTAACAACGGATGGCCGCTCCAAGCTGGGCAGATGACCTGCCCAGGGCAGTTCGAGGTGGCGGGCGTCCGAGAGCAGATCCGGCAGGCGGGCAGCGATCCGCTGGAAGTCCGCCAGATCATGCCCACCGGACAGGGCGAGGCAAGGGGCTTCGATCGCCGCCAGGTCGAACTCCGCCTCGATCGGCTCGAACTCCTCGGCGGCGAGTTGCACCTCAAAGGCGTGCCGCTGCATCAGGCGCACCGCCTCCCGAGCGGCCTCGTCGGCGTCCGGGCCCAGCCAGGTATCAGCCATCAGCTCAACCGCCCCGGTGATATCCCCAGCCTCAAGCAGCGCATCCTCACGCTCGCCGACAGCCTCAAGCGCAGGACTGGGCTCGTGGCCGGGAAGCGCGGAACACACCAGCACCATCGCGCTCACCCGGCCTGGCCACCGGGCGGCGACTTCCAAGGTGACCTGCCCGCCGTACGAGGCTCCAACCAGCGCCGCCTGGCCGATGCCGAGAGCGTCCAGGAGTTCCAGCACATCCTCAGCGTCACTGTGGGGTTCATCCGCCGCAGCAGTCTGGCCGAAGCCCCGAAAGTCGCAGCGCACCAGCCGGTAGCCGGCCTCGATCAAGGCAGGCGCCTGCGCGTCCCACATCCGCCGGTCACACACCCCGGAATGCAGCAGCACCAGTGCAGGACCGCTTCCAGCCACGTCATGGGAGATCGTCATCCGGCAGACCTTACGCAGCAGGTACTTGAAACGCTTCCCCAATACCACCACCGTCGACCCACCCGCCAACCCGGTGAACCCTCCCGGTCACAGCACTTGCGGCTTCGGTCGCTTTCTCCACGTGACGGACGAGGCTGTTCCAGGTGTGTGCGGTGGGGTTGGGCTGGCGGAGGATGTGGTGCCAGTAGGTGGCGAGTTCCCCGAATGCTCGCGCAGGGCGCACTGGGCGGCTGGCACGTTCGAATCCAGAGCTGGCGAAACTCCCGCCGGGACTTTGAACACAGGTACTGATCCAAAGGACACGCCCTAGTGACCTGAGTCGGAGATTCGTCGGCAGTAGGCGGCGACGGACACCCCGCTTGAGCTTCTTCTGGGTCAGCTCGGCGAACCACCGCTCCACCAGGTTGAGCCACGACGAGCTTGTGGGGGTGAAGTGCAGGGAGGTGGAGCCTTCGAAGCGAGGGTGTGCCAGCAGCCACTGTTTGACGGCCGGTGTCTTGTGGGTCGCGTAGTTGTCCAGGATCAGGTGCACCTGGCAGTCGGCAGGCACCTCCTTGTCGAGCTTGGCCAGGAACTTCTTGAACGCGACGGCCCGGTGGCGGCGGTGCAGGGAGCCGATCACCTTGCCGGTGGCGACCTCCAGGGCGGCGAACAGGGTGGTGGTGCCGGCACGGACGTAGTCGTGGCTGCGGCGCTCGGGGATCCCGGGCACCATCGGCAGCACGGGCTGGGACCGGTCCAGCGCCTGGATCTGCGACTTCTCGTCCACACACAGCACCAGGGCCTTCTCCGGCGGGTCGAGGCAGAGGCCCACGACGTCGCGGACCTTGTCGATGAACAGCGGGTCGGTCGACAGCTTGAAGGTCTGCGACCGGTGTGGGGCCAGCGCGAACGCCCGCCAGATACGGGAGACGGCGGACTACGACCTTCCCGTGGCCGCCGCCATCGACCTGGTCGACCAGTGGGTGGCGTTCTTCGGTGTCTGCTCCAGCGTCTTGACGATGACCCGTTCGACATCCGCGTCGGTGATCTTCCGCGGGACACCGGGCCGGGCTTCGTCGCACAGGCCGTCCAGTCCCCGTTCGAGGAATCGCCGCCGCCAGGTGCGGACCGTGTCCGGAGCAATCCGCAGCCGACGCGACACCTCCATGATCGAGTGCCCTTCGGCGCACTCCAGCACGATCCGCGACCGCTGGGCCAGACCCTGAGCCGTCGTGCGGCGACGCTGCCAGCCCTCCAACACACCTCGTTGGGCATCGGCCACAGACAACGGCGGAATCTTCGGCCCGGGACGACTCATACCGAACCAACGACGAATCTCCGACTCAGGTCACTCGGTGTACTGACCCGGCCGGGGTCCCGAACCTGGGTCACGGCACTCACCACCCCAGCCTCGTCTCGGCGGGCAGGACATCACGGAAGCGGACTGAGCTTCGCGCCGCCCGTCGGTCGAGGTCCGAGAACCGTCAGCCGGGGCGTCGGGGGAGGCCGTGGAGATGGGCGTAGACGACCGCGTGGACGCGGTCGCGCAGGTTGAGCTTGGTGAGTATCCGGGAGACATGAGTCTTGACGGTTTCGTCGCCGATGCCCAGCCGGGCGGCGATCTCGGCGTTGCTGTGCGCGCCGGCCAACTGGAGCAGCACCTCGTACTCGCGGGTGGTGAGCTGGTCGAGTTCGGGCGGGGCCGGGGGCGGCGCGATGCTGCCGGTGAAGCGGGAGATCAGGCGCCGGGTCACCGACGGGTCGATGAGAGCGTCCCCCCGGGCGGCGACGCGTACCGCCGCGATGAGCTCTTCCGGCGGCAGGCTCTTGAGAAGGAAGCCGCTGGCTCCGGCCCGCAGGGCTTGGTAGACGTATGCGTCGTCGTCGTAGGTGGTCAGAACGATCACTTTGGTGGTGTTGTCCGGGCGGGCCAGGATGCTTTCGGTGGCCCGCAGCCCGTCCAGGCGCGGCATCCGGATGTCGAGGATGGCCACTTCGGGGCGGAGCCTGATGACTTCGCTCACCGCCGTGCCGCCATCGGCGACCTCCGCGACACACTCAAGATCGGGCTGCGTCTCCAGGACGGCGCGCAGCCCGGAACGGAACATGGCGTGGTCGTCGGAGAGCAGGATGCGCACCTTCATGGCTGGGTCCCGGGGGCTCATGAGCGGTCCAGGGGGAACGCCACCGCGGTGGTCCAGGCGGTGCCGTCGGGCGTCGGGCCGTAGGTGGCCGACCCGTTGAACAGGGCGGCCCGGCCACGTATCCCGGCCAGTCCGCGCTGCGCGGACTCGGGCGGGCGGTGCGGTCGGAGGGGGCGGGGGAGGGGGTTGGCAGCGGTCAGGGTGAGAGAGGTGTCCGTGTAGGCCAGCTCCACCTCCACCTGGCTGCCGTCCCCGTGCCGCAGGGCATTGGTGAGCAGTTCCTGCACGATCCGGTATACGGCCATGTCCAGGGACTCCGGGAGTACGGGAGGGGTGCCGCGCGTGGTGAGGCGCGCTGTCAGTCCCGCGGAGTCCACGGCGTGCAGGAGCTCGTCGATGTTGTCCAGACCGGGCTGGCGCGCACCCCGGGAGTGGTTGCCGTGCAGGAAGTCCAGGAGCCGCCGCAGATCGAGCATGGCGGCGCGGCTGGACTTCTCGACGGCGGTCAGCGAGCCGGCGAGCGCCGTGGTGTCGGGGGAGGCGGTGAGTCCCAGGCGGGCGGCGCCCGCGTGTACACCGATCGCGCTGACATGGTGGGCGATCACATCGTGCAGATCGCGGGCGATGGCGCTGCGCTCCTCCGCGATCGCCTCGGTCAGCGCCTGCCTGGCGTGGTTCCGCTCGCGCTCCGAACGCTGCTCCAACTCGGCGATGTAGGCCCGGCGTGTGGTGGTGTACCGGCCCACCAGCCAGGGCAGCAGGGCGTTCTGCATCGCCTGGATGAGAAGCAGATGGATCTGGGCGAGCCCCGCACCGGCGATCAGACTCGACGCGACGATTCCGGTTGCCAGACCGGCCAGCGATACGGCGGCCGGGCGCAGTGTCAGCCAGGCGCCCGCGCGGTACGCCGAGATGAGCAGGCCCGCGTCGTTGAGATCGGGCAGGGGCCGACCGTCGGGGAGGAAGGCCGCGCAGGTCATCAGCAGGGCCGCCTGGGCGAGCGCCACCATACCCGACCTCCGGGCCGAGGTGGCCAGCGCCGCGTCCACGAGCACGATCGCCGCCAGGACGAGCCAGTTCCAGAGGCCGGGGTAGGAGTGGAAACCCTCGAACCGGAACGACAGGGTGTCCACCACCAGGCAGACCACGGCGACCAGCAGGGACTGGCGGGTCAGGGGTCCGCTGATGTCGCGGGCGCCCGCGAGCAGCGCGGTTCCCAGGCCGCGCAGCCTCCTCCGCGCGGGCCGTGGCGCCGTGTCGCGCCGGTGGTTCCTCATACGTCGTCTCGATTCCGTGTCGCGCCGGGCCGCCTGTGCCGCCTGTGCCGTCCGCACCGCGTGGCTGCCCGTACGGCGTGGTGGTGCCGCCTGCCCCGATGATGCCGGGCCGTACGTACCGGCGGGTCCCCTGCACGGGGGACCTGGGATCCCCTGTCTCCGTGACGACGGCGTCCGGCGGGGTTCCTAATCTCTGCCGGGATGAAAGACAACGTACTCAAACGCCGCCCGCGCGCGCTGGTGGCCGTGCTGCTGTGCGCCGTGGGTCTGCTGTTCGCGGCGAGTCCCCCCGCCGGGGCGGACGGCGGATCGAGCCGCGGGGACCTTCAGGTCGCCCAGACGCTCGGCGACCGCGAGCTGACGGTCACCCTGCGCCGCGTCACCGGTGTCCCCGGACCACTCCATGTGGATGTGCTCACTCACACGGGCACGCCCGCCGGACGGCTCCGTCTCGCGGCCACCCCGACGGGCATCTCCACGAACGCCTCGGCGGCGGCCACCTCCGGCACCGCCACCAGCACGGCCTCCGTCACCCTGGGCGCCACTCCGGGCTCGTACTCCGCCGTTCTGCGTGTCGACGGAGCCGGGCCGTGGGAGCTGTCGCTCGACGACGGCCGGCGTACGGCGAAGATCCCCTTCGTCGTCCCCGCGCAGACCGCCTCCCCGCCCGAACTCACCGTATACGCGGGCTTCGTCACGGCGGGGGTCCTCATCCTGATCACGCTCGTTGTCGCGGTCCGTGCCCGCCGGGGCTGGTGGGTGACGGTGCCCGCGGGCGGGGCGGTCGCCGCGTTCGCCACGGCGGTCACCGGCGCGCTGCTCTCCGCCTCCCTGCCCCTGCCGCCCGAGCAGGGGCAGCAGGTGGATCCCACCATCGACGGCGTCGCCCGCCCCTACTCCCTCGTCAGACCGCTGACTAGCGACTACTCACGTCCACCGGCCTCCTTCGTCCTGCGGCCCGTGACCGCCGGCGCCGGGGACGCCACTGACCTGCGCTTCTCCCTGTACGACGGCTCCACAGGCCTGCCCGCGGACGATCTCGTCGTCCACGACGGGGCGCTGTTGCATCTGCTGGTGATCGGGCCGTCCGGTGAGCTCTGGCATCTGCACCCCATTAGGACGGGACCCGGCGCCTTCGAGGTACGGCTGTGGCTGCCCGCGGCAGGTCACTACGCGGTGTCCGCCGAGTTCGCCCGGCGGGGAGGGGGCGTACAGCAGATTCGCTCCGCCACCGGGTTCGAGGCGGAGAAGCCCCCGGGTCCCGCGCAGGGCGGCGCCGTACGGGCCACCACACCCGGCACCACACCCGCACCGGAGCCGCCGTCGGGTCCCGGCACCACGCGGACCGTCGGGGGCGTACCGGTACGGCTCACCGCGCCGTCACTGACCGCGGGCAGGCCCAGTGCGCTGACCGCCCGCATCGGGGACACGGCGACCTTGCAGCCCTGGCTCGGCATGGTCGGGCACATGATCGTCGTCGGACCGCTGTCCCGGGCGGACGCGACCCGCACCACCGGACTGGGAGAAGCGGCCCACGACGCCGAGGTCTGGGCCCATGCCCACTCCATGGGCGGCATGTCGCATGAATCGGAACATTCAGCACACTCCGGGCATGGCATGGAGGGCATGAGGGGCACGCGCCCGGATCGGACGTCGGGAGGTTCCTCGGATACGCGATCGATGAGCGGCCTCATGCCGCTCAACGGCGACAGCCCGGCCGACGAGACCGTCGCCGCCTACGGCCCGGACGCCACGTTCGTCTACACCTTCCCGGCCCCCGGCCACTACCGCGTCTGGATCCAGGCGGAGCGCGACAACACCATCCTGACCGTCCCCTACCTGCTCCAGGTCACCTCACCCTCAGGGGGCACGCCATGACCGGACCTCTCGCGCCGCCGGTCCGCCGAGGTCTGCTCGGCGCGGCCGCCCTGGCCGCCGTCGTGGCGTCCCTACTGGCGATCGGGGCGATTCTGCCGGGCCACGCCACCGATACGACCCTGACTGGCGGCACCGCCCGGGAGGTGGTGACCCTCACCGTCTCCCCTCCCCGCACCGGTACAGCCACCGTCGACGTCCACCTGACGCCTCGTCGGAACACCGCGGCCACCGGCCCGGCGACGGTCGTCACGGCACAGGCCGTCCTGCCCACCGCAGGACACGCGACCCCCGCGGCCACCGCGACCCCGGACGGGAGAGGCGGCTACCGCATCTCCGGCGTCCATCTGATGATGCCCGGCCGCTGGGAACTCCTGATCGGCATCGAAGGCGACGGCCGCCGGGAGCGTCTTGTCTTCCCCCTCACCGTCACCGGCTGAGCGGCCCCGTCACCCCCGTACGCGACCGACGACCCACCCCCCCACCGGAAAGAAGCCGCGATGAACCCCATCTCCGCAACCGTTCCCCACGACCTGGCCTCGCCACGCCGCACGGGCCTCGTCCGGACGTACGGGCAGCCGGGCGTCCTCGGCGCCTACCTCGTACTGGCCGGCACGCTGGTGTCACTGATCGGCATCAGCTGGGACGTCCAATGGCACGTCGACGTCGGCCCGGACACCTTCTTCACCCTCTCCCATCTCCTGCTGTACTCCGGCAGCGCCGTCGCCGGTCTCACCAGCCTGGTCATGGTGGTGCGCGCCACCGCCGCGCAGCGCGCGGGACGCCCGGCCGAGCGAGCCGTCGGCGGCAGCCCCGTCCGGGTGTTCGGCGGGACCTTCACGGCGCCCCTGGGCTATCTGGTCGCCGGGACGGGCGGTGCGCTCTTCCTGCTCTACGGGCTGCTGGATCTTTGGTGGCACTCTCTGTACGGATTCGACGCCGTACTCGACTCACCACCGCACGTCGGGCTGTTCGTCTCGATTTCGCTCACGATGGTCGGCAGCGTCATCGTCTTCGCCGCGGCCCGCGCCGAACGCTGGGGCCGGGTCGGACTGATCGTCAGCATCCCTGTCCTGATGACGTTCAGCCCCATTACCACCAACGCCTTCGCCGCCCTGCCCCTGCCCTTCGAACCGGTCGTCGCGGGCACCGTCTTCTTCGCCGTCCTCCTGGTCATCATGGGAGGGCTCACCCTCGGCCGGGGAGCCGTCCTCGCCATCAGCGGCACCCTCGCCGCCATCCAGGGCTTCCTGTGGTGGTTCTCCCCCTGGGCCTCCCACGTCTACGCCGCCTCGCAGGGCCTGCCGCTGCGCGACAACCTCGGCAACAAGGCCCCGGAACTGCCCGCGAGCATCCCCATGTTCATGCTCCTGGCGGCGGCGGTCATCGAAACACTGCTGTGGCTGGGCTCGACGCGTGGCTGGTCGAACCGGTGGCTGCCCCAGCTTCTGGGCGCGTCCGGCGGACTGGTGATCAGCGTCTCGGTGCTCCTCCAGAAGTCCCTGCTCGGTGATTCCGGCACTCCCGACGCCGCCGGTCTGCTGACCGCCGCCGCCGTGGGCCTGGCCTTCGGCGCCCTCGCCGGCTTCCTCGGCGCGCGCTTCGCCGTCATCCTGCGCGCCAATACCCCGACCTCCAGCCCGGAAGGCAACTGATCCGTGCACAGCCATCTCACCGGCCCCGCCCCGGCGCCGTCCTCACGCACCACCACTCCCCGGCACCCGGCCCGCCGCGTACGCTCCCTGGTCCTCGCGCTGTCCGCGGTGGCGGCCCTGCTCTTCGCGTCGGCCGCGCCGGCCGCCGCCTACGAGCCAGTCGGGATCGTGCACACCGAACGCGTCCAGGCGGGCCCGTACAGCCTGACCATCGGGTTCTCCACCTGGCCGCTGCGTGCCATGCAGTCGCTGGACTTCACCTTCGCCCCCGAAGGAGGGATAGCGGGCAAATCCGGCACTCTTACCCGTGACGCCACCGGCCTCGACTCCGGTGACCGCGTCACCCCGCTGGCGCGCCACCCCCGCAAACTCGATGTCTGGGGTCTGGACATCAAGTCCTTCCCCGACCCGGGCGACGTGGCGCTCACCTTCGCCATCGACGGTCCCGAGGGGCATGGCACGGGGACCCTCAGGCACCTGACTGTCCTCGACCAGCCGGGCCCGCCGCTGTCGCTGAGCTGGAGCGTCTGCGCCCTGCCCGTCCTCGGGCTGATCGCCTTCCTGGTCATCGCCTGGCGGCGCAACGAACCGGCGTGCCGACTTTCCGAGTTGGGCATGTAGCACCGGACAGGCGCTGTACGCGCCGACGCCCGAGGGGGGTGCGTGGGAGTGGGCCGCGCTCCCCTTCGGCCGTGAACTGCCGGAACACTCGGCCATGCAATACATGCGCCTCCCTCGCGCCGCGAAAGGGCTGGGCAGGCAGTGGCTGGTCACCAAGGCTCCTGACCGTCGGAATCGTGGTTCTCGACTTCGTGATCCAGGCCCTGCCGGACTGCGGTTGGGTCGGCCTGCAACGTCCTGGAAAACAGCACACAATCGCCCTATTGACTGTTTGCTATAGCGGAAGTCACTCTTACGGTTATGCGAAACCCCCTCGGCCCCATGGAAACCATGTCGCTGGCCGACCAGGCCTACCAGCGGCTTCGTGACGCGGTACGCGAGGGCGCCTTGCGGCCGGGCGAGAAGATCACCGAGCGTGATCTTGCCGCCCGGCTCGGCGTCAGTCCCACTCCGGTGCGCGAAGCGCTGCGCCAGCTGGTTCACGAGAAGGTTGTCGAGCGGGTAGGGCCCCGGTCCCTGCGGATCGCGGATCATTCCGCCTCCGCGCGCTCGCAGATCGTGGAGGCGGAGGTGCGGCTCTCCGCGCTGATGGCCCGCCTGGCTGCCCGCAGTGCCACCGATGCCCAGCTCGCCGAGCTGTCGGAGCTGCTGGACCGGGCCGATCGGCTGGTCGCGCAGACGGAGCAGGCCGTGGCTGAGCAGGGGTCGGAGGTCGAGCTGGCCGACCGGCTTACTGCCGTGTTCCGGCTGCTGCGCCAGTTTCATCACCAGATGGAAGCCTCCGTCGGCAATCCCGTCCTGGAGGGCCTGCTTGGCCAGGCCCGCGCATTCAGTGACGAGGAGCGCCTGGACCTGACCATCAGGCTGGCCCCGGAGCGGGCCGAGGCGTTCCGTCGGCGCTATCGCGAGCATCGAGGTCTCCTCGACGCTCTGCTGGAGCGAGACGAAGAACGGGCCGAGCAGCTCGCCATGCACCACCACCGTGAAGCGTTGATCCAGCTCTCCAGCGGCTGATCTCCCCGTCATCTGGGCGTCTACCGGTCGGCCCTGCGGGAGGTTGCCGACGGGTGCACGTCCCACTTTAGCTATAGCATATGGCAAGGAGCGCCATGATGCACGAAACCCAGCGACCGTCCCCTGGCGGCGCACCAGCCACTCCGAGTCCGCCTGCCGCGCCGACACGGATGAGCGGCAGCACGGTCCTCTGGGTCACCCTGGCGGTCTTCGCTCAGGAATCGGTCTGGAACTTCTACGATGCCCAGGTCCCGGCGCAATTGCGCCACTACCTGACCTCCGCTGGCCTGGTAGGGCTGATCATGGGCATGGACAACGTCCTCGGCGTCATCGTCCAGCCCTGGATGGGATACCTCTCCGACCGGCGGGCCGACTCGCGCCTCGGGCGTTGGCCGATCATCCTCGCCGGTGCCTGCCTCGCCGCGGTGCCCTTCGCGCTGATCCCCTGGACGAGCAGCCTGCCGGCCCTGATGGTGTGCATCTTCTTCTTCGCGCTCGTCGCCAACGCCTTCAAGGGCATCATCGAGACCCTGGTGTCCGACTACATCGCTCCGGAGAACCGCAGCAAGGCCCAGGGCTTCATCAAGGCTGGCGTCAGCCTCACCATCGTGATCTCCTCGCTGGTCAGCCTGCTGGTGGTCGACCGCAGCCTTACTCTGGCGTTCGCCATCCCTCCGATCCTGATGCTGATCATGATCGGTGTCTCCTGGGCCTTCCTGGGCCGGCACCACACCGAGAAGGTCCTCCCCTCGCACCGGGATGCGGGTGTGCCAGATCACGCCGTGCCGGGTGGGGCGGCGGAGTTCTCCTCACCGTGGGCGGTGGTCAGGGATCTGGTCCGGGATCCCTCCGGCGCCCGGCTGCTGCTGATGGCCGGCATTTTCTGTTTCGCCGGGATGTGGTCCGCGCTGCGTTCGCTGCTCACCCCCTACGGCACGGAAGTGCTGGGGCTGTCGCGTGGAGCCGCGGGCGGGTTGGCGCTGCCCGGTGCGGTCGCTTTCCTGATCGCGGTCGTGCCGATCGCCTACGCGTCGGGCCGCATCGGCCAGGTCCGTGCGATCCGCTACGGCGTGGCATTGTTCGTCGTCGGACTGCTGGTCGGATCCGTCAACCCGAGCCCCACGACGACGATCGTCTCCATGGTCCTGAGCTCGATCGGGTATGCCGTCTTCGCGGTCAACGCCCTGGTCGCGCTGTGGAGTCTGGCTCCCAACGAACGGGTGCTGGGCACGTACACCGGCCTTTACACCGTCGCCTCCGCCGCCGGGATGGCGCTGGGACCCGCGCTCCTCGGTCTCACGGTCGACCTCACTGGATGGCGCTTCATGCTGCTGAACGCCGCTGTCTTCGGCGCCGTCACCTTCACCGTCTTCACCCGCCTCGCCCGCAAAACCGCCGACGAGAACACGGGCCCCCGCGAGGCCTGAGACACCCCGCAAAGAGAGAACAGAGAGACGCACTCATGGACTTCCGTATTCTCGCCCCCACCGGCGCGCTCGGCGCCGGCTTCGACGCCGTGGCGTTCCAGCGCGGCGTCGCCGCCCGCCCTGACGTCATCGCCTGTGACGCCGGGTCCACCGACAGCGGCCCCGCCGCACTCGGCTCCGGCACCCCCAAACTCTCCGCCCAGGCCGTCACCCGCGACCTGCGCCTCATGCTCAAGGCCCGCGACGAACTCGGCGTGCCGCTGATCATCGGTTCCTGCGGCACCAGCGGCCGAGACGTCGGCGTCGACGGGGTGGCCGAGCTCGCCCGCACCGTCGCGGCCGAGGAGAACCTGCACTTCACACTCGGCCTGATCTACTCCGACCAGAGCGCCGAACGCCTCCAGACCCTGTACGACGAGGGCCGCATCCGGGCCCTGCCGAACGCCCCGGAAATCGAGCGGGAGTTGTTCGCCCGCAGCCACACCGTCGCGATGATGGGCGTCGAGCCCATTCAGGAGGCTCTGCTGGCGGGCTGTCAGGTCATCCTCGCCGGCCGGGCCAGCGACACCGCCCTGTTCGCCGCGCTGCCGCACCTGCGGGGCGCCGACCCGGGCCTGACGTGGCACATGGCCAAGACCATCGAGTGCGGCGCCGCGTGCGCCATCCCGCCTTCCGCCAACGGCCTCCTCGTCCACCTGCGCGAGGACCACTTCGACGTCACCACCCTCACCGAAGGAACCCGCCTGACCCCGCGCTCAGTCGCCGCCCACACGCTGTACGAGAACGCCGACCCGTTCCACATCCTGGAGCCCTCCGGCACCTTGGACACCACCTACGCCACCTACGAAGCCGTCGACGAGCAGACCGTCCGCGTGTCCGGCGCCCGCTACCTGCCGGCCGACGGCTACACCAACAAGCTCGAAGGCGCCGAACTCGTCGGCTACCAGACCGTCATCATCGGCGGCGTACGCGACAAGGTCGTCATCCAACGCTTGCCCGAACTGCTGCCCTTCGCCGAGAAGTACTTCGAAGCGAAGATCCTCGACGTCTTCGACAGGCAGGTCGACCCCGACACCATCGACATCGACTACCGCCTCTACGGGGCCGGCGCCGTCCTCGCCGAACACGAGCCCGACACGCTCCAGCCCCAGGAACTCGGTGTCCTGATCACGGTCACCGCCCCCGACCAGGCAACCGCGCACGCGATCTCCACCTTCGTGGCACACGCCAGCAGCCACCTGCCCATCGCCGAATACGACGGCCTCGTCTCCACCCTCGCCTACCCCTACTCCCCGCCCGAGATGGACCGCGGACCGCTGTACCGCTTCACCCTCAACCACGTCGCCACCGGTGTCTCGCCCACCGAACTGTTCCGCACCACCACCGAGGAGCTGTAAGAACCGTGGCCACCCTGCTCGACTACTGCTCCCTGGTCCGCTCCAAGAACGCCGGGCCTTTCACTCTCACCTTCGACTTCATGTGTCGCGACGAGCACACCTACCACGCCCTCGTCGGCACCGGCTTCCTCGCCCCCGCCCTGTTCGCCGAACTGTTCCGTACCGACGAGGACAAAATCCTTGTCGTCAACCACCCCCTCGCCCTCGCCGTGAAGGTCTCCCTGCCCCGCCCCGCCGTCCAGGGGGACCTGCACGACAGCGACTGCTACGCCGGGCAGCAGTACGCCCCTCTGATGGCGATGAAGCTGCCCGAACTGTGCTGAACGACCAGCCGCCGCCGGACAGTTCGAGCTCACCCCCCCGGGGCAGGAGACGGCCGACGCCAGGTTCCGTCCGACAGGGTGGGCGCTGCTCGACGAGGCACTCTCCTACGGGATGGTGCGCTACTACGTCGCCGGCTGACTTCTGCAGGTCCCGCATCCAGGGCCGCCACCCAGCGGGCGGCGGCCCCGGATGGGACACCGAGGCGGAGGGATGAGACCGCTCATCACCGGTCGAGACCGCCGCTTTGCTCCAGGTCATCCACGAATTGCTCGTGCACTCGAAGCTCGCGGCCTCTGCCCGGACTCGTCAGGACGATGGTCTTCGCCTCCCCGAGTGCCGTGGGGCCGGCCCCCAGTAGCTCGCGCGTGATCACCACCGCGTCGAGCACCTCGACTCGGCGCTCACGCAGCAGCCTCTGCACGACAGCCATCCCACCAGCACTCATAAGCAGCGGTCGGCACTCATCCACAAGCACCTCAAGCCGGGCCGCCCTCTCCGGATGCAGCCCTTTGATCACCATCGCAGTGCCCCCTCGCTTCACAGATGCCCGATCGGCAGCGTCGGCCAAGGCGGCGAAAACTGATCCCCACACCCCAGAGCCCGACCCGCTGATCGCGTGCTTTTCGCCCCCCGCCCGCCGGGCGAGGACCGGAGTTGTCGGCGCGTCGAGCGGAACCCGCGGCGTACCCGCATGGATCAGCTCTGCGTGCTCCGCGCCCTCATGATGGCGTATGCGGAATCGACGCCGGCGCCGCTACCGGGGGGTACGCTCAGGCCCGCACCCGTTGCTGACTAATGTCTTGTGTAAACTATTAGCCGTCCGAAGGGCTCTCTTCCGGTTGTCAGGACGAAGGCTCGATAGATGGAGGCCACGACGTGACGACATCACCCCAGCCCACACGATCTCCCTCGCGGCCGACGCGAGTGACGGGCGAGAACGCGGTCGGCGAGTACGTGGGTGACCTGCCCTGGATCGAGGACGCGCAGAAGATCGCCCCCAAGGACGCGCGTGAGCTGTCGAGACTGTTCTTCGATCAGCTCCAGGCCCTCGAAGAGGGCACGTGGGAGTACCAATACGCACGCAACACCCTGATCGAGATGAACCAGTCGCTGGTGCGGTTCGCGGCAGGCCGGTTCCGTAACCGTGGCAGCGGGGAGATGGAGGACATCCTCCAGGTGGGCACGATCGGCCTGATCAAGGCGATCGACCGCTTCGATCTCTCACGTGAGGTCGAGTTCACCTCCTTCGCCGTCCCCTACATCGTCGGCGAGATCAAGCGGTACTTCCGTGACACGAGTTGGGCCGTCCATGTCCCCCGCCGCCTCCAGGAGCTGCGTGTCGAACTCGCGAAGGCGCAGGACCATTTCAGTGTCCTCCTCAACCGTCGCCCGACCGTCGCGGAACTCGCCGACCACCTTGAGCTGAGCGAAGAGGAGATCGTCGAGGGACTGGTCGCGGCGAGCGGCTATACCGCCGGTTCGCTCGACCTTCCTGCGGACGCCGATGACGACGGGCAGAGCGGCTCGAGCGGTCGCGTCTACGCCGACATCGTGGGTGGCGACGATCCGGCCATGGAGCTGATGGAGGACATCCACGCCCTCGCTCCGCTGATCGGTGAGCTCGACAAGCGTGCACAGCGCATTCTGGAAATGCGCTTCGGCGAGGAGAAGACGCAAGCCGAGATCGGAGCCGAACTCGGCGTCTCGCAGATGCAGATCTCACGCCTCTTGAGCCGTACGCTGGCCGAACTGCGCTCGGGCATGCTCGCCACCGACTGACCGGCCAGAACGATGCGCGGTGGCCCGACCCGGACGAGGACGGGCCACCGCTCATTGGCGTGCTCTCCCCGCGAGACCGGGGCGGCGGCGGACAACCGACGCGGGTACCGGCCCGACGGCGCGGGGCACCGCGCCGGACAGACCGAGAAATCTCGAACGGTAAGCGTCCTCCTGCGCTGACCGGCGTGTGCGACTCGAACGCGGGTACTAGGGGCACTGTCAACGTGATGGCAGATCATCGCGGTGCCGGACGCCCCCTCTCGACGATGTGGCGGCCCGCGCCACCGCAGGTCCCGTTGGGGCCAGGTGCCCCGGCAACAGCCCGCTTGAGCGCGACGGGCTGCTGAGATGTGCTAGTGCAGTACACCCTCGGAGCGAGGAATCAGGACGCCCCCTGGACCAGTCGTCACGGATCAGGCCAGATCTCCGGATACGTCGCGCAGGTCGGCAAGGGCTTCGACGGACGTCGTGCGCAGCAGACCGAGTCGTTCGGCGACGGGTGCGGGCAGTGTGTCGCTCTTGGTGGCCAGGACACCGGTGTGCAGTGCGATCAGGCTGAGGCGGTGGGCCAGGACGTCGTGCATCTCGGCGGCGATACGGGACCGTTCTGTGATGCGGGCCGCTTCCTCGCGCAGCTGTGACTCGATGCGCAGGTGCTCGACGTCGGCCGCCAGCGCCTGGACCAGGCGGCGCCGGCTGCCGAGCCACAGCCCGAGGAGCACAGCCAGCACCGGCAGGAGCAGCGTGGACGCATAGGACTGCCCCGTCCACAGGGAGGTGGCCCGGTAGCTGAGCAGGTTGGCGCCCAGCGCGGCGACGGCGCATCCCACCGCCACCCGCGCCCGGCGGTCCACGGCCAGGTCGAACAGGGCGACCGCCAGCAGGGGCAGCAGCGGCCATCCCCACCACGCCGTGGCCACGGTGACCAGGAGAGGCGAGACGGGCCATCGCAGCCGGGGCACGAGCAGAGCCGCTCCGCACACCAGCGCCGCGGTGACGACGGGGACCAGGTAGCGCCCTACGACCGACACATCGTTCAGCGCGGCGGACAGTACGCACAGGGCCACGAGAGCCCCACGTCCGTAGGCGGCCCATCTGCGGCTTTCTCTGCTGCTCACCTGGGCCATCCTAGGCAGACCGGTGCACTGTTCCGTCTGACGATCAGTGATGTCCACCCCCTACTTTCGCAGGGGGACGCTGTCGCAGAACGGCGGATCTCATGCCGGACGCGGCTTTTTAGCGTCAATTCCATGAACGACCGGACCACCTCCCACGACCGTGTCCTGGCGCAGCGCAATGCCGAAGGCTGGATGTTCCTGATCGAAGCGGCCCGTGATCTGCGCACCACGGGTGCCATAGCCCCCAGCGGCAAGGCCCTGGCCCGCGCGCTCACCGACCCCGTATGGGCTCGGGCGCCCCACCCGCTGGCAGTCCTGGAAGCCGGCGCCGGCACCGGCCCGGTCACCCGGGCCCTGATACCGCGGCTGTCCCGGGGCAGCACCCTGGACATCGTCGAGGCCAACCCGCGCTTCGCCTCGCGACTGCGCCACCTCGTCACCTCACACCCGCACCTGACAGCCACGTCCGCGCAGGTGAACGTGCATCAGACCTATGTCGAGCAGCTCGACACCGACCAGCGGTACGACGTGATCGTCTCCGGGCTGCCCCTGACCAACTTCACGCCCGTGCAGGTCGAGCGCATCATGGCCCGCTACATGGGACTCCTCCACCCCGGCGGCACGCTGACCTACTTCGCCTACCTCGGCACCCGCAAGGCCCGCGCTCTGACGGCATCGCGGGCCGAAGCCCGCCGCCACGCCGCCGTGGACGAGATCATGGCCGCCTACCAGCACACCTACGCCACGGGCCGCTGGACGGTATGGGCCAACGTTCCCCCCGCCTACGTCTGGCATCTGCAACGACCCCTCGTCCCCGCGAACCAGCCCACGCCGAAGTTCGACGGGACGAGGCGGTGAACGTGCTCTCGGACATCCTCGGCCACCTCCCGCCGGCCTCGGCGTACACCGTGGTGGCCGCTGCGGTCCTGGCCGAGTCGATCCTTCTCGTCGGCGCCTTCGTCCCGACGCTGTCCCTGCTCCTGACCGCGGGCGCGCTGGCCCGTACCGGTCACGTCGACATTCTCCTCGTCATCGCAGTCGCAGCCGGCGCCGTGGTGGCGGGTGACTTCCTCGCCCACCGCACCGGCAGGTATCTCGGTGACCGGCTGCGCGGCGGCCACCTGGGCCGTCGCGTTCCGGATGCCGCGTGGGCCAGGGCCGAGACGCTGATGACGCGCCACGGCGGCCGAGCGGTCTTCGCGGCCCGCTTCCTGCCGGTGGTGCGCACCCTCGTCCCGCACACCGCGGGCGCCACCCGACTGCCCTACCGGCGCATCGCTCCGTACAGCGTCGTCGCCGCCTGCCTGTGGGCCACAGCGGAAGCGGGTGTCGGATACGCCGCCGCTACCTCCCTCCAGCGCGTCCTCACTCTGGGCGGCCCTGCCCTCGCCCTGGTCGCTCTGACGGCTATCGGGGGCGCGCTGCTGTGGCGAAGAAGGCGCCGCCCGCCTGAAGCCGAGGGGCAGGCGCCCGAGCCCGGTACAGAGTCTTCCGGTCATGTTCAGGCAGGTCTGACGAGGCCGGTGTCGTAGGCGAAGATCACGGCCTGGACCCGGTCCCGGACCCCGATCTTGGTGAGGATGCTGCTCACGTGTGACTTGACGGTGGACTCGACGAGGGAGAAGCGTTCGGCGATCTCGGTGTTGCTCCAGCCGGTCGCGATGGCGGTGAGTACTTCGCGTTCACGGTTGGTGAGGCGGGCCAGTTGCCGTTGCTGTTCGGGCGTGTGGCCCGGCAGACGGCTGCCGAAGGCGTCGATGAGCTTGCGGGTCAGACCAGGCGAGGCCTGGGCATCAAGGACTACCCGATCCATACGGCAGCTGTGACGACGTCGACCGGGTTGGCTTCGTTGATCTCGGCACTGGACGTTGGGCTCTCTGGGCTGGGAAGCGGTTGCCAGCTGCGCCGGAAGGCGCTGACGAAGTCGATCCTGACTGCGTACCGAACCCGGCTCAGGTCGCCCGACTGCTTGCCGCCGTCGAGGCCCTACCGGGCCGTGGTCCTCACCTGTACGCCTTCTTCGGCTGCATGTATGACGCCGCCATGCGTCCGGCGGAGGTCATCCACCTGCAGAAAACCCAGTGCCGCCCGCCAACGAGCGGCTGGGGACTTCTGAACCTGAAGGGCGGTGTGGCGACTGCGGGTAAGGAGTGGACGGATGACGGCGCTGTCCATGAGATCCACTCCCTGAAACGGCGAGCAGCCAAGGCGACGCGGCCGGTTCCTATCCCACCAGTGCTTGTCCGCATGGTGCGCGAGCACATACGAACCTTTGGAGTGGCGCCCGACGGACGTCTCTTCCGCGATGCAGCGGGGAACTACATCGATGCCTCGGCGTACGGCATCACCTGGGGGCGAGCGCGTGAGGCTGTTCCTACGCTTGACGAGCACGCCCTTGACCTGGCGAAGCGCCCCTACGACCTGCGCCACGCCGCCATCTCGTTCTGGTTGGCCTGCGGCGTCGACCCTGCGGAGTGTGCGCGCCGGGCCGGGCAGAGGATCCAGGTCCTCTTCCGCTACCACGCCAAGTTCCTGGCTGAAGCGCGGAATCACGCCAACACCCTGATCGAAGACTCCATGCGGCGATGGGAGGAGGTCACGGACGATGACGATGCGGAGAGCGCCTTAGCGGGACCTTGACCCGGAGATGCCCCGGAACTGCTGGTCAGGGCTGGGATATGGGTGGGAGATATCGGGAGCGAGGGCGTGTTTCGACTCGCTGCTCAGATGTGCGCCGAGAAGGGCGCCTGACGGGTGAAGACCCTGGTCAGGCGCCCTTCCCTTGCGCCTAGAAGAAGCCCAGCTTCTTCGGCGAGTACGACACCAGGAGGTTCTTCGTCTGCTGATAGTGGTCCAGCATCATCCGGTGGTTCTCGCGGCCGATCCCCGACTGCTTGTAGCCGCCGAACGCCGCGTGCGCCGGGTAGGCGTGGTAGCAGTTCGTCCAGACCCTGCCCGCCTGGATCGAACGGCCCGCCCGGTAGGCGGTGTTCATGTCCCGCGTCCAGACGCCCGCGCCGAGTCCGTACAGGGTGTCGTTCGCGGTTTTGATCGCGTCGTCGAAGTCGCTGAAGGACGTCACCGCGAGGACCGGGCCGAAGATCTCCTCCTGGAAGATCCGCATACGGTTGTGGCCCTCGAAGATCGTGGGCTGGACGTAGTAGCCGCCGGCCAGTTCGCCGTCGTAGTCGATGCGCTGACCACCCGTCAGGACTTTGGCGCCCTCCTGACGGCCGATGTCCAGATACGAGAGGATCTTCTCCAACTGGTCGTTGGACGCCTGCGCGCCGACCATCGTGTCGGTGTCCAGCGGGTGGCCCGGCACGATCGCCTCCGTGCGGGCCACGCCGGCCTCCAGGAACTCGCTGTAGTGGCCGTCCTGGATCAGCGCCCGGGAGGGACAGGTGCACACCTCGCCCTGGTTGAGGGCGAACATCGTGAAGCCTTCGAGCGCCTTGTCACGGAAGTCGTCGTCCGCGGCCCAGACGTCGTCGAAGAAGAGGTTCGGGCTCTTGCCGCCGAGTTCCAGCGTGACGGGCTTGATGTTCTCGGAGGCGTACTGCATGATCAGCCGCCCCGTGGTGGTCTCGCCGGTGAACGCGACCTTCGCCACGCGCGGGTTGGACGCCAGCGGTTTGCCCGCCTCGACGCCGAAGCCGTTGACGATATTGACCACGCCGGGCGGCAGCAGATCGGCGATCAGACTCATCCACAGATGGATGGAGGCCGGCGTCTGCTCCGCGGGCTTGAGTACGACGGCGTTCCCGGCGGCCAGCGCGGGCGCCAGTTTCCAGGTCGCCATCAGGATCGGGAAGTTCCACGGGATGATCTGGGCCACCACACCGAGCGGCTCGTGGAAGTGGTACGCGACGGTGTCGTCGTCCAGCTCGCTGAGCGTGCCCTCCTGGGCGCGCAGTGCCCCCGCGAAGTACCGGAAGTGGTCGATGGCGAGCGGGATGTCGGCCGCGAGGGTCTCCCGGACCGGCTTGCCGTTCTCCCAGCTCTCCGCGACCGCCAGCTCCTCCAGATGCTCCTCCATCCGGTGGGCGATCCGGTTGAGGATATTGGCGCGCTCCGCCGCGGACGTCCTCGCCCAGCCGGGGGCCGCGCCGTGCGCCGCGTCCAGGGCGCGCTCGACATCGTCGGCGGTGCCACGCGCGATCTCGGTGAAGGGGCGGCCATTGACCGGGCTGGGGTTCTCGAAGTACTGGCCGCGCGCCGGCGGTACGTACTCTCCGCCGATCCAGTGGTCGTAGCGGGACGTGTACGAGACGATCGCGCCCTCGCTGCCGGGCGCTGCGTAACGGGTCATCTCTGTGGCCTCCCGGATTCCGCGCCGCCCGCCGTTGGACGGCGCCCACGCCCGACCTTATGGAGCGGCACGTTGCGGCGACGTTGCATCGTCGTCGTGCTCAGCCGTGCTCATCCGTTCGGGCCGGCGGACCACCCCGTTCCGCCCTCACCCCGCGTCGGCCTTGATCATGTCGGCGCACTTCTCGCCGATCATCATCGTGGTGATACAGGGATTGACCGAGGGCAGGAACGGCATCACGGACGCGTCGGCCACCCGCAGCCCGGTGACCCCCTTGACCCGCAGCCGTGGATCGAGCGGCGAGTCGGCGTCGCCCGGCGCTCCCATCCGTACCGTCCCCGCCGGGTGGTAGACGGTGTTGTGGGTCTCGCGGATGTACGAGAACAGCTCCTCGTCGGAACGTGCCGCCGGTCCCGGCGCCAGCTCCGTCCCGGCCCACTCCGCCATCGGCGCCCGGCCGGCGATCTCCCGGGCCAGCCGCAGCCCGTAGGTCATCACCCGGATGTCGTGCTGATGCGTGAAGTAGCGCGGATCCACCGCGGGCTTGTCCCGGAAGTCACGGGTACGCAGCCGGACGGTGCCCATGGACCGGGCCCTGGTGACGTTCGGGGTGAGACAGAAGGCATTGTCCGTGGTCGGATAGCCGCGCCGGTAGGTGTTCAGGTCGAACGGCACCGAACCGTAGTGGAACATCAGATCCGGGCGGTCCAGGCCGGGTTCGGTGTCGGCGAAGATGCCGATCTCCCACCACTGCGTGGACGAGGTGACCATCGGCCGCTTCGCCTCCCACATGATCACGCCCTCGGGATGGTCCTGGAGACGCGAGCCGACCCCGGGGGAGTCCACCCGTACATCCACCCCGACGTCCCGCAGCCACCCGGCCGGACCGATGCCCGACAGCATCAGCAGCTTCGGCGAGTCGATGGCACCGCAGCTGACGATCACCTCGCGCCGGGCCGCGACCGCGCCGCTGTGGATCGTGTCGGGTTCCAGATACTCCACCCCCGTACAGCGCCGCGCCTCGTCGAACAGCAGCCGCTTGGCCTGGAGACCGGTGCGGACCTCCAGATTCGGCCGCTTGCCCATGACGGGGTGCAGATACGCCACCGAGGCGGAGGAACGGACGCCGTCCTCACGCGCGTTGATCTGGAACCAGTGCGCCCCGCGCACCACCGTGGAGCCGGTGTTGAACGGTGTGACGGGGATACCGGCGGCGGCGCACGCCTCCAGCAGCGCCCGGCCGCACGGATCGTTCGGCGGTACGGTACGGATCGTCACCGGCCCCGAGCGGCCGTGGTGGTCGCCGGGCGCGTCGTTGGTCTCCAGCCGCCGGTAGAGGGGGAAGCACTCCGCCGCGCTCCACCCCGTACAGCCCTGCGCGCCCCACTCGTCCAGGTCCTCGGCCGGTGCCCAGAAGGCGATACAGGAGTTGTGGGACGAGCAGCCGCCCAGCACCTTGGCGCGGGCCTGCCGCATGAAGCTGTTGCCGTTCTCCTGCGGCTCGACGGGGTAGTCCCAGTCGTAGCCGGACTCCAGCAGCGCCATCCACCGGTCGAGTCTGAGGATGCTCTCGTCGCCGACGTCCGAGGGACCGGCCTCCACCACGCAGACGGTGACCTCCGGGTCCTCGGACAGCCGCGCGGCGACGACGGCGCCGGCGGTTCCACCGCCGACCACCACATAGTCGAACGCACGCACAGAGTGTTCCGCGGACATCGCTGCTCCAGGTCCAGGTCAGAGGTGTTCAGAGGGGGGTGGCGGGCGGCTCGGGCTCCTCGGCCGCCGACCGGTGCGCCTCGAGCGTGCCGGTGCGGGTGCGCTGGACGAACCAGTAGTAGGTGAAGCCGCCGATGGCGACGACGCCGACGAAGAGGAACGCGCCCCAGCGCAGATACCAGTGATACGGCGGCGACGCGTTGTACACCTCGTGGCGTGGCCAGGCCAGGTTGAGTGACATGGCCGCGCCCCACAGCACGGCGAGGACATTGACCGGCAGTCCGAACCTGCCGAGCGAGAAGTGCCCCTCGGCGGGTTTCCAGGTGCCGCGCAGCCGGCGGACCAGCATGGGGAGGGTGACCATCAGATAGGCCACATAGATCATGATGATCGCGATACTGGTGATCACCGAGAAGATCTGCGGCTGGTCGATATTGATCACCAGGATGCCGATGGCGACGAGCCCGATGAAGATGGCGGGCACCACCGGCGTTCCGAACCGCGGGCTGACCCGGGCCACCAGCGAGGAGGCGGGCAGGCAGTTGTCCCGCGCCATCGCGAACGCCAGCCGGATACCGGCCGCGTGCACCGCGAGCGCGCATACGGTGATGGCGACGACCACGCACCACAGCACGATCTGCCCGACGGTCGAACCGAGCGTGGAGAGCACCACGTACTGGAGTCCGTCCGCGGCCAGCGCCTTGTTGTGCAGATCGGGCACGGCGAGCAGCGCGAACAGCAGGATGAGCCCGCCGATGAGGAAGGACGCGATGAGGGCGCGCAGGATCGCGCGCGGCGCGTTGCGACGGGGGTTGAGCGACTCCTCGCCCAGCGAGGACGCCGTGTCGAACCCGTACATCACATACGCGGAGGCGAGCGACGCGGTCAGAAAGGCCCCGACGTAGCCGAGCGGCTGACCGGCGCCGAAGCTGCCGGTCGTGACGATGGCGCCGGGGCCGCGGGTGATGTGCGCGGCCAGCAGTCCGATCAGTACGATCGCGGCGATCAGTTCGACCATCACCCCGGCGGAGTTGATGGTGGCCATCAGTTTGACGCCGAAGGCGTTGACCAGGGTGGTGAAGACGATCAGTACCGAGCCGAGCAGTACGGCGTTCTTCGCCGCGTCGGTGGGGCCGAGGCCGTTCCCGACGAACTGGAAGACGCCGGAGATCTGCGGCAGCGTGATCTGGTAGGCGAGGGCGACCGCCGCGAGGGAGACCATGGTGGCGGTCACCATCATCCAGCCGCCCAGCCAGCCGAGATGCGGTCCGCCCAGCTTCTTGGACCAGTTGTAGATCGAACCGGCGACCGGATAGCTGGCGGCCAGCTCGCAGAAGCACAGGGCCACCATCAGCTGGCCGAGGAACACCATCGGCCACGACCACCAGTACCCGGGCCCGGCGAACTTGACGCCGAAATAGAAGAGCTGGAAGGTGCCGGTGAGGATCGAGATGTAGCTGATCCCGGCGGCGAAGGTATGGAAGGTGCCGAGGGTGCGTTTGAGTTCGGGCTTGTAACCGAACGCCTTCAGCGAATCGTCGTCGTCCTGGCTCTGGATGTCATGGGCGCTACGGGTATCGGGCGCGGGTTCGGGACCCGACGGTACGCGGCCGGGGCCCGGCGTCACTCGAACCATCCCAGGGGCCGCGGTGCGAGATTGCGCCACACATGCTTCGCCTCCTGGTACTCGGCGAGTCCGGCGGGCCCCAGCTCACGGCCGAAGCCGGACTGTTTCATCCCGCCCCACTCCGCCTGCGGCACATACGGCTGGAAGTCATTGATCCACACGGTGCCGGCGCGCAGCCGGGAGGCCACCCGGTGCGCGCGGCCCACGTCCTGGGACCAGACAGCCGCCGTGAGCCCGTAGATCGTGTCATTGGCGAGCGCGAGCGCCTCCGTCTCGTCGCGGAACCGCTCGACGGTGAGGACCGGTCCGAACGACTCGTCGCGCACCACGGACATCCCCGGCGTGCACTCGTCCAGCACGGTCGGCGGATAGTAGAAGCCGTCACGCAGCGCGGGGTCGTCCGGCCGCGCGCCCCCGCACCGCAGCACCGCGCCCTCGGCCAGCCCCGCCGCCACGTACGCCTCGACCTTGGCGCGGTGCGCGGCGGAGATCAGCGGTCCGGTACGGGCGTTCTCGTCGAACGGTCCGCCCAGCGGGATCGCGCGCGCCCGCGCCACCACGTCGTCGACGAACGCGTCGTGCAGCTCGTCCTGGACGAGCAGCCGTGCCCCGGCCGAACAGACCTGTCCCGAATGCAGGAACACCGCCGTCAGCGCGTAGTCGACGGCCGCCTCGTACGCGGCGTCGGCGAAGACGATATTGGGGTTCTTGCCGCCCAGCTCCAGAGCGATCTTCTTCACGGTCGGTGCCGCGGCGGCCATGATGCGCCGGCCCGTGACCAGACCGCCGGTGAACGACACCATGTCGACCCGCGGGTCCTCGCTGAGCGGCGCGCCCGCGGTCGGTCCGGCGCCCAGGACGAGATTCGCGACCCCGGCCGGCAGCCCGGCCTCGGTCAGCAGACTCATCAGCATGATGGCGGTGTGCGGGGTCAGTTCGCTGGGTTTGAGGACGAAGGTGTTGCCCGCACCGAGCGCCGGGGCGACCTTCCAGGCGGTCTGGAGCAGCGGATAGTTCCACGGGGTGATCAGCGCGCACACCCCGACCGGCTCATGCACCACCCGGCTGTCCACGCCGCGGTCGCCGGTGTCGACGATCCTGTCGGTGCCGCCCGCCGCCGTCAGATTGCCGAAGTAGCGGAAGCAGTTGGCGATGTCGTCGATGTCGTACGCGCTCTCGACGAGCCGCTTCCCGGTGTCCAGGGACTCGGCTCTGGCGAGTGCCGCCTTGTCGCGCTCCAGCAGATCCGCGACGCGCAGCAGCAGTCCGCCGCGCTCGGCGGCCGGGGTGGAGGGCCAGGGACCGCTGTCGAAGGCGTCACGGGCCGCGGCGATCGCCGCCGCGGCGTCCTTCGGCCCGGCCTCGTCGACGGTCGCGACCAGTGTGCCGTCGGCGGGGCAGCGGATCTCGCGCGTCTGCCCGCTGACGGCGGCCGTCCACCTGCCGCCGATGAACAGCTCCGGCATGAAGGCTCCTCCGGTTCCGGTCGGGACACCCGGCGGAGTGCGGCCCGTCGCACGGGCCGGGCGCCGTGGTGCTCTGTGAACCGACAGTAAGGAGCGAGGAGCGGCTTCGCAGCGCGGGAGGCGCCGAGCGTGGTCAGCCGGAGGAGCGATTCATCGCATGTATGTTCGCCTGTGCGGCCGGGGGCGCGCCGTCACCTCCGCTGCCAGGCGTCGAGTTCCCGTACCCGCGCGAGTGCGGCGGGCTGCTGCTGTCCGGGAAGTACGGAGGCGAGCGACCGCCACACCGGAAGGTCGTCCTCGCCCCAGGGGCTGTACGCCCAGTCCGCCAGCAGCCCCGGGTCACCCCGGGCGATCAGCGCGGCCCGCAGCTGGTCCGCGAGCCGCCGGCGCAGCCGTACCACCGTGGGTGCCCGCGAGGCGGGCAGCAGCGGCCCGGCGTACGCGCTCATCGCGGCGGTCACGGCGCCGGAGGCCAGCCGTCGCGTCACGGTCCCGTAGTCCGACTCGACGGGCGCGGCCAGCCGGTACGGCCGCGAACGCAGCAGTCCGGGGCCGAGCAGACCGCGCAGCCGGGAGAGTTCCGCGCGCAGCGTGACCGGCGTGACCGACTCGTCCTCGTACAGCTCGATGAGCAGCTCGTCCCCCGTGATGCCCTCGGGACGGCGCGCGAGGAGCGTCAGGATCTCGCTGTGCCGGGGGCTCAGCCGCAGCTTGCGGCCGGCCGCCACCAGCAGCGCCACGTCACGTCCCAGCGCGGTCAGCCGCACGGCATCGGCGTCGGGCGGCGGCGCGAGCAGCGCGAGCTGCGACTCCGCGGCCCGCGCGACCGCGCCCACGAAGGCCAGACTGTGCGGATGGGCCAGCCGGTCACCACCGGTGATGTCCACGGCGCCCAGCAGCCGTCCGCTGAACGGATCGTGGACGGGCGCCGCCGCGCAGGTCCACGGGTGCACGGGCCGCTGGAAGTGCTCGGCCGCGAAGACCTGTACGGGCCGGTCCACGGCGATCGCCGTGCCCGGCGCGTTCGTTCCGGTGACGGCCTCCGACCAGCGGGCGCCCGGCACGAAGTTCATCCGGCCCGCCAGCAGCCGGGTCGCCCGGTGCCCCTCGACCCAGAGCAGTCTGCCGTGCACGTCGCACACCGCCATCAGATGCTCGCCGTCCATCGCGTACGCGCCCATCAGCTCACGGAAGAGCGGCATCACCCGGGCCAGCGGATGCGCGTCGCGGTACCCGGCCAGCTCGTCGTCGGACAGCTCCACACGCGCCGTGCCCTCCGGGCTGACATGGGCGCGGGCGGAGCGCCGCCAGGAGGCAGCCACCACCGACCGCACCGGATGCTCGACCCGTCCCGCCGTCGCGTACGACTCGTACGCGCGGCGCAGCGCCCCCCGGCGCTTCACCGGGTCGGCGCCCGCTTCCAGAGCCACCCAGGTGTCGGTCAACGCGGCCTCCCCGGTCGGACGTCACCGGACGTGACCATCGTCGCTCCGGCGGCCCGGCCGGGCAAGCGTGCCGCCGGGCCACCGTGCCGTACGGACCGGCTCATTCCCCGGTGGGCATGTCCTCGGTGAGCGCGTCCTCGGTGAGCGCGTCCGCGAGGGCCGCCGCGGGATCGGGGCCTCCCGGACCGGCCGGGGCCCAGCGCCCGCGCTCCTTGCGGTACGGCCACCAGCGCCCGTCGCGGCCGTACCGCACCTGCGCCGGTGTCCCGGCCACGGTCCAGCGACCGCCGCCGCCCGCCCGCAGCCGAGGCCGGTCCCCGTCCTCCCAGGCCGCGTCGAGAGCGGCCGTGGCCCGTGCGAGGACCTCGGGCTCCGGGGTCCAGGTGTCCTCCAGTACGGCGAGGGCCGCCGCACCGCCGTACCTCCAGGCGCGTACCGCGAGCTCCAGCTCGGCCGGCCGCCGGCCGGAGCCCGAGGCGAGCCGCGCCACCAGCCGCTGGTCGGACGTCGTCGCGGCCAGCCGTACCGCGTCCTGTGCGGGCGTCAGCTCCGGTTCCTCCGGCTGCTGTTCATGGCCGGGCAGCATCGCTTCCGACAGCAGACGCAGCGCCCGCGCCGCCGCGTCCGCGGCGAGGAACTCCAGGGCGTCCGCGTCGATCCCGGCCGGCGGCGCGCCCTCCGTGTCCAGGGCCGGAGGCTGTCCCGGCTCCGGCGGCAGCGGCGGGGGAGCGGGCAGCGGGGGCAGGTGGCCGCGCGCCGCGAAGGCGGCCACGGCCGGTACGCCCGCCTCCTCGCCGCTCCGGGCGCCGCCGTCACGCGTACCGTCTCCCGGCTCCTCCTTCGTACGGGCGGCGCGCGCGACGCTGCGTACCTGAAGCTCGTCGAGGAGCCGCCGCTCGCTCCTGCCCCGCATCAGCAGCAGGACGAACGGATCCTGGTCCAGCAGCCTGGCCATCTGATAGCAGAGCGCGGCGGAGTGCGGGCAGTGGTCCCAGGCCTCGCAGCCGCACTCGGGCTCAAGGTCGCCTATGCCGGGGAGGAGCTCGACCCCGGCGCCCGCGGCGTCCTCCACCAGATGCGGCGGCATCTCCCGGTCGAGCAGGGCCGCGATGTGCCCCGCCCGGTCGACCGCCATGTCCAGGAAGCGGTCCCATTCCTCCTCGCTCAGCTGCTGCAACAGCACGTCGCTGCGCTGGGCGGTGCCGTCCCGGTCCTGGACGACCGCGGTGATCCGGCCCGGCCGTACGGACACGGCGCCGACGGCGCCCTCGCGGGCCTGTCTGCGCCCCCTCTTCAACTGCTGGCCGTCGAGCGCGGTGTCCTCCAGCGCCTTCAGCCAGGCCCGGCCCCACCAGGTCTGCGCGAAGGCCCGGCCCTGGGCGGGCGCCAGGGCGGCGAAGGTGCGCTCGTCGCCGCCCGCGGAACCGCCCACCGAACCGTCCTCGGATCCCTCCGGCGAACCGTCCTCGGAACCGCCGTCGTACCCGTTGTACGTACCACTCATCGGGCGCTCCCTCGCAGCTCCACCAGATCCGCCAGCTCGGCGTCGGTCAGTTCGGTCAGGGCCGCCTCGCCGGAGCCCAGTACGGCGTCGGCCAACCCCTGTTTACGTGCCAGCATCTCGGCGATCCGGTCCTCGATCGTGCCTTCGGTGATCATCCGGTGCACCTGTACGGGCCGGAGCTGTCCGATGCGGTACGCGCGGTCCGTCGCCTGTGCCTCGACGGCCGGGTTCCACCAGCGGTCGAAGTGCACGACATGCTCGGCGCGGGTCAGATTGAGCCCGGTGCCCGCCGCCTTCAACGACAGCAGGAAGACCGGCACCTCACCGTTCTGGAAGCGGTCCACCATCGCCTCGCGCTCGGCGATCGGCGTACCGCCGTGCAGGAACTGGGTCGGCACGCCGCGCGCCGCGAGATGCCGCTCCAGCAGCCGCGCCATCTGTACGTACTGGGTGAAGACGAGCACGCTCGCGTCCTCCGCGAGGATCGTGTCGAGCAACTCGTCCAGCAGCTCCAGCTTCCCGGAGCGGTCGGTGAGGCGCGGCCGGTCCTCCTTCAGATACTGCGCCGGGTGATTGCAGATCTGCTTGAGCGCGGTCAGCAGTTTGACGACGAGCCCGCGGCGTTCCATGCCGTCCGCCTCCGCGATCGCCGCGAGGGTCTCCCGTACCACCGCTTCGTACAGGCCGGCCTGTTCCCTGGTGAGGGAGACGGCGCGGTCGGTCTCGGTCTTGGGCGGCAGTTCGGGTGCGATCCCCGGATCGGACTTCCTGCGGCGCAGCAGGAACGGACGGACGAGCGCGGCGAGCCGTTCGGCCGCCGCCGGGTCGTTGCCGCTCTCGACGGACTCCGCGTAGCGGGTGCGGAACGTGCCGAGGCGGCCGAGGAGCCCGGGGGTCGTCCAGTCGAGGATCGCCCACAGTTCGGAGAGGTTGTTCTCCACGGGGGTGCCGGACAGGGCGACCCTGGCCCTGGCGCCGATCGTGCGCAGCTGCCGGGCGGTGGCGGAGTACGGGTTCTTGACGTGCTGCGCCTCGTCGGCCACGACCATGCCCCAGTCCGTCCCGCCGAGTCTCGCCGCGTCCAGCCGCATGGTGCCGTAGGTGGTGAGGACGAACTCGCCGTCGCCCAGCTCCTCCAGACTGCGCGAGGCACCGTGGAAGCGGCGCACCGGTGTGCCGGGACCGAACCGTTCGATCTCGCGCTGCCAGTTCCCCATCAGGGAGGCCGGGCAGACCACCAGGGTCGGGCCGGCCGCCGCCGGGTCGGTCTGCCGGTGCAGATGGAGCGCGATGAGCGTGATGGTCTTGCCGAGCCCCATGTCGTCGGCGAGACAGCCGCCGAGTCCGAGCGAGGTCATGCGGTGCAGCCAGTTGAGCCCGCGGAGCTGGTAGTCGCGGAGCGTCGCGGCGAGCGCGGCCGGCTGTCCGATCTCCTGTTCCGCGCGCTCCGGATCGGCGAGCCGGTCGCGCAGGGTGGCGAGCCAGCCCGTCGCCCGCACCTCGACCCGGCGGCCCCCGACCTCGGTGGAGCCGGTCAGTACGGCTTCGAGCGCGTCGACCGGACTGAGCTTGCGGTCCTGGCTCTCGCGGGCGCGCCGGGCCTCCGCCGGGTCGATCAGAACCCACTGGTCACGCAGCCGGACGACGGGACGGCTCGCCTCGGCGAGCCGGTCCAGCTCGGCGCGCGAGAGCCGCTGATCGCCCAGCGCGAAGTGCCAGTTGAAGGAGAGGAGCGCGTCGGCCGACAGGAAGGCGGGCAGATCCGTCCCCCGTCGCGGGGATCCGCCGGTTCCGGCGGTCTCGGCACTGTCCGCCGCGTCGGAGTCGGCCCCGTCCTCCGCGGGGCCGATGACCGCGCGGGCCGTCAGCGTGCGCGCCAGCTCCCTGGGCCAGTGCACCTGGACGCCGGTCGCGGCGAGCGCCCCGGCCGCCTCCCCCAGCAGTTCGGTGACCTCCTCGTCCGCGAGCTCGATGGAGTCCGGCACGGCGGCCGAGAGCAGCGGGGTGAGCGGCGGCCAGGCACGGGCGGCGCGGCGCAGCGCGAGCAGGGCGTCCATCCGGGCGCGCGGACCGAAGGCCGCCGCCGAACCCGACCACACGTCTGCGGCGTCGGAGACCACCGAGGGGTCGCTGACGCTGTGCATCTGGAGGACGGCGTGGAAGACCGGCCCCGCGGTGCCCGACGCGTCGGCCAGGCCCGGCAGTTCGACGCGCAGCGAGAGCCGTACGCCCGTGTCGTGCCCCGCCGCCACATCCCCGGCCCAGTCGCGCAGCGCGGGAAAGCGCCGCGGCGGGGTGGCGGCGAAGGCGGGTCCCGCCGCGACGAGCGTGGCGGCCGGCGTACGCGGCAGCCCGTCGACGACCGCGTCGAGGAAGGCCCTCAAGAGCCCCTCCGGCCGGGGGAGAAGAAGCTCGTCCGCCGGGTCGGCGGGCGGGCCGGCGGTGGTGGTGCCGAGCGGTACAGCGTGCGCGCTGGGCGGCATGGCCGCGGCCAGCGCGCGGATCCGCTCCAGATCCTCGGCGGTCAGCGGTCCAGCCCGCCACGCGTCGTGATCCGTGCCGGTCAGGCCGGGCAACAGCCGCCCACGGGCGGCGAGTTGCAGGGCCAGCAGCGACGCGGCACCCCAGAAGGCGGCGGACGGTGAGGTGTTCGCCGCGGCGCGGGCCCTGGTGAGCACGGGGAGAGCGGCGGATAGGGGAGTCAACAGCGCCCGGACCGTGAGAAGGTGGCCTTCGGTGTCGACGACGGCCAGTTCCTCCGGGGAGCCCGGTCCGGAAGGCGGCTCCGCGCCGTCGGGTCGCCAGAAGGCGATCCGTCCGGTGCGAGCCGGATCCGCGGGGAGAAAGACGGTGGAACAGTTTGCGAGTTCGGCGGTTCGGGAGAGCGTTGCCGCGGGGAGCCTGTGCACAGCGAAGACGCATTCCTCAAGTTTGACTAATGCGGGTCGGAGCCGCCGAGGGTACCTCACCGCGAAGCCACGCGGCGACGGCGCCGCCGTGACCTGACTCACTCCCTCGACATCCCAGGTGTAGCCAGCACCACCCCCACCCCCCGGACAGCACCCACCTCTTCCGGGTGGTGGCGCCATGGCTGCCCGGTAGTACGCACCCCTACGTTTCAAGGGGGCCGACGCAGTCCGCGCGGCCCTCTCTCAGCGCCCACCTCGGCCTACAGACCGGAGACCGACATGCCCCAAGCCGCCGCCACCCCGCTCGCGGAGCCCATACCCGACCCCGCAGTCGGCCGCGCCGGCGGCAGCGACTTCGCACCTCTCCTCCGTACGGTCAGGGAACAGGGGCTCCTGGAGCGCCGGGTCGCCTGGTACACCCGGGGCATCACCGTCAACTTCCTTTTCCTGGCCGCGATCGTCGCCGGAATGGTGCTCCTCGGATCCTCCTGGTGGACGCTGCTTCTCGCGCCGCCGCTGGCCGTCGTGTCCGCGCGTATGGCGTTCGTCGGCCATGACGCGGGACATGCCCAGATCACCTCCGACCGGGGCCGGGGCCGTGTCATCCAGCTCGTCCACGCCAACCTGATGCTCGGTATGAGCCAGGAGTGGTGGAACGACAAGCACAACCGGCACCACGCCAACCCGAATCACATCGACAAGGACCCGGATGTCGCCGCCGACATCCTCGTCTTCACCCAGCACCAGACCGCGGGCCGCACCGGACTGCGCCGCTGGCTCACCCGTCACCAGGCATGGCTGTTCTTCCCGCTGACCACGCTGGAGGGCATCGCCCTCAAGGTGTACGGCTTCCAAGCCGTCTTCTCCCGCGGTGACGACCGGATGCCCGCCCGCCGGCGGGTGACCGAGGGAGCGCTGCTCACCGCCCATGTCGTGGCGTACGTGACCCTGCTGCTGACCACGATGACCGTCGGCCAGGCCATCGTCTTCGCCGTGATCAACCAGATGCTCCTCGGTCTCCATCTGGGCATGGCCTTCGCGCCCAACCACAAGGGCATGGAAATGCCCGACCCGGAGAACAGCGAGGGCTGGGGCCATCTCCGCCGTCAGGTCCTGACCTCGCGGAACGTCCGCGGCGGATTCCTGACCGACTGGTTCCTCGGCGGGCTGAACTACCAGATCGAGCACCATCTCTTCCCCAGCATGCCGCGCCCCCATCTGCGGCTCGCCCAGCCGATGGTGCGCGCCCACTGCCTCTCGCTGGGGCTCCCGTACACGGAGACCGGACTGATCGAGTCGTACCGCCAGGCACTCGGCCATATGTATGAGGTCGGCGAACCGCTGCGCGCGGGCGCATAGTGGAACTGCCGAACGCCCGTGCGCGTTCACTGGGCAGGAAGCGGCTTGGCCGCGAAGGAGGCGTCGGGATGTCGACACGTACGAAGATCGCCATCGGGGGAGTGGCCGTAGGCCTTCTTCTGATACCGCTGATCGGATTCTGGTTCTCGCTACTGGTGGTGCTCGGCGTGCCGGCGGCCGCGTATCTGATGCTGGACCCGTCGCAGCGCCGCAGGCTGCGGAGGATCAGCCGGAAGGAACTCGGCCGCTGACCCGGCCGGGCTGAATCATCCGCGTGTGGGGCTCCGGGCCGGACGGTCCGTGGCCCCGCACGCGCACGCTCCGGGATTCGTGACCGGAAGCCGGCCGTCCGCGGCCGTCCGCGTGGAGCGCCGCTCCGTGGGGCGCCGTCCGTGGGGGGTGTCAGGCCGGGCGTACGGCCATGTTGTCGAGCGCCTTCAGCAGCTCGGGCAGTTCCGTGCCCCGGCCGACCGGCAGCACTTCCCCCGGCTCCTCGTCCAGCAGGACGAACGCCATGTCGTCGGTCCTGGCGACGAAGGACCAGCCGGGGCCGTCGGCGCGCAGCGTCCGGGCCTCGCCAGGGGCGAAGCCGGAGCGGACCCGGCCGGGGGGCGGTGGCGTGTCCAGATAGCCGCGCAGTTCCTTCAGCACGCGTCGCACCCCCTCGTGGCCGGCCGCCGGTGCGCTGTCGCTGCCGGCGGCCTCCGGCTCCTTGCCGTGGAGCTGTTCCCGCCACGCCGTCCACTGGAGGGCGATTCCGTCCGCGCCGAGGCGCCGCTGAGCCGGGCCCCATGTCTCCGTGTCGGGCGGGGCGAGGGGCGGCCGGAGGCGGCTCTCCTCGGAGCCGGGTTCCGGTTCCGGGTCGTGCGGGGCGGGTACGCCGGGCGCCGCGACCGCCAGGGCGACGGGCCAGCCGGGCAGGGCGCACACCACGGTCCGTTCCCCCGGGGACAGATCGTGCTCCATGCCGCAGTCCCAGGCCGCGATCGCGACCGCGACCAGCGACACGTCGTCCACCACCACCGTCCAGCGGGCCCCGGCGCCGTCCTGGCCCATGACCAGCCCGTAACCCCGGTCGTACGGATCGAGACCGAGGGCGGCGCAGGCTTCCGGGTAGTCGTCGCCGAGCACGGCCGGGAATCCCGCCGGTGTGAGCAGCGCGGCGGTGAGCACATACAGTGCGTCGTCGTCCACGGAGTCTTCCGTTCCGGTCACCGCGCCTCCCGAACCCATCGGTTGTCGGCGCACCCTAACCAGTGGGTAACCCGGACGTCGAGAGCGCGGTACGAGCAGGCTTTCCCGCTCAGGGCCCGGCCGCGGGCAGGCCGAGCAGACCGCGGGCCACGGTCTGCGGCGACTCGTCGCGCTCGCGGGCCAGCGCGATGACCGCCCGGCAGGCGAGTTCGCTGACACCGAAGGAGAGGGCCTCGGGGGAGACCCAGCCCGCCGCCTCGTCGATCCGCTGCTGATCGTCGTCCGCGCACGCCGACACATAGCCGGCGGCGGCCTCGAATATGTTGTGCGGCCGGGCCGGGGGCCGATCGGCGGCCGGGACGGTGGCACGGTCCGACACGAGGATCCTGCGCAGTCTGCTGAACACGGGGTCCACCTTCCCTGCTGCCTGGCGTTGCTCGGGGCCGCGCGGCCGTCGGGGCCCCGAGCAACGCCAGGGACTCGGGGCCGCCCTTCCAACGTACGGTCGTCCGGGCCCCGGCAGAAGAGGCCCTTCCCCGGTGCGCGCCCTGAGAGCCGCCGGGAAGCGGAGCTGAGCCGTGGCGTACCGCCCTGGGCTCAGGAGTGGCGTACCGCCGGGGCTCAGCAGTGGCGCGCGGCTGGGGCTCAGCAGTGGCGTACCGCCAGGGCCAGGAAGCGGGAGTCCTCGTCGGTGTACGACTCCAGCCGCCAGCCCGAACCAGCCAGCAGCGGGCGGAGGTTGGGCTCGGCGCGTAGATCCTCGTTTGTGATCCGCCGGCCCTGCCGGGCCGCCAGCGCCGCCCGGCCGAGGGGATGGAACAGCGCCAGCCGGCCCCCCGGCCGTACGACCCGGGCCAGCTCCCGCAGATTCTCGCCGGGGTGCGGGAGATGCGCGATCAGCCCCGCACCGAACACCGCGTCGAGCACCGCGGAACGCACCGGCAGACGGCCCACATCCGCGAGCAGCAGCTGTCCGGCGGTGCGGCGGCCGGCGCGTACGGCCGCGGCGAGCATCTCCGGGGTCAGATCCACGCCCAGGACCGTGCCCCGCGCGCCCACCGCGCCCCGCAGGGGAGGCAGCGCGCGGCCCGTCCCGCAGCCCGCGTCCAGCACGGCGTCACCGGGGCGCAGCCCGAGGTCGGCGACGGCGGCGGCATAGGCCGGACCGTCGTCGGGGAAACGAGCGTCCCAGTCCGCCGCCCGGGAGCCGAAGAATTCCTGCACATGTGTGTGGTCATGGGCCATGTGGCTATGATCCACGGCGCGGTCGTCACACCGTCCGGGCCGCCCCACTTCCCGTCGGCTTTTCCCGGGGGTAGCTTGTCCCAGAGGTTCCGGACATTCGGGATGTTCTGGGGTCTCGGAGGATCCAGGGGGCTCCCCGCGAAGATTTTTCCGAGAAATCTTCGCTCGTCCCCGTCGAGGATGTCGAAATCACGGCGCGTGCTTCTACCTGTCAGTGAGAGCGCCGAGAAGGGCGCGACAGTGAGGAGAACGTCATGAAGTACATGCTGCTGATGCAGTTCAGTGAGACGACCGTGAACTTCCCGCCGATCACGGAGTGGACCCAGGACGAACTCAGGGCCCATATCGCCTTCATGCGTGACACGAACACGAAGCTCTCCGAGGCGGGCGAGCTGGTGTCGGCGGAGGGGCTGGCGGGTCCCGACCAGGCCAGGATCGTACGGGCGGGCGGCGACGGCTCCGCCGTCATCACCGAGGGGCCCTTCCCCGAGACCAAGGAATTCCTGGCCGGTTACTGGATCGTGGACTGCGACAGCGCCGAGCGGGCGGTGGAGCTGGCCGCGGACATCTCGACGGCGCCCGGCCCCGGCGGAAAGCCGCTGAACATGCCGATCGAGGTGCGCCAGGTGATGGCGGGACCGCCCGAGGAGATGTGAGCGCTGACTGACACGACCCCCCGCCCGGCGGAGCCCGAGCCCGATCCGGGGACGGATCCGCCGATCGACGGGGAGACGACGGCCGAGGACCTGCTGCGCACGCTGGCGCCGCAGGTCGTCGGCGTGCTCACCCGGCGGTTCGGGGACTTCGACTCGGCCGAGGACGCCGTGCAGGAAGCCCTGCTCGCGGCGGCGACGCAGTGGCCCGACGAGGGCATGCCCCGCAACCCACGCGGCTGGCTGATCCAGGTCGCGAGCCGCCGGATGACCGAGCAGGTACGTGGCGAGCAGGCGCGCCGCCGCCGCGAGGACCTGGCGGCGAGACAACTGCCCGCCGACCGGACGACGGCGCCGGCGGCGGACCGCGAGGACCCGGCGGACCGGGACGACTCGCTGGTCCTGCTGTTCCTGTGCTGCCATCCCGCACTGTCGCCCACGGCCGCGATCGCGCTGACCCTGCGCTGCGTCGGTGGTCTGAGCACCAGCCAGATCGCGCGCGCCTTCATGGTGCCGGAGACGACGATGGGACAGCGCATCAGCCGGGCCAAGCAGCGGATCAAGACGTCCGCTGTCCCGTTCCGGATGCCGGAGGGCGAGGAGCGCGCCGACCGGCTCGTCGCCGTGCTGCATGTCCTCTATCTGATCTTCAACGAGGGGTACGCCACCAGCGAGGGCCCTGATCTGCAACGGGTCGAGCTGTCCCGGGAAGCGATCCGGCTGACCAGGGCCGCCCATGAACTGCTCCCCGATGACAGCGAGGTGGCAGGTCTGCTGGCGCTGATGCTGCTCACCCACGCGAGAAGCGCGGCGCGCACCGGCCCCGACGGTGAGCTGATCCCGCTCGCGGAGCAGGACCGGGCGCTCTGGGACGCGCGGGCCATCGACGAGGGCACCGCGCTCCTCACGGTCACCCTGCCGAAGGGGCCTCTCGGCCCGTATCAGGTCCAGGCGGCGGTCGCCGCCGTCCACGACGAGGCCGCGACGGTCGAGGAGACGGACTGGCCGCAGATCCTCGCCCTGTACGGAGTGCTGGAGCAACTGTCCGCCAGTCCGGTCGTGTCGCTGAACCGGGCGGTGGCCGTCGCGATGGTGCGCGGCGCGGACGCCGGGCTCGCCATCATCGAGGACCTCACCGCGAACGGCCGTCTGGCGGGCAACCACCGGCTGTATGTGGCGCGGGCCCATCTCCTGGAAATGGCCGGTGACCGGCAGGGCGCGCTGGAGAACTACCGGGAGGCGGCGCGCCGTACGACCAGCCTTCCGGAACGGCACTACCTCACGCTCCGCGCCGCCGCACAGGACTGAGGGGCGTCTCCTCGGGGTCGTCTTCTCGCGAGCGGCACCTCGGGGCGCGAACGGTGTCGCGGACCGTGTGAGGGATCAACCGGTCGGTGCGCCCTTGTCCTTGTCCTTGGCCGCGGCTTCGTCCTTGTGCTTGCTGTCGCTCTCGGCGGCGGCCCGTATCCGCTTGCGCTGCCGTGAGGCGCGCAGATTGACGGCGTTGCCGCAGATGCGTACGTCGTGCCAGACGCCGCTGTTGTTGCGCGACGTGTCGTAGAAGGACGATCCGCACTCGCCGTTGCGGCAGATCTTGAGCCGGGCCCACGTTCCGGCCCGCTGGGCGAGCAGTGTCTCCGACCAGAGGGCCGACTCCAGCCAGTCGCGCCCCCGGCCGACCGGGAGCAGCTGTACCTGCCCCTGCTCGTCGGGTGCGAGTCGCACCGTCACGCCACGAACGGGCCCGCCGCCGCGAACGGGAGCGGGTGCGGGACGGGGTGTCTCGCCCGCCGCGGGATCCGTATCCGATGCGGGGGGCGTGGTGGTGAGCAGCCGCTCGAAGGAGTCCCGCAGGTCGCGCAGGGCCCGGGGATCCGACGGGGACAGCGCACAGTCGGGGGAGCCGAGGCCGTGGATACGGGCCCACTCCCCGGCGGCGCCGGTCAGCCACCGCTCGGCACTCTCGCGGTCGGCCAGAAGATCGGGCGCGTAGTCGCTGATCGCGCGGGTGTTGATCAGCTCCTGCACGAGCGCGAGTCCGGCAGGGGCCTGGCGTACGCGATATCGCTCACTGGCTACCCATGACATAACCGAATCCTACTTGACTATGTCGCGACGGGCGAGCACGGTAGAGACAGAGGCTAAACGATTACGCCTCTGTCTATTCCATGAGGAGAGAGCGATATGACCACCGTCAACGGAGCGATCGCCCTGGTCACCGGCGGACAGCGCGGCCTGGGCCGGGCCTTCGTACAGGAACTGCTGGAGGCGGGGGCCGCCAAGGTCTACGCCACGGCCCGTACACCCGTCGCCGAGAGCGACCCGCGGATCGTTCCCCTGCCGCTGGAGGTGACCGACGGGGACTCGGTCGCGGAACTGGCGCGCAGGGCCGGCGACGTCTCCATCGTCATCAACAACGCGGGGGTCTTCGCCGGAGGCTCGCTGACCGAGGTCGGTATCGATGAGGTCAGGGCCCTCTTCGAGGCGAATGTGTTCGGTGCGCTGCGCGTCGCCCAGGCGTTCGCCCCTGTGCTCGCGGCCCGCGGTGGCGGCGCGCTGGTCGATATCCACTCGGCGCTGTCCTGGGCGGCGGGGGCCGGTGTCTACGGTGCGACGAAGGCGGCTCTGTGGTCGCTCACCAACTCGCTCCGGCTGGAACTGGCGCCCCAGGGAACGCAGGTGGTGGGGGTCCATCTGGGGTACACGGACACCGACATGATCCGTGACCTGGACGTCGTCAAGAACGATCCGCGGGATGTGGCCCGCGATGTCATCACCGCGCTGGAGAAGGGCGAGAGCGAGGTCCTCGCCGACGAGGTGAGCCGTGTCTTCAAGGCCGCGCTCTCCGGACCGGTCGAGGGGCTGAGCATGCGGTCGGCCGCCTGAGGCTGAGATCGCGTGCGGCGCGGGCGGGGCGTGCGGCGCGGGCGGCGCGGGCGGGGCGTGCCGCGCGTGCGGGGCGTGCGGCGGGGCGTCCGGCACGGAGTCGTGTCGGGCGCCCCGCCCGTACGTCAGTCGGCGACTCCCGCGAAGGCCAGCACCTTGTCGATCTTCACCCGTACCACCAGTTCGCCCGGCACCCCGTTGCGCTCCCCGAACTCCCGCGCCCGCTCCTCGCCCATGTACCGCGCGGCGATCCGCGTCGCCCAGGCGCGCAGTTGGTCCGGCTCCTCGTGGATCTCGGCCCGACCGTTGATCACCACGAAGGCGAACGGCGGACGTTCGTCGTCCACGCACAGCGCGAGCCGGCCGTCGCGCAGCAGATTGCGGCCCTTCACGGTGTCCTTGCCGGTGTTGAAGACGAGATCGTCGCCGTCCAGTACGAACCAGACGGGCGCGATGTGCGGGCTCCCGTCGGCCCGTACGGTGGACAGCTTGCCGGTGCGCGTACCTTCCGAGACGAAGGCGTGCCACTGCTCCTTGCTCATGTTTGTCGCCATGTCCGCATTTTCCGCCGCCGGGGCGGCCGACGCGACGCGACGCCCCGGGGACCCGCTTGCCCGTGAGCGGCCGGTGAGGAAGGCTACGGGCGTTGCGGAACCATGGGGAACACCTGAACGGGGAGGAACGACAATGCCGTTGGAAAAGGGACTCGACTGGTTGCTCGACGACCTGACCGAACGAGTCGAGCACATCAAGCACGCGCTGGTGCTGTCCAACGACGGCCTGGTGACAGGGGCCAGCAGCGGACTGGCGCGCGAGGACGCGGAGCATCTCGCGGCGGTCTCCTCGGGGCTGCACAGCCTCGCGCGGGGATCGGGGCGGCATTTCCGGGCCGGCCAGGCGCGGCAGACGATGGTCGAGTTCGACGAGGCGCTGCTGTTCGTCACCGCCGCCGGTGACGGCAGCTGTCTGTGCGTCCTGACGGCGGCCGAGGCCGATGTCGGTCAGGTCGCCTACGAGATGACGCTGCTCGTCAACCGGGTCGGCGAGCACCTCGGTGTCGCGGCACGGCAGCCGGGAGGCACCAGTCTGAGCGGTCTCTGACGGGCCGGATTCCGGGCCCGGTCCGGGAGTTATCCACAGGCTCGGCGAGGAATGCCGCTGCCGCGCTACGGTCGTCACCGAGAGTAGTTACGACTCACGGGGGAGGACCACCATGTCCGTCAGCGATGCTCAGTCACAGACCCGGAACGACGACGCCGGGGCACCGAACACGACCGCCTTGGCCGCGACGGCCGAGGCGGTGGAGACCACGGGGAAAGTGCCACGGGCCGTCGGCGCCGACCGGGCCGCGCGGGAACTGGAGCTGCGGCGCGGCGAGTTCGAGCTCGCCGCGCAGCTCGGGCACATCCGTACCATGACCAGCGCCGTCGCGACGACCGCCGGCTCGACCGCCGGGGTGACCCTGGGCCGACGGCAGGTCACGCGCCTGGAGATCGACCGTCTGCGGGCGGCGGAGGGATTCCCGGACACCCTGCGCGAGCGGGTGCGGACCGTTGGCACGGCCGAGGGGGCGGCGCTGATGTCTGTCAGCCCGGGACGCTTCGCGCAGCTGGCCCGGTCGGGGTTCATCGTGCCGGTGAGGTTCTACCTGAACCGCTATCGCACGGTCGTATGGCTCTATCTGGCCGAGGAACTGCGGTCCTTCGCCGCCAGGGAACCGGCTCTGCTCGCCGGACGGTTCCCCCGGCCGCTGCGGGCCGGTCTGGAAGCGGGGGAGGACTGGCGTCCGCGCAACTGGCGGGGCCGGCGCATCGGTCAGTTGCTGCACGAGAGCGGGGACCCCTGGGAGCGGGCCGCCATCGCGGGCTGTGTGCTCGATCCGGTCCAGCTGGCCGAGCTGGTGGCTGATCCGTACGAACGGGCCTATCTGGAGCGGCTGCGGCCGGACCTCGGACAGGGGCGGCCCGAGTCGGAGGCGGCGCGGACAGCCGTTCAGCGTCTGCTGGTGGCGGACCACCCGGACGAGATCCAGTGGCACCGGGCCAGTCTTGACACGCTGCTCATGGCGGCCCGACGCACACGCCCTGCCCCGCGTCCCGGCGGCTCTCTCCCGCATGCCGGGGACCCTGCCCCGAGGTATGAGGAGAGAGGACGAGCACCAGCACCGGCACCAGTACGCGGACACGACTTCGCATCCGGACGCGAGCACGAGCACGGTCACGAACCCGCATCCGAACCGACGGAACCAGCGGGACTGGCATCCGAGCCGACGGCGGTGGCGCACGAACCGGCGCACGAATCGCCGCGCGAGGGTGGCCGCCGGGGGCTCCTGACCCGGCTGCGGGTCAGGAGCAGGAGGGAGGGAGAGCGCCTTCATGCCACGGTCCGAAGCCGAGCGGGTGATGTACGAGCCGGAGCCCGGCCGGGGGCCGGGGGCAGCGGCCCCCGGCGGATGTCAGGAGGTGACGCGCAGGACGAGCTTGCCGCGGGTGCGTCCCCGCTCGCCCCGGCGGTGTGCCTCGGCCGCGTCGGCCAGCGGAAGGACGTCCTCGACCTCGACCTTCGTGACGCCCTCGTCGATCAGCCCCGCGATCCGGGTCAGGGAAACGCCGTCGGGCTCCACCAGAAAGGCGGTCGCGCGCACGCCCCTGGCGAGGGCCGCGTCGTAAAGCCCGGGGGAGATGCCGGAGGGCACGGCGACGAGGACGCCGCCCGGCCGCAGGGTCCCGAGTGAGCGGGTGCTTGTCGCGTCGTGCCCGTCCCCGACGAGATCGATGACCACATCGACGTCGCGTACGGCGTCCTCGAACCGGACCGCGGTGTAGTCGACGAGCTCATCGGCGCCGAGGGAGCGCAGCCAGTCGTGTTTGGCGGCGCTGGCGGTGCCGATGACATGAGCGCCGAGGTGCTTGGCGAACTGCACGGCGAAGTGGCCCACGCCGCCCGCGGCGGCATGGACGAGAACACGCTGTCCCGGCTCGACCCGCGCGGCGTCGGTCAGCGCCTGCCACGCGGTGAGCGCGGCCAGTGGTACCGCCGCGGCCAGTTCATGGCCGACCGACGCGGGCTTCCGGGCGAACTGGCGGGAGGGCGCGGTCACATACTCGGCGTAGCCGCCGGCCTGCCGGGGGAACCACGGCATTCCGTACACCTCGTCGCCCACCTGAAGGGTGTGGACACCGAAACCGACCGCCGTCACGACGCCGGAGACATCCCAGCCCAGCACGAAAGGAGGTTCCCCCAGGACACCGGACATACCGCCGCCCTCGCGGGTCTTCCAGTCGACGGGGTTCACCCCCGCCGCGTGGACCCGTACCTGTACCTCGGTCGGCAGAGGTTCCGGCCGTGCCAGCTCGGTGAGCCGGAGTACCTCGGGTCCGCCCAAGGTGTCCTGGGTGATCGCGCGCATCGTCTTCGCGTTGTCGCTCATCGCGGTTCTCCTGTGGTGCGTGCGGGGGCGACTGCGCACCCCCGGCGGCTGCTGTCCGACGTCCGCAAGCTATCCCCGGGGTATTGGTTTCCCGCAAGGGCAATTACTATCTCCGGGGAAGTATGCAGCTCGGGGCAGTATGGAGGGACGCGCGATGGCCATCACCTGTACGACGGGCCGACACGCCGAGCACGACGTCTACGCGGCCCAGTGCCCGTGCCGGGATGTGCTCGATCTGCTCGCCAACAAATGGGCCGCGCTGGCGATCGGCGCGCTGGAGGAGGGGCCGCAGCGGTTCGGGGCGCTGCAGCGACGGCTGCAGGGCGTCAGCCCCAAGGTGCTGACGAGCACCCTGCGCAGGCTGGAGGACCACGGCTTCGTCGACCGCACGGTCTATCCGGCCGTGCCGCTCCATGTGGAGTACGCGCTCACGGCGCTCGGCGTGAGCGTCTCCGAACCGCTCGGGCAGGTACGCGCCTGGGTGGAGAACCATCTCGACGAGATCGCGTCGTCCGGCCCGGAGGAGGGCGCCCGTGTCACTGCCGGAGGTGACTCACCACATTGACCACCCGGCCGTTGGGATCGGTGACGAAGAACCGCCGTACCCCCCACGCCTCGTCACGCAGGGGGTAGACGATCTCGGCTCCGCTCGCGACGACCGCCGCGTACACCGTGTCCACGTCGTCCACCTCGATACTCAGATCGGGGACGACGGCGACGGACTCGTCATGCCGCATCAGCGTCAGCTGCGCGCTGGGCTGGGAAGGGGAGGCGAGCGTCATGACCCAGCCCAGGTTCATGACTTCCTCCAGTCCGAGGAGTCCGTAGAAGTCCCGGCTCTCCTTCATGGCCTCGGACCGGATGTCGGGTACGACTCTGCGGACGGACATCGGTGGCTCCTGTCGTGAATGCGGGCGGTCCCGCGTGCCCCATCCTTCCCCGAAGCGGGGCCCGTTGTCCGTCGTCAGGGCCGGGCGCCACCCGTGACGATGGTGCGTTCCGCGGAGAACTTGCCCCAGTTGCCGTCGGGCAGCTTGGCGCGGATCTTCACCCGGTAGGTCTCGCCGGCCTTCTTGCTCGCGTACACGCTGTAGGTGGCCCGGCCCGTCGGAGGCTCGCCGCCCCAGATCAGGGTCGTCGCGAACTTCCCGTCGAGATAGATCTGATACGAGGGGACCTTGCCGCCGGTCTTCGGCGCCAGCCAGGACAGATCCACGTAGTGAGCGCCGTCGGCGGCGTGTGTCGCGGCACGGAAGTCGATCGGCGCGGTGTCGGGATCGTCGCCGGGGCCGCGCGGCGTCGTGATCTCCACGGGCCGGCTGGCGGGCGAGCTGTTGTCGGCCGCGTCCCGCGCGGTGACGGTGAAGCTGTAGCGGGTCCCCGGCCGCAGCTGGGTGAGCCGCGCGCCGGTCGCCTTCCCGTCGACGCTATGGATCTTGGAGCCGCCCTGGTGGATGTCGTACGAGGTGATGCCCTGGTCGCCCGCCGCCGCGGCCCAGTTGAGCCGGGCGCCCCGGGCGCCGTCGCTCTTGCCGGTCACCCCGGTCGGCTGTGCCGGGGCCTTCTTGTCCTCGGCGACCGCGGCCGGTGTGGTGACGGCCAGTTCGCCGCTGGGCGGGGAGACGGTGCCCTCGGCGCCCCGGGCCCGGACGCTGAAGGTGTAGGCGGTGGACGGCTTCAGCCCGGTGACATCGATCATGCTCTGGCCCGCCGGGACGTCCTTGATCTTCGTCTTGCCCCGGTACACCTCATATCCGCTGACTCCGTCCTTGCCGGCGGCCGGCTTCCACATGACATGGACGGAAGTGGCACTCCCGGCCTGGGCCGTGACGCCGGCGGGCGCCGAAGGCGCCTTCGCGGCCTCGTCGCCGGTGCCGCACGCGCCCAGCGCGAGGACGGCGGCGGACGCGAGGGCGGCAAGGCTGAGGGTCCTTCTCATGGCCGTGTCCTCCACCTGGGGGCAATGGTCTAGACATATATGACACAGGTGTCGGGTTCACATCAAGGGGCAGGCGGAATCCGATGACGGATCATCACGACACCCGCGCGCCAGGGCGCCGGCCCCGGCAAGCCGCCCGACACGCCGCCCGGCACGTCGGGCCGGGACCTGGCGCGTCCCTCGCACACCATGGGCATGACGCAATGAGGACACCGGAAAGGGACCTGAATCGTGCAGATCGACCTCACCGGAAAGACCGCACTGGTGACGGGCTCGACGCAGGGGATCGGCGCGGCCATCGCGGCGGGACTCGCCCGCGCCGGGGCCCGCGTCGCCGTCAACGGGCGCGGCGCCGACTCGGTGGACGCGGCGCTGGAGCGCCTGAGCGGGCAGGTGCCCGACGGTGAATTCCTCGCCGTGCCCGGTGACATCGCCTCGGACGAGGGGGCCCGGCAGGTGCTCGACGCACTGCCCCGGGCGGACATCCTCATCAACAATCTGGGCATCTTCGGCGCCCGGCCCGCGCTGGAGATCAGCGACGAGGAGTGGCGGCGGTACTTCGAGGTCAATGTCCTGACCGCGGTCCGGCTCACCCGGGCCTATCTGGGCGGGATGACCGAGCGGTCCTGGGGACGCGTCCAGTACATCGCCAGTGACTCCGCGATCGCCATCCCCGCCGAGATGATCCACTACGGAGTGTCCAAGACCTCGCTGCTCGCGGTCGCCCGGGGATTCGCCAAGGCCGCGGCGGGCAGCGGCGTGACCGTCAACTCCGTACTCGCGGGGCCGACCCACACGCCCGGCGTGGAGGAGTTCGTGTACGGGCTGGTGGGCTCGTCGCTTCCCTGGGGCGAGGCGCAGCGCGCCTTCATGCTCGAACACCGCCCGCAGTCCCTGCTCCAGCGGCTGATCGAGCCCGAGGAGATCGCGAACATGGTGGTCTACCTCAGCTCGCCCCTCGCCTCGGCCACCACCGGGGCGGCGATCAGGGTCGACGGCGGACTCATCGACTCGATCGTTCCCTGACCGGGACACCTTCCGGCCCCGGTCAGGGAACGATCGAGTGGCGACGCGGGAAGCCGGTCAGGCGATCTGGTGGACCAGCTGGCTGGCGAGCTCGTAGCGGGCACCGACGATGGCCAGCTTGCCCGTGGACACCCTGGCCGCGAGGTCGGGCTCGGCGGCGAGGCGGGAACGGACCATCCTGACGTTGGCGCTGACGGTGGCGTCAACGCGTGCGTCGCCCTGCTGGGTGTGATCGATGGCGGGCTTGATCTGGTCGGCCAGATACTGAATGTGCGACGGCAGCCGCTCGCCCGTCTCGTCCGCCTCGACCGCCGCGGCGACGGCGCCGCACGACTGGTGGCCCAGGACGAGGACCAGCGGGATCTCCAGTTCGAGCACGCCATAGGCGATGCTGCCGAGGACGGCCTCGTCCAGGACCTCGCCGGCCGACCGTACGGTCATCAGGTCGCCCAGACCCTGATCGAAGGCGAGCTCCGGGGCCACCCGGGAGTCGATGCACCCGAGGACGACGGCGAAGGGGTGCTGGCCCGTCACCAGGGACTGCCGCACGGTCGCATTCTCGTGCGGGTGCTGCTGGCGGAAGGTTCGCCAGCGCTTGTTGCCCTCGGAGAGTTCGTGAAGTGCCTGCTCGGGGGTTGCCGGGCGGGCGCTGCTCGGGCGGGTGACGGTCGCGCCCGCGGAGGGCACGGCAAGCGTCACGCCCGCGGTGACGGCGGTTCCCGCGAGGGCCGCGCGAAGCAGCGTCCTGCGAGGTGTTCCGGTGGACATGGGGGGTCTCTGAGTGTGTCTGCTCAATATCACGGCCGGAGACTATCCGTGACAGCCTTGGCCAACGATTTCACTTGGTGATCTGTTGACCATGTCTTGAGCCAACTGTGGCTCAAACGGAGCGGTTTCAGGAGCGCGTTCCGTGTCCGTTCCCCTGCCGTTCGGCTGTTGGACCCGAACGGGAGAGCCGTCGGTCTGTGGTTGCATGGTTCGGTGAATCGACAGACTATGCCTACGGCCGATGACATCCCCATGTGTGATGTCCGGCGTCGCGGCAGGGATGACCTCGACGCGTGTGTGCGGGTCCTGGCCGAGGTGCACAAGGGCGACGGATACCCGGTGAACTGGCCGGAGCACCCCATGGGCTGGCTCGCTCAACCCGTCCAACTCGACGCCTGGGTCGCCGAATTGGACGGCCGGATCGTCGGCCACCTCGCTCTCTGCCCGGCGGGCGAGGGCGATGTGGCCCCGGCGCTCTGGAGCAGCCGCGCCGGCACCAGCATCCGTGAGACCGCCGTGGTGAGCCGCCTGTTCGTCGACCCCTCGGTGCGCGGACACGGGATCGGCGCCCTGCTCATGGCGCAGGCGGCGAGGGAAGCCAGACACCGCGGTCTGCACCCCGTACTGGACGTGGTGTCAACCGACGCCGCCGCGGCGGCACTTTACGAACGCATGGGCTGGAGCCTGCTCGCCGTCGTCGAGCAGCGCTGGGCCCCGGGGCAGACGGTCACCGTCCGCTGTTACGCCGCGCCCGCCTGATCCAACCGCCGCGGGGACGACGTGAGTTGCGGGGCCACCGGGCGCCGTGCCCGGGGCGGCTGTCCGCCCCCGTCACCACGCGGTACGCCTTCCGGGGCCCGATCAGTGGAAGACGGCCCGTGGCCGAGGCCCGGCAGTGACACGGACGGGGGAATTCTCACCACCCGCCGACGGCCGTCACGCGCTCAGCGTCCCAGGCGGCGCGTCGAACTGCGCACCACCAGTTCGGGCTGGAGGACGACCGAACGATGCGTGTGACGCTCCGCGTCCGGGCCCGTCTCGTCCATCAGCATCTCCGCCGCCGCCCGTCCCATAGCGGCGGCCGGCTGTCGTACGGACGTGAGCGGTACGACGGCCGCCGCCGCGAACTCGATGTCGTCATAGCCGACGATCGACACATCGCCGGGCACCTCCACCCCGGCCCCGTACATCGCCTGCAACACGCCCAGCGCGAGCAGGTCATTGGCGCAGAACACGGCGGTGGGGCGGTCGGCGAGACCCAGCAGCCGCGCCCCCGCGTCGATACCGGACGCCACATCGAGCCGCGCCGACTCGACCTGCCGCAGGGCCTCTTCGGGCAGGCCCGCCTCGCGCAGGGCGGCCAGCGCGCCGGTACGGCGGTCCCGGCACTGGGGGAGCGACATCGGGCCGCTGATGTACGTGACGGACCGGTGCCCGGCCGCCAGCAGATGCCGGACGGCGAGTGCGCCGCCGGCCACATCGTCCACCGATACGGAGCATCCCTCGGCGGCGGGCACCGCCCGGTCGACATGGACGAACGGAATGCCCCGGCGCGCGAAGTCCCGTACGTTGCCGCCGGTCGTGTCGGCCGGGGTGAGCAGTACCCCGCGCACCCGCTGCTCGGCGAAGAGCGCCAGATACTCCGCCTCCTCGGCCGTGCTGCCCGCGCTGTTGCAGAGCATCACCCCGAGCCCCGCCTCCCGCGCCGCGCGCTCCGCGCCCTTGGCGACGGCGACGAAGAACGGGTTCGCCATGTCGAGCACCAGGATGGCGAGGATCCGGCTGGTACCGACCCTGAGCTGCCGCGCCGTCTCGCTTCGTACGAAACCGAGCTGGTCTATCACCGCCCGCACCCGCACGCGGGTGTGCTCCGACACCTTCTCGGGCCGGTTGAGCACATTCGAGACGGTGCCGACCGAGACCCCCGCCAGCCGGGCCACGTCCTTGATACCGACCGTTTGCGCCACGCGTCCTGCCCGTTCTGTCACATCGCGTTGGTTCCCCTGACCGAGTGGACCATCCTAACGGGGGACGGGGCCCCGCCGGATATATCACCCAGAGGCATGTCACCACAGGTATGTCCCCTCGGGAGGGTCCACCAGGTGACATATCAGCGCCGCGCGCCCTCCCCGGCGAGCAGCGCGGCGGCCCGGTCCCAGCCCGCCCGGTCCCCGGTGGGCTCGTACCGGCGCGGCTCCAGCGTGGCGCGGAGCAGGGCGCGCAGTTCGGCGAGACCGCCCCGGACAACGCCCGCGGCCCGCGCCTGGACGAGCACGTTGCCGAGCGCGGCGGCCTCGGCGGGACCCGCGACGACGGGCAGCCCGCAGGCGTCCGCGGTGAGCCGGCACAGCAGTTCGTTGTGGGCGCCGCCGCCGACGACATGCACGGTGTCCACGGCGCGGCCCGACAGCCGCTGGGCGTCCTCGATCGCCCCGCGGTGCGCGAGCGCCAGGGAGTCGAGGACACAGCGGGTGATCTCGGCCGGGGTCCGCGGCGCCGGGACTCCGACATGGCGGCAGGCATCCCGGATACGGTCCGGCATACCGCCGGGCGCGAGGAACGCCGGATCGTCGGCGTCCACGAACGACCGCAGCCCCGGCACCTCCTCGGCCTCCCGCAGCAGCCGGTCGAGCCGCTGCGGCGCGCCCTCGGCCTCCCAGGTCCGCAGACACTCCTGGAGCAGCCACAGGCCCATGATGTTGCGCAGATAGCGGACCGTGCCGTCGACGCCCAGCTCATTGGTGAAGTTGGCGCGCCTGCTCTCCTCGGTGACCACCGGGGCGTCCAGCTCCAGGCCCGCCAGAGACCAGGTGCCGGTGGCGACATAGGCGAACCGGTCCCCGGAGGCGGGCACCGCGGCGACCGCCGAGGCCGTGTCGTGGGAGCCGACGGCCGTCACCGGCACCGGGCCGGTCAGCCCGGTCTCGGCGAGCACCTCGGGGAGCAGCCGACCCGCCGGATCGCCCGGACCGCGCAGCGGCGCGAAGAGCGTCAGATCGATACCCAGCGTGTCGGCGACGGACCGCGACCATTCCCGGGTCCGGGGGTCGATGAGCTGGGTGGTGGAGGCGTTGGTGAGCTCGGTCCCCTCCTCGCCGGTGAGCCAGTACGCGATCAGGTCGGGGATCAGCAGCAGCCGGCGCGCGGCGCCGAGCGCCGGACTGCCGTGCGCGGCGGTGAGCTGGTACAGCGTGTTGAACGGCAGGTGCTGGAGGCCCGTGGCCTCGTACAGCGCGGACGGTGACAGCACCGCGCCGGCCTTCGCCGCCTCGCCCTCGGTGCGGGTGTCCCGGTAGTGCACCGGATTGCCGAGCAGCGCGCCGGAGGCGTCCAGCAGCCCGTAGTCGACGGCCCAGGTGTCGATACCGACGCTCGCGGGCGCGCGCCCCGCCGCCGCGCCGGCCGCCCGCAGCCCGTCCAGCACGCCTCCGTACAGCGACAGGATGTCCCAGTGCAGCGTGCCCACGGTCCGAACCGGCCGGTTGGGGAAGCGGTGGACCTCCTCCAGACGCAGTGTCCCGGCGCCCCGGCCGCAGACATGTCCGACCATGACACGGCCGCTGGACGCGCCGAGGTCGACGGCGGCGAAGGGGAGCGGTTCGGTGGGCGGCACGGTGACCTCGTCGGAACTCGTCGAACAGCGGGAGCGGGGGAGAGGAACAGCGGGAGCGGTGGGGTGCGGGTACGGCGGCGCGGCGGGCCGGGCCGAGGCGCGTGGCCCGGACCGGCCCGGCTCGCACCGCCGTGACGTCAGCGCAGGAACGCCGCCGCGACCCCCGCGTCCACCGGGACATGCAGCCCCGTCGTATGGCTCAGCTCACCGCCCGTGAGGGCGAACACCGCGTTGGCCACATGCTCGGGCAGCACCTCCCGCTTGAGGATCGTGCGCTGCGCGTAGAACTCGCCGAGCTTCTCCTCCGCCACGCCGTACACCGCGGCGCGCTGCGCGCCCCAGCCGCCCGCGAAGATCCCGGAGCCGCGCACCACCCCGTCGGGGTTGACGCCGTTGACGCGGATGCCGAGACCGCCCAACTCGGCCGCGAGCAGCCGCACCTGATGGGCCTGGTCGGCCTTGGTCGCGGAGTAGGCGATGTTGTTCGGGCCCGCGAACACCGCGTTCTTGGAGGCGATATAGACGAGGTCACCGCCGAAGCCCTGGTCCGTCATCACCCGGGCCGCCTCGCGCGACACCAGGAACGAGCCGCGCGCCATGATGGAGTGCTGGAGGTCCCAGTCCCGGGCCGTGGTCTCCAGCAGCGGCCTGGAGATCGAGATACCGGCGTTGTTGACGACGAGATCCACTCCGCCGAAGGCGAGCGCCGCCGCGTCGAACGCCGCCTTGATCTGCTCCTCGTCGGTCACATCGACGTTCACCGCGACGGCCTTGTCCGCGCCGCCCAGTTCGTCGGCGACCGCCGCCGCGCTCTCGGTGTCGAGATCGGCGACCACCACACACGCGCCCTCGGCGACCAGCCGGTGCGCGATGGCCCGGCCGATCCCGGAGCCCGCGCCCGTCACCAGCGCCACCCGGGAGGCCAGCGCCTTCGGGGCCGGCATCCGGCGCAGTTTGGCCTCCTCCAGCTCCCAGTACTCGATCCGGAACTTCTCGGACTCCTCGATCGGCGCGTACGAGGAGACGGCCTCGGCGCCGCGCATCACATTGACGGCGTTGAGGTAGAACTCCCCGGCGACCCGGGCGGTCTGCTTGTCCTTGCCGAACGAGAACATGCCCACGCCCGGCACCAGCACGATCGCCGGGTCCGCGCCGCGCATCGGCGGCGAGTCGGGCGACGCGTGCCGCTCGTAGTACGCCCGGTACTCCTCGCGGTACGCGGTGTGCAGCTCCGCGAGCCGCTCGCGCACCCGCTCCAGCGGCGCGTCGGCCGGCAGATCGAGGACCAGCGGGCGGACCTTGGTGCGCAGGAAGTGGTCCGGGCAGGAGGTGCCCAGGGCCGCCAGCCGCGGATGCTCCGCGCGGGAGAGGAAGTCGAGGACGGGTTCCGTGGCCGTGTAGTGGCCGACCTGGGGCCGGTCGGTGGAGGCGAGACCGCGGATCAGCGGGGCGAGCGCCGCGGCCCTGGCCCGCCGCTCGGCCTCCGGCAGCGGCTCGTACCCCTCCTGTACGGGGCCGAACGGCTCGGGCGTGCCCCGCTCGGCGAGAAACGTCTCGGCGGTACGGATGATGTGCAGGGAGTTGCGTTCGCACTCCTCGGAGGTGGCGCCCCAGGCGGTGATGCCATGGCCGCCCAGCACACAGCCGATCGCCCGCGGATGGGCCTCCTTGACCGCGGCGATGTCCAGGCCCAGCTGGAAGCCGGGGCGGCGCCAGGGCACCCAGACCACGGTGTCGCCGAAACACTCGGCCGTCAGCTTCTCGCCGTCGGCCGCGCAGGCCAGGGCGATCCCCGAGTCGGGGTGGAGATGGTCCACATGCGGCGCGTCGACCAGCCCGTGCATCGCGGTGTCGATGGACGGGGCGGCCCCGCCCTTGCCGTGCAGGCAGTAGTCGAACGCGGCGACCATCTCGTCCTCGCGCGCCACACCCGGGTAGACCGCGGTCAGCGCGCGCAGCCGGTCGACGCGCAGCGCGGCCAGTCCACCGGCGGTGAGCGTGCCCAGGTCGCCACCGGACCCCTTGACCCACATCAGTTCGACCTCGTCACCGGTCACCGGGTCGGTGGCGGATCCCTTGGCCGAGGTGTTGCCGCCCGCGTAGTTGGTGTTGCGCGGATCGGCGCCGAGACGGTGCGAACGGTCGAGCAACTGAGCTGCCACAGGATGGATATGGGGCTGGTCGGTCATCATGTCCCTCTGTGAGGTGCGGTCTTCGCAAGGGCGGGGGTACGGGGTGAGCGCTCAGGCTCCCCAGCCGGCCTGGGTGCCGCCGATCCGCTCGGCGACGATCTTCTCGCCGTAGCCGGAGGCGTGGTAGGCGGCGACCGGGTCGGCGTCCGCGCCCAGTTCGGCACGGACCTCGGCGACCAGCGGGCGCACATCGGTGTTGAAGGCGTCCATCAGCGCCGCGTTCGCCGCCAGTACGTCGCCGGAGCGCTGCGCCGCGTCCAGCGCGTCCGCGTCCACCAGCAGCGCCTTGGCCGTGGCCTCCTGGACGTTCATCACCGACCGGATGATCGCGGGGATCTTCTCCTCGATGTTGTGGCACTGGTCGAGCATGAACGCGGTCCGCGCGGTGAACCCGCCGCCCTTGATCACCTCGTACATGATCCGGAACAGCTGGAACGGGTCCGCGGCCCCGGCCATCAGATCGTCGTCCGCGTAGAAGCGGGAGTTGAAGTCGAAGCCGCCGAGCTTTCCCTCGCGCAGCAGCAGCGCGACGATGAACTCGATGTTGGTGCCCGGCGCGTGGTGTCCGGTGTCGACCACGACCTGCGCCTTCTCGCCCAGCTTGAGGCAGTGCGCGTACGCCGTGCCCCAGTCCGGGACGTCCGTGGCGTAGAAGGCGGGCTCGAACAGCTTGTACTCCAGCAGCATCCGCTGCCCCTCGCCGAGCCGCTCGTACACCGCGGCGAGGGCTTCGGCCAGCCGGCCCTGGCGCGCGGAGATGTCGTCCTGGCCCGGGTAGTTGGTGCCGTCGGAGAACCACAGCTTCAGATCGCCGGAGCCGGTGGCGTCCATGACGTCCACGCACTCCAGCAGATGCCCCAGCGCCTTGCGCCGGACCGCGGCGTCCGGATGGGTCACGGACCCCAGCTTGTAGTCGTCGTCCTGGAACACATTGGAGTTGATCGCCCCGATGCGCAGGCCCAGTTCGCGCGCCTCGGCTGCGAGCGCGCCGTAGTCGTCCACGCGGTCCCAGGGGATGTGCAGGGCGACCGTGGGGGCCACGCCCGTGTGCGCGTGTACCCGGGCGGCGTCCGCCAGTTTCTCCTGTGGAGTCCGCGGCACTCCCGGCTGGGTGAACACCTTGAAACGGGTGCCCGAGTTCCCGAACGCCCACGACGGCGTCTCGACAGCCTGTGACTTCAGCGCGTTCTTCACAGCGGACACGGCGGATCGACCCGTCATCTCTCAGCGCTCCCGTGGTGCGGACTCGGCGGGCGAGTCGGTGCAGCGATTCCTTATGAATCGTTTCATCGCGGTGAAGCTATGGGAGTCCCTGGTGCGTGTCAACCCTTTCCGCGCGGCCTCGGCCGACGCGAGCGCGCCCCTCGGATTCAACGGAAAATGTCGCGCACAGCCCATTGACGCCGTCGGTAGTGGCCGTTTAGCTTCCGTGCAACCTCATTGAAACCTTTCACGGCGGGTCGTGCCCCGAGTGCCCACCGCTGAGGAGCCCTCATGAACCAGCCCGCCACGGGCCCCGCCCCGGTCCTGGCCCTCAAGGATGTGAGCAAGTCCTTCGGCGCCGTACGGGCCCTGCGGGACGTCTCCCTGCGACTGTTCCCCGGCGAGGCACACGCCCTCGCGGGGGAGAACGGCGCGGGCAAGTCGACCCTCATCAAGACCCTCGCCGGGGTGCACAGGCCCGACGCCGGCGAGGTGGTGCTCGACGGCGAGGCCGTCGTCTTCCACGGCCCGGCCGACGCCAGGGACGCCGGTATCGCCGTCATCTACCAGGAGCCGACACTCTTCCCCGATCTGTCGATCGCCGAGAACATCTTCATGGGCCGTCAGCCGCGGCGCGCGCTCGGCCGTATCGACCGCAGGGCCGTACGGGACACCACCGCGGCCCTGATGAAACGCCTCGGGGTCGAGCTCGACCCCGACCGGCCCGCCCGCGGACTCTCCATCGCCGACCAGCAGATCGTCGAGATCGCCAAGGCGCTCTCCTTCGACGCGCGCGTCCTCATCATGGACGAGCCCACCGCCGCCCTGACGGGCAGTGAGACCGCCCGGCTGTTCTCCGTCGTACGGACCCTGCGGGCCGAGGGCGCCGCGATCCTGTTCATCTCCCACCGGCTGGAGGAGATCTTCGCGCTCTGCCAGCGGGTCACGACCTTGCGCGACGGACGCCGGATCTCCTCCGAGCCGCTGGCCGGGCTGACCGAGGACGACCTCGTGCGCTCCATGGTCGGCAGGGATCTGGGCGAGCTGTACCCCAAACAGGCCGCGGACGTCGGGGAGATCGCCCTGTCGGTGCGCCGGCTGACCCGGGAGGGGGTGTTCCGCGACATCTCCTTCGAGGTGCGCAGGGGAGAGATCGTCGCCCTGGCCGGACTCGTCGGCGCGGGCCGCAGCGAGGTGGCCCAGGCCGTCTTCGGCGTCGACCGCGCGGACGCGGGCGAGGTGGTGGTCGACGGACGTACGCTTCCCGCCGGTTCGCCCACCGCCGCGATGGACGCCGGACTCGCGCTCGTCCCCGAGGACCGCAGACAGCGCGGACTGGTGATGGACATGTCCATCGAACGGAACATCGCCCTCACCGGACTCGGCCGGCTCGGCAGGGGCGGCATGGTGCGCCGGGTCCTGGAACGCGGCCGGGCCGCGGACTGGGCCGTACGTCTCCAGCTCAAGTACAACCGCCTGGCCGACCCCGTCGGCGTACTCTCCGGCGGCAATCAGCAGAAGGTCGTCCTCGCCAAATGGCTGGCGACGGAACCGGCCGTACTCATCGTCGACGAACCCACCCGCGGGATCGACGTCGGCACCAAGGCGGAGGTGCACCGGCTCCTCTCCTCCCTGGCCGCGGAAGGGCTCGCCGTCCTCATGATCTCCTCCGACCTGCCCGAGGTACTCGGCATGGCCGACCGGGTGCTGGTGATGCACGAGGGCCGGCTCACCGCCGAGATCCCGCGCGCCGAAGCCACCGAGGAAGCCGTGATGGCGGCGGCCACCGGCCGCAACGAGAGGGCGGCGGCATGACCACCCTGATGGACGAACCCACCACGAGCACCAAGGACGACGGCTCGGCGCGCTCGCTCGTCGACGCCGTGTTCCGGGCCCGCGAGATCAGCATCGCGGGAGCGCTGGCGCTGCTCGTCCTCGGCACCTGGATCGCCAACCCGCGCTTCCTCGACGACCAGGGCGTCAAGGACCTCCTCCTCAACGCCTCCATTCTGGTCCTGCTCACCGTCGGCCAGTCCGTGGTCGTCGTCACCCGCAATATCGACCTCTCGGTCGGCTCGGTCGTCGGGCTCTCCGCCTTCGCCTGCGGCACGTTCGTGGCCGGCACCGATCACGGCGTGCTCACCGTCATGCTGCTGGGCATCGCCCTCGGCGTGGCCTGCGGACTGGTCAGCGGCGCCCTGGTCAGCTTCGGCAGGGTACCGGCGCTCGTGGTCACCCTCGGCATGCTCTACATCATCCAGGGCCTCGACTACTGGTGGGCGCAGGGCGAGCAGATCAGCGCCAACGACGTCCCCGACCCGATACTCGGCCTGGGCAGCGGCAGCGTCCTCGGCATCCCCTATCTGCCGCTGATCGCCCTGGCCCTGCTCGCCGTCACCGCGTACTACCTGCGCGGCTACCGGTCGGGACGCGAGCTGTACGCGATCGGCTCCAACCCCGAGGCCGCCCGGCTGGCCGGCGTACCGATCCGCCGCCGGATCCTCGGCGCGTACGCCTTCTCCGGTGCCGTGGCCGGATTCGCCGGGGCCCTGTGGCTCGCGCGCTTCGGCACCGTCGTCGCCGACAACGCGCACGGCTGGGAACTGACCGTCGTCAGCGCGGTGGTCGTCGGCGGCGTCGCCATCACCGGCGGCACCGGCACGGTCTGGGGAGCCGCGCTCGGTGCGCTGCTGCTCACCACCATCGGCAGCGCGCTGGTCGTCCTGAAGGTCGACTCGTTCTGGCAGGGCGCCATCACCGGCGCACTGCTCCTCGCGGCCATCACCGTCGACCGGATCGTGTCCCTGCGCATGACCGCCGCACTGAGGAAGAGGAGCGCCCGACATGGGAATGGCGCCTGACACACGGACAGCGCCGCGGCCCCCGGCCAAGGCGTCCGCGCCCCGCACCACGACGGCGGGCGAGTTCGTCAAGTCCGTCGGACTGCGCTGGGACACGGCGGTCGGCGCCCTGCTGGTGGCGGTCTTCGTCGTCGGCCTCGGCACCACCGACGGCTTCGCGTCCGGCGAGAACCTCGCCTTCGCCTTCAACGACATCGCGGAAGTCGCCCTGATCGCACTGCCCATGACCCTGCTGGTGGTGGCGGGACAGGTCGATCTGTCCGTCGCCTCGATGCTGGGTCTCGGCAGTGCGCTGACCGGCGCCCTGTGGAACGCGGGCTGGGCGTTCGAGCTGATCGTGCCCGTCGTCCTGCTGGTCGGGGTCGCCGGCGGGCTCCTCAACGGCTGGCTGGTCACCCGCGTCGGCCTGCCCTCGCTCGCCGTCACCATCGGGACGCTCGCCCTCTACCGGGGTCTCGCCTCGGTCGCGCTGGGCAGCGACGCCGTGACCGACTTCCCCCAGGCATACGCCGATTGGGCCGTGGACACCACCACGATCCCCGGCACCTTCCTCACCTATCCCCTCGCCCTGTTCATCACGCTGGCCGTGGCCACCGCCGTACTGCTGCACTCCACCGCCTTCGGACGGTCGCTGTTCGCGATCGGCGCGCAGGAGGAGGCGGCCTACTTCGCCGGGATCAGGGTCAAGCGCTTCAAGCTGATCCTCTTCGTGGTCACCGGGGTGTTCTCGGCCTTCGCCGGGATCGTCTTCACCCTCCGCTACGGCAGCGCCCGCGCCGACAACGGTCTCGGTTTCGAGATGCTCGTCATCGCCTCCGTCCTGCTCGGCGGCGTCGACTTCGACGGCGGCAAGGGCACGCTCTTCGGCGCGGTCGCCGGGGTGCTGCTCATCGGAGTCCTCAAGAACCTGCTGACGCTGAACGATGTGCCGAACGAGGTCCAGGTGATCGTGACCGGACTGCTGCTCGTCGCCTCCGTCCTCACCCCGCGGGTCATCGCCACCGTGATCGAACGACGGCACCGGCGCGCGGCGGGCGCCGCCCCCGAGTCCTGAGCCGCCGCACCCCGCCACGTCCCGTATCCCTCGCCCCCCGCACCTCCCCGAGCCCGCCGTACTCCCGAAAGGCACGTGCCCGCCATGATCATCCGTACCGCCGTCCGACGTCGCGCGGCAGCCACCGCCGCCACCGCCTGCGCCCTCGCCGTCGCGCTGACCGCCTGCTCCGGCACCACCAAGAACAGCGCCGAGAAGAACACCACACAGACGGGCACCGCGGCGGAGGCCGACCCGAACGCGCCCCTGAAGAAGGGCCTCAAGCTCGCGTTCCTGCCCAAGCAGATCAACAACCCGTACGAGAAGATCGTCGACGAGGCGGGCATCGCCGCCGCGAAGGAATACGGCGCCACCGGCAAGGAGGTCGGCCCCTCCGACGCCAGTGCCTCCTCCCAGGTCTCGTACATCAACACCCTCATCCAGCAGCGCCAGGACGCCATCCTGATCGCGGCCAACGACCCCAACGCGGTGTGCGGCCCGCTCAAGCAGGCCATGAAGAAGAACATCAAGGTCGTCGCGTACGACTCGGACACCGCCAAGGACTGCCGCCAGCTCTTCATCAACCAGGCCAGCTCCGAGGAGATAGGCCGGAGCCTCGTCCAGCACCTGGGCGAACAGATCGGCTTCACGGGCAAGATCGCGATCCTCTCGGCCACCCAGAACGCCACGAACCAGAACACCTGGATCGAGTTCATGAAGGACGAGCTGAAGCTGCCCAAGTACAAGAACATGACGCTCGTGAAGGTCGCGTACGGCGACGACGCGGACCAGAAGTCCTTCCAGCAGACGCAGGGCCTGCTCCAGGCGTACCCCGACCTCAAGGGCATCATCTCGCCCACCACCGTCGGTATCGCCGCCGCGGCCCGCTACCTCGGCGACTCCTCGTACAAGGGCAAGGTCGTGCTCAACGGTCTGGGCACCCCGAACCAGATGCGCAAGTACGTCAAGGACGGCACCGTCGAGCAGTTCTCGCTCTGGAACCCCGAAGAGCTCGGCTATCTGGGCTCGTACGCCGCCGCGGCCCTGGCCTCCGGCCAGATCACCGGCGCCGAGGGCGAGAAGTTCAAGGCGGGCAAGCTCGGTGAGTACACCATCGGCAAGGACGGCGAGATCATCCTCGGCGAGCCGACCGTCTTCGACAAGCGGAACATCGACACGTTCGACTTCTGAGCGGGCGGCTTCCATGCGACGCGTCTGTTTTCTGCTGAAGGTCCGGCAGGACCGCACAGCCGAGTACCGCGAGCGGCACGCCGCCGTCTGGCCCGGCATGCTCCGGGCTCTGACCGAGTGCGGCTGGCGGAACTACTCGCTCTTCCTGCGTGACGACGGGCTGCTCGTCGGCTACTTGGAGACCGAGGACTTCGAGGCGGCCCAGGCCGCCATGGCCGCCACCGAGGTCAACGCCCGCTGGCAGCGCGACATGGCGCCCTTCTTCGAAGCCCTCGACGGGGCCGGGCCGGACGAGGCGATGCGCCCGCTGAGCGAAGTGTTCCATCTCGACTGAGCCGCCCGAACCGCCGGATCACGTGCACCGCCGGACCGCCGGAATCGCCGGAACCGCCCTCACGATCCAGAGATCTGGAGACCTGGAGATACGGACATGAGACGCCTCACCGCCGTGGTTCCGGCCATGGCACTGCTCACCACCGCACTCCTCGCCGTCACGCCCCCGTCCGGCGCGGCGGCCCAGCGGACCACGACGGGCACGGCTCGCGCGGACGCCCCCGGCCCCGCGCTCACGAGGCTCGCCGACACCCAACTCGACGGCCGGGCCCTCTACTTCGTCTCGTACGACGGCCTGGTCAACAACAACTCCTTCCAGAAGAACGGCCTGCTCACCTATCAGGGGCACCAGTACGCCGCCTGGTACACGGCCGACCGCACCGCCGTCGTCGCCCGCCGTGCCCTCGGCGCGTCCACCTGGCAGACCGCGCGGCTGCCGCATCAGCTCACCGTCGACGACTCCCACAACGTCATCTCCATGGGCCTCTCGCGGGCCGACGGTCGGCTGCACCTCACCATGGACTCGCACAGCAGCGGCTTCTTCTATGTGAAATCGGCCGCCGGACTGCTGGACGATCCCACCGGACGCGCCTGGAACAGCGGCCAGTTCGGCGCCGTACAGACCACGCTCGACGGTCTCGCCCTCACCCCGCGGTTCACCTATCCGCAGTTCGTCGCCACTCCCGGGGGACGGCTCCAGCTCAGCTACCGCGCCGGTGTCTCGGGCAACGGCCGCAACGCGCTGGCCGAGTACGACGGTTCCCGCTGGACCGCCCTCGGCGAATGGTCCGCCTCGACGGGTACGTACACCAGCGAGCACGGATCGAGCACCGCCCGCAACATGTATCTGCACGGCATCGACTACGGCGCCGACGGCCGGCTGCACGCCTTCTACACCTGGCGCGAACAGAACAGCGCCGTCATGTGCGCCGCCGGCGGGCTCACCAACCACGACACCGGCTATGTGTACAGCGCCGACCGCGGCCGGACCTGGCGCAACGCGGCGGGAACGCTGGTCGGCACCACCGGCGGCCCCGATCCCGTCGCGGTCGGAGACCCCGGTACGGTCGTCGACCCGCTCAACCCCGACCACTCCCTGATGAACCAGGAGAGCCAGGCCACGGACTCCGCCGGGCTGCCGCACGCGATCATCAGCTACGTCCCCGGCCGTTTCGGCCAGTGCACCACCGGCTACGTCGCCGACCGGACGGCCAACGGCCGCGCCTTCCACCTCCTCAAGGACTCCACGGGCGCCTGGAGGAAGACCGAGATACCGGTGCCGCTCAACTCCAGCCAGCGCACCAGGCTCGTCCTCGACCGCCATGACAACGCCTACGCCGTGATGCCGTACGGACGGGTCGTCGCCGCCTCCAGGTCCTCGGGGTACACCGACTGGAGGACCCTGTTCGACGGCGCGGGGCTGAACGCCTTCGGCGAGGTCGTCGTGGACGACACCCGTGTCGCCCAGGACGGCGTTCTCTCGTTCATGTATCAGCGGAAGTCGGCCGGCACCACGCCCTCGCCCCTCCGGGTCATCGACTTCCGGCTCCCGTCGTGAGGCACCACCCGTCCAGAGGCACGAAGGAATCGCCATGAACGCACGCACTCCCGCCGTCGCCCGCACACCCAGGATCGGCCTGGTCGCCGGGGGACTCGGCGCCTACTGGCCGCAGTTCCCCGATCTGCTCCCGCAACTCCAGCGCTCCGCGGACCGCGTCACCGTACGAATGCGGGAGTTCGACGCCGAGGTCATCGACGTCGGCTTCATCTCCGACGCCCAGGAGGGCGCCGAGGCCGCCGAGAAACTGCGCGCCGCCGACTGCGATCTGATCGTCGGCTTCCTCACCACCTATATGACGGCCACGATGCTCGTGCCCATCGCACAGCGCAGCGGCGCGCCCGTCCTGCTCATCAACCTTCAGCCCGGCCCCGCCATGGACCATGCCGCGTTCGACACCGGACAGTGGCTGGCGTACTGCGGTGCCTGCCCGCTGCCGGAGATGGCCAACGCCTTCGAACGCGTCGGCGTGCCGTTCCGCTCGGTCTCCGGCCATCTGGAGGACGAGCGCGCCTGGCAGCGCATCGGCCGCTGGATCCGCGCCGCCGGGGTCCGCTCGGTGCTGCGCAACGGCCGGCACGGTCTGATGGGCCATCTCTACCCCGGGATGTACGACGTCTCCACGGACCTCACCATGGTCCCGGGCCGGCTCGGCGGCCATGTGGAGGTCATCGAATTCGATGATCTGCGGGTACGGGTGGAGCAGGTCAAGGACGACGACCTCACCGCGAAACTGGCCGAGACCCGCGAGGTGTTCGCACTCGCCGACTCCGTGGTCGAGGAGGACCTCCGCTGGGCGGCCCGCGTCGCCGTCGGCCTCGACCGGCTGGTCGAGGACTTCGACCTGGACTCGCTCGCGTACTACCACCGCGGACTGGACGCCGAGGTCCATGAACGGCTCGGCGCGGGCATGATCCTCGGCTCCTCGCTGCTCACCGCACGCGGCATCCCGGCCTGTGGCGAGTACGAACTGCGCACCTCCCTGGCCATGCTGATCGCGGACCGGCTCGGCGCCGGCGGCTCGTTCACCGAACTCCAGGCGCTGGACTTCACGGCCGGAGTGGTCGAGATGGGCCACGACGGACCCGGGCATCTCGCCATCAGCGCCCGCAAGCCCCTGCTGCGCGGGCTCGGCGTCTACCACGGCAAGCGCGGCTGGGGGGTCTCCGTCGAGTTCGACGTACGGCACGGACCCGTCACGCTGGTCGGGCTCGGCCAGACCCGCGACGGCCGCTACCGGCTGGTCGCCGCCGAGGGCGAGGTCGTCCCCGGCCCGCATCTGGAGATCGGCAACACCACCTCGCGCGTCGACTTCGGCTGCGACCCGGGGGAGTGGACCGATGCCTGGAGCGCCAGCGGGGTCGGCCATCACTGGGCACTGGCCACCGGCGCACTGCTGCCGGAACTGCGCGCGCTGTCCGGGCTGACCGGCCTGGAGCTCGTGGAGGTCTCCGTCTGATGCGTCGTCCGGTGGGTATCAAGGACGTGGCCGGCGCGGCCGGTGTCTCGGTGGGCACCGTCTCGAATGTGATCAACCGCCCCGAGTCCGTGACCGAGGAGACCCGCCGGCGTGTCCTGTCCACCATCGAGCGGCTCGGCTACGTGCGCAGTGAGTCCGCGCGCCAGCTGCGCGCGGGCCGCAGCCGCATTCTGGCCATGCTCGTGCTCGACATGGCCAATCCTTTCTTCGTCGCGGTCGCCTCGGGCGCGGAGCGCTCCGCCCGTGCCGCCGGGCTCGGCGTGATGCTGTGCAACAGCGCGGAGAGCCCGGCGGAGGAGGCCACCTATCTCCATCTCTTCTCCGAGCAGCAGGTACGGGGCGTGCTGGTCACCCCGGCCGATATGAGCGGACGCACTCTCGACGCGTTCCGGCGTCACGGCATCCCGTTCGTCCTCGTCGACCGCATCGTGCCCAGCGCGGACGGCTGTTCGGTCTCCGTCGACGATGTGGCCGGCGGCGCCCTGGCCGTACGTCATCTGCTGCGGCGCGGCTGCCGGGAGATCGCGTACGTCAGCGGCCCGATGCATCTGGCGCAGTGCCGGAACCGCCGCGAGGGCGCGCTGCTGGCCCTCGCGGAGGCGGGGCTGCCGCCCGAGGCGCTCCGCCATGTCGAGGCCGCGCGGCTCGATGTCGCCGCGGGGCGGGACGCCGGGGCACGGCTGCTCGGTATGGAGTCCCGGCCGGGCGCGGTGTTCTGCGCCAACGACCTGCTCGCACTGGGTGTGCTACAGACGCTGTACCACGCCGGGATACGGGTGCCCGAGGACATCGCCCTCGTCGGCTACGACGACATAGAGTTCGCGTCGGCCGCGGCCGTGCCGCTGACGTCGGTACGCCAGCCGGCCTTCCGGCTGGGCGGGGCCGCGGCGGATCTGCTCATCGAGGAGACCGGCGACGATGCCGCACACCACGAGCACCGGCGCATCGTGCTCCAGCCCGAACTCGTGGTGCGGGCCTCCACGCTCGCCCGGCCGCACCCCTGAACGGCCGGAAACGGACGGTCCGTTGAACGGCCCCAATGGGAACGCCGGTTGAACGTCTGGGGACGAACCGCCGTGAACGAACGGGAACGGACGGCCCGTCGGCCACTGACTTGGTCTAGACCTTGACAGGGCCCGCACAATTCCGCTTTGGTTCCTTCACCCCCCATGGCGAGCGCCGGCAGCGGCCGCTCGCGCGAAGGAGTGAGTCGTTTGAGACAGCGAGTTCTTGCCCTGCTCACGGCGATGGTTTCGGCCCTCGCCCTCGCGGTGTTCCTGCCCGCGTCATCCGCCTCCGCCGCCGCGGCCTGCGGCCCCGGCTGGAGCGCCTCCGCCGTCTACACCGGCGGCGGCGTCGCCTCGTACAACGGTCACAACTGGTCGGCGAAGTGGTGGACCCAGGGGGAGGCCCCCGGTACCTCCGACGTCTGGGCCGACCAGGGCAGTTGTGAAGGCTCCAGCCCCGGTGGCGGTTCCGGTGGCAGCTGTGACCACCCGGCCTGGGTCGCGGGCCGCGCGTATGTCGCCGGCGACATCGTCAAGTACACCGACGGCAGGTTCTACCGGGCCGAGCACGACAACCCGGGCTACGACCCGGTCATCAGCACCTGGTACTGGGAGCCGTACACCTGCGACGGCACCACCCCGCCGCCCCAGGGCGGATTCGTGGTCAGCGAGAGCCAGTTCAACCAGATGTTCCCGAGCCGGAACTCGTTCTACTCCTACAGCGGTCTGACCGCCGCCCTCAGCGCCTACCCCGGTTTCGCGAACACCGGCAGTGACACGATCAAGCGCCAGGAGGCCGCCGCGTTCCTGGCCAATGTCAGCCACGAGACCGGTGGGCTCGTCCATATCGTCGAGCAGAACACCGCCAACTACCCGCACTACTGCGACACTTCGCAGTCCTACGGCTGCCCCGCGGGCCAGGCGGCGTACTACGGTCGCGGCCCGATCCAGCTGAGCTGGAACTTCAACTACAAGGCGGCCGGGGACGCGCTGGGCATCGATCTGCTCAACAACCCCTGGCTCGTGCAGAACGACGCGGCCGTGGCCTGGAAGACCGCTCTCTGGTACTGGAACACCCAGACCGGTCCCGGCACGATGACCCCGCACAACGCGATGGTCAACAGCCGCGGCTTCGGTGAGACCATCCGCAGCATCAACGGCAGCATCGAGTGCAACGGGGGCAACCCCGGACAGGTGCAGAGCCGTATCAACAACTACCAGCGCTTCGTGCAGATCCTCGGGACCACTCCCGGATCCAATCTGAGCTGCTGAGCGGCGTCCGGTCAGAGGCCGGTCCGACGGGTCCACTTCCGTCGGACCGGCTTTCGCGTGTGTGCGCGGCTCGCCCGGTCACGGCAAGGCCGGCCCGCCCGCCGGAGAACTGATCGGCCGCCGTGTCGTTGTGCCGGTCGGGGTCACGGCCCGTCTCCGCGCTCGCCGCGCGGCCGGGCCGCCGCCCCGACCGAGCAGTGCGCGACGAGCGGAGGCCTACATGCCGGCGGGAATCCACGCGGAGCCGGACCGTACGAGGACGCTTCCCGAGGCCGAGGACGCCACGCGGACCAACGGGACGGTGTCCGGCGGGAATACGGTGTCCGGCGGGAACGCCGTCGGCGTACCGGGCGCCGCCGCGACAGAGCCGTCCGGACGCGGCAGGCCGCGGCGCGAGCTGCTGCGCGCGGTCTTCACGCTGGGCGTGGTCGCGGGCACCGCGGCGGTACTGGCGCCCGTCCTCAGGGCGGGCCGCGGGGCCGTCGGCGCGGCGGCCGGAAGCCCGGCAGGGAGCACGGAGACCGAGGCCGGCGGGGTCCTCGACGAGATGTACCGCGGACGGCGTATCCAGATCGGCCGTTCCGGCACCGCGTATCCCGGCTCCCTGGCCGCGGTCCCGGCCGGCTCGGACGTCTCCGCGCTGTCTCCCCCCTCCCTGCCCGACATCCGGATCGACGGCCGGCCGCTCCGGCTGATGCGGCGGGCCGACGGCGGTTATCTGAGCATGGTCAACCACTACGAGTCGTTCCCGACGCCGCTCGCGGCGGCCCGTGCGGCGGTCAGGGATCTCAGGGGCGCGCAACTGGCCCTCGACGGGCCGGTCCACCACATCTGACCCGTCCGGACCACCGTCTCATCGCATCCGACGGCTGGAGGGCCTCACCGGTGTACATCAGAAGGAACCAGCGGAATCTCACCAGCGCCGAGAAGAAGAGCTTCGTCAGCGCCGTCCTGGAGCTCAAACGCCGTGGTGAGTACGACGAGTTCGTCCGGCTGCACGTCCAGTACTACGTCTCCGACGCGGAGGGCGGACTGCGCGCCGGGCACATGGCCCCGTCGTTCTTCCCCTGGCACCGGCGCTTCCTGCTGGAGTTCGAGCGCGCACTCCAGCGGGTGGACCCGAAGGTGACCGTTCCGTACTGGGACTGGACCACCGACAACTCACCCGCCGCCACGCTCTGGTCCGAGGACTTCCTCGGCGGGACCGGCCGGCCCCGCGACCAGCAGGTCGTCACCGGTCCGTTCGCCTACAAGGAGGGCAACTGGACGATCAGGGGCGGGGTGACGGAGGGGAAGTTCCTCACCCGCGATCTCGGCCGCCCCTCCGAGCCGGTCGCGCTGCCCACCAGGAGCGAACTGGACTGGGCGATGAACGAGAAGGTGTACGACGTGGCCCCGTGGGACTCGACATCGGCCGCCGGCTTCCGGAACCGACTGGAGGGCTGGATCTCAGGAGGCGACGCGCCCTGGTGCAACCACAACCGCGTCCACCGCTGGATCGGCGGCCATATGCTCGGCGGCTCCTCCCCCGACGACCCCGTCTTCTGGCTGCACCACGCCTTCGTCGATCTGCTCTGGGACCGCTGGCAGCGCAAACACCCGAAGGCGACCTATCTGCCGAAGACGAGGCTGGGCGCCGGAGACCCGCAGCGCGGCCGGGCGATCAGTCTGGTGGAACCGATGCCGCCCTGGAACGTGAGGCCGTCCCAACTCCTCGACCACCGGGACCTGTACCGCTACGAGGAGTGACTCCCCGGCGGACACGGACGGCCCCCCGCGTGGACCACGCGGGGGGCCGTCCTTCACCGGATGCGCGCGACCCCCGGGCCGCGCGTCCTCATCGGTGATCAGCCGCCGTAGCCGCCGTGCTTGTGGTGCTCGCCCGACAGGTTGGCGCACTGGTTGCCGAACGCCGGGTTGAGCACACCGATCACGTCGATGGTGTTGCCACAGAGGTTGATCGGGACGTGCAGGGGCACCTGGATGACATTGCCCGACACGACACCGGGCGAGCCGATGGCGGCGGCCCCGGCGTCGGCGTCGGCAGCGGCCATACCGGCGCCACCGGCCAGCACGGCGCCCGTGCCGACGAGAACAGCTGTTGCCTTCGCGATACGCGACATCAAGAATCTCCTTGAACCGTTTGGAGCACAGCCGCACGATGTGCGGCCTCACGCCCGTTCAACGCCCCGGCTCACACTCGGTAACGGATATCGGGCGATCCGATCGCGATCACCGTCATCATCACCTGGTCAGCGGAGCAGACTCAGCCCGCCGACGAGCCGGTCGATCCTGTTGCGCGGGCCCACCAGGCTGACGGCGCAGTACCCCAGATCGTCCTGGCCCGTCCCCGCGAGCACGCCGAGATACTCGTCGTACACCCGTGAGGTCTGGGCCGGTTCGGGCATGTCCACGATCAGCACCTCGTCCTTCGTGGCCGCCTTCGCGCGCAGCGCGCGCAGGGTCCCGCCGTCGGCGGCGAGGACCGTACAGCCGGCCCAGGGCAGCCCGGGATGGGTGACCCCGGAGGCGTCCGCGCCGTCGGGCCCGAGAAGACCGGGCAGCGCCTTTCCCACGGCGGCGGCCATACACGCGGCGGCGTTCGTGATCCGGCCCGCCGGGAGGCTCTCGTCCACGACGATCACCCACTTCAGCCTTGCCTGCCGGGTGGAGCGGTCGGTGGTGATGTCCTCGTCGGCCAGCCGGAGGACGGACGACTGCGGAAGAGACGGGCGGGGGAGGGACATGGAACTCCTTCATCTGCGGATACCCCGCTACGCTAGGCAGAAGTTCCCGCGCTGTCCCGAGCCGCCGCATGTCGTACGGCAACCGAGGTGTTCCATGAAATTTGATGCGATCGATCTAGCTCTGCTGCGGGAGCTGCAGAACGATGCACGGCAGACCAACCGGGAGCTGGCGGCCAAGACCGGGGTCTCACCCTCCACCTCGCTGGAGCGGGTGAGGCTGCTGCGCCGGAGCGGCGTCATCACCGGCTATCACGCGGCCGTCGATCTCGACGCGGTGGGCCGGCCCGTACAGGCCCTGATCTCGGTCCGTATCCGGCCGCCGGCCCGCCCGGTGATCGAGGGGTTCCGTGAATGGGCGGCACGGCTGCCGGAGGTGATCGGCCTGTTCGTCACCTCCGGCGCCCATGACTTCCTGCTGCATATCGCCGTTCCCGACGTCAACGGCGTCTACGCCTTCGTCATCGACCGTCTCACGGAACGCCGCGAAGTCGCCGATGTGCAGACGACGATGGCGTACGAACATGTCAGAGCGGACCGGATCGACCCCGTCGCCGACGAGCGGCCCGTACGGGCGCGCCACGAACGCTGAGCGGCGCCCTCAGCCCGAACGCCTCGGCTGGAGCGTGGTCGCGTACGCCCCGCCCCGTGCCAGCAGCTCGTGATGGCTGCCCGCCTCGACGATGCGGCCCCGCTCCATCACGATGATGCGGTCCGCGTTCCGGATGGTGGACAGCCGGTGCGCCACGACGAACACCGTCCTGCCCCGGACGAGATGGGACAGCGCGTCCTGGATCAGTCCCTCCGACGTGTTGTCGAGGGCGGAGGTCGCCTCGTCGAGCACCAGGATGCGGGGATCCCTGATCAGCGCCCTGGCGATCGCCAGCCGTTGCTTCTGCCCGCCCGACAGCCGGGCGCCGCGCTGCCCCACCACCGTGTCGAGGCCCTCCGGCAGCCGTTCGACGAACTCCATCGCGTTCGCGGCGAGCAGCGCCCGGCGCAGCGCGTCCTCGTCGGCGCCGCCCTCCAGCCCGTAGGTGACGTTCTCCCGGATGGTTCCCTCGAAGAGGATCGACTCCTGCGGCACGACGGACAGGAAACGGCGGTACGTGCGCAGATCCAGGGAGGCCATATCGGCGCCGTCGAGCAGTATCCGGCCCTCGGTGGGGCGGATGAAGCCGATCAGCAGGTTCAGGATCGTGGACTTGCCCGCCCCGGACGCCCCGACCAGGGCTATGGTCTCGCCGGGCCGCACGGACAGGTCGAACCCGCGCACCGAGTGCTCCGTCGCCTCCGGGTAGCGGAAACCCATCCCCTGGAAGTCGATACGTCCGCCGATGTGCTCGACGGACGCCTTGCCCTCGTTGCTCTCCAGATCGGGTGCCTGAAGGACCTCACCGATCGAACGCACCGACTCCAGACCCTTGGAGATGATCGGGGTCAGATTCATCAGCGTCGTCAGCGAGGCGGTCAGCGCCGTGAAGAAGGCGCTGATCATCACGACATCGCCGGCCGAGAGCCCCAGCCAGCCGTAGTACGCGACGATCGCCGAGCCCGAGAGACAGCCGACCGCCATCGTGTTGAGCAGGATCCAGGAGAGCGACCCGAAGCGGCCGTTGAGCAGATCGAGCCGGAACCCGGCGGAGAGCACCCGCTCCAGGGTGTGGTCGACGCGGTGCAGCGCGGTCCGCTCCAGACCGTGGGCACGGGTGATCGGGATCAGTGTGGTCATCTCGCCGACACGTGAGGAGAGCTGCTCGATCTCCAGCCGGAATTCCTCGTTGTTGCTGCGGATCCGGGAGCGCAGCCGGCGGACCAGCAGCGCCGCGAGCGGTACGACGACCAGGAACACCGGCAGCACGACGGGGGCGCGGTAGCCGATCACCGCCAGTCCGCCGGCCAGCGTCATGATGGCGCCGAGACCCATGTCGGCGCTCTGCTGGGTCATCTGCTCCACGCCCTCGACGTCCCGTACGACCTTGGTCTGGAGGACGCCCGCGCTGACCCGGGCGTGGTAGCCGATGGACAGGTACTGCATCCGGCGGCAGAGCGCCGAGCGCAGCTCGCGGCCCATCCGGCGGATGCTGGAACTCATCAGACGCGCGTACAGCAGCGCCAGCGGAAAATTCAGCACGAGGACGAACACCAGAACCCCGGTGTTGTACCAGAGTTCGGCGACCGGACCGTGATCGACCACCACGTCGATGATGTTGGCCGTGATCAGGGGGAGCAGCCAGACCGGAATGTGCTTGACGGCGAACACCACGACCGCGAGGGACAGCCGGTGGCGGTCGGGCCGGAAGAGATAGGCGAGGGTGCGGAGCGGATGCTCCCCGGAGTAGTGGTGGTCCAGTGGACTGGGACGCGGGGCGGAGTCGGGTTTCTGCATGGGGAGCGGAGTCCTCTTTCGGCAGTGGTGGCGCACGCTCGGTTGCAGGCAACCAGTTTCCTCCGGCACGTCTCCGTGGGGAAACGCTTTCCGGGCGCTCCACGGGCTCCCGCCGCACGGGGCGCGGACCGGCAGTGGCTCGGGGAGTGGGAAGGGCCGATCGGTGAGATGGTGGCTCCATGGCTGATCCGGGCGCCCCTCCGGCTGCCGTGTCGCTGCCGGACGACTGGCCAGCCCATCCGGACCTGAGCCTCGCGCTCAACCAGGTGGGAAGCTTCGACTGGGATCTCGCCGGCGGGCTGCTGCATCTGAACGCGCCCGCCCTCCAGGTCCTGGGCCTTCGCCCGGAGGAGTACGACGGCAGTCCGCGCAGCCTCGTCCGGCGGATGCCGCTGTTCGAGGCCGCGCGGCTGAAGAGCCTGCTGGCACGGGCACTCAAGGAGGGCACGGCGGAGGTGGCGGCGTACTTCCGGATCGTCCGCCGCGACGGATCACGGCAGTGGACCCGTGCCCAGGGGCATATCGCCTACGACGGTGCGGGACGGCCCCGGCGGATCATCGGCCTCGTACGGAGCGCGGAACACGAACTGGCCGAGGTGGCCGCCCGAAGCGATCTGGACGAGGCGCGGCGCAGACTGACCGGGGTGGTGGAGCGCACCACCGTCCTGCTGGCGCGCGCCGAGACCGTCGAGGACGTCCTCGACGTCCTGCGGGACGAGGAGGCGCTCGGCCATCTCAAGGCCGTGAGCGTCATGCTGGGCGTGGTGGAGGGCGGACGGATCCGGACGATCGCCGAGGGCCGGTCGGGGTCGTACGTACCGGAGCTCCAGTACACCCGGATCGACGCGCCGTTCCCGATGAGCGAGGTGGTACGCACCCAGCGGCCCCGCTTCATCACCTCGCGCGAGGACTTCCGGGCCTCCTATCCGCTTCTCTGGCCGCATGTCGAGCCGCTGTCGGTGGGCTCCGGCGCCTATCTGCCGCTGATCGCCCAGGGCCGGATGATCGGCGCCATGGGGCTGCTCTACCCCCGGCACGGCGGCTTCAGCGCCGAGGAGCGCAATCTGCTGGTCGCGCTCTCCAGCGGTATCGCGCAGAGTCTCCAGCGGGCCATCCTCTACGAGCAGGAGCACGACCTCTCCGAGGATCTCCAGCGCGCGATGCTGCCCCGGCACGTCCCCGGCGTCCCCGGCGCGCGGACCGCCTTCCGCTACCGCTCCGCGCGGATCGGCCGGAGCGTCGGCGGTGACTGGTACGACGTGCTTCCGCTGCCCGGCGACCGGGTGGGGCTGACGATCGGGGACGTCCAGGGCCATGACACGGACGCCGCCGTGGTCATGGGCCAGCTGCGCATGACGCTCTGGGCGTACGCGGCCGAGGGGCATCCGCCCGACACCGCGATGGCCCGCGCCTCCGCCCTGCTCCGCGAACTGGGCACCGAACGCTTCGCGACCTGCACCTACGCGGAGGTCAACCTGTCGACCGGAGGGCTGCGGATCGTACGGGCGGGCCATCTCAACCCGCTGGTCCGGCGCGCCGACGGCAGCTGTCACTGGATCGAGGCGTCCGGCGGACTCCCCCTCGGACTCTCCGCGGAGTTCGCGGAGCTCGGCGGGATCAGCTACCCGGTGACCACAGCGGTGCTCGGGCCCGGGGAGACGCTGCTGCTCTGCACCGACGGGCTGGTGGAGCAGCCGGGCATCGACCTCGGCGAGAGCCTGGAGGGGCTCAGGGAGACCGTACGGAACGGCCCGGCCGACCTGGAGGCGCTGGCGGACCTGCTGTTCGCGGCGGTGGGGGAGCGGAGCGGCGGGGACGACATGGCCCTGCTGCTCCTGCGGCGTGACGGCGGCTGACGCCGGGACGGCCGCGCGCGCCTCGGCCGGGCGGGCGGGTGAGACGGACCGAGCCGGGCATCCGGGCCCGGGGCGGCCGGTCCGTGAGCCGGGGCGGCTTCTGAGGCCACGAAAGTTCTGACGGCGGGACAGCTTCCCGCGCCATGGCGGCGTCTGGTCCCGGCCGGACGTACCGCTCCGTTCCCCCCTGTCACCGCGTGTTCTCCACGACGTCTCCGCGAACCCCTGGTTCATTGGTGTGTGCACGGCAATGCTGGCGGCCGACATCGCACAAGCCATGCGTATCCACCGTCTTCCAGGAGAAGTTGTGGGCCCAGGCATCGCCGGGCGGACCGCCGTGCTGTTCGCGGCCGTGACCGCTCTGACGGTGGGGGCGGTATCCCCGTCCTCCGCCGACTCCACCCCCGCCCCCCGACCCCGTACCGCCGCGGACGTGCTGCGGCCGGTCGCGCCACCGCCCGCGAGCGCGGCCACCGCGGACCCGAGAGCCACCGGAACCCCGAGATCCGTCGCGGACGCCGACGGCATCGAGACCGCGCGGGCCTCGCGCCCGATCGCCCCCGGCGTCCGGCTCACCTCGTACGACCGGCTCGCATCCGACAAGTGGCTGCGCGTGGACGCGCTCTCCGTCGACCTCGACGGCACCGGCGCCCGCGCCGACTACCTCTCCTCGGGCAAGGTCTCCGACCGCCGTACGGTCTCGGACCTGGCCGCCGGCCACGACGCGGGACCCGGCCGCCGTACCGTCGCCGCGATCAACGCGGACTTCTTCGACATCAACGAGACGGGCGCGCCCCAGGGCCCCGGGATCGCGGACGGCGAGGTCACGCACTCACCCGCGCCCGGAGCCAACCAGGCCATCGGTATCGGCCCCGGGAGCGCCGGGCGCCTCCTGAAGCTGTACTTCGACGGCACCGTGACACTTCCCTCGGGGTCGCGCGCGCTGGACGCCTACAACGCGGCCAATGTGCCGGCCGGCGGCATCGGCGCGTACACCCCGGGCTGGGGCGTGGCCGACCGCGCGCTCACCGTGGACCGGGCGACACCCGCGGCCGAGGCCGCCGTACGGGACGGCGAAGTCGTCTCCGTGACGGACCGTCCCGGCACCGGAGCGATCGCCGAGGGTACGACCGTCCTGGTCGGCCGGGAAGCGGGCGCCGAGGCGCTCCGCGCCCTGCGCCCCGGGGACCCGGTCAGCGTGGAATACCGGCCGCGCACCGACAGCGGATCCGTCCCGCGGACGGCTGTCGGCGGCCGTGAACTGCTCGTCGTGGACGGTGTGGCGCAGAACCACGACGGCGAGGGCAACAACACCGCCGCGCCACGCACCGCCGTCGGCTTCTCGCGGGACGGCGGCACCATGCAGGTGATCACCGTCGACGGCCGGCAGGCCGACAGCGGCGGTGTCACCCTCACCGAGCTGGGCGAGATGATGCGGCGCGCCGGCTCCCACAGCGCGCTCAACCTCGACGGCGGCGGCTCGTCCACGCTGGTCGCCCGCGCCCCGGGCAGCGACGCGCTGCGCGTGGAGAACAGCCCCTCCGACGGCAGCGAGCGCACCGTCCCCAACGGCCTCGCCCTCACCGCGCCGGACGGCAGCGGACGGCTCAAGGGCTTCTGGGTCGAGACCCGCACCCCCGCCGGCGGCGCCCCGGGCGTCGACCCCGTCAAGGGCGGCCACCCCGAGAGGGTCTTCCCCGGACTGACCCGCCCGCTCACCGCGGCCGGATACGACGAGACCTACGGGCCCGCGACGGGCGAGCCGCGCTGGCGGGCCGTACGGCCCTCGGTGGGCCGGGTCGACGCCGACGGGGTGTTCACCGCGCGCGCCGGCGGCACCACCGAGGTACGGGCCGAACGCGGCCGGGCCGGAGGCGGCACGGAGCTGACGGTGCTGGACAGCCTCGACCGGATCGAGCCGACCACCCGGCGCGTCGGACTCGCCGACGCCACGGCGACCGGCACCTTCGGCATCGTCGGCCTCGACGCCCACGGGACCAGCGCCCCCATCGAACCCCGCGACGTACGGCTCGACTACGACCACGCGCTCTTCTCCGTGACCGACGACGGCCGGGGCTCCTTCACCGTGACGTCCCTGAAGGGCAGCGGCGCCGGGCGCGTCACGGCCGAGGCGGGCGGCGTCACGACGGTCCTCGCCGTCAGCGTCGGACTCGCCGAACAGCCGGTCTCCGCCCTCGACGACGCCGCGTCCTGGACCTTCGGCCAGGCACGGGCCGACGGGTCGGTCTCGGCCACGCCGGACGGCCACACCGGCACCGGTCTCACCCTCACGTACGACTTCACCCTTTCCACCGCCACCCGCGCCGCGTACGCGAACCCGCCCCAGCGGATCCCGGTGCCCGGCCGGCCCCAGTCCTTCACACTCTGGATCAAGGGCGACGGCAAGGGTGCCTGGCCCACCCTCCACCTGAAGGACGCGGCGGGCTCCGACCAGTTGCTGCGCGGCCCGTACATCACCTGGACCGGCTGGCGGCAGGTGACCTTCGCCGTACCGGCCGGGGCCGCGACGCCGCTCGGTGTCCACCGCTTCTATCTCGCGGAGACCGCCGCCACCAAGCAGTACACCGGCGAGATCGTGATCGACGGACTGACGGCGCAGGTGCCGCCGGCGGTCGAGCTGCCCGCACAGCCACGCCCGGCCGATCCGCTGATCGACTCGGCGGCCGAAACCAGTGGCAGGGACTGGCGGTTCGCGGTGATGTCCGACGCCCAGTTCGTCGCCCGCGACCCCGACAGCGCGATCGTGGCGCAGGCACGCCGTACCCTGCGCGAGATCAAGGCGGCGAGGCCCGACTTCCTCGTCATCAACGGGGACCTGGTCGACGAGGGATCTCCGGCGGATCTCGACTTCGCCGGAGCGCTCCTGGCCGAGGAACTGGGCGACGCCCTGCCCTGGTACTACGTACCGGGCAACCACGAGGTCATGGGTGGCACGATCAACACCTTCGTGGACCGGTTCGGCCCCGCCCAGCGGATCTTCGACCACCGGGGGACGCGCTTCCTCACCCTCGACACATCGAGTCTGACGCTGCGCGGCGGAGGCTTGGCGCAGATCAAGGCGGTACGGGAGCAGCTGGACGCGGCGGCCGAGGACGACCGGGTCCGCTCGGTGATGGTGATCGAGCACGTACCGCCGCGCGATCCGACCGTCCAGAAGGCCAGCGAGCTGAGCGACCGCAAGGAGGCGGCGCTCCTCGAACAGTGGCTCGCGGACTTCCGCCGGACGACGGGCAAGGGCGCGGGATTCATCGGGAGCCACGTCGGTGTCTTCGACGCGTCACGGGTGAACGGAGTGCCGTATCTGATCAACGGGAACTCGGGCAAGGCACCCGCGGCCCCGGCGAACGAGGGCGGGTTCACCGGCTGGTCGCTCATCGGGGTCGACCAGGTCTCGCGGGGCGCGCAGTCGGCCGCGCGGCTGGCCCCGTGGAAGGGCGGCCCGGACTGGGTCTCCGTACAGACCCGCGCCCACACCGACGCGCTCACGCTGGACGCGCCGGCCGCGCTGGCCCCCGGGCACAGCGCCCGCGCCAGGGCGACCGTCACCCAGGGGGCCGGAGAAGTGCCCGTCGGCTTCCCGCTCAGCGCCGACTGGACGGGCTCCCCGAACCTCCTCATCGGCGACCGGAACGGTGCCCGCCCACGGCACGCGGCGGTGTTCGACCCGGCGACGGGCACCCTCACCGCGCTGCGGCCCGGCACGGTCGTCCTCGCCGTGACGGTCAACGGCGTCACACAGCGGGCGGAGATCAGGATCGCGGCGACGGCCCCCGGAACGTCCGCGGTGCCCGCGCCGGCGGCGTGACCGGGTGAGAACGGTGGCCCCGCGCCCGGCCGGGCGCGGGGCCACCGCACGTGACGACTTCGCGGAGCCACCGCACGCGACGACTTTGGGACACGCGAGCGGGGCCGCGCGCGACTTTGGTCACCGAGGCCGCTCCTGAAGGCCAATAGCCGTACGGGGCTCGCCCTTTCTAGCCTCGAAGGGTGAAGACGGTATGCGGAATCCTGTGTTTCCTCCTCTTGTCCCAGGGCGTGGGGGGACTGCTGCACGAATGGACGGACGGGTGGTTCGAACTCTGGTCCCTGGTCGCGCGGATGAGCTACTTCGACGGCTACGAGATCTATGTGTCCCTCGTGCTGATCGTGGCGGGCCTCGGCATGGGCGCGGCCGCGGAGAGCGCGAAGAAGCGCGGTCTCTGAGAGCACTCAGGCCGCGTCCTGGCGGCTCCGGATGGCGCGGAGGGTGCCGCGTACGGGACGTGACGGCTGGAGGGTGAGGCCCGTACGCGGCGGGATCTCGCCCCCCTCCACCTCGACATGGAAGCGCTGCGCGAGCGTGGCCAGTACGAGGACGGCCTCCACCATCGCGAATCTGGCCCCGAGACAGGCGCGCGACCCCCCGCCGAACGGGAACCACGCGTGGTCCGGTACGGAGGCGGCCGCGTCGGCGTCCCACCGCTCGGGACGGAACGCCTCCGGGTCGGGGAACCAGCGCGCGTCGCGGTGGGTGCTCCACTGGCTGGACCAGAGCACGGTGCCCTTCGCGACCGGACGGCCGTCCAGTGTCGAACGCTCCGTGGCGATCCCGGTCATCAGCCAGACCGGAGGATAGAGCCGCAGTGTCTCCTTGATGATCTGCTCGGTCCAGGGCAGCAGCCGGAGATCGTCATGGCCCGGCGCCCGGCCGCCGAGGGCGTCGGTGAGTTCCTGTGTGAGCCTGGCCCGCGCCTCCGGGTTCCGGGAGAGCAGATACCAGGCCCAGGTGAGCGTGGTGCCGGTGGTCTCGTGCCCGCCGATGTAGAGGGTGACCGCCTCGTCCCTGATCTCCTTGTCGGTGAGCGGACGGTCCTGTTCGTCCCTGGCCGCGAGCAGCCGGCTCAGCAGATCGTCGCGCTCCACGCCGCCGCGGCGGCGTAACCCGGTGACATGGGCCACCTCACGGTCGATGACGGCGACGGCCCTCTTCAGCTTCCGGCGGCCCGGGGTGGGCACCCAGGGCGGCAGAAACAGCGTGACGCCGCGGAACTCGTCGCCTATCGCCCGCTGCGCGATGTCCATCGCCGGTCCGATCGTGGCCTCGCGACCCACGGTGTCGGCGCCGAAGAGCGTCCGTACGGCGATCCGCTGGGTGAGCCCCAGCATCGCGTCACGCACATCGAGACGTTGACCGGGCCGCCAGGACTCCGCGAGCGTGGCCGCGCAGTCGGTCATCGTCTCCGCGTGGCCCCGCACCTGGCGGGGGCGTACGGCGGGCTGCACGAGGGCACGCTTGCGTCGCCAGGACGGTCCCTCCGAGGTGACGACGCCGTCGCCGAGAACGAGCTTGAACGCCCAGCCGAGCTGGGGGTGGCGGTACTCGCTCTCGATACCCGTGAGCAGCTCCCCGATGTGCTCGGGACGGGAGAGGAACAGGGCCCGCTGCGGCCCGAGCCGCCACTCGACGAGGTCACCATGGCCGCGCAGCCGGGTGAAGAAACCGAGCGGATCGCGCGCGAAGGCGGGCAGATTCCCGACGAACGGCAGTCGGCGCGGACCGGGTACGGGGACAGTCGGCATGGCGGGACTCCTCGGCGGTCGAAGGCAGCGGGAGGTGAGGCTCGGAGACGACGGGACCCGACAAGCAAAGCGTCGGGCCACGCCCCGCGCCAGAGGGCCCGCAGCCGCATCCGCGGTGGAACCGGGCCGCGCCACCGGCGGCCCGGCCGCTCCGCCCGCCCGCCGGATCAGGCCGTTTCGAGGCCCAGCGCCGTGAACCGCGTGGTGAAGCCCGTGCCGTCGGGTGACGCGCACATCGGTCCGGCCTGCGCCGCCGCCCCCGGCGGGAAGTAGGCGAGCCGCAGCATCGTCCCGGGCTCGCCGTCGAGACCGTAGAGGATCGTCACGGTGTCGCCCTCGCGCCGCAGTTCGACGGTCACCGGTGCCGGGGTGTCGGTGAGGTGGGCGAGCGGTACGACGTTCCAGTCCGACACCTCGCGCGTGACGACGGCGCTGAGCTGCTGCCGTCCGTCGACGTACTCGATGCCCGTCTTGATCCAGTTCTTCTCGTCGAGCCGCAGCAACAGCCCGGCCTGGTCGTACTGTTCGCGGTAGTCACCGGAGAACGTGACGCGCAGCCGGAAGGCCGCGGGCACCGGCCGCAGCAGGGCGTGGCCCGTGTCCCGTACGAAGCCGTAGTGCGTGGTCACCCAGAAATCCGTGTCCGGCTCCGTGGTGATGTCCAGGGCGTCGTCGTACGCGGCCCACTGGGCCGGCCGGTTCAGCCATGTCCAGTCGGTGAGCCCGAGACATGATTCCGTGCTCGTTCCCTCGGCGCTCTCGCCCATGGTGTCTCCTCGCGTCAGCGGTCGGGCGACCACACTGCCACGGCGGCGCGCGGATCCGGCGAGCGGGGGCCGGTCGCCGGCCCCGCCCCTCCCGGGTCCGCCGGTTCCGGTTGCCCTGGAGCGCGCTCCAGGGTGGACGCTTGAGGCATGAGTTCAGTGGTTCCCCGGCTGGAGCCGGAAGTGGAGATTCCGCACGGCGGACTGACGATCGGCGAAGCCGCGGCGGCCTGCGGCCTCAGCGTCGACACCCTCCGGTACTACGAACGCGAGGGGCTGACGGCGCTCCCCGCCGACCGCGCGCCCTCGGGCCAGCGGCGCTACTTCGCCCAGGATCTCCGCTGGCTCGCCGGGATCGTCATGCTGCGCGGCACCGGTATGCCGATCCGCGACATTCGCGCCTTCACCGAGATCTGCCGGTACGAGGGCAACGAGGCCGAGCGGCTGGCCGTGCTGGAGCAGCACCGTGAGCGCGTCCTCGAACAGCTCAAAGTGACCCAGAATCATCTGGCCGCCATTGAACGGAAGATCGACTTCTACCGAAAGGGCGTCTCGTCATCATGAAAACCGTGAAACTCGGTTCGCAGGGCCTCACCGTCTCCGCCGAGGGCCTGGGCGCGATGGGCATGAGCGTCTGGTATGGCCCCAGGGACGAGCGGGAGGCCATCGCCACACTCAACCGGGCCGTCGACATCGGGGTCACGCACATCGACACGGCCGAGGCGTACGGCCCGTTCGAGAACGAGAAGCTGATCGGACGCGCCCTGGGCGAGCGGCGCGACGAGATCACGATCGCGACCAAGTTCGCCACCGAGTTCGACGACGACGGCACCCCGCACGGTCACAACGGCAGCGCCGCGTACGCGCACCGGGCGGTGGACCGCTCCCTGCGGCATCTCGGCACGGACGTCATCGATCTGTACTACCTGCACCGCGTCGACCCGGACGTCCCCGTCGAGGAGAGCATCGGGGCGATGAGCGAGATGGTCCAGGCGGGCAAGGTCCGCTACATCGGTGTCTCGGAGGCGAGCCCCGATCTGATCCGCCGGGCCCACGCGGTGCATCCGCTGACCGCGCTCCAGTCGGAGTACTCCCTGTTCTCCCGGGATGTGGAGCACAACGGCGTGCTGGAGACCGTACGGGAGCTGGGTATCGGGTTCGTCGCGTTCTCGCCGCTGGGCCGCGGCTTCCTGTCCGGGAAGATCAGGCGCCGTGACGATCTCGCGCCCGACGACGCCCGCCGCGGTCTTCCCCGGTTCACCGAGGAGAACATCGCGGCGAACCTGGCGGTCGTCCACAAGGTCACCGAGCTGGCGGAGGCCAAGGGCATCACGCCGACGCAGCTGACACTGGCCTGGCTGCTGGCGCAGCGGGTCGTGCCGATCCCCGGCACCAAGCGGCGCGCCTATCTGGAGCACAACGCGGAGGCCGCCGACATCGCACTGACCGACGGCGATCTCGCGGCGATCGACGCGGCGGCGCCGCACGGCATCGCGGCGGGCGACCGGGACGCCGCTCCCCGCACCTGACCTGGCCTGACGTGACGTGACGCGTGATGTGGGGCGCGGCATCGCGTGAGGGGGCGAGGCGCCGTGTCGTGTACCTCCGCCCGGGTCACTCCGGGGGCAGACGCACCCGCCCGTGGTCGTCGCGTACGTCGCGGATCACCTGGAAGTCCCCGACCGGGTTGCCCTCCGGGTCCACCGTCAGGGCCACCGCGTGGTCACCCGCGCAGCGCGCGCCTTCCCCGGCCTCGTCGCAGAACAGGACGTACCCCTCGAGCCGGTCGACCGTGCCCGGTGCGAGCCACCAGAGCCCGGACACCATCGCGACTCCGGCCCGCGGTCGCGTCGTGCGCAGCCAGTCGCGTACGGCGTCCCCCACCGTCTTCTCGAACGCTCTCCGGTCCTCCCACGGAAAGGAGAGGTACGCCCTGCCGGACGCCGGATCGACCACACCGTCGCGCACGGTGTAGGAGACGGAGTAGTGCGGGCGCTTCGCCAGGGCTCCCAGCAGGCCGGGGTCGGTCATGCGGAGCACCGTGGGGCTCGTCGCCTTTCCGGCGGGACGTTCGCGCGCGAGACCGGGGGCGACGATGTTCACGGTCACCGAACGCCTCGGCGCGCCGTTCTCGTCGCGCGCCGGGGACCATGTCCGTACGCACGTGCCGATCTCGGCCAGTACGCGCGTGACGGTGGCGTTCGTCGGCGCGGCGGCGACCCAGGGGGCGGAGAGGGCCGGGGTCGCGCCCACCAGTTCGTATCCGCAGTCGGTGAACGCGGCTCTCATCCGGCGCAGTTCGCCGGCCCGGGACCTGCCACGCTCCACCGCCTCGTCGAGCGCGCGGTCGCACGGCCCGCGGTCGCAGGTGCCCGCCGCGGCGTCGATCCGCAGCAGGACCGCGGCGTCGGGGTCGTCGGCCACCGAGAAGGTCACCTCGGACCCGCTGGTCGCGGGGAACAGCGTGCGCGCGGACAGGACGTCGAGGATTCCGGGGTAGCGTGCCTCGGCCAGCTCCGCCGCGCGCTTCCGGTCACTCTTCGTCGTCACCACTCCGCAGCCGGCGACCAGCAGCGCGAGCGCGCACACCAGCACGCCCGTGAGGCCGCCCAGGACCCGTCCGCCCCACGTCTCCGCCATGATCCGTCTCCCCCCGGCCCGCGCCCGGCCCGCGCCGTCACGACCAGCCGTGGCGACCCGTGGCGACCTGCGGCGACGATAGGAGACGGCGGGGGAGCGGCGGATGAGTACGGCTACTCAACCGCCGGACGCTCAAGCCTCGTCGAGTGCGGTCGGGCGTCCGAGATAGGTGAGCGGACCCGGATCCGGCACCGCGATCTCGTGGAAGCCGAGCCGGTCGTAGAAGGCGCGGGCGGGGGTGTTGGCGGTGACCATCGAGAGATGGACCGCGTCGGCTCCCCGGTCGCGCAGGGCTCGCAGGAAGGTGTGCATCAGGGCCCGGCCATGCCCTTGGCGCTGCACGGCGGGCAGCAGATCGATGTGCAGATGCGCGGGATAGCCGGCCAGTTGGGGCACGATCATCCGCTCCGGCCGGTGCAGCAGGGCGATCATCTCCTCGCTCGGAGTACGAGCCGGGCCGGACGGTTCCGGATAGCGGTCGGCGAGCGGCGGCAGCCACACCTCGCGGAACGCCCTGACGAATCCGGCGGTGTCGGCGGTGCCGAGGACATAGCCGACGGCCCGGCCCCGGCCGTCGTCGAGGACGAAGGTCAGCTCGGGCTCCAGCGCCGCGTAGGGCGCGGCGAAGATGCTCGGCATCAGGTCCGGATCCGGATAGAGGTGCCGGGAGTCCCGGCCCTCGTGGGCGGTGCGTACGCAGATGTCGTGGAGGGCGGGAAGGTCCTCGGGGCGATAGGCGCGGACCGTGGCGAGTGGAGGCGGCACAGCACCGCATGCTGCCAGCGTCGGGAGCGCTCCCACAAGGTTTGTACGTCGTGCGCGATTGCGTACGGCGTGCGGTCTCCGTACAGTGTGCGAAGTGCCGTACGGCGTTCGCTCAACCTCGCCGACGCTCCTCAGCACGCGAAGCCGCCAGGAGAGATGACATGTCACAGAGCCCGCGCCCGAACCAGCACGCCGCCACCACGCCCCCGGTGTTCGACCCCGCTCGATGGCAGGCCCGGCTCGATGAGCTGCTCGCCGTCCACCACATCCCCGGCGCCGCCCTCGCGGTACTCGCCGGCGATGAGATCCATGAGCTGGCGGGCGGCATTCTGCACACCGGGACCGGTGTCCCGGCGACCACGGACTCGGTCTTCCAGATCGGCTCGATCAGCAAGGGCTACACCGCCGCCCTCGTGGTGCTCCTCGCCGACGCCGGGAAGCTGGACCTGGACGCGCCGGTGGTGGACGTACTGCCGGACTTCGCCGTCGCCGACCCGGCGGCCGGCGGAACGATCACGGTGCGGCAACTGCTCAACCACACCAGCGGTATCGAGGGCGACTTCGTGAGCGACACCGGCCGGGGCGACGACTGCCTCGCCCGCTATGTCGGCGGCGTCGGAAACGTGGGGCTCACCAACCCGCCCGGCGCCACCATGTCGTACTCCAGCACCGCGTACAACGTCCTCGGACGGATCGTCGAGGTCGTGACCGGCCTGACCTGGGACGAGGCCCTCAAGGAGATGCTCTGCGAGCCGCTCGGGCTGGCGCACACGATGACCCTGCCCGAGGAGGTGCTCCGATTCCGCGCCGCGATGGGACACATGGGCGAGCCCGGCGAGGACCCGGTCCCGACGCCGCTGTGGAACATGCTGCCGCGCTCGGCGGGCCCGTACGGCGGGATCTCCGCCACCGCCGCCGATGTGGTGCGGTTCGCCCGGCTCTTCATCGACGGCGGTACGGCGCGGGACGGCACCCGCGTGCTCTCCGCCGGGGCCGTGAAGGCGATGCTGGCGCGTGAGGCCGAGATGCCCGACCAGTGGTTCCTCGGCGCCCACTGGGGCCTGGGCTGGGGGCTGTTCGAGTGGGACGGTGCGCGCGGCTTCGGCCACGACGGCAGTACGTTCGGGCAGCTCGCCTACCTGCGGGCCATACCGGAGGCGGGATTCGCCGTCGCGCTGCTGACCAACGGCGGGGGCGCCGCTCCGAAGGTCTTCGAGACGCTCTGCCGCGAACTGACCGCCGAACTCGCCGGGGTGACGATGCCGGGGTTCGGTCCCCCGGCAGGGGCACCGGCCGTGGATGCCGCGCGACCGGCCGTGGATCCCGCGCCGTTCGTCGGTGGCTACCGGCGTGAGGGGTTCCTGATGACCGTCACCGACCGGCCCGCGGGCGAGGGCGTCCTCCGGGTGAAGTACGAGGGCGCCGACGGGCTGAAGGACTCGTTCGAACCGCTCTTCTGGGACCTGGTGCCGGTGTCGGACACGCCGTCGAAGACCGTGTTCGCCGGACGGCGCAACGAGAAGGACGCCTGGATACCGGTGGTCTTCTACGCGCTGGCGGACGGCTCCAGGTATGTGCACTTCGGCGCGCGGGCCACGGCGAAGTCCGCGTGAGAACCGGCGGGACGGGCCCGCGGGAGGCGAACCCTCCGTGCGGACCCGTCCGTTCGGTCAGGCCGAGGCGGGTATCCGGTCGAGGAAGCCCCGTACGCTGACGATCCGGCCGTCCTCGCCGAGCGTGAGGACATCGGAGCCCGCGACGGGCGCCGAACCGTCGGCGGCCGAGACCAGCTCCCAGCTGAACCGGGCGGTGTCATGATGCCCGTCGACCGGCCCGGCCGGGGTGAACACATGACCGGGAAACCGCGCACGGGCGCCGGCGATCACGGCCGCGAGTGCCTCATGCCCCGCCACGTCCGCCAGCGGGTCGGTGTAGCTGCCGTCCTCGGTCCAGGCGAGGGCCACCGCCTCGGCGCGCTCGTCGGCGGACGTCGCGTTCCAGGCGTCGAAGTAACGGGTGACGGCGGTCTCGTAGCGGTTCACGGACATGAGGATCGGCCTCCATCGGGGATCGGTTGCCACGGGGCGGGCCCGAACCTCGGCCGGAGTGCGCCGGCCGAGGCCCGGTAGCCGCAACGATGCCGCGAGGGGCGCCGATGGTCGATGACGTCCGGGGTAATGGCGGCCGGTGACGCGAGGCCGGTGACGCGGCTCATGAGTGTGGCTGATGAGTGTGGCTCGTGGGCGCTGCGATGCCCGTGAACTGGCCTCAGGACGCGGGCGCGGCGCCTTCGGTCCGGCGCGCGCGGTACGCCATCCAGGCCGCGACCAGCGCGCCCGACACGTTGTGCCACACCGAGAACACCGCGGCCGGCAGCGCCGCCAGCGGGCTGAAGTGGGCGGTGGCCAGGGAGGCGGCGAGGCCGGAGTTCTGCATGCCGACCTCGAAGGCCATCGCCCGGCTCGCGGGCGGCCCGAGCCGGGCCAGCTTTCCCGCGCCGTAACCGAGCGCCAGACCGAGGCCGTTGTGCAGGACCACCGCGACGAACACCAGCAGCGCCGCCGACTTGATCGCGTTCGCGCTGCCCGCCACCACCACCGCGACGATCACCGCGATCGTGAGGGCCGACAGCCAGGGCAGCGCACCCAGCACCCGGTCGGCATACCGCCCCGCGAGCAGCCGGACCGCGAGCCCCGCCACGACGGGCAGCAGCACGGTCTTGAGGATGTCGCCGACCATCGAGCCCGCGTCGACCGGCAGGAACTCGCCCGCGAGCAGCAGCGTCAGCGGCGGCGTCACCAGCGGTGCGAGGACGGTCGAGACGGTGGCGACCGAGACCGACAGGGCCACATCGCCGCGCGCCAGATACGTGACGACATTGGAGGCGGTGCCGCTCGGTGCGCAGCCGACCAGGATCACGCCCGCCGCCAGCTGCGGCGGCAGATCAAGGGCGTTGGCTATCAGCCAGCCGAGCCCCGGCATGATCACGTAGTGCGCGACCAGACCGAGCCCGACCGCCCACGGCCGTCGGGCGACCCCCTGGAAGTCGCTCGGCGTCATCGTCAGCCCCATACAGAACATGACGATGCCCAGCAGGTACGGCACCGAAGGACCCCAGCCCGCGAAGGTGCCCGGGGTCACCAGACCGAGGGCACCCGCGGCCAGAACGAGTACGGGGAAGACGGTGACGGCACGCCGGGCCGCGCGGTCGGTGGAGTCGGGCGCGGGGGACGCGGGGACGGCGGGGACGGTGGGCGGGCGCTGACCGGACTGCTCGGCCCGGGACCGCTCGGTGTCGGAGTTCTCGGTTTCGGATGGCACGGCGCGATGCAACGCCTCGTCGTCGCTCCGTGCAACACCGTCTCGTCATTCGGTCACTCACAGCCACAGCCACAGCCACAGCCATGATCCACGAATACCGCTACCGGCTACGGGCTACCGGCTGCCGATGACCGGAATCCGGGCCGCCGAGAACTCCACCGGAAGGGAGACCGGGATACGCGTCCAGGGCGAGGGGTGCCAGGCGACCGCCTCGGCGGGGATGGCGAGTCTCATGTCGGGCAGCAGATGCAGCACGGTGTTGACGGCGGTGCGGGTGATGAGACGTGCGGGTACCTGCGCGGGGCAGACGTGGGGGCCGGCGGAGAAGGCGAGGTGGGCGCGGTTGCCGGGTTCTCCGGCGGTGTCGTCGGGGCGGATGGCGGGGTCGTCGTTGGCGGCGGCGATGCCGAGGATGAGGACGTCGCCGCGGCGGATGTGCCGGCCGCCGAGTTCGGTGTCGCGCAGGGCGTAGCGGGCGGGCATGTTGTTCATGGGCGGGTCGCGCCAGAGGGCTTCGTCGAGGGCGTCGTCCACGCCGAGCCGGCCGCCGTGCATCCGGGCGGCGAACCGCGGATCGGTGAGCATCAGCCGCAGCGTCAGTGACGTCCAGGCGTTGACGCCCTCGGTGCCCGAGGAGATCATCACCGCCATCGACTGGATACGTTCCGACTCGGTGCGGAGATTCGGGTGGTTGATGAACGCCGTCGTCAGATCGTCCGTCGGGCTCTCCTGCCGCCGGCGCAGCGCGTCGACCAGGATCTCCTCGAAGTGGCGGTTGCCGTCCTGCGAGTCGTCCGCGCTGCCGAACAGCGCGATGAGCGCCCGCAGCAACTCCTGGCCCTCCGCGCTGTTCAGACCGAACAGGGACGCGATGGAGAGCAGCGGCACGATCGTGGCGTAGTCGTTCACCAGATCCGCCCGGCCCTGCTGGGAGAAGCGCGCGATCAACTCCGTACACACCGACTGGACCTGACGGCGTGCCTTGCGCTGGTCGATGCGCGCCACACCGTCGTCCAGCGGCTGACGCAGCCGGCGGTGCTCGGGACCGTCCGCGCCGATGACGTTGGCACGCCAGGCCATCATCGGCAGCAGCCCCGAATGCGGCGGGACCACGCCCTCGTTGAGATCGCGCCAGTTGCGGGCGTCGCGGGAGAAGACCTGCTCCTGCCGGGTGATCGTGAGCAACTCCCGGTAGCCCATGACGAGCCAGGCGGGTACACCCGGTTCCAGCTCGACGCGGGCGACATTGCCCCACTGCTCGCGCAGTCTTCGATAGACCTCGCGGGGTTCGGACGCGCCCGTCGCGGCGGACAGGGGGAGCAGCTCCGCACCGGGGGAGTGGGCAGGACACTCCGCCGGCGGGGAGAGCGGGGAGGGATGGTTCATGAGGCGGTCTCCTTGGCACGCACCGCGCCGACCTGCGGCGCGCATTCGACAAGGCTGATCAGGGCGTCCACCGACGGGGCACGTTCACGCAGACGGGGCACGTTCACGCATGTGAGGCATCACCAAAGTCGTTTCCTCCACCGGGCAAACGACCCACTCGCCACGGAGGACACGGGCAGCGGAACGCGGGTGGGTGCGCGCCCCGCTTCCGTGCCGCGAACGCCGTTCGCGGCACGCGTCAGCCGGATTCCCCGCCCCGCGAGGGAACTTGCGGATCCGTGCCGGACGAACGGCCGCGACGACGGCACGCGCCCCCGCGGCGGGTGATCGGGCGTGGCCGCCGCGGGGCGGGGGGTTCGGCTCACCGCACGACACGAACGGGCGTACGTTCCACGGCTTCCTGAACGGGCCCCGGCGGTGTACGAGGGCGCCGCCCGGCTTCTTCCGACAGCGGCCGGTGACTTCGACGTCAGGGCTGACAATCAGTAACTCCTCGCTCAGGTCGCGCCCGGCCGCGAAGACCTCGCGCGCGTCCGATCAGGCGGGGCGTCGGGACCTGCCCGGCACCTCGGGCGGGCGTCACCCGAACGGACGAGGCGGCCCGTCCCTAGTTCACGGTCCGTAGTCGCCGTGCGAGCCCTGGGGGGTCTTCGGATCCCGCGCCGGAACCCTTCGGGGCAGCCGTCGCGGCCTCCTTCGACCCCCCGCTCCCGGGTTGCGGGGCGGGTGCCCACCGGTGAGTGTGGGCCGCAGTTCACAGCGGACACGAACGAAGGAGAGAGCGCGTCGTGGCGACTCTGTGTAAACCCGCGGTCTCGGTTCCCCAGTATGTGATCACCATGGAGGACACACTCGCTCTCGCGCGCTCGCTGCACGCGGACCATCCTCAACTGCCGCTGGCCCTACGGCTGATCCAGAACACCGGGGTGGCCAAACGGCATATCGTCCAGCCGATCGAGGAGACCCTCCGGCATCCCGGCTTCGAGGACCGGAACATGCTGTACGAGGCCGAGGCCAAGGCACGCGTCCCCGAGGTGATCAGACGCGCCCTCGACCACGCCGAGCTGCGCCCCGCGGACATCGACATGATCGTCTATGTCTCCTGCACCGGCTTCATGATGCCGTCGCTGACCGCCTGGCTGATCAACACCATGGGCTTCCCCGGCGACACCCGCCAGCTCCCGATCGCCCAACTCGGCTGTGCCGCGGGCGGCGCGGCCATCAACAGGGCGCACGACTTCTGCCGCTCGTACCCCGGCGCCAACGTCCTCATCGTCGCCTGCGAGTTCTGCTCGCTCTGCTACCAGCCGACCGACCTCGGAGTCGGATCGCTGCTGTCCAACGGGCTGTTCGGGGACGCCGTCGCCGCCGCCGTCGTACGCGGCGAGGGCGGCACGGGGATCGCGCTGGAGCGCAACGGCTCCCACCTCGTACCGGACACCACCGACTGGATCGCCTACAGCGTCCGGGCCACCGGCTTCCACTTCCTGCTGGACAAGCGGGTACCCACCACCATGGAGCCGCTGGCACCCGCCCTGCGCACGATGGCCGACCAGCACGGCTGGGACGCCACCGGGCTCGACTTCTACATCATCCACGCCGGCGGACCGCGCATCCTGGACGACCTCAGCCACTTCCTCGAAGTGCCGCCGGAGGCGTTCCGGTTCAGCAGGGGCACGCTCACCGAGTACGGCAATATCGCCAGCGCCGTCGTCCTCGACGCGGTGCGCAGGCTCTTCGACGAGGGCGGGGTGGCCGACGGCGCGCGCGGCATCATCGCCGGCTTCGGACCCGGCATCACCGCCGAGATGGCGCTGGGGCGCTGGACGACCACCGGCGCCGCCGCCGGCACCATGATGACCGGGGACCAGGTCATGGAAAGCCTGGAACGCGACAGCGAGCCGTCGCCCGTGAGCCAGCCGGTGAGATGACCGAGGGCCCCGTCACCCGAACGGCCCCGCGCCACCGCACCGCCGTACCACCGTCATCCCCACCGTCATGGAGCACCGCATGACCCAGCTGACCCAGGCCGAGGGGCTCATCGTCCCTCCGGGCGGGGGCACCACCATCCTCACCGATGCCCAGCAGGTGACCTTCAAGGTCACCGGCGAGCACTCCCGGGTCTCCTCCAGCTTCGAGGTCGTCGTGCCACCCGGCTTCGACGTCGGGGCCCACCGGCACACGCACAGCGAGGAACTGTTCTACATCCTCGACGGTGAGCTGGACGTGATGGCGTTCGAACCCCGGGTGCTCGGCGAGGACTGGCGGCACTGGGAGTCCTCGTCGGGACTGAAGTCCGTACGGGCCACACCGGGCACGGTCATCGTCGTACCCCCCGGCTGTCCGCACGCGTTCGCCAACCGGGGCGACGTCCCGGCCAAGATGTTCTTCCAGTCGTCCCCGCCCTCCGACCACGAGCGGTACTTCGAGGAACTGCTCGACATCCTCAAGGACGGTGGAACGCCCGATCCGGCCGCCATCGCCGATCTCCGGCTGCGGTACGACATCGAGCAGCTCACCCCGCTGCGCCATGATGCCCGGGACCGTCCCGGCGACGACGTCGGCTCCGGTTCCACGGCCACTCGTATGAGTCACTGACGCTGCGTGAACCCGGTCCCTGACTGACCGTAGGGGGATGGACTCCGCATTGGACATCAGGCGCCCACCGCGGCGAACCTCCCGGCGGGCCCGGTCGTCGGTCATCGGCGTCCTGCTCGTCATGGCCGCTCTGACCGCGGGCTGGCCACTGATCGACCGGGCCCTGAACGATCACGAGCGGTTGCCGGACGGCACGCTGCTGGAGCTGGGGCCTGACGACAACATCGCGGTGCTGCGGGTGACCGGCACGGGCTGGGCCCTCAGCAAGTCGGAGAGCGATCCGGACTCGATGTACGTGCTGACCCGCGGCGGCGTCGACCTGGTCGCCGGCTATGTCGCCCTCGCGGCGCCCGGCCAGGCCGGAGAGCTGTGGGCGGGTCTGCGCAAGGTCCAGTCCGTCCCGGACGGGAACACCCGGCTCGGCGCTCCGCACCCCGTCACCAGCGCCGGGGGCGCCCGGGGCGAGACCGGCACACTGACCCGTGGCGGCCGTACGGGCACGGCCACGGTATGGCTGCCGCCCGACCTGAGCTACGCGGTCGAGATCACCGTACTGGCCGGGGCGGACGCGGATCCGCGTGCCTCGGCGGACGCCGCGGCCATGGTCCGTTCCGTCGCCTTCCCCCAGGAGGCGCCATGACGACAGCGGCCTCCACGTACACCGGACTGCGCGGCTCCGTCCGACGGCGGCCGGTGGGCTGGCTGTGCGGCGTCCTGTGCCTCCTCGGTCTCGCACTGCTCGCTGTCGAATACGGCCCGGCCATCCGGGTGTTCCCCGGCCCGGCGCTGCTGGCCTTCCTGCTGCTGCTGTTCACGCTGGGCATCGGGGTGGCCGTCCTGGGGCGGGTACGTCCGTTCCGGGCGCCGCCGCGCGGCTGGGCCTGGAGCGGGGTCGCCTGGGGGGCCACCGCGGCGACGGGCTGCGCGATCCTGGCCAACGGCGGGCTCCAGGGCATCTGGTCCAAGGCGGCCGGTATCGACTTCGGCTCGCAGTGGGGCGCCGCGCTCACCGCCCCGCTCAACGAGGAACTCCTCAAGGTGTCCGGTGTCGCGCTGATCGCCCTCGGCGCACGGCGGCTGGTGCGCGGGCCGCTCGACGGGTTCTTCCTCGGCGCCTTCACCGGACTCGGCTTCCAGGTCATGGAGAACTGGACCTACGCGATGAACTCCATCCTCAGCGGTGGCGGAGTGAACGCGGACAACGACGTCTTCCAGTCCTTCGTCACCCGGGTCGGGCTGACCGGTCTCGGCTCGCACTGGGCGATGACCGCCGTCTCGGGGACGGGCATCGGCATCCTGCTCGCCCACGGCGGGCGGCCGGTGCGCGGGCGGATCGTACCGGCGGCCCTCTGCCTGCTGACCGCCATGACCATGCACTGGCTCTTCGACTCACCCCTGCTCGGCTCCGCCCCGGGCCTCGCCGGGAAGGTGGCCATCAACTTCCTTGTCGCCGTGGGGTTCTATGTCGTCCTGCGGCGCCGCGCGCGGCGCCGGGCCCGCGCCTTCCTGCTCTCGCCCGGATCCCCGTACTCCATCGAACTGCTCACACGCCGCTCCCGCAGACGCGCCCTGCGCCGGGTGCCACCTGCGCGCCGCCCGGCCGCCGCCCGGCGGGCCGCGGACCATCTCTCGGTGGTCGAGGAGTACGCCGGAGCAGACCGACCGCCCGGTTCGGTGGACCTTCTCGATGGTGAACGACAAGTGAACGAGTGACATCTGTTCGGTGAATCCCTGAACCGCTCGACGGGAGCGTCCCGATGGCACAGCAGCGTGCGGTGGGCACACGCGCCGCGATCCTGGCGGCCGCGGCCTCCGTCTTCGACCGGTGCGGTTATGACGCCGCGACGATCGCGGAGATCACAGCGCGCTCCGGGACGACCAAGGGCGCCCTCTACTTCCACTTCTCGTCCAAGGAGGAGCTGGCGCGGGGCGTGCTGCGCGAACTGACGGGGGTTCTCGCCGTGGAACCGGCGGATTCGCATGTCCAGGAACTCATCGACATGACGATGGCCGTCGCCTACCGCTCCTTGCGCGACCCGATCGTCGGCGCGGGGCTCCGGCTGGCCGGAGAGCGGGGATCGGTCGACTTCTCCGAGGCCGGCCCCCTCCCGGCATGGGCGGGGCTGAGCGAGGACCTGCTGCTGCGGGCCGCGGAACGGGGCGAGTTGCTGCCGTACGCCGTGCCTCGGGAGACGGCCGAGCTGGTGATCAGTGCGTGGGCGGGGATCCAGGTCTACGCGCGCGTCGCGGCCGGCCGCCGGGACGTGGAGCGCCGGATGTCGGTGTTGTGGGCGCATCTGCTGCCCAGTGTGGTGATGCCGCGCCTGCTGCTCGAACTCGACGTGGCGCCCGATCGCGGCGCGCGCGTCGAAGCCGTCCGCGCTCTCCGGTCGGTCTCGAGCGGTTCTTGAGCCGGGAGGGAGCGCTGAGTGAGTCCGATCAGAGAGAATGGCGGCAATACAAACCGCGATGGCGGATTGTTTCTACTGGACCCACCGCACACCGCTTCCGGTCCCGCACACCAGGAGACGATGATGGTCACACAGGACCGCGCCGCGCGTACTCGGCGATCACTGATCCGGGCCGCCGCGGAGATCTTCGCGGTCGAGGGCTTCGTCCCGGCGTCGCTCACCATGATCAGCCGACGGGCCGGGGTGAGCAACGGGGCGCTCCACTTCCACTTCAAGAGCAAGGAAGCCCTGGCCGGCGCCGTCGAGGAGGAAGCCGCGCGGGAGTTACGGCTGATCACCGAGTGCCGCGACCACGGTGAGGCACCGGCCCTGCAACTCCTGATCGACGCCACCCACGCGCTGATGCTCCGCCTCGACGAAGACGTCGTCGTACAGGCCGGCTTCGAGCTGAGCGGCGAGCGCTCACGCCTCGGCGGCATCGAACTGCGGCGGCAGTGGCGGCGCTGGACCGAGGGCATACTCCAACGGGCTTCTTCGGGCGGCGAGTTGGCGCCCGGCGTGGCGCCGGACATTGCCGCCGCCACCCTGCTGGCGACGACCGTCGGGTTCGAGGTCCTCGGTGCCCGGGACGGCAAGGAGTGGATATCCGGTCCCACACTGGCCCGGTTCTGGGAGCTGATGCTGCCCGGACTGGCCGCGCGGCCGGACTCCCTGATCGCCGACGGTTCTCCGGGGGGTGTCCGTCCGCACGCGAGCGAATCCTGAAATCATCCCTCGGCCGGGGCTTCTCATGCGCGCGGACGTGGAATTTTCCGCATTGTTTACCCACGTTGCCCGTTGTGCTTTCCGGCTGTTGTCGCGTACCCCAATTCCACCGTCATACCCGGTGAATAAAGGCGTTGGGGATGTGCTCGACGGTTACTCAAGAATTCAAGAAACGAAGCCCGCGCGGGACTAGCATGCCTGGCGTCGAAGAGTCATTCGGCGGGGATTCGACGAGGTGCGGGAGGAAAACCGTGGAGATTCAGGTTCCGGGGCCGCTACGCCAGGAAAGACCGATGAGGGCTCCGGGAAATCCGGTGGCCCTGATCACGGGCGGGACGCGGGGGATCGGGCTCGGGGTGGCACGGGAGCTCGGTGGCCGGGGCCATCGCGTCTTCATCTGCGCCCGGACCGCGCAGGAGGTCAAGCTGACGGTCGAGGATCTGCGCGCGGCCGGGATGGAAGCCGAGGGCGCCGTCGCCGACGTCCGCGACCGCGCGTCGGTGTCCGCGCTGGTGGCCGCCGTCGTCGCGCAGTTCGGCCCGGTCAACATCCTGGTCAACAACGCGGGCCGGGGCGGTGGCGGACCCACCGCGGAGATATCCGACGAGCTCTGGTACGACGTGATGGACACCAACCTCAACGGAGTGTTCCTGCTGACCCGCGAAGTCCTGGTGAACGGCGGTCTGCTGGAGTCCGGTTACGGACGCATCATCAACATCGCCTCGACCGCCGGGAAGCAGGGGGTCCTGCTGGGCGCCCCCTACTCCGCCTCCAAGCACGGCGTCGTCGGCTTCACCAGGTCGCTCGGCAAGGAACTGGCGCCGCTCGGCGTCACCGTGAACGCGGTCTGCCCGGGATACGTGGAGACCCCGACCGCCGAGCGCGTACGCCAGGGGTACGCCGCGGCCTGGGACACCACCGAGGACTTCGTCCAGGCGCAGTTCGAGGCGAACATCCCGCTCGGCCGCTACTCCACCCCCGAGGAGGTAGCCGGCCTGGTCGGCTATCTCACCACGGAGAGCGCCGCCTCGATCACCGCGCAGGCGATCAACGTCTGCGGCGGCATGGGCTACTCCTGAGCCGCCTCCCCGCCAGGACCGTAGACGCATGCGTATGGAACTGAGCTTCGTAGCTATGTTCCGTCTCAACGGAGTGGACTTGACTGTACGCATGACACAGACCACGCAGAACGCCCAGGCAGAGACGAAGACGACGCTCGTCATCGGCGGCACCGGCAAGACCGGACGGAAGGTCGCGGAGCGGCTGGCCGGCAAGGGCCTGCCGGTACGCATCGGTTCGCGCAACGCCGACCGGCCCTTCGTATGGGAGGACCCGGCCACCTGGGCGGGCGCGCTGGAGGGCGTCGGAGCCGTGTACATCACCTACTACCCCGACCTCGGTTTCCCCGGGGGCGCCGAAGCCGTCGGCGAGTTCTCCGCGTTCGCCGTCGCCCACGGCGCCCGCCGTCTGGTGCTGCTCTCCGGCCGCGGCGAGGAGGGCGCGCAGGCCGGCGAGGAGAAGATGAAGGAGTCCGGCGCCGACTGGACCGTGGTCCGGGCCAGCTGGTTCAACCAGAACTTCAACGAGAGCTTCTTCCTGGAGCCCGTCCTCGCCGGGGAACTGGCGCTGCCGACCGGTGACGCCGTCGAACCCTTCGTGGACACCGACGACATCGCCGATGTGGCCGTGGCCGCGCTGACCGGGGACCAGCACATCGGCAAGACCTACGAGCTGTCCGGCCCCCGGCTGCTCAGTTTCCAGGACGTCGCCACCGAGCTGTCCAAGGCCACCGGCCGGGACATCAGCTACATCCCGGTCTCGATCGACGACTACCGCGCCGCACTGGCCGAGCACGGGCAGCCGGTCGAGTTCGCCGACCTGTTCGGCCTGATCCTCGACGGCCGCAACGCGTACCTGGTGCACGGAGTGGAGGAAGCCCTCGGCCGCAAGCCCCGTGACTTCTCCGACTTCGCCCGTGACGCCGCCGCCAGCGGCGTCTGGAACGTCTGATCCCGCACGGCGAACGGCCGGGCGGTACCGGTACGCGGACAAGCTCCGCGTACCGGTACCGCCCCGCGAACGACGCACCATCCGCGAGGAGGCGGCCATGAGTACCCCCATGTCCAGCGAGTACGGACTCGCGTCCCTGCCCGGTCACTTCCACGGGTTCGCGCTGATGCACATCGCGATGCGCCGGGACGCCCGCAGACTGCTCGCCGCCGCGCCCGCGCTGACCCCGGCCGGGCTCGGCGCCGCCGCCGCGTGGTGGCGGCAGCTGCGCGACATCATCGACTGGCACCACCACAGCGAGGACGAGGTGCTCTGGCCCGGACTGCTCAGCAGGGCACCGCGGTTCGCCGCCGAGGCACGGCGGCTCGCGGACGACCACGCGGTGCTCGACCGCGCCATGGAAGCGGTCACGACCGCACTGCGACCCGGCGGGAACCTCGCCGCCGTCGGCCCCGCGGCCACCCGCTTCGACTCCGTGCTCCGCGACCATCTGCGGGACGAGGAGACCGTCTCCTTCCCGGTCTTCGCCCAGCTCTCCCCGGGCGACTACCTCGCGGTCGAGCGGAAGGTGATCGCCAGCGCCCCGTTCACGGTCATGACGCGACTCCAGCCCTGGATGTTCGACGGCGCGGACAAACGGTCGGTGGCGCATGTCGCCGCCACCATCCCCCCGCCCGTACGGCTGATCGGCAACACGGTGCTGCGCCGACGGTACGAACGGACCCTCGCCGGAGTGACCCGCCCCCACTGACCCGCCCGACCGGATGAGGAAGTCCCGATGCAGACCGCTCCAGCAGTCGCCGGCCCCGTGCTCGCCGCCGCCACCATCGGCACCGGGCTGATGGCCGGCCTCTACTTCGCCTTCGACGTCTCGGTCATGCCGGGACTCGCCGGCGCCGACGACCGTACGTTCGTCACCGTGATGGAGAGCATCAACCAGGTCATCGACAACAGCGCCCTGTTCGGCCTGCTGTTCGTCGGGGTGTTCCTCGCCACGGGCGTCGCCGCCGTACTCCAACGACGCCTGGGCCGGCCGGAGGCCGCGCGCTGGACCAGGACCGCCTTCGGCCTCTACGCCCTCTCCGTCGCCATCACCCTGTGCGTCAACGTCCCGCTGAACAGAATGCTCGCCCGCGCCGTATCACTCGGCGGTACCCCCGACTTCGGCGTGGTACGCGGCAGATTCGAGCGGCCGTGGACCACTGCCAACGTCGTCAGGACCCTGGCCTGCACGGCGGCCCTCGGCGCGCTCGGCCGCGCCCTGGTCCTGCACCGCAGGGGAGCGGCCCAGCCGCTCTGACGGCCCCGGCCCGTCCGGGCCCACCCGAACCGCGCCCGTCCTCCTACTCGTTCCCCCGCGGGGAGGGCGGGCGCGTCCCATTCTGAGACGGATCCCAAAGAAACGGTGACCCTTCATACGCCGTCGTCTAAGGTGATGACATGGACACACTGACCGGTCTGCTCGAAGGCCCGAAGGCCCGCGGCGCGTTCCTGCTCAAGTCGGTCTTCAGCCCGCCGTGGTCCCTGCGCGTCGAGGACCGTGCACCCATATCCGTCGTCACGATGGTCCGCGGCGACGCCTGGGTGCTTCCCGACAACGGACATCCGGTCCGGCTCTGCCCCGGCGACGTCGCCGTGATGCGCGGGCCCGACGCGTACACCATCGCGGACCGGCCCGACACCCCCGTCCAGATCGTCGTCGGCCCCGAACAGCGCTGCAACACCACCGAGGGCGAGGACGTCACCGAGACGATGGCCCTGGGCGTACGCACCTGGGGCGACGACAGCCGGGCCGGCTCCTCGGTCATGCTCAGCGGTACGTACCAGGCACCCAGCGAGATCGGCCGACGGCTGCTGGCGGCGCTGCCCATACTGCTGGTCCGCCCCGCGGAAGCGGGTGACAACCCGCTGGTACGCATCCTCGCGGACGAGATCGGCAAGGACGAGATCGGCCAGGAGCTGGTCCTCGACCGGCTGCTCGACCTGCTCCTCGTCAGCGTGCTGCGCACCTGGCTCGCGGTCCCCGAGTCCGGCGCGCCCGCCTGGTACCGCGCCCAGAGCGACCCGGTGGTCGGCCCCGCGCTGCGGCTGCTGCACGAACAGCCGGGCAGGGCATGGACGGTGGCCTCGCTCGCGGACAACGTCGGCGTCTCCCGCGCGGGTCTGGCCCGGCACTTCACGACGCTCGTGGGCGAGCCGCCGATGGCGTACCTCACGGGATGGCGGCTGACCCTCGCGGCGGACCTGCTGCGCGAGCCGGACGCGACGGTGGCGACGGTGGCGCGACGGGTCGGATACAGCGGGGCGTTCGCGCTGAGTGCGGCGTTCAAGCGGGTGCGGGGGGTGAGTCCGGCGGAGTTCCGGCGGGGCGGAGGAGCGCCGGCGGAGCGGGTGGGGGCGCGGACGCGGACGGTGGTTCTGGATCGGTGAGGTGCGCCGGGGACGCGGTCGCCGGGCCGCGGTCTCGTACGGCTGGGCCGGGGCCCGGAGCGCCACCCGGCGACAACCCGCACACGGAATCCGACCCCGGCGAAGGACAACCGCACCCACGACGACCGTGGCGCACCACGCACCCGACCGCCGAGGTCACGACAAGATCCTCCCGCACCAGCCACCGCCCCGCGAACCGCAAGGTCGCCCCCCGCGGCGGGGGCGCCGACGGGTCGAGGGTCGCCGTGAACGTGCCCACCGGGGTCAGGCGGACCTCCGCCTCCGCGAAGCCCAGCCACCGCTCCGTGGCCGGGAACCACGCCTTGTAGACCGCCTCCTTCGCGGAGAACAGCAGCCGGTCCCAGCACACCTCCGGCCGCTCCGCGGCCAGCCGGTTGAGTGCCGCGCGTTCGGTGGTGGAGGCGATCAGGCCCAGTACGCCGCGCGGCAGCGGCCCCGCCGGCTCCGCGTCGATGCCCAGCGCGGCCACGTCCGCCGCTCGGGCCGCCACCGCCGCCCGGTAGCCGTCGCAGTGGGTGATGCTGCCGACCACCCCCTCCGGCCACTGGGGCGCGCCGCCCGTGCCCGGGAGCAAAGGCGCGGGTGCCAGGCCCAGTTCGGCCAGGGCGCGGCGCGCGCAGGCGCGGGCCGTGGCGAACTGTGCGCGCCTGCGCCGGCGTCGGCCCGCCATCAGCGCCGCCTCCTCGGGGAACAGCGGCGCGGGCGCCAGATCGTCGAAGGCTTCGGCCGATCTGACGCCCGGGGGGAGGATCTCCTCGATCACGGTCTCAGCGGGGACGGGCGATCAGGCCCGACACGGCGCGTACGATCTCCCCCGGCCGCTCGAGGGGGAGCGTATGACCGGCGCCCGGGAGGCGTTCGAACCGCGCGTCCGGCAGCGCCTTGGCCAGCGCTTCGCCCAGTTCCGGCTTGACGACCCGGTCCTGCTCGCCCGCGAGCACCACGGCGGGCACCTCGACGGTGGCCAGCTCCGCGCGCAGATCCATACCGCGTGACGAGGCGAAGCAGTCGGCGCGTACCCGCGGGGAAGCCGCCGCGAACATCTGCCGGTTGACTTCGAGGGCGTACGGGTCGACCCCCTTGCCCATCGTCTGGGCCAGCAGCCGCCGGCCGAGCGCCGGCCGCCGCAGGGCCCGGGAGAACAGCGCGCTGCCCATCATGCGCACCTCGCTGTCGGGGGTGTCCTGGTCGTGCGCGGCGGTGCCCAGCAGGACGAGCCCGCGCGGCCCGTGCGCGGCGTCCCTGTGGGCGGTGACGTACGAGAGGGCCGCGAAGCCGCCGCCGGAGTGCCCGACCAGGAGCGCGTCGCGGGAACCGGTCTCGCCCAGCACCGCCGCCAGGTCCGCGCCGAAGCGGCGGATGGTGATCGGCTCCTTGCCCAGGCCGGAGGCGCCGTGCCCGCGCTGGTCGTACAGCACCACTCGGTGGCCGGAGCGGATCAGCCGGTCGGCGACCGTACCCCAGACCCGGCGGCCGGCCGCCCAGCCGTGCGAGAGGACGACGGTCGTGCCGGTGGGGGCCCGCAGCGGGGCGAGGACGGTGACGGCGAGCGCGGCGCCGTCGTCCGTACGTACGGTGGTCTCCTCGGTGCGCGAGGCGGCCGTCGTGGTGCTCACCGGGTCCTCCCGGCCAGCGGCTCGGTCAGCAGCGTGTTGAGCGAGCCGAAGGCGGCCAGCGTCGCCTTCGAGTGCTCGGCGCCGATGTCGGCGACCTTGGCCAGAAGCTTCAGCCTGCCGTGCGGGCGCCCCCGGAAATGCATGCTGACGCGGGTGCGGTGGCCGTCGTCCAGTGGTTCCAGGATGAAGTCGCTCGGACCGCGGAAGGCTCCGTCGACGTACTCGACGGTCAGCCGGCGGCCCGGTACGACGGAGACCGTACGGGCGGTGAAGCGGAGCTTCAGGCCGCCCTTGTCGACGCCCTTGGTGTGGACCGTCACGCCGACCTCGCCGCCCACCACGTCGGGTGCGCCGGAGAGGGCCGCGAAGGTGTTGGCGGGCACCCACCAGCGGGCGGCACCGCGGAACTCGGCGACGAGCGCGTCCCAGACGACGTCCGCGGGGGCGTCGACCACCGCCTCGTCGATGATGTCGTAGCCGTTCATGCCAGTCTCCCTGGGTGGGGCGGCGGATGGGAAGGTCGGGAAGCGGGGCCCGGGGAAGGGCCCCGCTCCGGTGCGGCCGGGCCGGATCAGCCGAAGAAGCCCTGACCGGGCGTGAGGATGTCGGCCGGGTCGTAACGCCGCTTCGCGTTGCAGAGGTCGGAGTAGCGGTTGCCGAAGTGCCTCTTCCAGTCCGCGGGGGTCATCCGCGGGATGGCACCGACCAGATAGCGCTTGGCGCCCAGCGCCACGGCCTTGTCGTACAGCCGCCGGTTCTGCTCCAGCATGCCCGCGATGTCCGGCTCACCGGGGTGCGGGAAGCGCAGCAGGTCGAAGAGGTAGCCCACGGAGTCGTTCGGCTGCACCGCCATCGGACGCTTGAGCTTCGACGTACGGTACGGGTAGGTCAGCACGAAGCCGACGCCCAGGTCGTTCGCGGTGAGATCCGCCTCGGCGATCTGGAGGAACTGCTTCACCTTGGACGCCGGCAGGAACAGGCTCAGCCAGGGCTTGGGCTGGTCCCAGTAGTGCGCCTCCTTGTAGTACTCGACATACGCGTCGAACCGGTAGACGTAGTCGAGGAACGCCATGTCGTCGATGACGGCCTCGGAGCGGACGTGCCGCAGCCCCGCGATCAGCGGCTCCCTGGCGGGGGCGGTGCCGGTGTAGGTCGCGCCCAGCTCCATCTTGTAGCGCCAGCCCGAGTCGTCCGGCCTGCGCTGGAGTTCACCGGCCTGGACCTCGAACCGGCCCTCCGCCAGGACCTTCTCCGCGTCGGCGAGATAGGTCGCCACGTCGTTGTAGACGAGGTTGAAGACGACCACCCGCTCCTTGGGCGGGACGATCCTCACCGTGGCGCGGACGATGATCCCCACCTGGCCGCCGCCGGCCAGCGCGGCGTTGAACAGGTCGGGGCGGACGGAGGGGGACGCGGTGAGCAGCTGGCCGGCACCCGTGACGATGTCGATCGACTCGATGGTGTCGACCGCCAGGCCGTACTTGCCGACCGTGCCGCCGATGCCGCCGACGCTGATCGTGCCGCCGATCGAGAGATGCATGTAGTCGGGCATGGCCGGCGGCATCTTGCCCTTGGCCAGGGCCGCTTCGGTGAGCTGGTGCCAGGTGACACCCGCCTCGACGACGGCGGTGTTCGCACCGATGCCGACGATCTTCGACAGACCGCGCGAGTCGATCGAGATACCGCCCGGGACCGCCGCCTGGCCGTAGTTGGAGTGCGACTCGAGATCGTCACCGGTGCCGCTGCGCCCGTTCGCGGCGATCTTCAGCTTGTTGGACCGGGCGAAGTTGACCATCTTGACGATGTCGTTGATCGAGCCCGGCACCAGGACGGCCCACGGGGTGATGTCCGACACCAGGTTGCCGAAGTCCTTGCTGAACTGCACAAGGTCGGCCACCGAGGTCTTGAGTGTGCCGTCCAGCGCCGGTACGGGCGACACGGCGCCACCGCCGTGGCCGCGGCCCGCCTCGGCGGCGGTGGCCCAGGTCTGGGTGGCGACGTTCCAGCCCACGACGGTCGCCGCGGTGGCGGCCATTCCGCCCAGGACTCTTCGGCGGGACGGGGTATTCGTGCTCATCTGGTCCGTTCTCCCGTTCGTCATGCGTGATTGACGGCCGGTCGCCCGGCGCCCACGGTGGTGGCGAGCTGGTACTCGCCCAGGTCGAAGTGCTTGGTGCCGTTGCGGAACCGCCAGGTGTACGTGGGCCAGATCGAGGGGTTGCGCCCGGCGCTGTCCAGGTACCAGCTCTTGCAGCCGCCGGCGCTCCAGACCGCGCGCGCCTGGCGCTTGTCGAGCGTGGCGTTGTACGCCCGCTGTGCCTCCGGCCGTACCTCGACGCTGGACAGCCCGCGCTTGTCCATCTGCTTGAGCGCGTCCACGACATAGGCGATCTGCGACTCGATCATCACGGTCTGCGAGGAGTGGCCCAGCGTCGTGTTCGGGCCGAGCATCATGAACAGGTTGGGGAACCCGGCGATCGTGGTGCCGCGGTGCGCGGACATTCCCTCGCTCCACGCCTCCCGGAGCTGGACCCCGTCCCGGCCCCAGATGCGCCGCGCGATCGGACGGTCCGTGGCGAGGAAGCCGGTGCCCATGATGATGGTGTCCACCTCGCGCTCCCGGCCGTCCTTGGTGACGACGGACGTGGCGCGGACGTGGTCGATGGAGTCGCTGACGATGTCGACGTTGGGCTTCTGGATCGCGGGGTACCAGGTGTTCGAGAACAGCAGCCGCTTGCAGGCCACGACATAGTCGGGGGTGAGCCGCTCCCGCAGCGCCGGGTCCTCGACGCTCTTCTTGAGATGGTCCGAGGCCATCTTCTGGACCTTCTCGGCGACCTTGGGCCGGGCGAAGGCGAAGGCCAGGACTTCCCGGCCCCACATGTTGAAGTTGCGGCGGAAGCCCTGGTAGCCGGGGAAGCCGCGCAGCATCTTCGTGTGGAACGCGCTGTTGGCCTTGTCCTTCTTGGGGCCCACCCACGGAGGCGTGCGCTGGTACAGGTCGAGGTGCCCGACCTCGGGCTGGATCTTCGGCACGAACTGGATGGCCGAGGCTCCCGTACCGATCACGGCGACGCGCCTGCCGGTCAGATCGTGGTCGTGGTCCCAGCGGGCCGAGTGGAAGACCTTCCCCTCGAAGTCGGCGAGCCCCGGCAGATCGGGGACGGCCGGCTCACTGAGGTAGCCGGCGCCCGCGACCAGGACCTGGGCGGTGTACTCGCCGCCCGAGGTCTCGATGCGCCAGCACCGGGTGTGCTCGTCCCAGCGGGCCGCGATCAGCTCGTGGTTGAAGCGGATGTGCGGGCGCACCCCGAAGCGGTCGGCGCAGTCCCGCAGATACGCGTACACCTCGTCGCGCTTGGCGAACGTGCTCTTCCACTCCGGGTTGCGGGCGAAGGAGAAGGAGTAGAGATGGGCCTGGACGTCACAGGCGCACCCGGGGTAGTCGTTGTCGCGCCAGGTGCCGCCGACCTCGTCGGCCCGTTCGAAGACCAGGAAGTCGTCGATGCCCTGCTGGAGCAGCCTGATGGCCGTTCCCAGCCCGGAGAAACCGGTGCCGATGACCGCGACCCGCAGATGACGGGTGGGCCCCCGGCCGGCCGGGCGCTCCGGGTCCGTACCGCTGTTCACCCCGCCTCCGCGGGCGGGTTCGAGAATGCTCGTCACGGCGGCCTCCTCAGCCCCTGCGCGCGATGGTGACGCGGAAATTGTTGAAGAACTTGTCCTCGAGCGTGTACGCGAAGATGTCGAGGTAGCGCTCGAAGCGGGCCACGACCTCCTCGCCCTCCAGGGCGACGGCCGTCTCACGGTCCGCGGCCAGCCGCTTCAGCCAGGCGCGGCACGCCAGGGCGAAGGACTCCCGCTCGTTGACGATCTCCACGACCTCGAACTGGCCCTCGGCGGCGGCGGTCAGCTCGTGGAGATGCGGAATGTGCATCCCCTCGAACTCGGAGCGCTGGAGGAACTTCAGATCGGCGAGCAGCTCCCGGTTCATGGGCTGCGCCTCGGCCGTCATCGTGTGCAGGACGAACTTCGCGCCCGGGTTCAGCGCCTGGTACACCTGGCTGAAGAAGAAGCGGTAGCGCTTGGTGCGCTCACGCGGCGGCAGGTTGGACGAGACGAAGTGCTCCAGGGCGTTGATGCAGAACGCCGCGTCGTACTTCTCGTCCGTCGCGTGGTCCGCCCAGCTCTCCACCCGCGTGGTGATACGCGGGTTGTCCAGGCCGGCGATGAAGGCCTCCTGGGTGCGGCTCAGCGTGAGGCCGACCGCCTCCTCCACCCCGTGCACGGTGGTGAGCCGGTTGAGCATGGTGCCCCAGCCGCAGCCGATGTCCAGCACGCGGCGGGCGCCCTGGGCACCGGCCAGCGCGGCGAACGTGTCGAGCTTGCGCTCCTGGGCCTCGTCCAGTGTCGCGACGAGATCCTCGCCCTGCTCCCAGTAGCCGCCGGAGTACATCATGGTCGGGCCCAGCAGGAGCCGGTAGAAATCGTTGCTGACCTCGTAGTGGTGTCTGACCGCGTCGACCTCGGGGTCCACCGACCTGGGTGCGACCGTTGTCATCCTCGACCTCTTTCCTGATCCTGTCGCTGCGCCGCTCGTACCGACCGTGTGATGCGGTCACGAGATAACCGCGTGGCTCGCAACAGATGTGCAAGACGGCGGTGCGTCCACGGTGTTGCGTCCCGGTTGCGCGCGTCGCGCTTCCATGCCACTCGACACCGGTTGCACCGCGAGAGAGGACCGAAGCTCATGACGCTGCCCACCATCGAAGAACTGGCGAGCCAGCTGGAGGCCGTGTCGGGCGCCGAGGAGGTCGGCCCCGACGCACCGCTCCAGCACATCGCGGACGTCGACTCGCTGGACCTGATGGAGTGGCTGTACGGGTTCCAGAACCAGTACCCGCACATCCCCGCCGACGAGTCGCTGTTCGCGGACCTCGACGACACGACCACGCTGCGGCATGTGTACGAGCGGATCGTCGCGCTCGTCCCGCAGCCGGCGCAGGCGTAGCGAGAGCGCCCGTGAACGGCTTCGACATCACCGGGTGGGGCATGGCCGTACCCGAGCGCAAGGTCACCAGCGTGGAGCTCGCGGAGCGGTTCGGTGTCGACGAGAACTGGATCGTCAGCCGCTGCGGCATCCGGGAGCGCCGTGCCGTGGGGCCGGGACAGACGACCGCCTCGCTGGCTGTCGAGGCCGGCCGGCGTGCCCTGGAGAAGGCGGGCCTGACCGGTGGCGACATCGCCCATCTGATCGTCGCCACCGCCACGCCCGAGCAGCCTTCACCGGCCACGTCCGCGTTCGTCCACCACGATCTCGGCATCGCGGGCAGCGCGCACGACGTCAACTCGGAGTGCGCGGGCTTCGTCTACGGTCTGGTGTCGGCGATGGCGCTGATCGCCATCGATCCCCGGCCGATCCTGCTGATCGGCTCCGACACGCACACCCTGACGGCCAACCCCGCCGACCGCGATCTGTCGATCCTCGTCGGCGACGGGGCCGGCGCGGTCGTGCTCCAGCCGGGGCCCGAGAACCGGGTCAAGGCGTGGAACCTCGGCGCGGACGGCTCGTGCACCGGCAGTCTGAAGGTGCTGGCGGGCGGCAGCAGGATGCCGACCACCGAGGAGACGGTCCGCGAGGGGCTGCACTTCGCCAAGATCAACGGCAACGAGATCTATCTCAACGCCGTGCGCTACACGGTCCGTACGGTCCGGGAGACGCTGGAGAGCGCCAAGGTCGACGCGGCCGACATCGACCACGTCATTCCGCACCAGGCCAATATCCGCATCATCAACTCGATCCTCAGCCACACCGGTCTGCGGCCCGAGGCGCTGGTCACCAATCTGGAGCGGTACGGCAACACCGCGTCGGCGTCCATCCCGATCGCCCTCACGGAGGCGCTGGAGGACGGCCGGATCCAGCCCGGCGACCAGGTGCTGCTGGCCGGCTTCGGCGCGGGGATGACCTGGGGATCGATGCTCCTGGAGTGGGGCGGGGAGAGGAAATGAGCCGTAACAGCGAGCCGGGCACCCGTCCCGAGCGGCCGGTCGCCCTGGTCACGGGGGCGTCCGGCGGGCTCGGGCAGGCCCTGGCCCTCGAACTCGACGCGCTCGGCTGCCGGGTCGCCGTCCACTACAACAGCTCGGAGGCGCAGGCCCGCGCCGTCCGGGAGAAGCTGAGCAACGACTCGGTCGTCGTGACCGGCGACGTCGGCTCCTGGGACGCCGTCACCGCGATGTACGCCGAGATCGGTGAACGGCTCGGCCCGGTCGACGTACTCGTCAACAACGGTGCCATCCGCAAGGACGCGCTGATGGCGATGCAGTCGCCGGCGGACTGGCAGCAGGTCATCCAGACCAACCTGATCGGTTCGTTCCACACCGCGCGGGCGTCCGTCCCGTACATGCTCCGGCAGCGGTGGGGCCGGATCATCAATGTGGTGTCGCCCTCCGGACTGATCGCGACGGCGGGTCAGACGGCCTATTCCGCCTCCAAGGCGGGTCTCATCGGCTTCACCCGCACCCTGGCGGCCGAGTGCGGCAGACGCGGTGTGACCGTGAACGCGCTCTCCCCGGGGTTCATGATCACGGGTATGACCGAGAACCTGCCGGGACATGTCATCGAGGGGATGGAGGGCAAGGCCCCCATTCCGCGCTTCGTCACGGTCGAGGAAGTGGCCCGCAGCGCGGCCCTGTTCCTGGACCAGGACTGTATGACGGGGCAGGTCATCAGCATCGACAGCGGCGTCTCCATCACCTGAGACCCGCACGCGCGCACAGAGAGGCGGCCCGGCGTATTCGCGGGGCCGCCCGCGTATGTCCCCCCGCCAAGGCCCCTACGCCACACGCCACTCGGGCGCCGGGGGCGCGGGGTGGGTGAGGCAGCCGTCCGGAGTCAATAAGCAGGGCCGCGGCGGGGCGGGGCGCGGGTACGGGGCCTCGAACATGCCCATCAGCAGCGGGTCCAGCCGGGGCACGGCGCCGGTGCCCGGCTCCGGTCTTCGACGGGTGTCGGAGCCGCGCAGCAGTTCGAGATAGGCCGCCTGGCTCTCCGGGGCCGGATCGATCCCCAGCTCCTCGGCGAGCACCTCCCTGAGCTGCTGGTACGTGCGCAGCGCCTCGGCACGGTTGCCGGCCGTCCGGTGCGCCGCCATCCGGCACCGGTAGGCGCTCTCCCTGAACGGGGCGCGCCGTACCGCCTCCTCGGCGTACCGCAGCGCGTGATGCTCGTCGCCCAGCGCCGCCGAGGCCAGACTCGCCGTCTCCAGCGCGGACAGCCGCAGCTCATCGAGCCATTCCCGCACGCCGTTGACCCACTCGCCCTCGTGAGCGGGCAGGAATGACCCGCGTAGATTCGACACCGCGGCGGCGGCGAGCTGTTGCGCGACGGCGAACGAGCCGGTGGCGTACGCCTCGGCCGCCTCGGTCGCCGCCGCCTCCGCGCACTCCAGGTCGACGGCCGCGTCGTCCGGCAGCCGCAGCAGATAGCGGCCGCCCTGGGCGACCAGCGGGGTGACCCCGGGCCGCTGCTGGGGGAACGTGACGAACGTACGGACCCGGCTGACAACACTGCGCAGGGCCGAGGCCCAGGTGTCCGGCAGCCCGTCGGGCCAGACGGTGTCCGCCAGTTGATCCCGGCTGGTACCGGCGGACCGTTCGAGGATGAGCCTGGCGAACGCGACTTGAGCCTGAGCGCTGGACAGATGCTGTGGCGGAACCCCTTCGGGTTCGATCGTTACAAGGCCAGCGAGTCTGATGAGCAAGCTGTACTCCCCGGTGCGGTCGGCTCTGGGCCGGTTGCACCGACGGCGGCTGCCGCCGGCGAGGGTGTCGACATCACGCCAGGGGGCCCCGCCACAGTGGTCCTTGTGAAGGAGTTCGGGACACTCTGTGCATGCCCCCTGCACAGAAATTGGACGATATCAATCGGCCATCTCGGTGTGTCAATAGTGGCCGGGGAACATTCCCCTGGATTTCCCTGGAGACCTTCATTCCGCTTGCGGAAAGCTGTCGCTCTGTTCTTGCGTTCCCCTCTTTCCCCACTTCAGGGCCGTGTTGCGCGCGCCTTGCGCGCCTGTCGTTGAATTGCGTCGCAACTCTGAGTCCAGGTTGAGCGGACTCCGGTAATTGTCCGAAACGTGGTGAGGAGATGTACGTGAACACATCCGGGGGCTGGGAACGTCTCGCGCCGAAACTGGCCGCGACACACCGCCGCGTGCGCGCCCTGGAGTGGGAGCCCGCCCGCCGCAACAGCTTCGTGACGTACACGGTCGAGCGTGACTCCGCCTACGCCGACCTCGACGGTGAACGCCTCCTGATGATGTCGGGCTACAGCTATCTGGGCCTGGCGGGCGACGAGCGGGTGGTCGCCGCCGCCAAGGCCGCCGTCGATCTGTACGGCACCGGCAACCACGGAGTGCGGGCGCTGGCGGGTTCGATCCCGCTGCACGAGGAACTGGAGGCGGAGGTCGCCCGGTTCGCCGGCCGCCAGGAGGCGCTGGTGTTCGGCTCCGGGTACGCCGCCAACGTCGGCACGGTCGGCGCGCTGGTCGGCGCCGGGGACACCGTACTGATCGACAAGTACGACCACGCCAGCATCGTGGACGGCTGCCGGCTGAGCGGCGCCACCGTCACCCGCTTCCGGCACAACGACGTCGGCCACCTCGCCCGCAGGCTCGCCGCCGCGAGCCCGGACGGGATCCGGCTCGTCATCGTCGACAGCGTCTACTCCATGGACGGCGACATCGCGCCGCTGCCGGAGCTGCGCCGGGTGTGCGACGAACACAACGCCCTGCTGATGGTGGACGAGGCCCACGCGCTGGGTGTCATCGGCGCCACCGGCAAGGGCATCGAGGAACACTTCGAATACACCGCGAGAGTCGACGTCAAGCTGGGCACCCTCTCGAAGGCCATCCCCTCGATGGGCGGCTGGGTGGCGGGACCGAGCGAGCTGATCGGCCATCTCAAGTACGCGGCACGGCCGTTCCTCTTCTCCGCGGCCCTCGGCCCGGCCCAGTCGGGCGCGGCGCTCGAATCGCTGCGGATCCTGGACCGCGAGCCCGAGCGCGTCGGCCACATCCAGCGGGAGTCCGCGCGCTTCCGGCGGATGCTGAACGACGGCGGGATGCGCACCGGTGACAGCGAGACCGCCGTCGTCCCCGTCATCGCCGGCTCCGACGACGCCGCGTACGACTACGCCACCGCCTGCCGCGCGGCCGGCGTCATCGGACTGCCGGTGGTCACCCCGGCCGTCCCCAATGACCTGGCCCGGCTGCGGATCGCCATCACCGCGCGCCACACCAAGAGCGACATCGACTTCGCGGCGGAGGCGTTCCTCAAGGCCGCCCACGTGTGCGGGCTGATCAAGGACTGACGGGCCGACTGGCTGACGGTCAGTCAGCTCAGCTCGCGTCTTGCCCTCCGCCCTCCGCTCGCCGCTCTTCGCCTTTCGCCCTCCGCTCTTCGCCCTCCGACGTTCGTACGGGATACGGGATCCGAGATGCCAAACTCACCGAGGCACGCACCGTCACACGCGCCCGTCGCGATCACCGGCATGGGCGTCGTCACCCCGGCCGGCTGCACTCCGGACGACCTGTGGGCCGCGCTGCGCGCCGGGAAGTCCACCGCCGCCACGCTGACCCATCTCGACCTGGAACGCCACCGGGTGCGCATCGGCTGCCGGGTCCGCGGGCTCGACTCCCTCGGCCTCGTGCCCGCCAAGGACGCGCGCCGGATGGACCCGTTCGCGCTGTACGGGACGACCGCCGCCCTCGCGGCGCACCGGGACGCGGGAGCGCCCGCCGCGGACCCCAGCCGTACCGCGATCGTCGTCGGCAACGCCGTCGGCGGACGGGCGACGAGCGACCTGGAGTCCCGGCACTTCACCGAGTCGGGACCGCACCGGGTCAATCCGCTGATGCCGCTGATGACGATGCCCAACGCGGCGGCGGCCCAGATCTCGATGCGGCTCGGCTGGCAGGGCCCCGCCCTGACCATCGCCACCACCTGCGCCAGCGGAGCCGACGCCATCGGCCACGCGCTGACACTGCTCCAGACCCACCGGGCCGATGTCGTGCTGGCCGGTGGCTGCGAATCGACGCTCACCCCCGTCACCCTCGCGGGATTCGGCAACCTCAACGCCGTATCACTGCGCAACGACGACCCGGAGCACGCGTCCAGGCCGTTCGACGCCGACCGCGACGGTTTCGTGATGGGGGAGGGCGCCGGGTTCGTCGTCCTGGAACGCCTCGACGACGCGCGGGCGCGCGGCGCCCGTACGTACGCCACCGTCGCCGGTTACGCCGCCACCTCCGACGCGTACCACCTGGCCATGCCGCTGCCGGACGGCGGCGCGGCCGTCGGCGCGATGGCGGGAGCCCTCGCCGACGCGGGCCTGGGCCCCTCCGACATCGTCCATGTCAACGCGCACGGCACCTCGACCCCGCACAACGACCGAGCCGAAGCGATCGCACTGGCCAAGGTGTTCGGCACGGACGGGCCGCCGGTGACCGCGAACAAGAGCGTCATCGGCCATCTCATCGGGGCCGCGGGCGCCGTCGAACTGATCGCCACCGTGCAGGCGATGACCCGGTGCGAGGTCCCTCCCACCGCCAACCACGAACAGCTGGAGCCAGGTATGGAAATCGATGTGGTCCACGGCGCCCCGCGCGCCGTGGCGTCCGGACCTGCCCTCTCCAACTCCTTCGGTTTCGGCGGCCACAACTCCAGCCTGGTGGTGGCCCCGATATGACCACCGCCCCCGCCCCCGCGGTGACGCGCACCGTCACCGCCGAGGAGATCGCCGCCTACCGGGGCGCCGTCCGCGCCACGCTGCCCGCCGCGCGGGACCAACTCGCCTCGCCCGTGCACGCGTTCGTCCTCGCCCACACCGTCGCCGAGCACACGGTGGCGGCCCTGACCGCCGACGAACCCGGCCCCGTGTCCGTCGTCCACCTCGGCCAGGACATCCGCTGCCGGCGGCTCGTACGCCCCGGTGAACGGGTCACCGTACGGCTCGATGTGCTCGGCGCCCGCCGCGAACCGCGCGGGATCCGGGTCGCCCTGCGCTCCCGGCTGACCGGCGACGGCACGGACTCCACGGGATCCACGGGTCTCACGGACTCCACGGAAATGACGGACTCCGCGGACCCGGGTGGTACGGAGCCGTTCGCCGAACTGGTCACCAGCGCCCTGCTCGTGGGCGCGACCGCCCTCGAACCCTTCGGGGAGATCTCCGGCGGCGCCTCCGCCCCCGCGCCCGCCGGAGCCGCCGAACCCGCCACCGTCGTCCATGAACCGACGGTGGAGTGGATCCGCCGCTACGCCCGTGCTTCCGGCGACGAGAACCCGATCCATCTCGACGCCGACGCGGCCCGCGCCGCCGGCTTCGGCTCGGTCATCGCACACGGCATGAGCGTGGTGGCCCTCGCGGTCGAGGAGATCACCGACCGTTACGCGGACGGAGACGCCGGCCGGATACGAGGGATCGGCGGCCGCTTCTCGGCGCCCGTCGCGCCCGGCGAGCCGCTCCGCTTCGACCTCCAGCCGGACGCGGCCCGCCGGGTGGTGCGCTTCGGCTGCCGCACCCCCGCGGGACCCGCCGTCAAGAGCGGCTGGGTCGAACTGGCCGGGCACGCGGCAGGACCGGACGACGGGAGCCGGCCATGACGACGGACCGCCTCGGCACCGACGGCCTCGCCATGGACCGCCTCGGCACGGACGGCCTCGCCCCGGACCGCCTCGGCCTCGTGGGCGGCTTCCTCTCCCAGGTCCGCGAACGGCCCGACGCCACCGCCCTGGTGTGGAACGGCGAGGAGACCAGCTACCGCGAGCTGTACGAGCGGGCCGGACGCGAGCGCGACCGGCTGGCCCTGCTCGGGCTCACCCCCGGCGAGCCCGTCGGTATCCTGGCCACCAAATCGCCCGCGGCCATCGCGCTGGTGCTGGCCTGTCTGCTGGCGCGGCGCCCCTTCCTGCTGCCGTCGCCCGCGCTCGCCGACTCCCTGCTCGCGGATCTCTTCGCCCAGGCGGGCTGCCGACGGGTGATCACCGCCGACGGCGCGGACGCCACCGTGACACCGAACCCCGAGGTCACCGCGCAGCCGCTGGCACCCCGCGAGGCCGCCGAGGTGTCGTTCATGCTCACCACCTCCGGCTCCACCAGCCTGCCCAAGATCGTCCCCCTGGGCCGGGACGCGGTGAACCGGTTCGTCGCCTGGGCCGCCCCCGCCTTCTCGATCGGGCCCGGCGTCACCGTCCTCAACTACGCACCGCTCAACTTCGATCTCTGCCTGCTGGACATCTGGACGACCCTCGCCCACGGCGGCCGGGTGATCCTGATCGACCCGGCACTGGCCGCCCGGGGCGCGCATCTGCTCGACCTCCTCGTCCGCCATGACGTACGGGTGGTCCAGGCGGTGCCGATGTTCTACGGGCTGCTGCTCGACGCGGCCGAGCGGCGCGGAGCGACGCTCCCCGGGGTCGGGCACGTGATGTTCAGCGGCGATGTCATACCCGACCGCACCTTCGCCGCACTGCCCGGACTCTTTCCCGGGGCGCGTATCCACAACATCTACGGCTGCACCGAGACCAACGACAGCTTCGTCCATGAGGTCGACACCGGCGCCACCGAGTTCCCGCCGGTGCCGATCGGCCGCCCGCTGCCGGGAGTCGAGGCCCTGATCCTCACCCCGGAGGGCGCGGCCGTCGAGGGGCCGGGCTCCGGCGAACTGTATGTCTCCACGCCCTTCCAGGCGGCCGGCTATCTCGACCGGACCCGCCACGCGGACAAGTTCACCGGCCATCCGCTGGGACTCGACGACCGGCGCTGGTTCCGCACCGGCGATCTGGTGCGGCGCGACGCCGACGGCCGGCTCCATCTCACCGGACGCGCCGACCACCAGGTCAAGGTCCGCGGGGTCGCCGTGAACACCGCGGAGATCGAACGGGTGCTGCTCGACCACCCCGCCGTACGCGAAGCGGGAGTGGCCGCCGTACCCGACCCCATCGAAGGACGCCGGCTCGTCGCCGCCGTACAGGCCGAACCGGGCAGCGGACTCAGCTCCCTGACGTTGCGTCAGCACTGTGCGCGTCGTCTGCCGAGGGCGGCCGTACCCGCCAAGCTCCGGATCGTCGACGAGCCGCTGCCCAAGACCGCCACGGGAAAGGTCGACCGCAAGGCGCTCGACCGTCTCGACGAGCTGTCCACCGTCTCCACCGTCACGTCAGCCACAACCGTCCAGGGAAGGACGTCATGAGCCACGCCGGCACCATCAAGCAGTTCGTCATCGAGGAGTTCCTGCCGGACATCACCGCCCAGGAGCTGGCGGACGACCACGATCTGCTCTCGGACGGGGTCATCGACAGCCTCGGTGTGCTCAAGCTGATCGCCTGGGTCGAGGACCGCTTCGAGCTGCCGATCGGCGACACCGACCTGGACCCCGATAACTTCCGCAGTGTGGCGGCCATCGACGCGTTCATCGCCGGTGCGCGCCGTCCCGAGGTGGCGGGCGGCTAGCGGTGCATGACGCACTCACCGGCCTGCTGGAGCGGCGCGCGCCGGTCGGCCTCGAAACCTGGCGGTCGTTCTGGGACCAGCTCGGCGACGGCGGCCTGGACAGAGCGCAGTCCCTCGCCCTGCTGGCCTCCCTGGCCACCGCACTGCCCGGCCACGACACCCTGCGTCCGCTGCTCGACTCGCTCGCCGAACGGCGGCCCGCGCGGCCCGCGGGCCGGTGGCCCGGCACGGTCAATGTGGTGGGCACCGGAGGCGGACCGAAGACCTTCAACATCTCCACCGCGTCGGCGTTCGTCGCCGCCGCGACCGGGGTGCGGGTCGTCAAGACGGGCTCGCGCGCGTACACCAGCTCGCTCGGCTCCGTCGATCTGCTCGAACGGCTCGGCGTCCGGCTGACCTCCTCCTACGACCAGACCGCCGACACACTGGACCGGTACGGCATCGCCTTCGCCGGACCGTTCGTCTACCCGGCCCAGCTGACCCGGCTGGCCAGAACCATCGCGCCGACGAGCATGAAACCCTTCGGCCGCTTCCTCAACGCCCTCGGGCCGTTCCTCGCGGACCTGCCCGTCACGGCGCAGGTCACCGGGGTCTCGGCGAGCGCGCCCCTGGCCGAACTCCGCTCGCTCGCCGAGACCGGACCCCGGTCCGGCCGGACGCTGTGGCTGACCACCAACGACCGCGGCGCCGACGAACTGCTCGGTTTCGCCGACAACACCATCCACACCCACGACGGCCGCGAACTCCACATTTCCGCAGGGGAGTTGGTGCCAGCAGACGGAGGCTTCGACGATCTCGGGCCCGCCCGGGACCCCGCCTCTGCACCCGCCCACTTCCTGTCCGTCCTCGACGGCACCGAGGGGGAGGTGGCCACCCGCACGGTCTGCCTCAACGCGGCGGCGCTGGCCGTGGCGAGCGGTCACACCACCGACTGGACGCGAGCCGTCGCCGCCGCCCTGGAGGCGGTACGGAGCGGAGCCGCCCGCGCACTCGCCGAGCGCGTACGGGCCGGGACGCGGCCGTCGCCCGCCCGGACGAGAGAGGTGACCCATGGCTGACTTCTTCACCCGCACCGGTCCCGGCGAGGGACCGGGCCTGGCCCTCTTCCTCAACGCCGGGGACCCACCGCTCGATGTCCTCGCCGACCTCGTCCTCATGCTGGACGAGGAGGGTGTCGACTGCCTCGAACTCGCCGTGCCCTTCCCCGACTCGGTCACCGACGGGCCGGTGATCCGCCGCTCCGCCCGCCGCGCCCTCGACCGGGGTGTCGGGCTCGACGAGGTCCTCGCCTTCATCGCCTCCGTACGCCCGCGGCTGCGCCGGCTGCGGATCGCGCTGCTCGCCGACTGGAGCCACTCCCTCAAGCACCGGGACCGCGAGCACGGGGACCCGGCGCACACGCTCCGTACCATCGCCGGCTCGGGCGCGGACGGACTGCTCGTCCACGCGCTGCCGCCCCGGCTGCGCGCCGCACACTACGCGGCGGCCCGCGAGGCAGGGCTGCCCGTCGTCACCACCTGCTACCAGCAGAGCCCACCGCGGATCATGGCAGAGGCGGCGGCCGAGGCCACCGCCTACCTCTATCTCGTCGCCCACTACGGACGCAGCGGCACCGCCCCGGCCACCGGGCACGCCGCGCTGGCGACCACCGTCGCCGCGCTCCGGGCGCACACGGAATCCCCGATCGCCATCGGCTTCGGGGTCAGGACCAGACAGGACGTGGAGACCGTGGGCGGCTGCGGAGCCGATGCCGTCATCATCGGCTCCGCGGGTGTCGCCCGGATCGAGCGGTCGCTCGCTCAGGGGGACGACGTCGTCGACGGGTTCCGCGCCTTCGTCAGGTCCGTATCGCCCAACCGGTCCATCACACCTGAGACAACAGGGAGTTGAACATGTTCGTCCGTGACCTGGAGAGCGTCAAGACGGTCGAGTGGGGCAACGGCCTGAGCCGTCGCTTCATCGTGGCCGCCGACGGCCTCGACTACAGCATCACCGACACTACCGTGCGCGCGGGCACCAAGTCCCGTCTGGAGTACCGCAATCACATCGAATCCTGCTACTGCATCGAGGGTTCGGGCGAAGTGATCGAGCTGGACGGCACCTCGCACCCGATCGTGCCGGGCCGCCTCTACTCGCTCAACGAGCACGACGCCCACTACCTCGTCGCGAGCCCGCACGAGGACCTGCGTCTGGTGTGCGTCTTCTCCCCGGCGCTCCAGGGCGACGAGGTGCACCAGCTTGACGAGCAGGTCTCCTCGGCGTACTGATCCGCGCACCGCGCCAGTCACCGACCCGTCCGTCACCGCTCCGTCCGTCACCGAACCGTCATGGAAAGGCTCGCCGTGATCCGCTGGAACGCCGACCAGGCCGAACTGCGCGAAGGTCTGGCCCGGTGGGGTGAGGCGCTCAGCGCCGGCCACATAGAACAGGACGAACAGGCCGCGTTCTCCTGGGACAAGTGGAAACTGATCCGGGAGACCGGCATCCTCGGGCTGCCCTTCGAAGAGCGCTGGGGCGGCCTCGGCCAGTCCCTGCTCACCACCATGTATCTGCTCGAAGGGCTGGGCGAGCACTGCCGTGACTCCGGGCTGAGCTTCTCGGTCACCACCACCATGGCCAGTACCGGTGTGCCACTGGAGAGATTCGGCACGGACGCGCAGAAGGAGCGGTATCTGACCGGGATCTGCTCGGGGGAGGTGATCGGCGCCCATGCCATCACCGAGTCCGAGGGCGGCTCGGACGCCATGGCGATGACCACGCGAGCGGTACGGGACGGTGACCATTTCGTCCTGAACGGTTCGAAGATCTTCGTCAGCAACGGACCCGTCGCCGATGTGTTCGTCGTCTACGCGCGTACGCATCCGGACGGCGGCCCGCTCGGGGTCACCGCGTTCCTCGTGGACCGGAACACCCCGGGGCTCACGATCGGCCCACCGACCAAGAAGATGGGACTGCGGACCTCGCCGCTCAGCGAGTTGTTCTTCGACGAGTGCCGGGTCCCGAGGACCCAGGTCCTCGGCCGGGTCGGCGGCGGATTCATCGTGCTCGACCATGTCATGAAGCGGGAGATCCTCTTCTCCTTCATCGTGAACGTGGGGGAGATGCGGCACCGGCTCGACCGCTGCCTCGACTACGCGAAGACCCGCCGCTCGTTCGGCAGGCCGATCGGCTCGTACCAGTCCGTCGCCAACAAGATCGTCGACATGAGGATCCGGCTGGAGACGGCGGGCAAGTGGCTGTACGACACCGGTGAACGCCTCGCGGCCGGCGAGAACGTCACGGTGGATCTGGCCATCGCCAAACTGGTGACGAGCGAGAGCAATGTGGCGACCAGCCTGATGGCCGTGCAACTCTTCGGCGGGTACGGCTATATGACCGAGTACGGTCTGGAGAAGGACGTGCGCAACGCCGTGGCGGGCACGATCTACTCCGGCACCACGGAAATCCAGTACAACCGCATCGCCTCGATGCTGGGTCTGGGCACATGAGCCCGGAACCTGCCTCCAGGCTCCCGGCGGGACACTCGGCCGCACCCGAGACCCGCCGGGTTCTGAAAGTCTGCGGGGCCACCTCGCCCGGCGACATCACCGCGCTCGCTTCCGCCGGAGCGGACTGCGTCGGCCTGTGGCACGGCATACCCGGCGGTCACGCCGAGCTGTCCGAGCGGCACCTCACCGGACTCGCCGCGGCGGCCCGCGCCACCGGCCGGCTCGAACCGGTCCTCGTCACCTTCCTCGGCGACCCCGACGCCCTCACCGGCCTGGCCCGTCGCACCGGCCTGCGCTGGCTCCAACTGCACGCCTACCAGCCGCCCGCCGTGGTACGTGCGCTGCGCGCCGCCCTGCCCGGCGCGGTCCTCGTCAAGGTCCTCCATCTGCGCGGCGGCAGCTGTCTCGAACGCCCGCTGATCGGCGCGTACGAACGGGCCGGGACCGACCTGTTCCTGCTCGACACGGCGACCGAGGACGGCCGGATCGGCAGCACCGGACATCAGCTGTCCGAGCGGGATGTGCTCGGCCTGCTGCCCCGGCTCACCCGGCCGTTCCTGCTCGCCGGCGGCATCTCCCCGTACAACCGCCCCGACTACGGGTCTGTCGCCGCCCACCCCGGCTTCCGCGGTATCGATGTCGACACCGCCGCCCGCGATGCCCACGGACGTTTCGCGGCGCCCGCCGTCACCGCTCTGGCCCGCGCCTGGCGGACCGGCACGTCCCCTGAGGAGTCCCGATGACCGCCCGGTTCCTGGAAGCCCTGCTGACCGCCGACCGCCCGCTGGTCATGGAGGTCAAACGGCGCGACGCGCACGGCTATGATCTGCTCGGCGGCCGTACCCCGGCCGCGATCGTGGAGTCGTACGAGGGCGCGGGCGCGCCCTGCATCTCGGTGGTGACGGGACGCTGGTTCGGCGGCACCACCGATCTGCTGCGTGATGTCGCCGCGCTCACCGATCTGCCGCTGCTCCAGAAGGACTTCATCACCCGCAAGGACCAGCTGTCGGCCGCGAGAGAACTCGGCGCCTCCGCGGTGCTGCTCACCGCGGCGCTGCTGCCCCGGTCCAGTATGCGCACCCTGATCACCGCCTCTCTGGCCCTCGGCCTCACCCCGTTCGTGGAGGTGACGGAAGAGGCAGAACTCGACGGTCTGCCGCACGCCGACGAGTGCGTCGTCGCCGTCAACAACAAGGACATCAAGGCCAAGGAGCGCGACCGCGGCGACCTCGACCGCAGCCTCGCCCTGCTGCCGGCGGTCCGGGCCTCGGGTACCCGCTGCCCGGTCAGCGCCAGCGCCATCGACGGCCCGCTCGCCGCCGCGAAACTGCTCGACGCGGGATACGCCGGCCTGCTCGTCGGCACCTCGCTGCTGCGTACCGACAACGCGGCCGGCTGGGTCGACCGCCTGGACCGCGCCAGGACCCGCCCCGCGGGCCGGTCCCACTGAACGGCCCCGACCGGCCCGCCCCCGCCGCCCAGGAGAACCGCCTGCCATGACCGCTCCCGTATCCGCCCCCGTCCCCACGCCCGCCCCCGTCCCCGCTCCCACTCCCGCCCTCGTCCCCACTCCCGTCCCCGCCCCTCTTCCCGTCTCCCGTCCCGCCGTCGCGTCCTCTCCGGCACCCGCCGTCCGTGCCGTGACCCTCGACGCGGGCGGCATACCGCTGTCCGGCCTGATCGCCGAGCCGGACGGCGTCGCGGAGCCCCGCTCCGTGATCGTCGCCATCCACGGCCGTGGCATGTGCGCCGACTACTTCAACGGGCTGACCGACCCGGCCGACTCCCTGCTCCGCCTGGGCGCCCGGCTCGGTCATACGGTGCTCGCCCTGGACCGGCCGGGCTACGGCACCTCCGCCGGCCCGCTGCCGGACGGACAGCCCCTCGGCGAACAGGCGACCACCCTGAACCGGGCGCTGGCGGACTTCGCCCGGGACCGGCCGACCGGCTCCGGCTTCTTCGTCGTGGCCCACTCCGACGGCGGCAAGGTGGCGCTGCACATGGCCGCGCAGGACGCGGGCAGCGCACTCATCGGTCTCGACGTCAACGGATGCGGCTGGCGGTACGCGCCCGAAGCGCGGCACTTCCCCGATACCCTCGGCGGTGGCGCGTCCCGGCTCAACTGGGGTCCGCTGCACCTGTATTCACCCGGCACGTTCCGGGCGAGCCGCTCCCTGCTGAGGGCCGTACCGGCGCGCGAGGCGGCCCAGACGGCGACCTGGCCCGTCCAGTACCCGCGGCTGGCCGGCCATATCACCAGCCCGGTCAGACTGACCTTCGCGGAGCACGAACTCTGGTGGGAACTGCACGACGAGGCGCTGACGGCGATGACGGGACTGCTCACCGCCGCGCCGCTCGTCGCGGTGGAGCGGCTCTCCGGCGCCGGGCACAACATCAGCATCGGCCGCGCGGCCCGTACCTACCATCTGCGGGCGCTGGCCTTTCTGGAGGAGTGCCTGCGACGTGCCGGGGACGCCCTCGCCAGGCCCTGAACTCCGCACGGGAGCAGGGGCGTTGCGGCGGAAGCGTCCTCCCGGTGATCAGTGGGTGATCAATCCGTGGTCATGGCGGGGGAGCGGCGCGCATCGCGGCTACTGTGTGCGCACCGTATTCGTCCACGCACCGAGCGACTCCAGGAAGGACTCCTCCTTATGGCGGCAGAGACCGCGGACCTCCCACAGCACCCCAGGCCGGGGCCACGTGCCCTGATGGCCGACGGGCAGCGCTCGTACTCCTTCGAGTTCTTCCCGCCCAAGACGCCCGCCGGGGAGCGCACGCTGTGGAACGCGATCCGCCGGATCGAGGCGCTCGCGCCGTCCTTCGTCTCCGTGACCTACGGCGCCGGCGGCTCCTCGCGCGACCGGACGATCGAGGTCACCAAGCGCATCGCCGCCGAGACCACGCTGCGCCCGGTCGCCCATCTCACCGCGGTCGGCCACTCGGTCGCCGAACTGCGCCACATCATCGGCCAGTACGCGGACGCCGGTATCCGGGACGTGCTCGCGCTGCGCGGCGACCCGCCGGGCGACCCGCGCGGTGAATGGGTCCGTCACCCGGAGGGATTCGCCCAGGCCGGTGAACTCGTCGGCCTCATCAGGGAACTGGGCGACTTCACCGTCGGAGTGGCCGCCTTCCCCGAGCGCCATCCGCGTTCGCCCGACTGGGACAGCGACATCCGCCACTTCGTCGCCAAGTGCCGGGCGGGCGCCGACTACGCGATCACGCAGATGTTCTTCGACGTCGAGGACTATCTGCGGCTCCGCGACCGGATCGAGGCCGCGGGCTGTACGACCCCGATCGTCCCCGAGATCATGCCGGCCACCGACGCACGGCAGATCCGCCGCTTCGCCGAACTCAGCGACGCCCGCTTCCCCGACGCGCTGGCCCAGCGGCTCGAAGCGGCCCGCGACCGGCCGCAGGACGGGCATCGCATCGGTGTCGAGTACGCCACGGTCATGGCCGAACGGCTGCTGGCCGAAGGCGCCCCCGGACTGCACTACATCACCCTCAACCGCTCCACCGCCACGATGGAGATCCACCAGAACCTGGGCGTGGGCGTACGGCGCGACCGTCCGCTGGCCGCGTCCCGCCCCTGATCGGCCGGCCGGTGAGCTGTCCGCCCCCTTGGACGCTGGAACATGGACCTGAGCTTCGTGGCTATGTCCCGTCTCACCGCGCTGTACTTGACTGGTCCCCTGACGCAGTACGTGAGAAAGCCGTGTCACATGTCGGCGGCGGCGTTGGCGACGACACCGTGGCGGTTGCCGGATCACCTCGTATCGGACGGCTTCGACCACCAGACAAGGAAGTCCCATGAGCTTCAACCCGACCGGAACCCCGAACCCCTACGCCGCCTATCCGCCCGCCCCCGCGGCGGCGCCCGTGCGCCGGAGCAGGGCGGTGGGGCCGCTGCTGATGATCGCCACCATCACGATGGGGCTGATGGCGGGTCTGTTCTTCGCGTACGACATCTCGGTGATGCCGGGGCTGGCCAAGACCGACGACCGTACCTACGTCGACGCGATGCAGAACTTCAACGCCCTGATCGACGGCAACGGGCTCTTCGGCATGATCTTCGTCGGAGCGCTGCTGGCCGCGGCGGTCGCGGCGTTCCTGGAGCACCGCCAGGGCAGGCGGGGCGCCGCGCTCTGGATCGGCGCGGCGGCGGCGCTCTACCTGGTGGCCCTGATGATCACGTTCAGCGTGAACATCCCGCTCAACAACGAGCTTGCCGCCGCCGGTGACCCGGCCAAGATCACGGACTTCTCGATCGTCGAGAAGTTCAAGGGCACGTGGGAGACGAGCAACATCGTGCGGACCCTGGTCTGCACGGCCGCGCTCGGCTTCCTCGCCCGCGCCCTGGTGCTGCACGGCCGTGGCGCCGGCACCGCCGCCGGTGCGACGATGCGCCCGCACGGCGTCTGAACCCCCGGTGGCGGAGAGCGGGGCGGCGGGGCTCCCGGCCCCACCGCCCCGCTCCGTCATCGCCCGGCGGTCGCCCGCGGCTCGCTCAGCAGTCCCGGAACTCCGGCGACTGGTTGAGGATCTGCGAGCGCACCGAGGTGAACCGGGTGTGCGTCGCACCACCCTGGTCCTCCGGACGGAAGACCGCCACCCGGTGGCAGTTCATGAACGCCAGGGTGACGCCGAAGTGCCGCTCCAGGCTGGAGCGGATGGCGTCGCTGGCGAGAGCGCGCAGCAGCTGGCCGCGCTCGCGCTCGGAGGGCGGCGGTGTCTGGTTGTCGGCGAACACGGCGTCACCGGCGCGCAGTTCACCGACCAGACCGGCGATGAGGTGGTACGCGTACGGCAGGGAGGTCCGGACGGTGTCCACGAAGTCCTCTTCGCGGACCTGGCCGTTCTCGGCGTCGGCGAGCAGCGTGGGGGAGACATCGAGTGACATGAGTGTGTGTCCTGTCGCATGGGGGCACAGCGGCCCGGTGAGGGAGGGGACGGCGCGGCGGAAGCCGGGCGGGACGTGTCAGCCAAGGCCCGGGGCGTCCGGGCCGTGCCGGAAGTCCGGGTCGACCTGGAGCGCGAGTTCGCTCCCGGTGGCCCGGTCGGCCCACGCGCGCGCGTTGCGCAGATGGAACTCCACGGCGTGGCGCTGGAACGCCTCCCAGTCCTTGGGACGCGCGTCGACGGCGGCGCGCAGCTGGCGCAGGGTGTGCGCGTTGTGCGGTTCGAGCCCGCCTCCCGTACGGCCCTGTTCCTGTGCCCGTACCCAGGGGGACTGCTCGCAGTAGGCGATCAGGTCGTCCCCGACATGCTCCTTGAGGAAGAGGAGATCGTCCTCGCCCGTGACCTTGTTGCCGACCACGGCGAGTGCGATCCCGAACTCCCGTGCGTGATCGCGGTACTGGCGGTAGACGGAGACGCCCTTGCGCGTGGGCTCGGCGACCAGGAACGTCAGATCGAACCGGGTGAACAGACCGGAGGCGAACGCGTCCGCGCCGGCGGTCATATCCACGACGACATACTCGCCGGGCCCGTCGACCAGATGGTTCAGATACAGCTCGACGGCGCCGAGCTTGGAGTGGTAGCAGGCCACCCCGAGGTCACTGTCGTCGAACACCCCGGTCACCATCAGCGGCACCCCGCCCACCGGACGCGCGTGGTGGCCGTGCACCGGGTCCTCACCGAGCAGTCGCAGCAGCCGCGAACCGCGTCCCGGCGGAGTGGTCTTGATCATCTCTTCGCGTGAGGCGATCCGCGGATTGTCCCCGCGCAGCCAGTCCTTGATCTCGCCGGTGCGCGAGCTGAGGGGTGGCGCGGTGTGGCTCTCTCCCTCCCCGGGGGAGAGAGCCTCGGCCAGATGCTGGTTGATGTCCGCGTCGATGGCGACCACGGGCGCCCCCTCCGCGGCTAACTGCCGGGCGAACAGGGCCGACAGCGTGGTCTTGCCGCTGCCGCCCTTGCCGACGAACGCTACGCGCACGGCTCAGCCCTCCGGGGTCAGCAGGCCGCGCTCGTACGCCTTGACGAGTCGCTGGGGTACGAGATGGGACGTACCGTCGAGGGTGACAGGCACCAGGGGCGGCGTGACGCCTTTCCACTGGGCCCGGCGGTGACGGGTGTTGCTGCGGGACATCTTCCGTTTGGGTACGGCCATGGCGAACCTCCTGAGTGCGCGGAGCACGGACGTGACGCCGTCGAACGCTACATGCAAATGAACACCGTTACCAATACCGCCCCCGTCCGATGACCGCACGGACAGTGACGTGCCCGGCGTTCGGCTCGTTGGCGAGGCGGCATCGGGCCGGCGTCGCCGACGGGACCAGGGACGGCCGGCCTTCCGCGAACGAACTGGAGAGAGCCATGACCACTGCGCACGCCCCCCACTCGAACCACACGCACCGGCACGGCACGGGCTGCGGCCATGTGTCGTTCCCGCACGACGGGCATGTGGACTACGCACACGACGGCCATGTGCACGCGGTGCACGACGACCATGTGGACGAATGCGAGCCCGCGGCCCACGCCCCGCACAGTGGTCACGCACACCAGCACGGGGAAGGGTGCGGGCATGTGGCAGTGCCTCATGGCGACCATGTGGACTATGTGCACGACGGACACCGCCACGCCGAGCACGACGGTCACTGGGACGACCACTGACCACTCCGCGTACGGCCCGCCCGCCTACGCGTACGGCCCCGGTCGCACCCGAATGGGCGCGGCCGGGGCCGTGACGTCATGCCGTACGGCAGGACCCGGGGATCAGCCGACCGGGGAGGGCGGAGCCGACGTGGAACCCTCCGCCTGCTTGCTCTCCTCTGCGAGCCGCTCCATGCCGCTCGTGGTCTTGAGCGGCTTCTCCTTGATGAAGACCACCGCGACGAGCGCCAGCGCGGCGAACGGCGCCGCGACGAGGAAGAGTTCCGCCGTGGCCACACCGTAGGCGTGCTGCACGATCTCCCGCATGGCGTCGGGCAGCTTCGACACGTCGGGCACGGCGCCGTGGCCCGCGCCGCCGGACGCCCCCTGGCCGGACTCGCCCAGGCTCTTGGTCATCTCGGCCGCCACCCGGTTGGCGAGCACCGCGCCGAGGACGCTCGTACCGATCGTTCCGCCCATGCTGCGGAAGAACGACAGGACGGATGTGGCCGCGCCCAGTTCGGCCGCCGGTACGTCGTTCTGCGCCGCCAGCACCAGGTTCTGCATCAGCAGGCCGACGCCGATACCGAGTACCGCCATGTAGAGGCTGAGCAGCCCGAAGCCGGTGTCGGCGCTGATGGTGGCCAGCAGGCCCAGACCGGCCGTCATGATCACGCCGCCCGCGATCAGATAGACCTTCCACTTGCCGGTGGCGCTGATGATCTGGCCGGCGACGGTGGAGGAGACCAGCAGACCGAGGATCATCGGCAGGCCCATCAGACCGGCGACGGTCGGGGTCTTGCCGAGCGAGATCTGGAAGTACTGCGAGAGGAAGACGGTGCCGCCGAACATGGCCACACCGACCAGTAGGCTGGCGATCGTGGTCAGGGCGACCGTGCGGTTGCGGAAGATGTCCAGCGGAATGATCGGCTCGGGGACCCGGGCCTCCACGAAGACCGCGGCCACCAGCAGCACCACACCCGTGGCGGTCAGGGCGAAGGTCTGCCAGGACGCCCAGTCGAACTGGTTGCCCGCCAGGGAGGTCCAGATCAGCAGCGCGGAGACGCCCGCCACTATCAGGAACGCGCCCAGGTAGTCGATCTTCACCTCGCGCCGGATCGTGGGCAGCCGCAGCGTGCGCTGGAGCATCAGGATCGCGGCCAGCGCGAACGGCACGCCGATGAAGAAGCACCAGCGCCAGCCCAGCCACGAGGTGTCCACCAGCACGCCGCCGATCAGCGGCCCGGCGACCGTACCGACGGCGAAGACGGCGCCGAAGATGCCGGAGTACTTGCCCAGCCGCCGGGGCGGAATGACCGCGGCCATGACGATCTGCGCGAGCGCGGTCAGACCGCCGGCGCCGATGCCCTGGATGACGCGGCTGAAGATGAGCAGGCCGACGCCCTGGGAGAAGCCGGCCAGCAGCGACCCGATCACGAACATGGCGAGCGACAGCTGAAGCAGCAGCTTCTTGTTGTAGAGGTCCGACAGCTTGCCCCAGAGGGGCACGGTCGCCGTCATGGCGAGCAGTTCGGAGGTGACGACCCAGGTGTACGACGACTGACTGCCGTCGAGGTCGGCGATGATCCGGGGCAGGGCGTTGGCCACCACCGTGCTGGCGAGGATGGCGACGAACATGCCCGCCATCAGCCCCGACATGGCCTGGAGTATCTGCCGGTTGGTCATGGAGGTCGGCGCCTGTTCGGGCGCCTCTATTGCACTCAAGGTGTCCTTCTTCAAGTCCATGGTCGATGCGTGGGTGGAAGCGGTGGAGGAGCGGGCCGTCAGCCGTCGGCCGGGGGCTCCGGCAGGCCGGCGGCCAGCTGGGCGAAGACGAGCCGGAAGACGTCCGGGAAGGTGACCTCCGGGCCCTGCGCGCACCAGTGCTCGACAGAGACCCGTACGGCCGTCGTGGCGACGGCGGCGAGCAGCCGTGGGTAGAGCCCGAGCGCGGAGGTGTCCGGGACATGCGCGCAGGGCCCGGGTTCACCGGATTCCCGCGCGCCCTCGGCCGTACGGAACGCCGGCGCGCCGAGCCGTTCCGCGATGGCTTCGGCCAGTTCGAGCTCCTCGGCCATGTGCGCGCCCATACCGCGGACCAGCAGATGGGGGGATCGCTGCAACACCGTGGCCCGCAGCTCCCAGATCTCCTGCCGCTCCTCCACATCGGCCAGTTCGGTCGCGAGCGCCTCGCGGACCGCGTCGAGCGCGGGCACCGAGCGCGGTGTCTCGCGCAGCGCCTGCCGCACCCGCTCCCCGATGCCCCGGTCGATCATGACGAACGCGTCGTCGTGACTGTCGAAGTAGTTGAAGAACGTACGCGGCGAGACCCCCGCAGCCTCGCTGATCGCCTCGACGGTGACATTCTCCGCGCCGTGCTCGGCGGCCAGCCGCACCGCCGCCTCCGCCAGCGCCGCACGCGTGGCCCGCTTCTTCCGCTCGCGGAGCCCCAGCACCGCACCCTCACTTCTCACATATTGCAGCGTATGCAAAAGTGCACGATCCGCAAAATTAATCTCCCGCCGCCGACGCCGTAACATGATCCGTATGGAGCAGCGAGAACTGGGCAAAACGGGACGGAACGTATCCGTTGTGGGGCTGGGGACCTGGCAGTTGGGTGCCGACTGGGGTGAGGTGGCCGAATCGGACGCCTTCGCCGTCCTCGACGCGGCCGTGGAATCGGGCGTCACCTTCTTCGACACGGCGGATGTGTACGGCGACGGCCGCAGCGAGCAGCTCATCGGCCGCTATCTGAAGGGCCGCCCGGACGCCGGGGTGTTCGTCGCGACGAAGATGGGGCGACGGGCCGACCAGGTCCCGGAGAACTACGTTCTGGACAACTTCCGCGCCTGGAACGACCGCTCACGGGCCAATCTCGGCGTGGACACCCTCGATCTCGTACAGCTGCACTGCCCGCCCACGCCCGTCTACACGTCCGACGAGGTCTTCGACGCGCTCGACACCCTGGTGGCCGAGGAGCGGATCGCCGCCTACGCCGTGAGCGTCGAGACCTGCGCCGAGGCGCTCGCCGCCCTCGCCCGCCCGGGTGTGGCGAGCGTTCAGATCATCCTCAACCCCTTCCGGCTCAAGCCGCTGGAGGAGGTACTGCCCGCCGCCCTCGCGGCGGGGGTCGGCATCATCGCGCGCGTGCCCCTCGCCTCCGGCCTGCTGACCGGGAAGTACACCGCGGACACGGTCTTCGCCGCCAACGACCACCGCACGTACAACCGGCACGGCGAGGCCTTCGACCAGGGCGAGACCTTCTCCGGCATCGAGTACGGGACGGGGCTGGCCGCCGCGGCGGAGTTCGCCGGGCTGGCCCCCGAGGGCGCGACCCCCGCCGCGACCGCGCTGCGCTGGATCATTCAGCAGCCCGGCGTCAGCAGCGTCATCCCGGGTGCCCGCTCCGTCGAACAGGCACGCGCCAACAGCGCCGCGGCGGCCCTCCCGCCATTGTCACCGTCGACCCTGGAGGCGGTCCAGGAGTTGTACGACCGCCGGCTGCGCGCCTCGATCCACCCCCGCTGGTAGCGTCCGCGCTCCCCGCCCTGCTGGCGAACGGGTGATCGTGGGCCGTTCGCGCTCCGATTGCGCGGCACAGACGCAAGAGTTGGTCGTTTCTGTGGCTGTATCGCTTCGCGCCCTGTAGCGTCTTGATCAGCTGTCGTGGTTCCGAAGTACCGCTCGCCCGTGACGTGCCGTCACGGGCGTTTGTGCTGTTCAGCGTCTCTGCGGACCAAGGCGATCACCTCCGGTTCCCGTACGGTGCGGGAATCTTTGCGTCCCTTGAAACGGAGACTCATCATGGCCAGTGGCACAGTGAAGTGGTTCAACTCGGAAAAGGGCTTCGGCTTCATCGCTCAGGACGGTGGCGGTCCCGACGTGTTCGCGCACTACTCGAACATCGCCACCCAGGGCTTCCGTGAGCTCCAGGAGGGCCAGAAGGTCACCTTCGAGGTCACCCAGGGCCAGAAGGGCCCGCAGGCGGAGAACATCCTCCCCTCGTAACACAGAGCCGTCCCCAGGGGTCTGAGAAGGCCCCGGAGGTCGGTGCGGAGCAAGAGGGCGCCGGCCCGGTGGAGATTCTTTCCGCCGGACCGGCGCCCTTGCCGTTACCCCTCCGGCGAAACGGGGGAGGGCTTGACCGTGCCGGACGACCGCCGCGCGACGGAAGCGGTGGGGCCGGTCGGAGGGACGGAGAGGTTTCGGTGGCACTGACCCGAGAAGAGCGCGAACTGTTCCTGGCCGAGCCGCGTATCGCCGCGCTCGCCGTGGAGGCGGCGAAGGGGCGGGCTCCGCTCACGGTGCCGATCTGGTACCAGTACCGGCCGGGCGGAGACATCTGGATCATGACCGGACGGGACTCGCGCAAGGGCCGGCTCATCGCGGAGGCGGGCCGCTTCACCCTGATGGTCGAGCGCGTCGATCCCACGGTCCGATATGTCTCGGTCGAGGGTTCCGTGACCTCGACCGAGCCCGCCACCCGCGAGGCGCTCCATGAGATGGCGTCCCGTTATGTCGCCGCGGACAAGGTCACCGCGTATGTCGACTTCGCCTGGTCCGAGCACGGCGAACAGGTCATCATCCGGATGCGGCCCGAGCACTGGCTCTCCGCCGACCTCGGACAGATCTGAGGCCCGCGACCACCGGCGCGCCGGTCAGGCCGCGTTCTCCTTCTCCCGTGCGGCGCGCCGCACGCTCTCGGGGAGGGCGAGGTTCCACGCGGTGATCACCGGCCGGTCATGCTCCGTCCCGAGGCGGGAGACGGTCCCGGTGGCGAGCTGGAACAGCGCTCCCGCGGCCGGGGCCAGCCCGAGATAACGCGCGGTGAGCACCCGCAGGAAGTGGCCGTGCGAGACGAGCGCGACATCGTCGCCCGACCGCAGCCCCTCCAGCGCCTCGGTGAGCACCCGGTCGGCGCGGTGCCCGACGTCCGCGGGGCTCTCCCCGGGCCGGCCGTCGGAGCCGGGGACGGTGCCGTCGGTCCACAGGTCCCAGCCGGGGCGCGTGCGGCTGATCTCGGCCGTGGTGATGCCCTCGTAGCCGCCGTAGTCCCACTCGCGCAGATCCGGCGTGGCGCGCAGCCCGTCGAGACCGGCCAGTTCCGCGGTGCGCCGGGCGCGCGCCATCGGACTGACGAGGGTGAGGCCGATCCTGCGGTCGGCGAGAAGGGGCGCCAGGGAACGGGCCTCGCTCTCGCCGCGCTCGGTCATCGGCAGATCGGTGTGGCTGGTGTGCTGCCCGGACAGGGACCAGGCGGTCTCTCCGTGCCGTACCAGGATCAACTCACCCATGGGTGCCGCCCACTTCCTGTTCTCCGCACTCCGCCACCGGAGCCGTCCCCGGCGGTCGTCGGCCCGGACGCCCGCCCGTGCCGGACAGGGAACCCGGCGGGCCGCGAGCGCATTCCTCGGCGGGCCGCGGGAGGCCCGTCACGCCCAGTGTCCCCTGTTCCGGCGTCCGGGACATGGCGGGAATGCCGGAGGGAACCGTCGCGTTACCCCCATGTACCACCTGATGGAAACGATATCCATCATGAGGAGGGAGTTCCTATGAAGCCTCGTATCCACCCCGTCTCCCGTCCGGTCGTCTTCCGGGACCGCGCGGCGGGCACCGCGTTCCTGACGCGCTCGACCGCGGACTCGACGCAGCGTGTGGAGTGGGAGGACGGCAACACCTACCCCGTCATCGACGTGGAGGTCTCCTCCGCGAGCCACCCCTTCTACACCGGCACCGGGCGCGTGTTCGACACCACCGGCCGGGTGGAGCGGTTCGAGCGCCGCTACGGCGCCCGGCGTTCCGCGAAGAAGAGCTGACGCCGTACGGCTCACCCGTGATCCGCGCGCATGACGCGCGTGCGGGGGCTGTGCGGGATGTACGGACCTGTGTGAGAAGAGCGGACCCGTCTGAGAAGAGCCGGAGGGAAGCCCCGAACAGGGTTTCCGTCCGGCTCTTCCGTGTGGTGCGGGACGAGCCAGGAGCGACGGGCGGGTCAGGCGGCGGAGCCGGGTGACTCCACGGTCCTGACCAGGGCGGCCAGCTCGGGGACCTTCGCCGCCTCGTCGAGCGCCTCCCGCAGCGCCGTGTCGTTGGTGGGGCGCGCCTCGGCGAGCAGCCGCAGCCCCGCCTCGCTGACGTTGGTGTAGATCCCCCGACGGTCGGTCGGGCAGAGATAGCGGGTGAGCAGCCCGCGGTCCTCCAGCCGGCTGACCAGCCGGGTCGTGGCGCTCTGGCTGAGGACCACCGCGTCGGCCACCTGCTTCATCTGGAGATGGCCGCCCTCACCGTCGTGCTGACGGCTGAGGACATCGAGCAGGGAGTACTCACGGACGCTGAGGCCGTGCCCGGCCTGGAGCGCGCGCTCGATATGCCCCTCGATCCTGCCGTGCAGCAGCGAGAGGGCGCACCAGCCCTGGGCGAGCCCGGTGAGCGCGGTGTCCGTGGCGGTCATGGCTTCCTCCTGCGGGAGATGAGGGCGGGCGCGGCGGCGGGACGAGGTCCCGTACCCCAGGATAGGACACTTCTGCAATATAGCGCGCTTGCAAGTAATCGGCGTCTGCAAGTATTGTCTTCGCTTGTAAGGCGCTCGCGCAATCGTTCTGGAAGGTCATACCCATGCCACTCGCCCTCCTCGCCCTGGCCATCGGGGCATTCGGGATCGGCACCACCGAATTCGTGATCATGGGGCTGCTCCCCGAGGTGGCCGCCGACTACGGCGTCACCATCCCGACCGCCGGACTGCTGGTCACCGGCTATGCCCTGGGAGTCGTACTGGGCGCCCCGCTGATGACCGTCCTCGGCACCCGGATCCCCCGCAAGCGGATGCTGATGCTGCTGATGGGGCTGTTCGTGGTGGGCAATGTGCTCTCCGCGCTCGCCCCGAGCTTCGGACTCATGCTCACCGGGCGCGTCGTCGCCTCGCTCGCCCACGGCGCCTTCTTCGGGATCGGCTCCGTCGTCGCCGCCGGTCTGGTCGCCCCGGAGAAGAAGGCCGGCGCCATCGCCATGATGTTCACCGGGCTGACCGTCGCCAATGTCGTCGGCGTACCGTTCGGTACCTTCCTCGGCCAGAGCGCCGGCTGGCGGGCCACCTTCCTCGTGGTCGCCGGACTCGGAGTCCTGGGCCTCGCGGGCATCGCCAAGCTCGTACCGGAACAGCCGCGGCCCGAGGGCGTACGGATACGGCATGAGCTCGCCGCCTTCCGCAACGCGCAGGTGCTGCTCGCCATGGCGATGACCGTGCTCGGCTTCGGCGGTGTCTTCGCCGCGATCACCTACATCACGCCGATGATGACCGAGACCGCGGGCTTCGCCGACTCCTCGGTGACCTGGCTGCTGGTCCTCTTCGGCCTTGGTATGGTCGCCGGCAATCTGATCGGCGGCAGGTTCGCCGACCGCCGGCTGATGCCGCTGCTGTACGTCTCCCTGGGCTCGCTCGCCGTGGTGCTGGCGCTCTTCAGCTTCACCGCGCACAACAAGGTGGCGGCGGCCGTCACCCTCACCCTGATCGGTGCCCTGGGCTTCGCGACCGTACCGCCGCTCCAGAAGCGGGTCCTCGACCAGGCGTCCGCCGCGCCCACCCTGGCCTCCGCCGTCAATATCGGCGCCTTCAATCTCGGCAACGCGCTGGCCGCCTGGCTCGGCGGCATCGTCATCGCCGCCGGGCTCGGGTACACGGCGCCGAACTGGGTCGGTGCCGCGCTGGCCGGCTCCGCGCTCGTCCTCGCGGTCGTCTCCAGCGCCCTGGAGCGCCGTACGCCCGCCGACGGACAGGCGGTCGCCGAGACGGCGGCCACCCGGCGGCCCCAGCGGGCCACCGCGGCGCGCTGACCCGGCTCTTCCGTCCCGGGCGGCGGATCGCCGCAGCGCGCGGCGCCGGAGACGTCGTTACGTTGGAAGCCGGTGTGCCCCTGCTTCCCCCACCGCAGATCCGCGCCCATTCCCCCCACTGTGAAACCCGCGAAGAAAAGGACCACCATGAACTCCGTCCCCAACGTCGTACTCAACAACGGCGTCCGGATTCCGCAGCTCGGCTTCGGTGTCTTCCAGGTCGGCGACGAGGAGACCACCGGCGCGGTCCGCACCGCGCTGGAGGCGGGCTACCGCAGCATCGACACCGCCGCCGTGTACGGCAACGAGGACGGCGTCGGCCGCGCCATCGCCTCCTCGGGCCTGCCCCGCGAAGAGCTGTTCATCACCACCAAGCTCTGGAACGACGACCAGGGGTACGACACGACGCTCGCCGCGTTCGACGCGAGCCTCGCCAGGCTCGGCCTCGACCGGGTGGATCTGTATCTCATCCACTGGCCCACCCCGGCGCGCGACCGCTACCTCGACACCTGGCGAGCGCTGGAGAAGCTGCTCGCCGACGGCAGGACACGCTCCATCGGAGTGTCCAACTTCCAGCCCGCCCACCTCCAGCGCCTGCTGGACGAGACGGGAATCGTCCCGGCCGTCAACCAGATCGAGCTGCACCCCGGTCTCCAGCAGGAGGAACTGCGGGACTTCCATGCCCAGCACGGCATCGCGACCGAGGCATGGAGCCCGCTGGCGCAGGGCGCGCTGCTCCAGGAGCAGGCACTCACCGAGATCGCGGGACGGCATGAGAAGACGCCCGCCCAGGTGGTGCTGCGCTGGCACCTTCAGCTCGGGAACATCGTCATCCCCAAGTCCGTGACGCCCGCGCGGATCCGCGAGAACATCGACGTCTTCGACTTCGAGCTCTCGGCCGGTGACATGGCCGCGCTCGCCACGCTCGACCGTGGTCTGCGCATCGGCCCGGACCCCGACACCCTCAACTGACCGGGGTTCGCGCCGCACGGCCGTCCGGCGCCAACCCGCCGGACGGCCGTGCGGACCCGCGCCGGACAGGGACTACCGCGCGGCCGCCGCGCCCGTGGCGGCCGTGTCGGCCAAGCTCGTGGGAGCCGCGGCCGTCACACCGCCGAGCCACTTCAGTCCGTCGATGACGAACCGGTTCTGGACCTCGTTGCCGAACGTCCACGACAGTGTGGTGTTCGATCCGTAGTCCATGGCGTTGTGGCCGAAGTTGGCGTACAGCATCCGGTAGTTCTTGTTGGTCCACACGATCGGGTAATACCCGCTGTACCAGGACTGGTTGGGGTCCGTACCCAGCGGGAAGCTGACCGGATCGACCGAGGCCAGGATATTGATGGCGGGGTTCTTCCTGAGGTCGTTCGCCCAGCTGTACCACTCGCTCACGGCCGAGGTGAACGTCGCGGGGAGCCGGGTGGTCGAGGGATGGGTCCGGTTCTCGGTCCGCAGCACGGCGGTGGTCGGGCCCCAGGTGTTGGACTTGAACCCACCACTGCCCAGGAACTCGTTGTGGTACCAGGGCCACTTCTGTGCCTCGGTGGTGAACGCGGAGACATGGAAGCCCATCCAGGCTCCACCGGCCCGCATGTACTGCTCGAACCCGGAGCGTTGAGCCGCCGTCTGCGGCAAGTCGTCCAGGAACAGCACCACTTGGTAGTCCCGGAGGGTGGCGCTGGTCAGACGGTTCCAGTTGTTGGTCGACTCGTAGGAGAAGTTGTTGGCGGCGGCGGTCCTGGGGAACCACTCGTTCGCTTCATGGACGAAACTGATGTGGGCGGCGTCCCAGGTGCCGTTGTAGAAGGCGAGCACCTTGAACGCGGGGGCGGCAGGTGTCTGCGCGCGTCCGACGCCGGGCACCGCGGCCAGCCCCAGCATGAGGGCGAGCAGTACGAGCAGGCGGAACGGGCCGCGCGCCGTACGGGTCTTGAGCATGGTCATCGTGACGATCCTTCCTGCGCCCGTCCGGTGAACGGAGGCGCATGGAATGTGGGGGATGTCGCGCACATGACAGCAGGAAGCGCTTGCTGGACGATTTAAGAAGTGAACCAACGCCCTGTCAAGGCTTTGGTATGGACCAGTGGCCGACCGGACGTGGACGGTAGGGGGTGCGGGCGGTACAGGGAGTGCGGGGGCGTAGTGGTTCAGGAGAAGCGGGCGGCGAACCGGCGTTGCCAGGGGGTCTCGACGGCGCGCCGGGCGTAGTGCTCCCGGACGTAGGCGACCGCCTCGCCCCGGGGCACCCCGTCCAGTACGGCGAGGCAGGCCAGCGCCGTGCCGGTCCGGCCGATTCCGCCCCCGCAGGCCACTTCGACGCGCTCCGACTCGGCGCGCTCCCATGTCTCGCGCAGCGCGGTGGCGGCTGCCGCGCGGTCGGACGGCAGCCGGAAGTCGGGCCAGCGGAGCCAGCGGGATTCCCAGGCGACGGGCGGTGGTTCATGGCCCAGCAGATACAGCGCGAAGGCGGGCGCCGGACCTGCGGGGAGCGGGCGGCGCAGTCCCCGGCCCCGGACGAGCCGGCCCGAGGGCAGCCGTAGTACGCCCGTTGTCGCGGGATCCCAGGTGGCGGTCACGGTGTGAGCGTAGCCGGTTCCTCCCGGTCGGGCGGGAGGGCCGGTTTCGGTGCCTGTCCGGAGGCGTCAGGCGCTCTCGTCCGGATTCCACTCCAGCAGGCGCACCTTGGCCACGGTCCGCACATGCCGCCGCATCGCGGCCGCCGCCGCCTTGCCCCGGCCGCTCTCGATCGCTTCGAGAATGGCGCGATGCTGGGCCAACGACCGCTTGGGGCGGCCGGGCTGACGCAGGGACTCATTGCGGCTCTCGGCGATCTGCGCCGTGATGGAGTGCATGAACTCGGCGAGCAGACCGCTGTGCGCGGCGGCGGTCACCGCGGTGTGGAAGAGCCGGTCGCCCTCCACTCCGTAGCCGCCCGCCTCGATCTCGTCGGACATCTGGTGCAGCGCGTCGTGCAGCGCCGCCAGATCCAGTGCGGTGCGCCGCTCCGCTGCCAGCTCGGCGAGCTTGGTCTCCAGAGCCTCGCGCGCCTCCAGAACATCGGGCAGCCGACGCTTGCGCTCCACCAGTCGCTCGACGGGCTCGGGATCCAGGCCGGACCGGGTCAGATAGGTGCCGCCGCCGTGCCGCACCTCGACCAGACCCTGGACCTCCAGGACGACGATCGCCTGCTTGACGGAAGCGCGGCTCACCCCCAGGCGCTGGGCCAACTCCCGCTCGGGGGGCAGCCGGTCGCCCGCGCCGAGGTCGCCCTCGCTGACATAGCTGCGCAGCCGGTCGAGGACCTGCTCGTACAAACGTGGCCGGGCCATCGGCCGCAGTGCGTCGGACATCCGGACCCCCCATCCCTGCCCACTATCTCCCGATCCTGTGCGCGTCAGCCTAACACCGGGCGGCCAAGTGGCTGAGCCAATTCCTGCCAGATCCCTTGACGCTCGCCCCGGCCGGCCGTCAATGTGGTCCAGCCACTTGGCCAGTCGTCCAGTCAGCCAGTCGGCCAATTCCCCTCTGTCACAGGGACCCAGGGACGGGAGCCCGCGCCATGTCCGCCGAACTGATCTCCATCCTCGTACTCGCGGTGGTCTTCGTGATCGCCACCACCCGCTCGATCAATATGGGCGCCCTCGCCTTCGCCGCCGCGTTCGGCGTCGGGGGACTGGTCGCCGGTCTCGACGCCGACGGCGTCTTCGCGGGCTTCCCCGGCGATCTGTTCGTGGTGCTCGTCGGCGTCACGTATCTCTTCGCGATCGCCCGCGCCAACGGCACCACCGACTGGCTGGTCCATGCCGCGATACGGCTGGTCCGCGGCCGGATCGCGCTGATCCCCTGGGTGATGTTCGCGATCACCGGCGCGCTGACCGCCATCGGGGCGGTCTCCCCGGCGGCCGTCGCGATCGTCGCGCCGATCGCGCTCAGCTTCGCCGCGCGGTACGGGATCAGCCCCCTGCTGATGGGTGCCATGGTCGTGCACGGTGCCCAGGGCGGCGGCTTCTCGCCCATCAGCATCTACGGTTCGATCGTCAACGGCATCGTGGAGCGGGAGAACCTGCCGGGCAGCGAACTCACCCTGTTCCTCGGCTCGCTCGTCGCGAATCTCCTCATCGCGGGGATCGTCTTCGTTCTCTTCGGCGGACTCAAGCTCTCCGGCAGGCGCGGCGAGCCCAGCCCGGCGGAACAGGGCTCACAGCAGGACCAGAAGGACCAGAAGGGCCGGAAGGCCCGGAAGGACGAGCACGAGCCGAAGGAGGAGCCGAGCGGTTCCCGGCTCACCCCCGCCATCGGCGCCACCCTCGCCGCTCTGGTCGCGCTCGTCGTCGCCGTCCTCGGCTTCGACCTCGACGCCGGGCTCTCCGCGATCACCCTCGCCGTACTGCTCAGCGCCGTGTGGCCGGACACCAGCCGGAAGGCCGTCAGCGAGATCGCCTGGCCGACGGTACTGCTCATCTGCGGTGTCCTCACCTATGTCGGTGTCATGGAGGAGATGGGCACGATCGACTACGCCGGTCACGCCGTCGGGGACATCGGCATCCCGCTCCTCGCCGCCCTGCTGCTCTGCTACATCGGCGCGATCATCTCCGCCTTCGCCTCGTCCGTCGGCATCATGGGCGCGCTCATCCCGCTCGCCGTGCCGTTCCTCGCCCAGGGCGAGATCGGGGCGATCGGCATGATCACGGCGCTCGCGATCTCGGCGACGGTCGTCGACGTCAGCCCGTTCTCCACCAATGGCGCGCTGGTGCTGGCCGCCGCGCCCGATGTGGACCGAGAGCGTTTCTTCCGGCAGCTCATGGTGTACGGAGGGATCGTGGTGGCGGTGGTACCCGCCGCCGCCTGGCTGGTACTGGTGGTGCCAGGCTTCGGCTGACCGCTACCACCGCCTTGACCGGCCAGACCCGTCAACACCAAGGAGAACGACGCGTGTCCCCTCTCTTCCCGGCCCTCGCCGCGCGTTCGGAACGCCCCGCACTCCGGTTCGGTGACCGCGCCCTCACCCATGCCGAACTGGCGGACGCGGCCGGTTCCCTGGCCGCCCGTATCGCCGGTGAACGGCGGATCGCGGTCTGGGCCACCCCCACGCTCGGCACGGCCGTGGGGGTGGTGGCCGCGCTGCTGGCCGGGGTCCCCGCGGTCCCCGTCAACCCCAAGAGCGGTGAACGTGAACTGGCGCACATCGTGGCGGACAGCGCCCCGACCCTGGTCGTCGCGGAACCGGACGCGACCCTTCCGCCCGCGCTGGCCGGCCTGGCACGCGTGGACGCCGGAACCGCAGCCGCGGGCGCGGGCGATCCGGCCACGGAACACCCACGGGACGACGCCTTCCCCGAACTCTCCCCGGAAGCCCCCGCCCTGATCGTCTACACCTCCGGCACCACCGGGCCACCCAAAGGCGCCGTCGTACCGCGCCGTGCCATCGCCGCGACCCTGGACGCGCTGGAGGACGCCTGGCAGTGGACCGCCGACGACGTACTCGTCCACGCCCTGCCGCTCTTCCACGTCCATGGGCTGATCCTCGGCATCCTCGGCCCGCTTCGCCGCGGCGGATCCGTCCGCCATCTGGGCAGGTTCGACACCGAGGGCGTCACCCGCGAACTGTCGTCGGGCGCCACGATGCTCTTCGGCGTACCGACGATGTACCACCGCATCGCCGAGGCGCTCGCCGACGACGCGGCGCTCGCCAAGGCGCTGGCCGGGGCGCGGCTGCTGGTATCGGGATCCGCCGCGCTCCCCGTGCACGACCACGAGCGGATCGCGGCGGCGACCGGCCGCCGGGTCATCGAGCGGTACGGCATGACGGAGACCCTGATGAACACCAGCGTGCGGGCGGACGGCGAGCCGCGCGCCGGGACCGTCGGGGTACCGCTGGGCGGCGTCGAACTGCGCCTCGTGGACGAGTCGGGCGTCGCCTTCGAGGCGTACGACGGCGAGACGGTCGGCGAGATCCAGGTCCGTGGCCCGAACCTCTTCACGGAGTATCTGAACCGGCCCGACGCCACCGAAGCCGCCTTCACCGACGGCTGGTTCCGCACCGGCGACATGGCGATCCGTGACCCCGACGGCTATGTCCGTATCGTCGGCCGCAAGGCCACCGACCTGATCAAGAGCGGCGGGTACAAGATCGGCGCGGGGGAGATCGAGAACGTTCTGCTGGAGCATCCCGGAGTACGGGAGGCCGCGGTGACCGGCGAGCCCGACGCGGACCTCGGCGAGCGGATCGTCGCCTGGATCGTTCCCGCCCACGCCGAAGCGCCGCCGTCGGCCGAGGAGTTGGCGAACCACGTGGCGGCGCAGCTCGCCGCGCACAAGCGGCCGCGCACCGTGCGCTATCTGGACGCGCTGCCCCGCAACGACATGGGCAAGATCATGAAGCGCGCGCTCCATGGCTGAGCGGCCGAGCGCGCGCGAGGCCGTCGCCGCTGTCGTCGACGAGGGCGCCTTCACCGAACTGCCCGCGCCGGAGGGCGTGTCCGCGCCGGACGGGCCGCTGGGCTGGGAGGGGTACGACACCTCCCGTGCCCGCGCCGGGGAACGTACCGGGGAGTCGGAGTCGGTCGTCTGCGGCACGGCTCGGATCGGCTCGGTCGAAGTGGTGCTGATCTCCTTCGAGTTCGGCTTCCTCGGCGGCTCGCTGGGGGAGCGCACCGGCGACCTGCTCGAAGCCGCGTACACCCGTGCGCGCGAGCGGGAGCTGCCGGTGGTCTCGCTGATCGCGACCGGTGGCAGCCGGATGCAGGAAGGGATGCGCGCGCTGCTCCAACTCCAGCGGGTGGCAGGGCAGTCCGCTCTGAACCGGGCGGCGGGACTGCCGCAGCTTGCGGTGGTGCGCGACCCGACGACCGGCGGCGGCTGGGCCACGCTCGGGGCGGGCGCCGATGTCGTACTGGCGCTGCCGGGCGCCCAGATCGGGTTCGCGGGCTCGCGCGTGCGCCCGGCGGACGCCGATCCGTACGCCTACACGGCGGAGGCGCAGCTCGCCGCGGGCCATGTCGACGCGGTGGTGGGCCGTGACGAACTGCGCGCCACCGTCGGCCACTGGCTGACCCTGCTGACGGGAGGCGTACGGAATGCCGTGCCGTCCGCCGCCCGGCCTCCGGACGGGCTGGGCCTCGCCGGGCTGCCCGCCACCGGATGGGAGGCCGTTCTTCAGGCCCGAGTCCCCCAACGTCCCCGGGCCGAAGCGTACTTGGACGCGTACTTCACACACCGTGAGGCGATCGGCGGCGACCGCTGCGGTGGTACCGACCCCGGGATGCTGTGCGGTTTCGGCCGCCGGGAGGGCCGGACGATCGCGTACGCGGCGCAGCGCGGCACCGCCACCCGTCCGGCCGGGTATCGCACCGCCGCCCGGCTGGTCCGGCTCGCCGGCCGGCTGGGCATCCCCGTACTGACCCTGGTGGACACCCCCGGCGCCGCCAACGACGCGGAGGCGGAACGCGCGGGAGCGGGCGGCGCCATCGCGGACCTGTTCGCCGCCGTGGCCACCGCCGCTGTCCCCGTCACCACACTGCTGATCGGCGAGGGCGGCTCCGGCGGGGCGCTGGCCCTGTCGGCTCCGGACAACACCTGGGCCACGCCGGACAGTTACTTCTCCGTCATCGCGCCGGAACTGGCGGCGGCGATCCTCAAACGCGCCCCGGAAGAGGCCCGGGTGACGGCCGACCAGCTCCGGCTGCGCCCAAAGGACCTGGTGTCCCTGGGCGTGGTGCGCGGGATCGTGTCGGCCCCGGGGTCGGTGCCGGATCCCGGGCCGGGAGGGGGATGAGGCGGTACGGGACGGCCGTGTTCGGTCCGCGGCGGGGGATTCTCATGGCCCTCTCACAAGCTTTTCAGACAATGTGCTTAAGGTGAGAGCCGTGACGTACACAACTCCGCCCGGCTGGCATCCCGACCCGGGGCACACAGGTGAAGGACCGCGCCAGGAACGCTGGTGGGACGGTTCCGCGTGGACCGACGAAGTCCGCGCCGCCCCGCCCGCCGAGTGGGATCCGCCCGCCGAGACGCCCTCTCTCGCGACGCCTCCCTCCTCGACGCCCCCGGCCCCTCCGGCCTATGGCCCGTCGCCGTATCCGGTGCCGCCGTACCCCGCGGCACCGCCGCCCGGCACGCGGCGCGGCGGCCGGCGGATCGCGCTCGGTGCCATCGCCGTGGTCGTCGCGATGGCCATCGCGGGAGGCTTCTATCTGCTCGGGCGCGACAGTGGCGACAGCGAGGCCGGCCCCGTGGGCCCCGGCCCTTCCGCCGCCCCCTCGCGGCCCGGCCAGCAGAGCCCGGCGCCCGACGGACCGCGGGGTGGCCCCGGCGGCGGGGAGAACGGCGCGCCCCAGCAGCAGCCGCAGACCGAGGACGGCTACGCCACCGACGCGGCCAGCGGGATCAGCCTTCCGGTACCGGACGGCTGGACCGGCGAATCGGGGACCATCGGCGCCGGGGTGACGACCGGACAGTACGAGTGCCCGGGGGACACCTCGCAGAGCTGCGTACGGGGCGGGGTGTTCTCCGCTCCCGCCGCCGCGCTGAAGGTCGACGCCACGACCGCCAAGGCGGCGGCCGAGAAGGACATCCAGGCCAACGCGGAGGAATCCTACGGCGGCGCGACCTACGGGGACATCTCCTCGCACCAGCAGCTGAAGTCGGAAGCGGTCACCGTCGCCGGGCAGAAGGGCTATCTGGTGCGGTGGAAGGTCGTCACGAGCAAGGGGGACGACGGCTATGTGCAGTCGCTCGCGTTCCCCTCACCGACGTCCCCGGACCTGATGGTCCTCGTACGCTCCGGATTCGACGTCAATCTCAAGGCACCGAAGCTGGCCGTCATGGACGAGATCACCCAGGGGATCAAGGCGGCGGCGGGCGCCGGGTCCGGAGGCAGCGGCCAGGGCGTCTGAACACCGGTATCCACACGCGCAGGCGGGCCGCCCCGAGCGGCCCGCCTGCGTGCTGTCCGGCGGTACCGAGCGCCTCGTCCGCCGACAGGCGGAGCCCGCGAGTGGTCCTTCGGCCGTACACTCCACACATGGGTTGTACACGTGCCGTGAGGGAGTGCCTGCGACAGGCCCCCTGCGCGCTGTGCTCGGCCGCCGCCGCGATCGCCGGAGCGGGCCCTCTGCCGGCTCCGGAAGCCGGCTGCCGCGCCCTGCACGGCCACGGCTAGCAACCGATCCCCGGACCCTTCCGCCGGACCGTTCCTCCGGTCCCGCTCGTTCCGGTCTCTCCCGGTAGGGCCCTGCCGCCCGGCTCCTGCACGCAGCTCTCCCACTCGGCTCTGCCCGCTGCCCCGGGCTCGCTCTTCCGGCCTGTCCCCCCCCGCTCGCGAGAGCGCGCATCCCCGTACGCACCCCCTTCCGCGACGCCACGGCGTGCCGTCGGTGCCCACTCGGCGACCGCCGGAGACCCGTCACGTCGCATCTTCGAGAGGACCCCTGTGAAGTTGAGCGCACTGCTCGCCGGGCATGACCACGAGATTCTGCGGGGCGATCCGGAGACGGCGATCACCGCGGGCACGTGTTTCGACGCGCACCGGGTCTCGCCGGGTTCGCTGTTCATCGCGGTTCCGGGTCATCGTGAGGGCGGCCCGGAGTCCGTGGGCCCGGCCCTCGCGCGCGGGGCGGCGGCGGTCCTGCTCGACGCGGGGGCACCGGAGCCGCCGGCGTCGGTGTGGGCGGACACGGAGGTGTGTGTGGTGCGGGTGCGGGACACGCGGATCACCGCGTCCCTCGTCGCCTCCCGCTACTACGGGGAGCCCGGACGGGCCATGGACATGGTTGCCGTCACCGGTACCAACGGCAAGACCTCGGTGTCGTACATGGTCGAGTCCGTGTTGCGGCTCGCCGAGGGCGCGACGGTCGGGGTCATCGGGACGGCGGGCAGCCGGATCGGCGACGAACCGATCCCCATGCCGAGGTCGGTGCTCACCACCCCCGAGGCGCCGGACTTCCAGTATCTGCTGGGGCGCATGCGCGACCGCGGGGTCGGTACCGTGGTCCTGGAGGCCACTTCCATGGGCCTGTTGACCCACCGGGTGGACCACGCCCACACCGACATCGGGATCTTCACCAATCTGACGCAGGATCATCTGGACGACCACGGCACCATGGAGAACTACCGGGACGCCAAACTCCGGCTGTTCCAGGGGCTTTGCCGTCGCGCCGTGGTCAACGCGGACGATCCGGTGGGCGCCGCCATCGGCGCGCTGATGCCCGGGGCCGTGACGACCTACGCGATCGACTCCGAGGCGGACTTCCGGGCGACGGACCTCACCATGGACGCGTTCGGTACGCGATTCACACTGCACCACGAGGGGCGCAAGTACCCCGCGGCGATCCCCGTACCCGGCCGCTTCTCGGTGGCCAACGCCCTTGCCACCGTGGCCGCCTGCCATCTGCTGGGGCACGGTCTGGACGGTCTGGTCGGGGCGCTCGACCGGATGCCGCCGGTACCGGGACGGTTCGAGCGCTTCGAAACCCCGGCGGGCACCTCGGTCATCGTCGACTACGCGCACTCGCCCGACTCACTGGAGAAGGTGCTCACCACCATCCGCGACTTCGCCCGCGGCCGGATCGTCACCGTCTTCGGCTGCGGCGGCGACCGCGACATCACCAAGCGCGCGCGGATGGGGGAGATCGCCGGAACCCACTCCGATCTGTGCGTTCTCACCTCGGACAATCCGCGTGGCGAGGACCCCGGGGCGATCATGGACCAGATCGCCCCCGGACTCACGGCCACCGGTACCCCGTTCGAGCGGCTCGCCGACCGACGCCGCGCCATCGCCTTCGCCCTGGCGGACGCGGGCCCCGACGACATCGTCCTGATCGCGGGGAAGGGCAGCGAGCCGTACCAGATCGTCGGTGACCGGCTGCTGCCGTTCAGCGACATGGCGACCGTACGCGAACTCGCCCTGTAGGAGCGGCGCGAGGCCGGGACGCGAGGCCGGCCGCCTGCGGGGTGTACGTCGTGATCACCGCGTCGGGACCCGCACCGGGGACCCGACGCCGACCCGCCACCCGTCGCGATCGCCCCTTCCCGGGCGTTTCCTCGGGTGGCGGGTATCCCGGTCCGCACAGGCCTCCCGCTCGCGCCCACTCGTACCCGGATGGTCCGATCGATCCCGGTGATTCCGGTATGCCCCCGATACTCTCGGGCTGTCACCCTCTTGACGTTCACTGTTCAGTTCTCCGACATCCGGTCTGCGTGAGAACGACCGTATGTGCCTGTGGCGTGAGTCACGGCACTACAGGACCGACGTCGGACTGAGAGAGATGTGAACCCTTCGCCCCGCGCCCGCATCAGAGCCGGAGACACGGCTGCGTTCGGGCAGTTATTCGAAGACTATGCCGGAATCGTGTATCGCTATGCCGTACGCGTCACGGGCAACTGGGCCACCGCCGAGGACGTGGTGTCGCTGACCTTTCTGGAGGCGTGGCGGCTGCGCGAGAAGGTGCACGCGGAGGGGGAGAGCCTCCGTCCCTGGCTGCTCGGGATCGCCACGAACGTCATGCGCAATATCGTGCGCTCGGCCAGACGTCATGACCTCGCGCTCGCCCGGCTGCCGGAACCGGAAGCCGAACCGGACTTCGCGGACGGTGTGGCCGCCCGGCTGGCCGACACCGAGGAACTGGCCGCCGCGCGGGTGGCGCTGAGCGGACTGCGGCGTGCGGAACGGGAGGTCTTCACGCTCTGTGTCTGGGAAGGTCTCGACCACGCGGCCGCCGCCGAGGCCCTCGGTGTGGCAGTCGGCACCGTACGCTCCCGGCTGTCGCGGGCCCGCGCGCGGCTCCGTAAGCTCACCGAAGCGGAACTTCGCCGTGGCCGAGGTGAAAGCGGCGGGGAAGACACGCAACGCCCCTCTTCCCGCGGACAGTTCATAGGCAGTTGCACTTCGGCGGTCACGTCGGTACAGGATGGAAATCGATGAGCTTCTTCTCGCGACGGCAGTCCCGCGCCGGGCATGAGGAATCGGTTCCGGTTCCCCCGGCGCCGCGATACGAGGACCTGTCCGCCGACAGGCGGAGTTTCCTCAAAGAGCGCTTCATGCAGCAGATCACCCGGGAATCCGCGCTCGCGCCCGTGTCCACGCCCGTACGGCCGGGCCGTCCCGGCTGGAGACGGCGGACCGCACTCGTCGCGGTCCCGGCACTGCTCGTGGCCGCCGTGGCCACGGCGACGAGCCTCACGGGCGCGTTCGGCGACTCGGCGCCCTCCGAGGTGAGCGCGGCCGACCACCGCGAGGCGGTGCGGCTGCTGGACCGTATCGCCCTGGCAGCCGCCGGGCGCCCGGCCAGGACGGTACGCGACGATCAGTACGTCTACACCAAGATCAAAGGCTCGCGGCCGGTGTCGGACGAGGGGACGGACGTCTTCGTCCGGGAGGACTGGATCGCGGTGGACGGCGAACGGAACGGCCTCGCCCGGCAGGTGTTCGACAAGGGAAGCCCTTCGCTGGACCCCCGGAGGGCGGAGGGGAAGATGCTGCTCTACACGGACCCCAACATGACCACGTACCGTGAGATCGAGGCCCTTCCCACCGACCCCGACACCCTGCTGAAGACGATCGAGAAGGACACCGGGGGCCAGGGGCCGACCCACGGCGAGGCGGTCTTCGAGGCCATCGCCGAGATGCTCCCGCAGGCGACTCTCCGGCCCGAGCTGAACGCCGCGCTCTACCGGGCGACCGCCAAGATCCCCGGAGTCGTCGTCAGACAGGACGCCGTCGACGCCGCAGGACGGCGCGGCGTCGGCCTCACCTTCCACGCGGACAGGGACAACGCCGTCTGGGTCTTCGACAAGGACCGGCTGAGCTACCTCGGTACGAACGAGGTCGCGCTCCTCGACGTGGGCATCGCCGACGCGACGGACCAGCGGCCCCTCTCCCGCTGAGGGGCGGGTCCACGCCGCCGTCGGCCCCTCCGCGGGGCCGGTGGACCCGGCTCTCAGGACGCGGCGCCCGCACCGCTGCCGACCGCGCCGACAGCCGTGCCCAGTGTCTCCGGCCCGCTGGCGTACGGCAGTTCGTCCAGTGACCGGTCGGTGCAGAACCGGGCCACCAGATCCGCGAAGTCCGCGATGCGTTCCACCGGGGCCAGATGGTCGGTCTCGTCGATGGTCAGGAATCGCGCCTCGGGGAGCTGTGCGGCCACCTCACGTCCCATCGCGGGCGTGCACAGCGTGTCGTGCTCACCGGTCACCACCAGGCTCGGCACGGCGGGTACCGGTTCCGGCCGGTACCACTCGTGCCGCATCAGCCGGGTGTTGTGCTCGGCGGACTTCTTCAGCTGCTCGGGGTCCTGCCCGGCGATCTGCTGGTACACCAGCCGGGACACGGCGGCGTGCTTGCGCACCCGGCCCGTGCCGGGCGGCGACATGAAGCGGTCGGCCAGCTCGCGGGCGATGGTCTCCGTCTCACCGCGGTCGATCATGACGGACCAGCGCTCCATCGCCGCCGCGTAGTCCGCCGGGATCCGGGTGGTCATACCGACCAGCAGCAGCCGGGCGAGCATCCCCGGGTAGTGCTGGGCGAAGCGCAGGCCGACCGCGCCGCCATAGCAGGCGGCGACCAGATTCACGCGCGGTACGTCGAGTTCGGTGAGCAGATGCCGGACGGCCGCCGCGAGAAAGTCGACGCCGTAGTGCGCGGGCAGGAAGTCGGCCGTACCGTACCCCGGCAGATCCACGGTGATCACCCGCCCCAGCGGAGCCAGCCACTTCTCGTGCCGCACCCAGGAGTTGCGGTCCTGGGAGGAACCGCCCAGCACGAGAAGGGGCTCGGTCAGCGCGGTGCCGTGGTCGACGACGCGGCAGGTGTAGCGGAAGCCGTCGAATGTCAGGTCACGTTCCTCGACCGGGCCGTCCGGCCCGCCCTCCTCGGCAGGCTGCTCCGGGATCAGCGGAGCGACCATGGGCGAGTCATGCTCCTGGGCGAGAACGGCATCGATGGGCATGGGTGACTCCAGAGCTACGGAACGGACACGAACGTCCCTGCCTAGCAGCTGACCCGGCCCGACCGCGCATCGCTGACCCGATCGTGGGCGGTTCGCGCCCGACGACCCGCTGGTGGATTCGACTCTCGCTCAGCAGCACGACGGATCGGTGCCCCACGGCGTACATCCACGGCCCGTCGCGGTGTCCCGGTATCGCCGACTTCCCGGACAAACCCGTCACCGGGGTGAACCTTACGAGGCCCGGCTGCCGCACTTGACTTCGAGTGCGCTCCAATTCGTAGCCTTTCGGTCATGACAACCCCACAGCACAGGATCGGATCCGGTTTCGGAGCCCGCAGCACCACACAGGATGTGCTGCGCGGTATCGACCTCAGCGGCGCACTCGCCGTCGTCACCGGCGGATACTCGGGCCTCGGCCTGGAGACCACTCGCGCTCTCACCGGCGCCGGCGCACATGTCGTGGTGCCCGCCCGGCGCCGCGAGACCGCCGAGAAGGCGCTCGACGGCATCGACGGCGTCGAGGTCGACGAGCTCGACCTCGCCGATCTCGACAGCGTCCGCCGGTTCGCCGAGCGCTTCCTCGCCTCGGACCGCACCATCGACATCGTCATCAACAACGCGGCGGTCATGGCCTGTCCCGAGACCCGGGTCGGCCCCGGCTGGGAGGCACAGTTCGCGACCAACCACCTCGGCCACTTCGCGCTCGTGAACAGGCTCTGGCCGGCGATCGTGCCCGGCGGGGCCCGGGTCATCTCGCTCTCCTCGTCCGGCCACCGCAACTCGCCCATCCGCTGGGACGACATGTGGTTCGCGCACGACTACGACAAGTGGCAGGCCTACGGCCAGGCGAAGACGGCCAACGCGCTCTTCGCCGTGGAGCTCGACGCGCTCGGCCGCGACTCCGGAGTACGGGCCTTCTCGGTGCACCCCGGTGGCATCCTCACCCCGTTGCAGCGCCACCTCGCCAAGGAGGAGATGGTCGCCGCCGGCTGGATCGACGAGGAGGGCAACGGCCTGAACCCCGCGTTCAAGACGCTGGAGCAGGGCGCGGCCACCCAGGTGTGGGCGGCGACGTCGCCCCGGTTGGCGGGCGCCGGCGGGGTGTACTGCGAGGACTGCGACATCGCCGAGCCCGCCTCCCAGGACACTTCGGTGACCGGCGGCGTACGCGCCTACGCGACCGACCCCGAGCAGGCCGCGCGCCTGTGGCGGCTCTCGGCCGAGCTGACCGGAGTCAACGCGTTCGCGGCGACCGCGTGAGCGGACTCCTCCGCCGCAGGGACCCGCTCCGCCTCACCGGCCGGCCGCGCCGGCCGGTGCGCCCCGGCAGCCCGGCCGGACACGGGACGGGAACGCCGGACAGTATGAGGGTCATGAACTACACGGATCTGGTCCGGGGCGCGGCCCACGCGCCGTTCGAGGGCTGGGACCTCGGGGTGTTCGCCGGACGCTTCACAGAAGAGAACACCTCCTGGGACTTCGCGGAGCTGGTGCGGTCACGACTGACCGACGGGGACGCGCTGCTCGATCTGGGCACCGGCGGCGGCGAGTTCCTCTCCGGACTCGCCCCGCTCCCGCCGGGCACCACCGCGACGGAGTCCTACCCGCCCAATGTCCCCGTCGCGCGTCGCCGGCTCGCACCGCTCGGGGTACGGGTCATCGACACCAACGACGAGGACGACGATCTTCTCCCGCTGCCCGACGCGGCGTTCGGACTGGTCACCAGCCGGCACGAGAGTTACGCGCCGGCCGAGATCGCGCGGGTGCTGCGGGGCGGCGGGGTGTTCGTCACGCAACAGGTCGGCGGACGCGATCTGGCGGAGCTGAACGAGGCGCTCGGCGCGCCCGGACACGGCTACAGCCACTGGGATCTGGCCTCCGCGCGTGCCGGGCTCGCCGGCGCCGGCTTCGAGATCGTGGACGCGCGCGAGGAGTTGGTGCCCGCGGCCTTCCACGACATCGGAGCCGTACTGCTCTTCCTGCGCATCACGCCCTGGCAGATCCCCGGCTTCGACGCCGACCGCTATGACGCCCGGCTCCGCGCGCTGCACGCGCGGCTGAGCTCCGGCAGCCCGCTGACCGTACGCTGCCACCGCTTCGTGATCACGGCCCGTCGGCCGCTCACGCCGTGAGCCGGTGGACGAGGGTGGTCGGCAGCGTGAGCCGGCTCCGCGGCCGGGACGGGTCCTCGATCTCGTCGAGGAGCAGCCGGGTGATGGCCCGTCCGATGTCCTCGCTCGGCTGATTCACGCTGCTCAGGGGCGGGACGGTGTGCCGCGCGACGATCGAGTCGTCGAAGCCGATGACCGCGACGTCCGCCGGGACACGCCGTCCCCGCTCCCGCAGCTCCGTCAGCGCGCCCGCCGCCATGACGTCGGACGCGGCGAAGACGGCGTCCAGGTCCGGGCGCCGTTCGAGAAGTTCACGCATGGCGGCCCGGCCGCCCTCCTCGGTGAAGTCTCCCGACACGGCCAGTGCCTCGTCCGGCTGCCGCCCGCCCGCTTCGAGATGCGCGTCCCGCCACCCCTGAAGGCGGCTCTGGCCGACGTCCATGTCGAGCGGCCCGGTGATCGTGGCGACGGCGCGGCGTCCCTGGCCGAGCAGATGACGTACCGCCTGCGCCGCCCCGCCGGCGTTGTCGGCGCGGACATGGCTGAGCGGCTCCACGGGTGAGCGCCGGCCCGCGAGGACCGTCGGTATCTGCATCTTCTCCAGGAACGCGGGCAGCGGATCGTCCTGGTGCACCGAGACCAGCAGCACCCCGTCCACCCGCTGCGCCTCCACGAACCGGGTCAGCCGGTCGAGCTCGCGCTGATTCCGTACCAGGATCAGCAGCAACTGCATCTCGGTGTCGGCGAGTTCGGTACTCACTCCGCGGATGACCGCCGAGAAGTACGGCTCCGCCGCCAGCCGGCTCTCCGACTCGGGGATCACCAGCGCGATGCTGTCGGTGCGGCTGGTGACCAGGCTGCGGGCGGCGGGATTCGGTACGTAGTTCAGCTCCGCGATGGCCGCCTCGACGGCGGCGCGCGCCTTCGCGCTCACGCCCGGGGAGCCGTTGACCACACGCGAGACCGTCCCGCGGCCCACGCCCGCCAATTGGGCGACGGCTTCAAGAGTTGGCCTCTGGCCTGGCCGTTTACGGCTGCTCATCACGTCTCCTCGACTCTGCTCCCGGCGCGGCGCCACGGCGCTCACCAGGAGATTGTGCGGGGCCGCCGGTCCGCCCAGGGCCCTGGGCCCGGAACGGGACACATTCCGGCAACGGAACCGACTTCGACTCTTGACAGGGCCCGGTCTCTACGGAGAGTCTTCCACAACCCGTTGGGAGCGCTCCCAGTTTTCTCCCGGCACGGGTTTCCGATCCCACTCGACCGTGAGCCGCAGCAGGCGCGCGCCTGAGCGCCGCTGCTAGGAGGAAGCACATGGGCACTGCCCGTAAGCGCTTCGGTTCGACCCTCGCCACCGTTACGGCGACCGCTGTGTCCCTCGTTCTCGTCGCCGGCTGCGGAGGCGGCGGCGACTCGGGCGAGGCACGTACCAAGGACGGCAAGACCGTCATCAGCATGGGCCTGTTCGGGGTCATGGGGTTCAAGGAGACCGATCTCCTGGACCGCTATATGAAGGAGAACCCGGACATTCTCATCGAGGCCGATGTGGCCGGTGACGAGCAGACGTACTACACCGCCCTCCAGACGCACCTCGCCGCCGGCAGCGGGCTGAAGGACATCCAGGGCATAGAGATAGGCCGGGCCAAGGAACTGGTCGACACCCAGGCGGACAAGTTCGCGGATCTGTCCGGGACGGCCGGTCTCGATCACTTCCTGCCGTGGAAGTCCAGCCAGGTCACCACCGAGGACGGCAAGCTGCTCGGCCTGGGCACGGACATCGGCCCGATGGCGGTGTGCTACCGCAAGGACCTGTTCGCGCAGGCCGGGCTGCCCACGGACCGCGCGGAGGTGGCGAAGCTCTGGGAGGGGGACTGGTCCAAGTACGTCCAGACGGGCCGCGACTTCAAGCAGAACTCCAAGGACGACGGCGTGTCCTTCATGGACAGCTCCACCGGTCTGTTCAACGCGATGATCTACGGCGATGAGAAGCAGTTCTACGACAAGGACGGCACACTCATCTACCAGGACAACCCCGCCGTCAAGAACGCCTGGGCCCTCGCGTCGGACGCGGCGAAGTCCGGACTCACCGCCAAGCTGCGCCAGTTCCAGCCGGGCTGGGACCCTGGGCTGGCCAACAGCACCTTCGCCACCGCGGTCTGCCCCGCCTGGATGCTCGCCCACATCAGCGAGAAGGCCGGTCCCGCGAACAAGGGCAAGTGGGATGTCGCCAAGGCCCCCAAGGGCGCGAACTGGGGCGGCTCGTTCCTCGGCGTGATGGACAAGAGCCCGGTCAAGGAGGAGGCCAAGAAGCTGGTCGCCTGGCTGAGCGCGCCGGAGCAGCAGGCGTACATCTTCGAGAAGCTCGGCAACTTCCCGTCCTCCAAGACGGCGCTCGACCTGCCGGAGGTCGCGGGCGGCACGTCCGCCTACTTCAGCGACGCGCCGATCGGCCAGATCTTCGGCGCCGCGGCGAAGGAGATCCCCGACGAGCAGATCCTCGGACGCAAGGACGGCACGATCAAGGACACCTTCTCAGCGGGCCTCCAGCTGATCGAGTCGCAGGGCAAGAGCCCGGACGAGGCGTGGAAGACCACGGACGAACGCATCCAGAAACTGGCGCGCTGACCGTCGCGGCCCGACCGCGCGGCCGGTGGCCCGACGCCCCGGCCGCGCGCCCCGCCCGGCTCCGCCGTCCCCCTCCGGCCCCGCCGCCCTGCTGGTCCTGAGCCCTCGGTCCTGGGGCCTCTCCTCCCTGCGGCCCCTCCACCCTGTCTCCCCGCCTCGCCGTCCCACCGCATCACTCCACGGAAGGAAGCCCGCGTGGCCACCTCCACCCCGGCTGCCCCCACGGGCGGGCAGCCGCACCCCGCGCCGGCCCGGCCGCCCGGAAAGGGCGCCGGCTCGGAGCCGTCCCGTCAGGCGCGACGCACTCTCCTGCACCGCCTGGACCTCGGCACGGTGCCGTACGCCTTCATCGCCCCGTTCTTCCTGATCTTCGCCGCCTTCGGTCTCTATCCGCTCCTCTACACCTTCTGGATCTCGCTGCACCGGGTCGAGCTGTCCTCGATGGACACCCGGGAATGGCGGGGCCTCGCCAACTTCACGGAACTCTTCGAGGACGACCGGTTCTGGAACGCGCTGACGAACACCTTCACGCTCGGTGTCATCTCCACCGTCCCGCAGCTCCTGATGGCCCTCGGCCTGGCCCATCTGCTCAACTACCGGCTCCGTGGCTCGACGTTCTTCCGGGTCGCCGTCCTGACCCCGTACGCGACCTCCATCGGCGCCGCCGCCCTCGTCTTCACCATGCTGTTCGAGCGCGACTTCGGCATGATCAACTGGGGGCTCGGCCTCTTCGGTGTCGACAACGTCGACTGGGAGAGCCAGAAGTGGCCCGCCCAGCTCGCCATCTCCCTCATCGTGATCTGGCGCTGGACCGGCTACAACGCCCTGCTCTATCTGGCCGCCATGCAGGCGATACCCAGAGATCTCTACGAGGCCGCGGCCATCGACGGGGCCTCCCGCTGGCAGCAGTTCCGCACCGTGACCGTTCCGGGCATCAGCGCCACGATCATCTTCACGATCGTGCTCTCCACCATCGGCGCGACCCAGCTCTTCGGCGAACCGCTGATCTTCGGACAGGGCCCCAACGGCATCAGCGGCGGCGCCGACAACCAGTACCAGACGCTCGGTCTGCTGCTCTACGAAGAGGGCTGGAAGAACTACCAGATGGGGCGGGCCTCGGCGATCGCCTGGGCCATGTTCCTGATCCTCCTCCTCGTCTTCGTCCTCCAGCGCGTCCTCGCGCGCGTCACGTCCCGTACGTCCCGTACTCCTCGTACACCCCGTACGTCCTGACCAGGGAGCAGCAGGCCCCATGACCACCGATATCGCACAGGTACGGGCGGACGCCCGTGACCGGGCGCCCCATCCGCCGCCGCCCGTACAGCGCCGGTTCGGCCGCGTACTGCGTCCGGGCGCCGGCCGTCAGCACCACGCGGGACCCCTCGCGTATCTCCTGCTCGGCTTCGCCGCGCTGGTCTCCCTCTTCCCGCTCTACTGGACGATGGTGGCCGCCTCCACCGACAACACCCGTGTCTCCCAGACCCCGCCGCCGTTCCTGCCCGGCCCGAACCTGTTCACGAACCTCGGCACGGCGTGGCAGGACGCGGCGATGGGCCGGGCGATGGTCAACAGCCTGATCGTGGCCGGGGTGATCGCCCTCGCCACCGTCTTCTTCGCGACCCTCGCCGGCTTCGCCTTCGCCAAACTCCGCTTCAGGGGCCGCAACCTCCTGCTGATGCTGGTCATCGGCACGATGCTGGTGCCGCCGCAGCTCGGAGTCGTCCCGCTGTTCATGATGATGGCCGACCTCGGCTGGGGACAGTCACTGCCCTCCGTCATCTTCCCGACGCTGGTCAGCGCGGTCGGGGTGTTCTTCATGCGGCAGTATCTGAAGGAGGCCCTGCCGGACGAACTCATCGAGGCGGGACGGCTGGACGGGGCACACTCCCTGCGGATCTTCTGGAGCATCGTCCTGCCCATCGCCCGGCCCCCGATGGCCGTGCTGTTCATGATCACGTTCGTCCACGCCTGGAACGACTTCTTCTGGCCCTTCATCGCGCTGGACATGACGAACCCCACGGTCCCCGTGGCTCTCACCCAGCTCAGCGCCGGCTATGTCCGCGACCAGTCGGTGATCATGGCGGGCGCGCTGCTCGGCACGCTGCCGCTGCTGGCGATGTTCCTCGTCTTCGGCCGCCAGATCGTCGGCGGCATCATGCAGGGGGCCGTGAAGGGCTGACGGCCCGCCACCCCTCACCGCCGCACCCGCGCACACAACGAGCGCGCACACAACGCGCGCACATGCCGAGCGCACACGTTCCACGCGCACACCCTCCACACGCACACGCACCACGCACCACACCGTTCGATCTCTGCGGAAGGACCCTTCGTGGCCACCTCAGCACTTGACCCCGGGCGCGCCCTGGACCCCACGGCCCCCCTGGTCTTCCCGCCCGGCTTCCTCTGGGGCACCGCGACCGCCGCGTACCAGATCGAGGGCGCCGTCGCGGAGGACGGCCGTACGCCCTCCATCTGGGACGTGTACTCCCACACCCCGGGCAGGGTACGCAACGGCGACACCGGCGACATCGCCACCGACCACTACCACCGCTGGCGCGAGGACATCGAGATCATGTCCGGCCTGGGCGTCGGAGCGTACCGCTTCTCGGTGTCCTGGCCGCGGGTCCGGCCGACCGGCGCCGGGCCCGCGTCAGCGAAGGGGCTCGACTTCTACCGGCGGCTGGCCGACGGCCTGCTGGAGAAGGGGATCCAGCCCGTCGTCACGCTCTACCACTGGGATCTGCCGCAGGAGTTGGAGGACGCGGGCGGCTGGCCCGAGCGCGACACGGCCCACCGCTTCGCCGAGTACGCGGGGATCGTGGCCGACGCCCTGGGTGACCGGGTGACGACCTGGACCACCCTCAACGAGCCGTGGTGCAGCGCGTTCCTCGGCTACGGCTCGGGCGTCCACGCCCCCGGACGTACCGACCCGGCCGACTCCCTGCGGGCCGCGCACCATCTCAACCTCGGACACGGTCTCGCCGTCCAGGCGCTGCGCGCGCGGCTGCCCGCCACCGCGCAGGTGTCCGTCACGCTGAATCTGCACCATGTGAGGCCGTTGACGGAGAGCGCGGCCGACGCGGACGCCGTCCGCCGTATCGACGGCACCGCCAACCGGATCTTCACCGGCCCCATGCTGTCCGGGGCCTACCCGGCCGATGTCATGGAGGACACCGCGGGGATCACGGACTGGTCGTTCGTCCGGGACGGTGACACCGCGCTCATCCACCAGCCGCTCGACTTCCTCGGCGTCAACTACTACTCACCGACCCTGGTCTCCCACCACTCCGGCCCCGCCGTCCACGGCTCGGACGGACACGGCGCGAGCGACCACAGCCCCTGGCCCGGCGCGGACCACGTCGCCTTCCACCAGACACCGGGCGGCAGGACCGCCATGGGCTGGACGATCGACCCGGACGGCCTCTACGAACTGCTGATGCGGGTGCGCCGTGACCATCCGGACCTGCCGGTGATGATCACCGAGAACGGCGCGGCCTTCGACGACTACGCGCGCCCGGAGGGCGACGTACGCGACCCGGAACGCATCGCCTACCTGCGCGGACATCTCGCGGCCGTGCACCGCGCCATCGGATCGGGGGCGGACATCCGCGGCTACTTCCTCTGGTCGCTGCTCGACAACTTCGAGTGGGGGTACGGCTACAGCAGGCGCTTCGGCATGGTGTACGTGGACTACGCGACCCAGCGCCGCGTCCTCAAGTCCAGCGCGCGCTGGTACGCGGAGCTGACGCGCACCGGCACTCTCCCCGCGGGGGAGTAGCCCCACCGCACCCGGACGGGCCACGGTCGGCGCCGCGGTGACCGGCCGCGGCCCGCCGGGTCCGGCGGGCGGTCCCGTTCTACGCTGGACGGACCGGTACGCGCGAGGAAAGCGAGAGATCCGTGACCAGTACACCGGTCCACACGCTCAACGACGGAACCGCCCTGCCCGCCGTCGGTCTGGGCACCTATCCGCTCGACGACGACGCGTGCGAGAAGGCCGTCGCCGGCGCGCTGGCGCTCGGCTACCGGCTGATCGACACCGCGCTCAACTACCGCAACGAGACCGGCACCGGACGGGGTGTCGCGCGCGCCGGAGTGCCGCGCGAGGACATCGTCGTCACCACCAAGGTGCCGGGCCGGCACCACGGTTACGACGAGACCCTCGCCTCCTTCGAGGAGTCCCGCGCCAAGCTCGGCCTCGACTACGTGGATCTCTATCTCATCCACTGGCCGCTGCCGCGCGTGGACAAGTACGTCGATTCCTGGAAGGCCATGATCAAGCTCCGGGAGGACGGGCTCGTCCGGTCCATCGGAGTCTCCAACTTCACTCCGGCGCACATCGAGCGGCTGGAGGCGGAGACCGGTGTCCTGCCCTCGGTCAACCAGATCGAGATGCATCCGGACCTCCCCCAGGACGAACTGCGCGCCGTGCACGCGGCCAAGGGGATCCGTACCGAGAGCTGGAGTCCGCTCGGACGGGGCAGCCGGCTGCTGAAGGACCCCGAGACCGTGGCGATCGCCGAAGCGCACGGCGTCACCCCGGGGCAGGTGGTGCTCCGCTGGCACACCCAGCTCGGCGCCGTACCCATCCCGAAGTCGGCCGACCCCGGCCGTCAGCGGGAGAATCTGGACATCTTCGGGTTCGAGCTGACGGCCGGTGAACTGGACAGGATCTCGGCGGGTCCGCACCGCAGGCTCGGCGGCGACCCGGAGCACCACGAGGAGTTCTGACCGGCGGCGTGCGCGGCGGCCGGCCCCCGCCGTGTCCGGGCCGGCCGGTCCCGCCGTGTCCGGGCCGCGGCGCGCACCGGCGGATACGGGGCGCGTCAGCAGATACGGGGGAGCTGCTCACCCAGTGGCATGTCCACCACCCGGGTGCCGCCCAGACCGGTGTGCGCCACGACCATGCCGGGGTGGTCCGTCGTGCATGTGCCGATCACCACGGCCCCACGGCCCCGCGGATGCGCCCGCATGGCCGCCAGCACCTCGTCGGCGTGCTCCGGCGGTACGAACGCCACGAGCTTGCCCTCATTGGCGACATACAGCGGATCGAGGCCGAGGAAGGCACACGCGTTGGCGACGGAGCCGGGGACCGGAAGCGCCCGTTCCCGCAGGGTGATCCCCACCCCCGCCGCCGACGCGATCTCGTTGAGCGAGGTCGCGAGCCCGCCACGGGTCGGATCCCGCAGCACATGCAGATCGCGGCAGACGTTCAGCATGGCCTGGACGAGCGAGGCGAGCGGCGCCGTGTCGCTCACGATCTCCACCCCGAACTCCAGGCCCTCCCGGACGCTCATGATCGCCACGCCGTGCTCACCGATCGGACCGCTGACGATGACCACATCGCCGGGCGCGGCGCGGCGCGGGCGGATGTCGATCCCGTCCGGGATCAGCCCGATGCCCGCCGTGTTGATGAAGATCCCGTCGCCGTGCCCCGCGTCCACGACCTTGGTGTCACCCGTGGCGACGACCACGCCCGCGGCCCTGGCGGCCGCTCCGAGCGCCTCGGCCACCCGGCCGACCGTGGCGAGTTCGACGCCCTCCTCAAGGATGAACCCGCAGGACAGATAGGCGGGCGTGGCGCCCATCATGGCCAGGTCGTTGACCGTTCCGTTGACCGCGAGATCCCCGATACTGCCGCCCGGGAAGAACAGCGGGCGCACCACATACGAGTCGGTGGAGAACGCGAGCCGCACCCCGCCGAGGGTGACGGTCGCGGAATCGCCCAGCTCCGCGAGGACGTCGCCGCCGAACGCCGGTGCGAAGAGATGCTCGACCAGTTCGGCGGAGAGCTGTCCGCCGCCGCCGTGGCCCATCACGACCTTCGCGTGGTCACGGAGCGGGGCGGGACAGGTCCACCCGGAGAAGTCGGCGATGGCGGGCGGCGCTTCGGGCAGGACGGCGTCCGCCTCGGTCACCCGGACCCCGGTCGTCTCAGCCAAGGGAAGTCACCTCTTCGCGCGTACCGGCGGTGCCCGCCGCGTCCGGTGTCGCCAGCCTGCGGTACAGGTAGTACGCGGCGCAGGCGCCCTCGCTCGACACCATCGTGGCGCCGAGCGGATTGCGCGGGGTGCAGGTCGTACCGAACGCCTCGCACTGATGCGGTTTGATCAGCCCCTGGAGCACCTCACCACTGCGGCACTCCGTGGACTCCTCCGTATGCATCCCCGTCACCGAGAAGCGGTGCTCCGCGTCGTACTGCCGGTACGCGGGCGACAGCCGCCAGCCGCTGGCCGGGATCATGCCGATACCGCGCCAGGCCCGGTCGGTGACCTCGAAGACATCGGCCAGCATGGCCTGCGCGGCCGGGCTCCCCTCCGCCTGGACCGCGCGCGGATAGGCGTTCTCGACGGTGTGCTCGCCCGCCTCCAACTGCCGTACGGCACGCCGGATGCCCTCCAGGATGTCCAGCGGTTCGAAGCCCGTGACGACGATGGGGACGCGGTGCCGCTCGGCGAGTTCGGGATACTCACCGATCCCCATCACCGTGCAGACGTGCCCGGCGGCCAGGAACGCCTGCACGCGGCAGTCGGGCGAGTTCATGATCGCGTCGATCGCCGGGGGCACGCGTACGTGCGAGACCAGCAGGCTGAAGTTCTCGATGCCCAGCTTCCTGGCCTGGTAGACCGTCATGGCGTTGGGCGGCGCCGTCGTCTCGAACCCGATCCCGAAGAAGACCACCTGACGGTCCGGATTCCGCTGGGCGATCCTGAGCGCGTCGAGCGGGGAGTACACGACCCGTACGTCCCCGCCCTCGCTCTTGACCTTGAACAGATCACGGCCACTGCCGGGCACCCGCAGCATGTCGCCGAAGGAACAGAAGATCACATCGGGGCGGGAGGCGATCTCCAGCGCCTTGTCGATGGTGTCCAGCGGGGTCACACAGACCGGGCAGCCGGGGCCGTGGATGAGTTCGACGCCCTCGGGGAGCAGCTGGTCGATGCCATGGCGGATGATCGAATGGGTCTGGCCGCCGCAGACCTCCATCAGGGCCCAGGGCCGGGTGACGGTGGCGCGGATCTCGTCGAAGAGGCGCCGGGCCAGCTCGGGATCGCTGAACTCGTCGAGATACTTCATCGATTGGTCTCCTCCTTCAGGACGGGGGACTCAGGACGCGGGACGTGGGGCTCGGGGTACGGGACGCGGGGTACGGGCGCGCTCAGAGCCGGGGACTGAGGGGATCGGGGTCGGGGTCGGCGGGACCGGTCCGCGCCGGCCCCGGGGACGCCGGCGTGCCGGCCGGACGCTCGGCGCCCGCCTCCCGCGCGGCCCGCCCCCACGCGTCGCCGAACTCCTCCTCCAGAACGCCCAGACTCTCGAAGATCCGCAGTGTCTGCTTCGCGGACTCCTCGTCGAGCCGCTGGAGCGCGAAGCCGACATGGACGATCGCGTAGTCACCGATCTTCATCTCCGGCACGTACTCCAGGCAGACGTCCTTGATGACGCCGCCGAAGTCGACCTGGGCCATCCGGGTCCCGTCGCGCTCCTCGATCTCCAGCACTCTGCCGGGCACGGCAAGGCACATCGCTCCTCCTTCACGTCAAGCGGTGGTCAAGGGGTGGTCGGTCCGGCCGGAACCCGGCCGGTGGGTCAGTTCGGCCTCGTCCTGGCGGCGACCATCAACTGGCCGAGCGCCAGCCCGCCGTCGTTCGGCGGTACGGTGCGGTGCCGCAGCACGGTGAATCCGTCGCGCTCCAGCCGCTGCGCACAGCCGCTGGTCAGCAGGGCGTTGCAGAACACGCCGCCGGTCAGCGCGACGGTGGCCAGGCCGGTACGGTCACGGGCCGCCCGGCACACCTCGTGCACCAGCGAGACGACCGCGCCATGGAACCGGGCGGCCACCGTGCTCGCGTCCGCGCCCGCCCGCAGGTCCTCGACGGCGGCGGCCAGTACCGGCGCGGGGTCGGCCGGCAGTGGCGCCTCCCCCGGCCTCGGGGCGGCGGGCAGCCCGAACCGGTAGCCGGAGGACCGTATGTCCCCGGCCGCCGTCAGCGCCGCGTGCTCCAGCTCCATGGCCGCCTGGGCCTCGTACTCCACGCGATGGCACACCCCGGCGAGCGACGCGACGGCGTCGAACAGCCGTCCCATGCTGGAGGTGGGCACGCAGTTGATGCCCCGGTCGAGCTGACGCTCCAGCAGCCGCCGTTCGGCGGGCGGGCACGCGGTGACACACGGCAGCTCCTCGGACCAGGGCAGACCCGCCGCCCGCAGATGGGAGAGCGCCATCCGGTACGGGTTGCGCACGGCAGCGTCGCCGCCCGGCAACGGCACATACGCGAGATGGGCGAACCGCCGGAAGCCGTCGTAGTCCGCGAGCAGCACCTCACCGCCCCACACCGCGCCGTCGTCGCCGTAGCCGGTGCCGTCGAAGGCCACACCGATCACCGGCGCCGAGCCGTCCAGGCCGTGTTCGGCCATCGCGGACGCCACATGCGCGTGGTGGTGCTGGACGCGGCGCACCGGGCGGCCCTCCGCGTGGCGGTCCGCCCACTGGCCCGAGCGGTAGCCGGGATGGCGGTCCGCGACGAGCACCCGGGGGGTGACCGAGGCCAGCTCGGAGAGCTGGCCCACCGCGCTCTCGAAGGCGGTCAGCGTCGCCAGGTCGTCCATGTCGCCGACATGCGCGGACAGCCACGCGTACCGGCCCTCCGCGACACAGAAGGTGTTCTTCAGATCCCCGCCGACGGCGAGCGCGGGCTCCACCGCGACGGGCAGGACGACCGGCAGCGGCGCGTAGCCGCGGGAGCGCCGTACGGGCAACTCCTGCCGCGCGCACACCCGTACCACCGAGTCGTCGCACGGCACCCGCACCGGCCGGTCGTGCGTCAGCCAGGCGTCCGCGAGACCGTCCAGCCGGACCAGCGCCTCCTCGTCATCGGTGACGATGGGTTCGCCGGAACGGTTTCCGCTGGTCATCACGAGCACGGGCGGGCCGGCCGGATCACCGGGCAGGCCCAGCAGCAGATGATGTACGGGCGTGTACGGCATCAGCACCCCGAGATCGGGACTGCCGGGCGCGACACCGTCCGTGACGAGGGACCGCGACCCGTATCCGGCCCTGCCCCGGGACCCGGACCCGGCTCCCGACCCGGAACCGTCACGGCGCCGCAGCAGGACGACGGGCCTGCGCCGGCCGAGCAGCAGATCACGCTCCAGCGGGCTGGTGAAGACGAGGCGCTCCACCGTCTCCAGCGAACCGGCCATCACGGCGAACGGCTTCGCGCCACGGTTCTTGCGCGTACGCAGCGTCTGTACGGCGGCGGGGTCGGAGGCGTCGCAGGCGAGGTGATAGCCGCCGAGCCCCTTCACCGCGACGACCGCTCCCGCGGCCAGCAGCCGGCGCGCCCCGGCCAGGGCGTCCTCACCGGTCGGACGCGGGCCGGTGGACCCCCGGGTGACGAGCGTGAGCCGGGGACCGCAGGCGTGGCAGGCGACGGGCTGGGCATGGAAGCGCCGGTCGGCGGGGTCTGCGTACTCGCGCGCGCAGTCGGCGCAGAGCGGGAAGCCGGCCATGGTGGTCAACGCCCGGTCGTACGGCAGTCCGGTCACCACGGTGAACCGGGGGCCGCAGTGGGTGCAGCTGATGAACGGATGGCGGTAGCGGCGGTCGCCCGGGTCGGCCAGTTCCGACAGACAGTCGTCACAGGTCGCCATGTCGGGGGAGACGAGGGTGCGGCCACTGCCGCCCGCCGAGGGGCGGATGGTGAACCCGCTGCCGCCCGCGGTCGGTACGGTCCTGAGCTGGACGGATTCGACGACGGCCAGCGGGGGAGCGTCGGAGGTGAGCCGCCGGCAGAACGCCGCCACGTCGGGGAGCGCCCCCTCCACCTCCGTCTCGACACCGTCCGCGTTGTTCGTGACCCAGCCGGTCAGGCCCAGTTCGCCGGCGAGCGCGTACACGAACGGGCGGAAGCCGACGCCCTGGACGACCCCGCGTACGACGACACTCCGGCGTTCGAGGGAGGCGCGCCGCTCCCCCGGGGGAGCGGCGGCGCTGTCGGTGTCGGTGCCCGCGTCGGTGTCGGTGCCGGTGTCGGTCACGGGTCGGCTCATGGCGCGTCTGCCGCTCCGGGGACGGGGACGGGGGCCGCGGCCGGGTGTTCGTGGGGATGGCCGTCCTCGTGCCCCTCGTGCGTATGGCCGTCCTCGTGCTCCCCGTGGTCCGCGTGCTCCCCGTGGGAATGGCCGTCCTCGTCGCCGTGATGGTGGTGCAGATACCGCTCGTGCTGATGCGCGAGCACCGGCCGGTGGACGGGGGCCCCGTCGGCGACCCCGAGGATCAGGGCCAGCAGTTCGTCCACCCCCGCGCCGGTTCGCGCCGAGGTCTCCAGCACCGGCACCCCCGGATTCACCTGCCGCACATTGCGGTGGAACGCCGCCGCGTCGAACTCGACGGCCTCCGCGATGTCCGTCTTGGTGATGACCACGAGATGGGCGAGGCCGAACGCCGTCGGGTACTTGAGCGGTTTGTCCTCGCCCTCGGTCACCGAGCCCAGTACGATCCGCAGGCTCTCCCCGAGGTCGTAGGAGGCGGGGCAGACCAGGTTGCCGACGTTCTCCACGAAGAGCACCCGGGTGTCCCGCGGCAGCCAGCCGTCCAGACGCGCCCGGAGCATCCCGGCCTCCAGATGGCACAGCCCGTCCGTGAGCACCTGTTTGACCGGCGCACCGGCGCGGGCGAGCCGCCGCGCGTCGTTCTCGGTGGCCAGGTCGGCGGTCACCGCGGCGACGGCGGTGCCCCCGGCGACGGCCCGCGCGAGCAGCACCTCCAGCAGCGCCGTCTTGCCGCTGCCGGGACTGGACAGCAGATTCACCTCCGTCGTTCCACGGGCGGCGAGATGTTCGCGCAACTCCACGGCACTGGCGTCGTTCTTGGCCAGCACGGCTTGACGCAGATCAACCACTCGGCACATGGGTTGCCTCCTCGGGCGTATCCCGATCGTCACCGCTGACCGGGTCCGGCGCATCCGAGGGATCCGTGAGGACGACCTCGGCGATCTCCAGCTCCCGTCCCGACAGCAGTTCGCCGAGCGGGCGCGCGCAGTCGACGCACCACAGCATCGGCGGCACGCCGGTGTCACTCTCCCGGCCGCAGCCTTCGCAGCGGGCGCGGCCGGGGACGGTCTCCACCTCCAGCCGGGCCCCGGCGAGGACCGTTCCCTCGCTCGCCAGCCCGAAGGAGAACCGGAGCGCCTCCGGCACCACACCCGCCAGCTCGCCGATCCGCAGCCGCAGCGCGAGGACGCGATCGCCGCCGTTGGTACGGACGGCTTCCTCCACCTGGGCGACCACGGCGGTGGCGATGGACAGTTCATGCACGGCTCTCACCTCGTCGAGGAGTCCTGTCGGGTCCTGCGGTCCGCTGCCGCGCCGACGGATGACGGCTGGCCCGGCCGGTCCGGGCTGGTTAGCGTGGGAGAGGGCCACTGACCGCACCGTCGCCCGGCCACCCGCAGGAGATCGCCGCCATGACGACGCACGACACAGAACGCCGGGCGCTGATGACCCCCGTCATCCTGCTGCTGCTCTCCGAACGGCCAGGACACGGGTACGAACTGACGCAGCGGCTGGGCGCGTTCGGCTGGGCCGAGGCCGAGTCCGCGCATGTCTACCGGCTGCTGCGCGGCATGGAGAAGTGCGGCCAGATCTCGTCCCAGTGGCGGGCGTCCGCCTCCGGACCGGCCCGCCGGGAGTACGAGATCACCGCGGCCGGGGCGATGAGCCTGGCGCTGTGGTTCGTCCGGCTGGGGGAGCTGCACAGCACGCTGCACCTGTTCCTGGAGCGCTATGCGCAGCTGAACGGTCCGGATCTCGCGGGGAGCGACGCCGACGCACAGCCGCTGTCCGGGCACCGGCCCGCCACGTGATCCGGCCGGCACCCGACCCCGACCCGGCGGCTGATCCGAGCGCCGGCTGATCCGCCGGCACCGGCGACCTCCCACCCGCCCGTCACCGCTCACATGCGCCGCATGCGCAGATAGCGGCGCAGGTCGGGCACGGATTTCGCCGTCTCGTAGGCCACTCCGGCCATGACCACCCCGGCGCAGACCCACAACCAGGTCAGATCCGTGTCCCTGGCGTGGTCCATCCCCTTCATCGGACGTGTCGTGTGCATGAAACTCATCTCCTTCGGTGTGCCGTGCCGTCGACCGCGCCCGGCGGGCGCCGTACGAGGTCGAGTACGAGGTCCGCCGCCGGTCCGACGGCGGCGGCCACCGGCTCGCTCAGCCCGATGCCCTCCTCGGCGGAGAGCGGCTGGCAGCCGACCACCTGGACGTGTTCGGGGAGCGTGCCGCCCGCCCCGGCGTGCAGATCGCCGACCAGCCGGAGCACCGCCGCCGGGTCCATGCCGTGCCCGTCCAGCCGGGCGGGCGGCGCCCCTTCCGGCGAGGCGCCCGCCGGGTCCACCTCGATCACATAGACCGTGCCAGGGGGAGCGCCGCGGTCGACCGTGTCGACCAGGACGAGCCTGCGGTAGCCGTCCAGCAGCCGGTAGGCGAGATGGACACCCCGGATGCCCGCGTCCATCAGATCGACCCCGGGCGGCAGCGGCCGGCCGGACAGCCTGCGGACGGCCTCGACGCCGAAGCCGTCGTCGCCGAGGAAGATGTTGCCGATGCCCGCGATCAGGGTCCTGCCGTGCGAACTGTCCGGCAGTGGTACGGAGACGGAGTCCGTGGCGGCCATGTCACACCCCTCCTTCGCCGTCCCGGGCGGGGGCCCGCGCGGGCTCCGGCAGGGGATCCACCTCGTCGGGGCGGAAGTAGAGGAACCGGCCCTGCTCGCGCCGTACGTCGATGCCGGGATCCCCGTCCACGGTGACCGCGATATGGGTCTCGCCGTCGAAGTCCTCCAGCACCGCCTCGACCGTCGCCGCGCGGCCCGTGAGGAAGATGTCCTGGGCGTCGGACCTGCGCGGTCCCGGCTGGAGCAGCACTCTGCTTCCGGCGCCGAGCGCCTGCCCGTCGACGGTGACCGTGCCCCCGCCGGGCGCCGGTGCCGAGTCCCGGGCGGGGTCCCACCAGGGCAGTCCCGGGCCGGTGGGCAGCCGGAGCCCGGCCGGGAGGGGAGCGGCGGACGGCTCCACGACGGTCAGGTCGATCCCGCCGTCGTCGGACGACAGGTCGATCCCGCCGTCGTCGGACGAGGGCCGCGCACCGTCCGAGGACCGTGCCCCGCCCGGGGCGTCACCGGCCGTCGTACGGCGGCCTTCCCGCCCGCCCGTCGTCCCGCCCGTCGACTCGCCGGTCACCTCCCGCAGTCCGCGGATCGCGCCGTGCAGCCGCTCCATCACCTCGGCCGGCATGCCGTCCACCAGATCGATCACCTCGGCGGCACGGGCGTCCGTCCCGCGCGCCTCGCGCTTCTCCCGTTCGGTGAGCGCGGCCGTACGCAGCGAGAGGATCTCGTCGATCTCGGTGGCGTCGTACAGCGGTCCCGGGCTCTCCGCCGCGACCTCGGGGTGGTCGTCGAGGATGATCGGCGAGGACAGCATGACCTCGTCCCGGCCCTCCGCGCAGGCCAGCACCGGCCAGGTGTGTTCGTTGCGGCAGGTGCGTGCCGCGGGGGCGGCCCACTCCGGCGGGTCCGCCATCGACAGGAACCGCCCGCCGGGCAGCCCCAGCAGCAGATGCGCCCCGATCAGACTGTGCGGCAGCGCGCGTTCGCGGTCGCCGGTCTCCTGCGGACCGGGCGTCCAGGCCGACACATTGCGTACGGTCGCGGTCAGCCGCAGCGCCCCGTACGGACCGGGCAGCGGCTCGGTGGTGAGCCGGATCTCGCCCGCCAGCGGCCGGGTGTGGCGTACCAGACGTCCGACGAGCCCGGCCGCACCGTCGTACACCGGCTCGTGCTCCACCCCGCCGGGCAGTTCGAACCGCCGCGTGTGCCCCTCCCCGGTGAGCCGGTCGAGCGGCACGTCGAGTGCGACGCGCTCCTCCTCGCCCTCGTCCCAGGGCACCAGGACCCGGTCGGGCAGGTCGAGTTCGGCCACCTCGGTCCAGCTCTCGCCGTCCGGCGACAGCCGCTCGACCGAACGGCGGCGCACCTGGAGGAACCGCAGCTCCACCAGGAGCCGGTCGGCGCGGCGGGGCTCCAGGAGGCACTCCGTACGCTGCCAGGTGTGCTCGCCGCCCGCGTCCTGCCAGGCCGGCGGCACCAATACGCCGAACTGCCAGCGCAGTTGGTTCTTCCGCGCGGAGGCACGGTACGGATACAGCACATACCCCTCGAACAGCAGCGCGTCCGCGACCCGGCGGGCCTCGGTGAAGCCCGCCGTCACCCGTTCCACGGTGTCCCCGGTCATGGCTGCCCTCCTTCGGCGGTGCGCAGCAGCTCCTCGAAGACCCGCTCCCAGGAGGGCAGGGCCCGCTCCGAGCGGTAACGGCGCAGGGATTCCAGACAGTCGTCGCGTACCCGCAGCCAGCCGGAGCCGGGGAAGTACTGCTCGATCATGTTCTGCCAGACCTTGACCGGCATCCGGAAGCCGGTCTCCTTGTGCCAGGGGACCGGCTCCGCCGTGAAGCCGCGCTCACCGGTGAAGACCGTGCCGGAGAACAGCAGCAGGAGCGGGACCTCGCCGTCCGCGAGGGCGCGGAAGTACTTGGCGGACGCCACCTCCATGTCGTACGTACAGGGCACCGGCAGCTCGATCTCGGTGGCACCCGTGAAACCGGGCACGGTCACCGAGGCATGGGCGAACTGGAGCGGTTTGAGCGTGCTGCTCCACCGGTCGGGCTCCCCGAAGAGATCGCCGAGCATCTCCATCTCGACCGGGGTGTAACGACGTTGGACGGGTTCGATCCGGAGCTGGCAGCGCAGCGCCAGGGCGTGCACCCGCGCACCGCCGGCCGCCTCGATCCGCAGCCGGAACAGCAGGGTCGGGCCGGTGCCGTACGGCTCCGGCCGTACGTCGAGACAGGAGAACTCCAGCTCGGTCATGGGCCGTCCTCCTCCGCCGGGGGGCGTGCCGCGGCCCGGACCCGGGCGAAGAAGTCCGCCAGATCCGCGCGCGCCTCGGCGCCGCCGTCGAACCCCTGCCAGTGCAGCCGCATCCGGCCCACCAGCTCGTAACAGGCGTCGACCGGCACCAGATAGCACTCACCCGTGCCAAGTCCCTCCGCCTCGCGCTCGCGCCGGATCAGCAGCGCCTCGGTGTCGGGCCGCAGCAATGCCGCCAGCCGGCTGTGGCCGAGGACGTCGCGCCAGGTGTCCGGGTCCAGCTCGCTCTCCGTGGCGCCCGCCGGGCTGGGGTAGAACGCGGCCAGCCGGTCCAGCTCGGAGTTGCGGAAGAAGAAGGCGAGGCCGACCGGGATCTGGAGCCGGTTCCAGCTCTCCTCGTCCAGGGTGAAGTCCGGGTCCGCCAGATACCGGTCGGGCACCGCGCGGAAGTGGCCCGCGCCCGCGCCCGGCCGGGTGAACAGCAGATAGCAGCCGGTGCAGGCGCACATCAGCGACCGCTTACGGGTGTCGACCAGATGCCGGTGCTCACCGGACAGCGGCTCGGCGCACAGCTCGCACCGTTCCCGCGCGGGCGGCGGGCGGCGGGTGAAACCGCGCAGCCCGGACGGGCCCGACACGGCGGTCGGTCCGGTCGATCCGGTCTGTCTGGTTTGTTCGGTCGGTCCGCCCGAGGAGTGTTCCGCGGAGTGTTCCGACGTGACGGGGACGCCCCCCGCCGGGCCGGGCCGGGCCTTCATGGCCCCGTCCCCAGCAGGATGCCCGGCAGCGCCACCCGTACGGAGCCGTCCTCCTCCAGCAGCGGGACGGGCTCCAGATGGCCGCGCTCGCCCTGGCCGGCCCGGCGGATGTCGTACTCCGCCGCACAGGACGGACAGCGCAGCCGCTCGCCGTCGACCGCCGCCTCGCCCAGCCGGCCCGCACAGCCCGGACAGTGGTCGCGGTACGCGTACAGATTGCCGGGCAGCCGGACCAGCAGCAGCGGGGTGCCCGCGCTCCCGTACACGGCGGACTCGCCGTCGGCGAGCACCGGCAGCCCCGTCAGCGGCTGCCACTCGGCCGGAGCGCCCGCCGATCGGTCGGCGTGACCTGCGGCCATCTCACCGGCCGGCGTGTCCGGCGGGCCGTCCGGCGGGCGGGACATGATCTGGAGAAGCTCCGGTCCCGGCCGCTCCTCCGTCACACCCTCGACCTCCACCTTCGAGATCTCGGGCACGCGCCGGGCCACGGCCTCCTCGATCGTCCAGCGCACGGTCTGCGCGGAGGAAGGACAGCCGTCGCAGCTGCCCCGCAGCCGCAGCCGGAGGGTGAGTCCGTCCGCTCCCTCGTCGCCCTGCGGGTCGAGCCCGGCGATGTCCACATCGCCCGCGTGCGACCCCAGATACGGGCGGACCTCGTCCAGCGCCCGGCCCACCCGGGTCAGGGTGTCCTCGGGGTGGAGGTCGTGCAGCACCAGCAGTCCGCCGACGAGTTCGTCGCCGCCGAGCAGGGTCAGCGGGTCGGCGCCCTCCGGTGCGTCGCGCAGCAGCTCGACCACCCGGGCCAGACCGCTCCCGTAGAACTCGACGATGCTGTGCACGAGTTCGTCCGCGAGATCGCGCCCCGCGGGCCCCATCGATCTCCCGAGATCATCGAGCAGCGCGGCGATGTGCTCACCCGCCTGCTGCTCCTTGGCCGTTGCTGCCATGTCACGGTGCCTTTCCTCCGGTGGGGACGGCTCCGGGCGGGCCCGCGCCTGCGCGGATCAGCCGGCGAATCCGCTGAGCCCGGTGGGCATATGGGTCTCCTGGACGGTCCTGCCACCGCCGACGTACATATGGACGCCGCACGGCAGACACGGGTCGAAGCTGCGCACCGCCCGCATGATGTCGATGCCCTTGAACGACTCCGGGGGGTTCTCCTCGAAGATCGGTGTGTTCTGCACCGCGTCCTCGTACGGGCCCGGCGTGCCGTAGGAGTCACGCACACTGGCGTTCCACGGAGTGGGCGGGTACGGATGGTAGTTGGCGATCTTGCCGTCCCTGATCACCATGTGGTGGGAGAGCACACCGCGTACCGCCTCGGTGAAGCCGACGCCGATCGACTCGTCCGGCACCTCGAAGCTCTCCCAGGTCTGGGTGTGGCCCGTGCGGACCTCCTCCATCGCCCGCTCCGCGAAGTGCAGCGCGCAGGCGGCGGCGTACGCCTGGAAGTAGGTGCGCGCGCGGTTGCGCTCCAGGGCGTTGCTCCACTGGGGGATGCGCCACTCGAAGGTGGTCTCCGGTTTGGTCATGGTGCGCGGGAGGTTGATCTCGACGCTGTGCCCGGTCGAGCGCACATAGCCGAAGTCGACCAGCCCCGACAGCGCGGTGGACCAGAGCCGGGCGAGGGGTCCGCCGCCGGTGTCCAGCGCGAGATGGTCCGTACCGTCGAACCAGCGCGGGGACATCACCCAGCTGTACTTGTCCTCGAAGTTCCGCTTCTGCGGGGCCGGGATGGTGTGCTGGTTCCACGGATGACGCCCGTCCACCGGGTTGCCCAGCGGGTCGCGCTCGACGAACTTCTCCTGGCCCGCCCAGTCGTCGTAGTACGAGCTGCCGAGCAGGATCCGGATGCCGAGGTTGATGTCGACGAGGTCGTTGGTGATGAGCTTGCCGTCGACGATGATGCCCGGCGTGACGAACATGCGCCGTCCCCAGTCGGACATGTTCCGGTACGTGAAGTCGCAGTGCTCGGGGTCGTTGAAGGCGCCCCAGCAGCCCAGCAGTACCCGGCGCCGGCCGACCTCCTCGTACCCGGGCAGCGCCTCGTAGAAGAAGTCGAACAGATCGTCGTGGAGCGGGACGACGCGCTTCATGAACTCCACGTAGCGCGTCAGCCGGGTCAGGTAGTCCGTGAACAGCTGGATGGTGGCCACGGTTCCGACGCCGCCGGGGTAGAGCGTGGAGGGATGGACATGCCGCCCCTCCATCAGACAGAACATCTCCCGGGTCTCCCGGCTGACCTGGAGCGCCTCGCGGTAGAACTCGCCCTCCAGCGGGTTGAGCGAGCGCATGATGTCCGCGATGGTGCGGTAGCCGTGGTCGCCCGCGTGGGGGGCCTCGGTGCGCTCGGCCAGGTCCAGGACGCCGGGGTTGGTCTCGCGGACCATCTTCTCGCAGTAGTCCACGCCGACCAGGTTCTCCTGGAAGATGTTGTGGTCGAACATGTACTCCGCGGCCTCGCCGAGGTTGATGATCCACTCGCCGAGGTGCGGGGGCTTCACGCCGTACGCCATGTTCTGCGTGTACACCGAACAGGTCGCGTGGTTGTCACCGCAGATGCCGCAGATACGGCTGGTGATGAAGTGCGCGTCCCGGGGGTCCTTGCCCCGCATGAAGACGCTGTAGCCGCGGAAGACGGACGAGGTGCTGTAGCACTCCGCCACCCGCTTCTGCTTGAAGTCGATCTTCGTGTGGATCCCGAGGCTGCCCACAATCCGGGTGATCGGATCCCAGGACATCTCCATCAGGCCGTTGCTGTCCTCGGCTCGCTTCGTCGGCGCCATGGGGTGCGCACCTTTCCTCAACGGTGGGGGGACCGGATCACCAGGGGGAGGGGACCACGGGGTGGGACACGAGGCGGGGCGGTTCACCAGGGGCCGGTGCACCGCGGCCGGTTCACCGCACAGGGCGGTTCACCACGGGGGGGCGGTTCACCACGGGGGGTGGTAGCCGGTCAGGACCTTGTCGCCCTTGCGCCGCCACTTCGGTTCCTTGTCGACGGTCCTGGCCGTGACACCGCGCAGTTTGCGGATGACCTTGCCGTAGGCCCCGCTGGCCGCCGCCGACACATGACCGCCCGGTGGCTCGTCCATGAAGGGCATGAACTTGTCCGGGAAGCCGGGCATCGTGCAGGCGATACAGATGCCGCCGACGTTGGGGCAGCCGCCGACGCCGTTGATCCAGCCGCGCTTGGGGACGTTGCACTTGACGACCGGACCCCAGCAGCCCAGCTTCACCAGACACTGCGGTGAGCCGTACTCGGTCGCGAACTGGCCCTGCTCGTAGTAGCCGGCCCGGTCGCAGCCCTCGTGGACGGTCGCGCCGAACAGCCAGGTCGGGCGGAGCTGTTCGTCGAGCGGGATCATCGGCGCGGATCCGGCGGCCTGGTAGAGCAGGTACAGCAGCGTCTCCGACGCGTTGTCCGGGTGGACAGGACAGCCGGGGATGCAGACGATCGGGATGCCCGCCCCGGACTTCCAGTCCCAGCCCAGATAGTCGGGTACCCCCATCGCGCCGGTCGGGTTGCCCTCCATGGCGTGGATCCCGCCGTACGTCGCGCAGGTACCGATGGCCACGACGGCCAGCGCCTTGGGGGCGAGCCGGTCGATCCACTCGCTGGTGGTGATCGGCTGCCCGGTCTCGGGATCGTCGCCGAATCCGCACCAATAGCCTTCGCTCTTGATCGATTCGTTCGGAATGGATCCCTCGACGACCAGCACGAAGGGTTCGATCTCTCCGCGATCCGCCTTGAAGAACCATTCGATGAAATTGTCGGCGCCCTGTACCGGGCCGCATTCGAAATCGATCAGGGGCCAGTGCACGGCCACTTTGGGAAGTCCCGGGAGGGCTCCGAGGGCTATTTCCTCGATGCTCGGCTGGGTGGCCGCGGTGAGTGATACGGAGTCTCCGTCGCAGCTCAGACCCGCGTTGATCCAGAGGATATGGACCGTCGGGTCTTCTTTCTCGTTCTCTCCGCCGGGCGTCGCGCTGTCCTCGGAGACCGGTATGGCGGTATCCATCATCCCCTCCTCGCGGGAATCGGGGCGAGGCTTTCCGGGAGGGGTACGCACACGAGTGGCGAGCCTCTCCCACGAGCCTCCCTACCTGGATAGCGGAGGCGGGCCGCTTTCGGTAAGTGCGGGATGGTCCTATGAACCGGCCCACGGGCGGTGCCGCCCGGAGCCCGGGTCCCGCCCGAGCCCCGCTGAACCTTTGGCGAACAGCAGAGCACGGAGCGGCGAAGTCGGCGACCCGTCGCCCAAGGCGACCGTACGGTGACCGGACGATTTCGCTATCGGTCGCTTGTTCGAGTCCGTTTTCGAGGGGGGCGCACGGCCATGGAATGGCTCAGCGCGGAGAACATCATCGCCGTCGGTACCGCGGTCCTCGGTGTCGTCGCCTCACTGGGCGTGCTCTGGTACGAGCGGCGCGTACCGCGCCGCACCCGCATCGGCTACCGGGTCCAGCTGGACACCCCGGTGAGCAACGCGGAGCGCACCGGCCGCGCCGGGGTCAGGCTGGGTCTCTTCCAGGACAACCCGCATCTCTCCGATGCCACGCTCGTACTGCTGCGCATCGAGAACGACGGCTCCCAGAGCATCGCCGACGCCGACTACACCGGACGTGAACTCCACGGTCTGACGGTGGAGTTCAGCTCCCGCACCATCCGGGGCATCGCCGTCACCGCGCCGGGCGGCGCCGACCATCTGCTCGACCACTTCACCCCCTCCGCCGGGCTGCGCCACGCCGACGACAGCGTCTACCTGCCCCGGGTGCCGCTCAACCAGGGCCAGTACTTCAAACTGCTCGTCCTGCTCACCGGCGGGCGGGTCGGCGACGCGATACGCGTGACCGGTGGCATCAGGGACGGCGGGGTCTACCCGAACCGCGGTACGACCCCCGACGACACCCCGCCCCTGTTCAGCAGGGCGTCCCGGCTGATCATCGTCCTGCTGACCGTCTGTGTGGTCACACTCGCCTCGATCATCGTCGTACGCGACGACGTCCGGCCGCCGATGGGCTGCGCGAGGGGCGTGCTGACCATCACGGGCTCCACCGCCTTCAACCCGGTCGCCCGGGAACTCGCGGACAAGTACGAGAAGGACTGCGCCGGTTCCACCGTGCACGTCGACGCGCGCAGCAGCCGCGAGGGCATCCAGGAGCTGGACGAGCGCGGCGCCGCCGCGAAGGACGGCTCACCCGCGCTGATCGCGCTCTCCGACGGTCCCAAGACCGACGGCTTCCCCTGGCTGCGGGAGAATCCCGTCGCCGTCTCCGTCTACACCCTGGTCGTCAACGACTCCGTCGAGCTGCCCGGTCTGACGACCGATCAGGTCCGCCGGATCTACCGCGGTGACCTCACGCGATGGAACGCGCCCGGACTCGGCGGCCCCGATCTGCCCATCATTCTCGCCAGCCGGAAATCCGGCTCGGGGACCCGCGACATCTTCCAGCGCAGGGTCCTCGGCGGCGAGTTCGAGGAGGCCGACTCCTCGGCCGACTGCCGCGGCAAGGACGACCCGCGCGCCCGGGTCTTCCGCTGCGAACTCGACAGGACGGACCGGGTCCTGGCCACCGTCGCCGGCATCCCGGGGGCCATCGGATACACCGAGCTGCGCTCCGGCAGCATGCCGAAGGGGCTGCATCCGCTCAGTCTGGACGGACTGGCCGCCTCCGCCGACACCATCACCGAGAGCGCCTATCCGTTCCGGGAGGTCGAGTACGCGTACACCTACGGGAATCCGCCCGCCGACTCCCTCGTCTCCAGCTTCCTCAACTATCTGCTGCGCGGCAGCGGGCAGGACGTGGTCCGCACGCATGGCCATCTGCCGTGCTCCTCGCCGAAGGGGCGGAGCGTCTGCGCCGGAGGGGCCGCTGGAGAGAGCCCGGGTGCGCCCGCCGGCGCAGCCGCTCAGTGAAACTGCGGGACGATCAGATACAGGCCGTACGCGACCGCCGCCGCGCAGGCGAGGAAACAGACCGCCGCGACGGCCTTCGCCCCCGCGGTGGGCGGACGGACCCGGGCTCCGTCCCTGCGCCGGACGCCGTTCACGTCCCGCGGCGCCACGGCGCGTACGCCCAGCGAGAAGACGATCACGACCCCCACGGTGGCCCCGATGCTGACGAGGGCCACCTCCCCGAAGTCGTTCCAGTGCACAGCCATGCGGTCTGCCCCTTTCAGGCGTTCGCCTTGGCGCTTCCCGAGCGGACGGTGACGGTGCGTTCGTCGTTGACGTTGCCCCGTGTGACGGGATGGCGCCGGGAGACGATCACGATGAAGACGGCCACGGCCGCGGCGGCCAGGGCGATGACGACGGTGCCGATGGTCCCGCCGTAGACGACCATCACGGCGGCCAGCGCGCCGACGGCCGCCGCCGCGGGCAGGGTGACGCACCAGGCGATGAGCATGCGCCCCGCGATCCCCCAGCGCACCTCCGCCAGCTTCCGGCCCAGCCCCGCGCCGAGGATGGCGCCGGAGCAGACCTGGGTGGTGGAGAGGGCGAAGCCCAGATGGGCGGAGGTGAGGATCACGGTCGTGGCGGACGACTCGGCGGCGAACCCCTGGGGAGCGCGGATATCGGTGAGGCCCCGGCCCATCGTCCTGATGATCCGCCAGCCGCCGATATAGGTACCGAGGGCGATGGCCAGCCCGGCCGAGCCGATGACCCAGAGCGGCGGTCCCGAGTTCGGCGCCAGCGCGCCCACGGAGATCAGGGTGAGGGTGATGACGCCCATGGTCTTCTGGGCGTCGTTGGTGCCGTGCGCCAGGGAGACCAGCGAGGCGGAGACGACCTGCCCCAGCCGGAACCCCCGGTCGACCGAGGCGCCCCGGCCCCGGACGGTCAGCCGGTAGGCGAAGTAGGTGGCCGCCAGTGCGGCGAGCCCGGCCACCACCGGAGAGGCGATCGCCGGAAGGATGATCTTCTCGATCACCTGGTCGAAATGTACGCCGTGCCGCCCCGCGCCCACCCACACGGCGCCGATCAGGCCCCCGAACAGCGCGTGCGAGGAGCTGGAGGGCAGGCCGAGCAGCCAGGTCGTCAGATTCCACAGGATGGCACCGATCAGACCGGCGAAGACCATGCCCGGCGTGACCAGGGTGTCGTTCACGATGCCACCGGAGATCGTTCTGGCGACCTCGGTGGAGAGGAACGCGCCCGCGAGGTTCAGGACCCCGCTGATCAGCACGGCGACCCTGGGGCGTAGTGCTCCGGTGGCGATCGATGTCGCCATCGCGTTCGCGGTGTCATGGAATCCGTTGGTGAAGTCGAACGCCAGGGCGGTCAAGATCACCACTGTCACCAGAAACGTGATGTGGTCCATTCGCCTCATACAAGCGCAGGTACCGGTGTCCGGGCCCCGGGCGGAGCGGGGACACCAGGTGCTTCCTCCCAAAGGATGAGTGGATCAGCCACTTCGCGTCGTGCGATGGCGAGGGCCGCCACGGGGCGTGCCCGAACGGGCTCCAGGGGTGCGCATCGATGCCCGAACGGGCTCCGGAGGTGCGCACCGGAATTTTGACACGGCCTTGACAAATTAGGGTGGCCGTTGCCAGCATGCAAAACTCTCGCGAGTTTCCGCAATACGTTGATGCCGCATCGAAAGCCCTCCGCCAACACGGTTCCACTGCGCCGCAGGTGACGGGACATCACCCGTGGACGCAGGCTTCGCCCCTCAGTGAGACGGCAGCGCGGTTTCGCGTGCCCGCATGCCTCGCTCACGCCCCCCACCAGGTCAGGAAGGAAGCTCCATGTCTGGACCGTCAGGACTGTCAGGGCCGCCGAAACGGAAGCGGTCATGGTCGAGGTGGCTCACCGTTCTCGCGCTGGTCGTCGCGGGCGGTGTCGTCACCGGCCCGGCGACCGGCGCCCCCGCAGCCGGTTCCGTCGCCGCGGCGCCCGCCGCGCCCGCGGCCCCCGCGGCCATTCCGGCCGGCGACTACCAGCAGGTGCAACTTGCCCTCGGATCCGCCGAGTTGGGCGAGGCCATGTCGCTCGCGGTGCTGCCCGACCGTGCGGTCGTGCACACCGCCCGTGACGGCACGGTGCGTTTCACCGACGCCGCGGGCAACACCAAGACGGCGGGGAAGCTCGACGTCTACACCCATGACGAGGAAGGTCTGCAGGGCATAGCCGCCGACCCCGGCTTCGCCTCCAACCGGTATCTCTACCTGTACTACTCACCCAAGCTGAACACCCCGGGCGGTGACGCCCCGGTCACCGGTTCCGCCGCCTCCTTCGAACCGTGGAAGGGCCATCTCAACCTCTCCCGGTTCACCCTGAAGACCGACGGCACCCTCGACATGGCGAGCGAGAAGGTCGTCCTCGAAGTGCCCAACGACCGCGGCCAGTGCTGCCACGTCGGCGGGGACATCGACTTCGACGCCGCCGGGAACCTCTATCTGACCACCGGTGACGACACCAACCCGTTCGAGTCGAGCGGCTACTCGCCGATCGACGAACGGACCGACCGCAACCCGCAGTTCGACGCCCAGCGCTCCTCGGGCAACACCAACGACCTGCGCGGCAAGGTCCTCAGGATCAAGCCGACGGCCGCCGGTGGCTACACCGTCCCGGCGGGGAACCTCTTCGCCCCCGGTACGGCGCAGACCCGTCCCGAGATCTACGCGATGGGCTTCCGCAACCCCTTCCGGATGTCGGTCGACAAGGCCACCGGCATCGTCTACCTCGGTGACTACGGACCCGACGCCGGGGGCACCGACGGAGGCGGCCGCGGACCCAGCGGCCAGGTCGAGTTCAACCGCATCACCGGACCCGGCAACTACGGCTGGCCGTACTGCACCGGCACGAACACCGCCGCCGAGACCTACGGTGAGTACACCTTCCCGAGCGGTCCCACCGGAGCGAAGTACAACTGCGCCGGCGGCCCGGCCAACAACTCCTTCCGCAACACCGGCCAGGCCACGCTGCCCCCGGCCAAGGCGAGCTGGATCAGGTACGGCGGCGACGCGGGCTCCCCGCCCGAGTTCGGCGGCGGCTCCGAATCCCCCATGGGCGGACCGGTCTACCGCTATGACGCGAACCTGAACTCGAACGTGAAGTTCCCGGAGTCCCTCAACGGCCGCTTCTTCGCCGCCGAGTACGGCCGGAAGTGGATCAAGGCCATCGAGGTGAAGGCCGACGGCGCTCCCGGCGTCATCGAGGCGTTCCCCTGGACCGGCACCCAGGTCATGGACCAGGCGTTCGGCCCGGACGGCGCGCTGTACGTGCTCGACTACGGCACCGGCGCCAACAACCAGGCCCTCTACCGGGTCGAGTACGTCGGCGGCAGCAACCGCAACCCGGTCGCCGCCGCGGCGGCCGACAAGACCTCGGGACCGACCCCGCTCACCGTCGCGTTCTCCTCGGCGGGCAGCTCCGACCCCGAGGGCCAGGCCCTGACCTACTCCTGGAACTTCGGTGATGGTTCCACGTCCACCGCGGCCAACCCGTCGCACACCTACACCACCACGGGCACCTTCCGGCCGACCCTGACGGTCAGGGATCCGCAGGGCCTCACCGGCACGGCGAGCCTGGTGGTGACGGCGGGCAACACGGCGCCGACCGTCAATCTCACCGGCCCCAAGGACGGCGAGCTGTTCTCCTTCGGCGACACCGTGCCCTTCGCGGTCACCGTCACCGACCCCGAGGACGGGGCCATCGACTGTGCCAAGGTGAAGGTCACCTATCTCCTGGGCCACGACGAGCACCGTCACGCGATCACCTCGAAGAACGGCTGCACCGGAACCATCGCCGTGCCGACCGACGGTGAGCACGACAGCGCCGCCAATCTCTACGGTGTCTTCGACGCCGAGTACACCGACGGCGCCGGACTGACCTCGCACAGCATCCGTATCCTCCAGCCCCGCCACCGGCAGGCCGAGCACTTCTCGGCCCAGTCCGGCATAGAGGTGGCGGCACACGGCCCCGCCGAGGGAGGCAGCACGGTCGGCTTCACCGACAACGGTGACTGGATCTCCTTCAAGCCCTACGCGGTGGGGAACGCCAACAAGATCACGGCCCGGGTCTCCTCCGGCGGCCCCGGCGGCACGATCGAGGTGCGCACAGGATCGGCCACCGGCACCCTGCTCGGCACGCTGACCGTACCGACGACCGGCGGCTGGGAGACCTTCACCGACGTCTCCGCCAACCTCACCAACGCGCCCGCCGCCTCGACCGAGTTGTTCCTCGTCTTCAAGGGCGCCACGGGACAGGGCAACCTCTTCGACGTGGACGCCTTCACCTTCACCACCGGCAGCGGAGCCACCGGCCAGACGGTCGAGGGGGAGTCGTACTCCTCGTCCCAGGGCGTCCAGATCGCCGACCACGCCCCGGCCAGCGGCGGCAAGACCCTCGGCTACATCGAGAACGGTGACTGGGCGGGGTACGCGTCCGTGCCCACGGCCGGGACCAAGACCTTCAGCGCGAAGGTCTCCTCGGGCGGCGCCGGCGGCACCATCCAGGTCCGGTCCGGATCGGCGACCGGCGCCCTGCTCGGCTCCGTTGCCGTCCGGCCCACCGGCGGCTGGGAGACCTTCACCACCGTCTCCACCGCCCTGACCGGCACGGCCTCCTCCGGACCGCTGTTCCTCTCCTTCACCGGCGGCGCGGGCTCCCTGTTCGACATCGACACCCTCACCCTCACCAAGTGAAGCGCGGGAAAGGGACCATGATGACGCATCAGCCCCCGCACCGGCCCTCCGCACGCCGGCGCCGCATACCGTCGGCGCTGGCCGCGGCCCTCGTGACCGCCCTCGCCCTCATCGGGGCGTTCCTGACACCGGCCGTGACCGCGCAGGCCGCCGACCCCGCCTACAAGGTGCTCGTCTTCTCCAAGACGGCGGGCTTCCGTCACGACTCCATCCCGGCCGGTACCCAGGCCATCCGTGATCTCGGTGCGGCCAACAACTTCACCGTCACGGCCACCGAGGACAGCGCGGCCTTCACCACGGCCAACCTGGCCCAGTTCAAGACGGTGGTGTTCCTCAGCACCACCGGCGATGTGCTCAACGACTCCCAGCAGTCGGCCCTCCAGTCGTACCTCGACGGGGGCGGCGGCTATGTCGGCGTGCACGCGGCGGCCGACACCGAGTACGGCTGGCCGCAGTACGAGGGGATCGTCGGCGCCTGGTTCAAGAGCCACCCGGCGATCCAGCAGGCCACGCTGAAGACCGAGGACCGGTCCCACGCGGCCACCGCCCACCTCGGCCAGACCTGGTCCAGGACCGATGAGTGGTACAACTACCGGACCAATCCTCGCAACAACGTGCGCGTGCTGCAGAGTCTCGACGAAAGCAGCTACAGCGGCGGGGAGATGAGCGGCGACCACCCCATCACCTGGTGCCACGCCCAGGGCAGCGGCCGGTCGTTCTACACCGGCCTCGGCCACACCGCCGAGTCGTACACCGACCCGGCCTTCCGCTCCCTGCTCCTCGGCGGAATCCGGTACGCGGCGGGCTTCGCCAAGGCCGACTGCCGGCCGGAGAGCGGCTACACCGCGCTCTACAACGGCTCGACCACCGGCTGGTCGCAGGCCGGTCCCGGCAGCTTCACCAACACCGACGCCACCCTCTCCTCGCAGGGCGGCATGGGGCTGTTCTGGTACCGCGCGAAGGAGTACAAGGCGTACTCCCTCAAGCTCGACTGGAAGGCGCAGGGAGACGACAACTCCGGTGTCTTCGTGGGCTTCCCCGCCTCCGACGACCCCAACTCGGCGGTGAACCAGGGCTACGAGATCCAGATCGACGCCACCGATGCCGCGGACAGGACCACCGGCGCGGTCTACGGCTTCAAGTCGGCCGACATCGCCGCGCGGGACGGCGCCCTCAACCCGCCGGGGGAGTGGAACGGATACGAGATCCGGGTGGAGGGGGAGCGGCTCCAGGTCTTCCTCAACGGTGTGAAGATCAATGACTTCACCAACACCGACCCCGCCCGGTCCCTGGCGCAGGGCCATATCGGCATCCAGAACCACGGCACCGGCGACGACGTGTCGTTCCGCAACATCCGGATCAAGGAACTCGGCGGCACCGGCACACCGTCGTCGACCTTCGAGGGCGAGTCGTACACCTCGTCCTCCGGGGTGCAGCCCGCCGACCACGCCTCCGCCAGCGGTGGCAGGACCCTCGGCTACATCGAGAACGGCGACTGGGCCGGCTACTCCCAGACCTCGCTCGCCGGGACCAGGACCTTCACGGCCAAGGTCTCCTCGGGCGGTTCCGGCGGCACCATCCAGGTCCGCTCCGGATCAGCCACCGGACCAGTGCTCGGTTCACTGGCCGTACCGAACACCGGCGGCTGGGAGAACTTCCGTTCCGTCTCCACCGCGCTGACCGGCACGCCGACGGGACCGGTCTTCCTCACCTTCACCGGCGGGGCCGGCTCCCTCTTCGACATCGACACCTTCACCCTGGAGAAGCAGGCGGCGACCGCCGCCCTGTCGTCGAATGTGCATCTCTTCTACTACCCGTGGTACGGCAGCCCGGTGAAGAACGGCAGCTACCGTCACTGGCAGCAGGGCGGTCGCACCCCACCGCAGGACGTCGGCGCCGACCTGTACCCGAAGCTGGGGGCGTACGACTCCGGTGACTTCGCCGGAGCCGTCGCCCAGCACATGCAGTGGGTCAAGCAGTCGGGCGCCGGCGTCATCGTCTACAGCTGGTGGGGAAGGGGCGGTTACGAGGACACCCTGGCCAAGGGCGTGCTGGACGCGGCCCAGCAGCAGGGCGTCAAGGTGGCCTGGCACATCGAGCCGTACGCGGGGCGCACCGCGGCCTCCGTCGTCTCCGACATCCAGTACCTCAACTCCACCTACGGCAGCCACCCCGCGTACTACCGCGACGCCGAACACAACAACCGCCCGGCCTTCTACATCTTCGAGAGCCTGAAGATCACGGACTGGGCCGCCCTGGACCAGGTCACCCAGAACAACACGGTCCTGGCGCAGACCACCGACACCTCCAAGATCGCCCACTTCTCGGGTCTCTACACCTACGACGGCATCGCGGGCGCCACCGCCCCCGGCTGGAAGCAGGCCGGCGACTACGCCAAGGCCAACGGTCTGATCTGGGCGCCCTCGGTGGCACCCGGATACATCGACGACCGCGCGGTACCCGGCAACACCACCCCCACGCTCGGCCGCGACAACGGCGCCACCTATGACAAGGAGTGGAACAACGCGCTCGACCCGGCCATCGGCGGATCGCCCACCTGGGTCTCCGTCACCTCCTTCAACGAGTGGCACGAGGGCAGTTCGATCGAGCCCGCCGCCGCCAACCCGCCCGCCGGTTTCGGCTACCAGACCTTCTCCGGCGCGTACGGGAAGACCGGCGCCGAGGCGGAGACCGTCTATCTCGACCGCACGAAGTACTGGGTGGGCCGGTTCGACGCACAGCGCGTGCGCTGACCCCCTGATCAGCTGATCTGTCCCCAGGGGCCGCCGAGCGGCGGCCACCGGACGGGCCCCGGCTTCCCGCCGGGGCCCGTTCCGGTTTAAGACGGCGGCTATGCGCCTGCCACCCGGCCGTGGTGATCACGTCGTCTTCCGGCCACCCCCTCCTGCGAGCCTCCACGAATGCTCGCCCTGAACGCTGATGTGGACCCGAACCGATGCCGGACGCTGGGGCTCGCGGGATCCGTCGCGCTCACCGTCGGCGGGCTGACCGCGGGCGCGCTGCCGGTACGCGACACACTGCTGCCCTCCTCCGGCCGGGCCGCCCTGGGCGTGCTCTGCGCGTACTTCGGTCTCGTCCTGCTGATCGCCGCCTGGTGGTGGCTCGGCCGCGCGGTCCGCCGCCCCCGCCCGCCCGCGCCCCGCGAACTGCTGGTGACACTCGCCATCTGGGCGGCGCCCCTGCTGATCGGACCGCCCCTGTTCAGCCGGGACGTGTACAGCTATCTCGCGCAGGGGGCGATGGTCGACGCGGGGATCGACGTCTACAGCCACGGGCCCGCGCGGCTGGGCGGCCCCCTCGCCACCGAGGTCGCGCCCGTATGGCAGCACACACCCGCCCCGTACGGCCCGGTCTTCCTCGCCGTCGCCGCCAGAGCGTCCGGTCTCGCCCATACCGACCTGTCCGCCGGGGTGTTCGGCATGCGGCTGGTCGCGCTGCTCGGCGTCGCGCTGATGATCGTCTTCCTGCCGCTGCTCGCCGACCGCTGCGGCGTCGATCGTTCCGCCGCCCTCTGGCTCGGCGCGCTCAACCCCCTCGTACTGCTGCACCTCATCGCGGGAGCCCACAATGACGCCCTCATGCTGGGCCTGCTCGGCGCCGGACTCGTGGCGGCCCTCGCCGGCCGCCCCGCCGCGGCCACGGCCGTCGTCGCGCTGGCCGCGCTGGTGAAGGCACCCGCGGCGCTGGGGCTCCTCGCGGTGGCGGCGCTCTGGGCGGACCGGCTCACCGGCCGCGCGCGTACGGTCAGAGCCACCGCGCTGACCTGCGCCGTCGCCCTGGCCACCACCGCCCTCGTCACGGCCGCGACCGGCACCGGCTACGGCTGGCTCGGCACGCTCTCCACTCCCGTGTCGCCCGACAACTGGTCGCTGACCAGCACGCTCGGCCGGCTCACCGGCACCCTGCTGGACACCGTGGGCAGCGGACTCGCCGACCGGGCCATACCGGCGTGGCGGTGGTTCGGCCTCCTGGCCACAGCGGGTGCCGTCGTGGTGCTCTGGCTGCGCCGGGTGCCGTTGGGACCGGTCTACGCACTGGCGCTGAGTCTGCTCGCGGTCTTCGCGCTCGGTCCGGCCTTCCGGCCGTGGTACGCGCTGTGGGGGCTGTTCCTGATCGCCGCCGCCGCGCCCGACGGGCGGGTACGGCGCTGGGCCGCGGCCGGCAGCGGCGTACTCGCGCTGGCCCTGTTGCCCAGCGGATCCCCACCGGACGCCATGCAGCTGACCCTCGCCGTGGGCGGCACCGCGTTCGGCCTGATCGCGCTGTACTGGATGTTCGAGATGTCCGACCCCGGCACGGTCCACTCCCGGGCGCGGGTGGCGTCATGAGTCGAGTACGCGACGCGCTGACGACACGGGCGGCCACCGGACGACGGCCGGCCATCGCGGCGGCCCTCGTCGTGGCCACCGCGGTCTTCCTGGCGACCGTTCCCCTGCACCGGGGCTTCTTCGACGTCGGCGTCTACTACGGCACGGTCAACGACTGGATCCACCACGACGGCCGGATCTACGACTACCTCCGCCCCGGCACGCAGTACGGCTTCACGTACCCGCCCTTCGCCGCCGTGGTCATGCTGCCGATGGCGCTGGTCTCCTGGCACGTGGCCATCGGCATCAGCGCCGTGCTGAGCGCCGTGGCCTCGGCGCTGCTGCTGCGCTGGCTGGCCGGTCCGGCCGTGCGGCGGCTGGTCGCCCGGCGCGCGGACCCGGGCACCGGTACGGAGCGCGGCGGGGACCGGCGGCCCTGGTTCGTGTTCGTCGTGGCCGGGTGTCTGTTCGCCCTGTTCGAGCCGGTCCGCGACACCTTCAGCTTCGGCCAGGTCAATCTGCTGCTCGTCGCGCTCGTCTTCGCCGACGCCCGGCTGCTGGCCACCGGGCGCGGCCGGTACGCGGGCATCGGCATCGGGCTGGCCACCGCGATCAAGCTCACGCCCGCGCTGTTCATCGGCTATCTGCTGATCACCGGCCGCCGGCGGCAGGCCGGGGTGGCGACGGGTACGGCGGGCGCGGCCACCCTGCTCGCCGACCTGATCGATCCCGGTGCCTCCCGGACCTTCTGGACCGTCGCCCTGTGGGACACCGACCGGGTCGGCTCGCTCGGCTATGTCTCCAACCAGTCGCTGCAAGGCGTCCTGGCCCGGCTCCAGCCGGAGGACCATCCGAGCCGGCTGGTGTGGCTGGTGTGCGTCCTGGCCGTCCTCGCGGTCTGGGCGTACCGCGCCCGCGCCGCCGTCCGCGACGGCGACGACAGGACCGGATTCGCCCTCACCGGCCTCGCCGCCTGCCTGGTCAGCCCCGTCACCTGGGTGCATCACCTGGTCTGGCTGATCCCGGCCCTGCTCGTCCTGACGGACTCCGCGCTGAGCCGGGAGCCCGGCGCGCGCCGGCGGTCGCTGGTCGTGTGCGCCGCGCTGTACGTCGTCCTGTGCAGCAGTGTCGTCTGGCTCTGGCGCTGGGACTCGACCGGACCGGCCGCGTTCCTCGGCGCGAACGCCTACGTCTGGATCACCCTCGGTCTGCTGCTCGTACCCCCGGGTCCCGGGGAGAGGACGCGGCCCGTACCCGGACCGGGTGAGGGACTCCGCGCCCGGCGGCTGCCCGGGGCGGAGACCGCCGCCGTCACGGACGGGGTGGCCGCCACTCGGTCGGCGGGAACGTGGCGTCGTCGCGCGGTCGATTCCTCCGGTGGTCCGGAACCGAGCGGATGATCCCGCGCCGCGCCTCGGGGCCGGCTCAGCGGCCGCCGTGCCCCGGCTCCGCCGCGGGTCCGAGCGCTCCTCGCTTTTGCGGGTATACGTACGACGGGCATCCGTACGACGCGAGGGGCAGGTGGGCAGAGTGTCCGGTCACTTCCAGACCTTCAGGACGTCATCCCAGGAACAGGCCCAGGGCCCGGGGCAGCACCCGGGCCCGGCCGGGGACCAGGAAACGGGCAGGCCACGGCGGGCACGGGCCGGGCGGGTGTGGCGGAGGGGTGCCATGGCGGCGTCCGTGACGCTGCTGGCCGTCGCGACCGCGGCGTGCGGTGGCGGTGGCGGCTCGGGCGGCTCCGCGGCGTCCGCCCCCGACGGTTCCGGCGGATCCGCCTCCTCGCCTCCGTCCTCCTCCGCCACGGAGAGCGGCGACGGGGCCTCCGGCGCGTCCAGCGCCCCGCCCTCGGCGCGGCACAGCGGTACCGGGCAGGCGGCCGCCGCCTCACCGCGGTGCACGGCGGACCAGCTGGGGCTGAGCCTGAGCGCCCCGGACGCGGGCGCCGGCAATATCCGCTACGACCTGCGGCTCGTCAACAACGGAGCGGGCGCGTGCGTGCTGCGCGGCTTCCCCGGTGTCTCCCTGCTCGCGGGCGACGGCGCCACCATAGGCAGGCCGGCCACCCGCGAGGGCGGGCAGCTGCCCGCGGTGACCCTCGCTCGCGGCGGCACCGCGGACGTCACCCTGCACACCCTGAACAAGGGCATCAAGGGTTCCTCCTGCTGGGCCGCTCCCAGCCTCCTCAAGATCTATCCGCCCGGCTCCAAGGACGCCATGACGCTGCGTACCTCGACGCCGGTCGTCTGCGGTGACACCTTCACCGTGACCGCGGTGCGATCCGGCTGAGCGGCCCCGGGAACCGGCCGAGCGCCACGGCGGTCAGGTCCGGCCGAAGAGCTGCGTCCAGTACGTCCCGGCCGGTCCGCCGCCCGCGAAGCCGACTCCCAGGTGGGTGAAGCCGGGCTCGAGGATATTGGCCCGATGCCCGGGGCTGTCCATCCAGCCCCGGACCACCTCGCGCGGATCGCGCTGACCGCAGGCGATGTTCTCACCGATGCCGCGGTGCGCGGCCCCCGCGGCGGCGGCGCGGTCCCACGGCGCGAGCCCTTCGGGCGAGGTGTGTGAGTAGAAGGCGCGCGCGGCCATGTCGGCGCTGTACGCCTGCGCGGCCGTCGCCAGCCGGGTGTCACCGGCCAGCGGACGGAGTCCGGCCCGGGTGCGCTCGGTGTTGGTGAGGGAGAGGACCTCCGCCGCTGTCCGCAGCAGACCGTCCGCGGTGAACGGCGCCGCCCACAGCGCCGTCCAGTAGACGTCACCGGAGCGGGAGTCGTGGTGCCGGGCGATGCCCGCGTCCGTCAGGGCCGCGTCATGGAGCGGGCGCCGGGTCGCGCCGTCGGTGAGGCAGTAGTCGAGGAACTCGGCGGCGGTACGCGGCCCGGAGACGAGCTGCTGGTCGATACGGAGATAGCGGTAGCCGCCCGCGGTGATCCGCTGGAAGACCGAGAGACCGTCGGGGCCGTCCGCGCTCAGCCGCCGCTGTCCCGCCATCACCGCCGCGTGGGCCCGCGCGGCGGCCGAGAGCCGCCCGTCCAGGGTCACGGGCGTGGCCCCCGCCCCGATCCGGGCGGCCCGGACGAGCCCCACGAACTCCGCCTCCATACCGCTCGCCTGAGGCACCGCGACGGCCGGCACCGCGACGGGGGACGGCGCTACGGGACCGGGCACCTCCTGCGCGACCTCGACGCCGAAGTCACGGGCGATTCCGGCCAGCCCGTCCGCGTACCCCTGGCCGAGCGCGCGCAGCTTCCATGTGGCGCCGCGCCGGTAGATCTCCGCCAGCAGCAGCACCGTCTCATGCGCCGGGCGCGCGGGGGCGAACCGGGCCAGGACGCGTGCGCCGGCCCCGGTGACCGTCAGCGCCGGGGCGGGCAGCCGGCCGAGGGGAGTGCCGGGCTCGGCCGGGCTGACGACCACGGTGACCCGGCTCGCGCCGGGCCGCAGCCGCCGGGGATCCAGCCCGATGCCGTCGGCGCGCAGCCGGGCACCGGGGGCCGAGGGCTGGTTGTAGAACACGAAATCGCCGTCACCGGCGACCTTTCCGTTGTCGCCGGTGATCAGTACGGAGAGATCGAAGGGGCCGGTGACGCGGAACCACAGCTCCGTGTCCGGCAGCGGCATGTTACCGCCGGGAACCAACTCGCTCATCGGTACCGTCCGTCCGCCTCGGGGCAGTGTCACCCCGGTGCGGTGGTGACACTGCCCGGGAAACGTCGCGGGAGGGCGCGACGGTTCCGTGGGGGGCCACGGTTCGCACGGGCACGACAGTCGGGCACGGAGAAGGATGGAAGCGGGCGGGCCCGGAGCCGGGTACGGTGCCAACCCGCTCCGAGCCGCTCAGTCGTGGTTGTGGGTGGAGGACGTATCGGCGGGCGGGATGGTGCGACCGCCGTCCCTCCCACTGAGCACGACCGCCAGGATCGCGACGACGACACCGGCCACGGCGACGCGCCCGACGAGCCGCAGGGACCAGCCGGACCAGGTCCGCCAGCCCGCGCCCCCAGTGCCGGTTCCGCCGCCGGGGAGCGCCAACTGCTCGGAGCGGCGGGCCGGACGCAGCAGCCGTACGAGCAGCAGGGCCGCGATGGGCAGTTGCAGCAGCCAGACCGAGGTGCGGAACCACCCGTCGTACCAGACGTTCGTTCCGTACAGCAGGGTGTGCCAGACACTCAGGATGTAGACGACGATCACGAAGCGGTGCAGTACGCGCCAGGTCTTGGGGCCGATGCGGTGTCTGACGTAGAAGAGCAGCCCCAGCGGGACCGCCAGATAGAGCGCGGCCTGGCCGACCGGCATCGCGATCTGCCCCGTGCCCGAGTCGTAGCCGCCCGGCACGAATGCCTCGATGAAGGCCGTCCACAGCCGGGAGTTCCACCGCACGGTGTCGTGCCGTACCAACTCGGCGGCGAACAGCAGGGCGTGTGCGGCGATGAGCGCGATCGTGTTGAGGCTCGTCGTACGGTGCAGCCGTTCCAGCCGGGGGCCCGAGAGCGGCAGCCGCTTCGGGCGGGGCCCGGAGAGCAGCAGACCGAGAATCACGGTGCCCCACGCCCAGAGCAGTGCCGCCCAGCCGAACGCCTGGCTGAGGAAGTACATCCAGAAGCCGCCCGCGTCCGCCATGAAGGGCATGACGGTGACGGTCGACGACGTCTTGGCCCGGATCCGGGCGTAGAGCAGCGCGAAGACGGCGGCGGTCACCACCAGCGCGATCAGTCCGTCGGGGACCGACGCCCTGAGGTCGGACCGGAGTGTGGGCCGGGGAGGCCGTCGGCCCGGGGCGGCGACGGGCTCTTCGGCCGGTTCGGCCGGTTCGCTCGGCTCGGGGACGGCGGACGCGGGGGACGACTTCATACCGGAGCAGTCGGCCGCCGGGCCGGGAAAGTTCCCGGCGGCTTCCTGTGACATGGATCACATCTCTTGGTGTCGTTCTATAACGGGCGAACCATCGACGTATCCGTATCAGCCGCTCTGTTCCGAAGCCCGGCCCCGGGTGACACGATGTCAGCCATGGGAGCCGGGCCCGCATTCCGCCTCACACGTGCCGCGATCTTCGCGGTCGTGTGCGTAGCGGTGTCCGGTCTCGGACATGCCCTGAGTTCCGAAGTCCCGCTGCCCCGGACCGTGTTGGCCCTCGCCCTGCTCATGGCGGGCGGCGCCGGATGGTGGCTCGCCGGGCGGGAGCGCGGGGTTCTGGCCCTCGCCGGGGCGAGCGCCGTGGGGCAGCTGATCCTGCACGCGCTGTTCAGCTGGACCCATACGTTTCCGCCATCCGCCGGGACGGCGGCGCCCGCCACCGGGATGCCGGGGGAGGGCCGCTCCGCCACGGCGATGGCGCACGCCCACTCCGGGATGGGTGAGGCGCCGCAGGATGTCCTGGCGCTCGTCCTGGCCTACGACGGCCATTCCCTGACCTCGGGCATGGCGGCGGCCCACTTCGTCGCGGGACTGCTGTGCGGCTGGTGGCTGTGGCGCGGCGAGTCGGCGGTCCTCCAACTGGGCCGCACACTCACGCTGTTCGTGGCCGCACCGCTGCTGCTCGCCTGGCGGGTGCTGACCGGCGTGGGGTTCGCCGCGCCGCGTACGCCGGTCCGCACCCCGGGCAGGCCGCGGCGCGGGCCGCGCCCGCTCGTCCTTCTGCGGAGCATCACCCGCCGGGGTCCGCCGGTCCTTCCGTCCCTTCGCTGACCCTTCGTCCGTCCGCGCCGTGCCGCGCGCGCCGGCCGAGGGTCCTTCCAGGCGCGTACGCGTGCCTGTTCACAGGCATGCCGGTCGCCAGCGGCGCCACCGCGGGGGACCGGCCACCGATGGAGCCGCGCGGACCACCGCGTCCGGCGCGGCTCCGCGAGGACACGAAGGACCATCTGCGATGTGCCCTGCTCCGACGATGAATCCCCCTGCCCGCGGCGCGAGACGCGCCGCCCCCGCCGCCGCTCCCGCTCCCCGCACTCCCGCCGCCACGCCCCGCGCCCCGGAAGGCGGCTCACCGGGTGTCAGGTCCGCCCACCGTGATCGGCAGATCACCGCCTGGGCACTGGCGGCGGGCACGGGCGACCGCGAGGCCGCCGAGCGGTTCGTGCACGCGACGTACGACGACGTACGCCGGTTCGTCGCGCATCTCACCGCCGATGTGCCCGGGGCCGACGATCTGGCCCAGGAGACCTATCTGCGGGCCCTGACCAGCCTGGCGAAGTTCGCCGGCCGCTCCTGCGCGCGCACGTGGCTGCTGTCGATAGCGCGGTGCGTGGTCATCGACCGGTACCGGGGCGCCGCCGCCCGGCCCCGGCTCGCCGACACCACCGACTGGCAGAGCGCCGCCGAGCGAGCCCAGCCGCGCCAACTGCCGGGCTTCGACGAGGGCGTCGCGGTGTTCGACGCGCTGGGCGCGCTGGACCCGGCGCGGCGGCAGGCGTTCGTGCTGACGCAGGTGCTGGGGCTCTCGTACGCCGAGGCCGCCGACGCCGCGGGCTGCCCCGTCGGTACGGTGCGCTCACGGGTCGCACGGGCGCGGCGCGACCTCACCGCCGTATGGCTGGCGGACTGTGACCCCGGGCTGCTGCTCGTTCGCGCGGCGTCCCGGTAAGGCTCGGCCCGGTCCGCGCCGTCCTGGGGTTCAGGTACGGCGCGGACCGCTGTCGGCCGGTTCAGGTACGGCGCGGACCGCCATCGGCCGTCGTGCGCTTCTCCGGCCGGGAGCCGGCGTACCGGCGGCGCACCGCAGCGGCCAGCGGGACCAGCAGCACCGGCAGGACCAGAGCCTGGAGCGCGACCGCGAACCAGAAGCCGCGCGCCGTCCCCATGTCCTCGGCCGCGCCGTACAGCTGACCGCCCGCCACCCCACTGGCGAACGCGCCGATCCCCGCCGCCAGCCGCTGCCGGCCGAACACCACGGCGGGGACGGCGGACGAGCGGTCCAGTGCCTCCAGATCGTTCTTGAGGAAGAGCACGATCTCGCCCAGACAGATCAGCGCGGCCCCCACGCCGATCCCCGTCCGCCCGCCGGCACCGATCACCGCGGTCCCGGCGGCCATCGCGCCGAAGCCCACGCGCATCGCGCGCCGGTAGGAGAGCCCGGCGATCCACTCCGACAACAGGGGCTGCGCGACCACCAGCAGACACGCGTACCCCATCAGCACGGCGCCGTAGAACGACGCCGACGTACGGGGGACGGCGTAGAGCGCCAGATAGTGCTGGAAGAACATGAAGACGTACACGCTCAGTACGGTCACCACGAACGGCAGTCCGTCCCCGCCCGGACTCCCCGCCCGCACGGCGCGATCCTCGTCCGCCCGCGGATGGCTCGCGCCGGGCCCGGAGGACGCGGCCGGCAGCAGCGCGTGCCCGAGCCCGACCACCGCGAAGAGCGCGGTGACACCGGCGAACAGGGCGTCCGGCGAGGTCAGTACGAACGGCGCCGCGGCCGGCGGGCCCAGCGCGATGCCCGCGTTGAACGCCGAACCGCTCGCCGACAGCAGCCGGGGCCGCTCCGACTCGGCCGCCCCCTCCACCAGATACGCCTTGTTCGCGGGGAGATACAGCGCCGCCCCGCACGACACCAGGAACAGCGCGCCGATCGCGGCCGACGGACTGTTCAGTCCCGGCACGAACGCGGCGAAACCCGCCGTCCGCACGGCCAGCGCCACCAGCATCGTGGCGCGCAGCCCGATCCGCCGGGCCAGGGCGCCCCCGACCACCCCGCCGGAGAACTGCACCAGCGAGGCGACGGCGAGCACGAACCCGACCGTGCCCAGCCCGAGCCCCAGCCGCTGGTGCAGCAGCACCGACATGTACGGCAGTACGGCGAAGCTGCCCAGCGTGATCAGGAACGAGCAGACCAGCAGGAACGACCGCGGACCGCCCGGCCGCCACCTCCCGCCGGCCCGCTCGTGCCCGGCCTCGCCGCCGCTCCTCCGTCCGCCGGCCGCGTGTGTGGGCCCGCCCTCACGTCCCGCCATCGGCGACCCGGGCAGGAGCCAGGACGGGACGCACACGCGCCGCGGCGCTCGCCGCCCGGTGCAGCGCCAGCTCGGCGGTGGCCGCCTCGGCCAGCACCATGCCGGTGCAGCCGCGCTGGTCGGCCACGGTATGGATCTCGTCCCCCGGCGCCCTGACCGGGTACCAGCCCACGTCCCCCGGATAGGCACCCAGCTCATCGAGCCCCTGCCAGCCCACGAGGGTCCCCGGCCGGTCCGGATAGACGAGCACGAAACCGCACGCGGCGCCGGAGTGGCCGAGTGGCTCATCCATGAGCCGGGGCCGGTGCCCGAGCGCGGCCTCGATCATCGCCTCGTACACATTCGTCCCCAGGGACCGGCACAGCGCCTCCCCGACCAGGGCGCCGCCGATCCGCCGGTTGATCTCGACCAGCTCGGGCCCCTGGCCGGTGAGGATGAACTCCACATGGGCGAAGCCGCCGTCGTGCCCCGCCGTGCGCAGCACCCGGCCCACCCACGCCTCGATCTCGCCCCGCTCGGCCGACGGCAGCGCGACGGGAAAGGCGGCGGCCTCCTCCCGTACGGCGATGTCCCGCGAGGTCTGCCGGCTGAGCACCCCCAGCAGCCGGGTCTCCCCGGCCCAGCTGAGCGTCTCCGCGCTGTAGAGCGGCCCGGCGAGGAACGACTCCGCGAACAGCCTTCCCGTGAGGGCCTGTTGAGCCGAATCGCGAAGCGCGGAGCGCAGCTCCTCCTCGTCCCTGACCACCCAGACGTTACGGGACGACGTGCCCGCCGAGTCCTTGAGGACGAGTGGCGGCGCGAGCGTACGGAGCACCTCGCCCGCACTGTCCGGATCCGGCGCCACCGGCACGGCGGGGCTCTTGCTCAGTCCGTGGCGGTGCAGCAGTTCGCGGACCCGCGCCTTGTCACGGAGCAGCCGTACCGCCTCGGGATCGGGCCCCGGCAGGCCGAACTCGGCCGCGAGAGCGGCGGCCGGCACACTCCACGTGTCCGTGGTGTTGAGAAGACCGGCCAGTCCGGGCAGGGCGGCGAGCGCCCGCCGGGTCGCGGCCGGGTCGAAGGTGTCGACGTCGACGACGGACAGCGGCGCGTCGTCCGGCAGTGTGTCCAGCTCGTGCCGGTACACCGACCGGTCGCGGGTGAGCAGGGTCAGCCGGTGCCCCGCTCCGTCGGCCGCGGCGGCCATCCGGGCCAGTCCGAACGACAGTGACTCCAGCGCGGCGATGGTCACAACGCGTCCCCTTCCGAACCGACTTCCGCCACCACGGGCTCCTTGTGCGGGCGGCGCGCCCACTCCATCACCGACCACGGCGGACCGAGGTCGTCGAGGGCGTGGATCCTGCGCGGTCGCAGCGTGCGCGGCTCCAGGGCCTCGGCGTGCCGGGCGAACACCCGCTCCACGTACCGGTGTCCGGTGTCCGCGCCGATGACGAGATGCTGCCGTCCCGGGTCGCGCTCCGCCTCCCACGACGCGACCAGATGCGCGGCGCCCGTCGACAGCCCGGCGAAGACGGCGTGTTCGCGCAGCAGACCCACCGCGCCCGCCATGGCATGCCGGAAGTCCACCCAGTGCATCGTGTCGTACAGCTCGTGCCGGACGTTGCCGAACGGGATCGAGCTGCCGATCCCCGCGATGATCGCCTCCGGATCGCTGAAGCGCTCGCTGCCGAACGTCACACTGCCGAACGGCTGGATGCCCACCAGCCGCACCGCGCGCCCGGAGCCGTGCCCCGGCTCCCGCAGCGCCCGGACCAGACCGCCGGTGGAGGCGCCGGTGCCGACGGCGCCCACGACGGTCAGCGACCGGTCCGGCAGCGCCGTCGTGACCAGCTCGGCGAACTCCCGGTAGCCCGCGTAGTGCACCGCGTCGTGGTACTGCCGCATCCAGTGGAAGTCCGGCCTGCGGGCCAGCAGTTCGCGCACGTGCCGCACCCGCCGCTCCTGATCGAGCCGCAGACTCTCCGACGGGGGCATCTGGTCGACCGTCGCGCCCAGCACCTCCAACTGCGCCCGCATCACCGCGTCGACCGTGGTGGACGCCACGATGTGACACCGCAGTCCGTACCGGTGGCAGGCCATCGCCAGCGCCAGCGCGTAGATACCGCTCGAACTGTCGATGAGTGTCTGTCCGGGCACGATACGGCCGCGCCGCAGCAGCGTACGGACCGCGCCGAGCGCCGCGTAGACCTTCATCGTCTCGAAGCGCGCGAGCACCACATTGGGGCTCAGCCGGATCAGGTCCGGGGCCTTCATCGCGTCGGTGACATGCTCGTGTACGCGTACGCCCGTCACTTCCGTACCCCTCTGACGATCAGCCGGCGGGAGTTCTGGTCGTAGGCGCCGCCGTCGAAGCCCCCGAAGCACTCGACATCCGTGAACCCGGCCGCCACGAAGAGATCGTGCAGTTCCGCGGCGCTGTAGAGAAAGGAGGTGAGGGACGCCGTACGGGCCGAAGTACCGCGTACCAGCGTCCAGTCGGTGCGCAGCCGGCGCCAGCTGTCGAGCACCACATCGCGCTGCACCACATAGGAGCCGTCGGGCAGATCCACGGCCTGGGGCCGCCCGATCCAGCCGGCGAGCACCTCCTTGCCCATCACATCCACCACGAGCCGGCCGCCGGGGGCGAGGGACGCGTGGGCGTTGCGCAGGACTCGCAGATTGTCGTCGGGGTCGTCGAAGTAGCCGAAGGAGGTGAAGACGTTCAGCACGACATCGAAGGAGCCCGGTTCGGTGTAGTCGAGCATGTCGGCCCGCACCAGCCGGACGTCCGCGCCGGCCTCCGCGCAGGCGTCCCGCGCCCGGTCCAGCATGGACGGACTGAGATCGACACCGGTGACGGTGTAGCCGCGCCGCGCCAGCGGCACCAGGAACAGCCCGGGACCGCAGCACAGATCGAGCACCCGCGAGCCGGGCGGGAAATCGAGGAGCGGTGAACTCGCCACGATGCCGGCGGCCTGCTCGGCACGGCCGGGAGAGAACATCGTGGGCGCGAAGTCGGACCAGAGGGAGTCGTCCTCGTACCACTGCAAACCGGCTGTCCTCCTCCGGAGCTCAACGGCTCCTGACATGAGCGCTGGTACTCGCTTTCGTGTCAGTAGTCGGCCGTCGCGCCCGGCTGGTTCCCGGCGAGTTCGTGAACCCGCACACTGGAGCGATGGAGACAGTGGTGTTCATGACGCTTCCCGGCCTGGTCATCGTGCTGACCGCGGTGGCCTTCGCCGATCAGCTGCTGCTGCGCGCGGGGCGCGCGGGCATGCTGCCATGGCGCAACAGCGCGCGGCAGGGGCAGATCTCGGCCACCGGGTTCGAGCAGCTGCACGCGAGTTTCTCGCCGGGCAAGCAGAACGAACTGAAGGAGCGGCAGTCGGCGCTGCTGCTCAGGGACGACGAGGAGGACGGCGCCCCGCCGCACCGGACCACGGTGGATCTGGACGGCGGGACGGCGGTCATACGGATGCCGGACGCGCGGCCGTAGCGGACCCCGGCGGGTGACCCCGGCCGGGGTCACCCGCCAGGGGTTGCCGGGCTCAGCCGCGGGTCGCGGCGGCGAGCGCCGTGCGGACCGTCGCGGCGTCCGCGCTCCTGCCCGGGTCGTCGGTGAGGGCGAGCCCCTGCGGGTCCTGCGCGTACGGGATGCCATACGCCGGTGTGCCGGGCTGGAAGCGCCAGCTGTCGGCGAGGGTCCCCCCGTCGACGGTGTCGAAGCCGAGGACGTCGAGCAGCCGGGTCGCGGACGCCTTCGCCCCGGCGTCGTCACCGGCGATCGACAGGGCCGTGCGGTCGGCCGCGCCCGTGGGCCGGGCGAGTGTGGCCAGATGCTTGAAGAAGATGTTGTTGAACGCCTTTACCACCTTGGCGTCGGGCAGATGCCGCTGGAGGAGTTCGCTGCTGGTGGTCTGCTCCGTGTCCAGCTCGGCGATCTGTCCGTCGCGCTCGGGGTAGTAGTTGTTCGTGTCGAGAACGACCTTCCCCGCCAGCGGTGCCACCGGCACCTGGCGGTAGTTCTTCAGCGGGACGGTCACCACGACCCAGTCCCCGGCCGCCGCCGCCTCGGCGGGGGTCGCGGCCCGTGCCCGCGGTCCCAGCTCCGCCACCAGTTCGGCCAGGGTCTCCGGCCCGCGTGAATTGCTCAGGACCACATCCAGCCCGGCGGCGACGCCGAGCCGCGCGAGGGTGCTGCCGATGTGTCCACTGCCGATCAGTCCGAGAGTGCTCATACCGGTGCCAGCCGCATGCCCGGCCGCGGTATTCCCGCCCGCCCGCGACCGGTCACGACGGCCCACGAATGGCCCAGTCTCAGCCGCTCATGTCCTCCCCGGCCGTCCAGGCGGGACTCAGACGCAGATACCTGATGACGCGCCGGTGGTGGGTGAAGGCGACGTGCAGCGTCCCGTCGGGGGACCGGGCGATGGACGGGTAGGACAGTTCGCGGTTGAGGCCGTCCCGGGAGTTGTTGGTGAGGCAGTACCCGTCGCCCGTCTCCAGATCGTGGCGCACCGGCCAGGAACGGCCGCCGTCCGACGAGAAGGAGAGCGTGAGCGGGGCACGCGGAGCGCCCCAGAAGGCGGCGCTGTCCGGAGGCGGCGGCGCGGTGTCGGTTCTTCCCGCGTCCCCCGGGGGCGCGGCCCCGCTCACACCGTCGTCGTCGATCTCGTCGTACAGCGACACCCGTCGCTCGGTGGCGTCGGCGGCGCTGCTGTGGTTGTGCGCCAGGGCGAGCCGGCCGTCGTCCAGCGGGACGTACTGGAGCGAGGAGTTGTTGTTGGGGACGGGCAGCGGCTCCGGCGCCGTCCAGGACTCCCCGCCGTCCTCCGACCGGCAGCGGTACACATGGTCCGCCCGGCGGCTGCGGAACAGCGCGAGCGCCGAACCGTCCGCCAGGACATGGACGTTCATGTGCACCAGCCCGGTGGAGCCGGGCACCGGCCGCTCGTCCCAGGTCGCCCCCGCGTCGTCGCTGATCATGACCGAGCTGGTGTCCCGGCCGCCCGACCACGGCTCGCCCGGCGTGGTGACGCAGCGGAACACGGGCAGCAGCCAGCGCCCCGACGGCAGCACGGCGACCGGCTGGCGTACGAAGACCCCGCCCCCGGCCGTGGCCGGGAACAGGACGCGCGAGGGGCCCCAGGTCACGCCGTTGTCCCGGCTGATCCGTCGCCGCACCTCGGCCGTGTCCTGGTGGCCCGCGCGCTGCGCGGTGTGCAGCAGCCACAGCTCGCCGGAGGGCGCCGGGAACAGTACGGGGTTCTGCTCGGAACGGGTGGCGTCGTCGGAGAGCCGGACCGGCGGGGACCAGCCGGCGGCCTCCGGGGCGAGCCGGGAGAACCAGACGGAGATGTCCGCGACGCCCTCCTGCGTCCCGGCGAACCAGACGCAGCCCAGGTCCCCGCCGGGCAGCACGGTCAGGTTCGCGGCGTGGTTCTGCGCGGCGGGCGCGGCCAGCGAGGCCTCGGTACGGCCCGGTTCGCCGGGATGCGGGCGCAGGACACCGTCGGCGGCCTGGTTCGCCGGGGTCACCGGGCCTCTCCGGTGCCACGAGCGGCGGCGAGATGGCTGCCCGCGATCTGTGCCAGATGCGTCAGGTCACTGGAGACGGTGGCGAAGGTGTAGCCCTCCGCCAGCCGCCGGGCGGCACTGGCGCCGTCCGCGTTGTGGATCCCCGCGGCGATTCCGGCGGCGGCCGCCGTCTCGCGCACGGTGACGAGCGCGGCCTCGAACCGGTCGGCGACGGCGGGGTCGGTGGAGGTGGCGCCGCCGAGGGCGATCCGCAGATCGGACGGGCCGACATAGACGCCGTCGAGTCCCTCGGTCGCACAGATCTCCGCCACGTTGGCGAGGCCGTCCGCCGTCTCGATCATCGCGAGGACGACGGTCTGTTCGTGCGCCTCGGCCGGGTCGGGCCCGATCCGCAGCCCGGAGCGCATCGGGCCGTAGGAGCGGCGGCCGAGCGGCGGGTAGCGTACGGCGGCCACCGCGTCGGCGGCGTCCTGGGCGGTGTCGATGAGCGGCACGATGACCCCGGCCGCCCCCGCGTCCAGCGCGCGGCCGATGGGCGCCGGGTCATTGGCCTCGGTGCGCACCAGCCCGACGGCGGTGCTCCCCTTGGTGTCGATGGCGGTGAGGGAGGCGAGCAGCCCCGCGTACTCGATCAGGCCGTGCTGGGCGTCCAGTGCCACATAGTCGTAGCCGAGGCGCGCGATGCGCTCCGTGGAGACGGGGGAGTCGAGGACGGACCAGTAGCCGATGAGCTGTTCGCGGGCGCGCAGGGCGGTGGCGAAGGCGGCGGGCGTACCGGACGGGGGGCGGGTCATGGAAGTCCCTTCGAGTGGGGCGGGATGGGCCGGCCCGGCGACGGGCCGGGTGGTCCGAGGGCCGGGGCGCCGGGGTGCGGCTCCCCGGGTCAGCGGTTGTACGCGGGCATCGGGCCGCGCAGCCCGGCGCCGACCTCGTCACAGGCCGCGGTCACCCCGGCGGGCAGCGGACCGGCCTGCGCGGCGGCGATGTTGGCGCGCAGCTGCTCGGTGCGGGAGCCGCCGAGCAGCAGCGCGTCGGTGGAGGGCCGGTCGAGCAGCCAGCGCAGCGCCAGTTCGGTGAGCGGGATACCGGCCTCGTCCGCGATCCCGGTGAGGCGGCCGACCGCGGCGAACAGCCGCTCGTCCCAGTAGCGCTGCCGGTACATCGCGGCGAGCTTGGAGTCCCCGAACCGGCCCGAATCCGGGGTCTTCCCGAATGCGTGACGGCCCGTCAGGAGCCCGCCGCCGAGCGGGTTGTAGACCATGGTGCGCAGTCCCGTGACGGCCGCGTACTCGACGTACTCCTCCTCCAGGCGGCGCGCGAGCAGATTGTGCAGCTGCTGGGCGACCACGGGGCGCGGAGCCCCCGTCTCGCCCGCCGTACGGACGAGTTCGGCGATCTGCCAGGCCGCGTGGTTCGAGACCCCGTACGCGAGGATCTTCCCCTCGGCGACGAACTCGGCGACGGCCGCGAGGGTTTCCGCGAGCGGTGTGGCGCGGTCGGGCTGGTGCAGATAGAAGAGATCGACACGGTCGGTGCCCAGCCGTCCCAGGCTGCCCTCCAGCGCGGCACGCATTCCGGCGGCGGACAGCGGCGCGTGCTCGCCCTGGTCGGGGTGGGGGATACCGGCCTTGGTGGCCAGCACGATCCGGTCGCGACGGCCCGGCAGCAGCCCGGCGAGGATACGTTCGCTCTCGCCGCCCGCGTACCCGTTGGCGGTGTCGACACCGGTGATGCCCGCGTCGAGCGCGGTGTCGAGCATGGTGGCGGCGCCCGCGCGGTCGACGGTGTCGCCGAAGGTCATGGTGCCCAGGACGAGCCGGGACAGCGGGACGGGGAACTGCGGCAGGTGGATGCCGTTGGTCACGAGCGGGTGCCTTCCGATACGTGGGTGGCGATGCGCGTCTCAGCCGCGACGCCGAGCAGGTGGCGGGGCTTCACGCCCCGGATCGCCGTGGGGTCGAGGGCGGCGCGGCGCAGCGCCCGGGTGTAGGGCTCGGCCGGTGAGGCGAGCACGGCGCCGGTCGGGCCGCTCTCGACGATCCGGCCCGCGTTCATCACCAGCACATCGTTGCTGATCTCCCGGACCACCCCGAGGTTGTGCGCGATGAAGAGATAGGCGATACCGGTCTCGGCCTGGAGTTCGCGCAGCAGACCGAGCACCTGGGCCTGGACGGAGACGTCGAGCGCGGAGGTCGCCTCGTCGCACACCAGCAGTTCCGGCCGGGAGGCCAGCGCGCGGGCGATCCCGATGCGCTGGCGCTGGCCCCCGGAGAACTCGGACGGCCTGCGGTGCAGGGCGGTGGCGGGCAGCCCGACCCGGTCGATCAGCCCGGCCGCGCGCCGCGCGCGCTCCGCCCTGTCCCCGATGCCCGAGAGGCGCAGTGGCTCGGCCACGATCTGCTGGGCGGTCAGATGCGGGTCGAGTGAACCGTACGGATCCTGGAAGACCATCTGCACGCGCCGCCGCAGCGGGCGCAGCCGCCGCTCGGCCAGCCCGGCGATATCCGTACCGTCGAGCACGATCCGGCCCGAGGTGGGCCTCAGCAGCCGTACGAGGGCGCGGGCGAGGGTGGACTTGCCGCACCCCGACTCGCCGACGACCGCGAGCGAGCCGCCGCGCTCCAGCCGGAAGCTCACCCGGTCGACCGCGCGGAACGGGCCCCGCGCGGTGGGGTATTCGACGACGAGGTCCTCGACGCTCAGGAACGGACCGGCGCCGGTGGTGTGCGTACCGGTCATGGGCGTGCTTCTCCCGTCGTGGTCCGCGCGAGGGTGTCCTCGTCCCAGGCACCGAGCCGGGGTACGGCGGCGAGCAGGCCGCGGGTGTACGGCGCGGCCGGCCGGTCCACGATCCGCGCGGCGGATCCCGACTCCACGAACCTGCCCTCCCTCATGACATGGATACGGTCGGAGACGACCCGGGCGACCCCCAGATCGTGCGTGATCATCAGCATCCCGAGAGACTCCTGTTCCTGTAGTTCCATCAGCAGATCGAGCACGCTCGCCTGCACCGTGGCGTCCAGCGCCGAGGTGGGCTCGTCGGCGATCAGCAGCTCCGGTTCCCCGGCGAGCGCGACGGCGATCAGCATGCGTTGCAGCATGCCGCCGGAGAACTGGTGCGGATACGCCTTCCAGCGCGTCTCCGGCCTGGGGATACGGACCTGGGCCAGCAGGTCGGTCCCCCGTTCCCTGAGTGCGGCACGGGACAGTCCGGGGTGCCGCAGCCGCAGCGCGTCGCCGAGCTGACGGCCGATCGTATGGACCGGGCTGAGGGCCGTCATCGGGTCCTGCGGGATCAGCGACACGGTGCGTCCGCGTACCGCGCGGGCCGCGCCGGGGTCGGCGAGGACGTCCCGCCCGGCGATCCGTACGCTCCCCGACAGCACCGCGAGGCCCTCGGGCAGCAGCCGCAGCACGCCCATGGCGGTGGTGGACTTGCCGGATCCGGACTCGCCGATGAGTGTCACGGTCTCGCCCCTGCCGACGGTGAAACCCACTCCGTCCACGGCGCGGACCACCCCGTGCGCGGTGATGAGTTCGATCTGGAGATCCTCGACGTCCAGCAAGGGAACTTCCTTCGGTGGAGCGCCCTTCGGCCGGGCGTCCTGCGGCGGAACATCCGTCATGGCTCAGGCTCCCTTCCTGACGCGTGCGGCGCGCGTGCCACGCGGCACACGCGCCCCGCGCGGCGCCTTCGTCGTACCCGTACGGTCGCGCAGCCCGTCGCCGAGCAGGTTGACGCCGACCACCAGCAGGGCGATGACCAGACCCGGCAGGGTGACCAGCCACCAGGAGGTGGTGATGTAGTCCTGGCCGTCGGAGATGATCCGGCCCCAGGTCGCGAACGGCCGCTGCGGTCCCGCGCCGAGGAAGCTCAGCGCGCTCTCCAGCAGTACGGCCTGGGCGAGCAGCAGCAGGACCACCAGGCTCGCCGGGCGGATCACATTGGGGATGACATGCCGGCCGAGGACCGACCAGCCGCGCAGCCCCAGGACCCGGGCGGCGGCGACATACGGTTTCTCCCGTTCCACGAGCACGAGCGAGCGGGTGAGCCGCGCCACCTCGGGCCACTGCGCGACCGCGATCACGCAGGTGATGACGACGACCGAAGGACCGAACAGGGCGACCACGAGCAGCAGCATCATCAGCAGGGGCAGCGCGAGCTGGGCCTCCAGCAGCCGGGAGACGACCGCGTCGACCCAGCCGCCGAAGAATCCGGCCGCGGAGCCCGCCGCGACACCGATCAGTCCCGAGACGAGTACGGCGAGGATCCCGACCGTCAGCGAGACCTGGCCACCGTGCAGCACACGGGAGAGCAGATCGCGGCCGAGCTGGTCGGTGCCGAACAGATGCCCCTCACTGAGCGGGGGCAGCCGCCGCCGGGACAGATCCTGCGCGTCGGCTCCGGGGAGCGGCAGCAGACCCGCGAGGGCGACCGGCAGCACGACGAGCGCGGTGCAGACGGCTCCCGCCCACAGTTTGAACCGGGCGCCGCGCCGCTGCCGGGTGGCGGTGGCACGGGCGAGATCGCGGGCGGTGACGGCGCTCGGCCGGGCGCCGGAGGAGGCGGTCGCGCCGGCGGGCGGGATGCCCGGGGACGCGGCGGTACGCGGGGCGGTGGTCATGTCTCAGGCCGCCTTTCCGAGGCGCACCCGCGGATCGAGCAGCGGGTAGGCGAGGTCGACGAGGAGTTGGACGAGGATCGCGAGGGTCGCGGTGACCAGCACGGTGGCCTGGATCAGCGGGTAGTCCCGGGTCTCCAGCGCACGGACGACGAGCGAGCCGACGCCGGGCCAGCCGAAGACGACCTCGACCACGACCACGCCGTTGAGCAGGGCCGCGAACCGCGTACCGATGGCGGTGAGCAGCGGCACCCCCGAGTTGGCGAGGGCGTAGCGCCAGGTGAGGGTGCGTTCGGAGAAGCCGCGCGAGCGGGCGACGGTGAGGTACGGGGAGCCGAGCGCCGTGGTCATCTCGCGCCGTACCAGCCGTGAGATCAGGGCCAGTTGCAGGATGGCCACGGTGACCGTCGGCAGGACGAGACCGCTCCAGGAGGTGAATCCGGAGGCGGGCAGCACGGGAAGCAGCACGGCGAAGACGGTCAGCAGCATCACGCCGGTCCAGAAGTCCGGCATGGACTGCCCGGTGATGGTCAGCACATTCGCGCCCAGCTCGCGCTTCGAGTCGGCGCGGCGCGCCATCCACACACCGAGCGGTACGGCCACCACGGCGGTGACGGTGATCGCGGAGACGGCGAGCGTGATGGTGTACGGCATCCGGTCGAGCACCACGTCGAGGGCCGGGGCATGGAAGGAGTAGCTGGTGCCGAGGTCTCCGGTGAGCAGATCGCGCAGGAAGATGCCGTACTGCGTGAGCAGCGGCTGGTCCAGGCCGAACTGGGCGCGGATACGCGCGAGATCGGCGGTGGTCGCGGTGGGGCCCGCGTAGGCGGCGGCCGGATCGCCGGGGGCGAGACGTACCAGCAGGAAGACGGTGGTCAGGGTGAGGAAGACGGTGAGCAGGCTCTGGCCGAGCCGTTTGGCGAGATACGTCGGCACGGCTCAGCCCTCCAGCCGTACGGCGGACAGGTCATAGGAGTTGATCGGGAGCAGCGACAGGCCCCGCACGCGGGTTCTGCGGGCGAGCAGCGTCTTGGGCGCGAAGGCCCAGAGGCTGGGCCATGTCTCCCAGATGGCTTTCTGCACGGCGGCCAGCCGCTTGTTCCGCTCGGCGTCGTCCACCTCGGTGGAGGCGGCGGTGAGCTGCCGCTCCACACGCGGGATCACGTACCCCATGAAGGCGTCGCGCGTACGCTCCTTCGCCGCCGTGCCCCCGTACATGCCCTGGAGTGTGGTGAGCGCCTGGCCGGTGGGGCTGCCGTAGCCGTTGCCGATGACATCCCAGTCGCCCGCCCGGCCCTGACGCCAGGTGAGGATGTCGCCGCCCGGTTCGAACTGCTGGAGCGAGGCGCGTACGCCGACGGCCTTGAGCATGTCCAGGACGGCTTCCATGACGGAGGTGTCGGCGGCGAACTCCCCCGACTCCCAGATGATCCTGATCCGCAGATCCGTCGCGCCCAGCGACCTCAGCAGCGCGCGTGCCCTGCCGGGGTCGTAGGTGTACGAGCCGGTGCGCACCGCGCCTTCGAGCGCGAGCGGCACCACCCCGCCGGCCTCTTCCGCCGAGCCGTTGAGCACGTCGTCGACCAGGGCGTCGCCGTCGATGGCGTACGTCAGCGCGCGCCGCACCCGCGGGTCGGCGAGCGGTGTGCCCTCGGGCTTGCGGAAGTTGTAGAACAGCTGGCACATCCGGACGCCGGAGGTCTCCTCGACCTGGACGCCGGGCAGGCCGGTGAGCTGTTCGGCCGAGTCCGGGGTGAGGGTGTCGACGACGTCGAGTTCGCCACTGCGCAGCGCGACGACCCGGCTGGACTCCTCCGGTACGAACCGGACCCGTACGGTCTCGATCCGCGGCCTGGCGCCCCAGTACGCCGGATTGCGGCCGAGGGTGTACTCACCGGCGCCCGCGTTGGCCCTGAGGACACGGTACGGCCCGGAGCCGAGACCGGTCCGCAGCTCCTCGGGCCGGTTGGCGGCGGCGGGGGTGATGTGGATGTTGGCCATCAGCCGGTCCAGCACCGGCACGGGCTCGCGGGTGTGCAGCAGGAAGGTGCGGGGTCCGGTCTTCTCGACGGTGGGCAGCTCGGGGAAGAGACCGAGCAGGAAGGAACCGTTGACCTTCCCGTACATCCCGAGGGCCGTGGCGACGTCCTCGACGGTGACGGGGCTGCCGTCGGAGTAGCACACGCCGTCGCGCAGCCGCACGGTCCAGGCGGTGGGCCCGGCCATCTCGAACCGGTCGGCGAGGACCAGTCGCGGCTTCATCCCGGGACCGATACGGGTGAGCGCCTGCCGTACCGCGCGCTGCACGGTGACGGCGGCGTCGAACTGGTTGAGCTTGTTGTCCAGGCTCACCAGGGAACGGTTCAGACCGAGGGTGAGGGTGCCGGGGCCGGGGGCCCCGGTGGGGCCCGCGCAGGCGGCCAGCGGGCCGAGCGCCACGCCCGCGCCACCGGCGGCGCCCCAGCGCAGCAGGGTGCGGCGGCCGAAGCCCTCATGTGCGTGCTTCGGCGAGGGCTCACGCGAGGGAGCGTCGGGAGGAGCGCTCTGAGGAGTAGGGGTCATCGTCGACCTTCTCGGGTGCTGGGAAGCGACCGGCTCAAGCTGTCGCGCCGGGCCCGGCGGACGCCGGGGCGTGATTCCCGGGGTCCGGTCTGTCCGGCGGCAACAGGTGTCGCGCCGCAAAAGGTGGCACGATTGCGTGTTCCGCGCAAGAGGTCTCGCGCACTTCGCGCAGCATGTGTCATCATCAGGCACCGAGGTAGCCCGCCGGGGCCGCCCGGAGGAGGTATCCGTGGTCATCAAGCCCCGCGACGGGCGTGCACCGTGCCGCGTACTCGCGCTCGCGGACGATCTGTCCGGTGCGGCCGAGACGGCGGTGGCGCTGCGCCTCCCCGGCCGGATCGTGCTGGGCCCGGCGCCCGCGGCTCCCCCCGCCGAGGGGGAGGCGCTGGTCCTCGATCTCGACACCCGTCAGCTTCCCGCCGAGGAGGCCGCCCGTATCGTGCGCGAGGCCGTGCGCGGCGCCGCCGACGGCACCGTACTCATCAAGAAGACGGATTCGCTGCTGCGCGGCAACCTCGCCGCCGAGGCCGCCGCGTACGCGCGGGGAGCGGCCGGACTGGTGATCGCCCCCGCCCTGCCGGTGGCCGGGCGCACGGTCCGCGACGGCGTCGTCCATCTGCGCGGCACCCCGCTGCACGCCACCGACGCCTGGCGCGCCGAGTCGCTGCCCGTACCGCCCTCGGTGGCCGCCGCCCTCGGCGATCTGCGGACGGCCGTCGTACCGCTCGACGCCGTACGCTCCTCCCGGGCGGACCTCACGGGCCGGCTCGGCGACCTCATGGCGGCGGGACTGCGCCCCGTCTGCGACGCCGAGACGGACGCGGACCTGGACGCGGTGATCGCGGCCACGCTCCCGCTGGGACCCGGCGTACGGCTCATGGGCACCGGCGGACTCGCCGCCGCGCTCGGCCGGGTGCTCGGCCCGGCCGGCGCTGACGTACCGTCACCGCGCACGCCCCTTCCCCCGGGTCGGCCGTATCCCGCCGGCCGGCCGCTGCTCGTCGTGGTCGGCACCGCGGAACCCACCGCCGTTGCGCAGATCGCGCAACTCACCGGGGCCGGAGCCCGGCACACCGCCCTCCCGGCCGGTCTGCTCGCCGAGGCGGGCCCGCCGCTCTCCTTCCCCGTCGACCCGCACGGCATCACCGTCGTCAGTGTCGACAACTCCCGTGGCATCCTCACCGGTTCGGCCCGTCGTGTGGTGGCGGGCCTCGCCCGTGCCGTCGCCGCCGTGCCCCACCGCGCCGATCTCGTCCTCACCGGGGGCGAGACCGCGCGGCGCGTCCTGGACACGCTCGGTGTCACCCGGCTCCATCCGGCGGGAGAGATCCACCACGGAGCCGTGCACTGCCGCACCGACGACGGCCGCTCCGTCGTCACCCGCCCCGGAAGCTACGGCGACACCGGGTCCCTGCTGCGGATCGCCCGCGCCCTGCGGCCGGTTCGCCCCGCCGTACCGGGCGATCAGCACGCCGTACGGGGTGATCGGCCCGCCGTACCGGGCATGGGGTCCGCCGCGCCCGTCCCCCCACCGTCCGTGTCATCCGCACCGCAAGGAGAAGTCCTGTGAACGCAGCCCCGACGACCGCCCCCCTGGAGGCCCCCGTGCAGACAGAGACGGCCGCCGCGCCGCTCCCGATCATCGCGGTCACCATGGGCGACGGCGCAGGTATCGGCCCGGAGGTGATCGTCCCCGCGCTGCTCCACGCGGACACCGCGCGCCGTTGCCGCCCCGTCGTCATCGGGGACGCGGAACGCCTGCGCCAGGCGGCCCGGATCCTCGGCGTCTCCTGCGAGATCGTCTCCGTCGGGACCCCGGCCGACGCCGTGTTCCGCGCCGGCCGTATCAATGTCGTCGACCTCGGACTGCTCCCCGCCGACCTGCCGTGGGGACAGCTGTCCGCGGTCGCGGGCGACGCCGCGTACCAGTACGTACGGGTCGCCGCCGAACTCGCCGTGCGCGGCGACGTGCAGGGCATCTGCACCGCCCCGCTCAACAAGGAGGCCCTGCACGCGGGCGGCCATCTCTACCCCGGACACACCGAACTCCTCGCGCATCTCACCGGGGTCGAGGAGGTGTCGATGATGCTGTCCACCCCCAAGGTGAAGGTCATTCATGTCACCACCCACATCGGACTGATCGACGCCGTGCGCCGGATCGAACCCGGACTCGTCGAGCGGACCGTGCGCCGCGGCCACGAGGCGATGGTGCGGGCCGGGGTCGCGAAGCCCGTCATCGGGGTGTGCGGCATCAACCCGCACGCGGGCGAGAACGGCCTGTTCGGCTACGGCGAGGAGGAGGAGAAGATCGTCCCGGCCATCGAGGTGCTGCGCGCCGACGGCATCGACGCCGTCGGACCGCTCCCCGCCGACACCGCCTTCTTCCTCGCCGCGCGCGGCGACTACGACCTGATCGTCGCCATGTACCACGACCAGGGCCACGGCCCCGTCAAGGTCATGGGCATAGAAGCCGGCGTCAACCTCACCGTGGGACTGCCGGTGATCCGTACCTCCGTCGACCACGGCACCGCCTTCGACATCGCGGGTACGGGCCGTGCCGAGGCCGGTAGCATGGTCGAGGCCCTGCGCCAGGCCGCCGAGATGTCCACCGCTCCGGCCCGTTGACCACCCGATCGTCCGCACCGGAGGACAGAAGACTGATGTCTGCGATCGGATCGAAGGCCCGGCGCGATCGAATCGTCCATCTCGCCACGACCACCGGACTGGCCAGTGTGGAGGAGCTGTCCCAGCTGTTCGGGGTCACGGCCTCCACCATCCGGCGCGATCTCGCGAAGCTGACCTCGGACGGACAGCTCGCCCGTACCTACGGCGGTGCCATGGCGCTGGCCGCCCACCCCGAGGCGTCGCTGCGGCAGCGCACGGGCGAGGCGTTCGAGGCCAAGCAGGCGATCGCGCGCTGGGCGGCGGCGGAGGTACGGCCGGGGGAGTCGCTGCTGCTGGACGCGGGATCGACCGTGGGGGCGCTCGCCCACGAACTGCGCACGGCGAAGGATGTCACCGTCGCCACCACGGGCCTGACGGCCCTTCAGGAGCTGGCGGACGTCGAGTCCGTCCATGTCGAATGCCTCGGCGGGACGCTGCGCCCGCTCAGCCAGGGGTTCGTGGGACCGCTCACCGAAGCGGCCCTGGAGCGTCTCACGTTCGACCGGCTCTTCCTGGGTACGGACGGCGTCTCGGCGGAGTACGGCATCTGCGAGGCCGACCTCCGCCAGACGCGCCTCAAGGAACTGATGGCCCGGCGCGCCGAGCGCGTGTACGTCCTGGCCCACGCGGCGAAGCTGGGCCGCCGGCCGTTCCACACCTGGACCCCGCTCCGGCCCGACTGGACGCTGGTGACCGACGACGCGGCGGACCCCCGGGTCGTCGAGGGCCTCCGCGCGCGCGGAGTCACGGTCGTCCTGACGGAAGCGGAGCACACGGACACGGCGGGCTGACCCGCGCGGGCACGGTGCCGGGGAGGTCCCGCGGAGCGCGCTCCGCGGGACCTCCCCCTTTGTGTGTGCCCCTTTGCGCGTCCCCCTTTGTCTGTGTTCGCGACGGCGGGCCGTATTCACACTCAATAAGTGCTTCTTTCCGGTTGGTTCGCCGTCCGGGAATACCGGCGTGCCGGAGGGTCGACTTTCCATGGGGGACTTACTAGGATGCCCAACAAGTTCTGGGCGTCGGCATTGTTTTGGAAACCATCGCACGTGCACCGCCGAGCCTATTCATCTGTTGGTAAAGCAACGTTAATTTCCTTTGGAACGGCGGTACGTATCACTCCGCTGAGCTGGCCCTCGTCGATGGTGGCGGGGCAACTCAGCAGCGTGGCTACGGGGGAGTAGGGAATCAGTGGGGCCTGGCAGAGGTCTGTACCAACGAAAAACGCGCACCCTTTCCGTCCATGGATGCCCTGATGTCGTGCGGTGCCCGGGATTCGGCACTTTCATGCGTCACGGACGCTACTGATTCGGGGGGCAGAGGTCGCGTGCGTTTTCAGCTTTTGGGTCCTTTGAGTATTGCCGAGGGCCATGACGTTGTTGTTCTTAAACCGTCCAAACCGTCCAGCCTGCTGGCGGCTCTCCTCATTCACCCGGGATCCGTGGTGTCCACCGGCTATCTGCTGCGCGCCCTGTGGGACGAGGACCAGCCGGCCACGGCCAGGGCCGCGCTCCAGAGCTGTGTCCTCAGGCTGCGCCGGATCTTCGCCAAGTACGGAGTCACCCGCAATGTCATCGAGGCGGTGCCGGGCGGCTACCGGATGAACGCCGACGCCGACACACTCGACCTGGTGCGGTTCCGTGCGCTGGTACGGGCGGCGGACGCCGCGGACGACGCCGAGGGGGAGCTGTACCGGCTCAAGGAGGCGCTCACGCTCTGGCAGGGGCCCCTCCTGGCGAACGTGCCCTCCCCGATGCTGCACCGCGACGAGGTGCCGGGACTGACCGAGGAGCGGCTGCGCACGCTCGAACGGGCCTGCGACATCGAGCTCGCGCTGGGCCGATGTCGCCAGGTACTGGTCGACCTCTGGGAGGCCGCCCGCCGGCACCCCGGACGGGAACGGTTCTCCGAACAGCTCATCGAGGCCCTCTACCGCACCGGCCGGCAGTCGGAGGCGCTCTCCGAGTACCGCAGTGTGAAAGGCCGGCTGAAGGAAGAACTGGGCGTCGATCCCGGCCCGTCGCTCCAGCGGCTCGAACTGTCGATCCTCCGCGGAGACGACCTCGGTCCGCCCGCACTCGATCCGGCGCTCGACCGGACGCCGCTCCCCGGCGGCCGTACGGCGGTGGCTCTCGCCCCGCGCGCCGAGCCCCTGGCGATCGCCGCCCCCGCTCGGATCCCCGCTCCGGCTCCCGCTCCCGTACCGCCCGCGGCGCTCGCGCCCGCCGTACGGCCGGTGCCGCCGGTGCCGTCCTTCACCGGCCGTACCGCCGAGCGGGCGGCGATCACCGCCCGCCTCACCGCGGGATCCCCGGACACCACCGTCGTGGTCCTCTCCGGAGCCCCGGGCATCGGAAAGACGGCGCTGGCCCAGCAAGCCGCCCATGACTCCCAGCACAGCTTCCCCGGCGGCGTGTTCATCCTCGCCATGACGCGTGAGGACGGCTCCCCCGTCACCCCGGCCGAGGCCCTGGCACACCTGCCGCCGCCCGGAACCACCGACGGCGCGACGCTGCTCGTCCTCGACGACGTGACCAGTCCCGACCAGGTCCGCCCGCTGCTCCCGGCCGGGCCGGGCAGCGCCGCGCTCGTCACCAGCAGACGCGGCCTCGCCGGACTGATGGCCACGCACGGCGGCAGTGTGCACCGGCTGTCCACCCTCGACCCGGCGGAGTCCCGGCAACTGCTGGCCGCCGTTCTCGGCCCGGAACGCGTGGCGGCGGAACCGGCCGCCGCGGGCGAACTCGCCCATGTCTGCGGCCACTTCCCGCTCAGCCTGCGGATCGCCGCCGCCCGGCTGCTCACCCGCCCCGGGCTGCGCGTCGAGGACTGTGTGGCCTGGCTGGCGGAGGACCTGCCCGCCAGGCTCTCCCTCGCCGACGACCCGCGGCTGTCCGTACCGCAGGTGTTCGGCGGCGCGCTGCGCCGCCTGGAGCCGCGCTGGCGGGAAGCCTTCCACCGGCTCGGCGACCACGAGGGGCTGCTGCTCTCCTCCCACGCGCTCGGTGACTCGCCCGAGGCGGAAGAGGCGTTGGAGCGGCTCGCCGACGCGGGTCTGCTCGAAGAAGGGCCTCCCGGCCCGTACCGCATCCATCAACTGCTCAAAATCTACGCGCGTCGGCAGGCGCGCGAGAGGCACAACAGCCAGGCGGCGACAGCACGCCACTGACGGGCGACGCCCGAACTCCACCACGATCAGGCCACCTTGACCAAGCATCCAGGGGTGTCATTCTCATGGGCTCAGCGATCTACGCGACCGTTGCCTCGACCCGCCCGCGCATCCGCCGCGACGTGCTCTTCACCGAAACACCGGAGGGGGTGCTCTTCCACAACGCCGACGGCGGCTTCCAGCTGACGGCCAAGTCCGCCTACCGGTTCGCCACCCTGATCGTGCCGCATCTCACCGGCGAGCACTCCGTCTCCGAGATCTGCCAGGGCCTCGGCGACCAGCAGCGCTCCATGGTCGGCGAGCTGGTGAACAGCCTGTACGAACGGGACTTCGCCCGGCCGGTCCCGGCGACCGCGAACGAGCCGCACGGCACACCGCCCGACGTGGCCCGGCGCTTCGCCCCGCAGATCGCCTACGTCGACCACTACTCCGATGACGCGGAGCGCCGCTTCGACCGCTTCCGTACGGCACGGGTGGCCGTGCTCGGCGACGACCTCGTGGCCCGGTGGTGCGTCCTCAGCCTGGTGCGCAACGGCTGCGCGACCATCGGCGTGCAGGAGGGACTCGGAGCCGACAGCATCGCGGCCATCGAGTCCGAGGCGCGGGAGGCGGCGTCCGACGGCTGCCCCGTGGACCTGCGGCGGATCACGGCGGACGACCCCCGGCAGCCCCTGGGCTGGGCGGATCTCGCGTCGTACGACGTCGTGGTGGTCACCGGCGGCCCCGCGGCCCCGCGGCGGCTGTTCCCGCTGCTCCGGGCCGGCGTGCCCGAGGGCCGTACACTCCTGCCGGCCTGGTCCTACGGCCAGTTCGCCGTGGTGGGACCGCTGATGACGCCCGACACGGCCGGCTGCTGGTCCTGCGCGGTGCTGCGGATCGGTTCCCACGACGGGGCAGCGGCGGCGGCGGACATCTGGAGAGGTCTGGCGCTGCCCGGTTCCGTACCGTCCGGTGACCTCCCGAGCCGTCCCCTGGCGGCGATGATCGGCAATCTGCTCGGCTACGAGATCTTCCGTATCACCACCGGCGCACTGCCGGCCGAGACCGCGGGCCAGCTGGTCATCCAGGACATGAAGTCCCTCGATGTCACGGCCGAACCCCTGCTGCCGCACCCGCGCTGCCCGTTCTGCGCCGGGACGGCGGAGGGCGATGCCCCGGCAGGCTCCGTGGAGCTGCCCCTGAATGGTGAGCCGGATCTCCCGGTGGACCTCACGACGGCCGGGAGCGGCACTCCTCCGATGCCGACGGTCGACACGGCCCGCGAGGCCGACGCGCTGGTGGAGGAGCTGAACCGCCGCTCGGTGCTGGTCCGGCCGCGCGCCGGAGTCTTCGGCCGGTTCGCGGACGAGCCGCTCACGCAGATACCGCTCAAGGCGACCCTCGTCGAGTTCGGCACCGGCCACGGCTCCTCGCGCCGTATCGCCGCCTTCGACGTGCACCATGTCGCGGGGGCACGGCTGCGCGCGCTGAACGCGGCGGCCGGGGTGTACGCGGAGCATGTCGTGCCCACCGCAGGCATTCTGACGGACAGTCAGGCCGAGACGCTCGGCGCGAGCGTGCGCGCGCTGGAGCCCGCCGCGCTGACGCTCTCCGGCGGGGCGGGCACGGGCGCGGGTACGGGCGGGGCCGCCGGCGGTGAGCGGGTGACCGCCTGGACCCCGGCCGTCTCGCTGCTCACCAAGGAGCGGATACTCGTACCGGCCGCGGCCGTACGCACCTTCGGCCCCCACAACGCCGACCGGCTGTTCGAGCCGACGCGCGCCGGGACCGGAGCGGGCGCCACGGCGGCGGACGCCGCCGCCGACGGGCTGCTCTCCGCCCTCGCCCATGACGCGCTGTGCCGCACCCTGCGGGGCGGTACGGCCGGCAGGGTGCCGCTGAAGCCGCTCGCGGAAGGGGAGGGGGACGACGCCGAACTCACCTTCCTCATCCGCTCCGCGGCCGTCCTCGACATCGAGCTGGACCTGCTCGACCTGGGCGAGAGCGACCGCTCAGGGGCGCATGTGCTGCTCGCACGGGGAGCCGGACACTGGGCCGTCGGCAGCGACCTCCACGCGCGGCGCGCCGCGGTCGCCGCGCTGCGCGATCTGCTCGGACAGGTGCAGCTGGGCCGGGAGGAGACGGCCGCGCCGTTCGACCTCGGCGACCCGCTGCTCCGCGACCTCGACGCGACGACCCTCCACGCCACCGGCACCGAGGCGACCGGGGCCGTCGCGTCCCGGGCGGTGACCGACTGGTCCGAGGTGCTCGACCGGCTCCGGGCGGCGGGACGCGACGCCCTGATGGTGGACACCGGCTCCGCGGACCTGGCCGGCGCGGGCATCAGAACCGCCCGCGTGCTCCTCACCGCGGAGGCATCCCGTGGCGCCTAGCACACTCGATGTCCGCCCGGCGGAGGACCTGCTGCGTCAGGCCCTGGAGCGGCTCGGCGGGCCCGAGGTGAGCGTCGGCGCGCTCGGCACGCACGACGCGTTCGCCCCCGGACACACCACGGGCCGGGAGCCGGCCGGCCGGGGGACGACCGGGCGGGACGCCGCCGGACAGCACACCGACACGCCGGTGCCGGTCCGGCTGTACGGCGCGCACGCCGTCGTCGGGCCCGTGCCCGGTGCCGACGGCGCGCCGGCCCCGGCCTGCTCCCACTGCCTGGCCCGCCGCTGGCAGGCCGTACGGTCCGTGGCGCTGCGCGACGCCCTCGAACTGGGCGGGGAGACCCGGGCGGCGGGGGAGTGGCCCTACGCCACACCGTTCGCGACGGACGCCGTGGCCGCGCTCGTCACCGCACTGCGCGAACTGCCGCCCGCCCCCGGGGGCCCGTTCCCCGAGATCCGGCTGGTGGATCTGCGGACCCTGACCGTCCGGCACTACCCGCTCGTGCCCGACCCCGAATGCCCGCGCTGCGCCACGCCCCGTACCGATACCGCCGAGGACGCCCGGATCACGCTCCGTGCCGCCCCCAAACACCGTCCCGGCTCCTTCCGGCTGCGGCCCATCGAGGCGTACGACATCGACGTCGCCGCGTTCGCCAACCCGGTGTGCGGCGCGCTCGGGCCGTCCGTGGTCCATGACGTCTCCTCCACCTCCACCTCCGCGACCATCGGCTGCTTCTCGATGCGCTCCGGCGAGTATCTGCGCGAGACGTTCTGGGGCGGCCACGCCGACTCCTTCGGCCACAGCAACCGGATCGGTGTGCTCGAAGGCATGGAGCGCTACGCCGGGATGCGGGCGCGCTCGCGGATCACCAGTGTCACCGGAACGCTCGACCGGTTCGGCGCCGAGGCCGTCGACCCCCGTGACGTCGGCCTGTACGCACCGGACTTCTACCGGGCCAACCCGCGGGTACGCCCGTTCGCGCCCGACCGGGAGATCCCCTGGGTATGGGGCTACTCCCTGCGGGACGAGCAGCCGCGACTGGTCCCCGAGGTGCTGACGTACTATCACGCACCCGGCCTGGAGAACCGGTTCGTACAGGAGAGCTCCAACGGCTGTGCCTCCGGCGGCTGTCTGGAAGAGGCGATCTACTTCGGGCTGATGGAGGTCATCGAGCGCGACGCCTTCCTCCTCGCCTGGTACGGGCAGCAGCCGCTGCCCGAGATCGACCCGGCCACCAGCACCCGCGCCTCCACCCGGCACATGGTCGACCGGCTGGCCATGTACGGCTACCGGGCACGGTTCTTCGACACCCGGATCACCTTCCCGGTCCCGGTGGTCACCGCCGTGGCCGAGCGTTTCGACGGCGGACCCGGCCGGATGTGCTTCGGCGCGGGCGCCGGGCTCGACCCCGAGTCCGCGCTCGACTCGGCGCTCTGCGAGATCGCGACCGACGCCGTGAACCTGCGGGACCGCACCGAGCGCGACGGGCCCCGGCTGCGCGCCATGGCCGCGGACTTCGACCGGGTGACGGCGCTGCACGACCATCCCCTGGTGTACGGCGTGCCGGAGATGGGCGAGCACGCCGGCTTCCTGCTGGACCCGGACAGTCCGCACCGGCACGGCATCGCCCCCGAACCCCCGTGTGCCGTGAAGGAGTTGCGCTGGCCGGACCCCTCCGGTGCCATGGCCGCCGAGGATCTCCGCGAGGATCTGCGGCGCTGTGTCGACGCGGTGACCGGAGCCGGCTTCGACGTGGTGGTGGTCGACCAGACCATGCCCGAACAGCGCACGCTCGGGCTGCACACCGTCAGCGTGCTCGTTCCGGGGCTGCTGCCGATCGACTTCGGCTGGTCCCGGCAGCGCGCCCGCACCATGCCCCGGCTGCGCACCGCCCTGCGTACGGCGGGACTGCGCGACCACGATCTGGGACCGGACGACATCAACCCGGCCCCGCACCCCTTCCCGTGATCCGCCGTCCGGCGCCCGAGCCCGTCGGGCACCGAACCGTCGAGCACCGACCCGTTCAGCACAGCACTGTCCAGCACAGCACCGTTCAGCACAGCACCGTCCAGGACCGATCCGTTCAGTACAGCACCGTCCAGCAGAGAGGAGGGTCCCGTGGGCTACGCCCATGACTATGCGGCCGCGATCATGCAGCGCGGCCGGATCCCGATGGAGCCCGCCGATTTCGTCCCCGACTGGGCGGATCGGCCGAGGAAGGCGAAGTTCTACCCCGGCGTCGAGTCCTTCCCGCTGCCGGACACGGACTTTCCCGAGGGGGCGACCGTGGCGGCCGGCTGTCTGCCCGCCGGAGCGGGCGACGCCCAGCGTCCGTTCACCCTGGGCTCGCTCTCCGGGATGCTGCGCGACTCCTACGGTCTGACCGGACGCCGGCTCGGTGTCCAGACCAATACCGACCTCGCCGCGCTGCCGCACTACACCCAGGCCAACTGGTCCCGTGGCACGGCCTCCGGCGGCGGTCTCTACCCGGTCAGCGTCTACTGGGTCTCGGGCCCCAGCGGACCGCGGAACCCGGGCGTTCACTACTACTCGGCCCCGCACCACGCCATGCAGCGGCTGCTCGCGGGCGATGTGACCGGTGAGGTGCGGGCGGCGCTGGGCGAGGGGGCGCCGGGCGCGGACCACGACCAGTTCCTGGTCCTGGGCATCAAGTACTGGCAGAACGCGTTCAAGTACAACAGCTTCTCCTTCCACGCGGTGAGCATGGATCTCGGGGCGATCGTCGGGACCTGGCGCATCTGGGCCCGCGCGCAGGGGCTGAGTGTCGAACCCGCGCTGTGGTTCGACGAGGAGAGGCTGAGCCACGTGCTGGGTGTGCCCCATGAGGAAGAAGGCATCTTCGCCGTCGTCCCGCTGGCCTGGGAAGGCGCCGAGCCCACCGCCGGGCTCTCCGCCGCCGCTCTCCCCGACGTCCCCGCCGTCCGGCACACCGACGTCGAACGCTCCCGTACGGTCCTGCGCTTCGAGACCCTCCAGCGGATCCACGCGGCGACGGCGGAAGCCGCGACCGACCGCCCGGAGCCGGGCGCGCTCGGCCCGGCGGCCGCCGTCCCGCCCAGCGGAACGGGCACACCCGTCGTGCTGCCGGAGCCCGCGCTGCCGACGGTGAGTGTGCGCGACGCCCTGCGGGAGCGGCGCAGCAGCTTCGGGCGCTTCGACGCGTCGCGCCCGGTCACCGCCGCGCAGCTGGCGGCCACCCTCGACGCGTGCGTCACGGCTTCGCTCGGCGGCGACACCGCACAGCCCGGCGAGCCGGGCGCCGCCGCGCCGGGCCTGGTCACGCTGTACGCGTTCATCAACCACGTCGAGGGAGTGGCGCCCGGTGCGTACGCCTACGATCCCGTCGAACACGCCCTGCGCCCGGTGGTGGCGGGCCCGCCGGGACCGTTCCTCCAGCGCAACTACTTCCTCTCCAACTACAACCTGGAGCAGGCCGGTGTGGTGATCGTTCCCACCATCCGCACCGCCGCCGTCCTGGACGCGGTGGGGGACCGTGGCTACCGGCTGGTGAACGGCACGATCGGGGCCGTCGCGCAGACTTTCTACACCGTGGCCTCCGCCCTCGGGCTCGGTGCGGGCGTCGCCCTCGGCTTCGACAACATCTCGTACATCGAGGAGCTGGGTCTCGAACGCACCGGCGAGAAGCCCCTGTTGATCATGCTGCTCGGCAATGAGCGGCCACGGCCCGCCGACTTCCGCTACGAGATCGGCTGACCGGGATGGGGGAACGACCGATGACACCGGACACGCACACCGCACCCGGCACGCACACCACACCCGGCATGCACACCGCACCGGACAGGCACACCGCACCCGATCCGGACACGACGGACGGGGGCTGGGAACCGGGCCGCCGCTTCATGCTGCGCGTCGCGGGGCTGCCCGTCGAGTCCGTCCAGGCGCTGCGCTGCGACGACAGCCGCCGGTGGGCGGACGACGTCCTCGCGGCCGAGGACCGGCTCCGGGCCCATGCGGCCGGGCTGAGCGATCTGCTGCACGACGTGGTGAGCACCACCGATGTCGCGCCGGACGGGACCGGCGCGGCCCAGCGCCGTGAACTGCTGGGCCTGCGCCGCCAGATCTTCAACAACCGGCTGCCCGCGGATCCCGAAGCCGCCGTCCGGCTGGTCGCCGGACTCGCCCCCCGCGCGGCGGAGGCGACCGCCGAGTGGCTGCGGGACCGGCGGCATCTGGAGAAGCTGCTCGCCGAGGGCGCGCCGCTGCTCGCCGCCGACCTCGACAGGACCCGGGCCGCGCTGCGCGGGCTCCTCGCCGAGGACCGGCTGCGCTGCGGCCTCCTGCTGGCCTCCCCGACCCTGGAGGGGCAGCTCGACGCCTATATCGGCAAGGCCGAGGCGGGAGCCGCGGCGGGCGTGTCCCCCGACAAGCGGATGCGGAAGATCGAGCGGTCGGTGCTGTCGTATCTGTACCGGACCGCCTGCAAGACCAGCCCGTTCAGCACCTTCACCGGGGTCGCCACCGGCGTCTTCCACGACACCGCGGACGCCGCCATCCGGGTCGACGACGTGTGGTCGAGCCATGTGCGGCTCAATGTCGTCGTGCTGGGCCGGTTCGCCGAACTGATCCTCGCCGACCCCGCCCGGCGGGGCGATCTGCCCGTACGTCCGGCCTCCGGCTGGGAGCGGGACGACGACCGGATCCGGTACGTACGTCAGTGGATCAGCACCGGCGACGACTCGGCCGCGGTGACCTTCGACGCGGTGAAGGACCGGCTGTTCTACCTCCGCCGCAGTGGCACGCTGGACCGGCTGCTCGGTGTGTTCGAGGGGCGGGGCGAGCTGCGCTACGGCGAGCTGGTGGAGTGGCTCCGCACCGAGCACGACGCCGAGCCCGCGCAGTGCGAGACGTATGTGGCCGCGCTGCTCCAGCTCGGGCTGGTGCGGGTGCCGTGCCTGGACACCGACGTCCACAGCCCCGATCCGCTGCGCTCCTTCCAGAGCGCGCTGCGCACCCTCGGGCGCGCCTGGGCCGACCGGCTGGCCGACGCCTTCGACGGCCCCGTCCGCGCCATCGACCGTTTTCCCTCCGCCGGCCGAGCCGAGCGGGCGGAACTGCTGCGCGAGCTACGCGCCGGACTGCGTGCGGGCCAGGCCGAGTTGGGCGCGGCGGAGGCCACACTGCCGCAGACCCTCCTCTACGAGGACGTCAGCGCCGGCCGTGAGGTGACCTGCGGGCTCGGCGCCTGGACCGGGACGGCCGGCGGGGCGCTGCGCTCCGTCGAACGGATCCTCCCCGCCTTCGATCTGACGCTCCCTCAGCGAGTCACCTTCAAGGGGTTCTTCGTCGCGCGCTACGGCCGTGGCGGCCGGTGCGACGACCTCCTGGGCCTCGTCCATGACTTCCACGAGGACTTCTTCGACCAGTACCTGTCGTTCGCGGGCAAACGGCGGCCGTTCGACGACCGGGGTGCGTACGTACCGGAGGAGAACTGGCTCGGGCTTCCGGGCATCCGCGCGATCGACGCGGCGCGGCGCACGTTCATCGACCGGATGCGGCAGCTCTGGCGGGACCACGCGGACGCGGCCGAGATCCGCCTCGACGAACGGGACCTCGGGCTCGTCGCGGACGAACTCGCCCCGGTCGCGGCCGACTTCGCGCCGCAGTCCCACCATCTCCAGCTCACCGAGAGGGACGGCGCCCCGCTCGTCGTGCTCAACCGCTCCTATGGCGGACTCTCCTTCCCCTTCAGCCGTTTCACCCATGTCTACGACACGGACGGCACGGAGGACGCGGACGGCACCGATGTCATGGCCGGCGCGGAGGAGCGGCCGGAGGAGCGGTCCGGGGCCTTCTCGCGCGGGCTGCGCGACACCGCCGCCGCCGTCACCCCCGACGGAGCGGTGCTGGCCGAGATCACCGGCGGCGCGGTCACCAGCAATCTCAATCTGCACAGCCCGCTCACCGACTACGAGATCGTCTGCCCCGGAGAGTCCAGTACCGTCCCCGAGGACCGGCGCATCCACCTCGACGATCTCCATGTCGAGCACGACGCGGAGACGGACCGGCTGGTGCTGCGCTCCACCCGGCTCGGCCGCGAGGTCGTGCCCGTCTATCTCGGCTATCTGGTGCCGCTCGCGCTGCCCGAGATCCCCCGTACGCTCCTGCTGATGTCGCCGACCTCGATGGCGCCCCTGGACGTCTGGGGCGGCGTCCCGGCGGGTGAGGCGCGCGGCGGTGTGACCAGGCGCCCCCGGGTGCTGCACGGCGAGGTCGTCCTGAGCCGCCGCAGCTGGACCACGACGGCCGGCGCGCTGCCCGTCCGCCGGCCCGGCACGGGCGACGAGGAGTGGTTCCTCGGCTGGCAGCGCTGGCGGCGCGAACACGCCCTGCCCGACCAGGTGTTCGCCACCGTGTCCAGCGGTCCCCGAGGCGGTGCGGGGGCCAAGCCGCAGTACGTGGACTTCGACAGCGTCCTCTCCCTCACCGCCCTCGAAGCACTGCCGGCGCACCCGGACGACCGGGTCGTCCTGCGGGAGATGCTCCCCGGGCGCGACGGACTGCATGTCCGCTCCGCGCGCGGCAGCCATGTGGCCGAGCTGGCCGTGGAGACCTTCACCTCGACCCGACGCAGAGAGGGCGCACCGACATGCCAGAGCTGACCCCCGCGCCGAGCCCCATACCGGCCCCCACGCCCGCACCCGCCGGCGCCCTCGCCCCTGACCCCGCCCCCGGCGCGGCCGACTGGCAGGCCATCCACATCTTCTACGCGGCCAACCCGCAGCCCCTGCTGGTCAACTGTGTCCGTCCACTGGTGGCCGGCCTGACCGCCGACGGCCTGCTGGCCGGCCACTTCTTCATCAACTACTGGCTGGAGGGGCCGCACGTCCGCCTCCGGCTCAAGCCCGTCGACGCGACCGCCACCGCCGAGGTACGGCGCCGCGCCGAGGAGGCCATCAGCGGCTTCCTGCGCGCCCGCCCCGCCCTCTACGAAGTGGACTCCGGGTTCCTCAACGAGTTCTACAACACCCTCTTCGAGATCGAGTTCCCGGAGGGCGACCGCGGCGCGTTCATGAGCGAGGACGGCCGGATGAACCTGCGGCCCAACAACTCCTTCTCCTGTGAACCGTACGAGCCCGAGTACGGCAAGTACGGCGGCCCCGCCGGGATCGAGCTGGCCGAGTGGCACTTCGCGCACTCCAGCGATCTCGTCATGGACGCCTTCCGCACCATGAACCTGCATCTGCGCACCGTGCTCCTCGGCACGTCCGCCCAGCTGATGATGGTCATGGCCGGCTGCTTCCTGCCCGACCGGGAGGAGCTGGGGGCCTACCTGGACCGCTACTACGAGTTCTGGCACAACGCCTTCCCCGGCACCGGTTTCATCGGGTCGAAGGAGTACGACAAGAACTACGCCGCGATGGCTCCCGGCCTCGGCCGCCGCTTCGAGGGGATCCGGCGGGCCGTCCGCACCGGTGAACTCGGCACACTGCCCGCCTTCCTGCGCGGCTGGGCCGAGCACTGCCTCGAACTGCGCACCCGCGCCGAGGAATTGACCGTGGGCGGCGAACTGGTGTTCCGCTCCTGGGACGGTACGCGCGACGAGCGCGTCACCGATCCCGCCGTGGCGCTGCCGCTGCTGCTCTCCCCGTACATGCACATGACCAACAACCGGCTGCATGTGACGATCCGCGACGAGGCGTATCTCTCCCATGTACTCGGCCGGGTCCTGCGCGAGAACACCGTCGCCCCGTCCGCCCCGGCGGCGATCCCATGACCGCCACCCCGGGGGAACTCCTCTCGCACCGCCCGGCACTGCGCCCCGGCACCCTGCTGAGCCCCGCCCTGCTGCACGGACCCGCCACCGTGCATCTGATCAAGGAGCCGGAGGGCGGCGCGGCCTTCGAGGTCGGGGCGAAGGAGTACTTCCTGATCTCCCGGCTCGACGGCACCCGCAGCCTGGCGGAGATCGGCGAGGAATACGCCGACACCTTCGGCAGACGCCTCGCCGCCGCGCACTGGCAGCGACTGCTGCATCTGCTGGGCACCAGAAGCCTGCTGGCCGGCGCACCGCCCCGGCCGGCACCCGCCACCCCGCCCGGCGCCCCGTTCAGCGGCACCCCGCTGCGGGGCACCCTGCGGCTGGTCGCCGACGCCGACGCCACCACCGCGCGCCTGCACCGGCTGCTGCGCCCCGCCCTGCGGACCGCGGTCCTGCTGCCGCTGACCGGGATCCTGGTGGCGATGGAGGTCCTGCTCGCGACGCACCTGCCCGAACTGGCCCGTGACACCTGGTGGCTGTGCCACCAACCCGTCGCGCTGATCGCGGTCTTCACCCTGCTCTGGCTGAGCACGGCGCTGCACGAACTGGCCCATGGGGTGAGCGCCCGGCACTACGGGGGAACGGTCAGCGAGATCGGGTTGCGCTGGCGGCTGCCCATGGCCGTGATGTACTGCACCGTCGACAACTACCGCTATCTGCACACCCGTTGGCATCAGCTCGCGGTCGCGGGTGCGGGCGCCTACGTCAATCTGCTCTTCCTGCTGCCGTTCCTGGCCTGGTGGGCCGCGCTCCCCGAGGGGGACCCGACCCGCAGGGTGCTGTCCGGACTGCTGCTGCTCGGCAGTCTCCAGGCACTCGTCAACCTGCTTCCCCTGCCTCCGCTCGACGGCTACACGATGCTCAGCCACACGCTGCGCGTCTCCGGTCTCGCACCCGAGAGCGGGCGCTATCTGCGGCTGTGCCTCAGCGACCGGCCGGCCGCCGCCGCGTACCCGCGCCGGGCCCGCGTCGTCTACCTCTCCTACGGGGTGGGGTCGGCCCTGCTCGTCCTTTTCCTGGTGGCGGCTCTGGCAACAGGCCTCTACTTCCTACTAGTTCACTGACCCACAACCCCCGAGGGGCGCAGAAGCACATGAGCGAGGCCAGGACCAAGGAGTCCGTGCCGCACGAGACGGCCACCGGAGCGGCGATCGTCGTCGAGGAGGTACGCAAACGATACGGGGACCGGCAGGCCGTCGACGGGGTGTCGCTCCAGGTCGGCCGCGGGGAGTTCTTCGGACTCCTCGGCCCCAACGGCGCCGGGAAGACCACCCTCGTCGAGATCATGGAGGGCCTGCGGCAGGCGGATTCCGGGACCGTCTCGGTTCTCGGCCAGTCCCCCTGGCCGCGGAATGTGGCGCTGCTGCCACGGCTGGGCCTCCAGACCCAGTCCTCCGCCTTCTTCGTACGCCAGACCGCGCGCGAGCATCTGTGTACCGTCGCCGCCCTGTACGGGGCGAGCCGCGCCGACGCGGACAGCACGCTCGGCACCGTCGGGCTGTCGGATCAGCGCGATGTCATGGTCGAGAACCTCTCCGGCGGCCAGCGCCAGCGCCTGGCCATCGCCTCGGCCCTGGTCCACGGCCCCGAGCTGATCTTCCTGGACGAGCCGACCGCCGCCCTGGACCCGCAGGCCCGCCGCGACCTGTGGAAGGTGCTGCGCGCGCTGAAGAGCGAGGGCCGCACCATCGTCTACACCACCCACCATCTGGACGAGGCCGAGGCACTCTGCGACCGGGTCGCCATCCTCGTGGCCGGTTCGGTCGTGGCACTGGACTCCCCGCACCATCTGGTCACCGCCGCCGGCGCGCCGACCCGTCTGCTGATCCCGTCGGAGCGGATGAGCCAGGAGGACGCGGCGGCCATTCCGGGGGTCGACCGAGTCACCGAGCAGGGCGGCTCCCTCGTACTGGAGACGGCCGAGTCCGGGAAGGTCCTCCAGGCGGTCGACGCGCTCGGCGGACTGGACGGCGTCCAGACCCGCACCGCCACGCTCGAGGACGTCTACCTCGAACTCACCGGCACCCCCGACCCCACCGTCATCACGGGCACCACGGACACCAACGACACGGAGCAGCAGGGATGAGCGCGTACACAGCACTGACGGGGGCCGGCTACCGGGCGCAGGTCCGGGACAAGGCCACCCTCTTCTTCACCTTCGCCTTCCCGCTGCTCTTCCTGGTCGTCTTCGGACTGATCTTCCGTGGCCAGGAGGTGGAGGAGACGGGCCGTCCCTACATCTCCTACATCGCGCCGGGCGTCATGTCCTGGGGTGTCGCCAACGCCGCCGTCTTCGGCGTCGCCTTCACCCTGATGCAGTGGCGCCGCGACGATCTGCTGCGGCTGATCCGGATGACCCCCACCCGGCTGTCCTCGGTCCTCGGCTCCCGCTACGTGCTCGCTCTCGGCGTGGGGATCTTCCAGGCGGTGGTGTTCATCGCGGTGGCGATGCTGCCCCTGTTCGGACTGGAGCTGTACGGCCGGTGGCCGCTGGCGCTGCCCGTGCTGGTGCTCGGCATCACGGCGTTCCTGACCATCGGCGTGGTCATCGGCTCGTACGCCGACACGCCCGAGGCGGTCGCGGCCATCGCCAACTGCCTGATGGTGCCGATGGCCTTCCTCTCCGGCTCGTTCCTGCCGCTGGACATGATGCCGTCCTGGCTCCAGTCGGTCTCACGGGTGCTGCCGCTGCGCTATCTCAACGACGCGGTGTCCGCGTCCCTTTCGGGCCGGGGGGACCTCGGGGACATCGCCCTCGGATGCGGCGGCCTGGTCGTCTTCACCGTCATCTTCGGGGCGCTGGCCCTGAAGACGTTCCGCTGGAGCAACTCCACATGACCACGACGACGACCACGACGGACGCGCACGGCGGAACCGGCGCGGTGGCGGACGGCGCTCAGCCGGAGGGCGTGCCGCTGGAGGCCGCGCGCGAACTGCTGCGGCGGGAACTGGCCCTGCGGCTGGCCCCGGCCGCCGGGCCGGCCGTGGTCCCCCTCGGCGCCGGTGACGTACTCGGTCACCGGGGCCAGGACCCCCACGCCGCCCTGCGCCCCGGGGCCACCGTCCATCTCACCTCGGGGGCCGTGCTGGTGGGCCCCTGGGGCGGTGACGACGCGACCGCCGCCTGCGGCCAGTGTCTGGCGATGCGCTGGCAGCGGCTGCGCACCCGTACGGAGCGCGACGCCCTGGAGACCGGTTCGCGCACCCGTGCGGCCGGCCACTGGCCGCGGCTCACCCCGTACGCCCTGGACGCGGTGGAGGCGCTGCACCGCGCGGTGTTCCTCCCGGGCGCCGTGCTCCCGCCGGGTCCCGGCGCGGCCGACCGGTCGCTTCCGCAGGTCTCGCGCCTCGACCTCGCCACGCTCGGGGTGCGGACCTATCCGCTGCTCGCCGATCCGCTCTGCCCGCACTGCGGACCACGAGGCACGGATGGCCCGGCCGACGGGGGCCTCGGTCCGGTGAGCCGGCCCAAGCCCGCCCCGGACACCTACCGGCTGCGCCCGGCGTCCGCGTACCCGATGCCGGCCGCGGCGCTCGCCAACCCCGTCTCCGGAGTCCTCGGCGCGGGCACCTGGATCAATGTCACCTCACCCACCACCGCGCCGGTCGCGGGCAGCGTCTTCATGCGCGGGTACGCGGGGCTGACCGATGTCACCTGGAGCGGCCAGGCCAACGGCTTCGACGCCAGCCGCGATCTGGCCTTCCTGGAGGGCCTGGAGCGGTATGCCGGTACGCACCGGCGCACCGGCACCACCCTGCTCACGGCTGCCTACAGCGATCTCGGCGAGGACGCCCTCGACCCCGCCGCGTGCGGCTTCTACGCGCCCGAGACCTACCGTGACGACCCGATGGTCAGCCCCTTCGACCCCGGCCGGCCCATCCCCTGGGTCTGGGGCCACTCCCTGCGGGACGAGCGCCCGGTCCTGGTCCCGGCCCGGCTCGTCCACTACAGCGCGGGTCTCGCCTCCGACAACTTCGTCTTCGAGTGCTCCAACGGCTGTGCGATCGGCGGCTGTCTGGAGGAGGCGATCCTGGGCGGGCTCCTCGAACTCATCGAGCGGGACGCGTTCCTGGTCGCCTGGTACGGCGCCACCCCGCTCACCGAGATCGATCTCGGCTCGCTCGACGACCGTACCGTCCGCACCATGATCGACCGGGCCGCGCTCCAGGGCTATGACGTCCACGCCTTCGACAACCGGATCGACCTCGGCGTACCGGTCGTCACGGGCCTGGCGGTCCGGCGCGACGGCGGCCCCGGCACCTTCTCGTTCGGCGCCGGCGCGAGCCTGGACCCGGCGGCGGCCCTGGAAGGTGCACTCTCCGAGGTGCTCACGTACATCCCGCATCTGCCCCGGCAGGTGGCCGAGCGCCGGACCGAACTGGAGGCCATGGCCGAGGACTTCGGCAAGGTGCTGCATCTCAAGGACCACGCGCAGCTCTACGGTCTGCCGAGGATGGCGGAGCATGTCCGCACCTATCTGGAGCCCTCCGCCGTGCGGCCGATGGCGGACGTGTACCGCGACTGGGAGGAGCGGGAGCGGCCGCGCACGGGCGACCTGCGGGACGATGTGGCCTACTGCCGCGACGCGTTGGTACGGGCGGGACACGATGTCATCGTCGTCGACCAGACCACCCCGGAGCAGCGTCGCATCGGGCTGCGGACGGTGGCCACGATCGTCCCCGGCCTGCTGCCGATCGACTTCGGCTGGTCACGTCAGCGCGCGCCGCGTATGCCGCGACTGCGGAGCGCCGCGTTCCGGGCGGGGCTGCGCGACCGGGAGCTGACGGAAGCGGAGATCAGGCTCGTGCCGCATCCGTTCCCCTGACCACGGCCGTCGGGCCGGACACGACGGAGCGGGCGGTACCCGCGCGGAAGGTCGCGGGTACCGCCCGCCGTCGTGCGGCGCGCGGAGGATCAGGCGCTGCAGGAGGTGGTGCTGGTGGTCGAGGAGCAGGTCGACGTCGAGCTGCAGCTGGTGGAGCCCGCGAGCACGACCTCGCTGGCGTCCGAGTAGTCCGAGATCTCGAAGGTCTCCGACTCCAGCTCCATGATCTCGTCGGCGAGGGAGGCGAGGGGGCTCTTGTCAGCCATGGTGACTCCTAGGGGAGGCCGGGCCACCGGGCTTGCCCCGGCGGTCCCTTGTCGTGCCACGGGTATTCCAGCCCACCCCACTTCCACATCGGCGGGTCTTCCACTGACCGATCGTGTCAGCGGTCTGTAGGTCACCCGCCGTGCCGGTGCCGCACGATGGGCCGGGTGAACCACGTACCCGTCGCGTACCCCGGCGAGAAGACCCCCGTCCTGGACGGGGTGCGGGGGATTCTCCGTCCGGCGGTCGCCTTCTATCTGGACCTGCACCGCCATCCCGAACTCTCCGGCGAGGAACGGCGCACGGCCGCCCGGCTGGGGGAGTGGCTGACGGAAGCGGGCTACGAGGTGACGGGAGAGGTCGGCGGTCACGGCGTCGTCGGTGTCCTGCGCAACGGGGACGGACCGCGCGTGCTGATCCGCGCCGAACTGGACGCGCTGCCGGTCGCGGAGCGGACCGGGCTGCCGTACGCGAGCGAGGGCCCGGCCATGCACGCCTGCGGCCACGATCTGCATCTGGCCGCGGCGGCGGGCGCGGCGTCGCTGCTGGCCCGCGCCAGGGACCGGTGGCGCGGGACGGTGGTGATCGTCGGCCAGCCCGCGGAGGAGACCCTCGCGGGGGCGCGGGCCATGCTGGCGGACGGGCTGTACGAACGCTTCGGCCGGCCCGATGCGGTCCTCGCCCAGCACTCCGCCCCGCTGCCCGGCGGCATGGTCGCCCATGGGTACGGTCCGATGCTCGCCGGAAGCGTCGGCTTCGAGGCCGTCGTCCACGGCCGGGCCGGCCATGCGGGCACCCCGCAGCTGGCGGTGGATCCGGTGGTCACCGCGGCGGCGGCGGTCCTGCGGCTCCAGAGCGTGGTGTCGCGCGAGTGCGCCCCCACCGAACCCGCCGTGCTGAACGTCGGTTCCTTCCACTCCGGATCCGGCGGCAACCTCATCCCCGACCGGGCGACGCTCGGCATCACCGTCCGCGCCATGTCGGAGCACGCGCTCGACCGGATGGCGGCCTCGGTGGAACGGATCGTCCGGGCGGAGTGCGCCGCGTCCGGCTGCCCCCGCGACCCGGAGATCACGGTCGTCTCCCGCTCCCCGGTGACCCATCCCGATCCTGCGGCCACGGAGCTCGTACGCGATGCCCATCTGCGGCTCTACGGCCCCGAGCGGGTGGCCCTCTGGCCGCCGGCCATGGCGAGCGAGGACTTCCCGCTGTACGGGGACGCGGGGGTGTCCGTGCACGGAATGCCGGGCATCCCGCTCGCCTACTGGATGTTCGGCACGGTGGGCCCGCGGACCTGGGCGCGGACACCCGGTTCGGCCGAGGAGAAGCTCGCGGCCCTGCCGCCCAACCACTCACCGGAGTTCGCGCCGGACGTCCGTACCGCGCTGCCCGCCGGGATCACCGCGATGACATCGGCGGCGCTGTGCTGGCTGAAGGGCGGGGCCGGCCCCGGGGAGTGAGCCGCCGGGACGCTCCGGGAACGCGGCGGGACCGGGTAACCGGCTTTCAGCGAGGGCAGGTTGGCGGCGGTCAGCCGGCCGGCTGCTCGTCCGCGCCGATGGACTCCCTCAGGCGCGCGTTGGCCATGCGCATGTGCTCCGCCATCGCCTCGTTCGCCGCGTCCGGGTCATGGGCGCGGATCGCGTCCAGCACGGCGTCGTGCTCGCAGAGCGTGCCGCTGACGGTCCCCTCCAGATCGCTGACCCGCTCCATCCACACCTGGAGCAGCGCGCGGATGCTGTGCAGGATGTCGCTGAGCACCGAGTTGCGCGCGATGTTCGCCGTCTCCAGATGGAAGGCGATATCGGCGTCGATGAACGCCGGGCTGTCCGCTGGGCGAGGGACTGCTCGACTACGCCCATATGACCGCGACCGTGGGGCCAGGAGCTGATCCGCGGCCTCGGCCGCGAACTGACCGACTCCGCCGAGGCGGCGGCGCGGGCGGACGTGGTCATCCTGGCCGTGCCGGACGTCGTACTGGGCGTCGTCTCCGAGCAGCTGGTGCCGGAGATGAAGCCCGGCTCCGTGCTGCTCACGCTCGACCCGGCCGCGGCCTACGCGGGTCTCCTGACCCGCCGCGACGACGTGCACAACGCCGTCGCCCACCCCTGCCACCCCTCCGTCTTCCTGGAACGCACCACCAAGGAGGAGTACGCGGACACCTTCGGCGGCATCGCCGCGCCGCAGGAGGTCGTCGCTTCCTTCGAGGGCCCCGACCCGTCCGTCCAGGAGCTGGCCGAGTCCGTGATCCGCACCATGTACGCGCCGGTCGTGGACGTGCACTGGGTGACGGTCAAGCAGCTCGCCGTCCTGGAACCGACCCTGGTCGAGACCATCGCCTGCATGGTCGGCGCGCTGCTCACCGAGGCGCTGCACGAGACCGTCCACACCGTCGGTGTGCCCGAGAAGGCCGCCCGCGCGATGCTCCTCGGCCACACCCAGGTGGCGCTGGCCAACACCCTCAAGGGCGACAACCCGTTCTCCGACGCCTGTCTGATCGCCATGGACTACGGCCGTGAGTCGATCGTCAAGGACGACTGGAAGAAGGTCTTCGAGGACGACGAGCTGGACAAGGTCATCACGCGCATGCTGCGGATCAAGGAGATCAGGCGCTGACCGCGCCCGTCACCGGTCGCCCGGTCCCGCGGCCTCCCCGGTGCGCGCCGGGGAGGCCGTCGGTGCGTACCGTCCTCCGGGTTCAGCGCCCGGAGGACGAGGACGGACCGGGGAGTTCCACCGCCTCCCGCAGCAGCTGGACGGGGTGCCACGCGTCGCGGCGCGTGCCGTGGAAGATCTGCTGACGGCAGGAGACCCCGGTCGCCACCACCACGGTCTCCGGCGGCTCCGCCTCGACAGCGGGGAAGAGCCGGTCCTGACCGACGGTCATGGACACCTCGTAGTGCTCGGACTCGAAGCCGAAGGACCCGGCCATCCCGCAGCAGCCGGCGTCCAGTTCGGACACCTGTACCCCCGGGATACGGTTGAGCAGACTCATCGTCGCGGCGGTGCCGACCTCCGCCTTCTGGTGGCAGTGCCCGTGGTAGAGCAGTCGGCGTCCGGCGAGCCAGGAGTCCTCGCGCAGCCGGAGCCGGCCGTCGTCGACCGCCTCGACCAGCAGCTCCTCCACTTGGCGCACCCGCCCCGAGATGTCCTTGACGGCCGAGTCGTTCGGCAGCAGCGCCTTGTGCTCGTCGCGCAGCGTCATCAGACAGGACGGTTCGCAGCCCACGATCGGTGAGCCGGGCTCCGTCGTCTCGGTGAGCAGGTGGGCGAGTGCGAACGCCTTGTCCTTGGCGTCGTCGACCAGCCCCTTGGAGAGACTGGACCGGCCGCAGCAGCCCCGGCTCTCCAGCCGGACCTGCCAGCCCGCCAGCTCCAGCAGCTCGATCGCGGAGCGGCCGATGTCCGGCTCGGTGTAGGTGGTGAAGGAGTCGGCGAGGAACGTGAGTGTTCCCTGCGTGGCCGCCGGACGGGCCGACGCCCCGGCGCCGCGCGCGTGCTTACGGAACCAGCTCACCAGATTGCGCCGTACGAACACCGGCAACGGGCGCTCCGAGGCGATGCCCAGCCAGCGGTCGAGCAGCCGCCGCAGCGGACGCAGCCGTCCCGGCAGATTGGACAGCGGCGCCGCCACGGAACCGAGCCGGTTCAGCAGCCGGATCGAGCCGAAGATCCGCGACCGCAGCGGCACCCCGTGCAGATCGTGATGGTGCGACAGCGACTCGGCCTTGAGGGTGGCCATGTCGACACCGAGCGGGCACTCGCTCTTGCACGCCTTGCACATGAGGCACAGATCGAGGATCTCGTGCAGCCGCTCGTCCCCGAGCGCCGTGCGGGGATCGGGTTCGGAGAGCGCTTTGACGAGGGCGTTGGCCCGGCCGCGGGTGGAGTCCTCCTCGTTGCGGGTGGCCATGTACGAGGGGCACATGGCGCCGGAACCGCTCTTGCGGCACAGCCCGATGTTCATGCACCGGTCCGCGGCGCCGCGCATCCCGCCCACCACCTCGAAGGAGAGGCGGGTCCGCAGCGGCTCCGCGGGAGGCAGCGCCCGGTCACGGAGGTTGTCCGTCATCGAGGGCGCGTCCACGATCTTGCCCGGATTCATCCGGTTGTCCGGGTCGAAGACCTGCTTGACCTGGCGCATCGCCTCGTACAGCCGCTCGCCGAAGATCTCCCGGTTGAACTCGCTCCTGGCCAGACCGTCGCCGTGCTCACTGGAGTTGACGCCGCCGTACTCCGTGACCAGGTCCTTGATCTCCACCGCCACCGCGCGCATGGTGTCGACCTGTCCCGGATCGGTCAGGTCCACGAACGGCCGGATGTGCAGACAGCCGACCGAGCAGTGGCCGTAGAAGCCGGCCTCCAGCCCGTGCCGGTCCAGCACCTCCTTGAAACGCTTGGTGTACTGGGGGAGATGGACCGGATCGACGGCCGTGTCCTCCACGAAGGCCAGCGGCCGGCGAGTGCCCTCGCCCGCCGCCATCAGCAGACCGAGGCTGGATTTGCGGACCTTCAGCAGAGAGGTCTGCTGGTCCGGGGTGATGGCCTGGAGGGTGTGATAGCCGTGGCCGTGCCGGGCCCAGAGCGTGGTCAGCCGCTCCATGCCGGCGAGCAGTTCGCGCGTGTCGTCCCCGGTGAAGCTGACGAAGAGCAGCGCGTCGGGGTCACCTTCGAGGATGGTGCTCAACGAGGCGTACTCGATCTTCTGCCGGGACAGGTCCAGGATCGTACGGTCCATCAGCTCCACCGCGGCCGGGTCGCAGGCCAGGGCGTCCTCGGTGGCCTCGATGGCGGCGGCCGTGCTGGTGAAGTGGCCGACGGCGATCATGGTGTGGCGCGGTTTGGGCACGAGATCGACCAGCGCCTCCGTGGCGATGACGAGCGTGCCTTCCGAGCCGACGACGAACTTCGCCAGGTCGAACGGGGTGTCCGGGCGCGCCATCCGGTCCAGCCGGTACCCGCACGCCCGGCGCCAGAACTCCGGGAATCCCTCGGCGATGGCCTCGGAGTTGGCGCGGACGATCTGCGGCAGCCTCTTGTAGAGGCTGCCCTCCAGCGTCGGTTGCGCGGCCCGGCGCGCGCGCTCCACCTCGTCGACCGGCGCCAGCAGCGCCCGGCTCGCGTCGGAGAGGACGACGTCGAGCTCCCGGACATGATCGATGGTCATGCCGTAGCGCAGCGAGCCGCTGCCCGCCGAGTTATTGCCGATCATCCCCCCGACCGTGGCCCGGTTGCTGGTGGAGGTGTCGGGGCCGAACATCAGCCCCAGCGGCGCCGCCGCTCTGTTCAGCTGGTCCTGGACGACCCCGGTCTGGACGAGCGCCGTGCGGCGGCCGTCGTCGATCTCCAGGATGCGGTTCATGTACCGCGACAGGTCCAGGACGAGACCCGGGCCCACGGTCTGGCCGGCCAGACTGGTGCCGGCTCCGCGCGGCACCAGCGGGATGCCGTACTCCGCGGCCGCCGCCACCGCCGCCCGTACATCGTCGGCGTGGCGCGGGAAGACCACACCCACCGGGGTGATCGCGTACATGCTCGCGTCCCGCGAGAACAGATGCCGGGTGTAGTCGTCGAACCCCACATCACCGTCGAGCTCCCGCCGCAGACGGTGTGCCAGATCCTCTGCCGCCGCACCGCCGATCGCGGGGGCGTCCGAGCTGATCGTTGTCATGTTCACTCGCTCCATAGGGTTCGGACCGTCACCGGGAACGCAGCACGTCGAGGGCGTCCCCCAGCCCGCGCCGGTCGATGGGCACGCCGACGAGTTCGAGTCCCATCTGCACCCCGGCGAGCGTCCCGGCCAGGGTGAGGTCGTTGAAGTGACCCAGGTGCCCGATCCGGAAGACCCGGCCGCTGAGCTTGCCGAGACCCGCGCCGAGGGACATGTCGAACCGGTCGAGGATGACCTCGCGCACCGTGTCGGCGTCGTGGCCCGCGGGCATCAGCACCGCCGTCAGTGAACCCGAGTGCTCGCGTTCGTCGGCGCAGAGCACCTCGAGTCCCCAGCCCCGGACGGCGGCGCGGGTCGCCGCGGCGTGCCGGGCATGCCGGGCGTAGACCGCGTCCAGCCCCTCGTCGTCGAGCATGCGAAGGGCCTCCTCCAGGGCGTAGAGGAGGTTCGTCGCCGGGGTGTACGGGAAGAAGCCGCGCCGGTTGCCCTCGATGACGGGCTGCCAGTCCCAGAAGGACTTGGTCAGCCGCGCGGTGCGCGAGGCGGCGAGCGCCTTGGGGCTGACGGCGTTGAAGCTGAGGCCCGGGGGCAGCATGAGCCCCTTCTGCGATCCCGCCACGGTGACATCGACGCCCCATTCGTCGTGGCGGTAGTCGATCGAGCCGAGGGAGGAGATCGTGTCGACGAGCAGCAGCGCCGGATGCCCCGAGGCGTCGATCGCCCGCCGGATCTCGGCGATCCGGCTGGTCACGCCGGTCGAGGTCTCGTTGTGGACGACACAGACCGCCTTGATCCTGTGCGTGAGGTCGGCCGCCAGCCGCTGGGCCACGACCTCGGGGTCGGTGCCGTGGCGCCAGTCGCCGGGCACGAAATCCACCTCGAGGCCGAGGCTCAGGGCCATGTCCCGCCACAGCGTGGCGAAGTGGCCGGTCTCGAAACAGAGCACCCGGTCGCCCGGACTCAGGGTGTTGACCAGGGCGGCTTCCCAGGCGCCGGTTCCGGAGGCGGGATAGATCACCACCGGACCCGCGGTGCCGAACACCGGCTTGATCGCATCGAGCAGACGCAGGGTCAGGGCGGCGAACTCGGGGCCGCGGTGGTCGATCGTGGGCGCCGACATGGCGCGGAGCACCTGGTCGGGGACGTTCGTCGGGCCCGGGATCTGGAGGAAGTGGCGGCCGGTACGGGAGGTCATGCGAACGGCTCCCTTCAAGGGTTGTGCCGTATGGCGGCACGGCGTATCGTGTGATGGCACGGCGGAGCATAGGGTTCGGTTGTGGAGGGAGTCAATGGATGCAGAACGTCCTCAACGCGCTCAGGGCGCTGGAGGAGGTGGCCGCGCGTCAGCCGGTCGGGGTCGCGGACCTGGCGCGGGCCATGGAACTTCCGAAGAGTTCCGTCCAGCGCGCGCTGGTCACGCTGCACACCGCGGGGTGGATCCGCCCGGCGGGCGGCGCCCCCACCCGGTGGGTGGTCACCACCAAGGCGCTGCACGTCGGCCGGCATGCCACCGGCGAACTGGGGCTGCGTGATGTCGCCGTGCCGGTGATGGAGGACCTGCGCCGCCGTACCGACGAGACGGTCCATCTGGCGGTGCCCGAGGGCGGCAAGGTCGTGCTCATCGAGCGGCTGGAGACGGCCCAGCCGGTGCGCATCATCCTGCCGTTGGGCCAGAATCTGCCGCTGCACGCCTCGGCCAACGGCAAGGCCGTACTGGCGGCGAGCCCCGCCGAGATCATCGACCGGCAGCTCGCCGAAGGGCTGTCCGGCTTCACCGCCACCACGATCACCGATCCCGGGCGGCTGCTCGCCGAGCTGGCCGAGATCCGGGAGCGCGGATACGCGACGAACGGCGGCGAATGGCGCACGGATGTCTCGGCGGTCGCGGCGGCCGTCCTCGGCGGCTCGGGGCAGCCGGTCGCGAGCATCAGTGTCAATGTCCCGACCAGCCGTCTGACCAGCGAAGACCAGGCCGCCTACGGCCTCTTGGTGCGGGAGGCCGCGGCGGCGGTGGGTGCCGCTCTGGGGGGCGTGCGTACGCCGACGGGAGGTGACGGTGCGTCAGGACACAACTCTTGACGCCTTCTGACGCCACTCCCATACTTCCGACTGCGGAAATTAGATTCCGTATTGCGGAAATATTGGAGTCGGACTGAAGGCGAGGAAGCCTTGTGTCAGATCACGTCATCTCCATCATCGGTCTCGTACTGATATTCACGGTCGCCACCGTTTTCTCGGTGCACATGGGCGCACTGGCCATCGTGGTCGCGTTTGTGGTGGGAACGGTGTTCGTGCACGAATCCGCCGACGACATCTTCGCGGGATTCCCCGGGGATCTGTTCGTGGTGCTGGTCGGTGTGACCTTCCTCTTCGCGATCGCGAAGAACAACGGAACGGTGAGCTGGCTCGTCCACGGGTCCATGAGAGTGGTGCGTGGCCGGATCGCGCTCATCCCGTGGATCATGTTCCTGGTCACCGCCGTGCTGACGGCCGTCGGCGCGGTGGTCCCGGCGGCCGTCGCGCTCGTCGCTCCGATCGGCCTGGGATTCGCGAAGCGCTACCGGATCAATCCGCTGCTGATGGGCCTGCTCATCATCAACGGCGCCAGCGCCGGAGGCTTCTCACCCATCAGTGTGTTCGGCAGCATCACCAACGGAGTCATGTCACGGAACAACCTGCCAGGGAATCCGGCGCTGTTGTTCCTCTGCTCCTTCCTCTTCAACGTCGTCCTCAGCCTCTTCGTGTTCTTCCTGTTCGGCGGTCGCGCGCTGCTCGGGCGGCGGGAGGCGGCGGCGGGCCCGGGGGCTCCGGCCGGGGAGCCACGGGCCGGTGACAGCCCGGGTGGCGCGGCCGGCGAGGGCGGTGGTGGCCGGACGGTCACCGCGGCTCTGTCCTCCGCGTCCCCCGGGTCCTCCGCGCCCTCCGGGTCCTCTTCATCTCCCGGGTCCTCCGCGTCCTTCGCGTCGGCCACGGCCACGGTGACGGCCCCGGCGGGCGGTGGGACGGCCGTCGCGGTCGCCGGCGAACCCGTCGAGGAACCGCCGCTCACCCTCGACCGCGCCCGTGTGCTCACCCTCCTCGGTCTGCTCAGCCTGGTCGTCGGATCCCTCTTCTTCGACCTCAATGTCGGGCTGATGGCCCTCACCGTGACGGTCGTTCTCTCCCTCGTGTCACCGGAGTCGGCGAAGGGGGCGGTGGACAAGTGCGCGTGGTCGACGGTCCTGCTCGTCTGCGGCATCGTCACGTTCGTCGGGCTGATGGAGCGGATCGGCACCATCGACTATCTCGGCGAGGGCGTCGCCTCGGTCCGTACCCCGCTGCTGGGAGCCCTGCTCATCTGTCTCATCGGCGCCGTCGTTTCCGCCTTCGCCTCCACCACGGGCATCCTGGGCGCGCTGATCCCGCTGGCGGTCCCCTTCCTGCTGGGCGGTGAGGTCGGCGCGGTCGGGCTGATCGTCGCCCTGGCCATCTCGGCGTCGGTGGTGGACTCCTCGCCGTTCTCGACCAGTGGCGCCCTGGTGGTCGCCAACTCGCCCGAGGCGCGGCGGGACACGGTCTTCCGCGGTCTCATGGTGTGGGGCCTCGCGATGGCCGTGGCGGTGCCCGCCGTGACCTGGGGAGTGTTCGTCGTCCCCGGCTGGTTCTGAGCGCGGCGGGCGCCGACGGACACGGACGGCACCCCGCCTCGTCCGGCTCCGTCACGCGCCGGTGCCGGTCAGCCGCCTGACCCGCAGCAGGTTGTCGGTCACCGTGCCGGGCCGGCCGTCGGGGGCGGTCAGGAACCGTTCCAGCGTCTCCTGGCGTTCGACCCGCCACTGCCCGTCCGGGAGGGCGAGCGCGTCGAGGGCCTCCTCGTTCGTGGGGAAGCGGGCGTCGTGCGTGTCGTCGTCCGCCCAGGAGGGCCGCCCGGCGTGTCCGACCACGAGCAGGGTCCCGCCGGGAGCCACGGCGGAGGCGGCCGACCGCAGGATCCGGTCACGGGGGATCTCCAGCGGGGAGTGCAGGAACTGAGCCGAGACGAGGTCGAAGGTGCCGGTGGGGAGGGAGACCCCCAGATCGTGCCGCTGCCAGTCGACGCGGTCGGCGACCCCGGCCGCCGCCGCGTGGCCGGCCGCGCGGTCGAGGGCCGTCGAGGACACGTCGACCGCGGTGACCCGCCAGCCGCCCAGCGCGAGCCAGATCGCGTCGGCTCCTTCGCCGCAGCCGAGGTCCAGGGCCGTCCCGGGCGCGAGCCCGGTGATCTCACGGACCAGGACCGGGTTCGCGTTGCCGCTCCATACGGCGTCCTTGGCCCGGTAGAAGTCCTCCCAGAACTGGTCCGCCGGTACGTCCTGGAGCTGTTCGTCGGTCATGGAAGCGCCTTCCGCTCGGCCGTCCGGCCCGTGGCCGGTGGTCGCTGATCGTCGAGCGGTATGGTCCACCGGCGGCACGAGAGGAGCAAGTAACGTTGCCGATCCGGCAAAGCGTGCCGGGCGGGCCCGGCCGTCGCGCCGGAGCCCCGCGCATACGCCGCTTCCCTGTTCGGTACCAGTTAGGTACCGTACGGGTATGCCGTCACTCAACATCAGCTTCACCGACGACGAGCTGGAGGCGGTCCGCGCGGCGGCCGCCGCCGAGGGCAAGTCGCTCAAGCAGTACGTCCATGATCTGCCCCTCCGCGAGCAGCAGCGTCTCCAGTTCGTCCGCTACGCCGTGAGCTGGGGCGAACAGCACCGGGGCGAGTTCGACGAGGCCTTCGCCAACGAGGTCCCACCGGCGCGGCACGACAGGCGGGCGGAAGCCGCCTGATGCCGGTGCTGTACATCGACGTGGCCTGGCTCCTGGACGTACAGGAACAGGCCGTCCCGGAAGATGTCTCGGTGGCCGACTACTCGGCGCTGGTCGCCGCCGTCGCCCGCCACAAGACCCGCATCCCGCGCCCGGCGACCAGCGAACCCGATGTGGCCTGGCGCGCTGCGGCGCTCATGCACACCCTGGTGTGCCTGGAGCCACTGCCGTACCGGAACAGCCTGTACGCCTGCCAGGTCACCGCCGCGTACATGCACGCGTCCGGTGAGGGGATCGATCCGCCGTACGGCGCCCTCGTCGAACTCGTACGGGCCATACAGTCCGGCAAGGCCAGCGTCTACCAGGCGGCGGACCAGATCCGCGGCTGGCGCATCTGACGCACGCGACGCCGCGCACGGAGATCCCCGCTCAGGTTTCCTGCGGCAGCCGCCCGGACGCCGGAGCGGCGACCTGCGTGGGGATCGGAGGCGCTGCGGGCGCTGACCGGGATGATGCCGGGGCGCGGTCGACGCGTTCCAGCAGTGTGCTCACCGCGCCCAGCACCAGCGTGCTCACCTCCGTGGCGTCCGCCGTCGACAGTGGCTCCTTGGGCGCCACCACCCGCATCAGACCGATGCCCAGCAGCCAGGCCAGTACGAGATCCGCGCGCAGCGCCGCGTCCGGTCCGGAGGTCAGCGTGCGCAGCACCCGCGCGTACTCCTCGCCCAGCTGCTCGCGCACCGCGGAGACCGCCCCGCCGCTGCCCCCCGACCGCAGGAACGCCTCCAGAGACCGGTCCCGGTCGGCGGCGGGCGCCAGGAGATCGCGCAGCACCGCGGAGAGCAGGTGTTCCGCGGGCGTGGTGGCCAGGCGCTCCCGCCCCACCCCCGCCATGACCTCCTCGAAGAGCGCCTCCTTCGAGCCGAAGTAGCGGAAGACCAGCGCCTGGTTCGCCTCGGCCAGGCCGGCGATGTCCCGCACCGTGGTGCTGTCGAAACCACGTTCGGCGAAAAGCGTGGTGGCGGCGTCGAGCAGTGCCTGTCTCGTCTCCGCGGCGTTGCGCCGTCGCTCGGGCCCCTGGTGGGCCATGTCGCACCTCCCGTACTCCGTGCACCGGACACGGTAATGCCGTGACGGGCCGAATCCAGTGGCCGCGAGGCGCCGTTGACGGAACCGGACGACCCTCTTACCGTTTGTAATCGAGCGCTTACATCCTGCGGCTCGCGTACGCGCCGACCCGTGCGCGGAACGAGCCGCGTCACTGACTCGCGATCGGGGCACCTCGATGACCGACGTACAGAACGCACCGGCCGGACCCGTCAGCTACCCCTTCAACCGGACCGACGGCATCGGGCTGTCCGAGGCGTACGCACGCGCCCGTGACCTGCCCGGACTGCTGAAGGTCCAGCTGCCGTACGGGGAACCGGCCTGGCTGGCCACCCGCTACGCCGACGCCCGGCTCGTCCTGGGCGACCGCCGCTTCAGCCGCGCGGAGGAGGAGCGGCACGACGGTCCCCGCCAGTGGCCGGAGCAGCGCGCCGGCGGCATCCTCCGGATGGACCCGCCGGACCACACCCGGCTGCGCACCCTGGTGGCCAAGGCGTTCACCGTCCACCGTGTCGAGAAGATGCGGCCCGACATCAGCAGGCTCGCCGACGAACTCGTGGACGGTCTGATCGCCGTGGGCCCGCCCGTGGATCTCGTCGAGGACTTCGCGCTGCCGATCCCCGTCGCCGTGATCTGCCAGCTGCTCGGCGTACCGGTGGAGGACCGCCCGCGGTTCCGCGAGTGGAGCGACGCCGCGCTGTCCACCAGCGGACTGACCGCCGAGGAGTTCGCCACCAAGGACAAGGAGCTGCGCGCGTACATGGCCGGACTGATCGCCCGGCACCGGGAGGAACCCACCGACGATCTCATGTCCGCGCTGATCCAGGCGCGCGATGTCGACGACCGGCTCTCCGAGCCGGAGCTCGTCGACATGTGCGTCGGCATTCTGATCGCCGGACACGAGACGACGGCGACACAGATCCCGAACTTCGTCTACGCGCTCCTCGAACACCCGGAGCAGCTCAGGCGGTTGAGCGAGGAGCCCGCGCTGATCCCGGGCGCCGTCGAGGAGTTACTGCGCTTCGTACCACTCGGCGCGGGCGCCGCGTTCCCCCGCTACGCCACCGAGGACATCGAGGTCGGCGGCACGCTCGTACGCGCCGGGGAGCCGGTACTGGTCGCGGTGGGCGCGGCCAACCGGGACGCGCTCAGGTTCAGTTCACCGGGCGTACTGGACATCGAGCGGGAGGGCGTTCAGCACCTGGGCTTCGGCCACGGTGTCCACCACTGCCTCGGCGCGCCGCTGGCCAGGGTGGAGCTTCAGGAGGCGCTGCGCGCGCTGCTGACCCGGTTGCCCGGTCTGCGGCTGGCGGGCGACATCGTGTGGAAGCAGCAGATGATCGTCCGTGGCCCGCGCACCATGCCGGTCGGGTGGTGACCGATGGCCTGGCAGCTCCACGTCGACGGAGAACGCTGTATGGGATCGGGCATGTGCGCGGGGATGGCGCCCGACCATTTCACCCTGGACGGCGACCGGGCCCGGCCCCTCGCCGCCGGCGTCGAACCCCACGAGGCCGTGCTGGACGCGGCCGATTCGTGCCCGGCGATGGCGATCACCGTCGTGGACGGAGGACGCGAGATCGCCCCGCGCCCCTGACGTGGCCTCCCGGCTCCCCGCGCCCCGGCCGTCACCGCGTCCCGTGACTCCGCACCCGCCGCGTCGCGGCCGCCCTGTCCCCCGATGCGGGGCGGCCGCGAACTCGACACCCGAATTAGACCGCCTCACCCGGACGGATGACAGGCCCGGCCACTGGTCACGGCGCCCGAACTCCATGGTGGACATGTGCACGATGCACGGGTCGGCGCGCGAGTGGTGCGTCGTGTGGGGTCAGGAGGGCGCTGTGCTGTTCACGGTGCACGGTCGGGGGCGAGCGGGATCTCGCCCAGCAGACCGAGGGCGTACACGAGATCGTGGACGCCGGAGCCGGTCGTCAGCAGATCCCGGTTGAGCAGCCGCTCCGCGGTGCGCAGATGGGCCGCGACCGTGGTGCGGCTGTTGCCGAGGCGCCGCGCGGTTCGCTGCGCGTCGGTGTTCGTCTCGATCCAGGTGCGCAGCGTGGTCCGCACCCGGTGATGGGCGGTGTCGTCCAGGGGTTCGAGGAAGCCCTCGGCCCACGCGGCGACGGTCTGGGTGTGGAACAGCGACTCCACCTCGGGGACGGCCGGACCACCGGCGACGGGCTCGGCGTCCTGATGGAGGGTGGTGATGGCGAGGGCCAGCGCGACGGTGGCGCGGGAGCGAACCTCCCGGAGGTCGACACCGAGCGCGTCCTCGGCGCGCTTGAGATGGGCGGTGACGGTGTTGCGGCTGATGCCCAGAAGACCCGCCACACCGGATCGCGGGAAGTGCATCGCCAGCCGGGTCGTCTCAAGGGTGACGCCGGGCAGCGAGCGGAGCGGCCGGAGAAAGGAACGGGCCCAGCCGACGGCCGCGTCGCGCGGCAGCAGCCGCTCCAGCGGCTCCAGGCCCCGGTAACCGGCCACTCTGCCAGGGGCGTTGCCCGCCACGGCCAGGGCGTGCCTGGCCTGTTCGTACGCCTCGGCGGTCGCACGGAGCGGATGCGCGCCGCTGATGCCCAGCGCGTAACGCGGACTCTCCCCGACCAGCTCGCGCAGCGCGGCGCCCAGACCAACCGGCGCGCCGGGACCGTGTCCCTCGCCGTCCCGCACTCCGCCGTCATCGGCGATCAGACAGATCAGATGCTCGTCGTAGACCGGGCAGCGGACCATCAGTCCCCGGCCGTGGTAACCCGAGGCGTCCTGGTGGGCCCGCGCGAGCCGGTCCCGTTCCTCCGGCGGGCAGCGCAGCAGATGGACCCGGATACGGTCGCAGTCCAGCAGCGCGGGTACGGCCCCGGTCGTCATCCGGCGCGCCAGCACCGGATCCCCGGCCATGAGCGCCATGAAGAGGGCCACGCGCAGCTGGTGTGCCTTCTCCTGGTACCCGTGGAGCGCCGTGTCGGCGGCGCGGGCGCGGTGCAGGATGCCGATGACGCTTCCGGTGTGCGAGGCGAGGGCCGCCGCCCTGCGGCTCAGCCCGGTCGGCCCGGCGAGCACCAGCACCTGCCGGGGTGACTCGGTCCCGACCGCCTCCAGCCGCAGGTGTACGGCACCGATCTCCGTGACGGCCGAGGCCATCCGGCCGGTGGCCAGCCGGGTGAGCATCGGCCCCAGCGAGCCGAGGACCTCCTCGGGGAAGCGCGGGGTGGACAGCTCCACCGCGCCCGCGCTGTCGATGAGCGCGATTTCCGTGTCCAGCTGGCGGTGGAGCCAGTCGACCACGCCCCGCACGCCCGCGTCCGGCCGCCATGCCGACTGCCCGACCACATGAAGGAATTCATCGAGCCGGCCATCGGGTGCCCGTCTCTCCGAGTCCCTCTCCATCAGGTCCTTCCCTCCGAACCGCGTCGGAAGATGGTTCACGGCGCTACGCGGCACGGACACGGTTCCGCAGGTCGGTGCGCGCGCCGGCGAGGATCTCGTCGGCGAGGGCGGGGTCGGTATCGGCGACGGCGCGTGACAGAAGCAGGGCGCCGGCCATCTCGCTGAACAGCGCGATGGCGCGCGCTCGTCGCTCGCCTTCGTCGGGTCCGGGTGCCCGGACGATCTCCGTGAAGCGGTCGAGATTGGCCGCCAGGCCCTTCGCGTAGCGCGCGCGGGAGGCCGGATCCAGCCGGCGGGCGTCGCCGACGAACCCCGTGTCCGGGCAGCCGTGTTCGATGTCCGCGCGGTGTTCGGGCGAGAGATACCAGTCGATCCGTTCCATGAGCGGGTCGCTGCCGCGATCCTCGGAGGCCGTGATGGCTTCGTCGAGGTCGCTGAAACCGTCCGCCATGGCCTTGGCGACGACCGCGTCGACGAGCGCGTCCTTCGAGGCGAAGTGGTTGTAGAAGCCGCCGCGCGTCAACCCGGCCGCGCCCATCAGCTCGACGAGGCCGACGGCATCGACACCGCGCTCACGGAACAAGCCATCCGCCGCGGCGATGATCGCTTCCCGGTTCTCCGCCGCCTTCTGCTTCGAAACGCCCACTGTCTTCCCCCAAGCCCAGCTTTTGGGAAGGACTGTAGCGGGCTGGGTGGGAGATCTCAATGTCGATCGTCATTGAGATGGCCGGCCGGTATCTCTGTCGCCGGCACCACGGGAATCGAGCTGTTCGCCGACGGCGGCGGAGCGCAGATCCGACGGATCGGCCGCCCGGCTCGGAGAGCCCACGCCCGGAGGGACCGGCGCCGTCGGCCCCGTGCGCGGTCCCTCCTCGTGCGCGGGCGCGCACGGCGCCCTCCGCCGGCTCACTCAGCCGGTGAAGTGGTGCCTTCCCGAACCGGCGGCGAACACGGCGCAGCCGTCCTCCCGTCGCAGGAACGTGGCGGTGGGATGCCGTACGTCCCTCCGGCCCTCACCGCCCGCCGTGCCGCTCTCCGGGATCCACACCTCGGCGGTGGTGTTGGCCGGGAGCGAGACGGTGAGCCGGAAGCCGTCGGAGTCCGTCTTCCACTCCGTGGTGACCGGGCCGTAGAGCGAGTCGTAGCGCCCCTCGGCCTCCGTCACCCCGCCACCGGGCCGCGGCCGGACGACGATCTCCCGGAACCCCGGACCAGCGGGGGCGATGCCGATGATGTTCGCGTACATCCATTCGCCCACCGAGCCGTACGCGTAGTGGTTGAAGGAGTTCATCCCGGCGTCCTGGAAGCTGCCGTCCGGCCTGATCGAGTCCCATCGCTCCCACATCGTCGTGGCGCCCTGGTCGATCTGGTAGCCCCAACTGGGGAACGTCCGCCGCAGCAGCAACCGGTAGGCCACGTCGTTGTGACCGGTGGCGGTGAGGACCGGCAGCAGTCGCGGAGTGCCGAGGAAGCCCGTCGACAGATGCCAGTCCTTGGCCCTGATGAGGTCGACGAGCCGGTCGGCGGCGGGTGCGCGGTCGGCGTCGGCCAGCAGGTCCATGGACAGGGCCAGGACGTACGCGGTCTGCGTATCGCCCTTCACCCGTCCGCCCGCGGAGACATACGCCGCGCGGAAGGCGTCGCGTACGGCGCGGAACAGCGCGGCATACGGCGCCGGGTCCTTGCCCAGGACCTCGGCGATCCGGGCGACGAGATCGGCGCTGTGCGCGAAGTAGGCCGTGCCGATGACGTCCTTGGGCGTCTCGTCCTGGATATTGAGCCAGTCGCCGAACCCGTCGGCGGGACGCAGATAGCCGCTGCTGTGCGCCTCCAGATAGTCGAGCCACTTCAGCATGGAGGCCCACGACTGCTCCAGGACCCGGACATCCCCGTACGCCTGGTACAGCGCCCAGGGGACGGTGACCCCGGCGTCGCCCCAGCCGGCCGCGCCACTGCCCACCCCGGCGATATCCGGGGCGACATGCGTGAGCGCGCCGTCGTCCTCCTGCGCGTCACGCAGATCCCACAGCCACTTGGTCAGGAAGCGCGCCGATTCCATGGTGTACGTGGCGGTGGGCGCGAAGACATTGATGTCGCCCGTCCAGCCGAGCCGTTCGTCGCGGGCGGGCGTGTCGGTGGGTATGGAGAGGAAGTTGCCGCGCTGGCCCCAGGTGATGTTGCTGTGCAGCTGGTTGAGCATCGGGACATTCGTTTTGAAGTCCATCGTGAACGGCGCCGAGGTGTGGATGACCCGCCCCACGACCGCGCCGGGCGACGGCTTCCCCGGATAGCCCGTCACCTCGACATAACGGAAGCCGTGGAAGGTGAAGCGCGGCTCGTAGGTCTCCTGGCCGCCGCCCTTGAGGGTGTAGGTGTCGGTGGCGCGGGCGGTGCGCAGATTGTCGGTGTAGAGCGTGCCGTCGGGGTTGAGCACCTCGGCGTGGCGCAGCTGTACGGTGGTGCCGGCGGCGCCGGAGACGGTCAGCCGCACCGCGCCCACCATGTTCTGGCCGAGATCGAAGACGAAGACGCCGGGCCGGGGCTCCGTCACCTTCTTCGCGGGCAGCTCACCCGCCACCCGTGAGGGGCCGTCCAACTCCGCCACGAGCGCGGCGGTGACGGTGTCGACGGCTTCGACGGCCGCCCAGCCGGTCGCGTCGAATCCGGCGCGCGTCCAGCCGTCGGTCTCCAGCCGGGCGTCGTACTCCTCGCCCGCCATCAGATCGGCGCCGGTGACGGGGCCGGTCGCGGCGCGCCAGTCGGTGCCCGACAGCACTCTCTCGGTCGTTCCGTCGGTGTAGGTGACCTCCAACTGGGCCAGCAGGGCGGGGCGTTCGCCGTACTGGTGCGGACCGAACCAGGCGATGTTCCCCGCGTACCAGCCGGCCGCGACCGTCGCCCCGAGTGCGTTGACACCGGGTCCGAGCAGCCGGGTCACGTCGTACGTCTGGTACTGGACGCGCTGGTGGTAGTCGGTCCAGCCGGGCGCGAGCCGGTCCTCGCCGATCCGCTCGCCGTTGAGATACGCCTCGTACAGCCCGAGGGCCGTGGAGTAGAGCCGGGCGCGCACGATCTTCGCCCCGCGCCGCAGCCGGAATTCGTGGCGCAGCTGGGCGGCGGGGGAGTAGGAGACCCGCGCCGCGCCCCAGGGGCCCGCCCCCCAGGCGGCGAGTGTCCTGGCGGCGGGCCACGCGGCGTCGTCGTACGCGGCGGTGAGCCAGTCGCCGGTGGGCTCCCGGTCGGTGGTCCGCCAGCTGCCGTCGGTGGCGAAGGCGGTGGTGCCGTCGGCCGTGGTCAGCTCCAGCAGGCCGAGCAGACCCGCGGGACCGACGGTCGCGTTGGTGGCGGAGACGGCGATCACCTGGGCGCCGGGCAGCAGATGGGCGGTCACATCGACGACGACGGGGCGTTTCCAGTTCTCGGCGGGGCCGTGGGCCTCGGCGTGTGCGACCCGGACGCCGTTCACATAGGCGGTGTAGCCGTCGTCGGCGGTCACGACCAGCCGGGCGCGGGTGACACCGGCCGGGATGTCGGCCCGTCCCCGGAACCAGCGGGTCGCCGCCGGGGCGCTGCTCGCCGGATCCCCCTCGGGGAACCAGATCCAGGAGGCGCCGTCCATCGCGGGAGCGCCGACGAGCGCGGCGGGAGCGGCGATCCAGCGCGCCGACCAGTCCGAGGCGTCGGTGAGTCCGGTCTCCCACCAGGACGGCGCGCTCCACCCCGACGCGCTGCCGTCGGCGTTCCACACCCGTACCGACCAGTGGTAGCGGGTACGTGATGTCAGCGCCGGACCCGCGTACGGGACCAGGACCGATTGCGCCGAGGTGATCCGCCCGCTGTCCCAGACGTCGGGCCTGGCGAGGCGTTCCGGAGTGGTGGCGACCCGTATCCGATACGCGCTCTGCCGTTGTTCCGGCCGGTCGGACACGACGGGCCAACTCAGCCTGGGACGCGGCGTGTCGAGCCCGAGCGGATGGCGCACGTACTCGACCGTCGGTTCGGTGACGCGCGCGCCCGCACCGGCTCCCGGCCCGGCGGCCGGAGCCAGGGACGGATCCGCACCGGCGGCCGGAACGGTCCCGGCGACGAGGGCTGTTCCCAGGGCGGTGGCGGACGTGCCGAGCAGTCGTCTTCTGCTGATCACAATGCGGCTCCGTTACGACTCGACGATGAATCGTTTCACTTTTGTGAAAGTAGGGAGACGTGTGAGACCTGTCAAGGGCTGTGTGACGACCTGCCGGCGACCCGGAGAAGGGCGCGTTCCGCCTATTGACGCCGTGCTTGGCGTTGCTCTAGCTTCCCTGGAGGGCTGGTTGAAACCTTTCATGTGCGTCTGTCACGCGATCTTGTGATGTCTCATTGCCTAGACTCCTGGCCAAGGCTTCGATCGGGACCTGGAGTGAAGATGACGCAGCAGGAGAAACCGGTACGGCGGATCAACACGGGTGAGGCGCATTCTGCCCGCGTCTACGACTACATCCTGGGCGGAAAGGACAACTACCCGGTCGACAAGGAAGCCGGGGACGCGATGTGCCGCGAGTGGCGGGCGCTGCCGGTGCACATGCGCGCCAACCGGGAGTTCATGCACCGCGCGGCCCGGTACCTCGCGCGGGAGGAGGGCATCAGGCAGTTCCTCGACATCGGCACCGGCCTGCCCACCTCGCCCAATGTGCACGAGGTCGTCCAGGAGGTCCGCCCTGACGCCAGCATCGTCTACGTCGACAACGACCCGATCGTGCTCGCGCACGCGCGGGCGCTCCTGACCAGTTCCCCCGAGGGCCACACCGCCTATGTCGACGCCGATATGCGCGACCCCGAGGCGATCCTCGGCTCGCCCCAGTTCCAGGAACTCCTCGATCTGCGCGAACCGGTCGGGCTGCTGATCATCGGCATCCTGCACTTCATACTCGACACCGACGACGACCACGGCCTGGTCCAGCGCCTGCTGGATCCGCTGCCCGCGGGCAGCTTCCTGGCCATGACCATCGGCACCGCCGACTTCGCCCCGCAGGAGGTGGGCCGCGTCGCCGCCGAATACGCACGCCGCGGGATGCCCATGCAGCTGCGCACGCATGCCGAGGCGGAGGCGTTCTTCGACGGTCTGGAACTGGTCGGGCCGGGGGTCACCCAGGTCCACCACTGGCGGCCGGACGCCGGACAGGAAGACATCGACGACCGCGACATCGCCATGTACGGAGGCGTCGCCCGGAAGAACGCCTGAGCCGCGGACACCCGGGGACCGGCCGATGCCCGTGCGACAGCACTCGCTCGCACGGGCATCGGCGCGGCTATCCCTCGTTGTGCCAACGCACCGCTCTGGTGGGTCAGTTGACGAAGACGGACGGGCTGCCGGACTGGCTCGTGTCCTTGACCGGGCCGTACTTGGCGGAGAAGTAGCTGGATCCCGGGCAGGTGACCGGCCCGGACGACTTGCTGAACAACTGGTTGGTGAAGGTGATGGAGTTGTCGGTGTTGGACGTGGCGCCGCTCAGCCCCGTGGAGGTGTAGACGCAGGTCGTCAGGCCGAGCAGGGTGTTGAGCCTGACGGTCGTCTGGACCGCGCCGGCCGCCCCGGCGCCCACGGTGAGCGGCCCCCCGGACGTGACCGTTGTGCTGTAGGGCAGCCGGTCGACCGTGATGCTCTGTACCCCGGTGGTCCCCAGGATGTTCGAGGTGCAGCCGCCGAAGGTGTGTGCTGTCAGCGACTCCGTGGCGGTGCCCGGCGCGGCCGGATTGCCGGTGACGGTCGCGGTGAACTGCGAAGCCGTGCAGGTGATTCCGGTGGATCCGCCGGCGGTGGTGCGGATCGTGACGCTCGCGCCGCTGCTCAGCGACGAGGTGAAGACGTCCCCCACCGCGACGGCGGAGCCGCCCGCGCTGCCGTGGGTGAGGACATTGCCGGCGGCGGTCCCGGCAGCGGACGGCGAACCGGTGGCGGACGCCGTACCGGTGGTGAGGAGAGCGACGGCGGCGGTGACGCCGGCGGCGGCGAGAACAGTGCGTCGTGAGCCCGTGCGAGTACCCATGCGAAGTCCCTTTCGCGAATGCGGTGCGGGGTGAGGTGAGGTGGTACGTACGCGCTGTGGCGGCTCGGCCGAGCGCGTCGTCGCGGCCGGCGAGGGATGCGGCCGGCTGTGCGAGAGGGCGGTGCCCGTGGGGCAGCGCCAGGAGTGGGTGGGGGTGAACGGTTGCGGTGCGGGACCGGCGCCACGGACCCGCACCGCGCCGCGAACGAGCGCGGCACAGAAGGAAACCCAAGAGGGTTGTAAGCCTGTCCGATGCGCGGAGTCAAGGGTCCGCGAGGGAAGTCGCCGATGATTGTTACCCACGGTACGCAGACGTCAGCGGGGTGCCGGGGGTGCGCACGCGGCCGTGGGTCCGGGCGGTCGGTCCGGCGGATCGTCGCGGACCCGCGGCGCCCCGCACCGCTGGACCTGCCCGGGGCCCGAGGCGGCGGTGGATGACCCGCGCCGGACCGGGCTCAGACCTCACACGCGATCAACACCCAATTCCCACAAGGTGGTTGACCCCATGGATACCTGGGAGTAACTTTCCGGTCGACTCCCATGGCCGCGCCGTCGTCCTGTCCCGGGGAAACCCCGTCGGCGCCGGGAGCCGTCCGCGCCAGGACATCGCCGCGCAAGCTCGTTCCGGTCATCACACCTTCAGGAGCAGCTCATGGCCACGTCCGACATCACCGGCGGTGAAACGCCAGAGAGAGCCGAACGGCGGGGAAGAGTGCGGTTCCGCCGCGCCGCGCTCATGGGCGTACCGGCGGTCGCCGCGGCCGCCACCCTCGTGATCCTCACGGCGCAGGGCGCCATCGCCGCTCAGTTCGCCATCTCCGGGATGCCCTTCACGGTCACCGCCGACCGCCTGGAGGGCCAGGGCTTCGAGCAGTTCGGCGGCATGGACAACATGGCGGAGGGCAGTCCCAACGCCGGCGACACCGGCGGCCAGGTCCTGGTGGTGGTCTCGGCCATCAAGAGGGCCAAACTCACCAAGCTCTGCCAGAGCGTCGAGATCGGCGGCACGTATCTGCACATCACCGCGGGCGACAAGGGCACACCCGTGTCCGCGACCGATCTGACCACCGACTCCACGGTGCTGACGGGCAATCAGGCGGATTTCGAGAACATCGAGATCGGCGGTGACGCCAGCACCTTCACCAAGGCGGGCGTCAAGGGTCCCCTCGGCGTCTTCGGCCAGCAGGCCGACACCGTCACCATCACCAACCTGCGCCAGACCAACTGGGCGACCACCGCCGCCAAGTTCCGGCTGCCCAACCTCCATCTCAACTTCAGTTCGAAGGGCTGCTGAGCGTGGCTCCCCTCGAAACGAATCCCCCGGCCGGGACCGCCGTCCCGGCCGGGGGCCGCCATCCATTGCGCGCCTTCACCGCCTGGCGAAGACGCCGGCCCTTCTGGGGCGGAGCGCTCCTGCTGCTCGGCGGAGCGGAGATCCTGCTGACCGAGCAGGCCTCGGTCTCGGTCGTCCTGCAAGCGGGCGCGGGAGGCATCGCCGCCTATCTGCTTCCGCTGGTCATGGCCGTATGCGGACTGCTGGTGCTGCTGAACCCGGGGCAGCGGCTGTTCTATTCGGTCATCGGTGTGCTGGTCACCCTCGGCACCTGGGTCACGTCCAACCTGGGCGGGTTCTTCGTCGGCCTGCTGCTCGGCGTCGTCGGCAGCTCGCTGGCCTTCGGCTGGCTGCCCGACCAGGAGCCGCGCCGCTGGCGGCGGCGGGCCCCACGCGGGACGGCGTGACGATGTGGACCGAGAGACGTCGCGGGGTCAGCAGACCGGAACGCCCGGCAACTGCGCCGCGGGATGGTCGATATAGATGTTGGAGATGAAGCCGCCCTGGTCACGCAGCTTGCTCCACCAGCTGTTGGTGTGGCCATCGGCGGTCACGGTGCTGCCCTGCTTCTGGCACACCACCGTGACATCGGTCGGTCCGGCGAGGACGTTGACCACCGCCGAGTCCAGATAGGCGTCCGCGCGCACCCGGATGTCCGAACCCCACGTACGGAAGGCGCTTCCACCGCCACCGCAGCCGTTGTCACTGGTCAGATACGACTGGTTGTACTGCGAGGGGTAGGGCAGACCCGCGCCGTTGACGACGATGTTCTGCCCCACACCGTTGAGCAACTGCTCGTAGTGGATATGCGCGCCGGAGGAGTTGCCGGAGGACCCGGTCACCCCGATCTGCTGTCCCTGGCCGACCGAGGCGCCGCTGGGCACGGAGTACGAGGCCAGATGGAAGTAGTACGTCTTCCAGCCCGCTCCGTGGTCGATCACGATGTAGTTGCCCGCGCCGCTGGGCTGTGACATCCGGGTGGCCGTACCGGCGGCGGAGGCCAGGACCGGTGTGCCGGCCGTCGGACCGCCGTCGGCCCGTACGAAGTCCAGCGCCCGGCGCACCTCGGCGGAGTGGTGGCTGAGCGTCCACCGCTGACCGCACGGATAGGGGGCCTTGAAGTTCGGGGCGGCGAGCGGGGTGTCCTGGTGGGGACGCGCGGAACGGTCCGGCGCCCGCGCGGAGGCGGCGGCCGGACCGGTCGTCGCGAGGAGAGCGGCGACGAGAAGGGAAAGCCAGGACAGTGCGGACCGCGCGGACAACGGGTGTCTGCGACGCATAGGGGCTCCTCTGCCGAAGTGGGGCCGAAGTGGGGCCGATGGGGCTGAACGGGATTGCGCGGTAAGGCAGTTCAGCACGTGGGGACGCCGGGCAGCCATGCCTCGGCGACATCGATGAAGATGTTGGAGACATAGCCGCCGTAGTCCGGCAGATAGGACCATCCGTCGTTGGTGATGCCGTCCACGGTGATCCGCTGGCCGTGGACCTGGCACCTGACAGTGACTCGGGTGGGCCCGGCCAGCCGCGCCACCTCGACCGACGTCGTCGTCGCCTGCTGCCGGATCCGTACATCGGTGCCCCAGGTGGGGAACGACGTGCCCGACTGTCCGCCGGTCCAGAGATAGGTGACGGTCACCCAGCCGTTGTCCGTCAGTCCGATAGTGGCGAAGGTGCCGTCGGCCAGATCGATTCCCGCCGGGTTGAGGACCCGCCGGCCCGAGCCGTCGAGTCCGCCGTTGTAGCCGTTCTCGTACGCGGCCTGTGCTTCCGGCTTGCCCTGCGGCAGATCCTGGAAGCTCTCCCGTACCGAGGAGGGGTTCCAGTGGTCGTCGCGGGTGTTCCAGGGACCGACATCCCAGACCGGGGCGGTCTCACACCGGGCGGGGCCGCAGACCTGGACGGAGTACTGACCGCTGCCGTTCGGCGACAGACCCCGCCTGGAGGGCAGCGCGACGAAGTGGTCGTTCGGCTGGATGACATGGCCGTTGGCCGTCGTTCCGCCGACGAGCCCCTCGCGGGTCGCGAAGACGCGCGCGCTGAAGGCGGCGGCGCCGGCTCCGGTCCGCGGCTCGGGGCCCCGGTCGGCCGTCAGCCGCAGTCCCCGGACCCGCGCCCGGCCGTCCGTGTCGATGAGGGTGAGGCGCGCCTGTACGGTGCTGACGGTACGGGGCAGTGCCACCGCCGTCGCCGCCACCTCGCGCCACTCGGTCCAGGAGCCGTCGGCGGAGCGCCCCCTGACCTCGACGGTCACCCGCGCGCCGGCGGGCAGGCGGGCCGTGAGGCCGGCCCGTACGCGGTTGACGGGACGGTCGAGGGTCCGCGGCGCCAGCACCTGCGAGCCGTATCCCCGGCCGCTGTCCGCCGACGCGGTGCGGAAGTCCCGGTCCAGGACGCGCAGTCCACCGGGGGAGTGGCGCACGTTCACATCGTCGGAGCCGACCCGGGAGAGATCCTCCGTCCAGGAGATCCCGTCCGGAGCTACGCGCGTGGACACGCGCGCGTCGGCCGCCGTCGCGGGCGACGTGGCCACCGCGGGTCCCAGACACGCGAGTGCCGAGACGAGTCCGACCGGCCAGCGGTGCCGCTGCCACCTGTCACGCATCCTGAGTCGCCTTCGTTCCGGGCCGGATGACGCCCCGTCACCAGTGCGGGGGGACAGCCGACGCGTCGGGGTGTGCGGAGCGGATCGGGTCCGGGCGACGCGATCCGGGCCACCGTAGCGATCGCGCCATGTTCACGACAAGAGCCCGGGTTCTCTCCGGCATCCGCGGGACGGGGAGCGGATCAGCCGGGCTGCCGGACGCCGGACGGGCGCGGGCCGGGGACACCGCCGGGTGCGTCCTGGGCAGGGGCCTCGCGCTCCGGATGCGCTTGCGCCCGTACCCGGCGTACATAGCCGTCGACGAGCCGCTGGAGTACGTCGACGGTGGTGGCGATGTCGCGCTCCTCCACGTCGTGCAGGGCCTGTTGGAGGCTGGCGCGGTTGGCCTGGTGGAGGCGGGCCAGCAGAGCGGTGCCCTCCGCCGTGATCGCCACCCGGCGCGCACGGCCGTCGAGCGGATCGGGCGTGCGCTCGACGAGCCGCTGTGCCTGCAACCGGGCGATCTGGCGGGTGACATGGGAGGGCTCGACCATGAGCCGGGTGGCGAGATCACCGACCCGGCTGCCGTCGTTCTTGTCGAGGGCCAGCAGCAGATACACGTCCGAGCGGCGGGCGGTGACGCCTGCCTGCGAGATCTGCTGGTCGTGCGCCTGGGAGCGGGTGAGCAGATACGACAGCAGGGCCAGCATCTTCTCCAGGGCGGCTGTGGGTTCCGGGGCGGTGTCGGCGTCCGGCATGGAGGAACTGTAACGGCAACACCGCGCAAGAGGGCGCATCCGGTGGCGGTCGGCATTCGGCCAAAGTGGAACCGCGGTCTCGCTCCCCTTCCTTCCGCACGCGCAGGCGCGTTAGCGTGACCGAGAGTTAATTGCTTTTGTTAGGTAATTCGCTCGCCCGCTCGACCCTCTCCCGGAAGCTCACCCGCGTCCCGCGTGAAGGAGAACCCCCCCATGACCGTCACCGACCACACGCCGCTCCTCACCGCCCCAGCCGCCCGGGGCGGTTGCCCCTTCGCCCCGCCTCCCGAGTACGAACAGGCACGCGAGGAGGCCCCCGTGACCCGGGTGACGCTCTGGGACGGCTCCCAGTGCTGGCTGATCACCCGTTATGAAGACGTCCGCGCGGTCCTCGGCGACCCGAGGTTCAGCGCCGACGCCACCCGCCCCGGCTACCCCTTCCTCACCCTCGCGCGCAAGAAGGTGACCGCGGGCGAGTCGAGCTTCATCCGGATGGACGACCCGGACCACGCCCGGCTGCGCCGGATGCTCACCGCCGACTTCATGGTCAAGAAGATCGAGGCGATGCGCCCCGAGATCCAGCGCCTCACCGACGAGCTGCTGGACCGGATGACCGCCTCCCGGTCGTCGGCCGACCTGGTCACGGAGTTCGCGCTGCCGCTGCCGTCCCTGGTGATCTGCCGGCTGCTCGGGGTCCCCTACGAGGACCACGACTACTTCCAGGAACGCAGTCGCGTCCTGCTGCACAACGACTCGACGGAGTCCGAGGTCCTGACCGCCAGGGACGAACTGGTCGGCTATCTGACCACACTGGCGAAGACCAAGGAGCACGCACCGGACGACGGCATCATCAGCCGGCTGATGGCCAGGGGCGAACTCACCGTGCCCCAGACGGCGGCCATGGGGCTGCTGCTGCTGATCGCAGGCCACGAGACGACCGCGAACATGACCGCGCTGTCGGTGCTCGCCCTGCTGCGCGAACCGGACCAGTGGACCCGGCTCCAGCAGGACCCCTCCCTGGTGAAGGGGGCGGTCGAGGAACTGCTGCGGTATCTGACCATTGTGCACAACGGGGTCACCAGGGCGGCCACCGAGGACGTCACCGTCGGCGGCGTGACGATCCGCGCGGGCGAGGGCGTCATCTGCACGCTCAACACCGCGAACCGTGACGGGGATGTCTTCCCGTCCGGCGGGGACCTCGATGTGACCCGGGACGCCCGCCGCCATGTCGCCTTCGGCTTCGGCGTACATCAGTGCCTGGGCCAGCCGCTGGCCCGGGTGGAGCTCCAGATAGCGCTGGAGACCATCATCCGACGGCTGCCCGGACTGCGGCTCGACGTGCCGTTCGAGGACATCCGATTCCGTGCCGACATGGGCGTGTACGGCGTGTACGGGCTGCCGGTGGCCTGGTGAGCGCCGGAGTGGAGAGGGAGATCATGGAAGTTCGGCTCGATCAGGACAAGTGCTGCGGAGCGGGACAGTGCGTCGTCGCCGCCCCCGAGGTGTTCGACCAGCGTGACGAGGACGGCATAGCATTCGTACTCGACGCGCGGCCGCCGGCCGCGCTGCACGAGCAGGTACGCGAGGCCGCGCTCATCTGTCCGGCCGCCGCGATCCGACTGGAGCCATAGTGAGCGGAGCGGTAGTGGGCGAAGTCCGGCATGTGACCGTCGTCGGTGCCTCGGCGGCGGGCATGGCCACCGCCGAGGGGCTGCGCCGGGCCGGATTCGAGGGGCGGATCACCCTCATCGGTGAGGAGGTCCATCTCCCCTACGACAGGCCGCCGTTGTCGAAGCAGCTGCTGTCGGGCGCCTGGGAGCCGGAGCGGCTGCGGCTGCGCGACGAGGACGTGCTGACGGACCTGCGGCTCGATCTGCGGCTCGCTGTCCGGGCGGAGTCCCTGGACACGGCGGCACGCCAGGTCGTCCTGGCCGACGGTGAACGGATCGGCTACGACGCCCTGGTGGTGGCGACGGGCGCCGCCGCCCGTCGGCTCCCCGGTACGGAAGGCGTCGCCGGGGTGCATGTGCTGCGCACCCTGGAGGACGCCCTCGGCCTGCGGGACGCCCTGTCCGACCGGCCGAGGCTGGTCATCGTCGGCGCGGGCTTCGTCGGCTGCGAGGCCGCCGCGGTCGCCCGTGAACTGGGCGCCGAGGTCACCCTCGTCAGTGATGTCCCGATGCCGCTGTCCGACGTACTCGGTCCTGAACTGGGCACGCTGCTCGCCGAGGTGCACCGCGACCACGGAGTACGGCTGGAGACAGGCGTGCTCGTCGAGGGGGTCGACTCCGAGGACGGCCGTGTCACCGGGGTGCGGCTGGCCGACGGCCGTACGCTCCCCGCGGACGTGGTGCTGGTCGGTATCGGTGCCCGGCCGTGCACCGGCTGGCTGGAAGGGAGCGGTCTTCCGGTCGGCGACGGCGTGGAGTGCGACCCCACGCTGTACGCGGGTTCGGGGGTCTGGGCGGCCGGCGATGTCGCCTGCTGGCTGCACCCGCGCACCGGCGCCCCGACCAGGATCGAGCATCGCACGAACGCCGCCGAACAGGGACTGGCCGTCGCCAGGAACATCCTGGCCGGTCCCGGTGCCGCCGTTCCGTTCGCTCCCGTTCCGTTCGTCTGGTCCGACCAGTACGAGCTGAAGGTGCAGATCTTCGGCCGTACGCGGGATGCCGACCGTATCCATGTCGTCGAGGGCGCCGTCGCGGACCGCAAGCTCATCGCGCTCTACGGGCGGGACGGCCGGGTCTGCGGTGCGGTCTCCGTCAATATGGCGCGGGCGGCCCGTCCTTACCGCGCGCTGGTGGCCGAGGGCACCGACTGGGAGACCGCGGTCGGCGCCCGCACGGAGCTGGTGACCTAGCGGGAGCCGGGTGCTCTCCTGAGTGAGCGGGTCCGGCCAGGGCGGCCGGGCCCGCTCTTCGTCGTCCGGGTGTCGAAGCGCTTCGATCCGACTATGGACAGGTCATAGACATGCCATCTAGTCTCGAAGGCGCGTCCGTCGAAGCGCTTCACTCCTCAACCGGCCTGCCTGGAGAGCTGAATGGTCACCCTCGCCGATGTCGCTCAGCACGCCGGAGTGTCCGCCAGCACGGTGAGTTATGTCCTCAGCGGAAAGCGCTCCATCTCGGCCTCCACCCGGGAACGCGTCGAGCACAGCATCGAACAGCTCGGCTACCACCCCAACGCCGGTGCCCGCGCGCTGGCCAGCAGCCGGTCGAACATCATCGCGCTCATGGTGCCGCTGCGGACGGACATGTATGTGCCGGTGATGATGGAGATCGCCATCGCGGTCGCCACCACGGCCCGTACCTTCGGCTACGACGTACTGCTGCTGACCGGCGAGGAGGGGCCGGCGGGGGTGCGGCGGATCGAGGGCAGCGCCCTCGCCGACGCGATGATCCTGATGGATGTGGAGCTGCACGACGACCGGCTGCCGCTGCTGCGGGAGGCCCGGCGCCCCTCGGTGCTCATCGGGCTGCCCGCCGATACCACCGGACTCAGCTGTGTGGACCTCGACTTCGCCGCGGCCGGCGCCGTGTGCGCGGACCATCTGGCCGGTCTCGGCCACCGTGAGATCGCGGTCATCGGGGAGGCCCCCGGGGTGTACGAACGCCTCACCGGCTTCGCCGAACGTACCCTGAGCGGTCTGCGCGAGCGGAGCGCGGAGCTGGGGCTGCGGCTGCTGCACCGGCCCTGCGAGGGCAGTTACGCGGCCGTCTCCGCCACCGTCGGACGGATCTTCGACGAACGCCCCGGCACCACCGCGTTCATCGTCCAGAACGAGGCCGCCACCGATCCGCTGCTGGCCCTGCTCCGCCAGCAGCGGCGCGCTGTTCCGGAGGACATCTCGGTGGTCGCCATCTGCCCCGATCAGGTCGCCGTCCATGCCTCCGTACCCCTCACCTCGGTCGCCGTCCCGGCCGAGGAGATGGGACGGCACGCGGTCGAGCAGGTGGTCGCGAAGCTCTCGGGCCGGGGACCGGATGAAGTCGTGCTGCTGCGGCCCGAGTTGACCGTACGGGAGAGCACGGGTCCCCGGGCGGTGGCCGGATCCGGGGACCCGTCGCGATGAGCGGGCCGGCGTACCGTCAGCCGCCCGACACCGAGAAGCCGTTCGTGACGAAGTCGAGTCCGCCGGGCGACGAGGTGATCTCGTAGCCGAACTGGACGTCCCCGATGGTCTCGTTGCCCCACCAGCCCTTGGTGTTCTTGATCCACTTGAGGATGGGCAGGATGTCGACCGTGCCGGAGGCGGAGTCCGAGGTGCGCAGGAACGAGAAGACCTCGTTGCCGCCGTTGTTCCCCTTGTACACGTTCCAGGTGTGGCCGCCGAGTGTGGCGGAGCCCTGCGAGGTGCCGAGCGGGCCGACCGCGCCGTTGTGGTTCACCCAGAGCATGACCTCGTAGTCGTAGTCGGTGTCCCAGATGTCGTACGACGTGTTGTACGCGCCCGAGGACGGCACGGACACGTTGTAGCCGCTCCGGAGCGAGGACAGGGAGTCCAGGGGTTTGTTGATCACCTTCTTCGCGTTGGGGTACGACTTGATGCCGCCCGTGTTGGGATGAGAGGCCCAGACACCCCAGTTCGAGGAGGAGTTGGCCCAGACGGTCTGGGAGCCCGCGCCCGAACCCCAGATGTTGTTGTAGAGCGTGTAGCCGTCGGATGTGGTGTACGAGCCCCACTGGTCCGACGAGGACCAGATGGCCGCGTGGGCGGGTGCGGCGGCGAAACCGATGAGGGCGGCGAACGCGGCCGCCGGGGCGAGCAGCAGCCTGCCCGGTGTACGGAGGTTCATGGCGTTCCTTCCCTGAGGGGGCGATGGGTCAGTGGCTCAGTGGCTCAGCGGATCGGTGGGCCGGTGGTGCAGTGGATGAGTGGTTCACCGACCCGGTGGGTTCGCGGCGTCCGCGCGGAGGATCGCCACACCGTGACGGCCCAGCCCGACCGAGCCGTCCACCGCGCGACCGGTGAGCAGTTCCCGGTGCGGGCCGCCGACCGCGACGGTGACGTCCTTCGCGCCGTGGTTCAGCAGAAACAGCAGCGCGCCGCGGCGTACCGCCTCCACGCCGTCCGGCAGCCCCTCCAGCACGGGCCGGACACCCGCGCTCTCGGCCGCCCCGGCGAGGAGCGCGCGCAGCGCCTCCGGTTCGGGGAGTGTCGAGACGTACCAGGCACGGCCGTTGCGCAGGACGGCCGGAAGCCCGGCCAGTTCCCCGCTCGTGTACGAGGCGACGGTCTCGCCCGTCGACACCTCCAGCTCCTCGGACCACAGCGTGGCCCGGAAGCCGTCGCACTCCACGGTCTCGTCCGCGTCCAGCGGCCACCACTCGTGGACCGTGCCGATGCCGAACAGTTCCCGCAGCCGCGCGTCCATCCCGCCCGCCCGCACCCGGTCGTCCTCGTCGGCGACGCCCGTCAGGAAGCCGGACACGAGGGTGCCGCCGTCGCGTACGTACCGGACCAGGTTGTCGATCGCGGTGTCGGTCAGCAGATACAGGTGCGGTACGACCACGAGCCGGTACGCGCTCAGGTCATGGTCGGGACGGGCGAAGCCGGTGCGGAGGTTCGACTCCCACAGGGCGCGGTGCCAGGCGCGCAGCACCTCCGGGTAGTCGAGACGCGCCGAGAGCCGGCCGTCCTGCTGGTCCGCCCACCAGGAGTCCCAGTCGTGCAGCAGCGCGATCTCGTCGGCCGTATGCGTACCCGTCACCTCCGGTCCCAGCAGGTCCAGTTCCGCGCCGATCCGCTTGATCTCCTGGAACGTACGGCCCTGTTCGCCCGCGTGGCCGAGCATCCCGGAGTGGAACTTCTCCGCGCCCTGCCGTGACTGGCGCCACTGGAAGTAGCAGACGGCGTCGGCGCCGCGTGCCACGGACTGCCACGACAGCAGCCGGTTGAGACCGGCCGGCTTGGGATGATTGACGCCCTTCCAGTTGACCGCTCCCGCCGCCTGTTCCATCAGCACCCAGGGGCCTCGCGCCTGGGAGCGCGTCAGATCGCCGAGCATCGCGTTGTACTGACCGCCGTACGGATCCCTCGGGTCGGGGTAGATGTCGACGGACACCACATCCTCGCGCTCCGCCCATCCCCAGCCGTCCTGGCCGCTCCACAACGGCATGAAGTTGCTGGTCACCGGCGTGTCCGGGGTGTGCCGTACGACGATGTCGCGTTCCGCCGTGTAACACTCCAGCAGCGCGTCCGAGGTGAAGCGCCGGAAGTCGAGGGTATGCCCGGGGTTGCGCAGATACTGGGCGCGCCGGGGCGGGATGATCTCGTCCCAGCTGTCGTAGCGCTGGCTCCAGAAGGCCGTTCCCCAGGACTCGTTGAGCGCGTCGAGACCGCCGTGCCGGGCGCGCAGCCAGTCGCGGAAGTGGCGTGCCGTCTCGTCGCACCAGCAGTGGGTGCAGTACTCGTTGTTGATGTGCCACATGCGCAGCGCCGGATGGCCGCCGTACCGCGCCGCGAGATCCTCGGTGAGCGCGGCGGCGTACGCGCGGTAGACGGGCGAGCTGGGGCAGAACTGCTGCCGCGAGCCCCACCACACGGTCCGGCCGTCCTCGTCGCGCGGCAGGGTCTCCGGATGGCGCGACCCCATCCACGGCGGCGGAGAGGCGGTCGGAGTGGCCAGGACGACCCCGATGCCGTTCCCCGCCATGAGATCCATCAGCCGGTCGAGCCAGCCGAAGTCCCGTGCGCCCGGACGCGGTTCCAGCCGCGCCCAGGAGAAGACGCCCAGGGTGACGGAGTTGACCCGGGCCTCCTTCATCAGCCGTACGTCCCGCGGCCAGGTCTCCTCGGGCCACTGCTCGGGGTTGTAGTCGCCGCCGAAGAGCACACGGCCCCGTGTGGCGTCGTCCAGGGCGGGCATCAGACCGGGTCTCCGTACTGGACACCGCGGCCGTTGGTGCCCAGATAGACGCGGCCGTGGACGCGTGGATCACCGGTGATCACCTCACCGGTCCAGCCCCACTGGTGGGCGTCGTCGTTGATCCGTGTCCAGCCGGCCCCCGCGTCGTCGGAGCGGTACACCCCGACAAAGTCCTCCGTCGCGCCCGTCTGGAAGACGGCGGGATAGGCCGCGCCCGGGGCCGCCCTGCCGAAGCCGAGGGCGTACGAGGCCCAGCAGCTGGTGAGCCTGGTGAAGGAGCCACCGCCGTCCGTCGACCGGTACAGCCCGTTCCATTTGGCCGACAGCCAGAGATCACCGGTCCGCCCCGGCGCCGCCGCGATCCGGAACTGGACATCCCCGGACGGCAGTCCGCCCGCGCCGCGCACGAAGGTCGCGCCGCCGTCCGTGGAGCGGTACACGGCGCCGCCGTCCGTGTCGTACACGTAGAAGCGCCGCGGGTCGACCGGGTCGGCCACCGGTACCGCGCCCCTGGGGAAGGTGGCCACCTCGCTCCAGGTGGCGCCTCCGTCGGCGGAGCGGAAGCCGGGATGCCGCGTACCGTCCCAGTGGACGAACGACCACAGCAGCGTGGCGCCGTCGGCGCTCACCGCGATGGGCCCGGGAGCCGTCGACGCGATCGCGGGCTGTCCGGCGAAGGGACGCCAGCTCTGACCGCCGTCCGTCGAGTACGCGCCGTTACCGTGGTCCCCCCAGCCCGTGCGCACCACATACGAGGGCTTCAGCGCGGCCAGCGCCAGACCGGTCGCCGAGCCGAAGACCGGGTTCGTGGCCATGCCCCGGGACGGGGAGACGGTCAGCGACTCGTGGTACATCACCCCGATGTCGCCGAGACCGCTGAGCAGCGAGGCGGTCCCGGCGGCAGGTGAGAGCAACTGCCGTACCGCGGACTCCTCCAGACCCCGGACCCAGGGCGCCCAGCGCACCAGATCGCGGGTCGCGAACAGGGTGGCGCCCGTGCCGTACACCAGGTGCTTCGAGTCGTACGGATCGATCGCGACGGTCTGGATCCACCAGCCGAACTTGGGCGTGGCGCCCCAGGCGAGATACGGCGTCTCCCGGATGTCGAGCGTGGCGGTGTCCTTGAGCGAGACCCAGCTCCGGCCGCCGTCGGCGGACCGGTAGAGCGTGTCCACCGGGCCCCAGCGGTTGTTGGTGGAGACGACGACCGTACCGGCGACCCGCGCGTCGACGGCCACGCCCCCGTAGCCGAAGGCGTCACTCCCCGAGGGCTTGACGGGCGTCACGTCGCTCCAGACGCCGGTGGCGGTGTCGAGCCGGTGGACGGACCCGTCGGTCTGGTTGTTGGGGCCCGGCGTATTGGAGTAGGTGACATACAGGGAGCGGGTGTTCGCGTCGAAGGCGGCGCGGATCGGTACCGCCGCCGAGGCGCCCGCCGGCCGGCCCGGGACGGCCTCCCACGCCACGCCGTCGCTCGTACGGTAGAGCGCGCCGCCGCCGTCACCCCATCCCGCGTACACCACACGCCCGGCGGCCACCAGAAAGGTGATGCCCTGGCCGGAGGCGCTCGCCGTGGCGGGGAACGGTGCGGTGGCCCAGGTCGCGCCCCGGTCGGCCGAGGTGAGCAGCCCGTCGTGGCGGGTGCCGAGATAGAGGGTGTCGCCGTCGCGCGGGTCGACGAGCAGCCGCTCGCCCGCGCCCCGGCCGTCCTCGTTGCCGCCGAGCCTCACGGGCAGGGCGGCACGGCTCCAAGTGGCGCCCCGGTCGGTGGAGCGCAGCACGGCGCCGTTGCCGGCCCAGGACTGGGTATAGGCACCGAGAGCGAGATACAGCCGGTCGGGCTGGTTCGGATCGATCGCCATGGCCTCGACGCCGAGCAGATGGTAGTCGTCCCAGCCGAGATGATCGGTGAGCGGCGTCCAGCGCTGGGCCGCGTCGTCCCAGCGGTAGGCGCCGCCGATGTCGGTACGGGTGTAGGCGAGCCCCTTCACCGCGGGATGGAAGAGCACACCGGTGAGGAAACCGGTGCCACCGATGGCGACCGTACGCCAGCGGTACGGCTGCTCCGCCGCCGCCCGGCCGGTGGCGGCGACGGGGGAGTGCCGGGGCGCGGCCACCGCCGGGGCACCGGTCAGCGCGAGCGCCGCCGCGGTTCCCGAGGCCGTGGTGAGCACCGCGCGTCTGCGGGGTCCATGCGTCGGATCGGACATGACGTCACCTTCCGTCGTGGGGGAGTGCGCGCCGGGGCGGCACCCGGTGAGGTCGTGCGCGAGCAGGCCCGGGGCGCTTCAGCCCTTGACAGCGCCGGTGAGCATGCCCTTCCTGAAATGCTTCTGGACAAAGGGCGAGGCGACGGCGACGGGCAGCAGCGCCAGCACCATGACCGCCATCTGCACCGAGAGCGGGGAGAGCTGACCGGTCCTGATCAGCTGGCCGAGTCCCGTCGGCGGCTCCTGCTTCTGCACCAGCTGGATCATGACGTTCTGCAGCGGCATCATGTCCTGGTCCGTCAGATAGATCGACGCGTTGAACCAGGCGCTCCAGTAGCCGACCGCGTAGAAGAGCGCGATCACCGCGATCACGGCGCGGGACAGCGGTATGACGATCCGCCAGAGGATCCGGAGATCGCCCGCGCCGTCGATCCGCGCGCTGTCGAGCAGCTCCGGGGAGATGTTCATGAAGAACGAGCGCAGGACCAGGATGTTGAAGACGCTCACCGCGCCCGGCAGGATCAGCGCCAGATAGGTGTCGGTCAGCCCCAGCGCCTGGACCAGCAGATAGGTCGGGATCAGACCGGCCCCGAAGAACATGGTGGCCAGCAGCGTCATCAGGATCCAGCGGTGGCCGGGCGAGTTCGTCCGGGAGAGTCCATACGCGCACAGGACGGACACCACCATGCTGAACGTGGTGCCCACGACCGTCACCCCCAGGCTGACCAGGGCGGCGCGCTGCACCTGACCGCCGCTCAGCAGCTCCTCGTACGCGATGAGGGTGAGGTCGCCGGGGACGACGACCAGACCGCCGGCGGCGTCGATGGTGCTCCGCGACGACAGGCTGGTGACGATCACGATCCAGAGCGGGAAGAGGATCGCGAGACAGGCGGCCGAGAGCGCGATGCCCTTGCCCGCGAGGCCGGCCCTGGTGGGCTTCTCCTCCCAGACCGGACGTGACGGGGCGGAACGGCGGCCACGTCGGCGCCCACGCGCGGCGCCGGTGGCGGTGTCGGAGCCGGCGGGGGAGGCCGTGCCGGAGGCCCTCATCTCTTGTACACCCCCTGCTCGCCCATGAGATGGGCGACCTTGTTGGCCGTGAGGACCAGCCCCAGACCGATGACGCCCTTGACCAGACCGGCGGCGGCCGCGTAACCGAAGTCCTGGTTCCGGATGCCCGTCCACCACACGAACGTGTCCAGCACCTCCGCCGCGTCGCGTCCCACCGCGTCGCGCTGGAGCAGGATCTGCTCGAAGCCGACGGTCAGCGCGTCGCCCACGCGCAGCACCAGCAGCAGGGCGATCACCGGACGCAGCGCGGGCAGGGTGACATGCCACATCCGGCGCCACCGGTTCGCCCCGTCCATCGCGGCGGCCTCGTACAGCTCGTGGTTGACGGAGGCGAGCGCGGCGAGGAAGACGATGATGCCCCACCCGGCGTCCTTCCAGACGCCCTCGGCCGTCAGCAGGAACTTGAAGAGTCCGGGGTCGGTCATCAGGTCGAAACCCTCGACGCCGTGCCGCCGCAGCGTCTGGGCGATGATGCCCGCGCCGCCGAAGATCTGCTGGAAGACGGTGACGACCAGCACCCAGGAGAAGAAGTGCGGCAGATACATCACGGCCTGCGCGACCGCTCGCACCCTGGGCCGTACGACGCTGCTGATCAGCAGCGCGAACAGGATCGGGACGGGGAAGAAGAGCACCAGCTGGAGGAAGAACAGCACGAGGGTGTTCCGCACGGCGGCCCAGAACGCGGAGTCGCCGAAGATCCGCGCGAACTGTTCGAAGCCCACCCAGGGACTCTCCAGCATCGCGACGAAGCCGTTGTCGCTGAGATACGGGTCGTAGTCCTGGAAGGCCACCACATTGCCGAGGATCGGCAGATAGCTGAAGACCAGCACCAGCAGCACCGCGGGCAGCGTCATCAGGATCAGCGCCCGGTCCCGGCGCAGCCGCACCCGGAGAGACGGCCCGGGAGCACGCCCACGCGGCGGCGGCTTCCCGTCCTTCCCCGGCCGCGGGCGGGCCGCGCTCCGCGCCCGGCGGCGTACGTCCGCGTCCGGAACCGTGCTCTGCGACACCTGCACTCCCTGCCGTCGTGTGCCGTGGGTCAGTTCGCGGCCGGTCCGGACTCGTCGAGCAGCTTCCTGTACCAGTCACGCAGCTGGTCGCCGCCCCCGCTCCGCCAGTCGGAGACGGCCCGCTGCATGTCGCCGATCTTCTTCCGGCCGCGGACGATGTCGTCCTCCAGCTGCTCGAAGCCGTCGGCGAGATTGGTCCAGCGGGTCGGCTCGGTGATGGTCAGCCCGTAGAAGGAGGTCTTCTTGGTGAAGGCCCCCATCCGCTGCTGCCACTCCACCTGCGCCCTGGCGATATCGGGACGGTCGGGGTGGGCGACGTACGCGGCCGGGTCGCCGGTGTAGTCGAAGGTGCCCGCGACCTCGATCGTGCCCTTGTCGTTCTTGACGGGCAGCCCCTTCTCCACCGTGTAGTGCGTGCCCTCGACGCCGTAGTCGGTGAGCATGCGCTCCTTCGTGCCGTACGGCGCGGCGGTGAAGTTCGCCAGGGCCAGTACGTCCCTGACCAGCTTCTCGGCGGAGCCCTTCCTGACGAAGGCCCAGATGCCCGCGGGCTGTACGGCGTAGAGCGTCGGGTCGCCGCCCGCGTGGCCGAAGAGATCCAGGGCGCCCATCGCGAACCCGGGGGTGGCCGCCTGCTCGACGGTCTTCGCGTACCAGTGGGAGAGATCCTGGTTGTACATCAGGACCTGACCGGCCGTGAACCGGTTGCCGGCGTCGCCCTGCGCGGCCTTCGCGTCCGGGTGGACGACCCCGGCGGCATAGAGCGTGCGCGTCCACTCCAGGGCCTCCAGATACGCCGGGGTCTCGACACGGTGGACCAGCTTGCCGTCGACCAGGTCCCACCCCAGGGCCTTGTCGTTGCCGGAGAGCGCCCCGAACACATTGAAGGCGGTCCACTTCATGTCGTCACAGGCCCAGACCTTGGACCTGGCGCTGGTGATCTCCTTGGCGAGCGCCAGGAACTCATCGGCCGTACGGGGAAGTTCGTATCCCCGCCTCTCGAAGAGGTCCTTGCGGTAGAAGGGCGCGATGTTCACGACGTACGAGGCGGGCATCGGGATGCCGCGGAGCGCGCCGCCGAAGATCGAGCGCTGCCACGCGTCGGTCGGGACGGCCGCCAGGTTCGGGAAGTCCTTGACCTTGTCGCCGGAGAGATACGGTCCGAGATCCTCGAACTTGGCGTTGACCGCACCGGGGATCTTGCCGGTCAGATTCCAGCCGGGCACGACCACCACATCGGGGATCCCGCTGGAGGCGAGCACGGCGCCGAGCTTCTCGTCGTAGGTGTTGCCGTCCTGGTTCTGCCAGACGGTCCGCACCCCGATCGCATCGTTCATGGCCGCGTAGTACGGGTTGTCACCGGCGGGCGGGGTGCCCCAGTACGGCGCCATGATCGTGATGCGGCTGCCCGCGCCGAGCTTCTCCCGCACCGAGTCCTTGAGGTCCGCGGCGGCGATCGCCCGGGTGAATCCGGCGGAGGACCCGTTCTCGGGCGGGATGTCCGGCGCCACGACGCTCTGTGCCACGAAGGCCGGAAGGATCTTCCGCGCCTCCTTCCCGGAGGTGGTGCCCTCCTTCTTGGCGCTCCGCGTACCGCCACAGGCGGTGAGCAGCGGTGCGCCGCCGGCCACGGCGGTGGCGGCGACCGCGGTCGAGGCGAGGAAACGTCTCCTGCTCGGTGCGGAGGAGGACTTCGGCGTCATTGCGTCCAACCCTTCGTGGTGCGCAGGCACCTGCGGCGAAAGCCCGCGGGACAGCTGCGGAGTCGAAGATTTGTCGAAGCGCTTCGATGTTGCTGCGAGGTTAAATGAACCCTTCGGGAGGCACAAGAGCCACCTCCAAGATTCCTTGACACGTGGTAATTGCCGCCCAACATGCTTGTGTAGACGTGAAGTTGGCCGGATGCGTCATCGGGGTCCGGCGCATTGGGGTGTCTTGACAGTAGACCGGCGGACTCGGAGCATCGAAGCGCTTCGAAAGTCGATCGGCAGCCTCTCCGGCGCTTTCGGCCCCACTGACCTTCTCCAGGGAGAACCGCCCGTGACCGAGGAACAGCCGCCCTTCCGTGACCCCCGGGCGACCCGTGCCGCGCGCGTCGAGGATCTGCTCGCGCGGCTGACTCTCGACGAGAAGACCGCCCTGCTGCATCAGTTCGCCCCGGCCGTCGAACGCCTGGGTGTCGCCGCGTTCCGCACCGGACAGGAAGCGCTGCACGGCGTCGCCTGGATGGGGCCCGCGACCGTCTTCCCGCAGGCTGTCGGGCTCGGCGCGACCTGGAACGAGGAACTGGTGCGCCGGGTCGGCGAGGCCGTCTCCCGCGAGATACGGACCATGCGCGCGCGGGACGGCCGGGTCGGGCTCAACGTGTGGGCCCCGACGGTGAATCTGCTCCGCAACCCGCTCTGGGGACGCAACGAGGAGGGGTACGCGGAGGATCCCCGGCTGACCTCCGTCCTCGCCACCGCCTACACCCGGGGCCTGCGCGGCGACCACCCCGACTACTGGCGCACGGCGCCGGTGCTCAAGCACTGGCTCGCGCACAACAACGAGACGGACCGGGCCACCACGTCCTCCTCCATCCGCCCCCGCGTGCTGCACGAATACGATCTGCGCGCTTTCAAAGGGGCCGTCGAGGCGGGCGCGGTGGCCGGGGTGATGCCCGCGTACAACCTGGTCAACGGGCGTCCCAACCATCTCTCGCCCGCGCTGCGCGAGCATCTGCGCGGCTGGACCGGCCAGGAGCTGCTGGTCTGCTCCGACGCGGGCGCGCCCAGCAACCTGGTCGAGGCCGAGGCGTACTTCGACACCCACGAGGAGGCCACCGCCGCCGCGCTGCGCGCCGGCGTCGACAGCTTCACCGACCACGGCACCGACGCGTCCGTGATCACCGGCCGGATCCGCCGTGCGCTGGAGCGGGGCCTGATCGGTGAATCCGATGTCGACACGGCGGTACGACGGCAGCTGACGGTGCGGTTCGGGCTCGGGGAGTTCGATCCGGAACGCGATCCGTACCGGGAGACCTCGGCCTTCGACACCCCTGGCCACCGCGCGCTCGCCCAGGAGGCGGCCGAGCAGGCCGTCGTCCTGCTGAAGAACGACGGCCTGCTGCCGATCGCGCCCGGCCGCCGTATCGCGCTGGTCGGTCCGCTCGCCGACGAGTGCAAGCTCGACTGGTACAGCGGCACCCTGATCCGCCGGTCCACCCCGCTCGACGGGCTCGGTGAGCGCTTCGGTGCCGACCGCGTCACCTTCGCCGACGGCGCGGACCGGATCAGGCTCAGGGCCGTGACGGGCGGCTGGGTCCGGGTGCCCGGGGCCGGGACGGCGAAGGCGGCGGCGGGGCAGGCACGCGGCGCCGAGGGCGCGCTCGACCCGGCCCTGCTGGCGGGGCGCACCGACCTGCCGCCGCTGACCTGCGACGCCACCGGGCCCGGCGAGGCCACCGAACTGGCCCTGACCGACTGGGGGAACGGGCTGATCACCCTGCGCGCGCCCGGCGGACGCTATCTGTCCGTCGCCGAGGACGGGTATGTACGGGCCTCCGCCGATCAGCCCGGCGGCTGGGTGGTGCAGGAGACCTTCCGGCTCGAAGAACACGAGGGCGGGCACCTCCTTGTACACGCGGGGACCGGCGGGCACGTATCGGTCGCCACCGACGGCCTGAAGGTTGCCGCCCCCGGCACACTGTTCGAGATCGTCGTCATCGAGCGCGGCGAGGACACGGTGGCCCGCGCCGCGGCCGGCGCCGACGTGGTGGTCGTCGTGGCGGGCAACGACCCGCACATCAACGGCCGCGAGACCGAGGACCGCCGCACCCTCGCCCTGCCACCGCACCAGGACCGGCTGTGGCGGGCCGCCCACGCCGTCAATGCGCGCACCGCGCTCGTACTGACCTCGGGCTATCCGTACGCGGTGGCCGACGCGCGGGCCCGGCTGCCCGCGCTGCTGTGGACCGCCCACGGCGGCCAGGCGGCGGGCATCGCGCTCGCGCGGGTACTGGCCGGTGATGTCTCACCGGCGGGACGGCTGCCCCAGACCTGGTACGCGGACGACGCGGATCCGGGCGGACTGCTCGACTACGACATCATCGGCTCGCGCCAGACCTATCTCTACTTCGACGGCACCCCGCTCTACGCCTTCGGCCACGGGCTCTCGTACACCACCTTCCGCTACGACCGGCTGGAGGTCGGCCCGGACCTGCGGGCACGCGTCACGGTCACCAACACGGGCACCCGCGCCGCCGACGAGGTGGTGCAGCTGTACGTGAGGGAGGCCGCCCCGCGCGTCCCCCGTCCGCACCGTCAACTGGTCGCGCACGCCCGCGTATCGCTGGCGCCGGGCGGCACCCGCACCGTCGAACTGGCCGTGCGCAGGGACGAACTGGGCCACTACGACGTGGCGCGCGGCGCGTGGACCGTACCGGGCGGAACGTATGTCTTCGAAGCCGCCGCCTCCAGCGCGGACATCCGCCGCTCCGTCCGGCTCACCGTCCCGGGCGACGCCCCGCGCGCCAGGGACCTGCGGCGCGACGGACTGGCCGCGGCCGACTACGACGAGCAGACCGGCACCGAGATCGTCGACCGGACCAGGGTGTCGGGCGACGCGGTGACCCCGCTCGGCACGGACGGCGAGCGCAAGGCGGGCGAACTGCTCTTCCGGGACTGCGACTTCGGGGAGGGCGCGGGCGGCGTGACCCTCGACGCGGCGGGCGAGGGCGAGGTCACACTCACCACGGCCGACGGCGGGGCACTCGCGGTGATCGAGGTCAGGGCGGGCGGCGGCCCGTACGACTACCGCACCACCCCGCGCGCCGGACTCCCGCTCACGGGTGTGCACGACCTCAGGGTCACCCTGCGCGGCCCGCTGCGCCTCGCGCGGATCGATGTCACCGGATGAGCACGCGGACGGGGGTCCGGGCGGCACCGCCCGGACCCCCTGGGGCCTCTCGTCCGGATCACGCCGGGCTCGCGTGCCCTGGCAAACGAAGGACCCCGGCCGTCAAAGAGCCATGAATCAGGGAGCGTTGATCAGGTCATGCGCGGGCACGGACACCTTGCGGGCGCCGGTCGTGCCGCTCAGCACGACCTTGCGCAGCGCGGTGTTGTTGGTCAGGCTGGTCTCGTGGAGCCGGCGCTCGGGGTTGGCGAGCACCTCGATGTAGTACGTACCGTTCGGCAGGTCGGTGATGTCGAACGACTGGCCGGGGCGGTACTGCGTGTAGGTGTCGCCGGAGCCGACGTCCAGCACCTCACGCACGGAGACGGAGCTCTGCACACCGCAGGCGGTGGACAGATCGGTGTTGTTCGGGTGCCAGTTGGCGTTCTTCACCGTGTAGTCGATGGCGTCGGTGTTGGCCAGGCAGAAGGCCTCCTTGCCGCTGCGCACGGCCTCCTTCTTGTCGGCGCTCAGCAGGCGGTAGCTGGCGAAGTCGGTGAAGTGCCAGTGCTCGTGGCCCTGCCGCGCGTCCCACTCCATGGTGCCGGCGGGCTGGTAGCCGACCTGCTTGCCCTTGGCGTCGTAGAAGTACTGGTACGCGTCCATCAGGTCCTTGCCGGGACTGCGGAAGCCGTCCACGACCAGCGGCGCGGGACCGGCGTTCCACACGTTCGCGCTGAACGCCAGATAGTCCTTGCCGGGGATGTCCCCGTCCTCGCCGTCGGTGATGGAGATGTCCCACGCCGGCAGCGCGCGCAGATCGGGCTTGGGCACGTCGGGCACGCTCGCGCGGCCGGCCGGACGCTTCGCGTTGGGCTTGAGCGCGGGCGCGATCCGCGAACCGTCGGTGTGTCCGGGGCCGTCGCCCAGATGGCCCGTGCCCTTGCCGGACGTGAGAGCGTTCGGCAGCGCGGGCGGCGCCGGGGCGTCGGCCCCGCGGCCGTTGCTGCTCGTGTGCGCCGAGGCGCCGGGGTGCCCGGCCGGCGCGCCATGACCGCCGTGGCCACCGCCGTGACCGGCGGCCCTGGCTCCCGAGGGTGCCGCTCCGACCCCGCCCCCGTCCTCCCACTTGCGGTCGCGCACCGTCACCTTGACCGACTTCGACGTGTTGGGCATGCCGAACAGGTCGCGGTACTTCTTGGTGACGGAGACCTTGGCGGTGTACTCCCCGGCCGGCAGATCGACCGGCTCGGAGTAGTAGCCCAGGTTCGTGTTGGTCGCCCAGCCGTTCTCGACGCCCCACACCGAACCGAGCGTGAAGGGGTTCGTGGAGCAGCTCTCGGGATACTTCGAGGTGGACGGGGCGTCCGGACGGATCCGGCCCGAGGCGTTGTTCGGGCAGAACGTCTCGGTCGTCTTCACGACCGCCGCGCCCGCCGCGTCGCTGACGGTCACCTGGAGGAAGCCCGGCAGGCCGGAGAAGTCCTTCACGAGACCCTTCGGCAGGGTCTTGGACCGGGTCTTCTTGCCCTCGTGGATGATCTGCTTGGCGACCACGGGGTCCTTGTAGGACTTGCGTGTCACCTGGAACTCCAGGGGCCCGCCATCGGCGGTGACATACGTGCCGAGGTCCAGATAGACGCCCGGTTCGCCCTCGTAGCGGTCGATTATCACGGAGTCGGAGGCGGCGATCAGCGAGAGCTTGGGGCCCGCCGGGGCCGCCGCTCCGGCGAAGGGCGCGGCTCCTGCCACGCCCGCGATCACCGCGAGCGCCGCTCCGCCGGCGATCGCCGATCGCTTCGTACGGCTGTGGTGGTGAGGTCTGGTCATCGGTTCCTCGTCTGCGAGTGCCACAACAACAGTGGTACGCACGGATGGCGCGGGGGCCATCGACCGGGAATATCCCGATGTGTCGTGACGAGCCCTATGCGTCATCTATGTGTCACCTGTGAGATCAGGAGTGCGCCACTTCGGGTTGCCCGCGGACCCACAAGTCGCCGATGGTTGGCCGGAATTGTGCGACGAATCGCGGATCAGGCCATCAGGCGTGATTCCTTCCCCATGAACCCCTGGGTTGTGCTAAAGCGGTCACAGGGACAGCAGGGGGAGGAGTCACGCGAATGCTGGGCTCGCGCAGTCCCGCCGCGGCGGGAACGGCCGGTGCGGGAGCGGACAGCGGACAAGGAGCGGCTCCGTGGGCACAGTGGTCGATGACGCCACCGCTGCCGAGTTCCATGCGTTCTTCGAGCGGCACTACGCCGAACTGTCCCGGCTGGCCTATCTGCTGACGGGCGACGCGGACACGGCCGACGATCTGGCCTCGGACGCCCTGCTCGCGATGTGGCGCCGCTGGGACCGGGTACGGGCCGCCGATCACCCCGTCGCGTACGCTCGCGGGGTGGTCGCGAATCTGGCCCGCTCCCGGATCAGGAGCGCCGTACGGGAGCGTCGCCGCGTCTCGCTCTTCTGGTCGCAGCGGGGCGAGCGCTTCGACGATCCGGACGTACCCGCCGTGCTCGACGTCCAGGCGGCGTTACGGCGCCTGCCGTTCCGCAAACGTGCCTGTGTGGTGCTGCGGTACGCCCTGGACCTCTCCGAACGCGACACGGCGCTCGCCCTGGGCATCTCGGTGGGCACGGTCAAGAGCCAGTCGTCACGGGGGATGGCCGAGCTGGGGCGGCTGCTCGGGCCGGGCGCCACGGCGGAAGAGGTGCAGGCCACGGTGGCCTCGCAGCGAGCCGCGGCGCCCACCCCGGCCCGTCGCTCCGCGCGCGCCTCCACACGCGCTGAAGGCAGGGGCTGATGGACGAGCTGCACAGGCGGCTGAAGGAGGCGGCGCGGGCCCACCGCCCGGACCGTGAACGGATGCTCGCGCGCGTCGAGCGGGGCATGGCCGCACCGGAAACACGCCCCGCCGGGGCGCCGGCCCACCGCCCCGCGTCGTGGTTCCGGGTCGCCACGGCGGCGGCAGCGGCGGCCGGTGTCCTCGCCGCCGGCACGTTCGTCCTCGTCGCCATGGACGACGGCACCGATCCGGCGGGGACGGTGGCGACCACCCCCGGCCCGGCGAGCGGCGCCCCCGACAGCCCGCCCGCCGGCGCCCGGGACGGCTATCTCCGGTCGGACGGCGTCATCGACCCGAACAGCAACGCCTACTGGGCGCAGAGCAACATCACGCTCGGCACGGACCGGCCGCTGACCTCGCTCACCCTCGAACTGCGTGTCGCGCAGACCGGAGGGGTACGGGACACCGGCTCCTGGCGCTCGCTGCCCGAGGAGGACTTCACCGTGTCCGTACGCCCGGAGACCGGAGCGCTGGTCTACCGGTGGACGCTCAAGGACGGGGTGACGGTCCCGGCCGGCGAGCATGTCTTCGCCGCGCAGTACGACCATGCCGAGGGCGCGCGGGACGCCGGGGACGACCGGTACACGGCGGTCGCGACCGGCTCGGGCGGGACCGCCGAGGTCCGGGGGGACTTCACCGGGGCGCGGTAGCGGACCGCCCGCTCCCGCGACAGTGACAAGATTGGAGGGTACGGTCCGCGGCGTGCCGGCCGGGCGACGGCATCGGCCGATCCCGCCCGGACGCGCCCCGGTGACCCGCGCCGCGCCGGGGACGGCCGGTGTGAGGGTGGTTCGGATATGAAGTCGGTTCAGGCACCGGAGGCGGTTCAGGCGTGAGGCTCACCATTCTCGGCGGCGGCGGATTCCGGGTGCCGCTGGTGTACGGGGCACTGCTCGGCGACCACGCGGAGGGCCGCGTCACCGACGTCACCCTCCACGATCTGGACGCCGCGCGGCTCACGGCCGTCGCCCGCGTGCTGGCCGAGCAGGCCGCGGCCGTCCCCGACGCACCGGCCGTCACGGTCACCACCGACCTCGACGAGGCGCTGCGCGGCGCCGACTTCGTCTTCTCCGCCATCCGCGTCGGAGGACTCGAAGGCCGCGCGGCCGACGAGCGCATCGCCCTGGACCAGGGCGTGCTGGGCCAGGAGACGGTCGGCGCCGGCGGTATCGCGTACGGACTGCGCACCGTCCCCGTCGCCGTGGACATCGCACGACGCGTCGCCCGGCTCGCCCCCGACGCCTGGGTCATCAACTTCACCAACCCCGCGGGCCTGGTCACCGAAGCCATGTCACGGCATCTCGGCGACCGTGTGATCGGCATCTGCGACTCGCCCGTGGGCCTCGGCAGGCGCGTCGCGCGCGCCCTCGGCGCCGACCCGGACAAGGCGTCGATCGACTACGTGGGCCTCAACCACCTGGGCTGGCTGCGCGGATTGCGGGTCGCCGGACGCGACGAACTGCCGCGCCTGCTCGCCGACACCGAAGCCCTCGGCTCCTTCGAGGAGGGCAGGCTCTTCGGCACCGAATGGCTCCGGTCCCTCGGCGCGATCCCCAACGAATACCTCCACTACTACTACTTCAACCGGGAAGCGGTACGCGCCTACCAGGAGGCCGGGCAGACCCGCGGCGCCTTCCTCCGCGACCAGCAGGCGCGCTTCTACGACGAGATGGAGCGGCCCGGCGCCCCCGCGCTCGCGACCTGGGACCGTACCCGCGCCGAACGCGAGGCCACCTATATGGCGGCGAACCGTGAGGCGGCGGGCGTCGGTGAACGGGACGCCGACGACCTGGAGTCCGGCGGCTACGAGAAGGTCGCCCTGGCCCTGATGCGCGCCATCGCCCGCGACGAACGCACCACGCTCATCCTCAACGTCCGCAATCGCACCACCCTGCGCGTGCTGGACGAGGACGCCGTCATCGAAGTGCCCTGCCTCGTGGACGCCAACGGCGCCCATCCGCTGGCCGTCTCCCCCCTGCCGCACCACGCGACCGGCCTGGTGTGCGGGGTCAAGGCCGTCGAGCGCGAGGTCCTGGCCGCCGCCGAGAGCGGCTCGCGCGCCACCGCGGCCAAGGCCTTCGCCCTCCACCCGCTGGTGGACTCCGTCGGCGTCGCCCGTCGTCTCGTGGACGGCTACACGCGTGCGCACCCCGGCCTCGCCTATCTGAACCGGCGGTAGACCCCGGCGACCGGCGGGGCGACCGGGCCGGGGCAGAGCCCGCGTGGCCCGGCCGGGGCGACGCGGGCCCGTCACGCCCCGGCGGGCCCCGGCCGCGTACCCGCCCCCTGTCCGTGCCGGACCGTCAGCGGGCCGAAGGCGATCCGCGTCCATGACCCGTCATCCGCCCACCTCACCTCGGCCGTTCCCGCGTCGACGGCCACGGCCACCTCGCTCACCGCCTCGGACAACGGCGCCGCGCCGGGCTCGGCGGTGAGCGAGGCCAGGGCCACGAAGAGCGCCGTGCCCTCCGCTTCCCCGGTCAGCCGGGGGACGATCGCCCAGCGGGTGTACGCCGTGCCCTGCGGGGCGCGGACCTCGTCGCGCGTCTCCCAGCCGTGCAGACCGTGCAGGGCGGAGCGTACGGTCTCCTCGGGGCCGGTCGCCCAGCCCGTCTGCCGCACACGCGCCCCGGGCGGCGCGCCGAGCACACGGTGCGCGCGCAGTTCGTACCGGCCACGGACCACGGTCACGCTCTCCACCCGCAGTCCCGGCACCATGGGCGCGCCCGAGCCGAAGACGGGCAGATGGGCGGAGGCCGCCCAGCCCCAGCCGTCGCCGTCCCCCGCGCCGAGCGGCTGGATCCGGCGACGCCCGCTGACGGCCCCCGCGATCTCCACCGTCACCTGGTTGTCGGTGACATTCGCCGCCGCCGTCGGGCCGGTGCGGGTCGAGTAGGACTGCCGGCTGTAGAGCGGATCGTCCGCCACGCCCGACTCGCCCTCGTGCGGCCGGATGTGGTCGCTGCCGTGATTGTGCAGCCGTACGATCCCGTCCGCCCCGGTGGAGTGCACCAGCAGCCCCGGCGCGGGGAGGGCGAGCACCCGGTCGGGTCCCTCACTGGGCGCGGGTTCCTCCGTGGCTGTCCACAGCGGATGGTCCCGGGGGGCGAGCAGCGCGACGAACGCCTTGGACGCCCAGTACGGCGAGGCGGGACCCGAGTAGGACTGGAGCGTCGCGTCGTGCGGACCGTGCCAGCCGAGGCTGAGCAGACCGTCCGTACCGGTCGCGCCGCGGTCGAGGAAATAGCGCAGCGAACCGTTCACCAGCCGCCGCGACACGCCGGGCGCGAGCGGGGTGTGTCCGGTGACGGCGCCCAGGGCGACCGCCGCGCCCGCCGCGAACCGGTAGGTCAGCGAGCGGCCGAAGTGGATCGGCGCCCCGTCGGCGCCGAACAGCAGCGAGAAGCCCTCCAGATGCTCGCGCAGCCGGTCGCCGTAGGGCGGGGCCGAAGACGCCCGCACATCACCGGCCAGCAGCGCGTCCAGCACCGGATACAGGTGCAGGGCCCAGCCGTTGTAGTGGTCGAAGGCCCGGCCGTCCCCGTCCGCGTACCAGCCCTGCCCGCGATACCACCCCTCCATCAGGGCGCCCGCCCGCTCCCGCGCGCGTGCCGTCTCCGCGTCGCCGCGGCCCACCGACTCCAGGAACCCGGCGACCGTGTAGGGGAACAGATACCAGTTGTTGGGCGCCGGGGTGTGCCGGAGCGCGCCGCGCAGCCACTCCTCGGCACGGTCCCGCACCCCGGAGTCCAGCCGGTCCCAGAGCCAGGCCCTGGTCAGCCGGAGCCCGAGGGCCACGGACGCGGACTCGACCATGGGCTGGCCCTGGACATGGTGGTCGAGGATCAGCGGCCAGGACTCGGTGTCGTCCCGTCCCGGGGCACGGGTACCGGCCGCGAGCCCGTCCGCGTACCGGTCGAGCCAGCCGTGCGGATCCTCGCCCCGCGCGCCCGCCACCCGGAAGGCGGCGGCGAGGAACGTACGGGCGTAGCCCTCCAGCCCGTCCGAGCGCACGCCCGAACGGGAGGGCCTCCCCGGCAGATCGAGCAGTGCGCGGCCCGGGGTGGCCCACCGCCAGGCGGCCCGCAGCAGACCGTCCGCCGTGGCCTCCCAGTGCGCGCGGGTGTATCCGGTGTACGGGCTCAGCGTCCGGTCCTCGGCGGGGAGTTCGAACGCGGGGTCCGGGAACGCGGACGGTACGAGGGGTGAGGTCATGCGAGGAACGCCAGCCTTTCGCGTCGTACGGGATGGGCGAAACCGTCACCCGCGGCCCAGCGTTCGACCTCGCCGACCGCCAGATCGGCGAGACGCCGGGTCTCATTGCCCTGCGAACCCGCGAGATGCGGAGTGATCAGCGCGTTCTCGCAGGTCCACAGCGGATGGTCCGGCGGCAGTGTCTCCGGCTCCGTGACGTCGAGGACGGCCCGGATCCGCTTCTCCCCGAGGACATCGGTGAGGGCGTCCTGGTCGACGACGGCGCCGCGCGCGGTGTTGATGAGCACACCGTCCGGGCGCATGGAGGTGAGCAGTTCCCGGCTGACGAGCCCGCGCGTGGCGGGCAGCAGAGGGGTGTGGACGCTCACCGTGTCGCTGTGCGCGAACAGTTCGCCGAGTCCGACCGGCCGGACACCGAGCGCCGCCGCCTCCTCGTCGGAGACATAGGGATCGTGCAGCAGCACCCGGAAGTCGTACGGCCGCAGCAGCTCGATGACGCGCCGGCCGATCAGCGAGGCGGACAGGATGCCCACGGTACGGCCGTAGTTGCCCACGGCTCCGTCCATGCCCAGCCAGTCGTCGCGGTCGCGCGCGCCGCGGTAGTCACGGGCCCGTTCCAGCGCGCGCTTGCCGGAGAGCAGGATCATCGCGACGGTGTACTCCGCCACCGGCAGGGCGTTGGCGGCGGCGGCCGAGGACACCTCGATGCCGCGTTCCCAGCAGGCCTCGGTGATATGGCCGCGAATGGTGCCCGCCGTATGCGCGACGGCGCGCAGCCGGGGCGCCAGGTCCAGTACGGCCTGGTCGAGGGGCGGGCAGCCCCAGCCGGTGACGAGGATCTCCACGTCCGCGAGCGTGGCGCGGGCACGGTCGGTGGTGAAGTCGTCGAGCACGGGCGGTGGTGTCAGCTCGCAGACCGCGCCGAGTGCGGCCAGTGTCTCGGGTCCGAGGACCGCGGCGGCGGCATCCGGTTTCATGGCGAGGGCGGCGCGCGGACGGGCACGTTCGGTCGGTGCGGTGGACATCTCTCTCCTGGTACGGGGGGACGGCGGCCGGTGGGCCCGGCCGGCTACTTGACCGCTCCGGCGGTGAGTCCCGACCGCCAGAAGCGCTGGAGCAGGGCGAAGGCGAGGATCAGCGGCAGGACCGCGAGCAGCGATCCCATGATCACCACGGGGTAGTACTCCGGGGAGACGGAGGCGGAGCTGTTCCATGTGTAGAGACCGAGGCTGACCGGATAGAGGTCCTGGTCGGAGAGCATCACCATCGGCAGGAAGAAATTGTTCCAGATCGCGGTGAGCTGGAAGAGGAAGACCGTGACCAGGCCGGGGCCGAGCATCCGCAGGGCGACCCGTACATAGGTGGTCAGTTCACCGGCGCCGTCCACCCGTGCCGCTTCGAGGACCTCGTCGGGCACATATCCCTGACTGAAGATCCGGCCCAGATAGACGCCGAAGGGGTTGAAGAGCACCGGGATGAAGACCGACCAGAAGGTGTTCACCAGGCCCGTGCCCGACGCCATCAGATAGAGCGGCAGCGCGAGCACGGTCTGCGGCACCATCACGGCCGCGAGGACCAGACCGAACAGCTTCTCCTTGTGGCGGAACCGGTACTTGTCGAACGCGTAACCGCAGGCGATGGAGACCAGCGCACCGAGCGCGGCGCCGACGACCGCGTACAGCAGGCTGTTGCCGTACCACCGGCTGTAGAGCCCGCCGTCCATCGCGAACAGGTCCTTGAGATTGCGCAGGAAGGCGAAGTCGCTCAGCGACAGCAGATCGCTGCTGAACAGCGCGTCGCGGTTCTTGGAGGCGGCCAGCACCAGCCAGAGCACCGGCAGCAGTGTGTAGAGCACCGAGACGCCCACGACCAGGTTGACGACCGAGCGGCCGAGCAGCCGCGGGCGCGGAAAGGCGGCGGTGCGGGTGGTGCCGGTCGCGCTCATCGGGCGGCCTCCTCTTGGGCGTTGACACGGTTGGTCCAGCGGGTCACGCCGTAGGAGAGGGCGATCGTGCAGAGCAGCAGGACGACGGAGGCGGCGGCCGCCAGACCGTAGTTGTTGCGCGTGAACGCCGCGTCGTAGATGTACATGCTGGGCGAGAAGCGGGAGCTGATCATCGGGGTGGACTGGCTGAGCAGCATCGGCTCGGTGAAGAGCTGGAGAGCGAAGATCAGGGTGAACATCGCGACCATCACGATCGACGAACGCACCAGCGGCGTCTTGATCTGGAGGGCGGTACGCACCGGCCCCGCCCCGTCGACGACCGACGCCTCGATGACCTCGCGCGGTACGGCCTGGAGCGCGGCGTAGAAGACGACCATGTTGTAGCCGAGGTTGCTCCACAGGGCGATGTTCACGATGGACGGCAGCACGGTGTGCACACCGAGGAAGTCGACGGTGATATCGGCCCTGCCGAGCAGTTCGATCACCGGACTGATGCCGGGCGTGTACAGGTAGAGCCAGATGAGGGCGGCGATGATGCCGGGCACGGCGTGCGGCAGGAACAGTCCGAGCTGGGCCCAGGACCGCAGGCGCACCACCCCGGAGTCGAGCAGCAGCGCCAGCACCAGCGCGCCGATCACCAGCAGGGGGATGTAGACCACGCAGTACAGGACGACGGTGCCGAGTCCGCCGAGGAAGGTCGGATCGGTGAGGACCGCGGTGTAGCTGCGCAGTCCGGCGAAGACCGTGCGTTCGGGGCCGAATCCCAGTCCCGGCTGGTCGTCGCTGAAGAAGCTCAGCCAGACGGCCGTCGCGACGGGGATCAGGAAGACCGTCACCAGAAGGACGAAGAAGGGGGTCATCAGGACGCCGGCGGCGCCGAGTTCACGGCGCCGGGCGGATTTCCGGCCGCCGCGTGCGGGCGCCGCGGTGGTACGGCCCGGCCCGCCGGTCGCGGCGAGGGCCGGTGCTGTCACGGTGGCCGGTCCGCCGGCCGTCGCGGGGGTGGTGAGGGAGCCGGCCAGGGGCTTGCCGACGGGGTTGCTCATGGGGGTGTCACCTGCCTTTCTGCTGCTGGAACGGGGACGCGCGTCAGCTGCTGCGCTCGGTGGTGGCCAGACCCAGCGCCTTCAGATCCGGCATGGTGCCCTCCTGGGCCGCGCGCACCGCGTCGATCAGCGAGCCCTGGCCGCCGCTCGCCCGTGCGAAACCGTCCTGCATGACCTTCATGGTGGCCGTCATCCGCGGGCCCCAGATCCAGCCGTCGCGGATCTTGCGCGCCTCTTCCTCGAAGAGGCGGTAGATGTCCTGGCCGCTGTAGTAGGAGCGGTCGAACGCCTCGCGGCCGACGGCGACGAGGCCCGGTGCCGCCGGATACTGGCTGCTGGCGCCGCTGGCGAGCCGGGCGCGCAGCGCGTCGGGGTGCGAGATCTGCCACTCGATGAACTCCATGGCCGCCTCGGGGTGCCGGCTGTCCTTGGTGACCGCGAAGGTGGAGCCGCCGTGGGTGCCGACGCCGGGCCTGGCCGGGTCCCACTGGGGGAGCGGGGCGATGGCCCAGTCGCCCTTCTGGCCGGGCCGGGCCTTCATCTGCGCCCCGGCGTCCCAGGCGCCGCTGAGCCGGGCCAGGACCGTGCCGTTGCCGATCTGGGCGTCGCTCTGCCGGCTCTCCACCGGGTTCACGAAGACCAGGTCCTGGTCGATCAGCCGCTGCCAGTACGCCGCGACGCGGCGGGTCGGCGCGTCGGTGAGGGAGACGTTCCAGGCGCCGCCCGTGGTGGTGAACCACTGGGCGCCCGCCTGCCAGGCGAACGAGGCGAGCTGCGGGGCGCCGTCGGTGGCGAAGAGCGCGAGACGCCGGTCGCGCGCCCGGCTCCGTACCGTCCGTGCCACGTCCTCGAACTCGTCCCAGGTGCGGGGTACTTCGAGTCCGTACTCACGGAAGAGGTCGGTGCGGTAGTGCATCACCATCGGCTCGATGTCGAGCGGCAGACTGAAGACGCGCGTGTCGAAGGTCGTCAGAGCGAGCGCCTGCGGCAGCAACTTGGCGCGCAGGCCCGCACTGATCAGGTCGGTGACGTCACGGGCGACCCCGTCGATGGCGAAGCCGGGCACCTGGGGGTATTCGATGGTGGCGATGTCCGGCGCGTTGCCCGCGCGGGCGGCGTTGCTGAGCTTCGCGTAACCGCCCTGGCCCCCGGAGGGCACCTGCTGGAAGTCGACCTGGATCCGGTCCTGGCCGCGGTTGAACGCGTCCACCACTTCCTGGCTGCCGCGCAGGGCGGACCAGAAGGTGATGCGTGTGGCCCGCTTGCCGCTCGTGGAGATGGTGTTCGTACTGCTCGTGCTGCGCGATCCCGCGTCCGCGCCGCCCCCGGTGCAGGCGCTGAGCGCACCTGACAGGGGCAGCGCGGCGATCGTGGCAAGCACGGATCGACGGCTCTGTCGACCAGGCATGGGCGCCTCCCGCGGCTCCGGTATGAGACACGGGGAATCCTGATCGGCTGATCGGAAAGGGTCAATAGATCGCTCAGAAGAAAATGAAAGCGGTCAAACGCTCAGTTTTCTGCGGGGACTGGCCCGGAGGCCGGAAGGGACACCGCCGGCTGTGTCGATCCGCGCACCTTCAGCGTGGGCAACAGCTCGATCCTGCGCACCGGCCCGGCGGCGCCGAGCGGCTGGGCCAGCCGGTACAGCAGCAGTTCGGCGGCGGCCCGCCCGACCTCCGCCTTGGGCGGGGACACCGCCGTCAGGGGGGTGCTGCCCAGCGCGGCCACCACATCGTCGTACGCCACGACCGAGCAGTCGCGCGGCACCTGGATCCCCTGGTCCGCGAGCCGCTGCACCAGCATCAGCGCGTCCACGTCGCCGTGCAGCACGGCGGCCGTGGCCCGGCGCCCGGCCAGCAGCGCCGCGAGGTCCAGGGGGGTGCGGTCGCGCGGAGCGTCGCCGAGCCGGGTTCCGTCGTCATCCTCAGGACCGGGCACCGCGTCCGGCGAGCTGAGGACCACCGACCAGTCCTCCACCTCGGGCCGGGCGGCGGCGATCTCGGCGAAGGCGCGGCGTACGCTGCGCGCCGTGGGACTGTCGTCGCGGGCGGCCAGCACGATCCGGCGGTGGCCCAGCGCGACCAGATGATCGACCGCGAGATATGTCCCGTACCAGTGATCGGAACACACCGAGTCCAGGGCGTGCAGGGCGCTGCCCGGCCGGGGCCGCCGCTCCATCAGCACGGTCGGCACCGCCACCTCCGACAGCCAGCCGTAATCCGCCGCCTCCGAGGAGGCGGCGCGCCACCTCGGGGCGATCAGCAGCCCCCGCGCGCCGGCCGCCAGCGCCGCTTCGACCAGGGGGCGTTCCGCGCCGGGCGCCTGCGGCGCGATATGCAGGGCGATACGCATCCCGGCCTCCTCCAGCACCGGCCGGGCGCCGTACGCCGCCTCGTACAGATACGAATGCCGCTCCGGCACCACCAGTGCGACCGGGCCGCCGTCCCGCCCCGGCTCCTCGGCCCGCGCCGCCGGGACCGTGACCTCCTCGACCGTCCCCACCGGGCGGGCCACGCCGTGCCCGCGCCGCAGCCGCCCGGCGCGGGCCAGCTCCTCGACGTCCCGCCGGACCGTGACCACCGAGACATCCAGTTCAGCGGCGAGCACACTCACCTTGACGGCGCCCCGCGACCGCACCACCGCCAGGATCCGCTGACGCCTGAGCTCGACCGGCTCCCGCATGCTGTTGGCCCCCTTGCCGCTGCCACCGCGCTCTGTTCGTTTGAATGTTTCGTATGAGCGCTTGGAGCGGCAGCATAGCGACCGCCGCGCCGCGCCGACGGCGGTCCGGTGCGCAGGGGGCGCCCTGAAGGGGCAGGTCAGCCCTGGCCCTCCAACTGGTCGGCGAAGGCACGCAAGGCGTCGGCCAGCTCCTTCTTCGTGGGCAATTGGTCGACTTTGCTGTCGAGTTCGTCGATGCGCCTGGTCAGTTCCTCGAGGCTCGCGGGGACGCTGGCGGAGGGGCTGGGGCCGCCCGTCGGGTCATCTGTCGGATCGGTGCCTCCCGTTCCCCCGCTGACGCCGCCGTCATCCGTGGGAGCCGAGGAAGGCCGGGGGGTGACTTCGTCCGGGGGTACGGCCGTCGGTTCGGTGCCCCCGGAGCCGCTGACACCGCCGCTGACGCCCCCGCTGTCCATACCCCCGCTGTCCGTCCCGCCGCTGTCCGTCCCGCCGCTGTCCGTCCCGCCGGTCACGTCCTGCGAGGGTCTCGTGTCCTGGCTGACGGCGCCACTGTCCGGGGCCGCGGCGGCGATCGCTCCGCCAACGCCGAGGATCACCGCGGTCGCGGCCCCCGCGACCATGATCACCATTCGTCTTGTACGTGTATTCGATTTATCTGCCATGTACCGGACATTAGTCATGGTTTCCACCGGACGGGTGCCTTCCGGGGGACTCCCCACAAGCGAAGTCGCCGACTCCGTGGACAGGTGGGAAGGCCCCCGGGGCGGGGCGTCAGAGTCCCGGCCCGCTGCCCGCTCCCTCGTCGGCGTTCCCGAGCGGCGACGCCGCGGTACGCGGGGCCGACGGAGGCGTTCCGGGCTGCCAGCCCGGCCGCTTCACCAGGTGCCCGAGCCGGTCCCGCCAGCTGTCCGCCCGTGCGAGATCGCGTCCGAGGGCCGCGTACTCGTGAGTGACGACCTTGAGAGGGTTGTGGGTGTCGATGTTCTTGGTGAGTCCGTAGACGGGACGCTCCGCCTCCTCGGCGTAGGTGCCGAACATCCGGTCCCAGATCATCAGAATCCCGCCGAAGTTACGGTCCAGGTAGTCGCCTTGGGAGGCGTGGTGCACCCGGTGGTTGGCGGGTGTGTTGAACACCTTCTCGACCGGCCCCGGGAGTCTGCCGATGCGGTCGGTGTGCAGCCAGAACTGGGAGATCATGTTGATTCCGCTGCAGAGGAGGACCGCCCACGGGGGTACTCCGGCCAGAACGAGCGGGATGAAGAAGAGCTGTGAGGTCAGCCCGGTCCACGGCTGGCGCACGGCTGTGGAGAAGTTGTACTTGAGGCTCGAATGGTGGACCACGTGAGCGGCCCACAAAAGCCGGACGAGATGGTGCTCGCGGTGCATCCAGTAGTAGCAGAAGTCCTGGGCGAGCAGGATGAGCGGGAAGGTCACCCAGGTGACCTCGACGCGCAGCGGTGTGAGTTCGTGGAGCAGGACGAATCCCGCCAGCGCGATCGCCTTGTACAGCACGTCGACCATCGCGGCGCCTGATCCGACGGTGAGGCTGGCCGCCGTGTCCCGGACGCTGTAGCCGCTGGCGCTCTCGTCCGGATGCAGGCGGTAGTAGATCATTTCGATGATGATCAGCAGGACGAAGGCCGGAGCCGACCAGATCAGCACATGCTCGTAGTTCACGGATCCTCCTATCGGAGCGATTCACTCCGACTTGGAGTATCGGAGCGGATCGCTCCGACAGGCAATAGGCTGGACGTCGTGAATACGCCGCCGCCCCTCGGGGTGCATACGCCGCCGCCCCTCGGGCGCCGTGCCGGAGGCCGTCATGGCAGGCAGTCCGAGGCCCGGCGCAACGATCTCCTGGTGCTCTCTGCCGCCCGCGCGGTCTTCGCGGAACAGGGGCCCGACGCTCCCGTCTCGGCCGTGGCCGAGCGCGCCGGGGTCGGGGTGGGCACCCTCTACCGCCGTTACGGCAGCAAGGTTCAGCTCGTCCAGCGCCTGTGTGCCGTCGCGATCGCGCTGACCATCGACGCGCTCCGGGAAGCGACGGAGGACGAGAGCGGTGGCTGGGAGAGCCTGGCCCGCTACGTCGGCCGCGCGGTCGACGAACGCGCGGGTGCCTTCGCCTCGTTGGCCGGCACCTTTCCCGTGACCCCGGAGGTGGCGAGCCACAACGAGGAGGCCAGAGAACTGCTGGAGCGGCTCATGAGGAAGGGATACGACGACGGATCGGTGCGCGAGGACGTCACGGCGCTCGACATCACGCACACCATCGAGCTGTTCAGCCGCTATCCCCGGCGCACCGACGAGGACCGCCTCGCCCAGCGACGGATGCTGGCCATCGCCCTGGACGGGCTGCGGCCCGGGAGTCCCGAACTCCCCGGGCCGCGACCGGAATGGGACGACTATCACCGCACGTGGGACCACGGCTGACGGACGACCGGTCCCGGCAGAGGCGGCCAGGGACAGGCCGGGCCGGGCAGGGGCAGGACACGTCGGGCCAGGCCAGGCCGGGACGCGTCAGGACAGCAGGTTCAGCGCTCCGGGCAGCACGCGTGCCGTGACCGGCAGTCCTGCCTCGACCTCGCCGTCCGCGCCATAGGGGAGGTCCCGGTCGCACTCGATCCGCACCTCGCGCCCTCGCAGGGTCTCGACCTGCCGCCGGTGCACGTGTGCGCCGCTTCTGAGTTCGTTCATGACGGCGAAGAACAGCAGACGGGAGGCCTGGTGGATGATGACGACGTCGAGCACGCCGTCGCGCACGGCCGCGGCGGGGGCGATGCGCCGGCCGAAGCCGTAGTAACCGGAGTTGGCCACGACGACGGTGAATCCCCTGCGGTGGTGGACGGTGCCGTCGACGGTGACGCGGTAACCGGCCGGGCGCCAGCTCATCACGGCGCGCAGCCCTCCCGCGTAGTAGGAGGCGGCACCGCGCAGCAGACGGCTCTCGTTGGCATGGCGGTTGGCCAGCGCGTCGACGCCCGCGTAGACGCTGCCGAGTACGGGCAGGCGGTCGTGAACCGCCGACTCGACCTCGATGACGTCCGTCGCCTTCGGTTCGCCGTGCAGGAGCAGTTCCGCCAGCCGGGCCGGTTCGGTGGGCAGTCCGACCGCGCGGGCGAAGTCGTTACCCCGGCCGGCGGGCACGATGCCGCCGACCGCGTCGGTCCCCGCGAGAGCGCCGACGACGCGGCCCGTCAGACCGTCACCGCCGACGCCCAGCACGATCCGGCCCTGTCCGGCGGCCCCCAGGGCCAGTTCGCGCGCGTGACCGAGACTGCGGCTGTACTCGACTTCCAGCTCGGCGCCGGCCGCACGCAGCAGTCCGGCGAGGGGGATGAGAGCCGCCGCCGATCCGGCGCCTCCCGCGCTCGGGTTGACGACGGCCGTGAACTGTCGCATGGCTACGCTCCGGTGGGCGGGGACGGCACGGGCGGCAGAAGGATGCCCGGATTGAGGATGCCGGACGGATCGAGCCGGTCCTTGACCGCGTGAAGGACCTCGACGCCCAGAGGACCGATCTCCTGGGCGTACCGGTCGCGGTGGTCGGTCCCCACACCGTGGTGATGGCTGATGGTGCCGCCCGACGCGAGGATCGCTTCGCCCGCCGCCCGTTTGGCGAGCGCCCAGAGGCCCACCGGATCGTCGCCCTGTGCGCAGAGCACGGTGAAGTACAGCGACGCGCCCGTCGGGTAGACGTGCGAGACATGGCACATGATCACGGGGGGAGCGCCCGCGCCCGCCAGGGTGGTGGAGAGCGCGGTCCGCACGTTCTCGTAGAGCGCGGGAATACCGGACCAGAACGCGGCGGTCTCCAGCGTCTCGGCGAACGCCCCGATGTCCAGCAGGGCATCGCGCAGATACGGTGCGGAGAAGCGGCCCTCGGCCCACTTCGTCCCGGGTGCCTCGCCGAGGAACACCCCACCGCGCTCCCGCAGTTCGGCGTGGGTGCGCGTCCTGCGTTCCGGCACCTCCGCCCCGGTGCCCTCGTAGCCGACGACCGCCAGGCAGCCCGTGCCGGGGGCGGGAGCGGTGCCGATGGCGCCGGGGTCGGCCAGGCCGATGGCGGTCTCCGTCTCGTCGGACAGCCGCAGCACGGTGGGCGGCTGGCCCTTCTGGGCGAGCGCGCGCAGCGCGTCCCGGCCCGCCGCGAACGAGCCGAAACTCCAGCCCTCGTAGGCGCGGGTCTCGGGAGCGGGGTGCACGCGTACCGTCACCGACGTGATCACGCCGAACGCGCCCTCGGACCCCAGCACCAGCTGCCGCAGGTCCGGGCCGGCGGCCGAACGCGGAGCGCGCCCGATGTCCAGCGTCCCTCGGGGTGTGGCCACCCGCAGGGCCGTCACCATGTCGTCGAAGCGTCCGTAGCCCGCCGACGCCTGGCCGCTCGAACGCGCGGCGGCGAATCCGCCGATCGTCGCCCACTCGTAGGACTGGGGGAAGTGGCCGAGGGTGAAGCCCCGTTCGGCGAGGAGCGCCTCGGCCTCGGGCCCCCGCAGTCCTGGTTGCAGGACCGCGGTACCGGAAACGGTGTCCAGGGCGATCAGCCGGTTCATTCTGCGCAGGTCGAGAGCGATGAAACAGCCGGGGGCTGCGGGTGCGAGACCGCCGACCACGCTGGTGCCGCCCCCGAAGGGGACGACCGCGACCCGATGCCGGGAGCAGGCCCGCAGGACGGCCACCACCTCGTCGTGGTCGGCGGGCAGGACCACCGCGTCGGGCGCGTCGCCGACCGCGCCGGCACGGATGCGCAGCAGGTCGGTGGTGGACTTGCCGCGGGTGTGGCGGACCCGGCTCTCGGCGTCGGTGAGGACGTGTTCCGCTCCCACGATCCGCCTGACCGCTTCCTCGGCGTCGGGGGCCAGCCGGCCCGCGCGCGGCTCCACGGCCGTCAGCTCCACCGGCCGTCCGTCCGCGGGCCGCACGCCGAGCAGTTCGCCCAGTACGTCGGTGATCTGGCGGGGCAGAGGCGCCGCCCTGCCCGGGTCTCCCCATCCGCTCCACAGCATCTGCGCCGACTCCATCTGTCTCCTCGCTCGTCCTCTGCCCTCGCGGCCGTCGGGCCCGGACACGGACGCGCTTTCGCTTGCCGTCACCGTCCCCGTCGTTACACTGTGACATGTGACGCCTAAACGAAACACCCCGCGGGACGACAATCTTGTCCTCGACGCCGCGCGGGACTGTGTCCTCGCGGTCGGTGTGCGACGAACGACCCTGACCGACGTCGCCCGCAGGGCAGGGGTGTCGCGCATGACGCTCTACCGGCGCTGGCCCGACGTCCGCGCACTCGTCGGCGACGTCATGACACGGGAATGGGTGGCGGTCACCCTGGGGGCCGTCCCGCCGGACGACGGCACGCGGCGGACCCGGCCCCACCTGGTCGACACTCTCGTGGCCGGACTCCAGGCGCTGCGCGACCACCCCTTGCTGCGCAAGATCCTCGACGTCGACCCCGAACTGCTGCTCCCCTACCTCTTCGACCGGCGCGGCGCGAGCCAGGACAGGGTGCTGGAGTTCATCGAGGACGCCCTGCGGCGCGGGCACGCGGACGGCTCCATCCGCGCGGACCATCCGGTACGGCAGGCGCGTTGCCTGCTGCTGGTACTCCAGTCGTTCGTGTTCTCGGCGCGGACCATGACCGACGACGCCGACCCCGAGCTGACCGAGGCCGCCTTCCACGGCGAACTCCGGCACCTTCTCGAAAGGACCCTGGCCCCATGAGCCCCGCCGCCCGCCCGGACTTCTCGCTCAACGCGGTACGCCGCTCCCGTGAGCTGGCCGAACTGGCGGAGGGGGGAGCGGTCGACGTCCTCGTGGTGGGCCTCGGTGTGACCGGCGCGGGTACGGCGCTGGACGCGGCCTCCCGCGGTCTGTCGGTCGCCGCGATCGACGCGCACGATCTGGCGTTCGGCACCTCTCGCTGGAGCTCCAAGCTCGTCCACGGCGGACTGCGCTATCTGGCGTCGGGTCAGGTGGGTATCGCCCACGAGAGCGCGCTGGAACGCGGGGTGCTGATGGAACGCACCGCTCCGCATCTCGTGCGCGCCCAGCCCTTCGTCATGCCGCTGACCCCGCTCACCTCGCGCCGGAACGCCGCCCTCGCCGAGGCCGGACTGCGGGCGGGCGACCTCCTGCGCGCGGTCGCCGGCACCGCTCGCGGCACGCTGCCGGGCCCGCGGCGCCTGTCCGTCGTCGAGACACTGCGGGCGGCGCCCGGCCTGCGCGGGCACGGTCTGCGCGGCGGACTGTGCTCCTGGGACGGCCGGCTCGTCGACGACGCACGGCTCGTCACCGCGATAGCGCGTACCGCCGCCGGTCATGGCGCCCGCGTGCTGACCCGTACGCGCGCGCTGTCCGTCTCCGGCACCGGAGCCCTCGTACGCGACGAACTGACCGGGCAGGAAACCCGGATCCGGGCGCGGATGGTCATCAACGCCACCGGCGTCTGGGCCGGCCGGCTCGTCGAGGACATCCGGCTCCGCCCGTCCCGCGGCACCCATCTGGTGCTCCGCGCCGAGAGCCTGGCCGGTCTGCACACCGGCCTGCACATCCCCATCCCGGGAGAGACGAGCCGTTTCGTGCTGGTCGTCCCGCAGGACGACGACAGGGTGTACGTGGGGCTGACCGACGAACCGGTCGACGGCCCCGTGCCGGACGTGCCCGAGGTGCCGGAGTCCGACATCGGCTTCCTGCTCGACATCCTGGGGACCGTACTGGACACGCCGCTTCGCCGCCGTGACGTGGTGGGCGCGTTCGCGGGGCTGCGGCCTCTGCTGGACACGTCCCACGGGGTGGAGCCGGCCGGCCCACGGACCTCCGATCTCTCACGCCGGCATGCCGTGGTGACCTCCCGGGAAGGGGTGGTGACCGTCGTCGGCGGCAAGCTCACCACCTACCGCAGGATGGCCCAGGACGCCGTCGACGCCGCACTGGCCGCCTGTGGCCTGAACGCGCCGCCGGGCCGCGGAACCGCCCGTCTTCCCCTGGCCGGCGCCGCTTCACGGGCCAGCTTGGCGACTCTTTCCGCCCCCCGCCGGCTGATCGAACGTTACGGAACGGAGGCGACCGCGATCCACGCGCTGGGCGAGCGGGAGCCACACCTGCGGGCCCCGGTGGCCGAAGGACTGGACGTCACACGGGCCGAACTCGCCTGGGCGGTGCGGCACGAGGGCGCTCTCGACGTGTCCGACCTCCTGGACCGCCGCACACGCATCGGCCTCGTACCGGCCGACCGCGCCGCCGCGCTGGACGCCGCACATGAGGCGCTGGCCGCGGCGCCTTCCGCCACGGGGAGCTGAGCGGGCACCTGCCTTCCGGTGGAGCGCGAGCCGCTCGCACGCCCGCGGCGACGTCAGCGGTCCTCGCCGTCCCCGAAGAGCAGATCGAGGATGGTGCGGTGGTTGGCCCGTACGTGGGCCAGGGCGCGTGCGCGGGCCCGGTCGGGGTCTCCGGAGGCGATGGCCTCGTACAACGCGCGGTGTTCGTCCAGGAGTTCGGGCCACTTCTCGTTCTGCCGGGTGAGCAGACGCAGCCGTCCGGCGACCGGTTCCATCACGGAGATGAGCAGACCGTTGCCGGCCATGGCCAGTACCCGGTCATGGAAACGGGTGTTGATGTCGGTGATCCGCTCGGCGTCCCGCGCGCGGGTGGCGACCGCTGCCCGGTCGAGCAGTTCCTCCAGCTCCGCGAGGCTGTCGCGGCTCGCGCGTTCCGCCGCGAGCCCGGCGGCGTAGACCTCCAGGGCCTCGCGGAGTTCGAAGAGTTCGTCGACGTCGGCCTGGGTGAGCCGGCGCACCACCGTACGGCGCGGGGTCTCGAACAGGACGAAACCCTCCGCCACCAGCGCGCGGATGGCCTCCCGCACCGGGACGCGGGAGACCTCGAAGCGCTCGGCGAGTTCGCGTTCGACAAGCCGGTCGCCGGGGCGGAGCCGCCCGGCGATGATGTCCTGCCGCAGCGCGGTCAGTACGCGTTCGCGTACGGCCCCCAGGGGTTCGGCGGTGGTCATGGCCCCCATGATCCCCGACTCCACGGGTGTTTTACCGGGCCGTAACGGCCGGGACACGGCCGACGGTGTTCATGGCCGGACCATGACGGGGTGTTTGGTATACCAAACCGCGCCGTTCGTCCCGCCGTCGCCTCAGGGAGGCCCCGTGACCCTCACCGACCGTGCCGAAACCGCCGGCACCCCCGCGTTCGTCCCTGACCCCCGGCTCACCAACGAGGATCTGGCCCCGGCCGGCGAACGGAAGTGGAAGGTCTTCGACCTCTTCGCCCTGTGGATGTCGGATGTCCACAACCTCGGCAACTACACCTTCGCCGCCGGGCTCCTGGTGCTCGGTCTGAACGTCTGGCAGATCTTCACCTCGCTGCTCGTCGGCTTCGTCCTCATCTACGTCGGGATGAATCTGATGGGTCGCATAGGGCAGCGGCACGGCGTGCCGTTCCCGGTGGTCAGCCGCATCAGCTTCGGCATATGGGGAGCCAATGTCCCCGCCCTGATCCGCGCCGTGATCGCCATCATGTGGTACGGGATCCAGACCTATCTGGCCTCCGTCGCGGTCAACGTGATGCTGCTCGCGGCGGTACCGGATCTCGTCTCGTGGACCGAGCACTCCTTCCTCGGGCTCAACGCGCTGGGCTGGGTCTCGTTCCTCGCCCTCTGGGTCGCCCAGGCGCTGATCATCAGCCGCGGCATGGAGTCGGTGCGCAGGTTCCAGGACTTCTGCGGCCCGGCGATCTGGCTGGTGATGATCGTGCTCGCCGTCTGGATCCTCGCCGAGGCCGGCTGGACGATCCCGCTCACCTCCACGCCGAACCCCGTCTCCACCGGGGAGCAGTTCGGCCAGTGGTTCGGCGCGATCGGGCTGATCCTCGCGACCTACGGAACGCTCATGCTCAACTTCTGCGACTTCTCGCGTTTCGCCCCCGACTACCGCACCGTCAAGCGCGGCAACTTCTGGGGGCTGCCCATCAACTCGACGGCGTTCGTCATCGTCTCCGTCATCGTCACGGCCGGATCCATCGAGGTCTTCGGCGAGGCGATCACCGACCCCGCGCTGCTGGTCGCGAAGGCCGGCAACACCTGGGTCCTGGTGCTGGGCGCGCTCACCTTCGCCATCGCCACCATGGGCGTCAATATCGTCGCCAACTTCGTCTCACCCGCGTACGACCTGGCCAATGTCTGGCCACAGAAGATCACCTTCCGTACCGGCGGAATGATCAGCACCGTCGCCGCGCTGCTGGTCACACCGTGGAACCTCTACTCCAACCCCCATGTCGTGAACTACTTCCTCGGCGGACTCGGCGCCTTTCTCGGGCCGTTGTTCGGTGTGATCATGATCGACTACTACTGGGTCAAGCGCGGCCGTATCGATGTCGGCCAGCTCTTCGACGCGCGGCCGGAGTCCCGCTACTACTACCGCGGGGGCGTCAACCCGAAGGCGCTCTGGGCCTTCCTGCCCTCGGCCGCCGTCGCCGCCGTCTTCGCGCTCGTGCCGTACTTCGGTGACATCGCGCCGTACTCCTGGTTCATCGGTACGGCCGCGGGCGCCGCCCTCTACGCCCTGCTCTGCCGGGCCGAACGCGCCCGGTCCCTCGCCGCAGGGCCGACGGAGGGCTGACCGGCGTGCGGATCCTCGTCACCAACTGCAACACGACCCGGGCGATGACCGAGGAGATCGTGCGCGGAGCCCGGACAGCCGCCGGACCCGGCACCACGATCACCGGGCTCACCCCCGCCTGGGGACCGGAGTCCGCCGAGGGCTGGCTCGACAGCTATCTGTCGGCGGCGGCCGTCCTCGACACGCTGCGCGGGTACGAGGAGGAGCCGTACGACGCCGTCGTCATGGCCGGGTTCGGCGAGCACGGCCGCGAGGGCGCCCGCGAACTCCTCGACGTGCCCGTCGTCGACATCACGGAAGCCGCCGCCCATCTGGCCTGCCTGCTCGGACGGCGGTACGGCGTCATCACCACACTCGACCGGTCCCGCGGCCAGATCGAGGACAGCCTGCACACGGCCGGGGTCGCCGCGCACTGCGCCGCCGTCGTCGGCACCGGCCTCGGCGTCCTCGATCTCGGCGACGACCGGCGCACCACCGAGGCGTTCCTCGCCGCCGCCGAGCGCGCCAGGGACGCGGGCGCCGAGGTGCTGGTGCTCGGTTGCGCGGGGATGACCGGGCTCCGGCGCACGCTGGGGGACCGGCTGGGGATGCCCGTCGTCGACGGCGTCGGCGCGGCCGTCAGACTCGCCGAGTCACTGGTGGCGCTGGGCCTGCGGACAAGCCGTACGGGAGGGTACGCCCGGCCCCGGCCGAAGCGCCGCACCTGGTCCGCGCCGGGTCCCGGGGCCGGAGGCACGTCGGACCGTTGAGCTATCGAGCCGCTGAGCCGCTGAGCCGCTGAGCCGTTGGGCCGTTGGGCTGTTCGGCGGCGTGGGCGGGGCGGGTGCCGCCCCGGCCGGTGATGATGACGGGGGCGCCACCCCATCCGTCCCCGGGTGCCCGGGGAACAGCCGTCCCGTGTGCTCCAGGAGCCCCGGAAAGCCCCAGGAACCCGGGAAAGCCTCAGGAATAGGCCGCGCGGGACCCGGGTTGGCACGGTCATCACTGGATCCGAGTCCATGCGGGAGACAACACGATGGTGAATCTGCGGGAATCCGTGGGCCGTTACGGGATCTGGAGCGCGGAACTCCGCTCCGAGGACGCCGCCGTGCGCGCGGAGATTCCCGAGGCCGCCGCCGAACTGGAGCAGCTCGGCTTCGGCGCCGTCTGGCTGGGCGGCAGCAGCGGTGTCGAGCACGCGGTACCCCTCATCGAGGCCACCTCCCGGCTCACCGTCGCCACCGGCATCCTCAGCATCTGGCAGTACGAGGCCGCCGACGCGGCCGCCCGCTTCCACACGCTGGAATCCGGGCACCCGGGGCGGTTCCTGCTCGGGCTCGGCGCCAGCCACGCCAAGCTCGCCGCGCAGTACCGGCGCCCCTACTCGGCGATGGTCGGCTACCTCGACGCGCTGGACGCGGCAGGAGTGCCGGCCGGGCGGATCGTACTGGCCGCCCTCGGGCCGAAGATGCTCGAACTCTCCCGTGACCGCGCGGGCGGCGCGCACCCGTACCTCGTCACCCCCGAACACACCGCCCAGGCTCGTGAACTCCTCGGCCCCGGCCCGCTGCTCGCCCCCGAGCTGAAGGTCGTCCTGGACACCGATCCGGACACCGCCCGCGCCGCGGCCCGCGGCTATCTCGCGATGTATCTCGGCCTGCCCAACTACACCAACAGCTTCCTGCGGCTGGGGTTCACCGAGGACGATTTCACCGGCGGCGGCAGCGACCGGCTGATCGACGCCGTCTACGCCTGGGGCGACGCGGCCCGGATCCGGGACCGTATCGACGCCTTCCACGCGGCCGGCGCCGACCATGTCGCCCTCCAGATCGTCACGGGTGACAGCTCTCCCGGCGCGCCGGGAGCCCTGCCGCGCGCCGAGTGGCGTCGGCTCGCCGAGGTCCTGTCCTGACACGTGGCATCCGACGCGGCCGGACCGCCGGGGCCAACCCTCAGGTGGAGGGTGAGACAGGCGCCGTCCGGCCGCCGGAGGTCCGGGGCGCGCACGACCGCACCGTGGGCCGACGCGCGCACGCGGCCCGTCGTGGGGACAGGGGCACCGCCCCGGCGACGGGTGCCGGTCCCGTTGGCCGGTTGTCGCCATCCTCGGCGCCCGGGGTGTGAAGTCTGTCCCTTTGGATCAAGGTGAGGGAGACGGGCCGAACCGGCCCGCGTGGACAGTGACCGGGCCTGCCGATCGGAGGGAACCCCCGTGCCCCGTATGGACGCTGTGCGAAGACTCCTGATTCCGGTGGCCGCGGTTCTCGCGCTGGTGCTGCTGCCCACGAGCGCGGGAGCGAGCCCGGCACCCGTCTCGGCCGCCGCCGTCCAGGGCACGCGGCCGCTGGACCGTACCGTCTGGCTGTGCCGACCCGGTTTGGTGCACAACCCCTGCGGGCAGGACGCCAAGGGCATGCCCCAGTCGGCCGGCCCCGAGCTGGTCACCCACTACCCGAGCGGTGGGACCCGGCTCCTGGACGCCACCCGGTTCACGGCCGGCGCGAGCGGGAGGCGTGAGCCGTTCACCGTCACCGGGAAGCCGCCCGTGGACTGCTTCTACGCGTACCCGACGGTGGACCTGCTGCCCAATCCACCGCTCCAGACCGGCGGCCGGCCGCCGGTGCCACGGGACGTCCATCACGCCGTGACGCTCATGCAGAGCGCCCGCTTCGCCGGACTGTGCCGGATGTTCGTCCCGGTCTACCGCCAGGTGCCGCTGCCCGCTCTGCTCGCCGGGATCGTGGTGGGCTCGGGCGCCGACCTGACCACGGCCACCATGGACATCCGGGACGCCTGGGACGACTACTGGACCCATGACAACCGTGACCCGGAGACCGGCGAGCGGCGCGGCGTCGTCATCCTCGGCCACTCCCAGGGCACCGCCGTCGCCGCCGCGCTGATGCGGGAGCGCGTCGACGAACACCCGGGGGTGCGGCGGCAACTCGTCGTCGCCGCGCTGCTCGGCGGGAACATCGAGGTGCCCGAGGGCCGGGACGCGGGCGGTGGAGCCGACCCCGCGTCGACGTTCCAGCACATCCCCGCCTGCCGGCGACCCGGCGGCGCCCCGATGCCCACCGGCTGTGTGGTCTCGTACGCCACCTACTCCCTGCCCCGGGGCTCCCTGCCCGCCGTGATCGGCAGAACGGCGAGCCCCGGTCACCGCGTGGTCTGCGTCAACCCGGCGGCGCTGCTGCGCGGCGAGGCCGCCGGCGCCCGCGTACCGCTCGATCTGTATCTGCCCACGCGGCGGCTGATCGGCGGCAGCGCGCTGCTGCCGAACGGACCTCTGGCAGTGCCCCTGAACGGCTACCAGCTCCCGGACCTGCCCACGGGCTTCGCCCGCCACCCCGACGCGCTCACGGGGGAGTGCACCCATGCCACCGACGGAACGGCCAGCGCCGACTGGCTCCAGGTCGGCGGGGACCTCTCGCACTTCCCCGCCTCCGCGCCCGCGGGACTGACCGGTCTGCACGCCATGGACTTCAACGTGGCCCAGGGGGACCTCGTCGCCCTGGCGGCGGCGCAGACCCGCGCGTGGCTGGACCGCCGCCGCCCATGACCGTCCGGGCCTCACAACGTCCGGATCCCATATCGGTCCGGACCCATTACGGTCCGGACCGCTACTCGATGACCAGCTCGACCGGGATGTTGCCCCGAGTGGCGTTGGAGTACGGGCAGACCTGGTGGGCCTGGTCGACGAGTTCCTGGCCCAGTGGGCCTTCGAGGTGCTCGGGCAGCTCGACCCGCAGGACGACGGAGAGCCCGAAGCCCGAGGCCACATCGCCGCCGATGCCGACCTCGGCCGTCACGGACGCGTCCTTGGTGTCATGACCGCCCGCCCGGCCGACCGCGCCCAGAGCGCTGGCGAAACAGGCGGCGTAACCGGCGGCGAAGAGCTGCTCGGGGTTGGTGCCCTTGCCGCTGCCGCCCATTTCGCGCGGCGGCGCCAGCTGGACGTCCAGAAGGCCGTCGGAGCTGACGGCCCGGCCGTCGCGGCCGTTCGCGGTGGCGATGGCGGTGTAGTGCGTCGTGGTCATCGGATCTCCTCAAGAGTGGTGCGGCATGGCGGGGGACCGGTCGGCGACGGGGGCGCCGGCCGATCCCCGCAGAAATAGTGTAGCGCAATTCAATTGCACACAACCAAAGAGTACGATGGCTCTATGGATCGCTCAGCGGACACAGCCCTGGAAGGCGGGGCGGCACAATCCCTCCCGTCGGTACGCGGGGCGGCGGGCTCGGAGGAGCTGCTGCGCCTGGACCGGCAGGTGTGCTTCGCGCTGCACGCGGCCTCCCGCGCGTTCGACGCGCTCTACCGGCCGCTTCTGGGGGAGTTGGGCCTCACCTATCCGCAGTACCTGGCGATGCTCGCCCTCTGGGAGCACGACGTGCTGACCGTCAAGGAGCTGGGCCTCGCCCTCCGCCTCGACTCCGGGACCCTCTCGCCCCTGCTCAAGCGGCTGGAAGCGGCCGGGCTCGTGGTGCGCGAGCGCAGCCGCAGCGACGAGCGCTCGGTCAGCGTCCGTCCGACCGCCTCGGGGGCCGCGCTCAAGCGGCGCGCCCGCGTACTGCCCGAGACGATTCTCAGCTCGACCGGCTTCGACGAGGGTGAACTCACCGCGCTGCACCGGACGCTCGGCAGACTCACCGCCGCGCTGGACGGTGCCGCCGCGCGTCGTTCCTGACCCGTGTCCGCACGGCGTGCGCACGGGATGTGCGTACGGCGCCGGCGCCGAACGGCCGCTCCGCGAGATGTGCCGCACAGAGGTGTGCCACAGAGTGGGGGTGGGGGAGGGCGGTACCGAACCGAGAGGACGCGCGGACATGCTGGCAGTGGAGTACGCGGAGTACGGCGGCCCGTCGGTTCTCGGGGTGGCCACCATGCCGGAACCGCACGCCGGTCCAGGACAGGTCCGCATCGCGGTGTACGCCGCCGGGGTGAACCCTGTCGACTGGCGGACGCGGGCAGGGCAGCTCAAGGAACTGATGCCGCAGAAACTGCCCGCGATCCCCGGCAGGGAGGCGGCCGGTGTCGTCGACGAGGTCGGCGAGGGCGTCGACGCGGTCGCCGTGGGGGACGAGGTGTTCGGGCTCGGCGCCGCGACCTCCGCGCAGTTCGCCGTCCTGGACCACTTCGCCCCGAAGCCCGCCTCGCTGGACTGGTCCCAGGCGGGCGGGCTCGCGTTCGGCGCGGAGACCGCGGCGCGCGCCCTGGAGCTCCTCGGCCCGTCCCCCGGACAGACGCTGCTGATCGACGGCGCCGCGGGCGGGGTGGGCAGTGCCGCCGCGCAGTTCGCGCTGGCCGACGGGGTCGCCGTCATCGGCACGGCCGGTGAGTCCAACCACGCGTATCTGCGCTCCCTCGGCGCCGAGCCCACCACCTACGGCCCTGGCCTGCCCGAGCGCGTGGCCGCCCTGGCCCCGGACGGGGTCGACGCCGCGCTCGACACCGTCGGCAAGGGAGGGCTGCCGGACCTGGTCGCGATCACCGGTTCCCCCGACAGGGTGGTGAGCATCGCCGATCTCTCCGCCGCCGAGCACGGCGTACGGGTCACCACCACGGCGTCGGCGTTCGACGCCCTGGCCAAGGCCGCGCGCCTCGCCGACGAGGGAAAGTTCGGCGTCCGTATCGCCGCGGAGTTCACGCTCGCCGACGTGGCGAAGGCCCACGAGATCAGCCAGGGCGGCCACGCCATGGGCAAGGTCGTCCTGCGGCTGACCGGAGTCTGAGACGAGGGCGACGAGGGTGCGGTGCTCGGCCGGCCGCGCGGCACTGGCATGATCGGTGGCATGGCTGAACGCGTTATCGCCGCGTGTGACGGGGCGTCGAAAGGAAATCCCGGGCCCGCCGGCTGGGCCTGGGTCATCGCCGAGGGCGACGGGACCTCCGTACGGTGGGAGGCGGGCCCACTGGGCACGGCGACCAACAACGTCGCGGAACTCACCGCGCTGGAGCGCTTGCTGACGGCCGCCGACCCCGGCGTCCCGCTGGAGATCCGGATGGACTCCCAGTACGCCATGAAGGCGGTGACGACCTGGCTGCCCGGCTGGAAGCGCAAGGGCTGGAAGACGTCCGCGGGCAAGCCCGTGGCCAACCAGGAACTGGTCGTCCGTATCGACGCACTGCTCACGGGGCGCTCGGTGGAATTCCGGTACGTGCCCGCGCACCAGGTGAACGGCGACCGGTTCAACGACTTCGCCGACCGGGCGGCCAGCCAGGCGGCGATCGCCCAGGAAGCCGCGGGCAGCGCGTACGACTCCCCGGAGCCGCCGGCCGCGCCCGACACCGTACGCTCCGGCGGCGCCCGTGGTCGCGCCTCGGGAGCGGGAGCGGGCGGTGCGGCGAAGGCGGCCCCGTCGCGGCAGCGCAGCGCGGGGAACTCGAAGAGGACACTCAACGCCAAGTTCCCCGGCCGCTGCCGTTGTGGGCGCTCCTACGCCGCCGGCGAACCCATCGCCAAGAACCCGGACGGCTGGGGCCACCCGGCCTGCGCCACGGCGACGACGCCCGCCCAGGCGTAGCTGCGCCCGCCCCGGCGTGGCGTCGAGCTTCCAGGGCGCGCGGTCCCGGCGGATGGCGTCGGTGACCGCGCGGCGTCCCGGAGTGGCGGCCGGGAGAACCGGTCGGCCGTCAGCGGTCGTCCGCGCCGAACAGCCGCCGCGCCAGGGGGTCCCCGTCCAGGAACGCCGCCAGTTGCGCGCGGTCCGGCGCGGTGGCGGGGCCGCGGCGCCCCACCGCGTACGCCGCCGCCGCGTTGGCGCCGCGCGCGGCCGTCAGCGGGTCGTGGCCCTGGCCGAGCAGGGCCAGGAACGAGCCGACGTGCGCGTCCCCCGCCCCGTTGCTGTCGACGGCGTCGACCGGGAACCCCGGCACATGCCGCGGCGCCTCGCCGGGCGCCGCCAGCCAGCAGCCGTCCCTGTCGGCCCGTACGAGCACCCCGGCGCCCGGCGCCAGCCGTTCCCGCAGCGCCGCGGCCGCCGTGCGCGGATCCTCGTGGCCGGTCATCAGCCGGGCCTCGCGGGCATTCCCGCTGAGCCAGTCCGTACGGGCCAGGACTGGGGCGAGGACCGCCTCGGGGATGTCGGCCACCAGCGGTGCCGGGTCGAAACAGACCATGATGTCCGCCGGCAGCCCCGCCGCGAAGCGGGACAGCAGCGGGCCGTTGACCGGCATCACCAGCCCATAGCCGGAGAGCTGCACCACATCGCCGGGGAGGAGCCGCGCGGCGACCGCCTCGACATCCGCCCGCGTCAGTTCCGCGTCGACTCCGAAGCTGGTGACGAAGGTGCGTTCGCCGCCGCCGTCGACCAGGGCCACGGTGAAGCCGGTGTCGCCGTCGGTACGGGTGGGCAGCAGCGTTCCGATGTGTTCGGCGGCGAGCGCCTCGCGTACGAGATCGCCGTACGGCCCCGTGCCGTGCAGTCCGGCGAAGACCGCTGCCGTACCGAGACGGCGGGCCGCGACGAGGGTGTTGAAACCGCCGCCCGCGGTCAGTTCCGTGCGTGTGCCGATGACGTCGCCGCCGCGTTCGGGCAGCGCGGGGATCTCGATCACCAGATCGGCGATGACATTCCCGGCGAGGACGAGACGGCCGCTCATCGTCCGGCCTCCTGGAGCCCGGGGGCGACGGGCTCGTCCCCGGTGCCGGCCGCGGCGCCGGTACGGCGGCCGGACAGCGCGTACACCGCCGCGCCGACGGCCATCGAGATCGCCCAGCCCAGCCCGTTCACTCCGAACCAGGTGTCGGAGAGCGGGCCCGCGAACCAGACGTCGGTCTCGCTCGTCGACGCCTCGGTGAAGAGCAGACCGGCCACGATGGCGACGGCCCAGCCGAGGACGGCGGGACGGTGGAAGCCGCCCGCGTACCAGTACCGGCTGGTGCGGGTGGTGTCCATCAGCGCCTCGGAGTCGTACGTACGCCCGCGCAGCGAGTCCACCGCGATGACCCCGATCCAGGCCGAGATGGGTACGGCCAGCAGGGTCAGGAAGGTGGAGAAGGGGCCGTAGAAGTCGTCGGCGATCAGCATGAAGTAGATACCGCCGGCGAACATCAGCACCACATCGAGGGCGACGGCCACCGGGCGCGGCACCCGCAGCCCCAGGGTGATCATCGTCAGTCCGGCGGAGTAGGTGGAGAGATGGTTCGACATCAGCAGTCCGCCGAAGGCCGCGATCAGATAGGGGATCGCCATCCAGGAGGGCAGCATCGCGTTGATGGCGGCGACCGGGTCCGAGGCCGTGGCGAGCGTCGGATCGCCCGCGGAGAGCAGTGAGCCGAGCGAGATCAGCAGCACGAGCGGGATGCCCGCGCCGAACGCCGAGGCCACGATCAGCCGCCTGCCCGGAATCTCGCGGGGCAGATAACGGGCGTAGTCCGCACCCGCGTTGGCCCAGCCGATCCCGGTGCCCGCCGCGATGAAGCCGATGCCCGCGATCACACCGCTGGTCGGACCGGCCGGGGCGTCGAGGACCTCGGTCCAGTCGACGGTGGCGGCCAGGAAGCCCATCACGATCAGATTGAGGACGCCGAAGACGACCGTGGCCCACTTGTTGATCCACATGATGGTGGCGTGGCCGAGACCGCTGATCAGCAGCGTGCAGGCGATGAAGACCAGCAGACAGACGAGTGTGAGCACGGTGTTCCGGCCGACTCCGAACGCGATGCCCAGCAGCGCGAGCAGCGCGTACGCCGCGGTGGTCGTGGTGATCGTCTCCCAGCCGACCCGGCTCAGCCAGGTGATCAGGGTCGGACCCGCGTTGCCCCGCTGTCCGAAGACCGCGCGGGACAGGGTGAGCGCCGGTGCGCCGCCCTTCTTGCCCGCCAGGCTCAGGGCCCCCACCAGCGCGAAGGAGCCGAAGGCGCCGACGACGGCGACGAGCACCGCCTGCCAGATGTTCAGGCCGCGGAAGGCGACGAGGGTCGCGCCGAGCGGGAGCCCGAGGATGCTGATATTGGCGGCGAACCAGGTCCAGAACATCTGGCCGGCCTGGCCGTGCCGCTCGTGGTCGGGGACCGGTTCGATCCCTCGGGTCTCGATGGCACCGACGCGATCGTTCGTCTTCGAAGCGGCCATGACGGAACCTCCTAGCACGGTGCGAAGGGGTGGGTGGGGACAGCGGAGGAGCGGGTTCCCGGGGCAGCAGGGGCCCGGAGGCGGGCGCTGCCCAGAGTCTCGGGGCGGCTCAGCGGAGGGCGAGCAGCCGGGTGGTCAGGGGTTCGAGTGCGAGGGAGTTGACGGTACGGAGCGTCCGGACGGCCTCGGCCGGCAGCGCCGAGAGCCCGGCGACCGATCCGGCGATCGCGCCCGCGATGGCGCCGATGGTGTCGCTGTCGCCCCCGAGGCCGGCGGCGAGCAGGGCGGCGTGCCATGGATCACCGTCGGCCACGGCGAGTACCGCGAAGGCGGCGGGCACCGACTCCTGGCTGGCCACGCTGGTACCGATGAGCGCGCAGATCCGGTCCAGGGCCTCGGCCTCCGGGAGGCCCCGTACCAGCTCCCACGCCCACTCGATCCGGGAGGCGATATCGGCCCCGGCGATCCAGTGTCCGCGACGCGCGCCCGCACGGGCGGCGGCCACCGCGGTGGCGACGGCCTCCCCCAGTGTGCCCCCGCCGACACCGGTGCTGACCGCGGCGGCGACGGCCGACGCGCCCGCGATCCCGATGGTCGTGTCATGCGTGACCTGGCAGGACTCCACGACATGGTCGAGGAAGGATTCCAGCGGTTCGACGGAGAAGGCGATCCCGACCGGGGTGACGCGCATGGCGGCGCCGTTGGTCGTGCCGTACCTTCCCGCCTCCCGCGCCGGTACGCCACGGGCCACCGCGTCCAGAGCGGTCTTGGTGGACGGGCCGAGGAGATCGAAGGAGCCCTTGGCCTTCATCTCCTTCTCCCAGTCGAGCAGCTCCTGGGCGAGGCGCAGCGGGTCGATCCGGCCGCGGCCCTCGTCGATCAGCCGGCCGACGATGACGGCCTGGTCGGTGTCGTCGGTGACGGAGCCGGCCGGCATGCCCGCGCTGACCGGGTTGTCGGGGCGGGCGGCCTCGAAGCCGGTGAGGGTGCCGTAGACCCGTACGACGTCCTCCCGGGACATCACCTGCGTGGGCATACCGAGAGCGTCGCCGAGGGCGAGTCCGTAGTACGCGCCCAGGGCGCGGTCGAGTCGGTCGGTCACAGTCGGTCTCCTCGGCCGGAGCGGACACGCAGTTCGAATCTGGCGGGGTCCAGCAGGCTGGTGACCTGCTCGACGACCGAGCCGTCGGCGGCCCGGTAGACCTGGGCGAGCCGCAGGAAGGACTCGCCCGGTGAGCGGTGCAGGACGGCGGCCTCCGCCGCGTCGAGCCCCCGGACCGACACCAGGCCCTCGCCGGAATCGGTGACACGGCCGGCGGCGATCAGCGCCCGGTTGAGCGAGCCGCCGTCGAGTCCGCGCTCCGGCAGTCCGGAGAGGTCGCCGGTGGCGGGGACCCTGCTGTGTTCGAGCGACACGCCCTGTCCGTCGGCGAGCCGTCTGACCCGGTCCAGGGCGATGAACGCGCTCGACGCGAGCCCCAGTTCCTCGGCCAGCTCCCGGTCGGTCACCTCCTCGAAGCGGAGGGTCTCGGTCGTCAGCTCGGTGCCCTGCTCGGCGAGTGCCCGCGTCCAGCCGAGGCGGTTGTCCAGTGGCGTCCCGTCGAAGGTGACGAACGAGCCGATCCCCGCGTGGGTGGAGATCAGCCCCTCTTCACCGAGGACCTGGAGCGCCTGCCGCAAGGTGGTGCGGCTGACGCCGAACCGCTGGGTGAGTGCGTGCTCCCCGGGCAGTCTGCTGCCGTCGGTGTGGACGCCGGCGCGGATCTCGTCGGCGAGAACGCGGGCGATGCGATGGTGCTTGTGTACCTGTCCAGGCATGTCTAGAAGGTAAGCGGACAGGTCCCTTCCGGTCCAGGGCTCACGGAGATTTTCTTTCGCCCCGCACGGCGTCGGCCCGGACGCGGCGCCCGAAGGAAGGGTGAGCATTCGGCCACAGCCAAATCGCCCAGAAGTGATTTGGGTCACAGTCCAGCCCCGGGGGAGTGTGTCGGCCGGAAAGTGCCGTCCCTCGCGGGCGTGTGCGCGAAAGGGGGCTGTCCTGGCCCCCGGTGACGGATGTCATGGCCGGGCGTGATGTATGTCAGGAAATGGACGCTCTCGTTCCTCATTTCGATGTGACCTGCGTCATATGACCCGGGGTTGGGTCGGTGCTTACATCCGACCGCACGGTGTGGTGATCGGTCCAGCGAACACAGCCCGTGGGCTGTTCCCGCCGCTCTCCCCAACTCCTTTGCCCGGCAGCGCCGATGGTCAGTACAGCGCCGATGCTCAGAAGCCCAGGATTCCCGCCACTCAGGACCGAGAGGGAGCGCGCGTGACCGATCCAGCCGAGCGCGGTGACACGGCACCGCTCGCCGTACGCGAGGCCGCCTGGTATCTGCCGGAGCCGGTCGTGCCGGTCGGCGGACTGGCGGCCTGGGACGAGACCGAACTCCGCACCCGCGGCAGCCTGGGGATCGACACCGTACGGGCGGACGACCGGGTGAGCGCGGTGGACCTCTGCGAGCACGCCGCGCGCCGTGTGCTCGACCGCTCCGGGGTGGACGCCCGGGAGCTGGGAGCCCTGATCATGGTCGAGTCACGGGCACCGGAGACCCTGCTCAGCTCCGAGGTGACCCGGCTGCAGCATCTGCTCGGTGCCGGTGCGGCGACGGCCCTCACGGTGGGCGGGCTCGGCTGTGTCTCGATCAGCGCCGCGCTGATCACCGCCCGCGGACTGCTCGCCGGGGACGCCGCGCTGGACAACGTCCTGGTCGTGCACGGCAGCAAACCGGCCGCGGCGGTGCGTTACCGCCATCCCGTGACGATCAACGGCGACGGCGGGCAGGCACTGCTGCTCTCCCGCCGCGGGCCCGTCCGGATCCTCGACATCGCGCAGCGGACGAACGGCCAGTACTGGGACCTCTTCCAGGTGAAGTACCGGGACCGGCCCACCGCGCAGTGGCGCGAGGAGTGCGGCGACCCGGCCACCTACTCCTTCCGGCTCGCCATGGAGACACGCGGCGCGCTCGCGGCGATGCTGCGCGAGGTCCTGGAACGCAACGGTCTGCGCCCGGCGGACATCCGCGGATATCTCAGCCATAACCTGTCCGCCGGCAGCTTCACCTTCACCGAGGAATCCCTCGGCATCGACATCCTGCCCGTCTGCCGGGAGAACCTCCGGCGCTACGGACACCTCGGCTCGAACGATGTCTTCCTGAACCTCTACACGGCCCTGGAGCGCAAGGAACTCGCCACGGGGGACCGCGTCGTACTGATCAATGCCAGTCCGGTAGCCGCCTGGAGTCTGCTGCTGGTCGAGATAGGACCACAGGAGGGTGTGGCGTGAACGGCATCACCGAAGAGGTCACGGAATTCCTGACCGCGGCGCTCCGCCGGCCGATCGGCCCGGACGACGACTACTTCGCCCTGGGCCTCGCGGACTCGCTCTTCGCGCTGGAACTGGTGACCTTCGTCGAGGAGCGCTTCTCGTTCACCGTGGAGGTGGAGGACCTCGACCTGGACAGCTTCCGCACTGCCACCCGTATCACGGAGTTCGTGCTCCGCAAGACCGGGTCCGGCCGGCTGACGGAAACCCATGACCAGGGTGCCTGACGCCGCGCCGCCCGGAGCCGGGCCGCCGGCCGACACCCTGATGCACGACGCGCCGGCGGCCGGCGGCCGGCCGGGGGACGGACAACCCGCCGCCGCGGACGAGTCCTTGGTACACGTGGCGGCCGAACTCGCCGCCCGGGTACGGGGCCCGGCCGCCGTCTGGGACCGGACCGGCGGACTGCCCGGCTCCGTACGCGAGGACATGGCCGCGGCGGGACTGCTCGGCGCCGACCTGCCCCGGAGGTACGGGGGAGCGGGCCTCGGCCCCGCGGCGCTCGGCGAAGTGGCCGCACACCTGGGCGGGGTGTGCAGCGCCCTGCGCGGGCTGCTGACCGTCCAGGGCATGGTCGCGGCGGCGCTGGCGCGCTGGGGCACCCGGGAGCAGCGCGCCCACTGGCTCCCGAGGCTGGCGAGCGGTGAGCTGACCGCGGGCTTCGCGGCCACGGAACAGGCGGCCGGCAGCGCGCTCGGGGCCGTGGAGACCCGTATCGAGGACTCCGGCGACGGCGCGCACATCGAGGTGAGCGGCCGCAAGAAGTGGATCACCTTCGGTGAGGTGGCCGATGTCTTCCTGGTACTGGGGAAGAGCCGCGGCAAGCCCGCCACCGTGCTCGTCGAGGCCGGCCGTACGGGCGTGAGCCGGGAGCCGGTGACCGGCCAGCTCGGTATGCGCGCCGCGCGGATCGCGCATGTGACCTTCGACGCGGTACGGGTCCCCCGGAGCCATCTCGTCGCCCCGCCGGGGCTCGGGCTGTCCCATGTCGCGGCCACCGCGCTCGACCACGGCCGCTTCACGGTCGCCTGGGGATGCGTGGGCATGGCCGAGGCGTGTGTCGCCGACGCGGCCACGCACGCCGCCACCCGCTCCCAGGGCGGCGTGCCGCTCGCCGACCACCAACTCGTCCGGTCGCTGCTGGCCCGCTGCGCGGTGGAGACCGCGGGCGCGCGTGAACTGGCCCGCCGGGCGGCGGAGTTCCGCGCGCCGGGTGCGGGCAGGGGCGTCACGGAGACCATCGTCGCCAAGTACGCGGCCGCCGCTGCCGCCGCCTCGGTCAGCCGCGACACCGTACAGATCCTCGGCTCGGCCGGCTGCGAGCCCGACAGCAGACCGGGGCGCCACTTCCGGGACGCCAAGGTCATGGAGATCATCGAAGGAGCGCAGCACGTGTCCGAACTCCACATAGCCGATCGCCTTCTGCGTCAGTTCGGCACGCCGCCCGCCTCCGCCACACGACACCCCGGGGAGCCGGTATGACGGCGGACCAGGGCGCCCCGGCGCGCGCCCCGCTGACCGCTCCCGCTCCCGTCGTCAAGTGCCTGGTGTGGGACCTCGACGACACGCTGTGGGACGGGGTCGTACTGGAGAACGACGACCCGGAGCCGTTCCCCGAGGCGCTGGAGACCCTGAGCGCACTGGACAAGCGGGGCATCCTGCACGCCGCCGCCAGCCGCAGCGAACACACCGCCGTCACCCGCCATCTGACGGAACGCGGCCTGGACGACTGGTTCTGCGCGGTGCAGGTCGGCTGGGGTGCCAAGTCCGGCGCGCTGCGCCGTATCGCCGAGACCCTCAACATCGGTCTGGACACCCTCGCGTTCGTCGACAACGACCCGGCGGAACGTGCCGAGGTCGAGGCGGCGCTGCCCATGGTCCGCTGCTACCCGGCCGACGAGGTCGGCCGGCTCCCGGACCGCGCCGAATTCCAGCCGGCGCAGGTCACCGAGGAGGGGTCCCGCCGACGCGCGCTCTACCGCACCGAGTGGCGGCGCCGGGAGGCCGAAGAGGAGTTCGGCGAGGACCGGCAGGCCTTCCTCGCCTCGCTCGACCTGGTCATGCGGCTGCGGCCGGCCACCGAGGACGACCTGTCCCGGGCCAGCGAACTGACCGTCAGGACCCATCAGCTCAACAGCACCGGTCTGACCTACGACGCGGACGAACTGCGGGCGCTCAGCGCTTCGCCGGACCATCAGGTGCGGGTGGCGCGGCTCAGCGACCGGTTCGGCGACTACGGGATCATCGGCCTGGCCGTCACCGAACTCACGCCCGCGGACTCGGTCCTGCGGCTGATGCTGATGTCCTGCCGGGTCGCGTCACGGGGAGTGGGCGGCGTCCTCCTCAACCATCTGGTCAGGGAAGCGCTGGCGGAGGGCCGCCGGCCCGTCGCGCACTTCGTGCCCACCGACGTCAACCGGAACATGCTGGTCACGCTCCGGTTCGCGGGGTATCGGCCGGTCGCCACCGAGGAGGGCCACATGGTGCTCGCGGTCGATCAGGACCGTCCGGCTCCGGAGCACCACAGCCATACCCGTGTGATCACCGGCGTGGAGTGAGAAGGGGGAGACGGTGGTGTACAGCGACGCGCGCGACCGCGACGGAGCCGCTGGGCCCCGCGCCCAGGGGACGACCGCGACAGAGCAGGGCACGACCGCGACAGAGCAGGGGCCGACCGCGACCGGACAGGATCCGGTCGTCACTGAACAGGGTGCGACCGAGACCGGACGGAGGCCGATCATGACCGAACACGGGCCGATCCTGGCCGCCTTCCGGCAGCAAGCCGCCCGCTCCCCGGGGACGACCGCCCTCATCGTCGGGGAAGCGGTCCTCACCTACCGCGAACTCGACCACGCCTCGGCCGGGCTCGCCCAGCTCCTGCGGCAGCGCGGCGCGCGGCCCGGCCGGGTCATCTGCATCCGCGTCGAGCAGAGCGCCCTCGCCGTGATCGCGGTACTCGCCGCGCTCCGGATCGGCGCCGCCTGGGCCGCGCTCGAACCCGACCTGCCGGCCTCGCGCGTACGGGCGCTGTTCCGGGACACCGACTGCGCGGTGGTGCTGAACACCGGAGACGACCCGGCCATGACGGGCCTGGCGGACCCGCCGGAGCGGCTCGAAGCCGCCGGACTCCGGATACCCGACCTCATCGAGACGGGCGCGCGCGTCGCCGACGTGGACGAGGGGTACCCGCCGGTCTCCGAGGACGCCCCCGCCTACCTCGTCTACACCTCGGGATCGACCGGGCTCCCCAAGGGGGTCATGGTCAGCCGCGCCCAGCTCGCCGCGTCCATCGGCTCCCGCGCCGGGGTCTACGGCACCGAACCCTCCACCTTCCTGATGGCGATGCGGCTGTCGTTCGACGGCATGCTCGGCGGGATGTTCTGGTCGTTCCGCAACGGCCACACACTGCTGCTGCCCGATCTGCGGCAGCTGAGGCAGGTCCGGGAACTCGCCCGGCTGGCCGGCGCACACCGGACGACCCACCTCATCGTCGTCCCCTCCTACTACCGGGCGCTGCTGGACGAGAGCCGGCTGCTCCCCGATTCCCTGCGGCTGGTGGTGGTCGCGGGCGAGGTCTGTACGCCGGAGCTGGTGCGCACCCACCACGAGCGGCTGCCCGGCGTGCGGCTGGCGAACGAGTACGGCCCCACCGAGACGATCATCTCCTGCACCGTCGAGCCCGACCCGGACGCCTCCCGGCCACGGATCCCCATCGGCCGGCCCTGGCCGGGCGCCGAGGCATGGGTACTGGACGACCGGCTGCGCGAGGTACCGGCCGGGGTGGAGGGCGAGCTGTACATCGGCGGCGCGTTCGTGGCCCTCGGCTACGCCGGACAACCGGGCAGAACGGCCGAGCGGTTCGTCGCGGACCCGTTCGGGCGGCCGGGAGCGCGCCTGTACCGCACCGGTGATCTCGCCCTCGTCGACGAACGGGGCGCGCTGCACTACCACGGCAGAACCGATCTCCAGGTGAAGATCCGTGGCACGCGTATCGAACTGGGCGAGATCGAGAGCGTCCTGGAGCGCCATCCCGCCATCGGCCAGGCGGTGGTGGTCTGCGAACCGGCCGAGGACGACGAACCGCGTCTGACGGCCTTCGTCACGCCCGCCGGGCCCCAGGTCACGCCGCCCGGCGGGATGGTACTGCGTCGGCACTGCCTCGGACATCTGGTGGAACAGGCCGTGCCCACCGTGTTCGTGCCGGTCGCGCGGATGCCGCTGAACAGCAGCGGCAAGGCCGACCGTACGGCGCTCTTGCGCGACCTCGTCGCGGCGGGCGGCCCCGAGGGCGGCGCGGCGGGGGATCCGGCCGACGGCCGGCTCGCGGGCGCGACGCGCGAGAACTCCCCCTGGGAGGCGTGGACCGGCCACCGGCGGAGCGTCGGAGCCATCTGGGCGGCCGTGCTCAGACACTCCGACACCGGGGCCGACGACAACTTCTTCGCGGTCGGCGGCAGTTCCCTCAAGATCATCGATCTGCACGCCCGGCTGAATCAGCGGTGGCCCGGAGTGCTGCGCATGGGAGAGCTGTTCGACCTCATCACCATCTCCGCCCAGGCGGACGCGATCACGAGCCGCGTGGGCACGGGCACGGACACGGACGCTCGGCCGGAAGACCTCACAACCCCGACCGCTTATGAGCTGTGAAGGCAGGGTGCTGCATGAACGGGATGGCGACATGAGCGGGACGGGCACGGCGTACGGGAGCGACGCGACGCGCGAGGACCGCGCGACGCGGGGAGACGCGGTGACGGCGCACGACGGCACGACGCGGGCGCGACCGGCCGTCGCGGTCATCGGCATCGCCACGCGCTTTCCGCAGGCGGACAGCCTCGACGCGTTCCGGGCGAATCTGCGGAACGGCGTCGACTCGGTGCGCCCCATACCGCGGGAACGTGTCGAGTCCACCTGTCTTGACCCCTCCGCGGACTACCCGGAACTGGGGTATCTCGACCGGATCGATCTCTTCGACCATGAGTACTTCGGTCTGTCACGGCGCGAGGCGGAGGTCACCGACCCACAGCACCGGATCGCCCTCGAACTCACCCACGAGGCCCTGCAGAACGCCGGATACGCCCCCTCGGGCCTGCGCGACAGCCAGACCGCCGTGATCTTCAGCTCCCCGAGCAACGGCTACGCGCCGCTGGTCCGCGAGCACGGCACACTGAGCATGATCGGCAACGTCCCCTGCATACTGCCCGCCCGGATCTCCCATATCTTCGGGCTGACAGGGCCCTGTTACGGCGTCGACACCGGCTGCAACGGCTCGCTCGTCGCCGTACACCAGGCATGCCGCGAACTGCGCGACGGCGACGCGGAGTACGCGGTGGCCGGCGGGGTGAGCCTGCGTCATGTCGTCGCGCCCGCCGCGACCGTGGCGGCCTTCCCCGGCATCAGCTCGCCGACCGCCAGATCCCGGGCGTTCGACCACGCCGCGGACGGAGCGGGCGGCGGCGAGGGGGGTGCGGTCCTGCTGCTCACCACCCTGGAGCGGGCGTTGGCGGACGGCGCGTTCATCCACGCCGTGATCCGCGGCAGCGCCGTCGTACACAACGGCCGGCACTCCGCCACCATCAGCACGCCGAGCGCCCGGTCCCAGGCGGAGGTCATCCGCAAGGCGTGGCGCAGCGCGGACCTGGACATCGGGACGGCCGGGTACGTCGAGACACACGGCTCGGGCACCCGGCTCGGCGACGCCATCGAGGCGGAGGGGCTGGCGCTCGCCCGCCCCGGCGACCGCCGCGGCCTCGCGGTCGGTTCCGTGAAGACCAACCTCGGACACCTGGACCACGCCGCCGGAATCGCCGGACTGGTCAAGACGATCCTCAGCGTGCGGCACGGTGAGCTGTACCCCTCGCTGCACTTCGAACGGGCGGCGGACGAGGTCGATCTCGAGGGTGCCCGCCTCGACGTCGTGACATCGCTCCGGCCCTGGCGCGACGAGGTGCGCCGCGCCGGGGTCAGCTCGTTCAGCCTCGGTGGGGTCAACGCGCACTGCGTGGTGGAGCAGGCGCCCGCGACGGCCGTACGGCCGCGTGCGGCGGACACCTGCGCCGACGCGGCCGACGGAGCGGCCGGCGGACCGGACACCGACGCCGCGCGGTTGGTCGGCGTATCCGCCCGTACGCCCGCCGAACTGATCGCCCTGTGCGAACGGCTCTCGCTCGAACTGCGCCACAGCACACAGCCGTTGGCCGATGTCGCCAGAACGCTGAACGAAGGACGGGAGCACCATCCCCACCGGGTCGGCGCGGTCGCCCGCCGGACCACCGAACTGGCCGTCAGACTGGCCGCGGAGGCCACCTGGCAGCGGCTGGACACCCCGGCCACGGCCGCGTCACCGCGGGCGGGCAGGACCGAGGGCCGGTCCGCCGCCGCGCCCCGGGTGGTGTTCCTGTTCTCCGGGGACGCCGACCCCGGCCGGGCGCCGGAGACGGGCCCGCTCCCGGGCCCGCTGCCCGAGCGGCTGCCCGTACCGGCCGACCGCGCCACGATGGTGCGGGGCCAGCTCGCCGCGTACACCCGGCTGACCCGGGCCGGAGTGGCCCCCGACGGACTGATGAGTTCCGGGATCTCCCGGTATACCGTCCGGCATCTTCGGGACACCCTGACGCCCGCCGACACCGCGACGCTGGAGCGGGCGACGAGCGGCCAGGACCCGGCCGTGGCCGGGAAGGCGCTCCGGCTGGAACAGCTGAGGGCGGCGGCGGACGAACAACTCGCGGGCGGACCCGTCGTGTTCGTGGAGCTGGCGGCCCGTGGTGAGCTGGGCGAGCGGCTGGCGGAGTATCTGCACGGCCGCGCCGGTGCCTCCGTCCTCACCCTGGACTCCGGCACGGACGGGGTGTGCGACGTGCTCGGGCACCTCTACGAGCTGGGGTGGGACCCCGACTGGTCCGCGCTGACGGTGGCGGCCGGTGAGCGCGGGGGCGGCGCCGGACACCGGGTCCCGCTGCCCGGCCACCGGCTCAGGGGCGTCCGCTGCTGGGCGCGGCCCGTCGGCGACATCATCTCCTTCGAGGGCTTCGGAGCCGCCGCGCCGGCGACGAGGGCCGCCGAGGCGGTGCCGCCCCCGGCGCCCGCCGGTGAACCCGTCCACGTCCCGGCGCCCGCCGGCGCCCCCGGGCCTGTTCATGTCTCCGCGCCCGCGCACGTTCCCGCGCCCAGGGCCGTTCCGACATCCGCTCCGGCGTCCGCTCCGGCTCCTGTGCCCGCGGCCCCCGAGTCCCCCGTACCCGCGCCGGTGTCCGTGCCCGCCGACCCCGCACCCGCCGCGCCCGCGCGGTCGTCCGGGCCCGGTCCGAGTGCGCCGGCCGGACCGCAGACAGTGCTGAGCTGGCTCCGGGAATCCCTCACCGACCTGCTCCGCGCGGACGAAGTCCCCGCCGACGCCGACTACTTCGCCATCGGCGGGAACTCCGTCATCGGGCTCCAGCTCGTCCAGGGGATGGAGCGGCGCTACGGTGCCCACCTCAAGCTGGTCGACATCTACGACCATCCCGTCGTCGGCGACCTCGCCGACGCCCTCTCGGCCCGGCTGCCGCAGGCCCCGCCGGAAGACGGGACACGGCCGGAGCCGTCGGCCGCGGTGCCCGCCGCCCAGGACGACGGCCACGCGCTGCCACCGATCCTCCCCGGCGAGGAACTGGTGCTGTCGTACGGACAGGAACGCATGTGGTTCCACCACCAGCTGGACCCGACCACCACGCTCTACAACCTGCCCGGCGTCTCACGCCACCGCGGCCCGCTGGTTCCCGACGCCGTCCGGCTCGCCTGGGAGGATCTCGCCCAGCGGCACGAGACCCTGCGGTCCAACTTCGTCGAGGCCGACGGACGGCCACGGCTCGTGATCCGCCCGGAGCTGGGCGACTTCTTCCGGTACGAGGACGTCACCGGCGACCCGGACCCCGAGGCCGCGGCGCGCGCGATCATCAGGACCGAGACCGGCTGGGTGTTCGACATCGCCCGTGATTCGCTGGTCCGGGTGACGCTGGTACGCGTCGCGCACGAGGAGTATCTCTTCTGCTGGGCGATGCACCACGCGGTCAACGACGGCTGGGCACCCCAGATCCAGATGAAGGAGTTCCTGGCGTTCTACACGGCCCGGCTGGAGGGCCGCGTACACCGGTTCGACCCGCTGCCCGTGCAGTACCGGGACTACGCGCGCTGGCAGCGGGAACTGCTGGAGGGCTCCCGGCTCGACGGCGAACTCGACTACTGGCGCGGGCGGTTGAACAATCCCCCCGCCCTCGCACTGCCCACCGACCGGCCGCGTGCCACACGCATGGACTTCGCCGGGGCGTCCCACGGGTTCACCCTCCCCGGTGACCTGGTCAACGGACTGAGGGCCGTGGGCGGCAGGGAGACCGCCACGCTCTTCATGGTGCTGCTCACCGGCCTCAAAGTGCTGCTCGCGCGCTGGTCCGGTCAGCGGGACATCGTGATCGGCACGCCGACCATCGGCCGCAGCCGCCCCGAACTGTGGGGTCTGCTCGGCTTCTTCAACAACACCATCGCCCTGCGCTCCGACCTCTCCGGTGATCCGACCTTCCGGGAACTGCTGCGGCAGGTGCGGGGTGTGGTGCTGGGCGCGCTGGACCATCAGGAGATCCCGTTCGACAAGATCGTGCGCGAGGTCGCACCGGAGCGTGATCCCAGCCGGAACCCGATCTTCGACGTGATGTACGTCCACCAGACGCTGCCGGCGGGCCTGGCGTTCGGCGAGGACCTGTTCGGTGCGGCCGGGCACGAGGACACCGGTCCCTACTTCCCCGGACTGCCCAAGGGCACGGCCAAGTTCGACCTCACGGTGGTCGTCGCCGAGCGGGCGGGCGAGGAATCACTCGACGTGGTGATCGAGTACGCCACACAGCTCTTCGACGCGGGTACGGTCGAGGCGCTGTCGGCATCGCTGACCGAGCTGTTGCGCGCCGTCGCGGCGGACGAGGACACCCCGTACGGGGAGATTCCCGTCCAGCCGGCCCCTGCCCAGCGGACTGCCGGCGTCCCGATCGTCACCGATCCGTTCGTCACCGATCCGTTCGTCGCCGAACCGACCGTCACCGAGCCGACCGTCGCCCCGCCGACCGTCACCGATCCGGCTGTCACCGTGCCGGCCGTCGTCGAGGCCGCCGCCCCGGACCTGCCGGTCCCGTCCGGCGTTCCCGGCGACCCGGTCGGCGTCTGCGTGGAACTGCGTGGCGAGGTGGACGGAGCACGGCTGCGGACCGCGTTCCAGGAACTGGCCGAGCGGCACGCGGTGCTGCGCCCCCTGCGCGGTGACTTCTTCACCGCCGTCGACACCTCCGGCCGCGACGAACCGACGGCCGCCGCACGCGAACTCGCCCTGGCCGAGGGGCGGCGGTCCCTGGACCCGGTGGCGGGCCGCCCGCTGCGCGCGCTGCTGATCACCACGGGCCGCACCGAGCACATCCTTGTGGTGACCACTCACCCCACGGCCTACGACGGAGGACAGCCCGGTGTGTTCTTCCGGGACCTGTTCGCCCTCTACGGCGCACGGCTGCGCGGACACCCGGCGCGTCTGCCCGCACTGCCCGAACTCCCGTTCCGGTACGCGGACCACGCGCGCGGGCAGGACGACTCGCTTCCGCTCGCGGACGGTCCGCTCAACGGCCGGCGCGGTCACTGGAAGCGCACCCTCGCCGGGCTGCACGCCTCCGGCCTGCCCGCCGACCGGCCGCGCCCCCTCGCCGGTACGGGCGCCTGCGCCGCCCACACCTTCCGGGTTCCGGAGGAACTCGCCGTCGAACTGAGCCGGGCCGGGGCCCGGGAGGGGCTGCTCGCGGGCATCGCCACGCTCCTCGCCCTGCGCTCCGAGACCGAAGAGGCGGTCATCGGGCTCACCACGACGCCGGGCCGGGCCCCCGGGGGAACGGGAGACGGCCCGGAGCGGCCCGGCACGGACGAACTGATCGGCGCGTTCGCGCGCACCCTGCCCCTGCGTATCGCGCTGGCCGACGATCCCTCCTACGACCTGCTCACCGAGCGGATCCGCGGGGTGGTCGCGGACGCCGAGAGCCACCGGGATGTGCCGATCGCCGATATCGTCCGCGCGGCCGGCGTGCCCCAGGAACCGGGGCGCGCGCCGCTCTTCGATGTCGTCTTCGCCCACCACCGCCTGCCCGCGGCGCTCGGCTCCGCGGCCGGTGTCGAGGCCGGTGCCGTGCGGTGGCCGGGGGAGGAGGCGGGACGGCTCACCCTGCCCACCGGTACGGCGGTCCACGATCTGGCCTGGTCCGTCGTCGAGGGCCCCGAGCCGGGCGCGTTGCAGGTGTCGGTCGAGTACCGCACCGAGATGTTCGACGCCTCGACGGTCACCGCCTTCGCCGACGACCTGGTCGCCCTCGTGCGCGCCGCCATCCGTGAGCCCGACTCGCCCCTGTCGCGCCTGTGGTTCAGCGCCACCGCGTCACTCGCCGACTGACATCCCGGACAGAGCCGAAGGAGATCCGCAACCGTGCGCGAACGCAAGGACAGTGAGCCGGCCATCGCCACCGGCACGCCCGTGGGCGTCGTCGGTGCCGGAACGATGGGGATCGGCGTGGCGCAGTGCTTCGCGGAGGCCGGGTACCCCGTGGTGGTCGTCGATCCCGACCCGGCGGCCCTCGGCACCGGCCCGGCCCGCCTCCGGGCGGGGGTGCGGATGGCGCAGCTGCTGCGGCGTCGCTCCTCCGCATCAACCGGAGCCGGAGCCCGAGCCGGAGCCGGAGCCGGAGCCGGAGCCGGAGCCGGAGCCGGAACAGACGCAGACTCAGGTACGGATTCGGGCAGAGGTACCGGGGCCGGAGGCGGGACGCCCGCGCCCTCCTCTCCGTCCCCCGAGGCGCGTGTCGTCTGGTCGGAGAAGCTCTCCGACCTGGCACCCGCCTTCTTCGTGGTCGAGTGCGCGCGCGAGAAGGTGCCGATCAAGGAGGAGATCCTGCGGCAGCTGGACCAGGTGTGCGGCCCCGACACGGTCTTCGCGTCCTGTACCTCGTGCATCCCGATCACCCGGCTCGGATCCTTCACCGGCCGTCCCGACCGGGTGATCGGCACCCACTTCATGAACCCGGCCCCCCTCAAGGACGCCGTGGAGGTCATCCGCGCGCCCCGGACCAGTGAGGGGACCGTCCGGCGGACCGTGGACCTCCTCGCGGAGATCGGCAAGCAGGCCCTCGTGGTCCGTGACGCGCCCGGTTTCGTGACGAACCGCGTGCTGATGCTGACGCTCAACGAGGCCGCCACCGTGCTGGGCGAGGGAACGGCCGACGCCGAGACGGTGGACCGTATCTTCCAGGACTGCTTCGGCCACCCGATGGGGCCGCTGCGTACGGCGGACCTGATCGGGCTGGACACCGTACTCGACTCACTCGAAGTGCTGCGCGAGTTCACCGGCGACGAACGCTTCCGGCCATGCGCCCTGCTGGCCCGTCATGTCGCGGAAGGCAGTGTCGGCCGCAAGTCCGGCCGCGGTTTCTACCAGTACCCGGAGCAGAGGCAGCGTCCGGAACACCATCTCGTCTCGCGGGGAGGAGCCAGCCATGGCTGACCACCAGAGTGCGCGCACCGCAATGTCCGCCGCGGGCCGGGAGGTCTGGCGCGGCTCGCCGGACGGTCCGCGGGAGCCGGGCCTGTACGCCGCGGAGGTCGTGGAGATCCACGGCGCCCTGGACGTCTCGGCGTTCGAGAAGGCGCTGGCCCAGGTCGTCCAGGAGAGCGACGCGCTCCGCCTGCGGCTGCCGGGGAGCGAGCCCGGTACGCGGGAGGCCCCGATCCTGGAGTCCGCCGACAGCCTGCCGTTGCCGCTGGTGGACGTCGGCGCCGAGCCCGATCCGGTGGCCGCGGCGGAGGAGTGGGTACGGGCCCAGCTCGCCCGGTCGGACCGTCCGGCCGGGAACGCGGCGTCGGCACAGGCGCTGATCCGCCTCTCCGCGCACCGCTTCCACTGGTTCCACCGGCATCACCGCTCGGTGCTCGACGGCTTCGGCTGCTCGCTGATCACCCGCCGGGTCGCGGAGGTCTACACGGCGCGTGCCGAGGGCCGGCCGCTACAGGACTCCGCGCTGGTCTCACCGTCGGTACTGCTCACGGAGGAGGCCGCGTACCGCGCGTCGGACGACCACGGGCGGGATCTCGCGTTCTGGCGCGAGTATGTCGCGGGCCGGACCGAGCCGGTGACCCTCGCCGAGGAAGCGGCGCCGGACGCTGTGGGCGCCCTGGGCGCTTCCGCCGGGGCTCCGGGCGAATCCGGGCTCCCGTTCGTCCTCACCGCCGCCGACACCGACCGGGTGCGCGCGGCGGCCCGCTACAGCGGCACCCCGTCCCGGGCCGTGCTGTTGGCCGCCGTCGCGGCGTACACACACCGGATGAGCGGCGATACGGACCTCGTGCTCGGTCTGCCGGTCGACGGACGGCCGACCCGGCTCTCCCAGCGCGTGCCGGGCGCCGCCGAGGACATCGCGGCACTGCGGCTGACGGTGCGCCCCGGTACGGGCTTCGGCCAGCTCGTCCAGCGGGCGGCCCAGGAGAGCCGCCGGGTCCGCGCGCGTCAGCGGCTGCGGCACGCGGAGCTGTGCCGGGAGCTGGGACTGCCGGGCAGCCGCCCGCGGCTCTACGGGCCCGTCGCCGACATCCGGACCCCCGGCCCGGAGATCCGGTTCGGCGCGCTGCCCGCCGTCATCCGCAGGGTGGGCCGCGAGCCGGTCCAGGATCTGCGCGTGGTGATCGACGAGCTGCCCGGGGACACCCGTCTGCGGATCGCCTTCGAGGGCGCCAACGACCGGTACACCGCTGCCCAGCTGACGGCCCACGGACAGCGTTTCGGGCGTCTGCTGTCCGCCGCCGTGGCCGCCCCCGGCCTGCCGGTCGGCACGTTCGATCTCCTGGACGCCGGCCTGCGGGCGACCGTACGCGGCTGGACGGGGGCCGTGGAGCGGCGCCCTCAGCAGGGCACGCTCACGGACCTGCTGGAGACCGCGGCGGCCCGGCACCCCGACGCGATCGCCGTCCGGGACCGTACGACCCGGCTCACGTACCGCGAACTCCACGAGCGGGCCAATCGCCTGGCCCATCTGCTGATCCGCCGGGGGGCCGGACCCGAGCGGGTGGTGGGGCTGCTGCTGCCCCGGTCGACCGAGGCGATCGTCGCGATGCTGGCGGTGCTCAAGACCGGCGCCGCGTATCTGCCGCTCGACCCCGCCTACCCGGCGCAGCGGATCCGTTTCATGATCGAGGACGCGCGGCCCCGGTGTGTGGTGACCGACGCCGCGGGCGCCGGCCGGGACACCGAGGGCCTTCCGGGCGAGGTGCTCGTACTGGACGACGCGAGGACCGCCGGCGAACTGGAGCGCTGCTCCCCGAAGCCGCCCACCGACGCGGACCGTGCCGCGCCGCTGCTGCCCGCGCATCCCGCGTATGTGATCTACACGTCGGGATCCAGCGGTACGCCGAAGGGTGTCGTCGTCGCCCATCGCGGGGTCGTGCCGCTGATCGCCTGGGTGGCCGCCGAGTTCGGCGCGCAGGCGCTCGCGCACACGCTGGCCGCCACCTCGTTCAGCTTCGATGTGTCGGTGGCCGAGATCTTCCCCGCGCTGGCCACCGGCGGCAGTGTCGAGGTGGTCGGCAATCTGCTCTCGCTGCTCGACGGCGACCCGCCGCGCTGGTCGGGCGGGCTGCTGTGCGCGATTCCCTCCGTGTTCGCGAAGCTCATGGAGTTCGGCGGCGTGGAGCTGTCCACGAAGACGCTCGCGATGGCCGGGGAGGCGCTCCCGGCCTCCCTCGCCTCCCGCGTGGCGCGGACCATGCCGGGCAGCAGGCTCCTCAATGTCTACGGACCGACCGAGGCCACCGTGTACGCCACGGCCTGGTCCTCCGACGAATCCCCGTCCGGTGAACTCCCGTCAGGGGAACCGCTGTCCGGCGACTCGCTGTCCGGCGGTGCGCCGCCCATCGGCCGTCCGCTGACGCATGTGCGGGCGTACGTACTCGACGGGGCGCTCCAGCCGGTGGAGCCGGGTCGGCGTGGTGAGCTGTATCTGGCGGGTGCCGGGCTGGCCCGCGGCTATCTGGGCAGGCCGGGACTGAGCGCGGAACGCTTCGTGGCCGATCCGTTCGGTCCGCCCGGCGGTCGCATGTACCGGACCGGTGATCTCGCCCTCTGGGGCGAGGACGGGCAACTGCGTTTCCTGGGGCGGGCCGACGCGCAGGTCAAGGTCAGCGGATTCCGGATCGAGCCGGGCGAGCTGGAGACCGTACTCGCCACGCACCCCGGGGTGAGCGAGGCCATGGCCGCGGTACGGAAGGACGCGGCCGGTGACGCACGGCTCGTCGCCTACGCGGTGCCGGTGACCGGGGCGGGGCGTCCGGATCCGGAGGCGCTGCGGGGGTGGGCCGCCGAGCGGCTGCCCGCGTATCTGGTCCCGGGTGAGATACGGCTCGCCGAGTCGCTGCCGCGCACCCCGAGCGGCAAGCTCGACCGCGACGCGGAGCCCGCCGTGGCGCCGGAGCCCGCCGTCGTGCGGGAGCCCGCCGTGACATCGGAGCCCACCGCATCGGCACCGGCACCGGTCGCCGCGCCCGTCGAAGCCGTCGCCCCGGCCGGGCGCGCGGAGCCCGCCGAGGCCGTCGCGCCCACCGAGCCCGTCGCACCCGTCGCACCCGTCGTGCCCACCGAGCCCGTCGGGCCGGAGCCGGCGTCTCCCGAGGCACCCGTGGCGACGCCCGCCGCCGAAAGCCGGGTGGAGCAGGTCGCGTGGGTGTTCTCCGAGGTTCTGCGGCGGCCCGAAGTCCCCCTCGACGCCAGCTTCTTCGACCTCGGCGGCGACAGCATCATGTCGATCCAGCTGGTCAGCCGGCTGCGTCAGGCGGGTCTCGTCCTCACCCCGCAGGACATCTTCGAGTACAAGACCGTCACGGCGCTGGCCGGGGCCGCCCGTGAGACCACGCGGGCCAAGGCCGCGAACGCCGCCTCGGGCGTCGGCGACGTACCGCTCACCCCGATCATGCGGTGGCTCCAGGAACTGGACGGTCCCGTCGACGGGTTCCATCAGGCCGTGCTGCTCCAGGTCCCCGGCGGGGTGCGTGAGGACCGGCTGGTCGCCGCCGTACAGAAACTCCTGGACCACCACGACGCCCTGCGGCTGCGGCTCGACCGGTCGTCCGCGGAGTGGCGGCTCACGGTACGGCCGCCGGGCTCCGTGTCCGGCGCGTCGTGTGTGCGGCGGGTCGATGTCCGGGGCGTCGGTGATCTGGAGCGGGTCCTCGCGGACGAGGCGGGCCGGGCGAAGGGACAACTGGACGTCCAGGCGGGCGTGATGGTGCGCTTCGTCTGGTTCGACGCGGGGGACGACGCACCCGGCCGGCTGATGTTCATGGCGCACCACCTGGCCTGTGACGGGGTGTCGTGGCGGATCATGGTGCCCGATCTGGTCGGGGCGTACCAGGATCTCGAAGCGGGCCGGGTGCCCGCACTGCGCCCGGTGGAGACATCGTTGCGGCACTGGAGCCGCGCGCTGTCCGCGCAGGCGCGCGAGGAGCGCCGTACGTCCGAACTGCCCTTGTGGACAGACATACTGTCCGCGCAGGGGCCACGGCTGGCGAAGCGGCCGCTGGACCCGGCCGTGGACACCACGGGCCGCGCCCGTTCCCGCGCCGTGACCTACGGCGCCGACCGGGCCCGGCATCTGTTCAGCACCATCCCGGCGGCCTTCCACTGCGAGATCAACGATGTGCTGCTGACCGCCCTGGCGCTGGCGGTGCAGCGCTGTGTCGGCAGTGAGCGGGACGTGGTGATCGATGTGGAGGGCCACGGCCGTGAGCCGGTCGTCCCCGACGCCGATCTGTCGCGTACGGCCGGCTGGTTCACCAGCATGTACCCGATACGGCTCGCACCCGGCGCCGCCGACGCCCCGGGCCGGCGCGACTCCCGGCAGGAACTCGGCCGGGCGCTGCGCCGGGTGAAGGAGCAACTGCGGGCGATCCCGGACAAGGGCATCGGCTTCGGTCTGCTGCGCTTCCTGAACCCGGAGACCTCGGGCGCGCTGGCCGCGGCCCCGCCACGGGAGATCGGGTTCAACTACTTCGGACGGTTCCTGCTGCCCGCCGCGTCGGGGGAACAGGACTGGGGACCGGCGCCGGAGACGGGCATGACCGCGGGGGCCGACGCGGACATGCCGCTGGCCCACCCGCTGGAGATCACCGCGCTGACCCAGGACACGGCGCGGGGACCGGAACTCGGCGTCAGTTTCACCTGGCCCGAGGGCATTCTCGACGAGCGGCTGGTCGATGAGCTGGCGGACACCTGGTTCGAGATCCTGGACGCGCTGGCGGCGCACGCCGCGGAGCCCGGGGCGGGCGGTCGTACGCCGTCCGACTTCCCGCTGGCGAACCTCAGCCAGGACGAGGTCGAGCGGCTGGAGCGCGACTACCCCGGCCTGGAGGAGATCCTTCCGCTGTCACCCCTCCAGCAGGGGCTCCTGTACCACGTCCTGGTCAGCGGACTGGGCGCGGACGCGGAGACGGACGCCGACGCGGACACGTACGAGGGCGCGCGGGAGCGTGCGGATGAGCAGGACGTCCCGGCCGGTGAGCACAACGTCTACACCGTGCAGGTATGGCTGGAACTCGTCGGTGACCTGGACCCCGACCGGCTGCGCGCCGCGGGCCGGGCACTGCTGCGGCGTCACACCAACCTGAGCGCCGCCTTCGTCCACGAGGGCCTGGCCGAGCCGGTCCAGGTGTTCGGAGCGGCGGCCGAACTGCCCTGGCGGGAGGAGGATCTGAGCGCGATCGCCGAGGACGCGCGCGAGACGGAGATCGACCGGCTGCTGGGGCTCGAGCGCAACCGCCGCTTCACCCCGACCGCCCCGCCGATGATGCGGCTGATGCTGATCCGGTTGGCGGACGACCGTCACCGAGTCGTTCTGACGACCCATCACATCCTCATGGACGGCTGGTCGTTGCCCATCGTGCTGCGAGAGCTGTTCGCTCTCTACCGTGAGGCGGGCGCCGAGGGCTCCGGCACGGCCATGGTTCTTCCGGCCGGTCATTCCGCTGCCGTTGATCTGCCGGCCACCACCCCCTTCCGCGAGTACCTGTCGTGGCTCGGCCGCGTCGACGGCGCGGAGGCGGAGGGCGCGTGGCGGGAGGCGCTGTCGGGGCTGACCGCGTCGACCCGGGTCGCGCTGGAGGAGGGTACGGCGGAGCCGATGGCGCCGCGCAACGTCACCGTGGAGCTGAGCGCGGAGACGACGGTGGCTCTCGTCGACATGGCCCGCCGCCACGGCGTGACGACCAACACCGTCCTCCAGGCGGGCTGGGGCATCCTGATGGGCCAGGAGACCGGCAACACCGATGTGGTGTTCGGCTCCGTGGTCTCGGGACGGCCCGCCGAACTCGCCGGTGTGGAAACGATGGTGGGGCTCTTCATCAACACCGTGCCCACACGGGTCCGGCTGGAGCCGGCGGAGTCGCTGGGCGCGCTGCTGGTCAGGCTCCAGCGGGAGCAGGCCCGGCTGCTGCCGTACCACCACATCAGTCTCGGTGAGATCCGGCGGATCACGGACGTGGGCAACCCCTTCGACACGGTGATGGCGTTCGAGAACTACCCCCTCGACACAGAGGAGCTGGCGGAGCCCGCCCCCGGTCTGAAGCTGGCGCGGGCCTACGGCGACGACGCTCCGCACTTCCCGCTGAACCTGGTGGTGTCCGCCCGGGGCGAGCGGCTGCTGCTGCGGTTCGACTACCGTCCGCATCTGATGGAGCGCGACCGGGTGGCATCGCTCGCCGACCGGTTCGTCCGGCTGCTCACGACGGCGGCGACCGAGCCCACCCGGAGTGTCGGCGGCTTCATGGCACGCGGCGCGACGGCGGCCGGGACGGCCGGCGAGACCGCTGCGGGACATGCCGGGACGGCGGCCGAGGTGCTGCTCGCGGGCACACAGCGGGCCCCGGGGAGCGGAATCGGCGTACTGCTGCCGCTGCGTGAGTCGGGTGACAGGCCGCCGCTGTTCTGTGTCCACCCGGCGGCCGGAATAGCCTGGTCGTACGCCGGTCTCTCCGGGCCGCTGGGCACGGACCAGCCGGTGTACGGCCTGCAGGCGCGGGGGCTCGACGGCGAAGAGGTGCTGCCCGCGTCCGTTCAGGAGATGGCCGCGGATTACGTGGATCACATCCGGTCTGTCCAGCCCACCGGCCCGTACCAGCTGCTGGGCTGGTCGTTCGGCGGGCTGGTGGCCCACGAGATGGCGGTGCAGCTCCAGCTGAGCGGGGAGGAGGTCGGTCTCCTGGCGGTTCTGGACGCCTTTCCCGCGGACCGGGAGAAGGACAGCGCGAGTCTGCCGACCGGGCGGGTGACCGGCGGGGATGTGCTGGCGATGGTGCTGGAGTTCTTCGGCTACGACCCCGCCGGCTGGGCGGGCGAGTCGCTGACCTATCCCCGGTTCGTGGAGATCGCCCGTGAACAGACGGGGCTGCTGGCCTCGTTCGACGAGCAGCGGGTCGCGGCGGTCGCCCGGATCTTCGCCAACAACTCGGCGCTCTCGTATGCCCACAAGCCGGGCCGGTTCACCGGCGACCCACTGGTCTTCACCGCCCGGGAGACCTCCCCGGAGGTCGCCCGTGACCTGTGGCGGCCGCTGGTGGACGCCGGCGGCGTGGAGATACTGCCCATCGACTGCACCCATGGTGAGCTGGGGCGGCCCGGCCCGCTGGGCGATGTCGCCCAGGTGCTCTCCCAGCGGCTGAAGGCCCGTCCGGCCACACCGGGGAACGTCGTATGAGGCAGGGTACGGAGCCGGGGAACACGGCGGACCGCCCCGGCTCCGTCCCTCTTTCCACCGCGCAGTACGGGGTCTGGCTGGGGCAGCAGTTCGCCCCGCCGGCCCGGTACCACGTGGCGGCCGGTTTCGAGGTGTCCGGAGATCTCGGCCCCGGGCTGTTCGAGACGGCCTTCCGGCTCACGGTGGCGGAGGCGGAACCGCTGCACGCCCGGTTTCCCGCCGGGGACGGGGCGGAACCCCGGCAGCGGGTCGGGCCGTTGCCCTCGTGGGACGTCCCGCGGGTCGATCTGCGGCGCGAGCCGTTCCCGATGGCCGCCGCGGTGGAGTGGATGCGGGCCGACGCGGCGCGCCCGTTCGACCTCGCGGCCGGTCCGCTGTTCCGTACCGCGTTCATCCGGCTCTCGGACGAGCGGGTCTGCTGGTATCTGCTCTGTCATCACCTGGTCATGGACGGTCTGGGGGGCGCGCTCTTCGCCCGGCGCCTCAGTGAGATCTACGCGGCGCTGGAACACGGCGAGGACCCGGAGCCCGGCCCCCGGATCCCGCTGGAGGCGCTGCTGCGGGCGGAGTCCGACTACCGGGCCTCACCGGAGTTCGGCGCCGACCGTGCCTACTGGACGGGCAGGATGGCGGACTCGCGGCCCGTGCCGGGCCACCCCCTGCCGGGGCACCCCATGGACGCTGTGAGCGGCGTGGCATCGCGTGGCGTCGCCCGGCTTCCCGGGGCGGGCCTCGCCGAGCTGCGACTGCTGGCCCGCAGGCTCGGGGTGCGGTGGCCGGTGGTGGCCACCGCCGCGGCGGCCCTGCTGGCACACGCGCGCGACGGAGTGGGCGGCGGCGAGGAGGTGGTGCTCGGTCTGCCGGTCGCCGGCCGTACGGGCGCCGTGGCCCGCGCCCTGGGCGGTATGACCTCGAATGTGCTGCCGCTGCGGGTGCCGGTCTCCCTGGACCGGCCGGCGGCCGAGCTGGTGCGTGCCGTGGACGCGGAGATGACGTCCGCGCTCGCGCATCAGCACTACCGCGCCGAGGACCTGCACCGCGATCTGGGCCTGACCGGCACCGGGCGAGCGCTGTACGGGCTCGCCGTGAACGTGATGCCCTTCAGCTTCGGACGGCGGTTCGCGGGCCGGCCGATGACGATGCACCACCTCGCCGTGGGCCCGGTGGAGGACCTGTCCGTCACCGTCCACCCGGAGACACAGCGCTCCGGTCTGCGCGTCGACCTCTATGCCGCTCCGGCCCGGTACGGGGCGCGCGAGGCCGCCGCCGAGGCGCGGCGTTTCGTACGGCTGCTGAGCGGGCTGATCGCCGAACCCGGCCGTCCGGCGGGGGAGTTCGGTCTGCTGTCGGCCGGAGAGCGGCGGCGGACGGTGCCCCGCGCCACCACCCCGGTGCCGAGGCCCTCCGTCACACTGCCGCGGCTCGTCGAGCGCTGGGCGGCGCGGACCCCGGCGGCCCCCGCGGTCACCTGCGGGCCGGACGTGCTGTCGTACGGAGATCTCAACGCCCGTGCCAACCGGCTGGCAGGGGCACTGATCCGGCGCGGCGCCGGTCCCGGGAACACCGTCGCCGTTCTGCTGCCGCGCTCCGTCCACCTGGTCACGGCGATTCTCGCGGTGAGCAAGACGGGCGCGGCGTATCTGCCCATCGATCCGGCCTGGCCCGCCGACCGCGTCGGCATGATCATGGCGGACGCGCGGCCGGTGTGTGTGCTCACGCCCGACGACCCGGCCGGACCGCTGGAGGAGTTCTCGTCCGCCGACCCCGTGGACGCGGACCGTACGGCGCCGCTGACGCCCGGCCATGCCGCGTATGTCATCTACACCTCGGGCTCCACCGGCCGGCCGAAGGGCGTGGTGGTCGAGCACCACAGTGTGGTGTCGCTGCTGGAGAACGCCGCGGCCGGCTTCGGGTTCCACGCCGGTGACGTGTGGACGATGTTCCACTCCTGTGCCTTCGACTTCTCCGTCTGGGAGATGTGGGGCGCGCTGGCACACGGCGGGCGGCTCGTCGTCGTCCCCCACGAGGTGAGCCGGTCGCCCCGGGAGTTCCTGGGCCTGCTGGCCCGGGAGCGGGTGACGGTGCTGAACCAGACGCCGTCCGCCTTCTACGCGCTGGTGGCGGCCGACGACGAGGAACCGGAACGGGGCCGGGACCTGGCGCTGCGCCGGGTGATCCTCGGCGGTGAGGCGCTGCGGCCCGCGCGGCTGCGGTCCTGGTTCCGGCGGCGCGGCGACGCCTCGCCGGTCGTGATCAATATGTACGGCATCACCGAAGTCACGGTCCACGCCACCCGGCTCGATCTGAACGCCCGTCATGGTGCCGAACCGGCCAGTCCGGTCGGAACCGCGCTTCCCGGAACGCGTCTGTACGTGCTGGACGGACGGCTGCGTCCGGTGCCGCCCGGGACGGCGGGGGAACTGTATGTGGCGGGCCCCGGGGTCGCCCGGGGCTATCTCGACCGGCCCGGCCTCACCGCCTCGCGGTTCGTCGCCGATCCCTTCGGCCCGCCGGGATCGCGGCTCTACCGGTCGGGCGACCTCGTACGGTGGCGGCCGGACGGCGGTCTGGAGTACCTCGGCAGGGCCGACGACCAGGTCAAGGTCCGCGGCTTCCGTATCGAGCCCGCCGAGATCGAGTCCGCGCTGCTGGCCGTGCCCGGGGTGGCCCAGGCGGTGGTGGCCGCCGTACCGGACGACGGCGGACACGGCGGTGGCGGCGGTGGCGGCGGTGACGCGCGGCTGGTGGCGTACGTGGTGCCCGCGCGCGAGGCGACGGCGGACCACGCGGGGCCGTTCACCGCGCGTCTGCGTGAGCACCTGCGCGAGCGGCTGCCCGGCCACCTGGTCCCGGCGTTGTTCGTGCCGCTGGAGTCGTTGCCGCTCACCGCCAACGGCAAGCTGGACCGGGCGGCGCTGCCCGCCCCCGCCCCGGCGGCGCCCGTACGCGCCGCGGGCTCGCCCGGTACCCCTCAGGAGCGGCGGCTCGCCTCCCTCTACGCGGAACTCCTCGGTACGGGCCCGGTCGGGCCGGAGGACGGTTTCTTCGATCTCGGCGGTGACAGTCTCCGCGCAACGCGGCTGGTCAGCGCGGTGCGCGAGAGGTTCAGGGTCGAGCTGGACGTACGGGATGTGTTCGCGCATCCGACGGTGGCGGATCTCGCCGCGCACCTGTGGCGACAGGCCCCGGACACGGGCCCGGACCTGGAGCCGGACGCGGGCCTGGACGCGGGCTTGGCCTTGGACGCGGGCGGGACCGAAGGCTCGGATCCCTCTTCCGGCGCGGCGACGGACGGCGACCCCGAGCACCTGCCGCTCTCCTTCGCACAACGGCGGTTGTGGTTCCTGCACTCGCTCACAGGTCCGGACAGCGCCTACAACGTGCCGTTGGTGCTGCGCCTGAGCGGCGAGGCCGACGAGGAGGCGCTGCGAGCGGCGCTCAACGATCTGACGGTACGTCATGAAACGCTCCGCACCGTCGTCCGGGAGGCGGCCGGCAGACCGGTCCAGCGGGTGCTGTCACCGGCGGACGCCCGCCCACGGCTGACCGTGACACGGACCGGGGCGGCGGACGCGGAGGCGGCCGAGGCGCTCGCCGCGAGCGCCCGGTACGCCTTCCGGCTGGATGCCGAATGCCCTGTGCGGGCCGAGCTGTTCATCACCGCCTCCGGTGAACAGGTGCTGCTGCTCCTGCTGCACCACATCGCCTGCGATCACGCCTCGCTCGCTCCGCTGCTGGCCGATTTCCGTACGGCATACACGGCCCGGCTGCGGGGTCTGGAACCCGACTGGCCGCCCCTGCCGGCGCGGTACGCGGATTTCACCCTGTGGCAGCGCGGAACGCTCGGTACGGACGGCCGCCCCACGCCGCGCGCGGAGCGCGGGCTCGCGCACTGGACCCGGGTCCTGGACGGCCTGCCGGAACGGATCCAGCTGCCCGCCGACCGGACGGCGGGGGCGGCGGACGAAGAGGCGGCCGACGGCGGGGACACCGTCACGTTCCGCGTCCCCGCGGCGGTGCACACCCGACTCGCCGAGCTGGCGGCGGCGGAGCGCGCCAGTGTGTTCATGGTGGTGCACGCAGGACTGGCCGAGCTGCTGACCCGGCTCGGCGCGGGTACGGACATCCCGGTCGGCACGGCGGTCTCGGACCGCGCCGACGCGCGCTGGGACGAGATCGTCGGATTCTTCGTGAACACCCTGGTGCTGCGCACCGATGCCTCCGACCCCTCAGGGAAATTGACCTTCCGTCAGCTGCTGGGGCGGGTCCGGGAATCCGATCTGGCGGCCTTCGCCCATCAGGACATCCCCTTCGACCTGGTGGTGGAGGCGCTCGCACCGCACCGTTCCGCGAGTGGACAGACGCTGTTCCAGGTGATGCTGGTCGTCACGGCGGCGCCTCCGCGACGGCTCGAACTCCCCGGTCTTTCCGCCGAGATCGGCACGGTCGGCACCGGCGCCGCCAAGTTCGATCTCTCCGTGAGCCTGCACGAACACCGCGGCCCGGATGGCGCCTGCCTGGGAATGGACGGCGTACTGGACTTCCGGACGGGACTGTTCGACCGGGCCACCGCACAGGCGATCGGCGACCGGTTCGCGCGTCTGCTGGCGTCTGTGGCCGCCGCACCCGACCGGCCCGTCCACCTCGCCGACATCCTGGAGAGCGGGGAGCGCGACCGGCTGCTCACCACGTGGGGGGCCTCCCCGGTCTCCGTGCCGCTCACCCACGACACCGTGCCACGGAGATTCGCCGAGTGGGCGCGCCGTACTCCCGACGCCCCGGCGGTCCGCGTATCCGGTCAGGTGCTGACCTACGCGGAGCTGGACGCCCGGTCCGACCGGCTGGCCGGCCGGCTGGCCGCCCACGGTGTCGGTACCGAGACCAGGGTCGCGGTCCTGATGGAGCGCGGCGCGGACTTCGCGGTGGCGGCGCTGGCGATCCTCAAGTGCGGTGGCGCGTATGTGCCGTTGGACTCGCGGTCGCCGCGTGCCCGGCGGGAGCGGGTGGTCGCCGAGTCGGGCGCGCGGGTGATGGTCATCGGCGACGGCACGCCCCCCGACGTGCACTCCGGCGACGCGCCCCCCGAGACCGTGCCTGCCGGCGACGCGCCCGTTCGTGGTCCGCGCCTCATCGACATACGCGACCCGGGGCCGGCGACGGAGTCCGACAAGGGCTGGACACTTCCGGTGGGCAGCCCGGCGGGCCTGGCCCAGGTCATCTACACCTCCGGTTCGACCGGTGTGCCCAAGGGGGTGGCCGTCACCCATGGCGATGTGCTCGCTCTCGCGCTCGACAGGTGCTGGGAGGAGAGCCGGCCGCAGCGGATTCTGATGCACTCCCCGCTGTCCTTCGACGCGTCCACGCTGGAGCTGTGGGTTCCGCTGCTGAACGGCGGGGAAGTGATGGTGGCCCCGCCCGGTGAACTGGACCTGGCGACGCTGGAGCGCCTGATCACCGGTACGGGCGTCACCACCCTGTGGCTCACGGCCGGTCTCTTCCAGCTCGTCGCCGAGGAGAACCCGGGCTGTCTGCGTGAGCTGGACGCGGTATGGACCGGGGGAGACGTGGTGGCGCCGCGCGCCGTGAGCGCGGTGCGCCGGCACTGCCCGTCCACCCGTGTGGTGAACGGTTACGGGCCCGCCGAGGCGACGACGTTCACGACCTGGCACCTGGTCACCGGCCCCGGCCCGGACGGTTCCGGTGACCGGACCCTCCGCCCGGGTGTGCCGATCGGACGTCCGCTGGACGGCCTCCGCGTCCACGTGCTCGACCGCTTCCTGCGGCCCGTACCCGCGGGGGTGACGGGCGAGTTGTACGTGGCGGGCGCGGGTGTCGTGCGCGGATATCTGAACCGGCCCGGACTGACCGCCGAGCGGTTCGCGGCCGACCCGTTCGGACCGCCGGGGACGCGGATGTACCGTACCGGCGATCTGGTCCGGTGGCTGCCCGACGGCGTACTGGCGTTCGTGGGCCGTGCGGACGGTCAGGTGAAGCTCCGGGGCTTCCGCATCGAGACCGACGAGGTCGCCTCTGTACTGGCCGGGCGGGGCGGGGTGGGCCAGGCGGTGGTGGTGGTACGGGAGGACCGGCCGGGGGAGCGGCGCCTGGTGGCGTACGTGGTCCCGGAGGAGGGCCGGAAGGTCGACGAGGCGGTGGTGCGGGAGCACGCGGCCGGTGTGCTGCCCGAGTACATGCTGCCGCAGGCCGTCGTCGTGCTGGACCGGCTGCCGCTGACCCGTCATCACAAACTCGACCGGGCCGCGCTGCCCGCACCACCCCGGGCCGTGGTGGTCTCGGCGGCGCCGCGGACCCCACGCGAACGCGTGCTGTGCGGCATCGCCGCGGAACTGCTCGGCGAGGAGTCGGTGGGGGTCGGTGACGAGTTCTTCCGGCTCGGGGGCGACAGCATCACGGCCATTCAGCTGGTCAGCCGGGCCCGTGACGCGGGTCTTCGGTTCAGTGTGCGCGATGTCTTCCGTTACCCCCGTATGTCCCAACTGGCAGAGAAGGCGGAGGAGTTCGAGACGGACCCCGCCCCCGCGCCGTCCGGGGAGGGCGAGGCCGGCGGTGCGCTGCCGCTGACGCCGATCATGCGCTGGTGGCGGGAGCGGCCGGGTGGCGATCCCGCGTCCTTCAGCCAGTGCGTCACACTGCGGACCCCGCCGGGACTGACCCGCGAACAGCTGGCCGACTCCGTACAGGCTCTGCTGGACCACCACGCGGCGCTGCGCCTGCGCCTGCTCCCGGAAGGCCCGGAAGGCCCGGCCGACGCGGACAGCCCGGGACCGGCGGACCGGCCCCGTGCACCGGATGGTCCGGCCGGGGCAGGCGGATCAGGCGGATCAGGCGGATCAGGCGGAGCAGGCGGACCGGTCGGGTCGGTCGGGTCGGGAGATCCGGCCGGGTGGACGCTGGAGGTCCTGCCGCCCGGAGCGGTACGGGCGGAGGACCGGGTACACCGGGTCGATGCCGCCGATGACTGGGCCGGGCTGCCCGCACTGCTCTCCGACGCGGCCCGCGCTGCGCGGAGCCGTCTGGATCCCGCCGTGGGAGGGATGGTGGCGGCGGTGTTCCTCGACGGCGGGCCCGTCCGGCCGGGCCGGCTGGTCCTCGTCATCCATCATCTGGCCGTCGACGGGGTGTCCTGGCGCATTCTGCTGCCGGACCTGGTCGCCGCTCACCGGGACGTGGTCGCCGGCCGGCCTCCCGTACCGCCCGCCGCCGGGACTCCGTTCCGCGACTGGGCCGGCTACCTCGCCGGGCAGGGCGAAAGCGGCGCGCGGCAGGGCGAGCTGGCGTTGTGGAAGGAGGCGCTGTCCGGCGGTGACGCGCTGACGGACGCCCCGGTCGCGGAGGCGGGAGATACGGTACGGCGGTTCGGGGCGACGCTGTCGCCCGAGCGGACCCGCCCCCTGCTGACGGAGGTGGGGGCGGCCTTCCACTGCGGTGTGGAGCCCGTACTGCTCACCGGGCTGGCCCTCGCGATGGAGGAGTGGCGACGCCGCCGGGGCCTGGCGACCGGCGGGGACTCCCGTGGCGTGGTCATCGAGCTGGAATCGCACGGCCGCGCCGAGGTGGCGGGGGTGGACCTGTCGCGGACGGTCGGGTGGTTCACCAGCATGTTCCCGGTCCGGCTGGAGCACACCGGATGTGTCTGGGCGGACGTGTGGACGGCGGGCCCGGCGCTCGGCCGGGCCCTCAAGCGGGTCAAGGAGCGCTTGCGGGCCCTGCCCGATCTGGGCATCGGCTACGGCGTGCTGCGGTATCTCGACCCGGTGGCGGCGCCGGAGCTGTCCGCTCTCGGCGCGCCCCGCGCCGGGTTCAACTACCTGGGCCGGATCGCCGCCGAGGGCCGCGAGGACTGGGACATCACCGCCGAGTTCACCACACTGCCCGAGACGGACGCGACGCTTCCGGCGCCCGGCGCGCATCTCCTCGACCTCAACGCCGTGACCGTCGACGGTCCGGCCGGTCCCCGGCTGAGCGCCGAGTGGTCGTGGACGGAGGCGGCGTTCACGGAGGCGGAGATCCGCGAGCTGGCGGAGCTGTGGTTCACCGCGCTCGACGCCCTCGTCGTGCACGCCAGAACCCCGGGGGCGGGCGGACACAGCCCGTCCGATCTGCCCCTGGTTCCGCTTGAGCAGCCGGAGATCGAGCAGCTGGAATCGGCCTACCCCGGGCTCGCGGACGTGCTGCCGCTGACCCCCCTTCAGCAGGGGCTGCTCTTCCACTCGCTGTACGCGCCGGACAGCCCGGACGTCTATCAGGCGCAGCTCGTGCTGCGTGTGCGGGGCGACGTGGACGGAGAGGCGCTGCGTGCCGCGGGGGCCGCCCTGCTGGAGCGGCACCCCAATCTGCGGGCGGCGTTCGTCCATCACGATCTGCCCCGTCCGGTCCAGGTGGTGCCGGGCGCGCTCGTGCCGGAGTGGCGTGAACTCGACCTCGGCACGGTGTCGGAAGGGCGCCGGGAGCGTGTCTTCGACCGGATCACCCACGCCGATCTGCGGAGGCGCTTCGAGCTGGACCGTCCGCCGCTGCTGCGCTTCACCCTGTTCGCCTGGGGGCCCGGCGAACACCGGCTCGTGCTGACACACCATCATCTGGTGCTGGACGGCTGGTCGATGTCGTTGCTGGTCGGTGAGTTGTTCGCGCTGTACGCGCACGGGGGCGCGGCTGACGCGCTGCCCGCGGTGACGCCCTACCGCGAGCATCTGTCCGTGCTGGCGGCCCAGGACCGTGACGCGGCCCGGGACGCCTGGCGGACCGCCCTCGCGGGCGCCGAGCCGCCGTCCCTCCTCACCGGAACCGACGCCGGGACCGAGACCGTCGTCGGTGGTGGCGCGGTGCCCGTACGGTCCGTGGAGTTCACGCTGCCGGACGCGCTGACCGCGTCCCTGCGCGGCCTGGGCGCGTACGGTCTGACGCTCAATACGGTGGTCCAGGGGGCGTGGGCGCTGCTGCTGGCCCGGCAGGGCGGGGTACGGGACGTGGTGTTCGGCACCACCGTCTCGGGCCGCCGCCCGGAGATCCCCGGTGTGGAGTCGATGATCGGGCTGTTCATCAACACCGTTCCGGTGCGGCTGACGATCGATCCGGCCCAATCCGTCAGGGACTTGCTGGTGCGCTTCCAGGACGAGCAGGCCGCTCTGCTGGCGCACCAGCATCTGGGGCTGGGGGACATCCAGCGGCTGGCCGGGCGGCGTGAACTGTTCGACACGCATGTGGTCTTCGAGAACTATCCGCTGGACCGCGTGAGCCTGGCCCGTGCCGCGCCGGGGCTGCGGCTGGTGCACAGCGAGGGGCGGGACGCCACGCACTACCCGTTGACACTGGCGGCCTTCGCCGGCGACGGCCCGCTGACACTGCGGCTGGGCCACCGCCCGGACGCGGTGGACGGCCCCCGGGCCGAGCGGATCGCGGCGGAGCTGCCACACCTGCTGGAGGCGATCGCCGGCGCGCCCGACGATCCGGTGGGCGGCCTGCTCGGGCCCGAGCCCTGGGTGCCGGCCCCTGGCTCGCGTCTCCCGGCTCCCGGCAACTGAACTCCCCGACCCGGACCACCCGTCGTCCCCGACCACCCGACCACCCGACCACCCGACCACCGACCACCCGACCACCGACCACCCGATCCCCGACCACTCGATCCCCGACCACTCGATCCCCGACCACTCGATCCCCGACCACTCGATCCCCGACCACTCGATTCCCGAACTCCCGCCCTGTTCCCCGGCCTTTGCCCCGCTCCCGTGAGAGGAATGATCTGTTGTGAGCACGAACCCCTTCGACGACACGGACGGTGTCTTCCATGTCCTGGTCAACGACGAGGGCCAGCATTCCCTGTGGCCTTCCTTCAGTCCGGTCCCGGCGGGCTGGACGGCGGCGCTGAGCGAGGTGGACCGTCGGACCGCCATCGACTTCGTCGACGAGAACTGGACCGACATGCGTCCGCGCACCCTGCGGGAGACATCGGACACCCCGGCCTGAACCCGATGGCCATAACGGGACATCGGATGGTACTGCTGAGGGTGGAGCCGACATCGGCCCGTGACTGACGGATCGTCCGTCTGCCGGAAGCACCCCCGCTTCTGGAAATGTGCGAGGGGTGTGCCTGCCGGTGACACTGTGGAAACGCCATGGCCTGCTGTTCGGTGCCGGAATCCTGTGCATCGCGGTGAACGTCCAAGGCATCGGACCGCTGTGGTACACGGGCGTCGCGCTGCTCGCGGTGGGGCTGTTCCTGCGCTGGGCCCTGGTACGGGCCCAACGCCCGCCCGGGGACCGGCGGCCCGTGCCGGTCCGGTTGCCCGCCACCGGCCGGTGGACGGCGCTCAACGGGCCTGCCACGAAAGTCCCGAGCCATACGCACAGCCATGCCCAGACCTTTGCCATCGACCTGATCCACAACCCGCCGCCGGGCGACGCGGACACCGCGCCCGCGCCGCCCCCCAACTGGTGGTGGCCCCTCGTCCGCCGTCCGCGTTCCTACCCGTCCTTCGGCAGGCCCCTCCTCGCCCCGGCCGACGGAGTGGTCGTCGCGGAGGCGAGCCGCCAGCGCGACCACCTGAGCCGGACGTCGCTGCCCGGCATGGCCTTCCTCTACCTGGAGGCCTTTGTGCGGATCATGGGATGGCCGTGCCATCTGCTGGGGAACTACCTCGTGCTGGACATCGGCGACGGTGTGTACGCGGTCTACGCGCATCTGCGGCGCGGCTCCCTGCGGGTGGGCGTGGGCGACCGCGTCACGGCGGGACAGGAACTCGCGGAGTGCGGGAACTCCGGCAACTCGTCCGAGCCGCATCTGCACTTCCAGCTGATGGACGGCCCGGACGTGATGACCGCGCGAGGTGTCCCGTTCGAGTGGCACTACCACGACGACGAGGGAAACGAACACCACGGCGTGCCGGAGGACTTGACCCACTTCTCCTCGGACCGGCCGGTCGCGCTGAGCGACTGAGTCACCGGAGATCCCGGGCGTCGGCCGGGCGCGCGTACGTGCGCGAACGGGTCATCGAACGTGAACGGGTCATCGGACACGGATTCGACGCGGTTGCCTCAAGATCGCATAACGCAGGCAACGCCACGGTGAACATCGCGATCCATACCCGCATGAAGATTTCTTTCCTCATACACAACGCCTATGGGATAGGAGGGACGATTACCACGACGTACAACCTGGCCGGCGCGCTGGCCGAGCGGCACGAAGTGGAAATCGTCTCCGTGTTCCGGCACCGGGAGAGCCCGAACCTGACCCCGGATCCGCGCATACGGCTGCGCCCGCTCGTGGACATGCGACAGGAGAGCGGACATCCGCTGTATCTGAACCCGGCGAAGGTGTTCCCCGCGTACGAGTACCGCTACGGGCAGTACAGCGAGCTCACCGACCAGCGGATCGGGGAGTTCCTGCGGACGACGGACGCGGACGTCGTGGTGGGCACGCGGCCGGGCCTGAATGTGCACATCGCCCTCCAGGCTCCGGCCCGGACCGTCCGGGTGGGGCAGGAACATCTCACCCTGGACAACCATCCGCCGAGACTGCGCCGCGTACTGCGCCGCGTCTATCCGCGGCTGGACGCCCTGACCACGGTCACCCACGCCGACGCCGCCGCGTACCGCAAGAAGATGTGGCTGCCGGGCGTCCGTGTGGAAGCGCTGCCCAACAGCGTCCCCGACCCCTCGCTCCCGCCCTCGGACGGCACGGCCCCCGTGGTGGTGGCCGCGGGGCGGCTGGTCCGGGTGAAACGGTACGACCTGCTCATCGAGGCGTTCGCGGCCGTGGTGGCCGAGCGGCCCGACTGGCAGTTACGCGTCTACGGCAAGGGCGAGGAACATGACCGGCTCAGACGGCTCATCGAGGAACTGGGCCTGTACGACAACGTTTTCCTGATGGGCGCCGCGACGCCGATGGAGGCCGAGTGGACCAAGGGCTCGATCGCCGCCGCGACGTCGAACTTCGAGCCCTTCGGCATGACGATCGTCGAGGCGATGCGCTGCGGTCTGCCCGTCGTCAGCACCGACTGTCCGCACGGTCCGGCCGAGATCATCAAGGACGGCGCGGACGGCAGGCTGGTGCCCGTCGGCGACCGTGAAGCGCTCTCGGCCGCCCTGCTCGACCTCGTACGCGACGACGAGGCACGCCGTCGGATGGGGCGCACGGCGCTGAAGAACTCCGAGCGGTACGCCCCCGGGCCGATCGTGGCACAGGCCGAGGAACTGTTCGACGCGCTGGCGTCGGCGAGGGCGGCCGGCCGCGCTCCCGCCGCGCGCACCACCGGTATCGACCGCGCGCTGGTGACCGGCGGCTACGCGGCCCGCGACGCCGCCTTCTCGGCGGCCAGCACCATCCTCAAGTCCGTACGGAAGGCAAAGCGATGAGCCCGGACCGCGACGGCGGCCACCGTGACGGCGGAAGCCACGGCGACGGCGGAAGCCACGGCGACGGAAGCCCGCGCGAGGAAGGGCCCGGCGCCGAGAGGCCGCGCCCTCGTGCCGACTGCACGGTGGACGGGGAGAACCGGATCGTCGTACGGCTCACCTCCCCGGCCGGCCCGGAAGCCCCGGACTCCCGGCCCCGGCTGCTGCTGCGTCTGCGTCCGCCGAAGGGACAACCCGAACAGGTCAGGCGCGTGTTCGCGCTGGAACCGGCCCCCGGCCAGGACCGCTGGCAGGCGACCATCGACCCGGAGCCCGCCTTCGAGGAAGGCCGATGGGATGCCTACGTACTCCCCTCGTCCGACGAACCGCGCCGACGGCTCCTCCCCGGCGTCCGCGACCTGCGGGCCCTGGTGACGGGCCGCGCTCCCGACAGCACGCGCTCACCCGTGGCGGTCCGGATCCCGTACGCCACCCTGGACGGCTATTTCGCCGTACGCGCCTGGCTGCGCCCCACACACGCGGAAGCGGACCGTATCCGTGTCGGCGACGGCGCGGCCACGGTACGGGGCCGGCTCTTCGGCGCCGGACTGGACACCGGGGCGGCGGCACTGCTGCGGCGCCGGGGGAGGGGCGGCCCCACTCGGGAGGTGGAGCTGACCGCCGAGAGCGATCACGCCTTCTCCTTCACCGTCGGCTACCGCGACCTGCTGAGCACACAGGGCGGCGCGGGCCCGGCGGTGTGGGACGTGTTCGTACGCCCGTCCGCCGGTGCACCCCCGATCCGGATGGCGCGGCTCCTGGACGACGTCGCGGACCGCAAGAAGGTCTTCGTGTACCCGGACACGGCAGTCGACGGCCTGACAGCGCGCCCTTACTACACGGTCGACAACGACCTGTCGGTGGAGATCACACCGGGCTGACGGGGCGGCCCCCGGGGCAGCGGTTCGGAAGGCCGCTCAGCGGGAGTCGTTCCGGTCGTGGCCGCGCTCAGCCGTCCAGCGCGCTGCCGACGAAGTCCACTGCCAGATCGTGTGTGTCCTGGAAGGGAAGCGGGGCGTCCTCGAACCAGTCCTCGGTGGCCTCCGGGTGGGGTCCCACGACGGCGACCCTGCCCGCGCCGTACGAGGTGACGAGGGCGGCGGCCAGATTGTTCGGGTACCTGGCGAGCACGGTCGTACCCGGACCGGGACGGAGCGAGAAATACGGTCCGTCCTGGAAGAAGACCAGGCGCCGACCGCCCCGCCACTCGATCTCGACCAGGGTGTCGTCCTCGGTCCTGACCGTGGCGCCCGGCGAGACGATGTACTGGTCGACCTCGCCGGGCAGGAGACCGAACCCCTCGTCCCGGCCGGCGAGGTAGCCACCGAGACAGAAGCCCAGGTAGCCGCCACCGTTTCCGACGAAGTCACGGATCGCCCCGGTGTGCTGCCTCATCTCCTGGTAGGCGGGGGTCAGGGAGCCGCCGCCCGGCTGCGCGTACAACCGGGCCCGCGCCAGCGTGCCGGACGACAGAGGCAATTCCCCCCGCGGCCCGGTGGTACGGACGTCCAGGCTCCAGGGGCCTCGTGAGAGCAGACCGACCACCGTATCGGCACAGTCCATGTCCTCCCGCGTACGCCCCCGATAGACGAGGGCCAGCGGGGACGCGTGGTGCGCGGCAGGAGCATCACGCGGGAGCCGGACACCGCCGCGCACGTCGTCCATGAGCCCCTCGATTCCCGTCGGCCGGCCGGACCTCCTGTATGACACCCTCACCACAGACACCACCGCACGCCACCGGAACGTTCATCCCCGCGCCTCGCGAACAGGTGGCTGCCGGGCGGATCACCGGCGAGGTCCTCGCCCGAAGCGGGGGAAGAGCGTGAGCGCGTTGTCACGCTCCACGCCGCGCAACTCGTCCCGGCTGAAGCCATCGAAGCCCGTCAGGTTGTCGATGTTGCGTACGACCGTGGGTTCCGGGGCGGCGGGCCAGTCGGTGCCGAAGAGGATGTGGTCCGCGGCGGTCACCTCAAGGGTCGGCAGCAGCGAATTGCGGCTTCCGGCGAGGGCCGTGTCGTAGTAGAGCCCGCGCAGTACCTCGGCGACGTGGTCCGGGTCGATGTCCGCGTCGTCCGGTCCGCGTCCCATGACGGTGTGTTCACCGATCCGCCAGCCGAGTGCGGGGAGCGCTCCGCCGCAGTGCGCGAGGATCAGGCGCAGTCCCGGATGGCGCTGGAAGACGCCGGTGTAGAGGGCGTTGGTGATCGTACGCGCGGTGTCGAAGGGGAACTCGACGACCGAACTCGGGCGGCCGAAGCCGAGGACATCGATGTGCGGACAGTCGGCCGGGTGCACGAAGACCGGCACGCCCCGCCGTGCCAGCTCCGCCAGCACCGGTTCGAGGGACGGGTCGCCGAAGTAGCGGCCCAGTACGTTCGAGGTCAGCACCACTCCGTCGAGCCGTAGCTCGTCCAGGGCGTACGCGAGTTCCGACAGTGCCACGTCGGGCCCGTCCGCCGGCAGGGTGGCGAAGGCTCCGAAGCGGCCGGGGTGCCGGGCGATCAGCTCGGCGTGCCCCTCGTTGATGATCCGCGACAGACGGGTTCCGAACTCCGGGTCGTCGTCCGACCCCGCGAACGCCATCGGCATGGACAGGAGTTGGGCGGCGATCTCCTGCCGGTCCATATAGGCGAGTGCGGCCTCCGGCGACCAGCGCACCGACATGCGATAGCCACCGGTCAGCCGGTGGCCCCGGGCCATGAGGACCGCGACGGCTTCGTCCGAGATGCCGTGAGTGTGGACATCGATGCGTTGAGCGGACACGGCGAGCACCTCTGCTTCCTGGTACAGGGACATGCTGACCACGCTCTGTCCGGCATCGCACGCCGACGAGGTTCCGACGGCGCTCCGGCGTGACATGCCAGGGACGTCGGGTGCGGTCGTTACGGCATCCACATTAGGCATTAAAGTGTTGGCAGTCAATTAATGTCTCAAGGTGATTGCCCTCAGTGCACGTGCCTATGTATCCAGTGTTGACCGTTTCAACTTCGCGGTCGGGATCGCGCGGCGATTCCGCGAACGCTCATTAAATTGACAGCCGACTCTTTAAAGTCTACGGTCGACACCACAACGGGCCCGCCTCCCTGGAGGCCGCCCCTCTCCGGCAGGCACTCGCCACCCTGCACACCTCACGTCGCCCCCTGTCCACGCGGGACGGGCGGGCCATCCTTTGGAGGGCTTCCATGCGCATCGGCGATGTGACAGTTCATCCCCTCTCCGACGGCATCGTGCCGATGCCCCCGAGCCTGCTCTACCCCGATGTGCCCGCTTCCGTCTGGCAGGGCCTGCCCGGCATCCTCGACGAGCACGGGATGCTCCAGGTCCCCTTCGGTGGCTTCCTGGCCACCGACCAGCGCGGAAACCGTGTCGTGTTCGACCTGGGCGGCGGGCTCGCCCCGCGGCTGCTGCCGGACGGTGAGCCGCCGCCCGTCCGCGAACTCCTTCCGGTGCGGCTGGACGAGCTGGGCTGCGCCCCCGGCTCCGATACCGACGTGGTGCTCAGCCATCTGCACATCGACCACGTGGGCTGGGCCTCCACCTCGGGCGTGCCCACGTTTCCCCGGGCCGGACACCACATCCACACCGCGGACTGGAAGCACTACGTGGACGGCGACGCGGATGACGCCGTGCGCCGCAAAGTCGGTCCGCTCCGTGACACGGCCCTGCTCTGGGACGGGGATTCCGTGGCGCCCTTCGACTGGCTGCGGCTGGTCCACGCACCGGGCCACACGCCGGGCACGTCCGTCGCGCTGATCGAGTCGCGGGGGCAGAGCCTCGCCCTGGTCGGCGATCTCTTCCACCACCCGGCGGCTCTGGACCATCCGCACTGGCGCTGCGGCTTCGACTGGGACACCCAGCAGGCGGCGGCCGCCAGGACGGAGTGGCTGGAGCGGCTGCGTACCACCCGTACACCCCTGGTCGGTCCGCACTTCCCCGGCCTCGAACCGGTCACGCTCCGCTGACCGATCCCGCTGTCGAACCCCCGAACCCTCGAACCCGCGAACCCGCGAACGATCGAAAGGCTTGCCATGGACCGCGCGAAGGCAGCGGTGTGCCGGCAGAGCGGCGACCTCTTCCGGCTGGAAGAGCTGACCGTCGAAGATCCCCGACCGGACGAGGTGCTGGTGCGCTTCACCGCGGCCGGGCTGTGCCATACGGATCTGGAGGTGGCGGCCGGACGTATGCCGACGCCCTTCCCGGTCGTCGCGGGGCATGAGGGCGCCGGTGTGGTCGAGGCGGTCGGCCCGGCCGTCACCGGGTTCACACCGGGCGACCGTGTGGTGGCGAGCTTCAGCTTCTGCGGCAGCTGCCGCAACTGTCTGAGCGGACTGCCCGCCTACTGCCCGGACCACCTCCCGCTGAACTTCGGCGCCCGGCGCGCCGACGGTTCCGTCGGACTGCGCGACGCGTCGGGCGAGCCGGTGCACGATCACTTCTTCGGGCAGTCGTCCTTCGCCCGCCACGGACTGTGCCGGCCCAGCAGTCTCATCAAGGTCCCCGACTCGTCCCTGTCCGACGACGTGCTCGCGCCGCTGGGCTGCGGCGTCATCACGGGCGCCGGAGCGGTGTGGAACGTACTGCGGGTCCCGCCGGGCAGCACGGTGGCCGTTTTCGGCGCGGGAGCCGTCGGACTGAGCGCGGTCATGGCCGCCGTGGTGGTCGGCGCCTCACGGATCATCGTGAGCGACACACACCACTCGCGGCTCGACCTCGCCGCCCACCTCGGGGCGACCGATGTGTTCGACGCCGCCGACGGTACCGACGCCGAAGGCGACGGGGCCACCGAAGGCAACGGGGCCGCGCGGGTACGGGAGCTGACCGGCGGCCGGGGCGTCGACTTCAGTGTGGAATCGACGGGCGTGCCCGAGGTGATGACGCAGGCCGTGGCCGCACTCGCCCCTCTGGGGAGCGCGGCGATTCTCGGTGTCGCCCCCGACGGCGCGGACGTGCGCACCAACGCCTTCGCACTCCTCGAAGGACGGACCGTGACCGGCTCCATCGTCGGTCACCAGGCTCCGGCGGTGCTCGTACCGCGGATTCTGGATCTCCACGGCAGGGGCCGCTTCCCGCTGGAAGCCATGATCCGTACCTATCCGCTGGACGACATCAACAAGGCCGTGGACGACGCGCGTTCCGGGGCGGTCGTCAAGGCCGTCCTGCTCCACTGAGCTCCGGCCCCGAGAAACTCTCCCTCACCGAACAAGGACACAAGTCATGTCAGGGATTCGTCTGTCCGAGGTCGTTCTGCGGACGACCGACTACGACCGCCTCTGTGATTTCTACTCCCTGCTGCTGGATCAGCCGCGGAGCGTGGAGATGACGCCGCCGCCCTCGGACGATCCGGATGAGCCGTCGCGTATCTGCTTCTTCGATTTCCTCTTCGAGCCGCCCTACACCCAGCGGATCGCGGTGTTCGAGTGTGAGGACATCGGTATCGGTCCGTCCTCGCGTGGACTGCATCATTTTCAGTTGCGGACACCGACGCTCGACGCGCTGGTCGCTCTGTACGGCACCCTCAGGGAGAACGGATACCTCCCTGTCGAGGTGTCCAATCACGGGCCCGGTACGAGCTTTTACTACCGGGATCCGGACGGCAACAAGGTGGAACTGTCGTCGTTGAACTTCTCCTCGCGGGACGAGATGCGGTCGTTCATGGCGACGGACGCGTTCAAGGGGAACCCGGGCGGTTTCCCGCTCGACCCGGAGCGTCTGGCGGCGGGCCTGAGGGCCGGCGAGGACCTGAGCGAATTGATCTGGGCGCGATGAACCTCGCCTCGGCGCCGGGCCCCACCGGTGACATCGGCGACGGCGGCGCGTACGACGTGGTGATCGTGGGCGGCGGCCCCGTGGGTGTCGCCGCCGCGGTTGAACTGGGCACCCGCCGCCTCTCCGTCCTCCTGGTGGAGCGTGGGGACGGGGTGGTCCGCTATCCGACGGCGGAGTCCGTCGATACCGCGTCCATGGAGCTGCTGCGCCGCTGGGGAGTTGCCGGCGAGGTGCTGCGCAGTGGCTTTCCCGCCGACGCGCGGCGCGACATCTCGTTCGTCTCGCGTATGACGACGTACGAACTGGCCCGGTTTCCCCGTCCGTCCAACGCGGACCGGCGTGACACCACGGATGGGCCGAGCCCGGAGGGGGGAGTGTGGTGGCCGAAGTTCTGGTTCGACCCCGTCCTGCGGGAGCGCGCCGCGGCCGAGCCCACGGTGTCCCTGCGTTACGGGTGGACCTGCCAGGGCTTCGAGGACGGTAAGGACGGGGTGAACGTGCGGCTCTCCTCCGCGGAGCACGGCGGCAGGACGGTACGGGCACGTCGTCTGGTGGCGTGTGACGGCGCGGGCTCCCCGATCCGCAGGGCGCTGGGCATCGGCGCGCTGCGCGACTCCGCCGATGTACGGGCACGCTGGCAGGGGGCGTTCGTCCGCCTGCCGGGGCTGCGTGAACGGATCCCGCACGCGCCCGCCGTGCAGTACTACCTGGTCAACCCCCGTCGTATGATCCTCGGTTCACTCGACGGCGGTGATCTGTGGCGCGTCACCTACCCGCTCGAGGACGGCGAGTCGCCCACCTCCGTCGAGGTCCATGCGGCTGTCGCCGAGGCGCTGGACCACGCTGCCGGGGAGGTCGAGGTACTCGACACCCGGGAGTGGAGTGGTGACGCGGTGGTGGCCGAGTCCTTCAGGTCCGGCCGGGTCCTGCTGGCGGGCGACGCCGCGCACCGGATGTGGCCCTCCGGCGGGCACGGAATGAACACCGGCCTCGGCGACGTGGCCAACCTCGGCTGGAAACTGGAGGCCGTCCTGCGAGGCTGGGCCCCCGACACTCTGCTCGACACCTACACCGCGGAACGCCGCCCGCACGCCGAGCGCCTGGTCCGCCGCGCCTGGCACAACTACCGCGCGGACAAAGCGATCCTGCCCGACCCGGCACTGGACGACCCGGCGAACGAAGAAGCCCGCGTCGCGGCGGGCGACCGGATCACCGCCACCCGCCGCACCGAGTGGCGCTCCCTCGGCGTCCAGCTCGGCGTGCACTACCCGGACTCACCCCTGATCGTCCCGGACGGGACGCCCGAACCCGCCGCCGATCCGGAGGAGTACGTACCCACGGCACGCCCCGGGCACCGCGCCCCGCACATCGCGCTGGCCGACGGGCGCTCCGTACTCGACCTCTTCCGCGGGCGATTCACCCTGCTGAACCTCGCGCCCGCCACCGACAGCGGACCCCTGGCCCAGGCATTCCGCAACCGCCGGATCCCCCTCGACGAGGAGTGGGCCGGTGCCCGCGGCGCCCGCGCGCTGTACGGCCGCGCCATCGCGCTGGTACGCCCCGACGGCATCGTCGCGTGGCGCGGTGACCACTGCCCCGCCGACCCCGACGCACTGGTGGACCGCGTGACGGGCAGCACGAGCGCCACCGGCGGAACGGGCAGTGCGGGAGGTGCGGCCGGTACGGGCGGTGCGGGCGCCACGGCAGAGAACTGACAGGCGGCGGCAGGGGATACGAAGCCCCTGCCCGAACGGAGAACACCATGCTGCTCGCACAGACCGGCGAAGGTATCGCACGGATCGGGCCCGACGGGCCGCGGCTCCTCGACCACTCCGGCGGAACGCTGGAGGACTTCATCGTCGAAGGGCGCCTGGCCGAACTCGCCGGCCTGCGGACCCGCGAGGAGATCGGCTGGGAGCAGGCCACGTTCGCTCCGCCGGTCAGACGTCCGGGCAAGATCGTCGTCATCGGCCTCAACTACCGTGACCACGCGGCCGAGACGGGCAGCCCGCTGCCCGCCCTCCCACGCTTCCATCTGATCCCCGGCTCCGCCGTCACCGCCTCCGGCTCTCTCGTCCACTTGCCGGCGTCCGCACCCGGCCGCGTCGACTACGAGGGCGAACTCGGCATCGTGATCGGCCGTACCGGCCGCGACATTCCCGAGGCGGCGGCGTGGGACTTCGTCGCGGGCGGGACCGTCGCCAACGACCTCTCGGCACGCGACATCCAGGCAGGCGAGAACCCGGCGCTGCCGATGGCCAGCCCGGCGGTCGGCAAGGGATTCGACGGCTTCAAGCCCCTCGGTCCCGCCCTGCTCACCACCGACGAACTACGCCTGCACGACGCGCTGGACATCACCACCGAGGTCAACGGTGTCGTCCGCCAGCGCTCCTCGACCGCCGAACTCGTCTTCCCGGTCCCCCGGCTCATCGCCTACGTCAGTTCGTTCCTGACCCTGGAAGCCGGCGACATCATCCTCACCGGCACCCCAGGAGGAACCGGCGTCGCGGAAGGACGGTTCCTCGCCGCGGGTGACGTCGTATCGGTGACGCTCGACACGATCGGCACGCTCACCAACACGCTCGCCGCTCCGCACACCCGGCGCACGTCACACCGCCGGTGAACCGGCGGATGAACTGACCGGCGACGTAAGGCCCAACTCAGAGAAAGTGGTGACAACCATGACACAGTCAGCTGAAGTTCCCATCCCGGAGGCCTTCGCGTACTTCCGTACGATCGACACCCCCGCGGGGCGGTCGCTCAAGTGGAAGCTGGAGAAGTACGCCAAGAGCCACCTCGACATCTCCGCGGAAATGGTGACGGCGTTCGGCCGCGCCATGAACACCGGGGACCGGCTCGGTGACACCTACATCGACGCCGCCTTCGCCTCGCCCAAGGGCAAGTCCCGCGCCAGAAAGGATGTCGAGCAGGCCCTCCTCGGCGGCGTCGGGAGCGTCAAGGACCCCTCCCCGGAACTGGTGGCGCTGTTCGAACAGATCAACACCGACCCGGAGTGGGTGGACTGGGCGAAGGTCGAACACGGCGCGGAGGTCTTCCGGCGGTACGGCAAGGAGCTGTATCCGTACTTCGGTATGTCCACGTTCAACGCCTACGCGCTGGAAAGCGTCGCCAAGCCGCTCGCGCTGACCGGCGCCTACACGGGCGGGTCGGCGTTCGGCCGGTTCCTGGAAACCTCCCGTCTCTGGACGGACACCACCGAGCCCGGGGCCCTGCGCCCCGGCGGTGTCGGACGCCGCTCCGCGGTGTTCGTGCGCACTCTGCACTCGATGATCCGCCACACCCTGCTGCCGCATCCCGAGTGGGACCGGGCCAGGCTGGGCATGCCCATCAGCCAGTTCGCGCAGACGGGGACGCTGCTGCTCAGTTCGTTCGCCCCCGGGATGCAGCTCAAACTTCTCGGATACCGGCCCACCGACGGTGACATCGAGGCGATGATGCACCACTGGCGCTATGTCGGACATCTCATGGGCGTCGAGCCGCCCTGGTACCCGGAGACCGTGACGGACGCGTTCAAGGCCCAGTTGCTGATGGGGCTCGCGGAGGAACCGAAGATCGACCGGGATTCCCAGGAACTGTGCCGGTCGTTCATGGACACCTACCTCCCCCCGGAGGACGCTCGGGGGCTGCGTCAGGTCTACGGCAGACTCCGCTACAAGGCGCAGCTCGGTCACGCGCGTTTCTATCTGGGCGAGGAAAGCTACAGCGGTACGGGCCTGCCCGATCCCGGACTGTGGCGCCTGGCTCCGCTGGCCAGGGTGATCCCGAACGTGACACGCGAGACTCTGCGCCGGAACATCCCCGGCGTGGCCGGGTGGATCGACCAGACGCACCGGCGCGCGCGTCACGAGTTCCTCGACAAGAACCTTGAGGGCGGCGAAGCGAAGTTCAAGCCCGTTGACACACTCACCCGCTAACGGGATGGCCGCCTGAACCGGGCCGGTTCGCTCCGATCGAGGCATCCGGCGCCTCGATCGGAGCGGACCAGGGTGACGTATGTACCGGGTACCCACGACATGGGGGGTGGTGCCTGTTCGCACTGGGCGCGGGTGGCCGTTTGCCGGAGCGATGGTTTGGCCGTCTTCCCGTCCGGTTAAGGCTGGGAGCGCAAGGGCACCCGTCGTTGAGCCGCTCGGGGGAATGAGGGATGGACCGCCTCACCGCTCGATGGTCGTACGCGCGATGGGCCCCGCACACCATCATGGTCATCGCGGTCGTCGTCGATGTCACCACCCCGGCCGACTACACGGGCGTCCCGCTGATCTCAGCCGCGTGCGTACTGGCCGGCGCGATGATGAGCTTCCGTGGCGCCGCGTGGGCCGGGGTGTTCGCGCTCGGCATCACCGTGCTGCTGGAGTGGCGCACCGAGGTACTGCTGAGCCCCATGGGCTGGTCGGCGATCACCAACGTCGTGCTCGCCACACTCATCGGCCTCGACATGAACCGCATGTTCTATCGCCACAACAAGCGTCTGGCCAGCGTTCGCTCCATGGCCGAGACCATGCAGCGCGCGGTACTGCCGAACCCGCCCACACACATCGGCCCGCTACAGGTGGCCGCCCACTACGAGGCCGCCGATGCCGAAGCGAGGATCGGGGGCGACGCCTTCGCGATCCAGGACACCCCCTATGGCGTACGCATCCTGATCGGGGACGTACGCGGCAAGGGAACCGGGGCCGTGTCCACCACCTCCACGCTCATCGGCGCCTTCCGCGAAGCGGCCCACTATGTGCCCGACATCGGCGAGCTCGCCATCCGGCTGGAACAGTCCCTCGAACGAGAGAGCGCGGAGCACCAGGACGAGGAACGCCACGAGGAATTCGCCACGGCGCTGATCGCCCAGATCGACCACCAGGGGCAAACGCTGCTGGTGATCAACCGAGGACACCCCGAGCCCTACCTCATCCGCACCGGCAGCGTCACCGCCCTGACCGCCACCACACCCGACGTCCCCCTCGGAATAGGGGCCCTCACCAGACAGCGCTCCGGCCCCGACCTCTTCCCTCTCGCACCTCGTGACATCCTGCTGTTCGTCACCGACGGCGTCACAGAAGCCCGAGCCCCGGACGGCGCCTTCTACGCCCCGGAAACGGAGCTCCGCCTCCCTCGTACCCGGGACATCACCCCGGCCGCCCTGCTCGATGAACTTGCCGACGCCATCCACCACTGGACCGGCGGCCCCCGCGACGACGACATGGCCACACTCGCCCTCAAGATCCCCTGACGTGGCCGGACGCCCTCCGCGTCGGTCAGTCGCGGTATGGAATCGAGCCGTATCGCGGCTACGGGGACACGATGACCGCCGAGAGCGCCGACGGCCCGGCGGTCCACCATGACCGCGAGACCTCGGTCGTCGTCCTTGAACACGTCGTACACGGCCGGGCGGTCGCCACGGGACGGCCCTACCACAACCACTTCGTCTCCGTGATCACCCTCAGGGACCGCAAGATCACGCACTGGCGTGACCACCTCGATCCGCAGGCCGTCTTTGACGCGATCGGCGCGGCGCGGCAGTGCCGGTGCGCCGTGCCGAAACCGACACCGGCACCGGCTCCTAGCCCCCGCCGAGCCACGCCGCGCGCCCCCCGCACCAGCCGGACAGGTTCCAGCCGGACAGGTTCAGGCCGATTGACCGGCCGCGGCTGCGGCGGCCGGCGTCGACTGCCGGTTGAGCTTCTCCAGGACGCGGTCACGGAGAAGCTCGTACTCCTCGCGGAGTCTGCGCAACTCGGTCACCGGCGGGCGGGGAATGACGATGCCTCCGGTGACGATCTCCTCCGGCCCGAACTGCTCGCGGGTGAGGTCGATCTCGATGCCCATGCCGAGGCGGTTCCACCAGTGGTAGTCCACACGCTCCGCGTTGACGTGGACCTCTCCCCGGATCAGCTCGCCTCCCAGCAGATCATTGAGGACCAGGGCGGTCACCCCGCACTGGTCCCGGGCCGGGTTGTCGTTCTTCCAGCGCGACCGGAACTCAGGCGTGCATGTCTCGGCACTCCAACTGCTGCGGACGGCTTGTTCGATGTCGGTGAGAAGCAACGGTGTCATGCCGGTGATCCTGCCAGGAGGCACTGACAATGGCCGGTGGCGCCCGGCAGGCGGGGCGAACGCCCCTGGATCCCTGAGGACCGGTCGGCGCCCTCACGTCCACCGGGCGACGGCCTGGACCACGTGAAGAGCCGTTGGACCGGGACGGAACCGGCTGTCCCGGTCCACCGCTCCTCGTTATCCGAACTGGCCGGGCTGGTAGTCACCGGCGGGCTGCTGGACGATGACGTTCATGCGGTTGAACGTGTTGATGAGGGCGATCGCCAGCACCAGGGCGGCGAGCTGGTCCTCGTCGTAGTGCTTGGCGGCGTTCGCCCAGACCTCGTCCGTGACTCCACCGGCCGCGTCGGCGATGCGGGTACCCTGCTCGGTCAGCTCCAGGGCGGCGCGTTCGGCATCGGTGAACACCGTGGCCTCACGCCAGGCCGCGACCAGGTTGAGGCGCACCGAGGTCTCCCCGGCGTGCGCGGCGTCCTTGGTGTGCATGTCGGTGCAGAAGCCGCAGCCGTTGATCTGACTGGCGCGGAGCTTCACCAGCTCCTGCGTCGTGGCCGGCAGCGCCGCGTCCGAGAGCACCTTGCCCGCCGCGACGATGTGCTTGAGGGCCTTGGCCGCGATCGGGTTGCCGAAGAGATTCAAGCGGGCATCCATGAGGGACTCCTTGCCGTGTTTGGTGATGACAGCTCACTGACGGAGCGCCTCGGGGAGATGTGACACGACCGGGTGTGACGTGCGTCTCCCTTGCCGCACCGGGGCAAGGACCGCCTGCGACCAGGGTCGGAACCACACCCTCGGCCCGCTCACAGGGCCGCGGGAGCCACGGGCAGCAACGGGCGGCCACGGGCAGCCACGGGAATTCCGGGCCGCCGGCGCCCGAGGGCGCGTTTGCCGTGCGGGAAGCCGGCGAGGGGCGGGTTCGGTTCATCCGCATTAACTTGGTTTTGTCTGCATCCCCGCCCCAGAGGAGACGCCATGAACGACAGCGCGATGGACAAAGCCAAAGGCAAAGCCAAGGAGATGACCGGGAAGGCCACCGGTGACCGGCGCAAGGAAGCCGAGGGCAGGACCGACCAGGCCAAGGGCAAGGCGAAGGACGCCATGGAGGATGCCCGCGACCGCGCCAAGGGCGTGAAGGACTCGATGAGCGACGACGACTGAGCCCGCCCCTCTTCTTGCGGGCCCCGCCGAGCCCGGCGGGGCCCGCGCATGCCGCTCAGGGCCCCGCCGTACTGTGAACGCCCCGGAACGCGATCCGCGCTCCGGGGCGTACGGTCACTCCCGTCCGGGGTCCCGTGCCGGGTGTCAGTCCACGATCATGACGTTGAGCGGCACCGTTCCGGCCGTCCGCGAGAACGCACCGCCGAAGTTGCCCTCGACCTCCGCCTTCTCAGCGGTGTTCGGGTACGGGTTCGTGCAGGTGGTCCCCGCTGTGGAACCGGACATCAGGCTCGAACAGGGGCCGGGCTTGCGGTCCGGCAGGCCCAGGATGTGGCCCAGTTCGTGAGACGAGATGCGGATCGTGTTGTGGCCCTCGTTCACCGCCTGCCGTCCGATGTAGACGGTTCCGTTGCCGAGCGAGGTGGTGATGGCGCGAGGCCAGCCGTTGTCCGCCAGGACCCGTATGTTCGCGCGTTGCCCGGCCGTGACCGGCCGCAGTTCGACGGCGTCGACACTCTCGTTCCATATGGCCGCTCCCCGGTCGACCGCCGACCTGAATTCCGCGGAACCGCTGGCGTCGTAGGTGACGACACGCGCGGCCAGGGCTCTGTCGGCGTCCGCGGACGGAGCGGCCACGGCCTGGCCACCCACCAGGGAAAAGGTCAGGGCCACGGCGGCAGCGAACCCGCTGGTCAACTTACGGACGTGCATGGTCGGCCTCCTTAGAGGAGAGAGATAGTCGTGCACATGACATGACTTCAGCTCACTGCCCAGCGAGGACCGGCACCAATCCGTCAATCCGGCGACCATGTCGAAGGCCATGGCCATCTGGCCCAACCTGTAGGCCTCGGGCGGGAGTTGGTGGCCTCGGGCGGACAACGTCATGTGCGGACAGGGCCTAGCCAGGTGGCCTCCGGTTCGGCATTCTTCAGCCTGACCGGCCCACCACTGAGGGGCGCCGACCGATACCAGGTCCGGAGCCCCGACGAGTCCACACCGGCTGCGATGCTCTGCTTCTCGCAGCACGGCGCCCGGTACAGCGTCCGGCTCGGCGCCTCGGACGACTCCCGGGACAGTGGCGGGTTCGGCTGTATGTGGGCAGACATCAGCGGCAGTTACTGGCCCGACCGAGAGGCGTTGCTCCGATGGCGATCTACACCTACGGCGGCACCCCGTCCGATGTCCTCACCACCGCGACCGGAGGAGTGTTGCCCGACTGCCCCGTCACCGTCCGTGTCGCCGGCACCGGAGAGTTGATCACGGCCCTGTACGAGGCCGATGGCACCACCCCGATCGGCGCTCTGCGCTCCAACCCGGCGAGCCACCCCGCACCGGGGGCGGTCCGCACCTTCAAGATCGACGGCATCGCGGCGATCGAGTACGAGTACCTCGACGCGGCGGGGCGGCCGGTGCGCCGGCACCAGGCCGCGCGTGAGGCCGCGACAAGGGCTCTCGAACACGTCCAGGGCACATTCGACACGACAACCACCCCCGGCCCGCTCGCCGCGGCCCGGTTCGGTTCCTCCGGGCAGAGCCTGTTCGATGTGACGGCGTTCGGGGCGAAGGGCGACGGCATCGCCGACGACACCACACCCATCCAGGCCACGCTGGACGCCGCGTACAACGTCGGCGGCGGCAGCGTGTTGTTCCCGGGCGGCCGTACGTACAACGTCAGCACGTTCATGGTGGTCCGGGCGAACACCACGGTCTGGGCCTACGGGGCGTCCATCCGCTCCACCCACGCGACCACCGGCGTCCTGCGCAACTTCTACGGCACCGATGTCTTCGACGGATATGGCGGGCACTCCCACATCAAGATCCTGGGCGGCACCTGGGACTGCAACGCCTACTCCGCGAGCCTGGGCACAGGTATCGTCACCGCCACGACGAACACCATGTGCTTCATCCACTGCGCGGACATCACCGTGCGGGACTGCCGCCTCCTCGACTCGTCGAGCGCTCACGCGCTGGAATTCAACGCGGTCAAGGGCGCTGTGGTGGAGGCCTGCCGCTTCGAGGGCTTCATCGACAACAGCGGCGACGGCTCACGTCGGTCGTCCGAGGCCGTCCAGATCGACATCGCCAAGTCGGGCAGCAGCAGCATCGGCGCGTTCGACGGAACACCGGCGGTCGACATCCGTGTCTCCGGCTGCTGGTTCGGCCCGAGCGCACGTCTGGGCACCTTCGGCCGCGCGATCGGCTCGCACGCCCAGGTCGCTGCCAGGTATTTCGACGACATCGTCATCGAGAACTGCGTGATCGAGGGAGCGCTGGAGAGCGGAATCCGCGGCTGGAACTGGCGCCGCGCGAAGATCCGCGGCAACACCGTCCGCGACACCGCGGCGTCCGGTGTCCACGTGTCGGTCCCGGACCCGGCCGCCGGCACCGTCTACACCTCGTACGGCATCACCATCACCGACAACATCATCGAGGGCACGCGGACCGGATCCGGGATCCGGGTCCTCGGGTACGACACGGCCCCGATCACCGACGTGGTGATCAACAACAACACGATCAGGGGCGCGGCCGCCACCACCGCGAACGGCATCCAGCCGCAGTGCACGCCGGGCGCGGTCGTGTCCGGCAACACCGTGGACGGTGTGCGGTCGACGGGCATCTTCCCGCAGTACTCGGACGGCGTGAACCTGACCGGCAACACGCTCACGAACACCTTCTCGAACGCGGTCAACGTCGCCGGGTGCACGGCCGCTTCCGTCACGGACAACGTGGTCGACACCACCGGCTCCAACCACGGCATCGTCATCGGCGGCGGCACCGACGGCCGCGCCGGGGCCGGGGCCCTCGTCGCCGGAAACAGGATCCGCGCGGCCGCCGTCGCCGGAATCCGGTTATCGCAGTCCGGCTGCCACATCACCGGCAACAAGGTGATGAAGGGCTCCGGCACGACCGTCAACGGGGTCTCGCTCACCTCGGCCGCGACCGGGTGCGTGATCACCGGCAACGACCTTTCCGGCAACGGCTGGACCGTCGCCGCGGCGCTCCTCACCTCGACGGCGGCCCCGGTCGTGACCGCCAACGGCGGAACCGTCCTGCCGGGATCGAACCTCGTCCACGCCATCGTGTCCAACGGGACGCTCGCCACCGTCGCCGACACGACCACCGAGACCGCCATCGCCACCGTCACCATCCCCGGCAACGATCCTCAGCCCGGCTCCGCCTACCGGGTCCGGGTGTACGGCACGGCGAGCACCACGGCGACGCCGACGCTCGGCTTCGGCCTGAAGATCGGCGGCACGGTGGTCGCCGCACCGGCGACCGTGACGGCCCGATCCGGGGTGTCCGGGAAGGGATGGATGATCGAGGCCGTCCTGCACTGCGTCGGCAACGGCGTCTCCGGCACCTGGGCCGGCGGACTGACGCTCATGCAGCAATACGGCACCACCTCCGTCGTGACGTCCCTGTCCGACGGCGCCATCACGAACGACACCACAACGGACATGGTCGTCGCCGTCACCGCGAAATGGTCTTCGGCCGGCGCGAGCAACACCGCGACGGCGACGGCAGCGGTCATCGAGCGGATCGGCTGACCCCACCGTCCTCCGACGGCCCAACGGGGTGGCCGGACCGGTCAGGAATCGAGAAGCGCGCGTCACGAGCCGCGCCTAGCATGATCGTCATGGACATCACCATTCACACGAGCTTTCTCCCGCATGTCGACCCGGACGCGTCCGTGGCCTTCTACCGCGACGTCCTCGGCTTCGAGGTCCGCACCGATGTCGGACAGGGCACGATGCGCTGGATCACGGTCGGCCCCGTCGGCCAGCCCAGCACGTCCATCCTTCTGGCACCGCCGACCGCCGACCCCGGGATCACCGACGACGAGCGACGCGTCATCACCGAGATGATGGCCAAGGGCACCTACGGCTGGATCCTGCTGGCGACCCGGGACCTCGACGGTGTCTTCGAGCAGGTACAGGCCGGCGACGCCGAGGTCGTCCAGGAGCCGACCGAGCAGCCGTACGGCATCCGCGACTGCGCCTTCCGTGATCCCGCGGGCAACATGGTCCGCATCCAGGAGCTTCGCTGAGCCGTGCGGCGGTGCCGCGTCGTGGCGGCCTCGGCGTCACCGAGGTCCGCCTCGCGGCCGGACCGTCTCAGTCCGACCTGATGATGAGCTCGTCGGTGACCCACCGTGCGACATCGGCGGGGTAGGGCGCCGGCAGTCCGAGGACGATATGCCGGAAGCCGGCGTCGACCGCCTCACCGATCGCGTCGCGCGTGACGGCGGGCCGGTCGTAGGAGACGGGCAAATGGATCGAGCGGGTGATCGAGGCGGGGTCGCGGCCGATCTCGGCGCAGTAGCGGTCCAGCAGTGCGCCGCGGCTGACGACGTCGTCGATGTCGCCGCCCGGGATGTTCCACAGGTCCGCGTGCTCGGCGACCACGCGCAGCGTCGGGGACGAGCGTCCGCCGATGAGGATCGGCGGATGGGGGCGCTGGACGGGCTTGGGGTTGCCGAACGCTCCCGTGAGGTGGTGGTACGTGCCGTGGAAGTCGAACGGTTTCTCCTCGGTCCACAACCGCCGGATCACCGTGCAGGCCTCGGCGAGACTCCCCACCGCGTGCGCGGAGTCGTGGTACGGCAGGCCGTGTGCTTCGTACTCACGGCGGGCCAGGGGATGGCCTGGGCGTGATCCGACGCCGATGCCGAAGTCGAGCCGCCCGCCGGAGACGATGTCGACGGTCGTGGCGATCTTGGCCAGCATCGCGGGTGGCCGGAACCGGTTGCTGGTCACCAGTACGCCGAGCCGCAGTCGTCGGGTGTGGGCGGCGAGGGCCGAGAGCAGCGTCCAGCCCTCGTAGGCCGGTCCGTCCGGGTCACCGCCGATCGGCATGAGGTGATCGAACAACCACGCGTGCTCGATCTCCGGGATCGTGTCCGCCTCGCGCCAGACCCGCAGGACGTCGTGGTAGTCGACCTGCGAGGGGGCGGTCATGATCCCGAAACGAGGCCGGGGTAGGTGCGACATGGAGCTGTTGGTCCTTTCGGCACCGGCAGCGCCGGATGGGGCGCGCTGCCGAGGTTCCAGCGGGAGACTCGTCCGGTACGGTGCGGGACGTGCTCCGCACCGTCAGCGTCGCCGCAGCGACGGGTCGAGCAGCGACGGCGGAGTGTCGTGCTTCTCGTGCGCGGCCAGGTCGACACCGGGGGCCACGATCGCGTCGATCGCGTCGAGTACGTCGGCGGAGAGCACCGTGTCCGCGGCGGCGAGTTGCGAGTGCAGGTGCTCCAGCGTGCGGGGGCCGATGATCGCGCTGGTCACGGCCGGGTGCGCGGTCACGAATCCCAGCGCGAGCTGGATCAGGGTCAGGCCCGCCTCGTCGGCGACTCCGGCCAGCTGCTCGACGGCGTCGAGCCTGGCCCGGTTGGAGGGGATGGTCGTGTCGAAGCGCTGCGGCATCAACGTGGAGCGACTGGTGGTGATGTCCCGGCCCGCGCGGATCGCGCCCGACAGCCAGCCCGAGGCCAGCGGGCTCCACGCCAGCACACCGAGCCCGTACTCCTCGGTCACGGGCAGTACGTGGGTCTCGATCCCGCGCTGGAGGATCGAGTAGCTGGGCTGTTCGGTGACATAACGGCCGAGCTGGTTGTCCCGGGCGGCCCACTGGGCTTGCACGAGCCGGTACGCGGGGAACGTCGAGGAGCCGAAGTACCGGATCTTTCCGGCACGTTGGAGGTCGGTCAGAGCCGACAGCGTCTCCTCGTCGCTGGTGCGCGGGTCCCACCGGTGGATCTGGTAGAGATCGACGTGGTCGACACCGAGACGGCGCAGGCTGTTGTCCAGCTCGGTGACCAGCCAGCGGCGCGAACTGCCCTGATGGTTGCGCTCGCCGCCCATCGGCATGCCCGCCTTCGTGGCCAGCACGATGTCGTCGCGGCGGCCGGCGATGGCCTTGCCGACCATCTCCTCCGACTCACCGTCGCTGTACATGTCGGCGGTGTCGATGAGGTTGATCCCGCCCTCGAGAGCGGCATCGACGACGGCGGTGGCCTCGTCCTGGGTGGTGCGCCCGATCGTGCCGAAGTTCATCGCGCCGAGTGCGAGGGTGCTGACCTGCACGCCGGTGCGGCCCAAAGTGCGGTACTGCATGACCGTGTTCCTCCATTGCGGGTGAGGCGTGGTGGCCTCAGGTGGTGACACACGCGTGGTGACAACGCGTGGTGTGGTCGTCCGGCCCGTACTCCGGCATCATGAGTAAACGGAACCTTGTTCCGGTACGGACGATACGGAACGCTGTTCCGTTTGGCAAGCGTGACAGCGGAGGGGTGCGCGGTGAACGGGGCGCTCGCCCGCCGGCATCACCGCCTCGCTCGGCGAAGCGTGCGGGCAGGGCGGAGCACGGTCATCGCCATCGGGAGTGTGTCGGCGTCATGCGGCCCGTCAGCCGTGACGGGCTGCACGTCGGCGCCCGGTCTCGGTGACCCCGGCCGCTTCGAGGGCCTTGGTCCACCGTGCGCGGACGTGGATGAGAGCGTCCTGCGGTGAGGGCGTCAGTTGCCAGTCGGCAGCAGCATCTTGATCGCCGCGACGGCGGCACGCGGTTCGTCGGCGTGACAGCGGATGGTGTGCACCTCCGTGCGCCGTCCCAACAGGCTTACGGCGGTGACCGGGTGGGCCAGTTCGATGGTGACCGAGGTCTGCGATGCGACGGCCACGGTCAGCACCCCGTCCTCCGACTTGTTCGCGTCGGGGAACCGGAGATCATGGCGTGCGGACACGATCAGATCGAGAGGTAGGTGAAGGTCGAGCCGTGCTCCGCGTCGTATCCGCAGCCCGCCCGGCCCCACGGTGTGCGGGCGTGTGACGGCGGCGGCGTGCAGCCCCAGTGCGAGCAGCACCGTGTAGAGGTCGACCAGCAGCATGACCAGGTGGACGGCCGGATAGGGGGCGAGCATGATCGACACCCCGATCGTCTCGATCACCAGCACGAGCACCAGCCCGTACATCGTGGGTGCTTGAGCGCGCGCATACCCAAGAGCGGTATCCGCGACCCCCACCCCGTTCGTACGCCGAACCGCCCAGAGTCCGAGGCTCGCCATCCAACGCACCTCGTGTGCCGCCAGCCGTCGCGTGCGTGCGATGAGTTCCCCGGTCCCCATACGTCCCAGTGAATCAGAGGAACACCCCGAATTCTCCCGATAAGCCGAAGAGGAGCCAAGGGCAGGACCGGGCCGGGCCTCGCGACCGAGCATCGCCGTGTCCGGCGCACACGCCCCGGCGTAGGGTGCGCATTGACATTCTGATCGATCACGCAGAGACTCCATCGCATGGATGAGGTCCTGCTGCTCACGCGCGAGCTGTGTGTCGACCTCCTTCGTGTGTCCAGCGCACGCTGTTGACCTTCCAGCCCCTCCCCGTATGGCGTCCGCGACGACGGACGGGACGTCGCTCGTCCTGAGGGGCGAGCGTTCGCGCGGCTGCGTGGCGACGTCCTGACCGGTGCCGGACTCGGCGATGTGCCTCGCCGCCCCGACCGCGCGCAGGTGCGGTCCGCCCAACTCGCCGCCACCGCCGCGGTGTCTGCCGAGCAGAGATCGGAATCATGATGAGTCTGGAATTTCTCTGGTACATCCCCAACACCATCGAACCGGGCCACCGCGGCGACGACACGACGACCGGCTGGGGCTCCATCGAGTACTCCACCGAGCTCGCCCGCACGGCGGAGGCGCACGGCTGGGGCGGTGCGCTCCTGGGTACCGGCTGGGGGCGCCCGGACACCTTCACCGTGGCCACCGCGCTGGCCGCCCGGACCAGCACCTTCAAGCCCTTGATCGCGATCCGCCCCGGCTACTGGCAGCCTGCCCACTTCGCCGCCGCGGCGGCGACACTCGACCAGCTCAGCCGCGGCCGGGTCCTGGTCAACATCGTCAGCGGACTCGACCATCTGGCCGCCTACGGCGACACACGCAGCGACCCCGCGCAGCGGTACGCCCGTACCCAGGAGTTTCTGCACCTCGTACGGCGCCTGTGGACCGAGGAGGACGTGACGTTCGACGGCGAGCACTTCCAGGTCGGCGGATCCACGGTCGCGCCACGCCCGTACGCCACCGACACGAGGACGCATCCGACGCTCTACTTCGGCGGCGCCTCCGAGGCCGCGGAACGGGTGTCGGCGGCGGAGGCGGACGTCCAGCTCTTCTGGGGCGAACCGCTCGACGGCCTCGCCGAACGCATCGACCGGCTCAAGGAGTTGAGCGAGCGGGTGGGACGCCGGCACAAGCCCCTCCAGTTCGGACTGCGGATCACCACGCTGGTACGCGACACCACGGAGGAGGCATGGCGGGCGGCCGAGGAGAAGGTCGCGAAGATGGCGGAGGACTCGGGGGAGTCCACCTGGACGGGGAACCGTATGACCGCCGCCGGGCAGCAGCGGCTCTTCGACCTCGCGGCGCGGGGCGAGGTCCTCGACACCTGCCTGTACACCACCCCCGGCAAGGTCGGCGGCGGGGGAGCGGCGACCACCTGGCTGGTCGGCTCCGCCGCCGACGTGGCCACGGCGCTGGACAACTACCGCGCGCTGGGCATCACGCACTTCGTCCTCTCCGACACCCCGTACAAGGAGGAGACCATCCGCATCGGAGACCAACTGCTGCCCAGGCTGCGCTGACCACCGTGAGCGGCGGCGCGGCGCCGGTCGCCCGAGGCTCCGAGGCTCTGTGTTTCTGGACTTGCTGGTCCATTTTTGTCGGCCTAACGTTCAGAACATCGAATCCGCGCGCAACCTGATCGCGGCGGAGCGCGAGGCGACAGGAGAGTTCCCATGCATGCGATATTCGTACGCGAGTACGGCGGCCCGGAGGTCATGGCCTGGACCGAGTTCCCGGACCCTGAGCCCGGTCCCGGGCAGGCACTCGTCCGGCTGGGCGCCGCCGGGGTGAACTTCATGGACGTCGGCGCGCGGACCGGGCCGCTTCCCGCCTGGTCGCTTCCCGCCGTCCTGGGCGTCGAGGGCATGGGCCGGGTCACGGCGGTGGGTGACGGAGTGCACGACCTGACCGTGGGCGACCGCGTGGCCTGGTACTACCACAAGGGCAGCTACGCCGAGCACCTCGCGATCCCGGCGGCCTCCCTGGTGAAGGTCCCGGACGACGTGGACGACGAGACGGCCGCGGCGGTGATGATGCAGGGGCTGACCGCGAGTCACCTCATCACGGACATCTACGCCGTCAAGCCCGGCGATACGGCCGTCGTGCACGCGGCCGCGGGCGGTGTCGGCCTGATGCTCACCCAGATGATCAAGGCGCGCGGCGGCGCGGTGATCGGCCTGGTCTCCCGGGAAGAGAAGGTCGCCGTCGCGAAAGAGGCCGGGGCCGACCACGTCCTGGTCTCCAGTGGGGGCGGCTTCGAGCGGCAGGTCAGGGAACTGACCGACGGCGAGGGCGCGCACGTCGTGTACGACGGCGGGGGGCCTGCGACGCTGCGCTCGTCCCACCTGGCGCTGCGCACGCACGGCGTCCACGCGTACTACGGCGTCCTGATGGGCGACATGCTGCTCAATCCGAGGGACATGCCCCACAGCATCCTGATGTCCTATCCGGTGGTCGGCGACCACGTGCGCACCCGTGGCGCGCTCGTCAGGCACTCCGGCGAGATCTTCGATCTGATCCGGGCCGACCGGGTCACCGCGCGCATCGGAGCGCGCTACCCGCTGGCGGACGCGGCCAGAGCGCACGCCGACATCGAATCGCGCGGCACGACCGGAAAGCTTCTGCTCATACCGTGACGGATGCCGGGTTCCGGGCAGGCCGGCCCTCCACTACAGTGGACTGACTGGTCCAGTATGCGAGGTGGGTCGATGGGCGCCGTGCTGACGCCGAAGGGGCGGGCCACCCGGGCGCGCATCATCGAGGGCGCCGCCCAGGTGCTGCGCGAGCGCGGTGTGGCGCTCGCGACGCTGGATGACGTACGGGCGCGGACGGGCACGAGCAAAAGCCAGTTGTTCCACTATTTCCCCGACGGCAAAGACCAATTGCTGCTGGCGGTGGCGCGGTACGAGGCGGACCGGGTCCTGGACGACCAGCAGCCCTATCTGGGCCGGCTGGACTCCTGGGAGACCTGGTACCGATGGCGGGACGCGGTCGTCGAGCGCTACGAGGCCCAAGGCGACCAGTGCCCACTGGGGTCGCTGTTCCTTCAGGTCGGCCGCTCGAATCCCGGCGCCAGGGCGATCGTGGTCGAATTGATGCGCCAGTGGCAGCAGTACCTCGCCGAGGGGATCCGCGCGTTGCGGGACCGGGGTCTGGTCGGAGCCGACCTCGATGTGGAGCAGGCCGCGGCCGCGCTGCTGGCGGGTATTCAGGGCGGCGTGTCCATCATGCTGTCCACGGGCCGGTCCACACATCTACGGGCCGCGCTCGATGTCGGGATCACGCGTCTGCGGTCCGGCCCGACCGGCGGCTGACGGCAACCGGCGGGGCGGGCAGGCTAAGGGCGCGGCGTGGAGAGCGGCCGTTCCGGAGCGGGAGTGCCGCCAGCTCGGTCGATGGCGCGCAACTCGTCGAGGCTGTCGGCGAGGGTGCGCCCCGCCAGTGCGCCGAGGACAGCCGCCTCGGTCTCGTCGGTGAGCCTGGCGAAGTACTCGGCGGAGTGGTGGGTGACCAGGCACTCCCGGGGCCCCTCGGGCCGGGGGGCCCACAGCGGCTTGTCGCCGACGGATGAGCGGTAGATCTCGCCCAGGGTGATCCGGTCCGCGGGCCGGCCGAGGCGGACGCCCCCGCTGCGGCCTCTGATGGACGCGACGAGAGCGTCCTGCACCAGTGGCACCATCAGTTTGCGTACCAGGCTCGGGTTCGTGTCCAGACTCCTGGCGAGCTGGGTCGAGCTGAGGACGGGACTGCCCTCTTCCTCGGCGTGGCCCAGCAGAAGCATGGCCTTCAGCGCGCTGGAGAACCTTACGTCCAGCATGCTCGTACCTCTCTCTTCCGCCGCTCGGCCGGGTGGATCCCGACGCCTCCATATTAGCAACTTTCACAGTTGCATTTCCGTCGAAGAATATGTACTTTTCACGCGTACGGATTGCGCTCACTTGAGGTGCCCGCCTGCGGAGGACATTGACCGGTCGTCCACCTGCCGCACGAACCCGGACAACGACAGGCACCACTGAGAGAACCGGAGAACGCCATGAGCACGGAAAACGAGATCAGAGAGATCGTCTCCCGGTACACCCGGGCCGCGGACTGGCGCGACGGCGAGACACTGTCGAAGCTCTTCGAGGCCGACGCCGCCGTCGAGATCCACTACCGCGGGCCCGACGGGACGGAGTTGCTGGGAACCCTCTCCGGAGGGGCGCAGATCGCGACGGCCATGTCCACGGCGATGGCGCCGCACGCGCCCCTGGGCTGGAGCCACCACACCACCTACGACCATCTGGTCTCCGTGGATGGCGACGAGGCGAGCATCGACACCCAGTTCATCACCTTCGACGTCACCGCGACCAGCGAGCCCGAGGGCGGGTGGCCCGCCGGCACCTTCGGCGCCCAAGGCGCCATCAAGCCCATCGAGTCCGGCTACTACCGCTTCGCCTTCCGCCGAACCGACGGCGTCTGGCACATCCGTCACCTGGACGTCCTGCACGACCTCCCCTACGTCTTCTGATCACCCGTGTCCCGCGGTGGCTTGCTCTCGACGATCAGCAACCGGTGGGTCAGCCTGACGATGTGCACCCTCGGGTCATACGGCGACGCGATGCGGTACAGCCACATCAGCCGCGAAATCCCAGGCGTCAGCCAGAAGATGCTCACCCAGACCCTGCGCATGCTCGAACGCGACGGCATAGTGAAGCGGACGGCCACACCGACGGTGCCGGTACGCGTCGACTACGAGTTGACCCCGCTCGGGCAAGGGCTCTACGGCCTGCTGTCCCAGGTGCGGGACTGGGCCGTGGACAAGACCGACGAGGTCGACGAGGCCCGCGCACGCTACGACACCCGGCAGGCCGGCGCGTAACCTGCCACACCTCGGTGAGCGGCTTCCGGCCCGGCCGGGAGCCACCGGAGTACCGGGCCGCCGGTTCCGGTCAGGACAGGGCGGAGGGCTTACGGGGCGGTGGCAGCCGGTTGAGGATCTCCCACAGGGGCCGGGACCCTGCGGCCCATTCGCCCAGCAGATGCCGGTCGACGAGGTGGAGGCGCTGGGACTTCGCGTACGGAGGGCACTTCGAGCTGAAGCGGCCGTTCGTGACGAGGACGATGACATCGCCGCCGTGGAGCTGGCGGCCCGTTCCGTTGAGGACGTGGAGGTCGGGGGTGCCGATCGCGGACCCGGACCAGCCGGCCCGGCGGTGTTTGCACTGGATGACCCAGCGGCGCCCGAGCGGATCGGTGGCCTTCACGTCCGCTCCGTTGTCCCCACGGCCGCCCACCTGGACCGCGTCGCGGCAGCCGTCCCGCTTCATCAGATCCCGCACCGCGTACTCGAACTCCCGGTGGCCCAGGGCGTCCAGCTGTGCGAGCTGGTAGCGAAGCCCCCGCTCCTTCACCCGCGCCCACCGCGCGTGCTGTCCACGCCAGTGCGCCCAGGCCACCGCGGCTCCGGCCGCCGGCACACCCAGGACCACCAGCACCCACCCATGCGCCGCCAGCCACTGCACCACCGCCACCGCGACCGACACCCCTGCCACCGCGATGAGCAGCAGTCCCACGCCTTCGATCCGCGCGGACTGCTTCCCGCGCGTCCGACGCCCGGCCGCCCTGCCGCGCCGCGCCGCGGGACGACGCCGGGCCGGCGGCCTGCGCCGGGTCACCGTCCCGCCCCGGAACCACCCATGACGTCCGCGCCTCGGGTCGGCCCGTCACGTAAGCACGCCGGCCTCGGCAACATGACCGCCCGCAGTACCCGGTCCGCGAACTGTCGGCCCCCTGAGACCTGGTGGCCACTGCGCTTCACACGGACGTCAGTCCACATAACTCTCCCCTTGAACGGACCGGCGCTCCCCGCGCCGGCGAACATCCAAGCACTCAGCACTGACAATCCGCGACCGAACGATCGCATAGTGCTACGCGAGTGGTGGGTGGGACTGTGGAGGCGCTCCGTCGCGACCTTCCCGAGGGGGACGAGCCGGGGCTGCGAGACTGTGCGGAATGGCGAAGAACCTGCGATCGGGGAAGAGATGCTGGACGGAGAAGAGCACTGGAACGCGGTGCTGGCCGACATACTGGTGAGCCGGAAGGTCGGTGTGGTCCATGTGAAGCTGGTGGGTGATCTCCTCTCGGTCACCGCCCAGTTGGACATGGCCGACACACGGCGTCGCGGATCGGCCTTCCCGCTGGACAGCATCATCGAGTACGACGAGAGGGTCACTCCGTTGGAGGAGGCGTACCGTGCCGCCTGGCGGGCGGTCGACGCCGCACCTGACAGGGAGCGGCGCTGGCCCGAGCTTGCCCGGCTCAGGGCCGCCTTGGCGGATGCCGTGGAGGGCATCGCGGAGCTGGCCCGGGACTGGGGAGTCCAGGTAGAGCTTCATCGCTTCGGCCCACCCGAGCGGTAGGCTCCCGCGTCCGGAGCACCCCGTGCCACACCGTCCACGTCCCCGACGACGGCGGGCAACGGCACGCATCCGTCGCGGACGCTCGCCAGGCGTACAACGGCGTCGCCGCCGCAGCGCGAACGGCCGGCTCAGGTGGTCGCGGCTTCGTCGAGCAGCGCGTCGGCCGCGGCGAGCGCGTCGGCGACCAAGTCGGCCGTGTCCTCCGTGCCCGCCGCCGACCGGACCAGGCCCGGCGGAACCGATACCGCGATCTGTTCCTCGCTGAGCATCCCGCGCCACATGGACGCCGGATGCACGGCCAGCGATTCCACGCCGCCGAGGCCGGCCGACCGGCGGGGGTACCGCAGCCGGCCGAGGAAGGCGTCGGCCCGCTCGAAACCACCGGCGAACTCGATGCCGAGCACCCCGCCGAAACCGCTCATCTGGTCGGCGGCCAGCGTGTGCTGCGGGTGGGCCGCCAGACCGGGATAGTGCACCGTCGCCACCGCCGGATGCCCGTTCAGCGCCTCCGCGAGCGCCAGGCCGTTGGCGTTGTGGCGCGGCATCCGGAGCGGCAGGGTACGCATGCCGCGCAGTAGCAGCCACGCGTCGACCGGGCCGAGTGTGGCCACGGTGACCAGCTACGTCAGCATGAAGGCGCTCTCCGCCGACACCGCATGACGGTCCATGTCCCGAGCCGGTGGTCCGGACCCGTACCGCTCCAGGATCAGCCGTTCGCACCGGGCTGCCGCGCGCTCGCGCCCCCGTCAGTGGCGAGTTCGGTCACCACCCGCTCCGTCCTCCGTGACGGTCCGCGAGTCGACCACCACGGTCCCGCCGGGGCTCACGCCGCGTCGGGTACCGCCTCGATCCTGCCCCGGAAGGCCGGGTGGTCGCCCAGGCGGCGTACGTAGTCCCGGAGCCGGGGGTACGAGCTGAGGGTGCCGGCCGGGCCGAGATGGACGAGCGCCACCCACAGGTCCACGTCCGCAGCCGTCAGATCTCCGCCCAACACATACGGCCGCGAGGTGAGTTGACGGTCCAGCAGGCTCAGCGCCGCCGATCGTCCCGAGGGCTGGGCAGCCGGGGTGATGTTCCGGTCCAGCAGGTCGCGGAGGGCGTCGATGTCCGGAGCGAGGGCCGGCGGGCCGAGGGGGGAGGGGCGGGCTTCGTCGTGGCCGGAGAACAGGCTCGCGAGGTCGCGGAGGATACCGTCGGTGTCGTTGCTGACGATGCGTCCGCTCCAGCGGTCGCGCAGCGCGGGCGCGGTCAGCGGCCCGTCGTAGTGATGCACCGTGGCCTCGTACGCGCCGCGCAGTGAGGCGAAGGCGTCGGGCGTCTCGGTGGGATGCGTCAGGAGCATGGTGCCGACCGTGTCCTTCAGGCCGAGCAGGTCGAGGGTGATCGAGATGCGCAGTGAGCGGGGACAACACGCCGACAGGTAGAGATCGTAGCGGTGCGGCGCCGGGTAGAAGCCACCGGCAAGACCGACACCGATCCGGCTGGGGAAGCGGTGCGGGCGGGGCGACGCGGTGGCTCCCCTGGGGCGAGGCCTCGACGCGGACGGACTCTGGTGACAGCCACCGGAGGTGGCCGTGCTGGAACTACGCAAAGCTGTCTCGGGCATGACTCTCCCTTGGGGGAACGAGGAAGCCACCGCCGCCTTGTGGGCACCAGCGGCCGGATGCGGAGCGACTGCGCTTTTCGCACGGGTCCGGATCACACGGGTCCGGGATCGCACAGGTCCGGGATCGCACGGATCCGGACCGCACGGACCGTCGGCGGATCAGTAAGCGCTGGAGACACGCAACAGATCGATGTGCAGGCGCCTCGTCAAGCCGTTCCTGGGCATTGCCACCCGTTCCCACCTCCGGGGCTCGCGAGACGCGAGACCGCGCTTGCCCCGCCGCGCCGGCGGGACCCGGTCGTCACCCGGAGCACCCCGTCGCGGTGGAAGGGTTGCCTGTCGGCGGGCCGGGGCCGATGACCACATGAGCGGGCGAACCCGCGCCGTGGCGCTGACAATCGTGACCGTCCACATCAGTCTCGGTGCGCTCCGTGACGCCGTCAAGAAAGCCGGGCGCACGGTCTCACCTGATGGTCACTCGCGTCGACGCGCAGCGGGCCGGCGGGAAGGAGAAGAAATCCCGGCGGCCGGAAGAAAGGGAATAGCCGCGCTGTTGTCGTTGTTCAGTTCCGTGCGGCGAGCTCTGAGGGAGCCGCCGGCGTGAGGCCGGCAAGGCCCCGGGGCCCTGGGGCCGCCGGGCCGGAAGGGCGGAGGTGAGGTACATGCGTCCCGTGTCCTGCCGCCGTGCCGTGAAACCCGCCCCGCCCCGCCGCCTGCATCTGTACTCCCGGACACACATCGACCTGCTGCGCGTGGCCGGCGCGCTCTGTTGCTCGTGACCTGTTGTCCTCCAGCCGCACCCTGAGTACGGGTGTCGGCTCCCTCGTACGGCTGATCAGGAAGGCGTCACTCCCTTGTCCTCGTCACCCTCCCCGCTGCACCTCGCCGTCGCCCTCGACGGTGCCGGCTGGCACCCGGCCGCCTGGCGCGAGCCCGTCGCCCGCCCCGGTGAACTGCTCACCGCCGCCTACTGGACCGACCTCGTGACCGAGGCCGAGCGCGGTCTGCTCGACTTCGTGACCATCGAGGACGCGCTCGGCCTCCAGTCCTCCTCCTTCACCGAACCCGACGGCCGCACCGACCAGGTCCGCGGCCGTCTGGACGCCGTCCTCATCGCCGCGCGGGTCGCCCCGCTGACGCACCACATCGGTGTGGTGCCGACGGTCGTGGCCACCCACACCGAGCCGTTCCACATCTCCAAGGCGATCGCCACCCTCGACTATGTGAGCACCGGCCGCGCGGGCCTGCGTGTACAGATCACGGCACGCCAGAACGAGGCCGCGCACTTCGGACGCCGTACGTTCCCGCCGTTCCGCCGGGAGGACTACGACACGCCCGTGGTACGCGAAGTCGTGGACGATGCCTTCGACGAGGCCGCGGACTACGTCGAGGTCGTGCGCCGGCTCTGGGACAGCTGGGAGGACGACGCGGAGATCCGGGACGTCGCCACCGGCCGCTTCATCGACCGCGACAAGCTGCACTACATCGACTTCGAGGGCAGGCACTTCAGCGTCAAGGGCCCCTCCATCACGCCCCGCCCGCCCCAGGGCCAGCCACTCGTCAGTGCCCTGGCCCACGCGACCAGTACCTACCGGCTGGTGGCACGGGCCGCCGACATCGGTTACGTCACCCCGTCCGACGCCGGCCGGGCCCGAGCCGTCGTCGAGGAGATCCGCGCCGAGCAGACCGCGGCCGGCCGCGCCCACGAGACCCTGCACATCTTCGGCGACCTGGTGGTCTTCCTCGACGACGATCCCGCCGAGGCCGCGGCCCGCCGGGAGCGCCTGGACACCCTCGCGGGATCCCCGTACACCAGCGACGCCCGGATCTTCACCGGCACCCCCGCCCAGCTCGCCGATCTGCTACAGGAACTGGAGTCGGCGGGGCTGTCCGGCTTCCGGCTGCGTCCCGCCGTCGCCGGTCACGACCTTCCGGCGATCACCCAGGGCCTGGTCCCCGAACTCCAGCGCCGGGGCGCCTTCCGCCGCGCGTACGAGGCCGACACCCTGCGCGGGCTGCTCGGGCTCTCCCGCCCGGCCAACCGCTACGCCGCCGCCACGACCGCCTGAGCCCGAAGGAGCCTCGTCCCATGAGCAAGCCGCTCAAGCAGATCCATCTCGCGGCCCATTTCCCCGGCGTCAACAACACCACCGTGTGGAGCGACCCCGAGGCCGGCAGCCACATCGAGTTCAGTTCCTTCGCGCACCTCGCGAAAACCGCCGAACGCGCCAAGTTCGACTTCCTGTTCCTCGCCGAGGGACTGCGGCTGCGCGAACAGGGCGGAAAGATATACGACTTGGACGTCGTCGGCCGCCCCGACACCTTCACCGTCCTCGCCGCGCTGGCCGCCGTCACCGAACACCTCGGCCTCACCGGCACCATCAACTCCACCTTCAACGAGCCCTACGAGGTGGCCCGCCAGTTCGCCAGCCTCGACCACCTCTCGGGCGGACGGGCCGCCTGGAACGTGGTCACCTCCTGGGACGCCTTCACCGGCGAGAACTTCCGGCGCGGCGGCTTCCTCCCGCAGGAGGAGCGCTACTCGCGTGCCAAGGAGTTCCTCTCCACCGCGAACGAACTCTTCGACTCCTGGCACGGGAACGAGATCGTCGCCGACCAGGAGACCGGTACCTTCCTGCGGGACGCGCAGGCCGGAGCCTTCGTCCACCAGGGCCGGCACTTCGACATCCGGGGGCAGTTCAACGTCCCGCGCAGCCCGCAGGGCCGTCCGGTGATCTTCCAGGCTGGGGACTCCGACGAGGGACGCGAGTTCGCCGCGTCGAGCGCCGACGCCATCTTCAGCCGGTATGCCACTCTCAAGGAGGGCCAGGCGTTCTACGCCGACGTCAAGGGCCGCCTGGCCCGGTACGGCCGCACCCACGACCAGCTGCTGATCCTGCCCGCCGCGAGCTTCGTGCTCGGAGACACCGACGCCGAGGCGGAGGAACTGGCCCGGGTGGTGCGCCGCCAGCAGGTGAGCGGGGCCACGGCCATCAAGCACCTGGAATTCGTCTGGAACCGCGACCTGTCCGCGTACGACCCGGACGGCCCGCTGCCCGACATCGACCCCGACCTCGGCGAGCACACCATCGCCCGCGGGCGCGCCCAGGTACGGATGTACCGCGACCCGCTGGCCACGGCCCGCGAGTGGCGCGAACTCGCCGCCGCGAACACGTGGTCGATCCGTGACCTGGTCATCGAGATCGGCAACCGGCAGAGCTTCGTCGGTTCCCCCGCCACCGTCGCCGAGTCCGTCAACGACCTGGTCCAGGCCGACGCCAGCGACGGATTCATCCTCGTCCCGCACATCACCCCCGGCGGTCTCGACTCCTTCGCCGACCAGGTCGTCCCCCTGCTCCAGGAACGCGGTGTGTACCGCACGGAGTACGAGGGCACCACGCTGCGCGAGCACCTCGGCCTGGCCCACCCGGACGAGGTGCGCGACGAGCGAGCGGCGTCATGAAATTCCTCGCCATCACCCTGATCGTGCACGCCCCGCACCCGGTGACGGGCGTACGGAAGACCACCCAGGAGCGGTTCCGCGAGGTGCTCGACAACGCGCTCCTCGCCGAGGAGCTCGGCTTCGACGGATTCGGCGTGGGGGAGCGGCACGAACGGCCCTTCATCTCCTCGTCGCCGCCCGTCGTCCTCAGCCACATCGCCGCCCTCACCTCCCGGATCCGGCTGTTCACCGCGGTCACCACGCTCAGCCTGCTGGACCCGGTGCGGGCGTACGAGGACTACGCGACCCTGGACCATCTCTCCGGCGGACGCCTCGAGCTGATCATCGGCAAGGGCAACGGGGCCGCCCAGCGGGACCTGTTCCAGGTCACCCCCGAGGACCAGTGGGACCGCAACGCCGAGAGCTACGAGGTGTTCCGCACCATCTGGCGCCAGGACAAGGTGACCGCCGCGACCCGCTTCCGCCCGGAACTCACGGACGCCGAGGTGTGGCCCCGGCCGCTCCAGCAGCCGATCCGGGTCTGGCACGGCAGCGCCACCAGCGAGGAGTCGGTCGATCTGGCCGCCCGCTACGGCGACCCGCTCTTCTCCGCCAACGTCACCAACCCCATAGAGCCCTACGCCGAGTTGATCCGCTACTACCGCGAGCGCTGGGAGCACTACGGGCACGATCCGGCCGACCTCGCGGTCGGCGCGGGGACGGCCGGCTTCTACGCGGCCCGTACCTCCCAGGAGGCGATCGCCGCCTACCGGCCCGTGTTCGAGGGAAACCTGGCGTTCCAGAAGCGGCTGGGCCTGGAACCGGTCTTCCCGACCCTGGAGGACTTCGTGGAGCGCAGCTCGGCGCTGATCGGCAGCCCCCAGCAGATCATCGAGAAGGTACGGCGCTACCACGAACGGTTCGGGCACACCGTGCTGCATCTGCACGCGGACGCGGGAGGACTGACAGACCGTCAGCACCGCGACTCCCTCGAACTCTTCCAGTCGGACATCGCTCCGGTACTGCGCCGCGAGATCCCCGATCCGCCGTTCTCCTGGGGACCGGTCCTCGCGGAGCCCGTCCCGGTGTCCGCGCCCGCCGACCACTGAGGAGCCTCGCACATGTCCGACATACCTCTCGGCGTCCTCGACCTGGTCCCGGTCTCGTCCGGTTCCACCGCCACCGAGGCGCTGCGCAACTCCATCGACCTGGCCCGGCGGGCCGAGAGCCTCGGCTACGCCCGCTACTGGTACGCCGAGCACCACCTCAACCCGGGCGTGGCCGGTACCTCGCCCGCGGTCGTCCTCGCCCTGACCGCCTCCGCGACCTCGACCATCCGGCTCGGCTCCGGCGCCGTGCAACTCGGCCACCGCACCGCCCTGTCCACGGTCGAGGAGTTCGGCCTGATCGACGCGCTGCACCCCGGGCGGCTCGACCTGGGCCTCGGCCGCTCCGGCGGCCGGCCGCCCGGCGGGCCCGTCACCCCGTCGCCGACCGCGACCCCCGTGGTCGACGGCCGTACCCCGGGCGGCCTGCGCATCCCCGCCCGCTTCTCCTTCGAGGGCCTGCTCGGCTCACCGCGTATCGCGCTCCAGCGGAAGCTGCTCCTGCTGCCGAACGCCGAATCGCAGGCATACGGCGAGCAGGTCGACGACATTCTGGCGCTGCTGGCGGGCACGTACCGCTCCGTGGACGGCGTCGAGGCGCATGTCGTACCGGGAGAGGGCGCCGACATCGAGATCTGGATCCTGGGCAGCAGCGGCGGCGAGAGCGCCGAGGCCGCGGGCCGCAACGGTCTGCGGTTCGCGGCGAACTACCACGTCAGTCCGGCCACGGTGCTGGAGGCGGTGGAGGGCTACCGCGCCGCGTTCAAGCCTTCCGACGTCCTCGACAAGCCGTACGTCAGTGTGTCCGCGGACGTCGTGGTCGCCCAGGACGACGAGACCGCCCGCGAACTCGCCACCGGCTACGGCCTCTGGGTCCGCAGCATCCGTACGGCCGAGGGCGCGATCCCGTTCCCCACGCCCGACGAGGCACGCGCCCACGCGTGGTCCGACGCGGACCGGGCGCTGGTCCAGGACCGTCTGGACACCCAGTTCGTCGGCTCCCCTGGCCGGGTCGCCGACCAGCTGGCCCAGCTCCAGGAGGCCACCGGCGCCGACGAGTTGCTGATCACCACGATCACCCACGGCCACGCGGACCGGGTGCGGTCCTACGAGCTGCTGGCCGAGGAGTGGCGCACGAGGTAAGCGGGCGCCGGACGAACCGCGGCGGGCACCGCGTCACCGCGCGGTGCCCGCGCACCGCTCACGGCCTCACCGGTGGACCATCATGAGGGACGCCCGGTCACCCGCCGCGCACACGTCGCTGCGCTGGGGTGCGGATTCGCGAGAGCGTACGGTCTCTCGCGAATCTGCACACCGGTCACGCGGGCGGCACATCATCTCCCGGTGGGCTTCGCAGTCCGGTCCGGCGGTCCGTGTGTTGGCATGGAATGTCTTGTTCCGTCGCCGAGGGGGGCCCAGTTCGCGGGACATCACGCCCGCGAAGACGTGGGGATGCTGCCACCACTTCATGAACAAGCCTGCACACCAGGCCGTTTCGGCGCCGCGATACGTCGCGATCGGGAACGATGCGATTGGCAAGGCGGCGCGGCCCCGTGCTTTCATCCTTCGCACCGCGGCAACCGCACAGACGGAAGGCCCCGTTCCGGGGCTCGACGGAGCGTGTGACCGCGGTGGAAATTCCGAGATATCAGCGCGAAGGGAAGCAACCATCATGTCCTTCACCCCGCAGGTCGAGACCCAGGAAATCTCCGACAGCGACCTGGACAACGTGTCCGGTGGCCTCGTCGACGGTCTGGTCGGCACCGTCATCTCCACCGCTGACTCCGTCGCCCCCGTCTCGGAGATCGTCGGAACCGCCACCGGTGTTGTCGGCGGCCTCACGGCCGGTCTCCCGGTCGGCGTCGGCGTCAACCTCTGAGCCGGTGAGGTGCCGCTGAGCGGCACGACCTCGCGTGGTGATCACAGCCACGCGCGGTGACCACGGCGCGTCGGCGGTTTCCCCGGCCGACGGACCGCGCCCTATGCCCCGGTGCCGCTCCAGGTTCCGGGGCATACGGCCGCCCGAGACCCGGCCGGGACCCGACGGCCGTGACCTGACGGCCGGGACCCAACGGCCGGGACTCGACGGCCGGGATGAACGGCCCGGAAGGGAGGAGTGTGTTGTGCAGTTCCGCCGGCAGGCGCTCGCCAAGCTGCGGTCGCCGGAGGAGATAGATCTGCCGGTGCGCTTCGCCCGGCCCCAGGGCTGTCTCGTCCTCGCCGTGACGGTCGTGGTCATGGCCGCCGCCACCGTCTGGGCGGTGACCGGCTCCCTGTCGTCCACCGTCGGCGCCGCCGGAATCCTCACCCACGGGCAGGGCAGCTACGTCCTGCAGAGCCCGGTCGCGGGCCAGGTCACCGAAGTGCTCGTCGAGGAGGGCAAGCGCGTTCCCGCCGGCACACCTCTCCTGAAGGTCCGTACGGCGGGCGGGACCACCGTCGTCCGTACGCTCGCCGCGGGCCGGGTGACGACCCTCGTCGCGACGATCGGCTCCGTGGTCACCACCGGCACGGACGTCGCGGCCGTGGAGCGGATCGACGGCCCGGACGATCCGCTCATGGCGATGTTGTACCTGCCGGCCGACAACGGTGCCGAGATCGCGGTCGGAGCCTCGGTCGATCTCACCGTCCAGTCCGTACCGGCCAAGCGGTACGGCGTTCTGCGCGGTGAGGTGAGGTCGGTGGGCCGGACCGGACTGACGGCCCAGCGGATCGCCGGCACCCTCGGCAGCGACCAGCTGGGCGAACACTTCTCGAAGGACGGACAGCCCGTCCCCGTCCTCGTACAGCTGGACCGCTCCTCGTCCACCACGTCCGGATTCACCTGGTCGACCGCGGACGGCCCGCCGTACGCGGTCGACTCCATGACGCTCGCCGACGGCACCATCCACCTGGCCGAGCAGCGTCCGATCGATTGGCTGCTGCCGTGACCGTACCGAACGCCTCGGCGACGCCGGACGAGCGACCCGAATCACGGGAACGGCCCGTACCGGCCGGGCACGGCCGGCACCGCCCGGGGCCCGCCCGGCCTCCGCGCCCCGGACGGACCGCCAAGTCCGCCAAGTCCACCGAGCCTCCGAAGCCCGGCAGGTCCGCCAAGCGCCCGAAGCGCTCCCGGGGCGCCAGGTCCGCCGCGACCAAGCAGCCGAAGGCCGTACGGACGCCCACCATCCTCCAGATGGAGGCCGTGGAGTGCGGCGCCGCCTCGCTCGCCATGGTGCTCGCCCACTACGGGCGCCACGTCCCGCTCGAAGAACTGCGCATCGCCTGCGGTGTGTCCCGCGACGGCTCCCGCGCCAGCAACCTGCTGAAGGCCGCGCGGAGTTACGGTCTCCAGGCCAAGGGCATGCAGATGGAACCGGCGGCACTCGCCGGGGTGCGGCCACCGGCCATCCTCTTCTGGGACTTCAACCACTACGTCGTCTACGACGGCACGGGACGCAAACTGGGCCGTCGAGGGGTGTACGTCAACGACCCCGGCAAGGGCCGCCGTTTCGTCTCCCCCGAGGACTTCGACACCAGTTTCACCGGGGTCGCGCTCGTCTTCGAGCCGTCGGCCGACTTCCGCGCGGGCGGCCGCAAGCAGGGTGTGCTGGGCGCGGTACCGGCGCGGCTGCGCGGCACGACCGGCACGCTCCTGGCCGCCCTGCTCGCCAGCCTGCTCCTGGTCGGAGTCGGCGCGGTGGTGCCCGCGCTGAGCCGTACGTACATCGACATGTTCCTGATCGGCAAGCAGACCTCGCTGCTCGGGCCCCTGTTCGCGGCGATGGCGACGATGGTGGTGCTCACCGCCACACTGACCGGACTGCAGCAGGCCAATCTCCTGCGCGGACGCATCATCTCGTCGACACTGAGCAGCGCCCGGTTCCTGCGCCACCTGCTCCGGCTGCCGGTCACCTTCTTCGCCCAGCGCGGCCCCGCCGATCTGGTCCAGCGGCTCCAGTCGAACGACACGGTCGCCGAAACACTGGCACGGGACCTCGCGGCGGCCGGCGTGGACGGGGTGGTGGTGATCCTCTACGCCCTCCTGCTGTGGACGTACGACCCGCAGCTCACCGTCGTCGGAGTACTGATCGCGCTGCTCAACGTGGTCGCGATGCGGATCGTCATCCGGCTGCGCGCCACCCACACCCAGAAACTGCGGGCGGACAGCGCCCGGCTGACCAACACCTCGTACACCGGCCTGCAGTTGATCGAGACCCTGAAGGCCACCGGCGGCGAGAACGGCTACTTCCGCCGCTGGGCGGGCCAGCACGCCACCACACTGGAGGTGCAGCAGCGCCTCGGTGTACCCACCGCCGCCCTCGCCGTCGTCGCACCGGCCCTCGCGACACTCAACAGCGCGCTGATCCTCTGGATCGGCGGACTGCGCGCGGTCGAGGGCCATATCTCCATCGGCCTGCTCGTCGCGTTCCAGGCCCTCGTCACCCGCTTCACCGCGCCGATCACCCGGCTGAACGGCGTGGCGGGCCGGGTCCAGGACTTCGCCGCCGACGTGGCCAGGCTGAAGGACGTCGAGAGCTTCCCGGCCGACGAACTGTACACGCGCCCGACGCCGGACGACGCGAACACCCGCAGACTGACGGGCCATGTACGCCTGGAGAACATCACCTTCGGCTACAGCCCGCTGGACGCGCCGCTGCTCAAGGACTTCTCCCTCACGGTCGGACCCGGACGGCAGGTGGCGCTCGTCGGCGGCTCCGGCAGCGGCAAATCCACGGTGTCCAGGCTGATTTCGGGACTCTACCGGCCCTGGGAAGGCACGGTCCGTATCGACGGACAGCCTCTGGAGGACATCTCCCGTGGCGCGCTGGCCGCCTCGGTCTCCTTCGTCGACCAGGACGTCTTCCTCTTCGAAGGGACCGTCCGCGACAACGTGGCCCTGTGGGACCCGTCCATACCGGACGACGCCGTCGTCGAAGCGCTGAAGGACGCCGCGCTGTACGACGTGGTCGCCCGGCGCCCCGGAGGCGTCCACAGCCGGGTCGAACAGGACGGACGCAACTTCTCCGGCGGGCAGCGGCAGCGCCTGGAGATCGCCAGGGCACTCGTCAGGCGACCGAGCATCCTCGTTCTCGACGAGGTCACCAGCGCTCTGGACGCGCGGACCGAACGGCTGGTCATCGACAATCTGCGACGGCGGGGCTGCGCGTGCGTGGTGATCGCGCACCGGCTGAGCACGGTGCGGGACAGCGACGAGATCGTGGTGCTCGACCGCGGCTCGATCGTCGAGCGGGGACGGCACGAAGACCTCGTCGCGGCCGGCGGTCCGTACGCCGAACTCGTCAAGGAGCACTGAGATGGCGTCCGTTCCCCCGCCCGCGGACGGCACCGGCGCGGTGATCCACGCCCTCGGCGCCCTCGGCGCGCCACTCGACCACACCGGTCTCGGCAGCGTGCCACTGGAAGGGCCGCATGTGCTGTGGCTCGTCATGGACGGGACGCTGGACCTCTTCGCCGTCGACGCCGCCGAGCAGGGTCACTGGCACTATCTCGGCCGCCTCGAAGCGGGCGCGCTGCTGCTCGGCCCGGTCGACGGCGCACAGCACACCCTGGCGGGCAAGCCCTCGCAGGAGTGCCTGCTGCGCCGGATCCCCCTGCGCGAGCTGTACCGCGCGGAGTACGACGGGCAGTACGGGGAGCACGAGCAGTACGGCCCGTACGAGCGGCAGTACGACCCGTACGGGCAGCATGACCCGCAACAGGATCCGCGACCGCTCGGACCGTACGCGCGGCCGAGCGCGGACGGGAGCTGGCCACCGGCACCGACTCCGCTGGAGCACGCGTTCGCGCTCGGTATCGGCCGTGGTCTCGGCGTCCTGCTGGAAGCGCCGCTGGACGGCCGCCCCGGCGGCGACGACGCCCTGACCGACGATGACGACCTCCTGTGGATGCAGGTCCCTCCGGGCAGCGTGGCGTACGGCGCCGCGTACAGCGCCGAGGCGGCCGGTGACCTGCTGGTCGACGGCGCGCTGTGGCAGCGGATGGTCGACCAGCAGCAGCGGCTGCTGTCCGCGGTCGACCGCTGGATCGAGCGGCTGGAGAACGCCCACGCCGACCGGACCGCGGCCGGTATCAAGGCCGGTGAGGCGGTACGCGCGCAGGCGGACCAGGCATTGATCGCCTCCATCGACGGGCCCGCCAGAACCGGACGGAGCGCGGCGGGGAAGCCCGGGACGGGCGGTGACGAGGCCGCCTTCGCCATCTGCCAGGTGGTCGCCGAAGCCGGTGGCATCACCCTCTCGGGACCGCCGAGGAACGGCCCGGTCAACGATCGCGTCGGCCCCGTCGAACGTATCGCCGTCGCCGCCCGGATCCGTACCCGTGCGGTCCGGCTCGACGGGAACTGGTGGCGTACGGACGCCGGCCCGCTGGTGGGCCACTGGGCGAAGTCGGGCGCGCCGGTCGCACTGCTGTGGCGGCGCGGCCGGTACGAGGCGGTCAACCCGGCCTCGGGGCTGCGGATGCGGCTCGGCCCGCACAACGCCGGGGAACTGGAGCCGCGTGCCGTCATGTTCTACCGGCCGCTGCCCGACCGGCCCATGACACCGGTGCGGCTCATGCGCTTCGGACTGCGTGGCAGTGGCGCCGACGCCCGGAATCTCGTGCTGAGCGGGCTGGTCACGGTCGGCCTCGGCGCGCTGGTACCGATCGCGACCGGGCAGGTGCTCGGGGTCTTCGTACCGAACGCCGAGACGAGCCTCATCGCGCAGGTCTCGCTGGCCGTCATGATCACCAGCGTGGTGGCCGCCGCGTTCGCGCTGCTGCAGAACCTGACCCTGCTGCGGCTGGAGGGCCGGATCGAGAGCGTGCTCCAGCCCGCCGTCTGGGACCGGCTGCTGCGGTTGCCCGCGCGGTTCTTCACCGGCCGTTCCACCGGCGAACTGGCCAGTGCGGCCATGGGGATCAGCGCCATCCGCCGGGTGCTCTCCGGTGTCGGCCCGGTGGCCGTGCAGGCGGGCACGGTCGGCGCGATGAACCTCGTCCTGCTGCTGTGGTTCAGCGTGCCACTGGCGCTGGCGGCGATCGCCATGCTGATCGTCATCGCGGCCGTGTTCCTCGGGATGGGGCTGTGGCAGGTGCGCTGGCAGCGACGGCTCGTGGAGCTGAGCAACAAGCTCAACAACCAGGCGTTCCAGACCCTGCGCGGGCTGCCCAAGCTGAGGGTCGCGGCTGCCGAGAGCTTCGCGTACGCGGCGTGGGCCGACGAGTTCGCGCGCTCCCGCGAACTTCAGCAGCGTACGGGCCGGATCAGAAACCTGACCACGGTCCTCGACGCGGTCTATCTGCCGCTCTGTTCCCTCGCCATGTTCATGCTCTTGGCGGGCCCGGCGCGCGACAGCATGTCGGCGGCCGAATTCCTCACCTTCAACACCTCCGTGACGATGCTGCTGACCTCCGTCACCCAGCTGACCGGGGCGTTCGTGTCGACGGCAGCCGCACTGCCGATGTTCGAACAGATCAAGCCGGTGCTGGACGAGCCCCCCGAGGTCCGCACCGCCAGCACCCAGCCCGGTGTGCTGTCCGGCGCGATCGAGGCCCGGAACCTCTCCTTCCGCTATTCCGCCGACGGTCCGCTGATTCTGGACGACGTGTCACTGGAGATCCGGCCGGGCGAGTTCGTGGCGATCGTCGGCCCGAGCGGCTGCGGAAAGTCCACCCTGCTCCGGCTCCTCATCGGCTTCGACCAGCCGCTCTCGGGCAGTGTGCTGTATGACGGCCAGGATCTGTCCGCTCTCGACCAGGCGGCCGTGCGCCGGCAGTGCGGGGTCGTCCTCCAGAACGCGCAGCCGTTCACCGGGTCGATCCTGGACTGCGTCAGCGGCGCCGAGACGTTCTCCCAGGAGGAGGTGTGGGAAGCCGCCGAGATGGCCGGCCTCGCCGACGACATCAGAGGCATGCCCATGGGCCTGCACACCCTGATCTCCGGTGGCGGCGCGATCTCCGGCGGGCAGCGCCAGCGCCTGATGATCGCCCAGGCCCTCATCCGCCGTCCCCGCATCCTGTTCTTCGACGAGGCCACCAGCGCCCTGGACAACGCGACACAGCGCGTCGTGACCGAGAGTACGAACAGACTCCGTGCCAGCCGCCTCGTGATCGCCCACCGGCTGTCCACCGTCATGGACGCCGACCGCGTCTTCGTCATGGCGGACGGCCGCGTCGTGGAGCAGGGGCCGCCGGCCGACCTGCTCGCCGACACGAACGGCCGGCTTCATGAGCTGGTACGGCGCCAGCTCACCCATTGACCGCCACGTCAGCGGCGGGAGCCGGCGACCGGTCAGCGGCTTCGCCACGCCACGGGGCGTTCCGGGGCGTGATCAGTCCGGCGCCTCGGCGCTGTCGTCCACCGGCCGGAGATGGCGAAGGAAGCCGTCGACCCGGTCGCCGAGGCGGACGCCGTCGCGGGCGGTCCAGTGGCGGCGCAGCACGCGGACACCCACGCACGTATTGACCGTCGTCACCTCGGGGAAGGCCCCGAGATCCGTGGTGATGAAGCGGGCCAGGTCCTCCTCGTCACGGAAGACGCCGTAGTGGATCACCGACGAGGAGCCGGCCACCATCGACACATAGCGGGCGGAGGGGTGGCTGCCCAGGGTGTCGAGCAGGCCCGGGATGGCCTGGGGGAGGACCGTCAACGACATCAGGGCGTTGAGCGGGAAGCCCAGCAGGGTGGGTTCGATCTCCACCCGGGGCCAGAGGGCGCCGCACTCCAGAAGCGCCTGCGAGGTGCGGTACGCCGTCGAGCGGCTGACGTCCAGCGCGCGGGCGATGTCGGCGGCCGGGATCCGCCCGTTGGCCACCATCAGCTCCGCCGTGCGCCGCTCCAGCTCCGACAACTGCTCCGGCGAGGTCCGTCGTTCCTGTGTGATCTGTACGGCGTGCTCGTGGAGCCGCCCGGTCTGCTCGCCCGTGAGCCGGTGGAGCCGCCAGGTCTGGCCCATGGTGTGGGCGCGCAGGACCAGCTGGGACTCCGTGGAGACGATGCCCGGTATACCGGGCAGGCGGTTGGTCAGCAGATCGAAGATATCGGTCCCGAGCAGCGGGTAGACGCTGCAATAGATGTCGGCGCTCCCGGTCGTCAGCAGCAGCGTCTGCACCTCGGCCAGCTCCAGGATGCGCCGCGCGACCTCCTGGGAGCGTCCCGGTTCGCACGTGATCCACACCTGACGCGGGTTCTCCGTGGTGATCAGCGGCCAGTCCAGTCGGCCGACCACCCGCAGCAGCCGCTCCGTGCGCAGCCGCGACAGACGGCGGGCGACGGTGCTGGGCGAGCTGTCCAGCACCTCCGCGAGCGCGTTGACCGGGGTACGGGGCGCTATCTGGAGCGCCGCGACCAGATCGAGATCGACGTCATCGAGCAACCGTTCCTCCGGGCGCGCGGATGACCGTCGCATGGTGACGGTGGGCGAGGGCATGCCTTGATCCTAATCTCTTCACTGTCAGAAAGTTACACGGTCGAAACAGCTGATAATCAAGGGTTCATTGACACATTCACCCACCATGGGATCCCATGGCGAATCAATCCGCCATGCGGGAAGGGGTCGATGTGGTGACCAAGACGACGGAGGAGCGCCCGGCGGGGTCCGTGGCGTTCACGCTGCGGACGCTCGGCGTCATAGAGCGCGTCGGCAACAGACTGCCGCATCCGTTCTGGCTGTTCGTGATACTCAGCGCGGCCCTGGTCGTCCTGAGCTGGGGGCTGAACGGCCTCGGCGTCTCCGCCGAATCGCCCACGGACGGGGCGACGGTCGTGGTGCGCAGCCTGGTCTCGGACGCCGGCGTGACGATGATGCTCGACGGCCTGATCGACAACTACGCGACGTTCCCGCCGCTCGGGGTCGTCCTCGTCGTCATGCTCGGCGTATCGGTCGCCGACCGGGCCGGGCTCCTCACCGCCATGCTGCGGGCCGCGCTGGCGAAGGTCCCGCTGAGGGCGGTCACCTTCATGATCGCGTTCACGGGGATGGTCGCCCACATCGCCTCCGACGCGGCGTTCGTCGTGATGATCCCGCTGGGTGCGATCGCCTACCGCTCCGTCGGACGCAATCCCGTACTGGGCGCGGTGGTCGCCTTCGTCGCGGTCTCCGGCGGACACGCCGCCAGCCCGCTGGTCACACCGTCGGACGCCACACTGGCCGCGCTGACGACGGCGGCGGCGCACACCATAGATCCCTCGTACACGGTCACACCGGTGGCCAACTACTTCTTCTCGCTCGCCTCATCGGTCATCCTGGCGCTGGTCATCACCCTGGTCGCCGAAACGCTGCTGACCCGCCGACTGGCGATGATGGCGGCCGACGACACCGCGGAGTCGGAAGCAGCGCCCGGCGGCGAGTCCGGGGCACCGGCCGAGACCGAGGAACTCCCGGACCTGTCACTGACGGACGACGAACGCCGGGGGCTGCGCGCCGCCGCGTTCACCGCCCTCGCTCTGATGGCCGCCATCGCCGCGGCCGCGCTGCCGGCCGGCTCACCCCTGCGCGGAGAGCACGGCGCCGTCATCGACTCGCCGCTCGTCCACAACATCGCCGTCTTCCTCTCCCTGCTCTTCTTCGCCACCGGAGTGGCGTACGGCCGGGCGGTGGGGGTGGTCCGCGATGCCAAGGACATCCCCGACATGATGGCTCGGGGACTGCGCGAACTCACCCCCATCCTGGTGCTGTTCTTCGCGATCTCGCAGTTCCTCGCCTACTTCAAGTGGACCGCCATCGGTGAGGTCATGGCCATCACCGGGGCGGGGCTGCTGGATTCCTCCGGGGTGCCGCTCACGGTCATCTTCGTCGGGGTCATCCTCGTCGTCAGTGTGATGAACCTGCTCCTGACCAGCGGCTCCGCCATGTGGGCGCTGATCGGCCCGGTGTTCGTGCCGATGCTGATGCTGCTGAAGGTCGCCCCCGAGACCACCTGGGCGCTGTTCCGGATCGCCGACTCCTGCACCAACGCCATCACCCCCATGAGCCCGTACTTCGTGCTCTGCCTCGGCTTCGTCCGCCGGTACCGGCCCGGCGCGGGCATCGGCACGCTGATGTCGCTGACGCTCCCGGTCGCGTTGGCGATGCTTGTCGTATGGACGCTGCTCTTCATCGCCTGGTACTCCGTGGGCCTTCCGTTCGGCCTTGGAGCCCCGACGAACTGACGCGTCGTACTCCTCCTTCACATCCTTCGGAGACCCGGACCGGACCCAGAGACCCGGACCCGGGCCCGGACCCGGGGAAAACCCAGAGAAACAGGAGAAACACCGAGAACATGTCGGCACCCGTATCCGCATCCGCGCCCCTGCCCGTTCCTGACGGCGACGTGCTGTCCCGTATCGCGTCCTGGTGCCGCGAACCGGACCACCGAAACGGTTACCTCGCCGATCTGCGCCGACTGGTCGAACAGGAATCGCCGAGCGACGACAAGCCACTCCTCGACGCCACCGCCGACTTGCTTCAGGAGTTGCTGTCCGAGCGGCTGGGTGACCCGAGCCGTACCGTACGCCACCGCGATCCTGAGCTCGGCGACGTCATCGAGGCCGAGTACGACGGCACCGCCGGCGGCGCCACGGTGACCGTCGTCGGCCACTACGACACGGTGTGGCCGGCCGGCACCACGGCCGAGTGGCCGTTCACCCTCGCCGACGGGACCGTCTCGGGCCCGGGGGCCTTCGACATGAAGGCCGGTCTGGCGCAGGGGATGTGGGCTCTGCGCGCCCTGCGCGAACTGGGTCTGCCGCGGCCGACCGTGCGTTTCGTGTTCAACGGCGACGAGGAAACCGGCAGCGTCGTGTCCCGGCCGCTCATCGAACGGGCCACCGACGGCGCCGTGGCCACGCTGGTGCTGGAGCCGGGCGGCGAGTGGGGGATCAAGGCGGGCCGCAAGGGTGTTGGCATCTTCACCCTGACCGCGACGGGCCTCGAAGCCCATGCCGGCCTCGACCCGGCGAAGGGGGCCAGCGCCATCCACGCACTGGCCGACGTCATCCGGGACCTGGTCGCCGCCGCCGCTCCGGCACGGGGGACGACCGTCAACATCGGCCGTATCAGCGGCGGTACGGCCCGCAACGTGATCGCGGGGGAGGCGACGTGCCTCGTGGACGTCCGCGTCAGCACGCAGGAGGAGATCGAGCGCGTGGACCGGGTGCTGGCCGGTCTGGTCGCCGCCGACCCCCGGGTCACCATCACCGTGGCCGGCGGCTGGAACCGTCCGCCGATGCAGCCCGGCCCCGGAGGCCGCCGTCTCTTCGCGCTGGCCGACGGTGTCGCGACGCACATCCGGGCGCCCCTGGCCGAACTGTTCGTCGGCGGCGGCAGCGACGCCAACTTCGTCGCCGCCCTCGGCCGCCCGGTCCTGTGCGGCATGGGCGCCACCGGCGACGGGGCGCATGCCCGGCACGAACACGTCCTCGTCGCCGACCTCCCCGACCGTGTCGCCCTCACCGCCGGCACACTGCTGGGCCTGGCGGGAGAACAGGGGGCGGCACGCGAGTAGGAGTCATCGAGGCTCGCGGTTCGCCGCCTCGCGAGGCCGGTCACACGGCTGTGGGGTGGCTTGCCCCCCCGGAACAGGCGGCGTCGCCGCAGTGGGGCCCGCCCGCCGGGCACGGGCGGGCCGATGGCGCCACCGCTACTCCTGGAGCTTCTCCCGGATCGCCTTCAGCGCGGCGGACACGTGCTCCTCGGTCCGCGTCTTGTCGATGCCGAGCCCGCTGAGCACGCCCTCGCCGTCCTCCTGTTCCAGCAGCGCCAGCAACAGATGCTCCGTGCCGATGTAGTTGTGGCCCAGCCGCAGGGCCTCCCGGAAGGTGAGCTCAAGGGCCTTCTTCGCCCGTGCGTCGAAGGGGATGAGGTCGGGCACGGGCTCACCGGAGGGCTCCGGCAGCGCCTCGGTCACGGCCTCCGCGACCGTCGCCAGCTGTACGCCCTGGGCGACGAGCACTTGTGAGGCCAGTCCCGCCGGGTCGTCGAGCAGGCCCAGTACGAGATGCCCCGTGCCGATCTGTGTGTGACCACCGTCGCGGGCCTTGTTCTGGGACGCGACGACGACGCTCCTCGCACGCGGGGTGAACCTGCCGAAGTCCTGGTTCGCGTCGGGCGTCTGTTCGTCCTTCGTCACAAACCGCTTCTGTACGGCCTGCCGTGTGACGCCCATGGACTTGCCGATCTCGGTCCATGAGGCGCCGGAGCGGCGGGCCTGGTCGACGAAGTGGCCGATGAGGTGATCGGCCACGTCGCCGAGATGGTCAGCGGCGACGACAGCGCTCTGGAGCTGATCGAGAGCGTCGCCGTGCACCTTCTTGATGGCCTCGATGAGGTCGTCGAGGCGGACTGGATTGTTTATCTGCGTCGGTTCCACCATGAGGCAACCTTAGGTTGACAGCCTTTCGGGTGTCAACCCGTGGTTGACACCCGGCATGGTGGAGACGCGGGCGATGAGCGGGCCGACAGGCACGGCCGAGATCATTGACGGAACGACCCTCAGCTCAGATGCTTGGCGATCTCCCAGCTGACCGCCAGTTCGACATCACCGTTGATGCGTACGTCGACCAGGACGGGGCCCTCCTCGACGGCCAGCGCCCTGTCGATCTCGCCGAGGTCGTCCGGCGTCCGCACCGTGAAGCCCTTGGCTCCGAAGCCGGCCGCCAGTTTCGCGAAGTCGGGCTGCGGCATCTCGGCGTAGGACGGGTTCAGCTTCTTGTGGATCAGATCATGCTTCTCCTGGCCCAGCGCGTTGTCGTTGAACACCATCACCGTGAGCGGCAGCTTGTGGCGCACCGCAGTCTGGAAATCAGCGACGTTCATCATGAACGAGCCGTCCGCGGTCACATGCGTGACGCGCTCGCGCGGGCGCGCGAAGCAGGCACCGATCGCGATGGCCAGTCCCTGGCCGACGGCGCCGAAATCCCAGCCGATGCTCCAGTTCTCCGCGCGCGGCGCGGTGAGGACCTTCGTACAGACCATGGCCGCGTGGCCGCCGTCCAGCACCAGGATGCGGTCGTCCTTCGGCAGCGCGTCCTCCAGGTAGAGGGCCGCCCGTCGCGGATCCGTCGCGTCCCCGTCGGTGAACCGCACGCTCCGCAGCTTCCTGTCCTGCTCCTGGATCCGCTGCACGAGCCCCGCGTCGGGCTGGCGAGCGGCCATGGTCTCGCCGAGCCGGTCCGCCAGGGCCGCCACGGCTGTTCCGGCATCCGCCGCCATGCCGATGGCGACGCGGGCGAACCAGCCGAAGGCATCGGGCCGGTCATCGATCTGGATGATCCTCTTCCCGTTCTCCAGGATCTTTCCGAAGTGGGTCGTCCATTCGTTCAGACTGGCGCCCACGACCACCATCACATCGCTCTCGGTGAGGGTGTTCACCGTCAGATCCGAACCCAGTCCGCCACTGATGCCCAGATACTGCGGATAGTCCGCACAGAATCCGGAGGCGAGAACGGAGACGGCGACGGGCGCGCCGAGATGCTCGGCCAGTCTGCGGATCTCGGACTCCGCCTGGGCGTTTCTCGCGCCGAGCCCGCAGAGAATGGTCGGGCGCTTGGCCGCCGCGAGCAACGTGGCCGCTTCTTCGACATCCTCTGTACGCGGCGGCTGGAGGGAATGGGAACAGTACATGGGCCGGTACGACCAGTCGGGGTCCGGCATTTCCGTCTGCTGGATGTCCTGGGGCAGGTTCAGGATGAACGGCCCTTTCCGTACCTTGATCTGACGGAACGCCTCACCGAGGCAGTAGTCCATGTTGTGAACGGAATCCAGTCGAACGCCGGCTTCGGTGGTGAGCTTGGCCAGCGCCGTCTGGTCCACCATGCCCTGCGGGTTGTACGGGTCACTCAGTGAGGTATGTCCCGCGATCACCATCAGGGGTGTGCGGTGGAGCCTCGCGGCCACCAGCGAGGTCGTGGCGTTGGTGTAGCCGGGGCCCTGGGTGACCGACGCGAGACCGGGCCTGCCACTGAACCGCGCGTAACCGTCGGCCATGCCGACGGCGCCGGCTTCATGATGTGCGTGCACGAAGGTCGCGCCATGCCGTTCGCCCAGATCCACGATCATGTCCTGATTCGCGTCCCCCATCACGGCAAACAAGTGGTCGAGCCCCTCAGTGGCGATCGCCTCGGTGACGGCCTGGAATGCCTTCATGGGGATTTCCCTTTCCGTTCGATTCATATGAACCAACGGCCGCACCGCTTTCGGGCTGCGGGTCCGTCAGCGTCCTGATCGACCACGGTGTTCGCCGGCGGATCGCGGTACCAGAGGTAGGTACTCGCCGGGTGATGCGCAGCACCGTCGCCGGAGAGCCAGAGGGTAATACGCACCCTGACCTCGGACCCGGACGACAGGGGCGGTGGCTTCCCGCAGCCCTGACCTGGTACCGAATCGGCGTAACCGCGCGAGCCGCTCCGACGGCCGGCTGAGCCGGCGGGGGATCCGGGACGAACCTGATGCGGAAACGGCCTGTCAGAGCCCTGCGCCGGCCTCACCGATCGCCTGGTCCAGAATCGTCAGGCCCAGCGAAAGCTCGTCCTCGGTGGCGGTCAGCGGCGGCGCGATCCGCATGACCCCGCCCATACCGGGGAGCTGGACGATGTTCGTGTGCAGGCCGAGTTCGAGGCACCGACGCGTGACCCGTGCGCCCAGCTCGTCCGAGGTCCGCTTCGTCTCACGGTCGACGACGAGTTCGAGCCCGGCCAGCATGCCCCGGCCGCGGACATCGCCGACGACCGTGTGGCGGTCGGCGATGCCCGCCAGACCGTCGCGGAGAAACGCGCCGAGCGACCGCGCGCGCTCGTCGAGCTTGTCGTCGATCAGGACATCGAGAACGGTATTGCCGACCGCGGCCACCAGCGGATCGGCCACATGCGTGGTGAAGAACAGGAACCCGCGCCTGTGCGCCTCCTCCTCGATCTCGGCGCTGGTCACCACGGCCGCGAGGGGGAGTCCGGCGCCGAGTGTCTTGGACAGCGTGAGGATGTCGGGGACGACGCCGTCGCGCTCGAACGCGTACCACGTCCCCGTGCGGCAGAGGCCCGTCTGGGCCTCGTCGAGGATCAACAGCATGTCGCGTTCCCGGCACTTCTCCCGCAGCGCCGCGAAATACCCGACCGGCGGCTCGATGATTCCGCCCGAGCTCAGAATCGGTTCGACGAGGCACGCGGCCAGGCTGCCGGTCGACTGGGCGTCGATCAGGTCGAAGGCGAAGTCGAGCTGACGGCTCCAGTCCAGTGAGCCGTCGTCCGTGGTGAAGTCGGGCCGGTACGCGTTCGGCACGGGGATGGCGAAATTGCCGGGCGCGGCCGGGCCGTAGCCCTTGCGCCCGGTGCTGTAGGTGGCGGACGCGGCGGCCTGCGTCATCCCGTGCCACGACCGCGCGAACGAGATGATCTCGTGCTTGCCGGTGACGAGCTTGGCCATCCGGATCGCGGCCTCGTTCGATTCGGCGCCGGTGGTCAGCAGCAGCGACTTTTCCAGCGGCGCGGGCAGCGTCCCGGCGAGCCGTCGGGCGAGATCGACCACCGGACGGCTGAGCATGCCGCTGTAGAGGTGATCGAGGGTCGCCACCTGCCGCTGGACGGTCGCGACGATCGACGGGTGCGAGTGCCCGAGGAGCGCGCTCATCTGGCCTGAGGTGAAGTCGAGGATCTTCCGGCCGTCCGCGGTGAACAGGAAACTGCCGGCGGCGCGGTCGATGATCTCGCGGGTGAACTCGCCGCCGTAGCGGACGAGGTGACTTTCGGCGTCGGCCCAGAACGTGTCGGCGGACGGCGGGGAGGTCGAAGCAGCCATGCTCCCGACGGTAAGCCGCGCCGAGCGACACGTCCATCTCACAAATGCGGCTTTCCTGTTCGGTGGAACCGCACAACAATAGGAGCGTGATGAACCCGTGGAGGCTCAAGCTGCTGAGCCGGCTGGACACGCTGGGCACCATTCGGGCGGTCGCGAAAGCCGCCAACCTCAGCCCGTCGAACGTCTCGCAACAGCTCGCCCTGCTCGAGGCCGAGACGCGCACACGACTCCTGGAACGAACGGGACGCCGGGTGCGACTGACCCCGGCCGGGCTGATCCTCGCGCGGCGGGCGCGGGCGATCCTCGATCACATGGACGCCGTCGAGGCGGAGCTGCGCGGGTTCGACGAGGAGCCGGCCGGGCTGGTGAGGATGGGGGCGTTCCAGAGCGCGATTCACTCCATGACCGTGCCGGCGGTGACGCGCCTGGCGCGCGAGCACCCGGGTCTCACCGTCGAGTTGCTGCAAATGGAACCCCACGAAAGCATGCCCGCCCTGCGGGGAGGCGACGCGGACATCATCATCACGACCACGAACTTCGACGAGCTCCCCCTGGGACCGGACCTCGATCTCGTGCCGCTGGCCACGGACCCGATCCTGCTGGTGGTACCGCCGGGGCATCCCGCGACCGGACGCGGCACCGTGGACATCGCGGCCTACGCGGACGAGCCGTGGGCGTTCGACATGCCTCAGTCGTACATGGCGAATCTCGCGCTGCGCCTGTGCCGCCAATCGGGGTTCGAGCCACGGGTGGTGTGCCGGTTCGGCAATTACCTGATGACTCTTCAGCACGTCGAGGCGGGACTGTCGATCGCGTTGCTGCCCGGCCTGGCGGTCGACCCCCGGTATCGCGTGGTCACCAGGGAACTCACGACTCCCGTGACGCGCACGATCACGGCGGTGATCCGTCGCGGCGCACCACCTCGCGCGGCGGTGCGCGTCGTCCTGGACGCGCTGCGTCACCATCCCCACCCACCCCTGCTGGGCGGCGAGTGACCGTGCACGCGCCGCCACGAGGCTGCCGAGCGGTGTCAGTACAGGCTGGGGTGGAGCTCCGGTGGCCCGCCCAGGGTGTAGCGCAGGGAGAGAGGGGCGCCGCCGTCGATGTCGGTGATACCGAGGTGCGCCCCCAGTTCGGCGCCGATCAGCGCCCTGCCGGAGAGCCGCATGAGATCGTCGGACGCGTAGAGGGCCGCGATCACCCGGCCGGTGAACTGCGGTGATTCGCGCCGGCTGGTCGGCCTGGCCTCGGCGGGCAGTGCTGCGAAGTGCGCGCGTACGCGCTCGGTGTCCAGCCCGCCCATCCAGACCGAGACGGCGGCGACGTTGTGCGGGCGCAGCTCCTTGGCCATGTCGGCGGCCATCTTGTCGGAGCCGGCTTTCTGGGCGCCGTAGGCGGGTCCCACGTGGTAGGCCACGGCACCGTAGTGACCTGTGTTGACGATCAGTCCTCGGCCATTGGCGATCAGCAGGGGCGCGGCGTGGAAGCTTGCGACGTAGTGCGACCGCAGGCCGACCGTGATGAGATCGGCTGCCTCCAGCGGCTGTTCCCAGAACCTCCCGGGGGGCGGGGCGTTGACCACCTGGGCCGCGTTGTTGACCAGGATGTCGAGTCGGCCGTGATCGCGTTCTATCCGGGCGAACAGTTCCGCCACGGCCTCGTCGTCGGAATGGTCGACGGCCACCGCGACGCCCTTGCCACCGGCTTCGTCGACGAGCGCGGCGGTCTCCGCGATCGTGCCACCGTAGGGCGAGTCGGACGATTGCCGGCTGCGCCCCGTCACGTAGACGGTCGCCCCCGTCTCTCCGAGTGCGAGGGCGATGCCCTTGCCGGCTCCCCGGCTGGCTCCGGTGACCACCGCCACTCGCGGCCCGCTGATGATCGACTCTGACATGGCACGCCTCACTGGGTTGGATACAGATTGTTAGATGCAGATCTAACACTAGTCACTGTACGATGGTGATCTAACATGTCAAGCCGAGGAGGGGCCGCCATGACCGACCCGGGCGCGCGCCGTGCCAGAAACCTGGTCCACGCCGACCCGGCGGAGGTGAGCCTGCAGGAGGCGCTCGATGCCCTCGCCGATCCGGTACGGCGCTCGATCCTGCGCGAGTGCGCCGGTGAGCCGGACTTCAGCCGGGCATGCGGGACATTCGATCTACCGGTTTCGAAAGCGACCGCAAGCCACCATTTCGCCGTGTTGCGCGCCGCCGGACTGCTGGAGCAGGTGGACAAGGGGTCACGCAGGCTCAACCGTCTTCGGCAGCCCGAGTTCGACGCACGGTTTCCTGGATTGCTGGAACTCGTTCTCGCAGAAGGCACGCCGCCGCACCCGTCTCAGGCTTGAGAGGCTGCCGAGGCGGACGAGGCGAGACCGACCGGGACGGGACCGACCGGGACGGGACATCCCGCATACCGGCGCCGAACCGCGACACCGCTGTCGGTCAGGAGTCGGCCGTCGCTCCTCAGGCGAGGTGGTTGGTGGTGTCGGTGTCGTCCTCGGCGGTGGGCAGCTCGCGGTGACCTTCGGAGTGGTGGTTGACCCAGCCGCACACCCCGCAGCTGTAGCGGCCGTCCAGACCGGCGATGTGCGTGCCGCATTGCCGGCACTCGGCATGGGTGATCTGCGGACCGTCACTGGGCGACGCGGCCGGCGCGGGCCCGCCGTCCTCCGGGGGCCAGTTGCTCCGTGCGCTCATACGCCAAGGCTACCGCTGACCGGGAACGGGAAGCGCCCACGCCCGGCAACCCCTGTTCCCGCGCGGTCCGTACGAGGCGCAGTACGCGACGCGGTCATGGCGGTTTCTGCCAGGATTCGGTGATGACGACGACACCGGATGGACGCCCCGTCCCGCCCGCGCATGCCGATGAGCGCGCCATGCTGGAAGCGTGGCTCGACTTCCACCGCGCGACTCTCGCCCTCAAATGCTCGGGTCTCCATGATGATCAAGTACGGCTGGCCTCGGCGGCGCCCTCGGCGATGACGCTGCTGGGCCTTGTCCAGCACATGGCGGAGGTGGAACGCAACTGGTTCCAGCGTGTGTTCGCCGGTCAGGATGTGCCCCTGGTCTTCGGGGAGAACAACAGAGACGGGTTCGCCCTTCGTCCGGACCAAGGACTCGAAGAGGCAATGGCCCGCTGGCAGGCGGAAGTCGCTCAAGGCCGTGAGCTCACCGCGGCCGCGTCACTTGACGACTCGGGCCGCCTGTCCGAGCGGGATGCCGGCCAGTTAGGCGATCACGGGGTGTCCCTTCGCTGGATCATGGTTCACATGATCGAGGAGTACGCACGTCACAACGGCCACGCCGATCTGCTCCGGGAACGCATCGATGGACTCGCCGGGGCCTGAGATGGGCCGGCAGGGCCGGGGATGACCACGCGAGCGGGCTGCGGGCCGCCCCCGCAGCCGGCACACATGCCCTCGCACGCGACGACTGAGCCGCGACAGGTCTGCCTTCTCGATACGGGGGCACACGCATACCAACTGCTGAAGAGGCCGGTCGGGCCGGGACAGCTGTAACCGGCGCTGACCCGACCGGCCCTTCGGCCGGACGGACATCCGTTACCACCGCACGGTGAGGGCGGAACGCACGCGACGACCGCGATTCCGTCTCGGACAACCCTGTTGAAGGAGACATCATGATGACCTCGCTCACGACGACCGTGGCCGCCGACGCCTCCGCCGCCCCCGCATGGTTACACGTGCTGGTGATGGCGGCGGCTGTGCTGGTCCTCGTCTACAGCCTTGCACGACGCAGTAGTTGACCTGAAGCGAGCCGTTTTCCGTCGGTGATCAGCGGCGCCGTGCCGACGGCCCGGCACGACTTGGCTATCCGTGGTGGCTCCGGCGGTCACTCACGCTTCGGAAGAATGTTCTTATGTCGCCGACCAGCACGTCCGGCTGCTCCATGGCCGCGAAGTGTCCGCCACGGTCGTAACTCGTCCATTGCACGATGTTGTTCGTCCGCTCCGCGATGTGGCGCAGCGGAATGAAGTTGTCGCGTGGGAAGTCGGCCAGCGCGGTCGGCGTCGTCGAGGGCTCGGGCGGCGTGCCCCAGTAGTCGGCATGCGCGCGTTCGTAGTAGATGCGGGCGGACGAGCCCGCTGTGCCGGTCAGCCAGTACAGCATCACGTTGGTGAGCATCTGGTCGCGGTCGACGGCGTCTTCCGGACGGTCGCGGGAGTCGGTCCACTCCTTGAACTTCTCCACGATCCAGGCCAGTTGGCCCACGGGCGAGTCGGTGAGACCGTAGGCCAGGGTCTGCGGACGGGTGGACTGGATGTCGGCGTAACCCTGGCGGTCACGGCTCCATTCCTGCATGCGTGCCCAGGAGGCCAGCGTGCGTTCGCGCTCGGCGGAGTCGAGAGCGTCCAGATCTTCCGCGCCGGGGGCCTGTGTCGCCGCCGAGTTCGGCAGCAGATTGAGGTGTACGCCGATGACATGCTCGGGCCGTGTCCGGCCGAGCTCCCGGGAAATGGCCGCTCCCCAGTCGCCTCCCTGCACCCCGTACCGCTCGTAGCCGAGACGCTCCATCAGCACGGCGAACGCTCCGGCCACCCGCTTGAACTCCCACCCCTGGTCCGTCGTGGGCCCGGACAGCCCGAACCCGGGAATGCCCGGCAGCACCAGGTGGAACGCGTCGGCAGGGTCGCCGCCGTGGGCTCGCGGGTCGGTGAGCGGACCGGCGACCTCGGCGAACTCGACGATCGAGCCCGGCCAGCCGTGCGTCATGACCAGCGGGGTCGCATCGGGCTCGGGCGAACGGAGGTGGGCGAAGTGGATGTTCGCCCCGTCGATCACGGTGGTGAACTGCGGCCACCGGTTCAACCGGGCCTCCGCGGCCCGCCAGTCGTACTCGTGCCGCCAGTACCTCACAAGGTCCTCGAGGTAGTCCCGCGGAACACCGTATGCCCAGCCCACTCCGGGCAGTTCGTCCGGCCAACGGGTGCGGTCAAGGCGCTCGTGGAGATCATCCAGCTCGTCCTGACGGACGTCGATACGGAACGGGTGGATGCTCTCGTCAGCCAACATCGTCATACCTGCACATGCTACGTACGGATGCCCCTGGCAAGGTCGGCGAACCGCCTCCGGCCGGGTCCCGACGCCCGCGCCGCGCTCCGCCTTCGAACCGGCGTGGACGGCGCACGGCGGAGTGGACACGGCGTGGGCCACGCCCCGTTCGGACTCCGCACGCCCTACCGACGGCCACGGGCCGCCGCAATGATGAGCGGACTGCAAGTGATCCAGATGCCTCCGCGCACCCGCCCTCGGCGGGTGGACACGCGGTGGAAGGAGCCCACGTTGTTGCTTCTCATCTCCCCTGACAGCGTCGAGGAGGCCCTCGACTGCGCGAAGGCGGCGGAGTACCTCGACATCGTCGATGTCAAGAAGCCCGACGAGGGCTCGCTCGGCGCGAACTACCCGTGGGTCATCCGGGAGATCCGCGAAGCCGTCCCGGCGGACAAGCCGGTGTCCGCCACCGTGGGAGACGTACCGTACAAGCCCGGCACGGTGGCGCAGGCGGCGCTCGGTGCGGCCGTCTCCGGAGCCACGTACATCAAGGTCGGCCTCTACGGGTGCACAACGCCCGAACAGGCCATCGACGTCATGCGAGGCGTCGTCCGGGCGGTGAAGGACTACCGGCCGGACGCTCTCGTCGTCGCCTCCGGTTACGCCGACGCCCACCGGATCGGCTGCGTCAACCCGCTCGCACTGCCCGACATCGCCCGCCGCTCCGGCTCCGACGCGGCCATGCTCGACACCGCGATCAAGGACGGGACACGGCTGTTCGACCACGTTCCGCCGGACGTCTGCGAGAAGTTCGTCCGGCTGACCCACGAGGCCGGTCTGCTCGCGGCCCTCGCGGGCAGCGTCAAGGGGGGAGATCTCGGCGAGCTGACCCGCATCGGCACGGACATCGTGGGCGTGCGCGGGGCGGTCTGCGAGGGGGGCGACCGCACCGCAGGAAGGATTCAGCCGAGCCTGGTGGCCGCCTTCCGGGCGGAGATGGACCAGCATGCCCGGGAGTACGCGGCTGCCGCCGCCGCGAGCTGACCGCGGGCATGCCGACACGTCAGCCCCCTTACGCGCCCGGGACCCGCGGCACGCGCTTCGCCGTCCTGGATCCGGCAACGGGCGAGGCCTTCGACGACGCTCCCGACCAGCGGCCGGACGAGCTGGACGCCGTCGTCGACCGGGCCCACGAGGCCTGGCGCGGCTGGCGGGCCGACCGTGCCGCCCGCGCCACCGCGCTGCTCGCGGCAGCCGACGCCGTGGAGGCGGCCGGGGCCGAGCTCGCTCCGCTGCTCACCCGTGAACAGGGCAAACCCCTGGCCGAGTCGTACGCGGAGATCGCCCGCACGGCGGCCCGTCTGCGCTACTTCGCGGAGCTGGCTCCGGAATCACGGCCGATCACGGACGGGCGCCCGGTACGCAGCGAGATCCGCTGGCGATCGCTCGGGCCCGTCGCCGCGATCGTCCCGTGGAACTTTCCCCTCCAGCTCGCCTCGGCGAAGTTCGCGCCCGCACTCGCAGCGGGCAACACGGTGGTGCTCAAGCCCTCCCCGTTCACCCCCCTCGCCACACGGCTGCTGGGGTCCGTCCTCTCCACCGCCCTGCCCGAGGGCGTCCTGACGATCGTCACCGGTCGCGAACCTCTCGGCGCCCGCCTCGCGTCCCATCCGGGGATACGCCATGTGACCTTCACCGGTTCGATTCCCACCGGGCGGGCCGTCGCGGAGGGCGCGGCGGCCTCGCTCTCCCGGGTCACCCTGGAGCTGGGCGGTAACGACGCCGCCGTCCTGCTGGAGGACGTGGAGGTGGAGAGGATCGCGGACCGGCTGTTCTGGGCGGCCTTCCGCAACTGCGGGCAGGTCTGCATGGCGGTCAAGCGCGTCTACGCCCCGGTCCGGCTCTACTCCCAGGTGGTCGAGGCCCTCGCACGGCGCGCGAAGAGCACCGTCGTCGGAGCCGGGCTCGACCCGGACTCGCGGCTGGGGCCGGTCAACAACGCCCCCCAACTGGCCCGGGTCGAGCGATACACGGCGCAGGCCCTGGCCGACGGCGCCCGAGCCGTGACCGGCGGCCACCGGCTGGACCGGCCGGGCTACTTCTTCGCCCCGACGATCCTGGCCGATGTCCCACCCGACAGCCCGGTGGTCACGGACGAGCAATTCGGCCCGGTCCTGCCGGTCCTGCCGTACGGGAGCCTCGACGAAGCGATCGAGGCGGCCAACGGCACCGGCTTCGGGCTGGGCGGCTCGGTATGGGGGACCGACCTGGACCGGGCCGAGGCGGTGGCCGACCGGCTGGAGTGCGGGACTGCATGGATCAACCACCATGCCGAACTGTCCCTCGCCCAGCCCTTCGCGGGCATCAAGGAGAGCGGCGTCGGCGTCGCGGGCGGACCGTGGGGGCTCTACGGGAACCTCAGACCGTTCGTCGTGCACCGTCCGGAGGAGGCGCGCCCATGAGGTTCGGCGCGGCGGTACTGCGCTCGTACGAAAGCCGATTCGCCATCGAGGAGGTGATCCTGGCCGCGGGGCCGGCCGACGGCGAGATCCTGGTCAGGATCGCGGGCTGCGGGCTGTGCCGCACCGATCTCGCGGTCCGGCGTTCGGGGGGCCGCTCACCACTGCCGGCGGTACTCGGCCACGAGGGTGCGGGGATCGTGGTGGAGACGGGCGGCCCGGACACCGGCCTGAGCGTCGGAGACCATGTCGTGCTGAGCTTCGACTCCTGCGGACACTGCCGGAACTGCATGGGTGCGGCTCCCGCCTACTGTGACTCCTTCGCCTCGCTCAACCTCTTCGGAGGGCGCCGGGAGAACGCGGCGCGGTTCACCGACACGGCCGGGAGAGAGCTGGCCCCCCGGTGGTTCGGTCAGTCCTCGTTCGCCGAGTACGCGATGGTCCTGGCCCGTAACGCCGTCCGGGTCGACCCCGCGCTGCCCATCGAACTGCTCGGACCGCTCGGCTGTGGCTTCCTCACCGGAGCCGGAGCGGTGCTGAACTCCTTCGGTGTCGGCCCCGGCGACACCGTCGCCGTGTTCGGCGCGGGAGCGGTGGGCCTGGCCGCGGTGATGGCCGCCACCGCCGCCGGGGCGGTGACCGTGGCCGTCGACCGGCACCCCGAACGCCTGGCCCTCGCCGAGCGGTTCCACGCCCTCCCGTTGCACGCCGGCTCGGCCGGCCTGCCCGACCGCATCCGGCGGCTGACCGACGGCGGCGCGCGGTACGCGCTGGACACCACGGGCTCCGGCCAGCTGATCAACGACGCACTGCGGGCCCTGCGCCCGACCGGCCACCTCGGCCTGGTGGCACGGCTGCACACCGCGCTGCCGCTGGAACCGGGGGCACTGGACCGTGGCCGGCGGATCTCCCACATCTGCGAGGGCGACGCGGTGCCGGGACTGCTGATCCCGCGGCTGACAGGACTGTGGCAGGCCGGGCGGTTCCCCTTCGACCAGCTCATCCGTACGTACCCGCTCTCGGACATCAACGAGGCCGAACGCGACTGCGACGCGGGCCGCGTGGTCAAACCCGTCCTGGTTCCGGAGGGGAGGCACCGATGAGCGGGGCTCTCCACGCCGCCGTCTGTCCGCTCGACCGCTCGACCGCCGTCTGACGACCGGTCACGGACGCCGCACGACCGTGGCCGGCCCTCCCGCGATGCTCGTCCGACGCGTCCCTGTCCCGCCCCCCGGTGCGCCCCTCCCCGGCGCGTCCCTGTCCCGGCGGGGGAGACGTACCGGCGGGGGAGACGTACGGGCCCTCGGCCGACGGCGGCGGCGTCAGGGCCGTGGCTTGTTCGCGAACACCCACCGGTTGCCCGCCAGCGCGTCGTTCTCCTCGGGCAGCGGCCCGCGTCCATGCCGACGGGTGAAGTCGAAGGGGGTGTGGACCGACGTGGACCAGCCCTTGCCCCTCAGAGCACCCGCGGAGTCGGGCCGCGGCTCTCTGGCGAACAGATTGAGCAGGTCGATACCGATCTGATCTTTCGTCGAGGTGTAGAGCGGGCTGTCGCGGTATGCCAGCAGGTCCGCCTCGAGCTTGACCTCGAACGCCAGGGCGCTTCCCTCCGCACTCAACCGGTCCACCGACTCGATGAGAGCGGTCTCGGCGGCGTTGGGCAGATAGAACAGCACCCCTTCGGCCAGCCAGACGCTCGGCGCGGCCGTATCGAAACCGGCGTCGGTCAGCGCTCCGACCCAGTCGTCGCGCAGATCGACCGGAAGAGGTACGCGGGCCGCCCTGGGCGTGGCCGACAGCCCGCCGAGCACCTCGTGCTTGAACGCCAGCACGCCTTCCCTGTCGATCTCGAAGATCACGCAGCCGGGAGGCCAGTCGAGTCGGAACGCCCGCGAGTCCAGCCCCGCCCCGAGCAGGACCACTTGGCGCGCGCCCGCACGGACCGACTCGAGAAGGAAGTCGTCGAGGACCCTCGTCCGCAGACCGAAATAGCGCGCGAACCGTCCCCACAGCGGATTCGCGTCCCCGTCCGCGGCCTGTTGCACGCGGACCGGCCAGCCCGCGGACGCCGGTGCGGCGAGCACGAAGTGTTCCGCGTAGATGTCCCGTGTCAGGCTGTCATGGCGGTGAGTCTCGATCGCGCGCGCCGCGGCGACCATGAGGGCGGTGAGACCGACACCCCCTTCCACGCCTTCCACATCGGTGTTCCTATGCGCTGTGCCGACCATGTGTCCTCCCTTGGGGCGAGCTGGGACCACGAGCAGTGAGGAAAGTGAGGAAAGCGACGAATGCGAGAGACGGATCCGCGGTGAACGTACGAGCGGGTTCCGTACGTGTGCGAGGTCGTGCCGGCGGCTCAGGGTGGCGCGAGGAGAATTCGGGAACGACCGGTCACCGCATTCCCGATCTGAATCCGAGCCCGGAGATCGTGCGGCGTCCTCACTATCCAGCCGACGGTCGTCCGCCGCGCGAGACTCCGATCCCGTTCACCTGAACGGGTGAATATCGCCGGGCTGAGGTCAGGCCGACGGCGAGGAGGTGGAGCCGCCGGGGACGCCGGTGGGCGTGAGCGCGATGACGGGGATGATCCGCTCGGTCTTGTGGAGTCCGCACGCCCCGGACAGCCGTGCGGCGCGTAAGCCCCGGGAAACGGGCCGGTCAGCGCGGCGGGCCCACGATGACGTTGCCGTACTTGTCGGCGAGGGCGGGATCGGGCTTCACCTGGAAGTCGGGCGGACGCGGTGTGGACTTGTCGCGACCGGTCTCCCGGAACATCCCCTCGATGCCGGCCGGTGTGTTGATCATCAGCAGGTCGGCCTTCTTGGAGGTGATGCGGTAGCCGTGCGGGATCTGCTTCGGCAGGAACACCACGCCGCCCTCGGTGAGTTCGTACTCCTGGTCGTCGCACCACACCAGGGCGGTGCCCTTGAGCAGCAGGAAGACCTCGTCCTCAAGAGTGTGCTTGTGATAGGGCGGTGCCTCACCCTCTGCGACGTCGAAGCGCCCGATCATGAGCTGACCGTCGGTGGCCTTGCCGTCGAGCAGCATCGCCAGTGTGCCGCCGTCGAGCCATTCGAGTTGCTGCTGCTGTTCGGGTTGCGCGAGATAGACCATGCTCATGACGGGCTCCGTTCAGGTGCGGGGACGCTCGTGCGGGTGAAGCGTCCAGGGGTGCGGACGGTCGTGGTGGTACGTGTCGGTTCCACTCGCGGCCACGCCGGGGGACCCTGGCCGACAGGCCGGCGCCGGGGTCCGTAGAGGCCGGCGCTGACGAGACCTTGACGCGGACACCGACGTCGGTCTCGTCGGCGCTCGCGGACCAGGCGGGCCATTACGTCGACGGGAGCGGTTGCGAGCCCGCCTGCGGCACCGGCGATGAGAACGGCTCCGCCGCTGTTCATGGCATGACTCTTCTGGGCGCCGTGGACACCCGCGCCCTGTCGTACGTATGCGCCTGTGGTAGCCACTAAGCGGACGTTATCGTCCGCTTAGTGGGGTGTCAACGACACCGGCCGGTGCTGGACGGGGGGCGCGTGGGCCATCATCGGGGGTGTGACGAAGGCACAGTCGAACGAAGGCGCCCGGCGGCGGGAGCTGCGCCGTGACGCGGCCGACAACAGGGAGCGGGTGCTGGCGGCGGCCGCCGCCGCGGTCAGACGGGAGGGCGCCGCGGTACCGATGGCGACCGTCGCGGCGGACGCGGGAGTCGGCGTGGGCACCGTCTACCGCCACTTCCCTTCCCGTGAGGCTCTGCTCGGGGCCCTGACGCACCGCTCGTTCCAGCTTGTCCTGGCCGCGGCGGACAGGGCCGCCGAAACCGATCGGTCCGGAATCGAAGCCGTGCGTGGCTTCCTCGACCGGACTGTCGAACACGGGCCCGACCTCGTGATGCCCTTGCACGGAGGTCCGCCGCTGATCGACCAGGACACCGTCGCGATCCAGGCCGACGTGCACCGGAAGCTCGGCTCGTTGCTGTGCAGAGGCCGGGAGGACGGCACGATCCGGCACGACGTGCACACGGCCGACCTGGTGATCTTTGGCGCGCTGATGGCGCAGCGACTCCCGCATGTCTCCGACTGGAACCACACCGCGCGGCGCCTCGTGGACATCTACATCGCCGGCATGGCGCCGGCGACCCGGCCGCTCAGGGACCTCGGCTGAGCGCCGAGGGCGTCCTTCGCCCTTGAGCCGGCCCGGGGCGCTCCCCGGATGGCGGACCGGGCGGCGACGTCCCACGCGGCGCTTCTGCCCTGCCCCGACGTGCCCCCGGTCCTGTCAACCGTCGGCGCGGCCGTGGCTCGCGGCCGGGCCGGCCTGCGCTCCGGCCGGGGCGGGGCTGTCGTGTTCCACCGCCGCCGCGAGTCGTCCGAGCATGCCACGGTGCCGGATCTGCAAGAAAGCGTCCAGGACGAGGTTGTGGGCCGCACCGGCGAAGCCACGCAGGGGATGCTCGTCGACGATCACCAGCGTCTCGTCACCCCAGGGCCGGATGTCGAGGGCGATGCGCGCCGTGCCGAGCGGCCCGCTGTGTGCCTCCAACTCCAGCCACCGCGGGGGCTTATGACGCCGGACGACGGTATATCCCCGCAGCTCCTTGGAGCCCAGCCGCACCGTATAGGTGAGGGAGGAACCGACCTCGGGCCAGCGGCCCTCCCCGGGGAAGGAACGTGCCGTGCCGACCACCCAGTCGGCGTAGCGCGCGGGGTCCGAGAGGACCCGCCAGACAGCGGCCGGCTCGCGGGCGATGAGCTGGTGTCGTACGGCCATGTGCCCTCCCTGACGAATCGCTGTGAACTGTGGTGAGTGCGGGTCCGGGTCCCGGAGGGCGCAGGGCCTTCGGGAGGGAACCGCCGTACGTCGACGAAAGCATCACGCTGGAGTCGCAGGAGCACATATGTCGCGCACCGGCAGCCTTCGCCGATACCCCAGGGCCGCTTTCCGCCTGCCTCCGCCCATCGGTCACCAATAGTGGCGCCTGCCGCCTACGGCATGCCCGACAGCCCCGAGTACCCAGAGGATGGCGCCGATGACGGCGAGGACAATCCCGATGGTCCACAGGACCGAGATGCCGGTGACGAAACCGACCACAAGCAAGATGACGCCGATGAGGATCATCGCGTGCCCCAATCGTCCGCAATTTTCACCAGTCTGCGCCCTCTTGGCTCCCCTCGCGACATGCACAACCAGCGGCGGGTGAACGTGGCCCGCGCCGCTGGGTGTGTCTCCGAGGCACCGGCGGGCCGGAGAGCAGGTGGACGACGAAGCTCGAGCCTGGACCGGGCCCTTGTCAGTGGCGACCTGTTTACTCGGCACATGACCGACAAGATGAATCACAGCGATGCCCACCGGACCACGGCTTTCACGCCCGATACCGAAATGGTCGAGCCGTCGCGGTTCAGGATCCGCAATGTGAGGATCGATGGCCAGGGTGACGTGGTGAAGGTCCGTGGAGGCGGTTCGCACCAGCTCAGTTTCGATGTCTTGCACGATTGTTCGGGGTGCGGCAACGCCATCAACCAGGTGATCGTCGGGCTGGCGGGCCAGGATCGAGCGCAGGCGTCGGTATGGAACGGCAAGCAGCGCAGCGGGGGCGGCTTGAAGGTGGTGAACGCCGGCACACACGTCGAGGCGCTGGCGGAGGACAACCCAGGTCCGGCGGAGTGGGTACATGTGTCGTGCGACCTCGTTGTTCCCGACGCAGTCGGCGTCTACTCGGTTCGAGCGCGTTACGCCCAGGCGTATCAGGGACGCCTGATGACTGCCGAAGGACGTGCGATCCCGCAGCCGGAATACCAGGATGTGCTGGGCTGGTGGAAGGTCGACCGTCCGGAGGGGCCCGGCCCGGAGTCGGCCATAGGCACCATCATCGTCGAGGCGTGACGCTGCTCCGGTTCTCGTTCCGGTGTTCCTCAACCCCCTCGAAGCCCGCGAGTTCACGGAAACTGAAGGCTCCTCGGCGCGAACCCGCGGGTCCACCGGTGTGCGTCAGGCTGATGCATCGGTGAGTTCGGGTGGAACACGAGGATGGTGAGCGATCCGAAGGGCTTCGACGGTGGTGTCGGCGGACATCGTCGCCTATGACGGGCGCCCGCCGAACTGCCGGTTGTGCACCTCAATCGTTCCTTGACCGGGTTCCTCACGCGCGTGCGGCGATCCCCGGAACGGCCTCCGGTGCCCACTCGGGGGCATCCACGGTGACCGTGAGGGCAGTTGACCGGCTGCCCCGAGGTTGCCCCCACGGACCTTCCGCCGCCCTGAGCGGTCCGGTAGAACGAGAAGATCAGCCGTCCAGCGTGAAGGGGATCGTCGTGCGTGCACACCGAACACCGGCCCAGCGGGCCGCTGAGCAGGACAAGGACCGCCGTGTGGCCGTGCCCATCACCCCGGCTCAGCGGATGCTGGCACTACAGCGCTCGGTGGGCAACGCGGCCGTGTGCCGTGCCGTGGAGGAGGAGCGGCACGCGCACGCGGCGGGCAGCGGCCACGACCAGGTCGTGCAGCGCCGGTCGGCGGTGCACGAGGTGCTGCGTTCGTCGGGGCGGCCGCTGGACGTACCGGTGCGCGAGGAGATGGAGGCCCGGCACGGTGCCGACTTCGGCGGGGTGCGCGTCCACACCGACTCCGCGGCCATGGACTCGGCGGCGGAGATCGGCGCGAAGGCGTACACCTCCGGCTCTCACGTGGTGTGGGACGGCAGGGACAAGCACACCCTCGCCCATGAGCTGACCCATGTCATCCAGCAGAGCCGGGGTGTCGTGCCGGGTACGGACAACGGCTCGGGCCTGCACGTCTCCGACCCCTCGGACTGGGCCGAACGCCAGGCGGAGGACACCGCCCGGCAGGTGATGACGGGCCCGGTGCCCGTGCTGCGGGCCATGCGGGACGAGACCACGGCCGGGCGCGTTGCGGCGGCGGGCGCGACCTCCGTGCAGCGCATGGAACTGGCCACCAACCCGACGACCCTCACCGAGAGCGACTCCGACTTCAGCTCGGAGGACGACCTCAGCGCCCAGGAGAAGCAACTGCCGGCACTCACGTCCGAGAGCGCCGTGGCGGCCGCGGTTGCGTCGGGCGGCGAGACGGTGGTCACGCTGTGCCGGGGTGACGATATGCCGAAGATTCGGGCGATGCAGCAGCAGAGTTCGGCCGGCGGCGCGGCCTCCGACTCGGCCACCCCCGCGCCCACTGCCGAACAGGCTACGGCGCAGTACCAGAAGGGCAGGCGCTACCCGGAGTTCACGACCTCGAGGTACACGGCACGGCAATACAGCCGGCAGGGACCGCGAGGCATCGTGGTCGTCCGCATCAAGGCCAAGTACCTCATCAAGGGGGCCGATGCTCCCGAGGACGGTTGGGTCGCACTGCACAGTGCGCCGGTCGAGGTGATCGCCGTGGTCGACCGCAGTAAGGGCAAGTCGGCGTCGGGGAAAGCGGTCAACGCCTCCTGAGCAGCTCAGCCGGGCCGCCCGGCGGACCATAGGGGCAGGCCGTCCGACCCCTTTCCGCCGAGTGCCGCTGGGCGAGTGCCGCAGCACCTTCCCGAAGCACACGTCCCCGTCGGCGGCTTCATGTCCTACAGCGGCCGGCCGAACCGGGACCTGATCTGATCCAGGTGCCCGACGTCCCCGCGGATGGTGCCGTCCGCCGGCCCTGCCGCGGCCCGTGCGAGGACGAACCCGGACAGGACGTCGGTCTCGGACCGCTCCAGCTCCTCCGCCGACGCGGGCGCCCAGTGCTCACGCAGGTCCCGTACGACTGCCGGCGCCGCCAACCCGAGCCTCCTCACCTTCGACCCGACCGCGGATCGGTCGGACGAGATGAGAACGCTTCGGGAATCCCGAAGCTACGTCACAGGTCGGCAGAGCACACGAGGGAGGAAGAGCCCCCGGCCACAGGGACAGGGGCTTCGGCCGGGCTCAGGAGAACTCACGGGCTGTCGCACGGATCGCCGTTCACCACCTCACCGGCAGGACGCGTGGAGCCCGGCTCAGCCGGTCGTCCTTCCATGCGGCGGGACCGGCGGCACGCAGCCGCGGGAAGTGCCGAGTGAGCCCGGTCAGTGCCTCTTGGAGCTGGACACGGGCGAGTTGGGCACCGGCGCAGAAGTGGACCCCGTGTCCGAAGGACAGGTGGGCGGGCGCCTCACGGGTGAGGTCGAGAAGGTCCGGGCGAGGGAAGGTGTCCTCGTCGTGGTTGGCGGAGGCCATGAGCGCGACGACCGCCTCCCCCGCGCCGATGGTGACCCCGCTCAGCGTGACGTCCTCCGTGGCAACGCGCAGGTTGGCTCCCATCGCGGCCTGCGCGTAACGCAGCAATTCCTCCACGGCCGCCGGGACGCGGGCGGGCTCGTCCCGCAGCAGCGCGTACCGCTCCGGGCGGGCCAGGAGCAGGTGGACCATGCCGGCCAGGCGGTTCGCGGTGGTGCCGTAGCCCCCCAGGAGCAGGACGACGCAGAAGGAGACGAGTTCTCCCTCGCTCAGCCGGTCGTCGTCGGTGTCGCGGGCGGCGATCAGCAGGCTCAGCATGTCGTCGGCAGGGTGGGCGCGCTTGGCGGATATCAGCCCCTTCAGGTAGGTGGCCATGTCCTCAACCGCCGCCGTCACCTCGGCGTTCACGGCCGTACGGCTGCGCAGGGTGTCGTCCCAGACGTCCAGCCGGTCGGCGTCCATCCCGTCCGTGCCGAGCAGGTCGCAGATGACGGTCAGCGGCAGCGGGCGTGTGAAGTGGGTGACGAGGTCGACGGGGGCGGGTCGCCGGTCCAGCGCGCCGAGGAGGGTACGCACCGTACGGGCGACACCGCGCCGCATCGCCTCGGCCCGGCGCGCGGTGAGGGCCGGGGCGATCAGCCTGCGCAGCCTGGAGTGGTCCGGCGGGTCGGTGGCGAGGATCGAGTCGGGCAGCGCCGTGGCGCGCGGGCTTCCAGGGCTCTTGCCCCTGGACGCGAGGGCCCGGCTGAAGCACGGGCCGGCGAGGACCTGCCGGACATCGGCGTAGCGCGTCACGAGCCAGGCCGGGGCGCCTCCGGGCAGGCTGACGCGGACGACCGGCGCGTGCCTCCGCAGCTCCGCGAGTTCCGGAAGCGGTTCCAGGCCGGGTGCGTGGTCGAGCGGGAACCGGCGGATGGGGGACTCGGTCGGGCCGCTCATGGGCGAACTCCCTCGCTGTGAGCACGGGCGGACGGGACTTTCTCGGCGCGCAGGGGAGGGCAGGGGCGGGTGATGCCCACCGGGCCGGGACCCACCGGCCGGGGTGCCGCAGGCCGGGTCGTCACCGGCGGGGTGCCACTGGCGGGGCGCCACCGGGCCGGGGCGGGCCCGGCCTCATGGCCGTCGGTAGACGGAGACGTGGTACGCGCTGTCGCGGGTGAAGGCTTCACGGCCCCAGCCGCCCCAGCGTTCGGCGAGCCGCAGCCCGGCCTGGCGGGCCATCAGGTCCAGTTCCCCCGGCCCGGCGTACCGGAACTCGACACGAAGGTGCCGGGTGACCCCCTCGGCGTGGATGACGTAGTGCGAGCGGTACCGCTGCACAGACGGGTCGATGCTGCGGTGGCACAGCACGAGATGGTCGTCGCCCTCGGAGACGACTTCCGGGGCGCCCGTGGCGCGGGCGAGGGCCTCGGGCAGGTGGGAGTCGAAGACGAAGGCGCCGCCCGCTCCGAGCCGGTCGGCGACGCGGGCGAAGCACCTTTCCTGTGCCCGCTGTTCGCGGAGTTCGAAGAAGGTTCCGGCGGCGAGATAGACAAGGCTGAAGACACCGGTGACGGGCACCTCGGAGAAGTCGCCGAGCGTCACAGGGACGGCATCGCCACCGGGCTTGGCCCGCAGCCGGTCCACCATGGCGGCCGACCCGTCGATGCCGTGCACCTCGATGCCACGGGCGCGCAGAGGCAGCGCGATCCGGCCGGTGCCGACGCCGAGTTCGAGCACCGGGCCCGTCCCGGCGAGGCCCGCGAGGGTGTCGACAGTCGTGCCGCTCACTCTCGGTTTCCCGAACCAGCGGTCGTACTCGTCGGCGAACACGGTGGCGTAGTGCGTCTCCGCGGCGGGGGCGGGCGCGGCCTGGTCACGTGGTGCGGTCTGGGTCACGCGGGACTCCTAGCCGAAGGGATGGGGCGGCCCGGCCGCCGCCCCGGTGGGCAGGGGCTCGGCGCCCGGGGCGAGTACCCGGACGACATGGACCCCCGCGACCCGCGCGGACGAGGAGGTGGTCTCCACGACGATGGGCTCCTGTCCGGTGTGCCGGGCGAGAATCCGCAGCGGGTCGGGGCCCGGGACAGGGCCCGGAACAGGGCCGGGTGCGGGGCCGGGGACGCAGCCCGAGGACGGCGGCGGACGACGGTGGTGCGCGGGACGGGCCGGTTCGGGCCGTGGCGCGGCGGCCTTCACCTTCCAGTGCCCCAGGCTGTCCTGGACGTGATGGGCCCACAGGGCGTGCTCGACCGCGGTCGTGGGCTCCGTCCCGCCGCGCCAGCGCGCCCAGGTCCGCCGTGCGACCGGCGTCCCCATGCTCCACGTCACCATCAGGGCCTCGTAGGCGGCCCGCTCCACCAGGTGCGGTACGTCGGCGTCCGGGCCGCAGCGCGCGCCGAACGCCTGCTCCGTTCCGTCCGGTTGGTGCAGGCACACCACGGCACAGGCGGCACCCGGCGGCGCCGGCACCCCGAACGCGGTGGCCCGCAGCCCCCGGTCGTCCAGCAGGGCGCGCAGAGCCGGGGGCAGCGTCACCGGCAGGGCGTGCGGGACCGTGTCCGTCAGCCCGTACCAACTCCGGCGCACCAAGTCGCGCTCCAGCACCTCCCAGGCGGCGTGTCCGACGGCGGCCTCGCGGCGCGGATGCGCGGCCACCCCCGTGGAACCGCCCCCGCGCGAAGCCTCGCACCCCGGGGGCGGGCGGTGCTGGAGGTATACGGCCGAGGCCGGCACGTAGACCCGCTCGCCGGTGGCCGTCGCACCGCACGCCCACAGGCGGCGGCCCGGTACCTCCTCCCACGGATCACGGACGGCCAGGCCGCGATCGCGAAGCTGCCCAGCGGTGCCGACCGTCTCGGCGGCGGCCTCCGCCGCACGGCCCGCCATGATGTTGCCCATACGCTCCAGGAGTTCGCCTCTGGCTCCGGCGGCGACCTGGTTCCGGTCATGCCCGGCGGCGCTGCCGACCAGGACGGGCCGCCCGTCGGCGGCGCTGGTGCCCTCGAAGGCGGCGGACCGGGCGGCCACCCTGGCCAGAAGCACCTCCGGGTGGTCCGGGAAGGGCACGAAGACCTGCGGGGTCCAGGCGCTCACCGTCCGCCCTCCGCGACAACCGCGCACGAGGCCAAGACGCTCCCGCCGCGCGGAGTGAGGCTGTGCTCGTGTTCCGCGAGGGTGTGCACGGCCTGGCGCGCCGAGGCGGTCACGCGCTCGCGCCGTCGCGCGACTGCCTCCCCTGACTGGTCCAGCCGCTCGTACAGACACACGATGCGGGCCAGCACCACGGTCTGCTGGAAGAGGCCGGAGAGCGGGCGGGGGTCGGCCCGCAGGGGGGTGGCGACCAGCAACGGCCCCCTGGTCCCGGTCCCGCCCTCGCCCGAAGCGCGTTCGGGAAGCAGGAAGGGCTGGGCGACGGCCGCCGCGTTGCAGCGCGTGTGGGTGGCCTCGTGAAGGACGGCCTCGGCGCACCGCACCGCCGCGGGCAGCCCGTCATCACCGGGGGTCAGCCGGACGCGGTTGAGGAAGATCGCGCCGTGCACCGCGAAATCGGTGTAGCCGTCGATCGCGTTCCCCTCCAGCAGGGCGACCTCGGCGACCGTCTCGCGGATCTCCGCGGCGCTCCGCGGCCAGGCAGCGGCGAGCAGGGCGAGAGCGTCAGCGAGCACCTCGCGCTCCCTTCCCGTCCACTCGGCGGTCGCCGCCGTACGGGGAGGGCCGTCCGAGCGCGGGGCCGGCAGGGAGCGCAGGGCGCGGGCGAGGCTGCGGCGCAGATGGCCGGCGGGCTCGGCGGGGCCACCGCTGGGAGCGGTGAGGGCGCCGAGCCGTGCGGACAGTGTCGCGCGGCGCTCCTGGCCGAGCGCTCCGGACCGCAGGGCGTGCTGGGCGGTGTGGACGGCCTCGGCCGCCGCGGGGTGGCGCAGCGCCTCCTCCGGCGGGGGTGCCAACTCGGCCCGGAGCAGGACGGCGCGCATCCGCTCGACCAGCCCGGTCCGCTCGCGGGTGGCCTCTCGGGCGTCGGGCTCCACGTGCATCGTCGTACGTCCCTCCGTCGGGTGGCCGTCCCGGGCAGGCGGAGTGGTGACGGGCACGACGGCTCGCCGCACGGGAGACCGTGAGCTGCGCGGGGCCAGGGCGTGTGGCCCACGTCCCGCCTGGTCCACGGTCCAAGTCCCACCTGGTCCACGGCCCACGGCCCACGGCCCACGGCCCACGGCCCACGGTGCCCGGCACGCGCGTTCGCCGCGTTGTCGCCGTCGTCCACGTACGGCCGGGCCATCCTCGACGTCGACCCTCCGCCTTGCGATCGGACGCACCGGACGCCCCGGCCTGATCCGCGAAGACCGACCGGACAGGATGCGTCCTAGTCGGGGAGGTCGACCATGAGCGCCAGCTCCGGCAGTTCCGCCTCGTCCATCTCCTCGACCTGCTCGATTTCCTCGTTCATCGGAGACTCCCTTCAGCTCACCGGCCCGCCGTCGTCGGAGGGAAGCACCGGCCGGGAACCATAGTTGGCGGACGCGCCGCTGGACCGCCAGAGAGACCGGGCAGGGCCGTGCTCTAACCGGCCGATGCCACGAGGGCCGAAATCAGGCTTGCCCGGCACACCGACCGAAAGCGGGGATACGGGACGAGCCCACTCGGCCACTGGTCACCGGCCCGGACCACCGCGCACGGCCGTCGCGCCCCGGTCCGCAACAGCGCCGTTCCCGCCGCGAGGTGCTCCGGGAAAAGGGCCGGAACCGAGGACGCGGCCGACGGGACGGCGGCATTTCCTCAGGTCTGCCCGGCGGCGATCAGCGGCACCCCGCGCACCTGCCCGGCCTTGACCGCCCGGTCCTCCGCCGCGTAGGCGAAGGCACCACGCCCCCATCGCCGGGCGAGGGCGGGAAACGCCACGGGCCAGTCGGCCGACCGTACCCGGTCGCGGAGCCAGAGCACCGTCTCGGGGAGCGAGGCGGCGTAGTCGCACACCGGCCGGTACCCCAACTCCCGCTCCGCGCGGGCCATGTCCATCACCAAGGGGTGGTTCAGGGACCAGGGGGTCCGCCCCAGCCCCGGCGCCCCGCCGCCGTCCAACAGGTAGGCCTCGCTGGTGCGGCCGAGGGCCGCGTCGACGGCCGCCGCCATCTCCCGCACCGTCGGGGGACCTGGATCGCCGGCGTTGAACACGCGCGGGCCGTGGGGCCGCGCGGCGGCCGCCCGCACCAGCTCCGCCAGGTTGGGGGTGGCCGATGGATGACACCCCGCGGCTCCGCCGTACGCCAGCAGCCGTACCGGCCTGCGGTCGAGCGCTCGCTTCACGAAGTACCACTCCCTGGGGGTGGCGGAGTGTGGTCCGTGGACCATGCCGGGCCGCAGCACGGTCACCGGGAAGGGTGCGCGTTCCAGGAGCACCTGCTCCACCGCCGCCTTGCCGCCCGCGTAGGTGTGGTCGTCGGGGGAGAGGCAGGGCTGGTCCTCGCGGACCGGTACCGGCAGCGCGGGGTAGGCGCCGACGTCGCCTCCGAAGTTCCCGCCTTCCGGGCCCCGGTAGACCATGCAGGTCGAGATGACGACGGCTGCCCCCACTCCGTCGCCGAGGGAGACCAGTTGGACGGCGTCACGAGAGGTGTACGCGAGGCAGTCCACCAGGAGGTCGCAGCCGGTGCCCACCAGCCGGCGCAGGGCCGCGTCGTCCGCCCGGTCGAGATGATGGGTACGGACCTCCCACTCGGCGGGCCAGCGGACTCGCGGCCGGCTGCCTCTGCTGACCGCGTCCACCCGCCACCCGTCGGCGGCGAGCCGTCCGACGGTGGCACGGCCGATCTGTCCGGTCGCTCCGAGGACCAAGGCGCGGCGGGGCATGGGTACCTCCACGGGGGTGTTCGTGTGTGCCCCGGTTCCCTGCCCGCGCGTGGGCGCGGTCGAGCACGACGCGCGAGACGTCGACCGGACTCTCGCCGAGCACGCCGCCGGCCTGGACGCTCCACCGGCCCGCCATGATCGAAGCCCGGCGGTGACGGGGCGGTCCAGGTCCGGGCGGCGTGTCACCGGGTGTGCCACGCCGTGCATGGCACACCCGTGGGTCCGACGGCGGGCCGGCAGCGACGGCTGGGGTGGGGGCCGTGGGGATATCTATTCGGGCTGTGTCACCGTCAGGGCCCACCGGATGCTTTCCTGGGAGGCATCGATCCCCACGGTGAAGGATCCCCGCTGTACGACACCCGCATCCATGGTCACCGAGCCCACGCCCGCACTGCCGGCAGGGCAGTCCACCGTGAACTCGGCGACTCGCAGCTGCTGTGAGTCCATCGTCACCACCACACTGCCTCCGCCCTCACAGGCAACGGTGAGCACGGTCGGCAATCCTTCCCACGCGCCCCCCGACGCGACTCCACCGTCTCCCGTCATCTCCTCCACCCACACCAGACCCTCCGGCCCGGGGTGAGGAAGAAGACCTCCGGCCGCCGCGGCGGGCACGACTCCCGCTCCCGTCAGGCCGAACGCGGCCACCATCGCCGCGATCACCATGTTCCTCGCACGCATCACGCCTGCCCCTCCCCAAGGTTTGTCATGTAACAGACAGTATGAGACAAGGGGGGTCCGCATGCATGAGTACAGGCACTCATGACACCCACGCACACCCATGACGTGCGCGCGTTGCGGCCCGTGAGGGTGAGGGGGCGGCGAGGGCCCGGCCCGGGGCGGGCGGCGCCGGGCTTCGCCCGACCTGCTGCCCCGACTCTCCGGCCCAGGCCACCCAACGTCGGCACGTAGAGCACACGCACGCCTGGCAGAACGCGTTCCACCGCCGGGTACGCCGCTATGCACACCGCACCAGCGTCATCAACGCCTTCTTCGACTTCGCCGATGCCATCATCGCCCTACGCAGTCGCATCCGCCGCGCCGTGACCACTCACCACCGGCACGACCGCCCCACCAGACGACCATGTCCCACGCCCGTCCCCGCGAGTTCTCAGGTCAGCCGCGCGTGCGCACGCGATAATCCCGGCGACGCGGACGGTCGTCCCCGGGATACTGGTCGCCCATGGATGAGGTCACAGTCGTTGTCGCCCATTCCGAGCGCGCGACCCTGCGCGTCGGCGATGTGTTCCTGAAGGTGGACGCCGATCAGGCGCGCATCGACGTCGAGGTCGAGGCGATGGCCCTGGCGCCGGTCCCGACCCCGGAGGTCCTGTGGCGCAAGCCGCCCGTGCTCGCGATCGCCGCGGTCCCGGGGGTGACGCTTGGGCGCCTCGGCGGGCCGTCGACCGGGTCGTCGGCGGCGTGGGCCGCGGCGGGCGCCGCCATCCGGAAGCTGCACGACGCGCCGCTGCCGCCCCGCTCCGGCGGGGCCGGCCGGAGCATCGTCGCACTGGCGGCGGAACTCGACGACGAGTGCGAGTTGCTCGTGACGAACGGCCTGCTGCCCGCCGACCTGGTCACCCGCAACCGCCAGGTCGCCGAGGCCGCGCTCCGGCCGTGGACTCCGGCGTTCACGCACGGCGACCTGCAGATCGCGCACGTCTTCGTCGACGGCGACGAGGTCACGGGCATCATCGACTGGTCCGAGGCGGGCCAGGGTGATGCCCTGTACGACCTCGCCACCTTCACGCTCGGACACGAGGAGCATCTCGACGACGTCGTCGCCGGCTATGGCACCGACGTCGACCTCGACGTGATCCACGCGTGGTGGTCATTGCGAAGCCTGCTGGCGGTTCGCTGGCTGACCGGGCACGGCTTCGACCCGTTCGCGCCGGGTTGTGAGGTCGACGTGCTGAGATCCCGGATGTGAGGCCGAGCGGGGTCCGTGAGGAGTGGTCAGCCCGGTTGCCTGATGCTCTCGATGATTCGGGCGAAGCCTTCCTCTCCATGGCCCGCATCGATCTGGCGTTGGACGAGCCGCTGGACCATGGCGACCACCTCGGTGCTGATGCCCTGGTCGGAACTGGCGGCCAGGAGGTCACCGAGGTTGGAGAAGTGGAGGCTCTGTTGCCCTTCGACGGTGTAGTCGCCGCCGTCGATGACCGCGGCGAATTCCTGGAAGGAGCCGGTCATGGCGGTCAGCCACGGTATGGCCTTGGCAGCGAACTCGCCCGCCGTCACGCCGGCCGGCGCGACCATGGCGGCGCCGTGCATGAATCCGGCGAACATGACGTACATGCCCGCGAGCAGGGCGAGATCGTACAGGGACGCCAGCCCGGCATCCTCACCGAAATAGGTACTGGTTCCCCACAGGTCGAGCAGCGGCTTGTACTGATGGAAGGCATCGGCCGAACCGCTGTAGAGGATCGACGCCCCAGGCTGGCCGATCATGTGCGGTACGGCCATGATGCCGCCGTCCAGATACACGATCCCGGCGCGGGCGGCCCAGCGGGCCAACTCCCGTGACTGATCGGGGGAGGTCGTGGTCACGTTGACCAGGATTCGTCCGGCCAGCTCATCGGAGAGCGGATCGAGCACCTCATGGACCGACGCGTGGTCCAGCAGACATACGATCACCAATCGGCCGGCCCGGACCGCGTCACCGGCCGTGTCGGCGGTCTTGGCGCCCTGCGCGACGAGATCGTCCGCCTTCCCCGGTGAGCGGTTCCAGCATGTGGTCGCGTATCCGGCCTTCACCAGGGCGCCCGCGAGAGCGCTGCCCATGGCCCCCAGCCCGAGAACACTCACCTGGACGCTGTTGTCAGTTGTCATTTCTTGGCGCTCTCCCTCGTGTCTGTCCTTCGGCTCGATCCTCTCCGCAGCCAGTAGAGTTGACCAGTACGGACTAATTAGTCGGGTACTCACCCGTGAGTAAGTACCTCTTGGGGGGCGGATGGCAAAGTCAGCGCGACGTGGTCCCTATTTCTGTGGCATCGACGCGGCGATGGACGTCGTCGCCGGCAAGTGGAAGTCGCTCATCCTCTGGGAGCTGCACCACTACGGGACCCGCCGGTTCGCCGAGCTTCGACGCGGTCTGCCGGGTGTCAGCGAGAAGATGCTGATTCAACATCTGCGGGAGATGGAAGAGGACGGGCTCGTGCATCGTGAGGTGTACCGCGAGGTGCCACCGAAGGTCGAGTACTCCTTGACGGAGCACGGTGTCTCGCTCAACGCCGCCCTTGCCTCCTTGGGAGAATGGGGCACCGAACGCATACGGCGGATCGGGGCCGAAAAGGTCTTCGGCGATGTTGCCGCGACAGCTCGGCCATAGAAGCGGATGGCTCGTGGTCCGGAAAGCACGGTGACCCGCGGCCCCGGCCTCGCCGGGTGCTTCCGTACGAGGTCAGCCGTCGGCGCGCATCGTGGCGTAGAGGGTCGGGTCGTGGGCGCAGATGATGGCCAGGCCGGGGTCCGCGCGCTGATGCAGCTCCGCGAGGCGGGCGTGGTTGTCCCGGACCTTTCTCAGGTCGAACGCGACCAGGTTTTCCATGGCGCGCAGGGCCGCGGGTACGGGGGAGCGGCCGTCGATGGTGCCGGGGTGGTAGAAGGCGTCGCCCGCGTGGAGGAGCCAGCGGGTGCCGGTGTCGACCGCGAAGCAGGCGTGTCCGCGGGTGTGGCCGGGGAGGGAGATCAGGACGATACCGGGGGCGATGTCCACGAGTTCCTCGGCCGCGGGGAAGCCTTGCCAGGGTTCGCCGCGCGGGCTGTGCTCGACGATCTTCGGGTGGTGCGCCCATTGGGCCGAGCGGTAGCGGATCCTCTCGCGCCGCGAGGGCGAGATCATCGACCCGAGTCTTTCGGCCGCCGTGACATGGACGGTGGCGTGCGGGAAGTCCGACAGGCCGCCGATGTGGTCGGCGTCGAAGTGGGTGATGAGGATGTCGCGTACGTCTTCCCGGCGGAAGCCGAGTCCCTCGACCTGGCGGACGGCGGTTTCCTCCGGGGCGAACGCGGGTCTGACGATGTGGCGGGCCGGGCCAACGCGCCGCGCGGGTTCGGCGATGTCGTCGAGTCCGTAGCCGGTGTCCACGAGAACGAGGCCGGTGCCGGTCTCGATGAGCAGCACGTGACAGACCAGGTGGCTGGTGAGGTACCGCATGGTTCCGCAGTTGAGGTGGTGGACCTTCACGGGCGGGGTTCCTTGGGGGTGGGGACCGCGGGGCCGACTCAGCCGGCGAGGGCGGCAGGCGCGGTGTTCACGAGGGAGGGGTGGGGCTCGCCGCCGGACATCTTCAGAAGGCCCTTGACGCAGCGCGCGGCCAGAATCCAGTTCCTGGGGTTCTTCATGTTCAGGCCGCCGATGAGCTGCCGGAGCATGGTGAGGGTGTCGAAGTAGACGCGCTCGCAGACCAGTTGCTCGTGTTCGTCGAAGATGAAGTACGCCGTCATACGCACCCGGAAGCGGCTGCCCGTGGGCGGAACGGCGCCGAGGGGGCCACGGTGGGTGCCGAGCAGCCAGAACTCGACGATCACGGCGTCGTCGCTGTGGCGCAGGGCGATGATCTCGTGATCCTGGTCGGGGAAGGCGACGCGGGTGTCGTGGTAGTAACCGCGGACGGCACGGTCGCCGTCATGAACGGTCATCGTGGAGATCAGCTCGTAGTGGGGATGCGGGAACGTCGACAGGACGTCGTCCCACTCCTGGCGGACCTCGTCGTGAAAGTGATCGAGGACGAGCTTCTGACGCGCCGCGCGCACTTCTTCGGTGATCATGATCGTTCCGGCTTCTGCTCGGCCATGCTGTGGGGGTGGGGGAAGGAGCCCCGGGTCGGTTCGGGACCGGTCGCCGGAGGGCTTGTGCGGGTTCCAACTGACGTGCGGTGCACGTCTTTTCGTTCGGGACCGTGACGCTAGACTTGCGCCGCAAGTGATGTCAAGTACATGGCGAGTTCTTGTGGCCGGAAGCCGCCGCGAGCGAGGGAGGACCACGGATGACGGTTCGAGGCACCGGCCGGGGCAGGCGACTCGGTCTGACGCGGGACAAGGTGATCGACGCGGCCGTGACGATGATCGACCGTGACGGACCCGACTCCTTCTCCCTGAGGAAACTGGCCGCCGAACTCGATATCGAGAACATGTCGCTCTACAGCCACGTGCCCAACAAGGACGCCTTGCTGGACGGTGTGGCCGAGGTACTGCTCGCCCGGATCGAATTCCCCCGCACCGACAGCGACCCCGACACCGACCCCGGCCCCGACAGTGATCCCGACACCGGCAGCAGCACTGACACCGGCGGCGGCGATGTCAATGGCGCCTGGCAGGACCGTATCCGGGCACATGCCGCCGCGTTCCGCGCCGCCGCCCAGCGCCACCCCAAGGCATTCCCTCTGGTACTGACCAGGCCGACCCAGTCGCCCGCAGCCCTCGAAGCCATCGGTTCAACCCTGGCCACCATCACCGGACTCGGCCTCTCGCCCGAGGAGATGGTCCACGTACTGCGCAGCTATACCGCCTTCATCGTCGGCACGCTCATGCGCGAGCTGGGTTACGCCCTCCACCTGGGCACCACGGATCCGGACGAGATCCAGCAGCGCGTCGACGCCATCACGAGCACGGGCGCCCCTCTCCTCGCCGACGTCGCGCCCTACCTCGCCACGAGCGATCACGATGTCGAGTTCCACTACGGGCTGGAGCTTCTGATCGCGGGACTGGCGGCGCGGACCGGGCTGCCCTACGACGGTGGCCCTTCAAAGCCCCGGCCGCCGGCCGGCCTCGGCGGAGACTCCGCCGCGCCGTCGTCCTGACGGCATCGCTCCGACGGCAGGTCACGTGTGCGCTTCGGCCTGCGGACCAAGCCCCTGTCACCACGGCACGGAACCTGTCAACCCGGAGCCGATCAGGGGCGGTTCACATCGGCACGCGTGCCGGAGAGATCCTCAAGGCTTCGACGATACGTCAGGCCGGGGCGACCCGAGAGCCGCGTCTCGCCGGTGACGGTGAACCCCGTGCGGGCCAGCACCGCTCGGGACGCCGCGTTGTCGAGGGTGGTGGCGGCCCGCAGGGAGGTCAACCCGTACCTGTCGGCGGCAAGGCCGCACACCGCCCGCACGGCCGAGGTGGCCAGCCCCCGACCCGCGGCCCGCTCCGCGATCCGGTACCCGAGCTCGGCGGCACCATCCGCCACGTCCACCAGGTTGACCCGCCCCAGCACTTCGCCCGCAGCGCCGATCAGCAGGTGGAAATAGCAGACCCCGGCCTCCTGCTCGGCGAGCAGGCCGCGGTGTCGCTCATCGAACCGGGTGAAGTACTCCTCGCCTCGATCAGGAATGGACGCTGCGAAGTAGGCCCGGTTCTCCCGCTCGAAGGCGAGGAGCGCCGGGGCATGATCGGGACGAAGCAGCTGCGGCTCAGACACGGAGGGACTGTATAAACGCAGCTGTTCGCACGCCACACGATTATGACGACGCACCGGCCCTGGCGAGGAACCCTCGCGGCTGATGAGCACGCGGAAGAGATGCCGACCACCCCTCCGCCCGCACTGAGCGGCCGTCGTCGTGGCCGCGCTCAGACGGCCGTTTCGTCGGCTTCGAGCACGGCTTCGATGTCCACCACGACGTCGACCATGGCGCTGACGACCACTCCGCCCCGGTCGACCACGTCGTTCCAGCTCACATTGAAGTCATGGCGATTGACGCGGGTGGTTGCGAGGAAACCGGCGCGGCGCCTCGGGCCGAGGTCGCGGCCGGCCTCCCACCACGGGGTGTCCCACTGTCCCAAATAGCTGACGTCGAAGGTGACGGAGCGCCTCACCCCACGTACGGTGAGATCTCCGGTGATCTCGAACTCGGTCGCACTCACCTGACGCACGCTCGACCCGGCGAATGTCCACGTCGGATGGTGCTCGACATCGAAGAAGTCGGCACTGCGCAAGTGGGCGTCCCGCTCGGGCTGACCGGTGTACACCTGGGTCGCGTCGATCGTCGCCTCGACGCGGGCCTTCTCCGGCTCGTCGGGATCGACCTCCAGCAAGCCGTGCACGTTCTTGAGCTGCCCGCGCACGTAGGTGATCATCATGTGCCTGGCGCGGAACTCCGCACCGGTATGGCTGGGCTCGAAGAACCATCTGGTCGTGGCCATGGCGGCTCCCTGGCACTGTTGGCCCCCTTCAGCCAGGATAGGACGAAAGGGCGCCATCGGCCCCCGGACGTCGCGGGCCACCGGCCCCCGGACGTCGCGCGACGAAGACGAACTCCCGGCCCGGCCGGTCGGGCGCGTCGCGAACGTCCTCCACCACATAGCCGTGAGCGGTCAGGTCCCTCTCCACTTCCTGTCGCTCACGGAAGCGCAGCGTCGAATCCGACGTCAGCACCTGGCCGTCCTCGGCGAACACGTAAGTCCCACGGAATGTCACCAGCGGCCGGCGCATCTCGATCAGCTCGATCCAGCTCTCGACGGCGCCGAATCCTGGAATCTCCGTCACGCGGTAAGAGCTCCGGCTGTTCCACTCCTCCCAGGCGCGTCGCGCCGGATCCCGGGTCTCGAACACGAGGTGCCCGCCGGGCCGCAGCGCGTCGTAGGCTCCCCGCAGCGTCTTCCGCCAGGTCGGCGGATCGACGATGGCCTGGGCGACGTTCGCCGTCATCGTCGCGAGGTCAACCCGTAGAGACGGAAGGGCTGTCGCGTCACCGCAGATCCAACGGGCTCGCTCGCTGCCCGGTTTGGCCCGCGCGACATCGATGGACGCCCGGGCGGGATCGACGCCGACGACCTCGATCCCGCGATCGGCCAGGAGGAGGGCGAACACCCCTGTCCCGCAACCGATGTCCAGCACTCGGCGCGCCCCGAACTCGTCCGCGATCCGCACATATGCGTCGAGATCACCGCGGGCGGGGTCGAGCGGGTCATAGATCGCGGCGAGCCGTGGATCCCCGAAGCACTCGTCAGCCATGCCATCGAACGTATGCGGAGCCGGTCCCGGTGACTATTGAGTTTCGGCGTGCCACCGGCCACGGGCACCCCACCGCAGAGCCCTGTACGACGCCGACCACGGCGTGAGGGCGAACACCACTGCCTGGGCGCGGACGTTCGCCGGGTGACGGCGGCCCGCGGGTAGGCCGTCGTCACCCGGCGGGTTGTTCGTCACCGGTACCGGTTCTGGCTACTGGCTCAGCCGGGCATCGGCGTAGGCGGCCATGGCGTCGCGCTGGTACACGGCCAGGCCCGGCGTGACCCGCTCGTAGGTCACCGTGAACCGCTCGTCGTCGACATACATCTGGCCGAGGTTCCGGTAGGCCGCCGCGTCGGGGGTCCAGAAGTTGCAGAGCCAGCGGTACTGCCGGTCGACCTCGTCCAGAACGGCCGGGTCGTCCGCCGGGACACCGGCGACCAGGAACTCGGCCATCCGGATCATCGCCGCCGTCCCCTCCTTCTGTAGCCGTTCGGTGTCCTCCGGTGTCAGCGTCGCGGCGAACTCCTGGGCCTTGTCGTAGTTCCGCGGCCAGCGTTCGCGCGCCTCGGCGTCGTACTGCGTGGAGTCGAAACCCTCGAACAGGTTCTCGGCACGGTTGATGGCGGCCATGGAAGGCCCTCCTTGCGTCGTTTCGAGCTCGGAGACGGTGCGCGTGACCGTCGCGATGACCGCGCCGAGCCGGTCCTGCTCGACGAGCAGCCGCTTGAGGTGACCACGCAACGCCTCGACCGGGTCGGTCTGCCGGTCGAGGACCTCGGCGATCCGCGGCAGCCCGAGGTCGAGTCTGCGCAGGATCAGGATCTGCTGCAGCCGCAGCAGTTGGTCCACCTCGTAGTAGCGGTAGCCGTTCGCCCCGACGTGGTCGGGGGTGAGCAGGCCGATCTCGTCGTAGTGCCGCAGGGTCCGCGAGGTGACCCCGGACATCCGGGCGACTTCTGCGATCGACCAGGTCATAGCGCGTTCCGTCCCGCTCTCGTGGCCGGTCTCTCCGGCCCGTGTCTTCGACGGTAGAAGTTGACGCTGCGGAAAGGTCAAGCCGGTGGCGCCCAGGATCTTCCGGCAGCTGGGACCCCCGGCCCCGGTCCGGCGCCGCACGTGTTCCGGACCCGCTGCCTCGTGTCCGACACCTGCGGGTCAGGAGATGACGCGGGCGAGGAACGTGCGGATACGGTCGGTGATCTCCCCCAGATGGCTTTCCAGGGCGAAGTGCCCGGACTCCAGCAGGTGGATCTCCGCCTCCGGCAGGTCGCGCAGGAAGGCGTGGGCTCCGTCGGGACCGAAGATCTCGTCGTTGGCTCCCCAGACGGCCAGCAGCGGCACCTGGCTGTCGCGGAAGTACTGCTGCAACGGGGGGTAGAGAGCGACGTTGGACGGATAGTCGCGGAACAGCGCGAGCTGAATGGCGTCGTTGCCCGGTCGGTCGAGCAGCGATTGGTCGATGGTCCAGGTGTCCGGGCTGACGAGGCTCGGATCCGCTACCCCGTTCAGGTACTGCCAGCGGGTCAGTTCGAGGGTCAGGACACCGCGGAGGGGGGCTTCGGTCTCGGGCGTCGGGTTCTCGGCGTAGGCGAACAGCCCGTCCCAGAACGTCTTGACGAACCCGTCGGTGTAGGCGTTGCCGCTCTGCGTGATGATCGCCGTGATGCTCCCCGGAGACCGCGTGGCGAGCCGCCAGGCGACGGGCGCCCCATAGTCGTGCACGTAGACCGCGAACCGGTCGACACCGAGCTGCTCCAGCAGCCCGGCGGTCACGTCGGTGAGCGTGTCGAAGGTGTAGTCGAACTCGTCGACCGCCGGCATGGCCGACTGCCCGAATCCGATCATGTCGGGCGCGATGACGCGGTAGGTGTCGGCGAGGGCGGGAATCAGATCGCGGAACATGTGCGAGCTGGCAGGGAAGCCGTGCAGCAGGACGAGTGCCGGTGCCCGCGGGTCTCCGGCCTCCCGGTAGAAGACATCCATGCCGTTGACGGTGGTGGTGCGGTGATGCACAACGCTGTTCATTCCAACCTCCAGGATTGCTGTGAACGGTTCGTGGCTGTTCGCGGTCCGGTGATCCGGTGATCCGGTGGTCCGGCCCGACTCGGTCCGGCTGGGTCCGGCTGGGTCCGGGCCCGTCACCTCACAGGTCGAGAAGCACATCGGTGGTGGGGATGCTGCAACACGGCAGCACTTCACCCGGCTCGGGATCCTCCAGGGGTTGCGTCGTGTACTGGACCTGGCCGGTGAGCAGGGGAGTGGTGCACGTGTGGCACACCCCGGTACGGCAGGACCAGCGCGTCGGGATGTCGCATCCCTCCGCCAGCTCCAGCAGCGTCGCGTACTGGTCCGACCAGTGGGTGGACAGTCCACTGCGGGCGAAGGTGACGGAGGGCCCCGTGCCTTGGGGTCCGGGCGGCTGATGAGGACGTCCGGCGGCGCCCGGCGAGGTGACGCCGGGGTTGATGGCGGTCAGCGCTCCGAAGACTTCGGTGTGGATGTTCGAGCCGCTCAGCCCCGCCAGCTGGAGAGCGGAGGTCACGTCCGACATGAAGCCCGTGGGACCGCACAGGTAGGCGTGCGCGTCGGTGGGCACGCCCAGTTCCCGGACGGCTCCGCTGGTCATGCGTCCGTGGATGACACACGGCCCCCCGGTGGCCCCGGGATCCGGGACGGTGTGATGCGGGACCGTGTGATCCGGGACGGCGTGATCCGAGACGGTGTCATCCGGGGCGGTGTAGTAGATGAAGGAACGGGCGTGGGGCAGCCGTGCGACCAGTCGCCGGGCTTCCTCCGCGAAGGCGTGCTGTCCGGGGTCGTGGGCGGTGTGCACCCACCACACGGCACGGGGGCTGTGTTCGCGGGCCAGTTGATGCAGCATCGCCAGAACGGGGGTGACGCCGATGCCCGCCGAGAACAGCGCCACGGGTGTGCGTTCATCGGCCAGCACGAACGCCCCGCGCGGGGCGGCCGCTTCGATGACATCGCCTCTGTTCAGATGAGTGTGGAGGTACGTGCTCGCCGCGCCGCGTTCCTCGCGTTTGACGCTGATCCGGTACTCGGTGGCATCGGGAGCGGAGGACAGCGAATACGAACGCACCAGAGCGGGTTGGCCCTCTCTCGGGATCCGCAGGCTCAGATACTGGCCGGGCATGGCGGTGGGCAGCGGCTGGGAGTCCGCGGACCGCAGGTAGAACGAGGAGACCACCGGGGTCTCGTGGACGACCTGGCTCACGCGCAGCCGCTTGAAGCCCCTCCACCCCGGTGCGACGGGCGCGGGTCCGGGCGGCTGGTCGAGCCGACGGCTCATCTCCCGGAAGGACTGCTGCCATCCGGGGCTGAGCGCCTCGATGTTCAGGGCGGCACGCAGCTTGTCCGGATCGGCCCCCGGGAGGTAGAGAAGGGCATCGATGTCGGCGACGCTGAGCGCTCCCTTGCCGGTGCGGGTCCTGGTGATCGGGTCTCCCGCCCGGACCTCGCCCTCGGTGATGACACGGAGGTAGAAGCCGGGGCGGTGGTGGGCGACCAGCAGGGAGGCCATGCGTGGTTCGTTGAGCCGCATGCCGACCCGGTAACAGGTGACACGTGGCTGGGTGACCTCGAATTCGGCTCCGCCGATGAGGTATCGGTCGCCGATGCACACCTCGTCGTCCGCGAGCCCGTCGACGGTGAAGTTCTCCCCGAACTGGCCGAAGTCGAGATCGTCACGCTCAAGAACCTTGCGCCAGTACGCGTAGGACTGCGTCTGGTAGACGAGGACGGCCCTCTGCTCCCCGCCGTGGCCCTGAAGGTCGCCCTGGCCGTCTCCGTCGATATTGAGGCGGCGCACCATCCGAGGGCCGCCGACGGGATACTTCCACGCTCCCGTGTGCACCGTTCTGCCCTGCCAGGGCACGTCCGTCGGCAGTCCCACGTTGACTGACAGCAGGGTCGCCATGTCATCCTCCCAGCGCGGTACCGCCGCACGGTGAAGCTGGTCGCCTGATGTTGCTCGAATCGATCGGACATCTTGGCCCGGTCGGATGTCCTGCCCCGCGTTGACCGGACGTCCCGGCCGAGAGGAGGCCGCCGTCCACCAGATCATCAAGTTTAGTGGTCCGGCTGATCAGCGCCCGGCTTCCCATCCGAACCGGGGATGACCGGGAACCTTGGATGCCCCGGGCTCCGTGCGTCGCGCCGTCCGGGGCCGTCCTTCGCCACGAGAGGCAGAGAAACTCACCGAAAGGTACAAAGGTTATGTGAGTAAGAATCCCGAAACCCCTCGCAGCATGGACGAGTGGGCCGACCGGATCCGGACGGTCTCGTCGGCGGACGACCCCCAGGCCGCCCGTAAGCTGGCCGGCGACATCTACCGTGCCGCGCAGCAGGACCTCGATACCGAGCGCGCCCGCGCCGAGCTCGAACGCGAGGAATAGCCTGTCCGCCTCCGGCACCGGCGATCCCGCCGTGGCCCGGGGCGCGGGTACGTCCTGGCTTCGCGCACTGCCGCGACGGCCCGGGACTCCGGTGAGAGCCCCGACCCCGCCGGGAACAGGACCCGGCGGAACAGGACCCGGCCGCTCACACAAGCGGCTGCCCTCCGTCGACCGCCAGGCTGACGCCCGTCATGAACGTGTTGGTCATGGCGAAGACCACGGCCTGGGCGATGTCCTCGGGCGTGCCGATCCGGCGTGCGGGGTTGGCCGCGGACAGCTTCTCCAGGAAGGCGTCCTTCTTCCCGCCCAGCCCGTCCCACGCTCCGGTGTCGACGGTCCCCGGGGAGATGGCGTTCACCCGCAGTGGGGCCAGTTCCACGGCCAGTGAACGGATCACCACGTTCACCGAGCCGTTCGTCGCCGCCACCCCGAGATACCCGGGATCCGGCTCAAGAGCGGCCACCCCGGAGAAGAACACGAGCGACCCTGTCCGCGGCATCCTGGGCGCGAAGTGCTTGGCCAGCATGATCGGACCCACGACCTTCGTGTGGAAGGACAGCAGGATCGCCTCCGGGCTCAACTCCCCGAGGGCGCCGCGGGCCCTCGCCGACGCGGTGGACACCACGTGATGGACGCTGCCCACGTCGTCGGCCAGATCCGCGATCGCGCCCTCGTCCGTAAGGTCGACACCCTTCACGGACACGGACGTGCCCTTGTACGCGGCCTCAAGTGCCTCGCGGTTACGTCCTGCGGCGACCACCTGGGCCCCCTCGGCCGCCGCCGCGCCGACAATCGCCCGCGCGATACCGCTCCCGCGCCCGACCACAAGGACCCTCTCGCCCTGCAGAGAACCAGTCATCATGCGCTCCTTCGCTTGATCCGTCCGACGCCGGGGCCCACCACCGGGCGGCCCCGCCGCCGTTCATGGCCCATTCGGTTTCAGCGGTGAGGACCTCTTCTTCAGGGTGAGGACCTCTTCTTCAGCGGGTGAGGACCTCTTCGGTTCCCAGACTCCGGTCGGCCCCGTGGGGCACCACCTGCTGACCCGGCTCGAGGCGCAGCCGCTCACCGTCGAGGTGGACCTCGACCTTGTCGGGCTCGAACGAGACCAGGTCGCCGACCCGCCCGACCTCGGCGTAGGCATCGCGGTACGACCACGCCGCCCGCCTGGACTCACCGATGTCGTAGTAATCGGCCAGTCCCTTGTAGGGGCAGAACGTCCGGCCCTCGACCGGGGTCAGCTCCTTCTCCCGGATGTCCTCGCGCGGCACGTACCACCGCGGTGCGAACCCCGATTCGTACAGCACCACGGGCCGGGTGGTCCGCGCGATCAGTGTGTCCCCCGAGCGCACCTCCATGGTGCGGGACGTGTCGCGGATGTCGATGCGGTGGTACGGGTCCGCCGCGTGCCCGAGGATCCGCTCGTCCTCCTCGTAGAAGGCGTCCATGGCCGGCCACGCGAAGGCGGCACGCCCCTCCAACTCGCCGGCGTACGCGGGCAGCGCCGTGAACTGCCACGCCGCGCGTTCAGCGCGATGGCCCGCGGCGTTCGCCGTGAACCAGGACGTCTCGCCGAGCTCACGGTGCCGGGTGGTGTGCCCGTCGGCCACCAGCACGCCGGGACGCACCGACGACAGCGAGAAGTAGGCGACCGGATACCGTCCCGGCTCGTGCAGTACGACGACGTCCTCGCTGTCCGCGATCCACTCCCCGCCGAATCTCACCCTCATGCGGCGGCGCAGCCGCTCCGCGAAGAGCAGCCTCTCCGGCAGGGGCTCGGGGGTGAGGAACCTCCCGAGCGCCGTGGGGGAGTGCGGTCCCTGTTGCCATGCGAGTCCCATGACCGGTTCCTTTCATCGGAGGCCCCTACTACGGGCTCGCGATTAACGGATAAATCAACCGTAGAACCATTAGGCGCGCCTCGCAAGGACAGGCATCCGAACCCGTTCTCACTCAGGGTGCCCGAGTCTGCACTCCTGGTATCCTTTCGGGGGTTCATGGATGGCTAATGGATACAGTGGCAACGTGAGCATTCGAGTGGGTGTAGAGGAGCTACAGGGCGCGGGGTTCCCCATGGGCGGCGAACCACTCGTCGCGCTGGACCTGGCCGACACATTGATGACGGTCACGGAACCGGCCACGGACCTCATCGGCACCCCGGACGCCTTCGCGACCTGGTGGGCGCTGCAATCCGGAAGCCTGCCGCCCGGCCCAGTTCCCGACGCCGCGGCCACACGCCGGCTGCGCACCGCGATCCGCGACGTCCTGGACGCCCGTCTGGAAGCCCGCGACGCCCGGCCCCATTCGGTGGACGATCTCAACGCCGCCGCGTCCGCGGCTCCCATGAGCCCTCGGCTGGTCGTGACGGCGGACGGCATCCACCGCGAGGAGCGCTGGCACACCGAATACGGCGGGAACGCGGCGCTGGCCGCCATCGCCGCGGAGGCCATCGGGCTGCTCGCCGACCCCGAACGGCTCCGGCTCCTGCGCCGCTGCGCCAATCCGGCCTGCTCGATGCTCTTCCTCGCCGAGAACAAGCGGCGCAAGTGGTGCACCAGCAACATCTGCGGCAACCGCGCGCGGGTCGCCCGCCACTATGAACGCACACACGCCGACCGGTCCGTATAGGCAGGCTTTGCCGCCACCGGCGGGGCCCCACCCATGACGGATTGGAAAGCGATGTCGGTCCCGGCTGATAGAAGTCTCCGAAGTCTCCGCAGTGGAGTTTCCCCGGCCGAGGAGTCGTCGTATGAGCGAGCTACTTGTCAGCAGGACACACATCGACGCGCTGCTGACAGCAGCTCTCAGATGGAGCGAATCGTATGAGTCGTGGCACCAACTGACCGTATCCGGGGAGACATCCACGCTCGACGCCCCCGACAGCTGGACCACGGTCGTGGTGAATGCGGAGAGCGTCGGGCACCCTTCTCTACCACTTCATGATGAAGCTGCGGGACATGGCCATTTCCCGGCTTCCTGACATCAACAGGGTGCCCTGGGGGCCGGATGACCGCGACATCTTCCTGAAGTGGGCGGCCCGCACACCTCGTTGACGTACGCGGCGAAGCCACGGAATCCGCGACCGCCGGGACGTCATCGTCGTTGGCGCCGAAGTGCGCGCACGCTCAGAACCGTTGGTCAGATGTGTTCGCCGTGTCCTGCGCGGAACGGATGGCCGCTCCCCCTCCACCGGACACTTCCGGCCGCTCGTGGTTCCGGCCTGCCGGCCGTCACCACGTGGTGAGGTCAACCGCGTGGACACAGTGGGGATCGGCCTTGTCCGCCACCCAGCGTTCCTTCTCGCCCACGAGCGCCGGGAGTGCGGCCAGCAGGGCCGTCAGCGCACCGGTGAGCCGTACGTCCGCCGCGATCAGACCGTCGGCTTCCTCGACTGCGAGGTAGAGCCGCATGCTGTCCGGGCCGGTGAAGAGGAAACCGCACAACGCCGGGTTCGGCGGGGTCTCGACGAACGGCCAGGCCAGTGTGCGCAGGACGCGCAGCGCCCGGTCCGTGCGAGCCGGCGGGGCGGGTTCGACGTCGGCGGTGTCCACGCGGACCAGGGCCATGCCCATCACGGACCCGTCCGGACGCGGGAGACCGCCGGATGCCAGTGCTCGTGTCCAGCCCAGTACCAGTGGAGCGGTGACCGGCTCGTCATCGTCGTCCGACAGCGGGATCTCGTACGCGACCAGTTCCCGCGCCGTTTCGGCGTCGGCGGCACCGGTCACGATCCGAACCGCCTCACGCGTCGGCAGGACGCCGCGCAGGAAGGTCCGGCCGACAAGGGGCATCACCGTGTAGTCGAGAAGGAAGCGTGTGAGGTACGCCTGCTGCTCGACCGTCTCCCCGCACAGGCCGCTCACTCGTTGATCCAGTTCGGGCACTTGTTGACGCCTTTGCAGTAGGCCGTGATGACACCGATCCTCTTGCCCTTGCCCGCGTCGTATTCACCATCGGCTGTGCGGCGGGCGTACTGCACGATGACCACGATGTCGACCCGCTTCCCGTGGTTGAGGGCGACACCGTGGTATTCGAGGCGCCCGCCGTTCTTCTTGTCCACTTTTCCGGCCAGGGCCGCGTCAACGATCCGGCATTTCCTGATGTTGTGCTTGCCGGAGAAGTGGTTCCAGCCGAGGTCGCCGTTGCCGTGGCGGGTGGGGATCACCCGCCCGTCGGGATCGGTCTCCTCGCACTTCACCTTCTTGTTCCAGTACCGCTCCGCCGACGCGTCGGACACCGGCACGGCAACGAGTACGGCAGCGACGACTGTCGCGGCCACGACGCTCATCATCCTCATGTCCGGACCGTGCCACATCCGGGACGGCCCCATGTCTTCCTCGTCGGCAGATTCGTTTCTGTGCTCCCCGGACGGATGATTCAGGAATCCGCACATGGACGACGACACGGACGACGACATGGATGACGGCGTAGGCGACGGAGGCTTGTCGCTGTCTTTCACGCGGCAAGGGCACGATCAGCCGGCAACGCGCCCCGGCAGGCCCCACGGGAGCATCGCGCCTACGCGAAAGGACTGCGCGCCGACGCGAAAGACGGCTTCGCCATGGTGCTGGAAGAGTCATCGGCACATCGGGGCCGGCACTTCTCGCGGCGACGGTTCGGCGGCATCGCCCAGGCGGTGACGGCCCGATGACCGGCCCAGGCATACCTGTCGGCCACCCGCCCGTCTCAAGGTCGATCGCAGTGAGGAACAATCATGAGCACCCGGCCGGTGAAGAACGTTGTGCTCGTCCACGGGGGATTCGTGGACGGCTCCGGGTGGCAACGCGTGCACCGTCTGCCGAAACCACCGACAGCCACGCGGTCCATGTCTCCCGGCCGGACGCCGCGGCCGACGTGATCAGGCAGGCCGCTGGCATCGCCGCCTCGTGACACACGTCCGTGGAGGTGTGCCGCAGGGGTTCACCGAGTCGCGAGAACACACCGAACACCACTCCCGGGCCGCTCGACCGACAGGCGCGTCCCGGCCGTACATCGAAGGATCCGCATGACCTCGACCCCGCAGGTACAGACCGTCCGCGGCCCTGTGGCGGCACATGACCTCGGCACCGTACTGATGCACGAGCATGTGTTCGTCCTCAACGAGGAACTCCGGCAGAGCCTGCCGGAGACCTGGGACGAGCAGGAACGCATCAACGACGCCGTGACCCGGCTGAAGGCCCTTGCCGCGACCGGCGTCACCACCATCGTCGACCCCACCGTCATCGGCCTCGGCCGCAATGTCGCGCGCGTCGCCCAGGTGAATGAACAGGTCGACCTCCACATCGTCGCGGCCACCGGCCTCTACACACTGGCCGATATCCCCGACTCCTTCCGCTTCCACGGGCCGGGCACGATGCTCGGCGGCCCCGAGTCCATGACCGAGTTGTTCGTCCGTGAACTCACCGAGGGGATCGCGGACACCGGCGTCAGGGCCGCGTTCCTGAAGTGCGCGGTCGAGGACGAACTCACCCCGGGTGTGGAACGGGTGATGCGAGCGGTGGCCCAGGCCCATCTGCGCACCGGCGCCCCGATCACGGTCCACACCAGCGCGCACGCCCGTACGGGGCTGGCCGCGCAGGACGTCCTGCGCGGCGAGGGCGTGGACCTCGGCGCGGTCGTCATCGGCCACAGCGGCGACACCACCGACCTGGACTATCTGCACCGGCTCATCGACAACGGCTCGTACGTCGGAATGGATCGCTTCGGACTCGACATCCTCCTGCCCGGCGACCAGCGGGTGGCGACCGTCGCGACGCTCGCGCGCGAGGGGTTCGCCGACCGGATGGTCCTGTCGCACGACGCGTCATGCCACATCGACTGGTTCCCGCCCGGCGTACGGGAGCGGATCGCGCCGAACTGGCACTACACCCACCTGCACGACGAGGTGCTCCCGGCGCTGCGCCGGGACGGCGTCACCGAGGCGCAGCTCACCACCATGCTGGTCGACAATCCACGCCGGTACTTCAGCCCTGCCAACGGCTAGCGCAGGTCTTCAAGGCCCTGGCCGCCCTTCGGCTCGGCCCCGGGCCGGGCGCTGTATCTGGCTTCGCGCGGCGTCATGCCGAACTCCTCCCGGAACGCGGTGGCGAACGAGGCATGACTGCCGAAGCCGCAGGAATACGCGATCTCCGCGATCGAGTACGTCGCCCAGCTCGCGCCGGCCAGGCGGGTTCGGGCGACGTTCAGCCGCTCGCGGCGGATGAGGTCGCGTGAGGTGGTGCCGGCCGCCTGCAGCACCTGTTGGACGTAGCGCGTGGACCAGCCGAGCGCCCGCGCGATGCCGACGACGTCCAGGTCCCTGTCGCAGGCGTGCCGGCGTACGTAGCGCCGGATCGCGGCCTCGACCGTCGCCCGCTGCCCTGTGGGCGCCATGTCGTCGCCGCCCTCCGCGGCCAGACACACCAGGTCCAGCAGCCGGTCGCAGGCGATGTCGAAGGTGGTCTCGGAGAGTTGCTCGCGCTCCTCATGCAGGGTGGTGGTCAACTGCCGGACGACCCGGCCCAGTCCACGGGCGCCGTTGAGCAGTCGCGACCCCCGGGCCGCGACCGGGCTGCGTACGGCTACGTCCTGGCCGGACATGATGAAGGCGATCGACAGGAAGTCCGCGTCGTGTGCGAATGTCATCGGGCGGTCGAGGTCGCACAACACCATGCTGCCGGGCCGGATCTCGGCGGACGAGGCCCCCTGTTCCACCCAGGCCGAGCCGGCGAGCGGTACGAGGAGTTCGTACGTGCCCCGGGGATCGGACCGGATGTGCCGGGTGTCCCTCGTCACCACTTCCTGGCCGCCGGAGCAGAGGGCGAGGCCGTAGACCTTCGACTGCTGCCACTCCAGGCGTCCGCTCCACGGAGCCTCGTGATCCGACACGCTGATCCGGCCGGCCCCGTGGAGGCCGGTGAAGACCTCGTCCCAGGCGCTCGCCGAGGAGAGAGTGAGAGCGTGGCTCCAGGAGTTCACGCCTCATCCTAATCGGCCCGGGAGCGGGGCAGTTGTGCTCTCCCTCCGGCCGCCGGCCACGCCACCGCCGCGATCGAGGAGGGATTCGCCCGAACGGCGGAGCGGACAGCCCACCTGGGAACAGGCGGGCTGTCGCGGAGGGGCACTTCGGTCAGCGTGTGCCGCGGCCGGCACTCGTGAGGGCCGCGTCGTATGACCTAACCGGCAAGGGAGTTGACGGCGGTCACAAAACGAGTCACCGCCCGCGAGAAGGTCTCCGGCTCCTCGATGTGGCCGAAGTGCCCGCTGTTCTCCAGGATCAGCAGTTCGGATCCGGGGATCAGCCGGTGCAGTTCCTCGGCCCATCGCACCCCGCAGATGACGTCGTGACGGCCGACGACGACGAGGGTCGGTACGGTGAGTGAGCCGAGGTCCGCGCGGTCGTCGATGACGAGCGGCGAAAGGGCTTCGTCCAGTCCGGAGATGTGCCCGGCCCGCACCGAGGCACGCAGGGGAGCGAACTCCTCCTCCCTGCCCCAGTAGTCGGCGAAGTACGCGGGGAACAGCCCCTGGGCGACGGCTGTCATCTGTGCGTCGTCGGAGATCGTGGGGACGGCCTGGAAAGCGGCCAGGACCTCGGGGAGTCCGGGATGGCCGGCGTGGCGCGCCGCGAACGACCCGACCAGACGCATGGCCTCGGCGCCGTGTTCGGGACCGGTCAGCGGCGCACTCTCGTAGAGGATCACCCCGGCGACGCGCTCGGGGTGGTGCAGGGCGTGGTACTGGGCGACGAAGCCGCCGTGCGAGTGGCCCAGAAGGTGCACCTCGGGGACGCCGAGGTGCTCGATCAGGGCTCCGAGGAACCGGCTGTAGCGGGACCGGGAATAACCGTTGGGGTGGGAGGGCAGACGGCCGGAGGCGCCGCTGCCGATCGGCTCCGGGTACACGATCGTCAGGTACCGCTCCAGCGCGGGCATCCGCAGGTATGCCCAGACGATGCCCGGTCCGCCGGAATGCGCGACGCACACCGGTCCCGTGCCATGGACGTGATAGCGCTGCACGACTCCGTCGATCTCGACGGTGTGCGTTCCGGCGGCCAGGGGATCGGTCGCAGAGATGGGCATGGGGTGGGGTCTCCGTATCCGGTCGGGTGTCGATGACACGGACAGGACGCCGGAGTACGAGCGAAGTTCGATCGGGGCTATGTGACGCCTGTCACACGGGGGTGAGTACCTGGATGGCCCGCACCGGCCTGGGGTGCGACAGGCGCAGCCGGTGCGGGCGGCCCGCGTCGTCCAGGGTCATGACCCAGGCGACCGAGGGCGGACAGTGGCCGGGGTCGTCGGCGGGGGCGAGCAGGCCCATCTCCCAGACGACAAGGGACCGGCCCGCCACGGCATGGACCAGGCGCTGCCGTACACCGGCCTCGAGGTCACCCTCCATGCCGCGCGCCAGGATGCTCCTGTCACCCACTGGCACGTTGCCTCTGAGCAGCGCGATCTCGGGTGACCAGCGCTCCCGCATCAACGCGCCGAAGCGTCCGCTCTCCGCGGCGGCCAGTGTCTCGTGCGCCTCGATACGGCTGGCGCGGAGGCGCCGCGCGGTGTCGCCGTGCGGGGCGTCCGCCGTGGCCGCGAGGGCTGTCGCGAGCTTGGCCCGCCCCTGGTTGAGCCGGCTGCGGACCGTGCCGACAGGGACCCCGCAGGCGTCGGCTATCCGCTCGTAGGACGTGACGCCGGTGCTGAAGTGACGCAGCACCAGGGGCAGGCGCAGCGCCGGGGACAGCTCTTCGACGGCCTCCCAGATCCAGTTCCGCATCGCGTGCTGCTCCAGCCACCGCTCCGGACCGGCGTCCGTGGCAGGCACGTGCAGATCCTCGATCGGCTGGACGGGGACGGAGGCCCGCACCAGGGAACGGCCGGCGTTGCGGACGATCATCCGCAGCCATGCCCCCACGGCCGCCGGGTCGCGGACGTCGCCCACGCGGCGGAGCGCGGTCACGGCGGCGTCCTGGACCACGTCGTCGACATCGGGCCCCGGCCCCAGAATGCTCAGCGGCACCGCGCGCATACCCGCCCGGTGCCGCTCCAGCAGCAGGCCCAGAGCAGTGACGTCACCCGCTTGCGCGGCACGGGTGAGCGCGGCGTCCTCGATACGCGCGGTCTCGTCCCGGTCCCGGTTCATGGAGGCCCCCATCCAGCGTCCGTCATCGTGCGTGACCGTACTGCATCGCGTTCCGCGCCAGGAGTCGGCCGGGCAGTGGCATGGGGATGGACGGTGCCGCTTGACCTTGCCGTAGCGACTGTGGTGCAGGGTGTTCCGGGAGCGGCCGGAAACGAGGCCGGTCAACGACTGACAGCGATCACGGATCGCGGACCGAACGGTCGCTGCTCGCCGTACGTGCGCCAGGCCCCGCCCGGACTGAACGCTCCCGGGCAGGGCCCGCGATACACCTGACGGTCAGCTCGTGATGCCGGCGAGGGCGCCGGGTTCGTGGGAACCGCCCTGGTTGTTGAGGATCAGCGAAAGCACGCTCCTCGACTCACCGATATCCTGCGTCATCATGACGGGCGCTTGGATTCTGCCGATACTGCTGGTGCTCTGCGGCGCGGCCGTTGCGACGGGGCTGGCCTTCGAGGGGAAACCCGGCTCAGCCGCAGCGCTCCTGCTGGTTTTTGTGCTGCTCGCAGGCGTGAACTCGCCTCTCGTCTTCCCGCGGTCGATCAGTGCGCTGGAGGCGCAACGCCGCAGCGCCGTCGACGGCCGACCGGTCGTCTACTGGCGGTCGGGCTGCAAGTACTGCCTGCGACTGCGCGTCCGGCTGGGCCGTAGCGCCCGGCAGTTGCACTGGGTCGACATCTGGCGTGACCCGGCCGGAGCGGAAGCGGTGAGGGCAGCCAACGAAGGCAATGAGACCGTGCCAACTGTCTTCGTGGCGGGCCGGCCGCACGTCAATCCCGATCCTGCGTGGGTGCGCGAACAGCTCTTCCCTTCCGCGTGATGCGCAAGTTGCGCAGAGGGCGTGATCAGAAGCCATCCGCTTCGATAACGGCTTCAGCGAAGGCTTCGGGTGCCTCCTGCGGGACGTTGTGGCCGACTTTCAGTGTGCGATGCGCGTATTTCCCCGAGAACTTGTCACGGTAGGACGCACCGTTCCCGGGGGGAGTAAACGGATCGTATTGACCGTCAAGGGTGACCGTGGGGACTCCGATGACGGGAGCCGCGGCGAGCCGCTTCTCGAGTCCGTCATATTGAGGGTCTCCTTTGGCCAGGCTCAGCCGCCAGCGGTAGTTGTCGATCACGATCGCGACATAGTCCGGATTGTCGAAAGCCCGCGCGGTGCGGTCGTACGTCGCCTCGTCGAAGTCCCATGTCGGGGAGTTGAACTTCCAGACGAGCCGCCCCAGATCGTGCCGGTACTCATCGAGCCCGAGCTCGCCCCTTTCGGTGGCGAAGTAGAACTGGTACCACCAGGCCCACTCGTCCTTCGGCGGCAACGGCCGCTTGTTGGCCTCACGGTTGGTGATCAGATAGCCGGTCACGGAGACCAGCGCCTCGCAGCGCTCCGGCCAGAGCGCCGCGATGATGTCGGCTGTCCGTGATCCCCAGTCGTAACCGGCGAGGATCGCCTTCTCGATCTTGAGGGCGTCCATCAGGGCCAGGATGTCGACGGCGAACACCGACTGCTGAGCGTTCCGGAACGTCGTACGCGAAAGAAAGCGCGTCGTGCCATGGCCGCGCAGATAGGGGACGATCACCCGGTAGCCCTCCGCCGCGAGCAAAGGCGCGACCTCGACATAACTGTGGATGTCGTAGGGCCAGCCGTGCAGAAGAACGACAGCGCGGCCATCGACGGGACCCGCCTCGACGTACCCGACATTCAGCACACCGGCATCGATCTGCTTCAAGGGGCCGAAGGACGTAGGTGCCGTCGACGGAACCGGCGGCTCCTTCCCGCCCGCGTCGGCGTGCGCCGAACCTGCCATGCCGATCTGGGCGGTGACAACGGCTCCGGCCGCCGCGCCGAGGAACTGACGACGGCTGTGGTCGGTCCCATCGGGTATGTCCACGGTGCACCACCTTGATTCGACGGTGGAATCCAGGGTGTCGGCCGACCCGCCGGCGGACGTCTTCACGGAGCGGCGGGGTCCCTCTCACCCAACATCGGGACGGCCGACCGCGCAACCGAGGCCGGGTACGGATTGACCCGGCCGAGCGGTCAGCCGCCCGCGGTCGCTTCAGCGGCACCGTCTGAAGCTCGTCCCACCCCCGGATGCCAGTACCGCCGTTCCTCCTGCTCACGGACAGGCGACCGCGCCGGCCACGCGGCCCGCGTCGAGTGCCGCTGGGGAATCCGAGCGCGAACCGTCAAGGGCACCGGCGCTCGTTGAGCCGGGCGGCCTGGCGCGTCAGATGGTCGCGTTCGGCGAGGTTGGACGCCTTGTGGGCCGCCTCGGCGTACAGCCGTGCCGCCGTCACCACGTCGCCGTCGCGCTCGTGGAGGTACGCCGCCACCGCGGTGTGGCGGGGCAGCGACTCGTCCACCGCCGCGAGCGCCGCCAGACCGGCGCGCGGTCCGTCGGCCTCGCCGACGGCCACCGCGCGATTGAGCCGGACAACCGGGCTGTCGGTCAGGCGCGCGAGCTCGTCGTACCACTCGACGATCTGCACCCAGTCGGTCTCCTCGGCGGTGGGCGCGTCGGCATGGAGTGCCGCGATGGCGGCCTGGGCCTGGAACTCGCCCAGCCGGTCGCGGGCCAGGGCCGCCTGGAGGATCCCGACGCCCTCGGCGATCGACCCGGTGTCCCACCGGCGCCGGTCCTGCTCGGCGAGCGGCACCAGGCTGCCGTCCGGCGCGGTCCTGGCGGCGCGCCGGGCGTGGTGGAGCAGCATGAGGGCGAGCAGCCCGGCCACCTCGGGGTGGTCAATGGCGACCGCGAGCTGCCGGGTGAGCCGGATGGCCTCGGTGGCGAGGTCGACATCGCCGGAGTAGCCCTCGTTGAAGACCAGATAGAGGACGCGCAGCACGGTGGCGACGTCACCGGGCTGGTCGAGCCGCACGCCGGAGACGGTGCGCTTGGCCCGGCTGATGCGCTGGGCCATGGTCGCCTCCGGCACCAGGTAGGCCTGGGCGATCTGGCGGGTGGTGAGCCCGCCGACGGCGCGGAGCGTGAGCGCGACCGCGGACGACGGCGTCAGCGAGGGGTGGGCGCACAGGAAGTAGAGCTGGAGCGTGTCGTCCACCGCGGGTGCGTGGCCGGGCGCCGGCTCCTCGTCGATGAGGTCCTCACGCCGACGGCGGGCGGCGTCCGACCGGGTCACGTCGAGGAACCGGCGCCAGGCCACGGTGACCAGCCAGCCCTTCGGGTCCCGCGGCCGGCCGGCCGGCCAGACACGGACCGCCTCGACCAGCGCGTCCTGTACGGCGTCCTCGGCCGCCGCGAAGTCGGCTCCGCGGCGGACGAGGATACCGAGCACGCTCGGCGTGAGGCTCCGGAGCAGGATCTCGTTCACCTCGGAAGTCACTCCGTGATGGTGGGCGGCTCGGTCAGGAACGGGCGCAGCTCGAGCCACTCGTGGATCGGGTCCCCGCCGGCCCCGGGGGCGGCGGACAGGATCCCGGCCAGCTCGACGGCGCGCTCGTAGCTGTCGACGTCGATCACCATCCAGCCGGCGATCACGTCCTTGGTCTCGGCGAACGGGCCGTCGGTGACCGGAGGGCGGCCCTCCCCGTCGTACCGGACGAACGTTCCCTCGGGGGCGAGCGCCTGGCTGTCGACGTACTCGCCGGTCTCCTCGAGCCGGGCCGCGAAATCGTTCATGTACTGGACGTGGGCCGAGATCTCCTCCGGCGTCCACCGGTCCATGGGCACGTCGTTGACCGAGGCCGGGGCGCCGCGGTAGTGCTTGAGCAGCAAGTACTTGGCCATCGTGTTTCTCCTTCGTGCTGGTGCGACCCATTGTGGCCGCGTTCACCGCTGGGACGGAGCCGGCCACGGATTCTCGACATCGCCATCCGATTATTCTGACTCTCGTGGATGAGCCCGGGTGAATCGTCCTGCGATGTCCGGGTTCAAGGTCGCGATCCAGCGTGCCTACCCCAGCTGGGGTCACTGGTTCGAGAACGGTGCCGACACCATGTGGGAGTACTGGCGCGTACCGCGGAACCGCTCACACAACCACTACGTCAAGGGGACGGTTGTCCAGTGGCTCTACGAGAACGTGGCAGGACCGCGTCCGGGAAGCGACGGCTACCGGACCTTCACCGTGCAGCCCGACGCCCGGGTCGGGGTCGGCTGGGCCCGTACCTCGCCGCGCACCGTCCGCGGTGAAGTGTCGGTGGCCTGGGTCGCGGCCGGGGGGGTCCGCCTGCGGGTGAAGGTGCCGGTCGGCTTCACCGCCGAGGTGCATGTACCGGCTCCTGACAGGGCCGAGGTGACTGCCCACGGGGAAGCCAGGAAGATACGGCGGGCCACGACGCGGTCCTGGGACGGTCCATGCCCCTCGGCGGCAGCGAGGCCCGGATCGGTCTCAGGTCCAGCGCAGTCGGTTGCCGGTTGAGTTGCGGGCCAGGAACAGCGTGAGATACGTCTGCCCCGCCATGGCGCCGATGCGGTGCTCCCGCCCGTAGTAGGTGTTCTCGCCTGCGGCGCCGTAGGTTCGGCCGTCGGTGAAGCGGGACATGAGAGAGAGCTGCGCGTTGTTGTGCAGTCGCTCCCACTCGGCGGCGGACGGGGAGATGTCGTGGTCCTGCCCGGTGAGGGAGACCAGGAGGTCGAAGTTGCCGAAGTAGAAGGGGAAGTGTGACCCCCAGTCGTTGCCCTCGGGGTAGTGGATCTCCGCCGAGTTCTCGCGGTAGATCGGGCTGGTGCCTCCGCCGGGCAGCGGGAAGGGTTTCTCCACCAGCGCGGCGTACGTCCGGTTGATGTTGTGCAGCGCGGCCCGCGGCGCGGCCCGGTTCGCCAGGCCGAAGACGAACCCCTGGTAGAGGCTCTGGTCGAAGGCCACCATGTACAGCGGGTGCAGCCGTGCGTGGTTCTCCAGTGTTCCGTCGTCGGCGATGTTCGTCCCCTGGAGCCAGGAGGACAACCGGATGCCGTTGATGGTCTCGCTGCCGGTGAGGTCGGCCGGTCTGGTCGCCGCGGCCAGCAGGAGTTCGATGGTGCGACGCGTCCAGCGGGCGGTTCCGGGGTGGCCCGGCATCATCGAGGCGGCCAGGGAGAGTGCGGCGGCGCTCCAGTTGTCCTCTTCCGCCTTGCTGTCACCGGGGGTGACGACGGTGCCGTCGCGGCGGGTCATGTACAGCTGATCACCGCTGGTCCCGATGAGGTGGACGCCGTTGCCGGTGGTCAGCCGGTCCGCTTCCCATACCAGCATGGCGACGAGATGATCGCGTGTGGTGGCGTCCAGCCGGTCCCAGAAGAGCCAGCCTGCCAGCGCCGTGTAGTACGCCCACAGGGCGGTCTGCCACCCGCCGCCCCAACGGTTCCCGGTGTTGGTGTTGTTGGCCCGGTGCCGGGCGGCGAGGGTTCGGATCAGGTTGCGGGTTCGGATGGTGGCGTTCGCGGCCGACAGCGTCCGCGGGTCGTATGTGTCCGTGACCAGGGCCGTGGTGGCGGCGACGGCGGCCATGGCGGGCAGCCGGACAGCCCGCTCGTCCGTTCCCTTGAGGTCGATGTAGCCGTCGGGAAGGTAGTGGGTGTAGTTGGCGGCGTACCAGGGTCCGATCAGATAACGGGCACTGCCCGCGAGGACGGCGGTCACGCGGGTTCCGGCGGCGTCCGCCCCTGAGTAGGAGCCCAGGTCAGGCCAGTTGATGGGGACGACGCTGCTGCCGTCCGCCGCCAGAGCGGTGCCCGTCGTCCCGGCCCCGAATACACCGGTGAGTCCGATCGCGCCTGTCGCTCCGAGGAAGCGACGTCGGGAGAGTGCGGGCGGGTCGACCATGGGCGGACTCCTCCTCGCGAGGGGCATCGGACAGCAAGAGGCGTGGCTGGTGACGGCGCACCGACGGTTCGCGGAGGCGGTCGCGACCAGCCCGGGGCCGGTTCTCACTCGAAGAACTTGAGGCTGTACCCGACGGTGCTGGTGGCGCCGGGGACATTGGCCCGGCGGTACGTGGTGTCGCCCCACCAGACGGCCGTGCCGGTGTACCAGTAGCGGTTGGCCCATGAGTACGGTGTGCCCTTGGCGACCGCGTGGAACATCGTCGGGAACCGGTTGCCGGACGGCGGGCCGGCGGCGGCGTCACCGCGCGGCAGGACGAACGTGTGGTGGCCGGGACCGTCGACCTTCAGCGTGGGGTCCCAGCCCGGCATCATGGTCGGGGCGTGCGAGCCGAACAGGCAGCCGTTGCTCTTGTACCAGTCCCACACGTACGTCGGGTCGCCGCCGGCCCGCAGCCGCAGATCGGCGATGCAGTACTGGCTGCTCCAGCTCCCGTTCGCGGAGTACACGATGTGCAACTGCCCGCTGGGGTCGACGATCGGCTGCGGTGCCTCGTTGATGTAGGGGTTGCCCACGACCCGCTCCCACGGCTCGCGTGGCTGCGATATGACGTAACGGCCACCGGTGGTCGTGGTGGGACCGCTCATCCGGGCGATGTACAGGTTCTGTTCGACGTTGGTGTCGCCGGACCAGCCGGACCACACGAACCAGCGCTGGCCGCCGAAGGTGAAGGGCGCCCCGTCGATGGCCCACTTGTCGTCGGGCAGGGCGACTTCGGTGGCGGCGGAGTAGCCGGTGTCCGGGCCGGACGAGCTGATGTGGTACATCCGGTGGGCCGCGCCGCTGCCGGCGGCGAAGTAGATGCGGTACTGACCGTCGTGGTGCACGATCTCGGGGGCCCAGACCTCGCCGAGGTTGCCGGTGTCCTGCCACACCTGGTGCTTGGGCGCGGTGGCGACGCCCTCCAGGGTGGACGCCGACCGCACCGCGATACCGCCGTCCACGGACTTGGCGGAGACGTAGAGGTCACCGACCTTGATGACGCTCGGGTCGGCGCCGCCGACAAGGGGGCGGCCGAGCGTGGACGGCCCGTCGTCGGTCACCGCGGTGACGGCTTCTGCGGGTCCGGCGGTGGTCACGGCCTGCCCGAGGATCAGTGCGCCGACGAGTCCGAGGGGAACGATGCCGGCGAGCCATCGCGTAGGGGACATCAGGTCCTCCTGATCATGTCCACGACAGAGAGCGCTCTCAATCATCGCCACGCGGTGAGCTGCCGTCAATGGAGGAGCGACCTGACGAACGCGTACATGGCCGGCGGCGCGTCGGAATTCTGACTGCTGATCAGGGCCTGTGGGGTGGAGGGAATCGTGCTCATGCGGCAATCGAGGCTGCCAGGAGTAAAAGCGGGCAGAGTTGACCTGGAATCCAGCGGCGCTACAGCCGCGGGTGGCCAAACCGACCGCTGCACGGAGTACCGTTCCTGCGCCATCACTCCCAGGGGGGACACATGAAGCGGTGGTCGAACGAAGGACCGGACGGCCCGCATCCGATGACACCGGCCCTACGGGTGGAGATCAGGTCTGAAGTCAACCAAGCGCGGATACGCATGGTCTACGGGGTTGTGCTGGGCCTCCTGGGAATCGGATTGACCATCTGGACACACCTTGAGGGGAGCGGGCGGATCGCCATCCTCGGTGGTGCCCTCGTCCTGGCCCTCTGGGCGTTTCTGAGCGGCTATGCCAAGGTCGTGCGCATTCGGCGTTATCTGAACAAGCACGGCGTCCCGATGGACGCCGTGGCAGGCCCGCACCGCTGAAATCTCCGCGCTTCCGAGCCGCGCCGAGTCGGGAACGGCTGCCACGGCGCATCCACCGCCCAACGGAGGAGCACGGGCCGTCGGGTACGGCCGCTCCGCCATGGCCGGCACCGTGGTGTCACGGCCGCGTGCCGAACCGGAACCGCTGATCGTCCTGGAAACTCGGCCGCCGCGTCTCATCTCAGCATCGGGTCTCGCTTTCGAGAAAGGCACGGAAGCCGCGTGCGGGCCGACCGGTGAGGCGCTGGACGGTGTCGGTGACGCGGTTCTCGGCTCCCTCGGCAATGGCACGGTCCATGTCGGCCAGCAGCGTGGCGAACTCCACCGGTATCAGCGCCGCGAGCTGATCGCGCATGTGCTCGTAGGACAGACGGCGGTGGACCACGGGCCGGCCGGTGACCTCGGTGGTGATCGCGGCGATGTCGTCGTAGCTGAGGGCCTCCGGCCCGGTGAGGACGAGATCGGTGTTGGGGGCGTGTTCGTCGGTCAGGGCATGGACGGCGACGGCCGCGATGTCCTCGGCGTCGACGAAACCGACCCGCCCGCTCCCGGTCGCGGTCCGGATGATGCCGTCCTCACGGATGCTCACGGCGTGCGCGTGCGTCCCGGTGAAGTTCTGCATGAACCACGAGGGCCGCAGCACCGCCCACTGTTCGAACAGATCGGGCAGGGCCTGGTGCACCGCTCCCACCGCCGGGCCGCCCTTGGGAATGGCCGAGGAACTGAGGAGCACGGCGCGGTGTACGCCCGCGCCGCGGGCCTGCCGGAGGAACGGCAGCATGACTGCCGCCGGGTCCGAGTCGCCCAGGGGCGGTATGAGATAGACGCGGTCGGCCCCGTCGAGGGCGGCGGCGTGGGTGGCGGGGGCGTACCAGTCGAAGGGGACCGGCTCCGCGCCGGGGACCGGGGTGGCACGACGGCCGGCGGCTCTGACGCGGTGGCCGGCGGCTGTCAGCCGCGCGGCGGTGCGGCTGCCGGTGGTGCCGGTCGCGCCGATGACCAGGGAGGTGCCGGTGGTTGTCATCGGCTGCTCCCGGCGAAGTCGGTGCCGGCTTCGAGTGCGAGCGGGTTCCAGTAGTCACGGTAGGAGGTGATGAGCCCGTCCTGAACGGTCACGACCGCGATGTAGGTCATGTCGAAGGGGAGGTCGGTCTGCACCAGGCGGCCGACACCGCGCATCTCGACCACGATGGTCTCCGGATCGGTGGTCCGGTGGATCAGCGGGGCGGGGAAGTCGTGCAGATCGATGTGGTCGGGATAGTGGCGCATGTAGGCGGCGATGGCCTCCTTGCCCTCCAGCCGCTCGGGCCGGCCGTCGGGGGCGAAGGGGAACTCCATGATGCCGTCCTCGGCCCACAGGCCGACCCAGCCGGGAATGTCCTTGTCCAGCAGCAGTCGCAGGCTGTGGCGGAAAAGATCCGCCGGAGAAGTCGGTGCGGACATGAGTATCCTCCATAGATAGAATCCGGACCCCGGGTCCGCTTTTACGATACGGACCCGGGGTCCGCTTTGCAACTGGAGGAGCAGCATGACCGAGCGCAAGCCCCGCAAGGACGCCGCCCGTAACCGGGAAGCCGTCCTCGCGGCAGCTGACGCCCTCTTCGCCCGCCGCGACAGTCCCGAAGACGTCACCATGGCCGACATCGCGGCAGCGGCCGGCGTCGGCAAAGGCACACTCTTCCGAGCCTTCGGAGACCGCCCCGGGCTGCTCCGCGCGTTGTACGAGGCACGGCTCCGACCGGTCGGAGAGGCCGTCGAGACCGGCCCGCCGCCTCTGGGACCCGCCACCCCACCGCAACAGCGCGTACCCGCCCTGCTCGACGCCGTCCTGTGCTTCAAACTCGACAACCGCGGCCTCATGCTGGCCCTGGAGGAGGGCGGGGGCAGCAGCCCGTACCAGGCGGAGCACTATGAGCGATGGCACGGCCTGCTCCGAGCCGTACTGGAGCAGATCCCCGGTCTGGCCGACGGCGACTTCACCGCCCACGCCCTGCTCGCCGCCACCCGGGCCGACCTCGTCGAGCATCTGGCCGGAGAGGAGCGCGTGCCGCGCGAGAGAATGCGTGCGCAGTTGGCGGACTTCACCACCAGAGTGCTGGGGTCTGGTCCCTCCAAGGGCTGAACGCCGAGGACTGGGCGAGGATCGCGCGGTCCCTTGATGACCGGACCCGCGAGGGCTGGTGGTACGAGACGAAGTCCGGCGGTTCTCCAGATGCTCGGGCGTGTCCCCATGTCGCTATTCCGTTGCCTCATACGGCCGCACCTGTGATGATCGGCGGATGCTTTCGACTGTTCCCGACGGGCGCGCAGGAATCGACGCGGCGCTGGTCAAGCGGCTCATCGCCACGCAGTTTCCCCAATGGGCGCGTCTGCCGGTCGTCCCGGTGGCGGTGGACGGCTGGGACAACCGCACCTACCGCCTCGGTGAGGACATGACAGTCCGTCTGCCCACCGCCGCCGGCTACGCCGCCGCTGTCGACAAGGAGTGTGACTGGCTGCCTCGCCTGGCCCCCTCCCTGCCGGTGGCGGTGCCCGCCGTCCTGGCCAAGGGGGCCCCGGGCGAGGGATATCCGTATTCCTGGTCGGTACGCGGCTGGCTGCCCGGCGAGACCGCCTCCCTCGAACGCATCGACGACCTGTCCCGGTTCGCCGCCGACGTGGCCGGATTCCTTCTCGCCCTACAGCACTGCGACGCCACCGAGGGCCCCCTCGCGGGGGCACACAGCTTCTACCGCGGCGCGTCACCCGCCCACTACGACGACGAGACGCACCGGTGCATCGCCGCTCTGGGCAGCCGAGTCGACGGCGCGCGGGCCACCGAGGTCTGGCAGGCGGCACTCGCCGCCGAATGGCGGGGGAAGCCGGTGTGGTTCCACGGCGACGTCGGCGGCAACAACCTGCTCGTCGACGGCGGCGAACTGTCGGCCGTCATCGACTTCGGCACCTCGGGCGTCGGCGATCCGGCCTGTGACCTCACCATCGCCTGGACCATGTTCCAGGACGACAGCCGCGAGGTGTTCCGCCGAGCGGTCGGACAGGACGACGGCACGTGGGCCAGGGCCAGGGGCTGGGCACTGTGGAAGTCCGCGCTGACGGTATCCGAGTGCACGGATCCCCGCGACGAACGGGCTGCCATCCATCGTCGTGTGATCGACGCGGTGCTGGCAGACCACGACCGCTTCGCGTAGTCGAATCCGTACACCGGCACCGTCCTTCACGCCCGCAGCACTCGCCCCACAGTTCCGTGTCTCATGAGACGGGCCCAAGGGCAAGGTCGGCAAAAAGGCATTCACGCCCACCACGTCCTCAGTTTTTCGGTGGTGCTACGCGGCGGGGTTCGTGAGCAGGACCCGGGCGAGCCAGTCGGTGCGGGTTCGGCGGGCCGTGGCCGAGATGGGTGCCTGCGGGTACAGAGCGTCGAATCCATGGAAGCCGCCTGCCCAGACGTGGAGTTCGGCCTGGCCGCCGGCCGCCCAGAGGCGGGTCGCGTAGGCGGTGTCCTCGTCGCGGAAGACCTCGGCGGAGCCGGTGTCGATATAGGTGGTCGGCAGGCCCGAGAGGTCGTCGGCCAGGGCGGGGGAGACGTACGCGGGTACCTCGTCGTCCGTGAGGCCGCCGAGGAGGCAGCGCCATCCGAACGCGTTCATCTCGCGGGTCCAGACACCGGGCCCGTTCGAGTACTGGCCGCTGGACGTGGTGGTGTTGCGGTGGTCGAGCATGGGGCCGATCAGGACTTGGGCGGCGATCGCCGGGGCGCCGAGGTCGCGGGCCAGCAGGGTGACCCCGGCGGCGAGGCCGCCGCCCGCGCTGGCGCCCGCGACGATGATCCGGGCGGGGTCGATGCCCAGCTCGGCGGCGTGGCCGGCGATCCAGAGCAGCCCTTGGTAGCAGTCATCGACCGGAATGGTGCCGGTGGCCTCGGGCGCGAGCCGGTAGCCGACGGAGACCACGACGACGCCGAACTCGTCGAGCCACTCCAGCGGGATGTCGATCTGCGAGAAGCGGTCGCCCATCACCATCCCACCGCCGTGCATCCAGTAGACGCAGGGTGCGGCGGTGGTGCGATCGGTGTGCGCGGGGCTGAAGATCGACATGGGGATAGGGGTGCCGTCCGGACTCGGAACGGTGACCTCGCGTCGGTCGATCGCGCGCCCTTCGAGGAGGGGTTCGACGGGCATCGAGGAGAAGGGCCGTACCTGTGCCAGCGTTTCAGGGCTGAGCTGGGACATCAGCGGCATGTCGGCCGAGAGTTCGCGCAGTTCGGGGTCGAGGGCGGGGCGTGCCGTGGTCATGGTCGTCGCCTTTCGTGGGTGGTGGCGGACGGTCGGGTGGGAAGGGGTCGCCTCGGCGGGCGCCGAGGCAGCAGGAGCCGCGGTGCGGGCGTCACGAACTGCGGTGTGGGTCTTCGGCGGGTCAGAAGGCGGCTTTGCCGCGGACCGGGACGTAGTCGGTGTACGCGGAGTCCTTGGCGAGCAGTGGGCCGATCCGCGCGACGATGGCCTGGGCGGTCTCGCCGGCGAAGACGCGGTGATGGTCCTCTTCGCTCGTCCAGCCTTCGGTGACGTGGACGACGTCGGGGTCGGACGCGGAGCGGGAGACGAGGTAGACGAGACAGTGTTCGCTCGCGCCGGGACTGCCCTCGTTCAGTCCGGTCAGCAGCAGGTCGACGAGCTGGTCGCCCATGGCCGGCCTGGCGGTCAGCGTCGCGTTGAAGCCGTAATTGACGATCATGGATGCCTTCTTCTTCGGTGATGGAGTGCGGTGATTCCATTCAACCGATGTGACCTGCGGAAACGTTAGACCGATGCTCGTGCGTACGTGCACGATCCTCGCGGCCGCGGGAGCCATGGTGCGGAATGGTGCTGCAATGGACGCATGGACCTCGACGAACTCCGCACCCTGCTGGCCCGCCACGCACGGCCCGACTGGACCACCGCCGTCGACGGTGTCCTCATCTCGAAGGTCGATCGCCCCGATCCGCCGGCACCCTCGATGTCCGGTACGGTCCTGGCGGTCATCGCCCAGGGCGCCAAACGCCTCGCCCTGGGGGAGAGGGTGTTCGAGTACGGGCCAGGGCAGTATCTGGTCGCATCCGTCGATCTGCCGGTCACGGGGCAGTTCCTCCAGGCCGACCCCGAGCAGCCGGCGCTGGGGTTCGGCCTCGTCCTGGAACCGTCCGCCGTAGCCGAGTTGCTGCTTGGGGCCGGGCATGGGGACACACCCCGCATGAGTGGCGGCGCGCCGTCGGGGATCGCCGTCAGCGACGCTCCGGCCGCGCTGCTGGACGCGGTGGTCCGGCTGCTGCGCCTGCTCGACGAGCCCCGCGACCGGGCTGTACTGGCCCCGCTGGTCAAGCGCGAGATCCTGTGGCGTCTGATCACCGGTGAGCAGGGTGCGACGGTTCGTCAGTTCGGCCTGGCCGACAGCAGCCTCAGCCATATCTCGCGGGCCGTGCGCTGGATCCGCGAGCACTACGCGCAGCCCTTCCGGGTCGAGGATGTGGCGCGGCAGTCCGGCATGGGTGTCTCCGCTTTCTACCGCAACTTCCAGGCGGTGACCGCGATGAGCCCCATCCAGTTCCAGAAGCAGATCCGGCTTCAGGAGGCCCGGTTGCTGCTGGCCACCCACCCCGGAGATGTCACCGGAGTGGGCCGACGTGTCGGCTACGACAACCCCTCACAATTCAGCCGGGAATACCGCCGCCAGTTCGGCGCACCCCCCAGCCAGGACGCCGCCGTCCTGCGGAACACCGTACGCACCCCGGCGCACCTCCTGCCCTGAGCCGGGCGGGCCGCACAGGAGGATCGTGCAAGGAGCGGCGAGGATAGCTCTACTATCCGCGCAGGTCAGAGCGGTTCAATGGGATCACTGGTTCTCCCGGGAACCAGGAAAGTACCTGTCCATCCGGAGAGTACCTGTCCATCCGGACGGGATCCCATCACATCGCAAGGGGCACATCATGAAGACGGTTCTGATCACTGGTACCTCCTCCGGGTACGGGCGGGAGACCGCCCACCACTTCCACTCGCAGGGGTGGAACGTCATCGCCACGATGCGGACGCCGCGTCCGGACGTCCTTCCTGAATCGGACCGGCTCCGCGTCGTCGAGCTCGACGTGACCGAGCCCGAGAGCATCACCGCCGTGTTCGAGGCGGCGGGCCCCATCGATGTCCTGGTCAACAACGCGGGGGTGCCCTCGATCAGTGTGTTCGAGGGCACCCCCATGGCCCGGGTGCGGGAGGTTTTCGAGACCAACACGTTCGGTGTGATGGCGACGACGCAGGCGGTGCTGCCCCAGTTCCGCGAGCGTGGCTCCGGCGTGGTGGTCAATGTGACCTCCAGTGTGGTGCTGGGGCACATGCCGCTCTCGGCCGTCTACAAGGCGAGCAAGATGGCCGTCGAGGGGTTCACCGCGTCTCTCGCGCTCGAAGTCGAACCGTTCGGTGTGCGGGCGAAGACGGTCGAGCCGGGGGCCTGCCTGACGACGAACTTCGCGGCCAGGGCGACGAACGGCGGCTCCCTGGACGAGCTCGTTCCGGCGCCGTACGCGGCGTTCGCGAAGAAAGCCATGGACGGCTTCATGGCGCAGGACGTGTTCACCAGGGAGAGCGACGTCGCCGAGGCGGTGTGGCGAGCCGCGCACGACACGACCGGTCAGCTGCGCTTCCCCGCCGGTCCCGACGCGGTCCTGCTCGCCCAGGCGAAGTGATCGACCAGCGGGCGTGACGACACCGCACTGAGCGGTTCAGCGGGACGAGGGCCACGAAGGACGGGGCGTGCTCCTGCGTGCCCACCGACATCGAAGCCACGACGGCGCGGAACCGTTCGCACGCATCTGGACGGCCGGACGGATCTGGGCAGATGGTCCGCCCTCTTCTCTCACTTCTCTCGGCTGGAGTGAAGGATCCGGAAGCGATCGGGTGCCGCCGGATCCCGGTCGACGACGTGGATCGGTGTGCCGGCCCATTGCCAAACACTGACGCCTGGCACGCGGGAGAACTGGATCCGCCCGCGGGTACCTACGACCGCGACGCGCGGCCAGGCTTCCGCGGTGCGCGCCCGGTCCGCGCCGTGAGAGCGCAGCACATCGGCGAGGACGACAACCGTGTCGTAGCCCTCGAATGCGACGAAGGAGGGCGCTTCGCCCAGCCGCTCGCGGAGGGCCTTCCCGACGCGTGCGCCGAGTGGGGTGAGGCGCTCGGGCAGATAGCGCAGGAACGGGACGCCGGCGCCGTCGTCGTCCAGCGACGTCGCCCATGTGGCGAACTCCGGTTGCCCGGCCGGAGCACCGATCATGATCCCGGCGAGGCGCTCGTCGAGGCGGACGGACCTGACGATCGGCACTGCCGGCTCCGGGTGGCCGACCAGAAGGAGGAGGGCTGTCGCGCGACTGTCGACGAGTGCGTCGCACACGGCCGCGGGGGTGAGCGCGCGCATGTCGAGTGCGGTGACGGTGCCGCCGCGTGGGGTGAGGTAGTCGCGCAGAACGCGGGTCCCCGTTGCCCAGTAGACACTGGGCTGGGCCGCTACGGCGATGCGGCGGTGGCCCGCGCCGAGCAGGAAGTCCGCGTAGACCTGCCAGCCGCGGGACTGCGGCGGAGCGAGGCGTGCGACCCATTCCGTTGGCTGTTCGGTGAGCGCGTCGAGAACCGCTGACGAGCAGAGGAACGGCAGGCCGAGGGCGTCGGCCCTGGTGGCAGCGGCGCGAGCGACGACGCTGTGATACTCCCCGGCCACGGCGGCCACACCCAGGCCGGCCAATTCGTCCACGGCTGACGTGGCCCTGTGTGGATCGGCCGCGGTGTCCCGGACCACAAGCTCCAGTGGTCTTCCGTCGATCCCTCCTGCCTCATTGACTTCGCCGGCGGCCAACTCAAGCCCGGCGAGCAGGTGGTGGCCGGCCTCGACCCAGCCGGGCCGGGTCAGCGGAACGAGAGCGCCGATCCGGACGGACGATTCGCCGGCCCGGACGGACGATCCGCCGGTCCGCTCCGACCCGGATGGCGGGGGTGGTGTATTCATGCCTGGACGTCTCCGTTCTCGTATGACGATGCGTATGGGGGAGTCCACGACATCGAACCAGCCCGCACAGTTGCTTACGGCCACATCGGTCCGATCTCGATATCGGACCCCAAGGCGGGAATGTGCGCATGTGGTGCGCCGGGCACGCACATGGGATGCGCGGGACCGTCGGCATCTACCCTGGGACGCCGTCCGGCGCCCGGTGGTGTGCCCTGGTAGCAGCCTTGTCCCCCCGCGAGTAGTTGTCAGGATCTGTGGGTGGCAGGCGCACCGACCCAGCGGTGATACGCGTCCACGTCGACGTTGCTGCCGCACACGATGGTGACCACATGCCGGCCGGCGAAGCGCTCACGGTCTTCGAGGATCGCCGCGATACCGAGCGCGGACGACGGCTCGACGACGAGCCCGGCGCGGTCGAGGAGCATCCGCATACCGGCGATGATCGACGTCTCCTGGACCAGGACGGCGTCGTCGGCGACCAGCAGCAGATCGTCCAGGACGGCCGGGATGGGAAACCGGCCGGCGACGCCGTCAGCGATGGTGTCGGTCGAGTCGGTCGTGACGACACGCCGCCTGCGATACGAGTGTGTCATTGCCGGTGCGCCCAGCGGCTGGACGCAGATCACCTCGACGTCGGGCGCCAAGGACTTCACCACATGACCCACGCCGGTGGCCAGCGCCCCGCCGCCGAGAGCGATCAGGACGGTGTCGAACGACGGCACGGAGCCGACCAGTTCCAGACCGATGGTCGCCGCGCCCTCGCAGGTCTCGATGTCGAGACTGTCTTCGACCAGCCGGATGCCGTCGTACCGCGCGATGGCCGCCGCCCGCTCACGGGCCATCTCGTGGTCGCCGTCGACCAGTTCCAATTCGGCGCCCAACGCGCGAATGCGATCCAGCTTGGTCACCGTCGCGAAGCGGGACGCCACGACGGTCACGTCGAGCCCCCGGCCGCGACCGGACCAAGCGAGGGCTTGGCCGAGGTTGCCCGCGCTGGCACACACCACGGCTCGCGGGCCGTGGTCGGCGAGTCGGCTCGCGACGACCTCGGTGCCGCGGGCCTTGAAGCTGCGGACCGGGTTCGCCGTTTCGAGCTTGATGCTCACCGTGCACCCGAGGTCGGGCTCCAGTGCCTCGCAGCGGTACAGCGGGGTGTCGAGAAAAATCGGGTCGATGACCCGGCGAGCCGCCCGGATCCGAGCTGTGTCGAGACGCGTCTCCTGCACGACACAGCAGCGTAGTGCCGTGAAGCCTTCGTGTCAGCGCGGGGTGAGGACGCAGAACTCGTTGCCCTCCGGGTCGGCGAGGACCGTCCACGGTACGTCGCCCTGGCCGAGATCGATGTCGGTGGCGCCGAGAGCCCGCAGCCGGGCCGCCTCCGCCGCTTGATCGTCACCGGGGTACGGGCGGAGGTCGAGATGGATGCGGTTCTTCACGGTCTTCGTGTCGGATGTGCGGAGGAACTCCAGATACGGGCCGACACCCTCGGCGGAACGCAGCACCGCCTGATCGTCCGTCACCTTGTGCAGAGTCCAGTCCATCGCCTCGCCCCAGAACCGGGCCATGGCCCGCGGATCCGCGCAGTCGACCACCACCGCGGCCATCGGCCCGGTGTCCCGGTAGATCGATCGCGGCTCCAGCACGCAGAACTCGTTGCCCTCCGGGTCGGCCAGAACCGTCCACGGGACGTCGCCCTGGCCCACGTCGGCGGGCGTCGCGCCGAGAACCTGGAGGCGCGCGACCAGCTCTGCCTGATGGGCCGCGGAGGTGGTGGCGAGGTCGACGTGCACGCGGTTCTTCACCGTCTTGGGTTCCGGGACGCGAAGGACGTCGACGCAGAGGGCGACGGGGTCCGGATAGACAAGGCCCACGGGTTCGAGGTTCGTCACACCGGGTTCCTCGCTGTCGATGCTCCAGCCGAGCGCCTCCGCCCAGAACCGGCCGAGCGCGGAGTCATCCCGAGCGTTCATCGCAATTTGAACAAGCCGTGTCGCCATGCCGCCGACCCTATGCACACCGCCCCGCAACGACAAACGCATAAACCGTCTCCACACAGAGCTCGACTCGCTCGCCGAGCGCACCGCTCAGCCCGCCAACTGACGTGCCCGGCCACACTCACACTGGACGGACCGGCTCACCACCCTCGCCGCACCACGGCGCCTCACGACAACCGACGGTTCGGACCTGTGAAGCACAACAGCCACGCAGGGGCGATCAGACAACCGATCCTCGGCGAGCCACAACGATTGGTTGGGCCACCCTACGATGGACCAGTGGACACCGAGGGATTGCGATCGTTCGTCCGGGCGGCCGAGCTCGGACGGTTCCAACAGGCGGCCGACGAGCTGGGCGTGACACAGCAGGCGGTCTCCAAGCGGATCGCCGCGCTGGAGCGCGCGCTGGAAGTGCGCCTGTTCACACGTACCGCGCGAGGGGTTGAGATGACGCTCGACGGTCAGGCATTCCTTCCCCACGCACGAAGCATCGTCGCGGGAGTCGAGCGCGCCATCGCTGCGGTCAGGCCGGGCTCCCGGGCCCTTCGGATCGATGTTCTCGGCCTGCGAAGCGCGCAGTCCGTTGTTCTGCACGAGTACTGGCAGGCGCATCCCGAAACCCATCTCGACGTGGTGACCCTCAGAGTCGACGACCCACGCGTGGCGGTCGCCGCCGTCGAAGCGGGCGACATCGACGCCTCGTTCCGTACCGTCACCGACCCTGGCCTGCTGCCGCCCGACGTGCGGATGATCCACGCGTTCGACTCCCCGCTGGAACTTCTCGTCGGCCCGGGACATCCGCTCGCCTCCGCGCGACGACTGACGCCATCGCAGCTGCGTAAGCACCGGATATGGGTGCCGGGTATCGCACCCTTGAGTGAATGGGCGGAGTTCTACGATCAGCTCGCCACCGACTTCGACCTACGCATCGACGCGGCGGGCCCGCACTTCGGGGACGAAGTACTCCTGGACACCCTCGCGGACTCCGCGGATGTGGCCACCCTCGTTGGGGCACGCGACCGGTACATCTGGCCGACGAACTACGACCTGCGCCGCGTCCCTGTCGTGGGTCCGACTCTCGCGTACCCACTCTCGCTCATCCTCTCCAGAACGCATCCACATCCAGGGCTCCGCGGAATCATCAGCCACCTGGAAAGCCTGCCAAGGGTGCCCGAGCCGGTCTGGCTCCCTTCCTGGGCAACGGCGCCACGACACGGCGACGGCGACAGCGATAGTGACGGCGACGGCGACATCGCTCACGTTCGCAGGTCCCGGTCCCGGTCCCGTCCCGACAAAGGTGACTCGACAGGCTGCTGACAGCAGCCTCCAGCGGCACCGAGCGGACCTTCTCCAGTCACCGACACACCAAGAAAGGATCGTGGCATGTCCAGCGACCGTCTCATGCGTATCCACAGCGACGAGTTCCAGGCGATGGCCGAGCGAGTCCTGCGGGTCACCGGGCTCACCTCCCGCTTGAACGTTCTGCCTTTCGAGGACGAAGCGGGCAAGGCGGAACTGTTCGAACAGATCCTCGGCAAGCCACTGCCGCCGAGAGTCACGATCTATCCGCCCTTCTACACGGACCATGGCCTTCACCTCGACCTCGCCGAGCGTGTGTTCATCAACCAGAACTGCACGTTCCTGGACTATGCCGGCATCCGGCTCGGTGAGCGTGTGATGGTCGGCCCGAAGGTCACGTTCATCACCGGCGGCCACCCGGTCGATCCCGAGGAGCGGCGGCTGTACCTCACCGGCGCACCCATCGACGTGGCGGAGAACGTGTGGATCGGAGCCGGTGCCACGATCCTGCCCGGCGTCAGCATTGGCCGTGACGCCGTGGTCGCCGCCGGCGCGGTCGTGGCCGACGACGTGCCGCCGGCGAGCCTGGTGACGGGTAGCAAAGCCACCGTGTACCGACGGTGGTGACAACCTCTCCAGGGCCGCTCGGCCGCTCCCGACTCGGCATCGCCGCTGCTCTCTCCCTCTCCGCCAATCCGTCGACGGTCCTTGGGTTGCTTCGACACGGTGCCCACCGGGCTTCGTTCACCGACGAATAGGACAGGGCCGATGTCCTCCGCCAAGCGGTGCGGACCAGTTCGCGCAGCTCAGCGACGATCTCCGCATACCGGTCCGCGGTGATGCCGCCGGCATTGTCGGCTGCGCGTGAATCCGATCGAAGGTGCCGTTTCCATGCGTTCGTGTTGCTGTCACTGCGACCGTTCGCCGAAGGACACAACATCCGGGGATCCAAGGGAACTTGGGTACGCTCCGAAGCGCCCGGGTGAACAATCACCTCTCGCCGTTGAACATTCACTGTCCAGGGCTTCGCGCAGGGCCTGCCGGTCCCGATCATGGGGAGTCGCCACTCCGACCTCCCTACCGAAGGACCACCGTGACCCGTTGGAGATCCGCCCTGGCCACCCTGTCTGCCGCGTTCGTGGGCGCCACCACACTGCTCTTCGCCCCGCCGGCACAGGCCGCCCCCAGTGACGCCGACCTCGCCTACCGCTGGGCGCCCCTGCATTACCAGGACACCTCATCGAAGTACTACTCCGCCGACTACCTGGCGCCGGTGAACTACGACGGCGACTGGAACACTCTCAACAACTGGGAGAACCTCGACGCCAACACCTCACGGCTGACGGGCACCGCGTACTACTCGGTGGTCGAGACCGGGACGCACTGGTACATCACCTATGCCTTCTTCCACCCCCGGGACTGGAAGGACTACCCGCTGAACCTCTTCTCCCACGAGAACGACATGGAGGGCCAGTTGGAGGTCGTCCGTAAGGACGGAAGCGAGTACGGCGCCCTTCAGGCGGTTGTGACGCTCGCACACGACAACTTCTACTCGTACACGCCGCCCGGCAGCCCTTTCACCAACGGCCGCGAAAGCATCGACGGCACGGTGATCATGCAGGCCTACGACGGTGCGGCGCACCCGACGAGCTTCCAGGAAGCGCGCGGTCACGGTGCCTACGCCTGGAACGGCGCCGACTTCCCGGGCGGCGACGGAATCGTCTTCAAGCCGAGCCGAGGCGCGGGTTCGGTCCCGACCGGCGGCAACGACCGCGACGCGCGGTACGGACTCACCGACCTCACCGCCTCCGACAGTCTCTGGGGCCGTCGCAACAGCAGTGAGACGTACGCCGGGTGGGGCGCGTTCCGCGGGGACAACGGCAAGGCCAACGCGGCGCACACCCCCTGGACCTGGGACGACATGAACGACGGCAGCGACCTCCAGGCGGGCGTGATCGCGACGGATCCCGCGTACCTGGTCTCCCGGTACTTCGGCAACACGGGCGATCTGAGCCTGACCTATCTGCGCAACCCCTACCGCGTCTGAGAGTTCCGCGAACGGCCGTTCCGGGCGGCCGGTGCCTCACGGCCGCCCGGAACGCGGACGCGGACCGTTTGCCACGGGCTTCCTCGATGACGGCGATGCGTCGGCCTGTGTGGTGCGGCAGTACGCGGGCGCCGTGGGATCCGCGAGCGCGCCTTTGGGCCGGAGCTGCCGGAGTGCTGGGTGCCGACCGAATGGCCTGCCGCCGAGGGCGAGTCGGTGCAGTTCTGGCTTTCCGATCCGCCTGATGACATTCCGCTGGTCACGCTCGTGCGGCCGGCCAAGCTCCGCCGGAGGACGTGACCACTTGGTTCGACAGGCGCGGCTACGCCCTCCTCGGCACCACAACAGCGGCAGCCCTCACGGCTGGCTCCGGACATGATCGGCGAGAACAAGTGTTGCTGCGTGTTATGGGGTGGTGGTGTGGGGTGTGGTGGTGAGTTCGTTGTAGACGGTTTGTCCTCGGGTGGGGGTGAGGTCGAGGGTGGTGAGGATGGAGGCGTGGATGATGTTGGGGAGGAGGTGGTGGAGGAGGGCGCGGACGCGGTCGGTGAGGTCGTGGTAGTCGGTGAGTGCTTGGGACATGGCCTGGATGCCGGCGAAGCTTCCTACGAGGATGTCTGCGCTTTCGGCGGGCTGGACGTGGGGGAGGAGTTCGCCTTGGGTCTGTGCTTTTTCGAGGTGTTCGCGCATGACGGTGGCCCAGTTGAGGAAGGGGCCGCTGCGGTCGAGGTCGTGTGCTTGCTGGTCGAGTGAGAGGCGGACGCCGGCACGGACCATGGGGTCGGTCTGGAGGCGGTGGGCGTGGAGCATGATGACGTCGACGACTTCCTGGATTTTGCAGGGGCGGTCGGGGACGGTGAGGCGTTGGTCCTGTTCGCTGAGTACGCCGTGGGCGAGGTCTTCCTTGGACTGGAAGTGGAAGTAGAGGGCGCCTTTGGTGACGCCCGCGGTGGTGAGGATTTCGGTGATGGTGGCTGCCTGGTATCCGTGTTCTTCGAACACGCGGGCTGCTGCCCCCAGGATCGTCTGACGCGTACGGATGGCTCTGTCCTGTTTCGCCACTTTCGCCTCCTTCACCTGCACGGCCGCTGTCCCGGTCCACAAAAAAACCGGCGAGTTCGTATCTTACAGAGAGCCGAGTCCCCGGGGGCCGCGCCGGCTGCCCGAAGCGTGACACCGCGTCTGTCAGCGCCTGTCGAGCCGGCCGCACCTGTCGCGTCTGCCGTGTCCGCCGAGTCCGGTTTGCAAGCCGTCTGTCCGTGTCGCCTGTGTGTGGTGCGCGGGCGTCATGTACGGGCCCGGACTTGGGGGCAGGACTGCTGCCGCTTGATGTCCCGCTTGCCCTTGTCGGCCTGGCGGTGCAGTGGGCGCCCGGGGGCGCCGGGCAGTCCGGACCGCATGGACTTCTCCACGTGCCAGGTCTGCTCCGGGGTGACGGAGGGCAGTTCGAAGGTGGGGGTGTGGCCGAGGGCGACGCAGCCTTGCCGGTCGTTGCGGCGGGAGGTTTTCATGGTGGAGTCGCAGCGGAACCGGCTGTTGCGGATGATGCCGCTGGTGGAGGCGGTGGTGCATACCAACCGGGGATGGTCGTGCACACACACCAACTCACCGGCCCCACGAGCAGCGTGACAACGCCTTCCGATCAGCCCCGGCCTGTGCAGGTCAGGGGCACGGCGGGGCGTACGCGGGGCCGTCCCCGACGAAGCGGCGCCATTGCTGGGGGCTGAGGGGCTCGGTGTCGACGCAGATTCTCTCGATGCTCGTGTCCACGTCGAGCTGCCACAGCCGGGCCGACTGGTCGAGGCTGCCGGTGGCCAGCGTCTTCCCGTCCCGGCTGAAGGCAACGGCGTACACGGAGTCGGTGTGGGCGTTCAGCGGCAGGCCGCGACGGCTCGGCCGGGCGGGCGTGCGGACGTCCCACAGCTGCACCGACGACTGGCCGTAGCTGCCCGTGGCGAGGGTGCTGCCGTCCGGGCTGAAGGCAACGGCGTACACGGAGTCGGTGTGCCCGGTCAGCGGCTCGCCGAGGCCGGTGGGGCGGCTGGGCATGGAGATGTTCCACAAGCGCACCGAGAAGTCGTTGCTGCCGGTAACGAGAGTCTTTCCGTCCGGGCTGAACGCAAGGGAGGCGACGCCGTTGATGTGGCCCTTCAGTGGCCGGCCGACGCGCTCGGGTCCGGCCCGGTCGCGGACGTCCCACAGCTGAGCCGTGGCGTCGTAGCTGCCGCTGGCCAGCATGTCGCCGTCCGGACTGAACGCCACGGCGAGCACCATGCCCTCGTGGTGCCGCACCGGACGGCCGACCGGTCCGGCGCGGTCCGGCTCCGTGACGTCCCACAGGCGGATCGTGGCGTCCTGGCCGCCGGTGGCCAGGGTCTTTCCGTCCGGGCTGAACGCCATGGTCCAGATGCCGCCCTCGTGTCCGGTCAGAGGATCACCCAGGTACTTGGGCTTGGACGGATCGGAGATGTTCCACAGCTGGATCACGCCGTCATACCCGGCACTCGCGAGGAACTCCCCGTCCGGGCTGAACGCCAGGGACCTGACGCCGTCGGTATGAGCCTGGAACCCCCGGCCGAGCAGCTTCGGACGGCCATGCTCCGACGTGTCCCACAGCCGCACCGCCCCGTCCAGACCGCCGGTGGCAAAGAGCCGCCCGTCCGGGCCGAACGCCACCCCGATCACACCGTTGATGTGGCCGGTCAGCAGCGTGCGCGGCATGTCCCACAGGCGTGCCGTCTGGTCGTAGCTGCCGGAGGCGAGAGTGTGTCCGTCGGGGCTGAACGCCACCGCCGCGACGGTGTTGCTGTGCCCCGTCCATGCCTGCCCGAGCGCCTTGGGACGTATCGGGTCGGAGACGCTCCACAACTGCACCGTCGCGTCCGCGCTTGCGGTGGCCAAAGTCCGCCCGTCCGGGCTGAACGCCACCGAGGAGACCACGGTGCTGCGCCCCTTGAGGAGTTGGTTGGCGTGCGTGGGCTTGTCAGGATCCGCGACGTTCCACAGCCGTACGGTGGAGTCGCCGCTGCCGGTGGCGAGGGTCCGGCTGTCGGGGCTGAACGCCAGGGACGCGACGGTGTTGGTGTGGCCCTTGAGCGGGGCCCCGCGTCGCTTTGGCTTCTTCGGGTCGGACACATCCCACAACCGGGCCTTGAAGTCGTCGGCCCCGGTGGCGAGCGTCTTGCCGTCCGGGGCGAACGCCACTGCCCAGAGTCTGCCCGGACCGTCCTTGAGCGGTTTGCCCACGGGCTTGGCATCGGCCGGGTCCGACACGTCCCACAGCCGGACCGTGGCATCGCCGGAGCTGCTGGCGAGCAGGTCGCCGTCCGGGCTGAACGCCACCCCGCTGATCACGGCGTCATGCCCGGTCAGTGGTTGGCCGACAGGCTCGGGATCCGAAGGGTCGGACACGTCCCACAGGCGGACCCACCGGTCGCGGTCGTCACCGGCGGTGGCCAGGGTGCGTCCGTCCGGGCTGAACGCCACGGACATCACAGCCTTGGTGTAGCCGGTCAACGGCCGTCCCAGGGCGCGGGGGCTGCGTGGGTCGGAGGTGTCCCACAGCCGGATCGTGGCATCGCCGCTGCCGGTGGCCAGGGTGCGTCCGTCCGGGCTGAACGCCACCGACGAGACCCGTTCGGTGTGGCCCTTCAACTGCTTGGACAGCGGGGTGTTCCCGGAGTTCAGCAACCGGGTGTACGTCTCATCGCCGGGCCGCATCCGGTGCGCCACCAGGTCGAGCTGGGCGGCCAGTGACTGGTCCGTGCCGCGCAGACGGTCGGCTTCGGCGACGACCCGGTTGTACACGGCGAGGTCCCGCTGGTGTACGGCCTCGCCCTGCTGCTTGAAAGCGAAGCCTGCAGCACCCGAGGCGAGCAGGGTCAGGACGGCGAGGACGGCGATGACCGCGTTCCGCTGCCGGGCGGTGCGGCGCCGCACCCGCTCCCCGGCGGCGAGGAACGCCTGCGCCGCCGAACTCAGGCTGTGTGGCGGGGCGTTGAGCGCCCAGGTGCACGCGATCTCAAGGGGGCCGCCGCGGTAGAGAAGCGCCGGGTCACGGCCGCTCTCGTCCCACGTGGCCGCCGTCTCCTCCAGGTTCTGGTGGGTGAGGCGCCCGGCCCGGTCGGCGTCGATCCAGCCGCGCAGCCGGGGCCAGGTGTGCAACAGAGCCTCGTGGGTGATCTCGACGGTTTCCTGCTCGCGGGTGAGCAGCCGGGCCCGGGTGAACGCGTCCACCACCGGCTCGGCACGGCCGCCGCCGACATCCGCCAACTCGGCGCGGCCCAGGCGCCGCCGAACGTCCTTCGTGCTGTCGCCGACCCGCACCATCCGCAGGAAGAGCGACTGCGCCACGCGCCGCTCGTCGTCGTCGAGGCCGCTATAGACGTGTTCGGCGGTCGAGGCGATGGCGCCTTGGATGCCTCCGGTGTCGCGGTACCCGCGCACGGTGAGTGTGGCGCCGTGCCGCTGCTGCCAGCAGACCCGCAGGGCGTGTGCGAGCAGCGGCAGGCGCCCGGCCTCGTAGCGTGCTTCCCCAGCGGGACCCATCGCCGTGGTGGCGCCCAGGTCGTGCAGGAGCAGCTCGACCAGTCCGTCCTCTACGTCGAGCCCCACGTCCCTGGCGGGCAGCAGGACGGCTTCGCGTAATTCCTCGTCCGTCATGGGGCCGACGACCAGCGGGGCGTCCTGCAGCGCGGCGCGCAGGGGAGGGTGATCGACGCACGCGGCGTAGAAGTCGGACCGGATGCCCAGGACCACGAGGGCCCGCGGGGTGCCCTCCGTGCCGGGGTAGGCCTGACCGCCCGCAAGGCGGGCGAGCAGTGTGACGAAGGAGTGCCGTTGCTGCTCGTCGGTACAGAGTGTGAAGAGCTCCTCGAACTGGTCGACCACGATGACCGCTCGCGTGGGCTGTCCCGGCAGGGCGTTGCACAGGGCCTCGGCCAGGACCGGGAGGCACCGCGGCGGGTCGGCGACGAGATCCGCGGCCGTCACCTCCGGGCCGGCGCCGCGGAGCGCCACGATCTGGTCAGCCAGGGCACGGAGCGGGTGGGCGCTGGGGGTGAGCAAGAGTTTCGGCCATCGGTCGGAGCCGGGCAGCGCGGCCCGGTCCAAGTGCGGCAGCAGCCCGGCCCGCAGCAGCGAGGACTTGCCCGCGCCCGACGGGGCCACGACCGCCTGGAGCCGGCCCGAGTCCAGGCGCCGGTCGAGGCGGTCGGTCAACTCGGCGACGAGCGCCTCTCGTCCGAAGAACCACCGTTCGTGCTCTTGCCCGAAGGCCGCCAGCCCCGGATAGGGGCAGTCCGGCACCGGTCTGCCCGCCTCGGTGCGGCGGCGTTTGCGTACTCCGTCGACGTAGTGGAAGTGCTGGTCGCGGCCGGCTACGTTGATGCCTCCGTGATCGCGGACGTATGCCTCGATGTGGATGCCCTCGCCCGCAGCGCGTGGCGTGCCGTGCGCGCCGTCCGCCGGGTGGCCTGCGGAGTCCGGGGGTTCGGTGTCGCGATCCGCCTGCGGCTCTTCGGGGCTCATCGATCAACCGCTTCGGTGATGTGCTGATCGCGCCCGGCGACGTAGACCCGGCTGCTGTCCAAGGCCCGCACGGACACCGTCACCGACGGCTCGTCCCGGCCGCTGCCGGGCGGCTCGGGGCCCAGGTCCTCGGCGAGGATCCTGCGCAGTTCCGCGGCGAGTTCGGGCTCGGCCGCAAGTAGCCTGCGCAGCCGCCCCTGCCACTCGCTGACCAGCTCCGCTTCGGTCTGTTCGGCCTCGGCCGGTTCGTCGGCGTCCTGCCGTGCGGCAAGCAACACCGCACGGGATTCCTCGAGTTCGGTCTCCACCATGTCCGCCCGGTCTGGGTACACGCGACGCCATAGCGCACCCATCGAGTTCTGTGCCCGCTCCCAACCGGCCGTCGTCAGCAGTTGCACCACTGTCGCAGCCGCTACGGAAGCAAGGCCCGCAAGCTCCGGATCCATACCGTTCCCCCGTTCACCCGTGCCACCACTGGCTCGCTGCATCGTGTGTACTGCCTGAATCACCTTGGGCGCCAGAGGGAACCCGGTCGAATAACCGGACCTGCACGGGGGTGCTGTCACGTTGAGGGTGGGGTATGAGGTCGGGTCGTTCCGGTGGTGGCTGGCCGCCGCGCTTTGACCCGGGCGGCTACCGGGCGCGCTTCGGGGCCGAGTGCGGGATCAGCTGCCTCGGAAGGCGCCGTGCGGTCGCCGTGCGTTATGGCAGGCTGGCGGTCCGCTATGAGGGGACCGTCCTTGTTGCGGCCGTCGACGAGTGGCTGTGGCCGTCGCTGGCTCTTCCTGCTGAGGAGGTCAGGCTCCGGCGAGCCGGTTGTTGTGGTCGATCTCGGGCATGTGTGTCTCGGCCCAGACCCGCAGGGCGGAGAGCGGCCTTTCGAGGGACAGGCCGAGCTCGGTGAGCCGGTAGTGGACGGCGGGTGGCACTGTGGGTTCCACGCGGCGCGCGACCAGGCCGTCGCGGACCAGGCTCTGCAGCGTGACAGACAGCATCTTCTGCGAGATGCCCGGAATGCGACGCCGAAGTTCCGCGAACCGGAGTTCGCCGGGATCCGTCTCGGCCAGCACCTTGACCACCATCGACGTCCACTTGGTGCCGATACGGTCGAGCAACTGGCGGGTCGGGCAGCGGGGGTCCAGCAGATCACCGCGCTCACCCGGCCGCCGACCGGGTTCGCCGGGCATGGACGTGGTCACCCGGGGCTCACCACCTGAGGGGAAAGTGCCGTCTTGGAAGGACCAGGCTAGTTCCCTAGCGTGACCGTGTCACCATCCCTCACCACCCCTGGAGTCCCTCCGTGCCCGAACTGCGGCGTGTCCCTGTCAATGGTGTCGAACTCAACGTCGCCCTCGCCGGATCCGGCCCGGCCGTCTTGCTGCTGCACGGCTTTCCGCACACCTGGGAGCTATGGACGGACATCATGGCCGGCCTGTCCGACCGCTACCGCGTCATCGCGCCGGACCTGCGCGGATTCGGCGCGAGCAGCCCGGCCGCCTCCGGGTACGACGCCGGCACCCTGGCCGAGGACGCCGCAGCGCTTCTCACCGAACTCGGCGTGGCTCCGGCCGCCGTAGTGGGAATCGACGCGGGTACCCCGGCGGCCTTCCTCCTCGCCCTGCGCCACCCCGGTCTCGTCCGGCGCCTGGTCCTCATGGAGTCCGTGCTGGGCGGGCTGCCCGGCGCCGAGGACTTCCTGGCCGGCGGGCCACCGTGGTGGTTCGGCTTCCATACCGCCGCACCCGGCCTCGCCGAGACCGTGCTGGAAGGCCACGAGGCCGCCTACATCGACTGGTTCCTGCACACCGGCACGCTCGGCGACGGAGTGCCCCCTGCCATCCGGGACGCCTTTGTCCACGCATACACGGGCAGCCCCGCATTGAGCCGCGCGTTCTCCTACTACCGGGCACTGCCCGAAAGCGCACTGCAGATCGCGCAAGCCGTCACCACCGCCCGCCTGACGGTGCCCACCATGGCACTGGGCGCACACCCCGTCGGCGCCGCGCTGGAACGCCAACTCCGCCCCGTCACCGATGACCTCACCGGACACGTCATCGAGGACTGTGGCCACATCATTCCCCTGCACCGACCACACACCCTGCTCACGCTGTTGAATCCGTTCCTCGCCAGTGAGGACGCGATTGCAGCGTGACCGGGACAGCCGCCGACATTCGATACACGCTTTAGGTCCTCTTAGGCTTGGGCTCGGTTCCTGGTCCCTCGGTCTCAGGCGCCCTCGGCTTACCTCGGCTCCTGGGCTTGTTGCCCCCGGTCTGTTGCCCCTCGATCCCCGGCCTTCCGGGCCCCCGGGCCCCTGACTCTCCGACCTCCGGTTCCGGGGTCGGGTTCCGGTGTGTCGTGCTGGGTGTTAGGTGGTTGTGGTGTGGGGGGTGGTGAGGGTGGTGGTGAAGATGGGGGTGGTGTTTTGGTGGCCGGTGATGTGGAGGGTGGTGTGGGTGGGGGTGGTGT